>JANQSG010000002.1 GCA_028284185.1 Kangiella sp.
ATGAAGGCTTACGATTTGCTATTCGTGAAGGTGGTCGTACTGTTGGGGCGGGTGTTGTTGCTAAAATCTTTGAGTAAGGTTTGCCTTATTTAAGATTTAACAAGCACTAAGCTAATGCCTTATTAAAACCCTGCTTCGGCAGGGTTTTTTAATGAGCTAAATTTAGCTCAGACAATAATATAAAGAATTTGCTGCAAAGCCTTGTGTTGTATGGTCTTTTCTCCTATAATGCGCGTCCCTTTGTAGGCGTCATTGCCACAATTAGGGTTGTTCTTGCGAAGCAATTTCTTCATAAGTTATTGATTTTGCTAACAACAGATTCGACTTGAGTCTGATAAATAAATGGCTACCGCACCCCTCACTGAAGTAGGGTGGAGCGGTTTTTTATGTTCTTTAAATGTTAATTAGGAGTTCTTTGCAATGGCAAAGCAACGTATTCGAATCAGATTGAAAGCATTCGATCACAAGTTGATTGACTTATCAACTTCAGAGATCGTGAACACTGCTAAGCGCACTGGTGCTCAGGTTAAAGGTCCTATTCCTTTACCAACTCGTAAAGAGCGCTACACCATCTTGATTTCACCACACGTGAACAAAGATGCGCGTGATCAGTACGAAATCCGTACGCACAAGCGTTTAGTAGACATCATTGAACCAACTGAGAAAACAGTTGATGCACTGATGAAATTGGATTTAGCAGCGGGTGTTGATGTTCAAATTAGTCTGACTTAAGACTAGAACGAACACTCACTGAATTTGGGTTGATAACCATATAATTGAGGTTAAAACATGGCTATCGGAATTGTAGGTATAAAACGTGGTATGACTCGTGTCTTCACTGAAGACGGTGTGTCTATTCCCGTGACCGTAGTAGAAGCCGATCCGAACCGCATCGCTCAGTTGAAAACAACTGACGTTGACGGTTACGAAGCGGTTCAAGTAACTACCGGTACCCGTAAAGCAAACCGTATCACCAAAGCAGAAGCAGGCCACTTTAAAAAAGCGGGCGTGGAAGCTGGGCGTGGTTTGTGGGAGTTTCGTGTAGATACACTAGAAGGTTTTGAAGTTGGCGGCACTATTAATGTCGAAACTTTTGAAGCTGGCCAAAAGGTTGACGTAACTGGTACCTCTAAAGGTAAAGGTTACGCTGGCGCCATTAAACGTTGGAATTTCCGTGGACAAGACTCTACTCACGGTAACTCGGTTTCTCACCGTGCTCCAGGTTCGATTGGTCAGAACCAAACGCCTGGTCGCGTATTCAAAGGTAAGAAAATGTCTGGCCACATGGGTGCGGAGCGCGTAACAGTACAAACTCTTGAAGTTGTACGTGTTGATGCGGAACGCAATTTGTTATTAATCAAAGGTGCCGTACCTGGCGCTACCGGCGGTGACGTGATTGTACGTCCTGCTGAGAAAGCTTAAGCCTAAGGAGTTTAACTATGGAAATTAGTTTAACAACTGGCGGCGCACTTGAAGTTTCTGAAGTGGCTTTCGGTCGTGAATTTAACGAGCCGTTAGTACACCAGGTAGTGGTTGCCTACATGGCAGCTGCTCGCGCGGGTACCCGTGCTCAGAAAAACCGTAGCGCTGTAAGCGGTGGTGGTAAGAAGCCTTGGAAACAAAAAGGTTCTGGTCGTGCTCGTGCCGGAACTATTCGTTCTCCAATCTGGCGTAAAGGTGGTGTGACATTTGCTGCACAACCTCAAGACTACACCCAAAAAGTGAACAAGAAAATGTATCGCGGTGCAATCCAAAGCATCTTGAGTGAATTAGTTCGTCAAGAGCGTTTGATTGTAGTAGAAGAGTTTGCCGTTGAAGCTCCGAAAACTAAAGAGCTTGTGGGCAAACTTAAAGATTTAAACGCAAAAGAAGCTTTGATCGTAACTGATTCAGTTGACGAAAATTTATTCTTGGCTTCTCGCAATTTGCATAAAGTTGACGTTCGTGACGTTGACGGTATTGACCCTGTTAGCCTAATTGGTTTTGACAAGGTGGTTATGACAGTTGCTGCGGTTAAGAAAATCGAGGAGAAATTAGGATGAACCAAGAAAGAATCTTAAAAGTCCTAAAGGCACCTCACGTTTCTGAGAAAGCAACGATTTTGGCTGAAACAAACAATCAGTTTGTTTTCAAAGTGGCAGTTGATGCGACTAAGCGCGAAATCAAAAAAGCAGTTGAAACGTTATTCGAAGTTGAAGTCGATTCAGTTCGTACTTTAAACGTTAAAGGTAAAACGAAGCGTTTTGGTATGGTGCAAGGTAAGCGTGCCAACTGGAAAAAAGCTTACGTTTCTTTGAAGCCTGGTCAAGATCTTGACTTTGTGGCTGAGTAAGGAGAATAAGTCATGGCAGTAATTAAAGCTAAACCAACTTCTCCGGGCCGTCGTTTCGTCGTTAAAGTCGTAAACGAAGACTTACACAAAGGTAAGCCTCACGCCGCTCTGTTAGAGAAGAAATCTAGAAATGGTGGTCGTAATAACAATGGTCGTATTACCGTACGTCACGTGGGTGGTGGTCATAAGCAACACTATCGTATTATCGACTTCAAGCGTAACAAAGATGCTATCCCAGCGACAGTTGAGCGTTTGGAATATGATCCAAACCGCAGCGCACACATCGCATTAGTTTGCTATGCAGATGGCGAGCGTCGTTACATCATCGCACCAAAAGGTTTAAAAGCTGGTGCTCAGATTATTTCTGGTGATGCGGCGCCGATCAAAGCGGGTAACACTTTGCCAATGCGTAATATTCCAACCGGTACTGTTATCCACAACATTGAGTTAAAGCCAGGTAAAGGTGCACAAATGGCGCGTTCTGCAGGTGCTTACGCTCAGTTGGTGGCTCGTGATGGTGCTTACGTTACTTTACGTCTTCGTTCTGGCGAAATGCGTAAAGTGTTAGCCGAAGGTCGTGCGACTATCGGTGAAGTCGGTAACTCTGAGCATATGCTTCGTAGCCTGGGTAAAGCTGGTGCCAAAAGATGGCGCGGCGTTCGTCCTACGGTTCGTGGTGTAGCGATGAACCCGGTTGACCACCCACATGGTGGTGGTGAAGGGCGTACCTCTGGTGGTCGTCATCCTGTGTCTCCATGGGGTACACCGACTAAAGGTAAGAAAACTCGTAAGAACAAGCGTACTGACAAGTTTATTGTCCGTCGTCGTAACAAGAAATAGAGGACAGCATAGTGGCACGTTCATTAAAGAAAGGCCCTTTCATTGACCTTCACTTATTAAAGAAGGTTGAGGAAGCTGCGGCCTCTGGCTCTAAAAAGCCAATTAAAACATGGTCTCGTCGTTCTACCGTTTTTCCGGAAATGGTTGGTTTGACGATTGCCGTTCACAATGGTCGTCAACACGTACCAGTTTTCGTTACTGAAGACATGGTTGGCCACAAGTTAGGTGAGTTCGTTTTGACTCGTACCTACTATGGTCATGATGTTGATAAAAAAGCCAAGCGATAAGGCGAGGAGTGAAAGATGGAAGTAGCAGCAAAATTGCGTAATGCTAGCATCTCAGCACAGAAAATGCGTCTTGTAGCTGATCAGGTTCGTGGCTTACCAGTAGAAAAAGCATTGAACATTCTTGAATTCAGCCCTAAAAAAGCGGCTCGTTTAATCAAGAAAGTTCTTGAGTCTGCGATTGCAAACGCTGAGCATAACGAAGGTGCTGATATCGACGAATTAAAAGTTTCGACTATTTTTGTTGACGAAGCAGCTACCGCTAAGCGTATGCGTCCGCGCGCGAAAGGTCGTGGCGACCGTATCTTGAAAAGATCAAGCCACGTTACTGTAAAAGTATCGGATAACTAGGAGAGATAGTATGGGTCAAAAAGTACATCCTAATGGTATCCGCTTAGGTATCGTAAAAAAGCACACCGCAACTTGGTATGCTGAGCGCGGCGAATATGCGGACAACCTGGAAGGTGACATCACCATTCGTAACTGGTTGGTGAAAGAATTAAAGAGCGCTTCAGTATCGCGTATTGATATCGAACGTCCTGCGAAGGCAATCCGTGTGACTATTCACACTGCTCGTCCAGGTATCGTTATCGGTAAGAAAGGCGAAGATATTGAAAAATTACGCGCAAAAATTAGCAAAATGGCTGGCGTACCTGCTCAGGTTTCTGTTGAGCAAATTCGTAAGCCTGAGTTAGATGCCAAATTGGTTGGTGATAACGTAGCTCAGCAATTAGAGCGTCGCGTCATGTTCCGTCGCGCTATGAAGCGTGCGGTACAGAACGCTATGCGTGCTGGTGCAGAAGGTATCAAAATCCAGGTAAGTGGTCGTCTTGGCGGTGCCGAGATTGCTCGTTCCGAGTGGTATCGTGAAGGTCGTGTACCTTTGCATACACTTCGTGCGAACATCGATTATGCACACTGCGAAGCATTAACTACTTACGGCATCATCGGTATTAAAGTGTGGATTTTCAAAGGCGAAGTTCTTCCAGGTCAAGAAATTGTTGAACCTAAGGAAGAACGTAAACCTCGTCGTCGCAAAGCCGCACCACGAGCTAAGAAGTAGGGGTAGCGAATCATGTTATTACCTAAAAGAACTAAATTCCGTAAGCAACACAAGCTTCGTAACCGTGGTTCTCAAACCATGAACGTAAGCTTTGGTGAGTTCGGATTAAAGGCAACTGGCCGTGGTCGTATGACAGCTCGTCAAATCGAGGCTGCTCGTCGTGCCATGACTCGTCACATGAAGCGTCAAGGTAAAGTTTACATCCGTGTATTCCCTGACAAACCAATTACTAAAAAGCCATTAGAAGTACGTATGGGTAAAGGTAAAGGTTCTGTTGAATACTGGGTAGCGCAGATCCAACCTGGTCGCATGTTATATGAAGTAGAAGGTATTGATGAAGGTTTGGCACGTGAAGCATTTGCTTTAGCAGCGGCTAAATTGCCTTTCAAAACTACTTTCGTTAAACGTACGGTGATGTAATGAAAGCGACAGATTTGAGAGAGAAAAGCGTTGAAGAATTGAATGTGCAACTGGTTGAGTTGTTGCAGGAGCAATTCAAAAAGCGTATGGAAAAAGCAACTGGGCAGATGGAAGCGACACACGAAATTCGTGAAATTCGTCGTAACATCGCTCGTGTTAAGACCATCATCAACCAGAAGGCAGGTTCATAATGAGCACTGAATCAATTCAACGCACATTACAAGGCAAAGTCGTCAGTGACAAAATGGATAAATCCATTACGGTTCTTATTGAGCGTCAGGTGAAGCACCCTTTATACGGTAAGTTCATTAAGCGTTCGACTAAGATCCACGCGCACGATGAGTCTAACGAGTGCAAAATGGGTGATGTAGTTAAGGTAGTTGAATGCCGTCCACTTTCAAAAACCAAGTCTTTTAAACTGGTTGAGATTGTAGAAAGCGCAAGCTAATTAGCTCCATCGAATAACCCCGAGTTGAGTTGTTTACTTGGGGTTAGGAATTTTAGAAATTTAATGGTATACTCTCGCGCCATTTTAGCGCGGGTTTAAGCGGAGAAAACCATGATCCAGATGCAATCAATGCTAGACGTAGCCGATAATTCAGGCGCTCGTCGAGTAATGTGTATTAAAGTGCTGGGTGGTTCGCATCGTCGTTATGCTAACGTCGGCGACGTTATCAAGGTGAGCGTAAAAGAAGCGATCCCACGCGGTAAAGTTAAAAAAGGTGACGTATTGAACGCGGTTGTTGTTCGTACACGCAAAGGCGTACGTCGTCCAGACGGATCTTTGATCAAGTTTGACGGTAATGCGGCTGTGATGTTGAACAGTAACCTACAACCAATTGGTACTCGTATTTTTGGACCTGTAACCCGTGAATTGCGTGGCGACAAGTTCATGAAGATCGTATCGCTTGCACCTGAAGTATTGTAAGAGAGATAAGATCATGCAAAAGATTAAGAAAGACGACGAAGTCATCGTAATCGCAGGCAAAGATAAAGGTAAACGCGGTACTGTTAACCGTGTATTGCCAAATGGCCGCGTGATTGTTTCAGGCATCAACTTGGTTAAGAAACACCAAAAGCCAAGTCAAGGTGCTGACGGTATGCCTGTTGAGGGCGGTATCGTAGAAAAAGAAGCAGCGTTGGATTTATCAAACGTAGCGATTTATAACCCTGAAACTGGCAAAGCTGACCGTGTTGGCATCAAAGTTGAAGATGGTGAAAAATCTCGCTTCTTTAAGAAAACTGGTGAAGCGATTTAATCGCATCACAGTCAATAAAGTTTATTTTAAACAGGTAATTTTAAGATGGCGAAACTGCACAACTTTTATAAAGAGACTGTAGTAGACCAACTTCAAGAGAAGTTTGGTTTCAAGTCAGTTATGCAAGTCCCACGCATTACCAAGATCACATTGAACATGGGTCTGGGTGAAGCTATTGCGGACAAGAAAATACTGGAGCACGCAGTCAATGATATGACCGCAATCTCAGGCCAAAAGCCAGTGGTAACTAAAGCCCGCAAATCTGTTGCTGGCTTCAAGATCCGTGATGGCTATCCAATTGGCTGCAAGGTAACCCTGCGCGGTGAGCGTATGTGGGATTTCCTTGAGCGTTTCATTTCTATTGCGATTCCTCGTATTCGTGACTTCCGTGGTTTAAATCCTAAATCATTTGACGGTCGCGGTAACTATTCTGTAGGTATCAAAGAGCAAATCATTTTCCCTGAAATTGATTATGACAAAGTTGATAAAATTCGTGGTATGGATATTACTATCACTACAACTGCAGCTAACAATGAAGAAGGACGTGCTCTATTAGATGCGTTCAACTTCCCGTTAAAATCATAAAGGAGCGCGCAATGGCTAAAACATCTATGGTTCAGCGCGAACTAAAGCGCACTAAAACTGTTGCTAAATTCGCAGCAAAACGTGCGGAGCTTAAAGCGATTATTAACAACCCACAATCTTCAGAAGAAGAAGTGTGGGAAGCACAGGTTAAATTGCAAAAGCTACCACGTGATGCAAGTCCTGTACGTCAACGCAATCGTTGTCGTGTCACGGGTCGTCCTCACGCTTACTTACGTAAATTCGGTCTTTGCCGTAATAAATTACGTGAGCACGCGATGAAAGGTGACGTACCTGGTTTAGTTAAAGCAAGCTGGTAGTCGGGAGAATAGATCATGAGTATGCAAGATCCTATTGCAGATATGTTGACTCGTATTCGTAATGGCCAAGCTGCTGCGAAAAAAAGCGTAAACATGCCTGCTTCAAAATTAAAAGCGTCAATTGCGCAAGTATTGACGGATGAAGGTTTCATTTCTGGTTATAGCGTTTCTGATGAAGTAAAAGCGACTATGACAGTGGAATTGAAATATTATCAAGGTCGTCCAGTAATTGATGAGTTGAAGCGTGTTAGTCGTCCAGGTCTACGTATTTATAAGAAAGTAGACGAGTTACCAAAAGTAATTGGCGGCTTAGGTGTTTCAATTATTTCAACTTCAAAAGGTGTCATGAGCGATCGTGCTGCGCGTAAAGCGGGTCACGGTGGTGAAGTCATCTGCACTGTAGCGTAAGGGAGTTTAAAGATGTCACGTGTAGCAAAAAGCGCTGTATCTATCCCTTCAGGTGTTGATGTAAACATCAAAGATGGCGTGATCAGTGTTAAAGGTTCAAAAGTAACTCTTGAACAAGCATTGCACCAGGACGTAGCGATTAAAGTTGAAGATGGCGAAATCACTTTCGCACCTTCAGAAACTGCTACTGGCTGGGCAATGGCGGGTACTTTCCGTTCACTCGTTAACAACATGGTTGTTGGCGTAACTGACGGTTTCGAAAAGAAACTGCAGTTAGTGGGCGTTGGTTACCGTGCTAATGTTCAAGGTAAGAAAGTTAACTTAACCCTGGGTTTCTCACATCCTGTGGTTCACGAAGTTCCAGAAGGTATTACGGTAGAAGCACCTTCACAAACCGAACTTGTGATCAAGGGTGCGGACAAGCAGGTCGTTGGCGAAGTGGCGGCGAAGATCCGCGCTTATCGTCCACCAGAGCCTTATAAAGGTAAAGGTGTACGTTACGTTGACGAACACATTGTTCGTAAAGAAGCTAAGAAGAAATAGTAGGGCTTAAGAGATGGAAAAGAAAATTCAACGTATTCGTCGTGCGACTAAAAGCCGCGCGAAAATGCACGAGTTAGGTGCTAACCGCCTGGTCGTGAACAGAACGCCTCGTCACATTTACGCTCAAGTAATTTCTGGCGAAAACGGTTCTGTGCTTGCAAGTGCTTCTACTGTTGAGAAATCAGTTCGCGGTGACGTGAAATACACTGGTAACATCGAAGCAGCTAAGCAAGTTGGCACTCTAGTAGCAGAGCGTGCTTTGGAAGCGGGCGTAAAGCAGGTTGCTTTCGACCGTAGTGGTTTCAAATATCATGGCCGTGTGCAGGCATTAGCTGATGCGGCTCGTGAAAAAGGCTTACAATTCTAAGGTGACGACAAATGGCTAGAGAAGTAGAAAATCAAGAAGGTTTAGTTGAGAAATTAGTCAACGTAAACCGTGTTGCTAAAGTAGTTAAAGGTGGTCGTATCTTCGGTTTCACGGCTTTGACTGTTGTTGGTGATGGTAAAGGTAAAATCGGTTTCGGTCGTGGTAAGTCGAAAGAAGTTCCAACTGCTATTCAAAAAGCAATGGAGCAAGCTCGTCGCAACATGATCCAGGTAGATTTAAAAGACGGCCACACTTTGCAACACCCAATTAATGCTCGTCACGGTGCCTCTAAGGTCTATATGCAACCGGCCTCTGAAGGTACTGGCATCATCGCTGGTGGTGCAATGCGTGCGGTATTCGAAGTGCTTGGCGTACAAAACGTTTTAGCGAAAAGCGTGGGCTCTACAAACCCGATTAACATCGTTCGTGCAACGGTTAACGGTTTGAAGCAAATGTCTTCTCCAGAAGCGATGGCGTCTAAGCGTGGCAAAACGGTAGAAGAGATTTTGGATTAAGACGATGGCTAAGAAAATGATGAAAGTAACGCAGACGCGTTCTAGCATTGGCCGCTTAAAGGCACACAAAGCGTGCTTAACTGGCTTGGGCTTGCGTCGCATCGGTCATACGGTTGAAGTTGAAGATACGCCTTCAACTCGCGGTATGGTAAACAAAATTTACTACATGGTTAATGTAGAAGGGGAGTAAGATCATGCGTTTAAATACATTGATGCCAGCTCCTGGTAGTAAGAAAAAAGCCAAGCGTGTTGGTCGTGGTATCGGTTCTACCGATGGTAAGACTGCGGGTCGTGGTCACAAAGGTTTGAAGTCGCGTTCAGGCGGTAAAGTGAAAATTGGTTTCGAAGGTGGTCAAATGCCTTTGAAGCAACGCTTACCAAAGTTCGGTTTCACTTCACGTAAATCTTTGGTATCGGCTGAAGTTCGTTTAGGCGAATTGGCTAAAGTTGAAGGTGAACTAGTTGATATATTGAGCTTGAAAAAAGCAGGTCTTATCACTAATAACATCCAAAACGTTAAAATCATGTTGTCTGGTAGCATTGAGCGTGCGGTTACCGTTTCTGGCGGTATTCGTGTGACTAAAGGTGCTAAAGCAGCTATCGAAGCGGCTGGCGGCAAAGTGGAAGAGGCTAACAGCTAATGGCTTTAAATCCACAACAATTAGCGAAAAGCGGTGGTTTATCGGAGCTCAAGCAGCGTTTGTTGTTTGTGCTTCTTGCTATTGTGGTATTCCGTATTGGATCTTTTATTCCGGTTCCAGGGGTTAACGGTAAAGTCTTAGCGGACTTCCTGGCTCAACAAACCGGTATTTTCGATCTGTTTAACGTATTCTCAGGGGGGGCGCTGGAGCGTGCTTCGGTGTTTGCACTGGGTATCATGCCGTACATTTCGGCTTCGATTATCATGCAAATCATGAGTTACGTGCATCCACCATTAAAGGAACTGAAGAAAGAAGGCCAGGCAGGTCAGCGTAAAATTAATCAATATACGCGTTATTTTACAGTGCTTTTAGCGACCGTTCAGGCGGTTGGTATGTCAACCCAATTGCCGGCAATGATTCCAGGTTTAGTGGATAACCCTGATCTGTCCTTCTACTTTGTGGCTGTGGTAACTTTGGTGACTGGTACCATGTTCTTGATGTGGTTAGGTGAGCAAATCACTGAGCGTGGTATTGGTAATGGTATCTCTATCATTATCCTGGTAGGTATCGTCGCAGGACTGCCGCCATCGATCGCACAGATGTTTACTGAAGCCTATAACGGCGAGCGTAACATCCTGGAAGTATTAATCTTCGCCATCTTTGCTCTAGCGGTGATCTACTTCATCGTGTGGGTAGAGCGTGCCATGCGTCGTATCACCATTAACTACGCCAAACGCCAACAAGGTAATAAGGTTTTTGCTGCCCAAAGCAGTTACTTGCCATTAAAAGTGAATATGGCAGGTGTAATTCCAGCGATCTTCGCCTCTAGTATCGTTTTGTTCCCAAGTACTTTCTTGTCTTGGTTCTCGACCGGTTCTGGCGAAGTCACCTGGTTAACCACTATGGCGCAGAACCTACAGCCTGGTAAACCTGTCTATATGCTGATTTACGCAGCGGGTATTATTTTCTTTGCGTTCTTCTATACCGCATTGACCCAAAATCCGCGCGATACAGCTGAGAATTTAAAGAAACAAGGGGCATTCATTCCTGGTATCCGTCCAGGTCAACAAACTGCTGGCTATCTTGATAAAGTAACGACACGTCTTACTTTCTGGGGTGCGCTTTACATGACCGCAGTCTGTTTGTTACCTGAATTTCTGATCTTGTTCTTTAATTATCCGTTCTACTTCGGTGGAACATCACTACTGATTATTATTGTTGTTGCCATTGACTTTATGGCTCAGGTGCAAGCGCACTTGATGTCACAACAGTATGACTCAGTTTTAAAGAAAGCGAATCTTCACAAACAAGGCCCTGACGGTCGTGTTCGTGGACGCTAAGCGTGTTGGAGTAACAAATGAAAGTTCGTGCTTCTGTTAAAAAAATGTGCCGTAACTGTAAAGTGATTCGTCGTCACGGTGCAGTTCGTGTTATTTGTACTGATCCACGTCATAAGCAACGTCAGGGTTAGTGGTTTTTATTGGTTGATTTTTGCGCTTTGAGGGGCTAGAATACGCGCCCTTTCAAAGCTTGCTTAATCAAAAATTTAGGAGAAATTGTTAATGGCTCGTATAGCTGGTATTAACATTCCGGTACATAAGCATGCTGAGATCGCATTGACCGCTATCTATGGTATCGGTCGTCCTCGTGCACAGAAAATCTGTGCTGATGCAGGGGTTGAACCATCTGCAAAGATCAAAGATTTGAACGAAGACCAAATTGAGAATCTAAGAAACGAGGTGAGCAAATTTACCGTTGAAGGTGATTTGCGTCGCGAAATCAACATGAATATTAAACGTTTGATGGACTTGGGTTGTTTCCGAGGCATTCGTCATCGTCGTAACTTGCCACTACGTGGTCAACGTACGAAGACTAACGCCCGTACCCGTAAAGGTCCACGCAAACCTATTAAGAAATAATTTAGGTATTATTAAACATGGCTAAATCACCTCGTACTACGAAAAAGAAAGTCAAAAAGCATGTTGTTGATGGTATGGCGCATATTCACGCATCATTTAACAATACCATCATCACCATCACAGATCGCCAGGGTAATGCTCTTTCATGGGCAACGGCTGGTGGTTCTGGCTTCCGTGGTTCACGTAAATCTACTCCATTTGCTGCCCAGGTTGCGTCTGATCGCGCGGCGCAGGTAGTTAAAGAAATGGGTATGAAGAATGTTGAAGTATTTGTTAAAGGTCCTGGACCCGGTCGCGAGTCTGCGGTGCGTGCATTAAACGCTGCAGGTTTCAAGATCACTAACATTACTGACGTGACACCAATCCCTCATAACGGTTGTCGTCCGCCTAAAAAGCGTCGCGTGTAACCAAGAGCTTAACGGGAGTTAACAATGGCTAGATATTTAGGTCCAAAGTTAAAATTGTCGCGTCGTGAAGGTGTTGACTTAGGTCACAAATCAGGCGTTCGTGCAATTGAGACTAAATGTAAAATCGAAACTAAACCAGGTCAACACGGTGCCGGTCGTGGTCGTTTATCTGATTATGGTTTACAGTTACGCGAAAAGCAAAAAGTACGTCGTATCTACGGTGTATTAGAGCGTCAATTCCGTAACTACTACAAAGAAGCAGATCGTCTTAAAGGCGCTACAGGTGGTAACTTGCTGCAGCTTTTAGAATCTCGCTTGGATAATGTGGTTTACCGCATGGGCTATGCTGCGACTCGTGGCGAAGCTCGTCAATTGGTAAGCCATAAAGCAATCCTGGTAAATGGTAAATCCGTAAACATTCCTTCTTACGTGGTTAAGGCGGAAGATGTGGTTTCTGTGCGTGAAAAATCAAAAAAGCAAGCACGTATCGTGGCTGCTTTGGAATTGGCTGCACAGCGTGATAAGCCAGAATGGATTGAAGTTGATGCCAAGAAGATGGAAGCTACTTTCAAGCGCCAGCCAGATCGTTCTGAGCTTGATGCCAGCATCAACGAAAACCTGATTGTGGAGCTTTACTCGAAGTAATCCATAAAGGTTTGATGCGCCAAAGCCTGAGAGTTTTTACTATCAGGCTTTTGTGCGTTTAAGAATAATATTTAAAGCCGTTATTTTATAACGAATTTTTTAATCCTTAGAAGAGGGATATTATGTCAGCTACTGAATTTCTAACTCCGCGTCAGATCAAGGTTGAATCTAACGAAGGTACTAAAGCTCGCGTAATTTTGGAGCCTTTTGAGCGTGGTTTTGGACACACTTTAGGTAATTCTTTACGTCGTATTCTATTGTCATCAATGCCTGGTGCGGCGGTAACTGAAGTTGAAATCGACGGCGTTCTTCACGAGTATTCAGCGATTGAAGGGGTTCAAGAAGACGTAATTGATATCCTTTTGAACTTAAAAGGTTTGGCCGTGCTTCTAGAAGATAAAGAAGAAGCGACTTTAACTTTGCAAAAGAAAGGTGAAGGCGTAGTAACTGCTGCTGATATTGAAGAAGTTGCCGGTGCCGAAGTTGTCAACAAGGATCACTATATTGCGACTTTGAATAAAGGCGGTGCTTTAAGCATGCGTATCAATGTTCGTCTAGGTCGTGGTTATGAACCATCAAACACGCGTAAGTTGCCAGAAGGCGAAGATAAACCAATCGGTGTTTTACATGTAGATTCTTCTTTCAGCCCAATGAAAAAAGTTTCTTATACTGTAGAGGCAGCGCGTGTAGAGCAACGTACTAACTTAGATAAATTAGTATTGGACTTAGAAACTAACGGTACTATCGATCCTGAAGAAGCAATTCGTCGCAGCGCGACTATTCTTCAAGAGCAATTGGCTGCATTCGTTGACTTAAAAGACGAGAAACAAGCTGAGCCAGAGAAAGAAGAGCCAGAAGTTGATCCAATTCTATTACGTCCTGTGGATGATTTAGAGTTAACAGTACGTTCTGCAAACTGTTTAAAAACTGAGAATATCCATTACATTGGTGATTTGGTACAACGCACTGAAGTTGAACTTCTAAAAACGCCTAACTTAGGTAAGAAGTCATTAACTGAAATCAAAGACGTATTAGCTTCTCGTGGCTTGTCTTTAGGTATGCGTTTAGAAAATTGGCCACCGTCAAGCATCCTTGAAGGTTAATAGTTAGGGTAATTGATAACCAATAAAATTGATAAGGCTCTAATTGTTTAGAACCTTGTTTTTAACGAAATAATTTTCAATTTGATGATTGTTTCAAAGCGGTAAAACATTAGTTTTACTTTATCAATACTAAGTGAGACAGTTTACTTAGTAGAAGGCTTAGGAAAATTCGCTCGAGTAGGAGGCAAAAGTTTTAAGAGCTCGCGGAGTTTAGTATCCTAAATGAGCAAGCGAAGAAAGCTTTTAACAAACTAATCGACGAATTTGGCAAGCCGTTTTAGTATTCCCAGTACTATAGTAGGCTGGGATTAAATAGAGTGAGGAACTCAATATGCGTCATCAAAAGTCAGGCCGTAAATTAAATCGTAACAGCTCACACCGCAAAGCTATGTTCAAAAACATGACTGCGTCATTAATTGAACATGAGTTAATTCGTACAACTTTGCCAAAAGCAAAAGAATTACGTCGTGTTGCTGAGCCACTAATTACTTTAGCGAAAAAAGATACAGTTGCTAACCGTCGTTTGGCCTTTGCCCGTATCCGTAACAATGCTGCAGTAGCAAAGTTATTCGCTGAGTTAGGTCCTCGTTACCAAGAGCGTCCAGGTGGTTATTTACGTATTTTGAAGTGTGGTAACCGCCCAGGTGACAATGCTCCAATGGCCTACGTTGAATTAGTAGATCGCCCAGTGGTTGAAGAGGACGATTTTGAAGAAGAAACTGAAGAGTAATCCTCAATTATCTTTAATAAAGTACTTCAGAAAAAGGCCAGCAATGCTGGCCTTTTTTACTATTCTTGGTTCTTGTTGTATGTTGACTTTAGAAAATCCTAATAAATCTTCGTTAAAATAGCTTAAAAAGATATGTTTTATAAAATTTATGCTTTGTGCATTTAAATTATAATATTTTATTAGCCTGCAGTAATGACTGCGCCTTCTTTATGTATTTTATACTTTATTTCTTTATCTTCCTTATTTCTTCGCTTTTCAATTCTCGAGCGTAACTCTTTGATATCTTTAGCTTTTGTTTGCAACTTTACTTTAGTATAAATATCAGTACTCATAATTAAAACTCTCTCTGTATATCCATATAGAACATAAATTATAACAAAAGTGCAAAATTATGCACAAAATTGTCTAAGTCGAATTAATCGACCAATTATCGCTACAAATGGTTCTAAGCATGGAATAAATATTTGGCTATCCATATTTCCTGAACTTAAAAGATTCGTATGGTCAGAATGAACATTCATAATGCCATATTTCTCACCATCTAACTCTATTTTAAAGGATAAGAAGCTTTTGATATTTTTATTTTTACTGCTTAAAAAATAATTCGTAACTTCATCTAATACTTGTGATTCGTAATAACAGTTATCAATAATCCATTCATTAAGATATTCAACGTCAGAACAAAGATAATAGAAGTCATCACTTTGAAAAGTGTAGGGAGCTCCTGGTAGGGTATTCTGTTTATTGTTTATTTCTTGTAATTGCCATAATGGAAAGCATAGTCGATGAGGTAAGTTATCATCAGAAGTATTTTCTATGTCAGATCTAGTTGATAACTCGTTTAATAAAACTAAAATACCTTCAAGGTTTTCAGATCCTACTTTCCCAAAGAACATAGGTGTGAAATTATTTTTTTCTAAGTAGTCAGATATGGATTCTTCTGTCGTTTTTATATCAAACTTTTTCTCAATTGATGCCAGTTCAGCAAATAACATTATGTTTATGCCATAGATAGAGTCCTTACTTTTGCTTTCATAAAAGCTTATTACGTCTAATATTGAGTCTAGAACAGAACGAATATTCAGCTCCAGGTCTTCAGTTGTTAACATTTGACTCTTTGCATTATCTTCACTCCTTAACAAGATGCTATGGGAGTCTTTAAAATTATCCCTAAACCTACTCATGAAGCCATCTATGGGCATTGTTGTAATAAGATCTTCAAGTCTCTTTGTAGTATTCTTAAATTTATTAGACGCATATTTTGCTCTGATACCTATGCCGAGCGCTGAAAGTAAAAGTAAAGCCCAAAATAAAAAAGCACTCCAGCTCCAACCAGTAAGATTAGTTAAAGTTAATGGAAATGAATTTTTTATGTTATCGGCAAATACTGAACCAAGCATGCCCGTAATAGCTGCTATGATAGTTACAATTACTAAATAAGCGGGCTTTAAAGAAATGTGTTCCTTGTCCATGGTTAAATGATCCTTAAATTATGATTTTATAACTTTATAGTTATAAAATATCTTACTAGTTTCTAACGTGCAATATATAACCTTCAAATTTTTTCGGTTCAGTGCTGTACCATTCTAAAAACTCGGTATTAAAGTGTTTTTCACACAGTTCTACCAAATCATAAAAGGGCTGTCTGCCTGGATCGGCGAATACTATATCTTTAACACCAGCCTTAAAAGCACGCTTTATTAATTTAAAATGTATATCGGTAAACTGTTCCCAGAAACAAATATCGGCACCAAAAATTAATTCCTGTGATGCCAGGTCTTTTTGAGTTAATTTCTCAAAGCTTTTTTGTAGTGTGGAAACTTTAACTTTATTAATATCAGCCTGGGCTTCCAGGTATGGAAAAACCTCGTTATCCAAATCAACACCAGTTACCTTACAGTCGACATTTTCAGCACAAAAAATACTGGCAGGGCCCCAACCACAACCAAGCTCCATCACGGTTTTATTAGGGCTTAGCAAATGCTTATGTAAAAAATAATCCATGATCAAAAAACTCGAATTCCAGGTTTTATGACCATGTACGCTTGGACTAAAACTATGGTTCAGTTCTTTAATCACAGGATGTTTGTTTTCTAGCAAGAAGATCCCATAGGCCTGGAATAAATATTCTTCCGGTTCTGTGACTTGTGGCATAAGTTTATTTAAGCGTTGTTATTGGTTGGTTTCGGTTTATTAAAAAGTTTGCTCAGTTTCTCTTGAGCCAGTTTAACATGTTCTTCTTTAATCGAGTTAGTTACGCTGGAAAAAGCCAGGGCTAAAGCGCCCAGGTCATCCATCCATCCGCCAGGCAAAATATCCGGAATTAGATCCAGTGGTAAAATAAAGTAGCCTAGAGCGCTGATAATAATACTTTTATGTTTGGTGGGAGTATCAGGATCTTGCAGGCAGTAATACATAATTAGTGATTTTTCTATGGCTTCTTTACCTATCTTAATGGCAAATTGTTTACACTTTTGCCAAAAGGATTCATCGGAATAATATTCTTTATAGTCCTGATTACCGATCTTCAAGGTTTCCGAGGTTGTTTCTTGAGTACTTGGATTTTTCTGCATGATAACTCCAAAAAAGTTGTTACTTGCCTATAATGAGGCTTATCCCCCTGATTTTCAAACAAGGAGTTGTGATGGCGTATCGACACTCACATGAGCACCCACATGACCACTCTCACAAAGTGTCTGCTGCATCCAAAAAAGTCTTGTTGCTGGCCCTGATTATTACGGGTATTTTCATGTTAGTTGAGCTGATAGGGGGCTTGTTATCGGGTTCTTTGGCATTAATTGCCGATGCTGGCCATATGTTGACTGATACCGGAGCTTTGCTAATGGCATTTGCGGCAGTTTTATGGAGTTCCAAAGCTGCTGATTCCCAACACACCTATGGTTATGGTCGCTTACAAGTGTTAGCGGCATTTACCAATGGCATTATTCTAATAGTGCTAACCATTTGGATCTTGATTGAGGCCATTGGTCGTTTTCAAAATCCACAACCTATCGAGAGTCTAACCATGTTTATAGTTGCGGTTATAGGCTTAGTGGTAAATATTATTGTATTCAGGCTGCTGCATGGCTCGAGTGACGAAAATATTAATATTCGTGGTGCCATGCTGCATGTATTAGGCGATTTACTGGGATCAGTTGGAGCTATTTTAGCCGCCATGTTAATTTACTGGAGGGGCTGGTTGTGGGCTGATCCTTTGCTATCGATTTTAGTATCATTATTGATTCTTCGAAGTGCCTGGCAGCTGATCAAAGATTCCTCACATATTTTGCTAGAAGGGAAACCACCCAAAATTGATGTAAATCAAGTGAAGCAACAGCTTAAAGCGGTCGAGGGTGTTATTGATGTGCACCATATTCATGCCTGGAGTATCAATGAACAAAGTATCATTATGACTTTACACGCGCTTATTGATGGTAAACAGGAACAGTCTGAAATTCTGGATGCTATAAATGCGCGTTTATACGATGAATTTGGAGTTGAACATAGCACCATTCAATTGGAGCCTGGGCAATGTCAGGCTCCAGATTGTGAATAACTGATGGTTATTGTACTTCGGTGAGGAAGTTTTTTTGGTGTTCGTAACTGTTTAAAGAATGTGCCAGTTTGTGTTGTAACTCCTGAATGGATTTTGAGCTAGCAGCATGTTGTTGCACCAGATTATCAGCAGCATCGGTATATTTGGATAAAGTCTCCGTTAAACCCAATAACTGCTTATGGCTAAAATGAATATTTTTTTTCAGGATATGCTTTTTACAAAAATCTACAAACTCTTCTTTTTGATAAGGTGCTGTGAAGAAGTTCTCGATCCCTTGTCGATAAACCCATTCGCGGAGCGAAGTGCTATCGCTGGCAGAATAAACGCAAACTTGGGTTTTTGCATGAATGGAGCGTTTTATTTTTCTAGTCGCTGGATAACCCAAAGCATTATTTAAAGCAATAGCAACCATCCCTAAGTCATTTTTTGCTTCAGCGATAATAGCATCTGCTTCTTGACTTGTGGTAACGTATTCAAGTTGACAGCCAGCAAGCTTTAATTCCTTTAAAGTCTCTGCTAAATAATTTTTTTCATCATCCAACAAAAGTATTTTTTTCATGGATTACAGAGAGTTAGTTAAAATAAATGTAGCGTTACTCTAACATTGTTGAGAAGAAATGAATGAAAATATTTTGCAAAAAAATGTTAAAAAATTTGTAATCTGTGAGGTAAAGCAACTTTGCTAAAAAAAACGTTAAAAATTTCGACAACCCTTATATTGAGCAGTTTACTCATAAATTGTTCGGTATTTCAGCCAGCAAATGTTGATGATTTGTGTAGTGTGTTAGCGGACGAAGACTGGTATGAAGCGGCCCTCGATTCACAACAAAAGTGGGGAACTCCTATACATGTGCAACTGGCGATTATGCACCAGGAGTCCAAGTTTGAGCATGATGCTCAACCTCCACGCAAATGGTACCTGGGCTTTATTCCAGGTTCGCGGCCGTCGGATGCTTATGGTTATGCACAAGCTCTGAAATCAACTTGGGAAACCTACATTAAAGCAACCGGTAATTCTGGTGCCGATAGGGACGACTTTGAAGACGCGATGGATTTCATTGGTTGGTACACCGCTACCAGCCATAAAAAACTGGGAATCTCAAAGTGGGATGCGCGTGAGCAGTATTTGGCTTATCACGAAGGTTGGGGTGGCTACAAAAAGCGGACTTATACAAAAAAAGCTTGGTTAACCAAAGTGGCCGATAAGGTTAAAGCACGTTCTTTGCTTTTCTCAAAGCAGTATAAAGGCTGTCGCCGTCAGCTCGAAGCAAATAGAGGTTGGTGGTAATTTTAAGTGTGCTTCTTGAGCAGTTTTTTGTAGTGAAATAGACGGGCAATTCAACAAACAATCGGTTAAAATAGCAGCACTTTAATTCATTAGTATTATAAATAATTCCGAGGTTTTTCATGTTGGGCAATACCACTTCGTTAAAAGAATTTGATCCTGAATTAGTAGCTTCCATGGAATCAGAGCAAAAGCGTCAGGAAGAGCATATTGAATTGATCGCCTCTGAAAATTATACCAGTATGCGCGTGATGCAGGCGCAAGGCTCGGTTTTAACCAATAAGTATGCCGAAGGTTATCCCGACAAGCGTTATTATGGTGGCTGTGAATATGTGGATGTGGCTGAAAAATTGGCTATTGAGCGCTTAAAAGAATTATTTGGCGCTGATTATGCCAATGTACAGCCTCATTCTGGTTCACAGGCTAATGCCGCAGTTTATATGGCACTGGTAAAGCCCGGCGATACTATTTTAGGCATGAGCTTATCGGATGGTGGTCATTTAACGCACGGCTCTAAAGTGAATTTCTCAGGTAAAATTTACAACTCGGTTGAGTATGGCGTGGATGAAAATGGTTATATTGATATGGCCAATGTGGAGGCTTTGGCGCTTGAGCATAAGCCGAAAATGATTGTTGCAGGCTTTTCAGCTTATTCGAGAATAGTGGATTGGGCAAAGTTTCGTGAAATTGCCGATAAAATTGGAGCCTATTTGTTTGTGGATATGGCACACGTAGCTGGTTTGATTGCTGCGGATGAGTATCCAAATCCGGTTCCCTATGCTGATGTGGTCACTTCGACTACGCATAAAACTTTGGCTGGCCCGCGCGGTGGTATTATTTTGGCTAAGTCCAATCCTGAATTAGAAAAAAAATTAAATTCAGCCGTGTTTCCAGGCGGTCAAGGTGGCCCATTAATGCATATTATTGCAGCTAAAGCGGTGGCCTTTAAAGAAGCCTTAAGTGATGAATTTAAAACTATGCAAAAGCAGGTTAAGGTCAATGCTAAAGCGATGACACAAGTATTCATGCAGCGTGGTTATAAAATCGTCTCTGATGGCACTGATAATCACTTGTTCCTGATTGATTTAATCGACAAAGATATTACTGGTAAAGATGCCGAGGCAGCTTTAGGTGCTGCTAATATTACGGTAAATAAAAACACAGTACCGAATGAACCGCGCTCGCCTTTTGTCACTTCTGGGTTGCGTATGGGCACGCCAGCAGTTACTACGCGTGGCTTTAAAGAAACGGAAGTAACAGAACTCGCTGGCTGGATCTGTGATATTTTGGATGATATTGCAAATCACAATATAATCGACTCGGTAAAAACTAAAGTATTGGAATTGACCGCGCGCTATCCGGTTTATAAGATCTAATTGATAGCGAGCTTATGACAAGGAGCCACTATGCATTGTCCATTTTGTGCTAACCCTGACACCAAAGTGATTGATTCACGCCTGGTTGCTGATGGCAGTCAGGTGCGTCGTCGTCGCGAGTGTTTGTCTTGTGAAGAACGGTATACTACTTTTGAAGCAGCAGAATTGGTGATGCCTAAAGTGGTTAAATCTGATGGAACGCGAGAACCTTTTAATGAGGATAAATTGCGTGCCGGTTTAACTAAAGCGGTGGAAAAGCGTCCGGTGGGTGTGGAAGCGCTGGAAGCTGCTATCAATAAAATTCTTTCCTATTTACGAGCCTTGGGTGAACGTGAAGTTTCCACACAAGTGATCGGTGAACAGGTCATGTCAGCTTTAAAAGGCTTGGATAAAGTTGCTTATGTACGTTTTGCTTCGGTGTATCGTGACTTTAAAGATGTGCAGGCTTTCCGCGAAGAAATTGATAAGCTGGAAAGTGATAAATAGCTTTTAATCATAATGAACTTTTCTCGCCAAGATTCGGCCTTTATGGCCCGAGCGATACAAGTTGCCAAGCGTGGTTGGTTTACCACCCGAGCTAACCCCAGAGTTGGTTGTGTGATAGTTAAGGATAATCAAATCATAGCCGAAGGCTGGCATCGAAAACCTGGTCTGAATCATGCAGAAATAAATGCCATTGAAAATGCTCAAGAAGAGGTAACTGGTGCCACGGCTTATGTCACGCTAGAGCCTTGCTCACACTTTGGTCGCAAACCGCCTTGCTCGCTGGCTTTGGTTAAAGCTGGAATAAAGAGGGTGGTTTGTGCGATGCAGGATCCCAACCCAATGGTATCCGGTCAGGGCATTGAAGATTTGAAAAAAGCAGGCATTAAAGTAGAAGTTGGTTTAATGCAGCAATCAGCAGAAGCCTTAAATCCGGGTTTTATTAAACGCATGAAAACCGGCTTACCGCGAGTGGTGGTGAAATCGGCGATTAGTTTAGATGGCAAGATTGCAATGGCCTCAGGTGAAAGCCAGTGGATCACGAGCAAGGCTGCACGAGCCGATGTACAGAGACTGCGTGCCGAAGCTGGCGCTATTATTACAGGTTCTGGCACTGTGATCAGCGATGATCCTTCAATGAATGTGCGTGAAGTGGAGTTTTTACGAGATAAATTTTTTGAGCAGCCATTAAGAGTTATTATTGATTCACAACATTTGGTTGAGTCGAGCGCTAAAATTTTTCAGCAGGAAGGCAGTAGTTGGTTGGTCAGTGGTGACTGGTCGTCAAAAGAGTATCCGGCAAGCGTTAACCAAGAACTTGTTGGGTTAACTGATTCGGGCAAAATTGATTTGTATGAACTTTTGTTAAAGCTGGCAGATCAGGGTGTGAACGATGTATTAATTGAGGCTGGTGCCGGCTTGGCGACGGCTTTTATCGAGCAAAAACTAGTGGATGAATTAGTGGTTTATATGGCGCCTAAATTAATGGGATCAGATGCCCAATCCATGTTGACCTTGCCATTTAGTGAAATGGCCCAATCTAAGGAATTAGAATTATTGGATTTAAGACAACTGGATTCCGATCTAAAACTAAATTATAGGTTTAAAGATTAAATGTTTACTGGAATTATCGAAGCGACAGGCACTATTGAAAAAATTGAGCCAAGTCAGTCGAGTGACCCTGATAAAAAAGATGATGCCAAGTATTATTTTAATACAGGAAAACTGGAACTAAGCGATGTAGCGTTAGGCGATAGTATTGCTTGTAATGGGGTTTGCCTGACCGTGATTGAAAAGCTGCCACAAGGATTTGTTGCAGATGTTTCTATAGAGACAATTCGAGTGACTCAATTTTCGGATTATCAGAAAGGTCAGCCCATTAATTTTGAAAAAGCCATGTTGCCGACCACTCGCTTCGGCGGCCATATGGTTTCAGGGCATGTGGATGCGATTGGCGAGGTGGTAGCGATAGAGGATGCGGCACGCTCGATCCAATATCAAATTCAGGCACCACAGGATATTTTGCACTATATCGCCATTAAAGGTTCTATTACGGTGGATGGTATTAGCTTGACGGTTAACCAGTTAAAAGATGATCGCTTTTATCTGAATTTAGTGCCGCATACCTTGCAGGAAACCATGGCCGATAGTTACCAGGTTGGCACTAAGGTGAATTTGGAAATAGACCTGGTGGCGCGTTATTTAGAACGACTTATGACCATAAACAAACAAGCCGAAACAAAAGGCTAGTGAAAATGAAATTAAACACTATCGAAGAAATTATTGAAGATATTCGTCAGGGCAAAATGGTCATCCTAATGGACGATGAAGACCGTGAAAATGAAGGCGATTTAGTCATGGCGGCTTCACAAGTCAGGCCTGAAGATATTAACTTTATGGTCAGTTATGCGCGCGGTTTGGTGTGCTTGCCAATGACAGAACAGCGTTGTCAGCAACTCAATTTGCCCTTAATGTCGAATCATAATGGCGCTAAATTCAGTACCAATTTCACTATTTCAATAGAAGCAGCTGAAGGTGTAACCACTGGTATTTCTGCAGCTGATAGAGCCAAGACCATTCAGGCGGCGGTTGCTGCAGATGCTAAAGCTGCTGATATTGTACAACCAGGGCATATTTTCCCAATTATGGCGCAACCAGGCGGAGTTTTAAATCGTGCAGGTCATACCGAAGCCAGTTGCGATTTAGCACGTATGGCAGGGTTTGAAGCGGCGGCTGTGATTGTGGAAATTTTAAATGAAGACGGTACTATGGCGCGTCGTCCTGATCTGGAAACTTTTGCGCAAAAGCATAATTTAAAAATAGGTACTATTGCTGATCTTATTGAATACCGTTCCACTAAGGAAAAGTCTGTTGAAAAAGTGTCAGAATGCCATTGGCCAACCGAACATGGCGATTTCCGTTTACATACTTACCAAGATTCCATCGATGAGCAAATCCATTTTGCTTTAGTTAAAGGTCAGCCTGAGCAAAAAGATTCTGCACTGGTTAGAGTGCATCTGGCTAATAATTTAGGTGATTTATTGGAAGCGCAGCGCGGTAAAAAATCCAACTGGTCATTGGCCGCAGCTATTGAGCGGATTGGCAAAGAAGGCGAGGGGGTCGTTGTGGTACTTGCCAATAAAGAATCGAATGGTGAATTGTTGAAAAAAATTCGTCAGTTTGAACAGGAAGATAAAGGTGAAGCTTTAACCCAGGAGCAAAAACGACAAAAGAAACGCACCGTTGGCATTGGCTCACAAATTTTGGCCGATTTAGGAATTCATAAAATGCGTTTGCTTAGTTCGGGTTCTCAATACACTGGCCTGGCAGGTTATGGTTTAGAAATTATAGAGAATATATCTGAGTAAACTTCGGCCTATAATGCTACAGGCGAATAGAGCGAAAATGTTATGAGCAACTTTAAATTAGATTTTTCAGACACGCAGTATCAAGCCGGCCGTATTGCTATTGTGCATGCGCGTTTTAATGAACCATTGATCAATATGATGATTGATGGTGCTAAAGCGACATTGGCTGAACTTCAAGTACCGGACGATGCGATCGAGTTATTTAATGTTGCGGGTGCTTATGAGTTGCCTTTTGCTGCGCAGCAGGTTGCCAAAAGCAAAGAGTTTGATGCCATTATTGCTATCGGTGTGGTGATTAAAGGTGACACGCCACATTTTGATTTTGTCTCGGGTGAGTCGAGTGCTGGTTTGATGCGCGTATCATTGGATGAACAAATCCCTATTATTTTCGGTATTTTAACCACTAACACCGAAGTGCAGGCTGAGGAACGCGCTAATCCTGTCAAAATGAATAAAGGTGGTGAAGCAGCGGCCACCGCAGTTGAAATGATTAACTTGAAAATGGCTTTAAAAGGTTAAGAGGATTATTCATGAGTTTTAAACCATCTATGAGACGCAAAGCTCGCGAATATGCGATCCAGGCCATTTATCAGTGGCAAATGACGGGCAATCCTCTGCATGATATTGAGGCTCAGTATTTAGGTACCATGAATGCCAAAAAAGTCGATACCCAATATTTTCAAGAATTATTTATGGGGCTGCTTACGGATCTGGATACGGTTGATCAACAACTTGAGCCGGCCCTGGATCGGGATATTGAGGATATTGACCCGATTGAAAGGGCGGTTATTCGATTATCAGCTTTTGAGTTAAAAAACCGTATCGATATTCCGAAAAAAGTAGTGATCAATGAAGGCATTGAGTTAGCCAAAACCTTCGGTGCTACCGATGGCCATAAGTTTGTCAATGGTGTCCTAGATAAAATCAGCAAAAACTTAAGACCGCACGAATAAGTGTGACCTTGATCAATGGCTGAGTTTAATCTTATTCAAAATTATTTTAATTTCGAACAAGATTTGTCGAAATCGGTAGTTAAGGCTATTGGTGATGATTGCGCCATTTTAGATATCCCTAAAGGACGGCAACTGGTTACTTCTACTGACACTCTAATTTCGGGAGTGCATTTCTTCGATAATATTGATCCTGCTGATCTGGCCTATAAAGCTTTAGCGGTTAATGTCAGCGATTTACTGGCGATGGGTGCCAAGCCTTTAGCTTTTACTTTAGCCATTTCCTTACCCGGTATTAATGCAAGTTGGCTTGAGGCTTTTAGCCAATCCTTGCAACAAGCTGCGCAGAATTTTTCCATTAATTTGATTGGTGGTGATACTACACAAGGTTCATTGTCTATTACTATTACGGTTTATGGCACGCTCAAAAAAGGTAAAGCCGTATTAAGAAATGGCGCTCAATTGGGTGATGATATCTGGGTAACTTCAACACTTGGTAGTGCTCGTAGCGCCCTCAAATTGCACAATAAAGATAGTTTATCAGATGAGCAAAAGCTTTTATGGCAAAAGTTAATCAGGCCGCAAATACCTTTTAAATTTGCTAAGAGACTAAATAAATTTGCCACTGCAGCGATTGATTTGTCCGATGGTCTGCTGGCTGATTTAGGTCATATTATGGTGCAAAGTCAGCTAGGTGCCAGGCTGATGGTTGAGACCTTACCTTTAGAGGAAGCGCTAATTGAGCAAGAAGGTATTGGGCAGGCACGCCAATACGCGTTAGCCGGCGGCGATGATTATCAACTGTGTTTTACTGCCCATAAAAAGTACCGAAAAAAGATTTTGTACCACGCTGAAAAAACACAAACTCAAGTAACTCGTATTGGCAAAATTATTGAACAGGGTTATCAGGTATTGCTTAATGGTGAGCCATTGGCGATTACTGAGAACAGTTGGCAGCACTTTCAGGCAAACTTATAAATGGTGTCATTGAATAAAACAGTCTTGACCGATCCGATTCATTTCCTAGCCTTTGGGTTTGGCTCCGGGTTGTTACCCAAAGCTCCAGGTACCTGGGGAACACTGGTTGCGATTCCAATCTGGTATTTTTTGGCACAATTGGATTTAACTTATTATTTAGTCGCTACTGTAGTTTTTAGTGTCATTGGCATCTGGTTGTGCGGCGCCAGTTCAAAAAAACTGGGAGTACATGATCATGGTGGCATCGTTTGGGATGAAATTTGTGGTTATTTAGTAACCATGATTGCTTTGCCTGTTGCTTGGTATTGGGCTTTAGCAGGTTTCGTACTATTCCGCTTTTTCGATATTATCAAGCCCTGGCCAATTAAGTGGTTGGATAAAAAAGTTAAAGGTGGCTTTGGAATTATGCTTGACGATCTGATCGCGGGCGTTTTTGCTTTGGTTCTTCTACTGCTGGCGCAATTGGCTTTAGTTTATTTCAGCTAAAATCGCTGCTTTGGTTAAATGAATACGTTGAAATAAATCTTTGGTATCACCATGCTCGATAAAGCGATCGGGTAACCCTAGATTTTTGACTTCGACTTGAATATCATTTGCTAAAAGAAATTCATTAACCGCACTGCCAGCTCCGCCCATTACGGCATTTTCTTCTAGTGTAATCAATAGGCTATGATTGGCAGCTAATTCTTTAATCAATTCTTTATCCAGCGGTTTCACAAAACGCATATCGGCAACCGTGGCATTGATTTCTTCAGCAGCTTCTAAAGCCAATTGAACCATAGAACCAAAAGCTAGAATAGCAACTTTCTCACCCTGTTTTCTAACGATACCTTTGCCAATTTCAAATGTCGTAAAGGCTTTTTCCGGCTCAATACCTGCGCCCATACCACGTGGATAACGAACGGCGGCTGGCCCTTGATATAAATAACCCGTATATAAACACTGGCGACATTCATTTTCGTCACTGGGTGCCATAATCAACATATTGGGAATACAACGTAGGTAGCTTAAATCGAAAGCGCCATTATGCGTTGCGCCATCGCCGCCAACCAGACCAGCACGATCAATGGCAAAAAGTACATCCAGATTTTGTAACGCTACGTCATGAATTAATTGATCATAACCGCGCTGTAAGAAGGTTGAGTAGATAGCACAAACTGGCTTTAAGCCTTCACAAGCTAAGCCTGCAGCAACCGTCACCGCGTGCTGTTCGGCAATACCGACATCGTAATAACGTTCGGGATATTCTTTGGAAAAACGGATCAGATCGGAACCTTCGCGCATGGCCGGAGTGATCCCGACCACTCTGTCATCTTGCGCTGCTATATCACATAAAAAATCGCCAAAAATATTGGAATAGGTTTTGGGTTTTTTGCCTTTAGGCAAGTTGATATCTTTGGGATCGAAAATGGGTACCCCATGATAGGCAATAGGATCATTTTCCGCCGGTTCATAGCCTTTACCTTTGCGCGTAACAATATGCAAAAATTGTGGGCCATTCAGGGTTTTGATGGTTTCCAAAGTGTTCAGTAAAGTTGGCAAATCATGGCCATCAATCGGCCCGATATAATGAAAGCCCAGTTCTTCAAACAGAGTGCCTGGCAATAACATGCCGCGCATATGTTCTTCGGCACGGCCAACAAAGTCTGATAGCGGTTTAATGCCATGTAGTGCTTTTTTGCCAGTTTCGCGAACTCTTTGGTAGAAGCGTCCAGCCAGTAGTTTGGCCAGATATTTATTCATGCCACCGACATTTTCTGAAATTGACATTTCATTGTCATTCAGCACTACTAGCATATTGGCATCGGTATCCGCAGCATGATTCATGGCTTCAAAAGCCATGCCGCCGGTTAAAGCGCCATCGCCAATGACTGCGATGCAATGGCGATCTTCGCCTTTTTGCTTGGCTGCAAGTGCCATCCCTAAAGCGGCGCTGATCGAAGTGCTGGAGTGGCCCACGGCAAAAGTATCGTATTCGGACTCTGTGCGCACCGGAAAAGGGTGCAGGCCATCGGTTTGGCGAATGGTCGCTAATTGATCGCGGCGACCAGTTAAGACTTTATGTGGATAAGCCTGATGGCCAACGTCCCAAACAATACGGTCATCCGGTGTATTAAAAACATAATGCAGTGCCAGTGTTAATTCAACCGTGCCAAGACCTGCGGCAAAATGGCCGCCACATGAACTGATGGTATCAATCAAGTATTGACGTAATTCATCGGCTAGGGGCAATAACTGTTCCTGTGCCAATTCGCGTAATTGAATTGGTGACTCGATGGATTGCAAAATTGGGTAAGACTGATCGCTCATGAAGTTGCTGTAATACTGATTCGGCTAATGCTGTCGGTTAATAATGTATTGTGCCAATTGGGCTAGTGGGTCGCTATTGTACGGTAACTGTTGCAAGGCTTGTAGCGCCAATTGCAATAAATCCTGTAATTTTTGTTTCGAACCTTCTAAACCAAGCAGCGCAGGATAGGTGTTTTTATCATTTTCCTGATCGGAACCTTGCGGCTTGCCCAGAGTTTCTGTATCGGATTCAATATCCAGAATATCGTCTTTAACCTGGAAAGCCAGACCGATGGCATCGGCGTATTGGCTTAAGGCCTGATGATGTGCTGGCTTGATATTGCCAGCCATCATGGCGCCTAATAAAACACTGGCTTTGATCAAGGCGCCGGTTTTCATGCGGTGCATATTTTCCAAAGTTTCCAGGCTAATCACGCTATTGGTTGATTCCAGATCAATGGCCTGGCCGCCACCCATGCCCAATGAACCGCTGGCTTTGGCCAACAAGCTTATCATTGCCGTTTGCTGTGGCCTGGCCTGTTCGGATAATTCGGCATTGGTCAAAATCTCAAAGGCATAAGTATGTAGGGCATCGCCTGCCAAAATCGCGGTAGCTTCATCAAAAGCAATATGGCAAGTGGCTTTACCACGACGTAAATCATCATCATCCATCGCCGGCAAGTCGTCATGCACCAGCGAATAGCAATGAATACATTCAACTGCTAGTGCCGCTGCATCTAAATCCTTGAGTTGAGCGCCAAGCGCTTGTCCTGTGAGATAAACCAGCAAAGGGCGAATGCGCTTGCCACCATTTAAAGCTGCGTAGCGCATGGCTCGATGCAGTTTTTTGGGCTCTATATGTTCATCGGGTAGAGATTGAGTTAAAAGTTGCTCAATATGCTTTTGCCAATGATTAAGTGCTTGTTGAATGCTGATTTCGGAGGTCGCAGTTTCAGCAAAAGAAGTTCTAGAATTCATAAACAGGCTAATCTTCGCTGTCAAAAAGCTCTTCTTTGCCGTTCATTAAAATGGTCACTTTTTGTTCAGCTTCGGCCAAATGTTTTTGGCATTGGCGTGATAATTTAACGCCTTTTTCAAAGATTTTCAGCGCTTCATCCAATGGTAAGTCGCCATCTTCTAGCTGATCCACGATGGATTCCAATTCCGCTAGTTGGCTTTCAAAATTATTCTTCTTGTTAGCGCTGCTGGCCATAAAAAACGTCTCACGCGATAAGGTCTAAATCAATCCCTTATTGTCTCTTATTCAGCAATAAAAGGGAAGAGAAGCACATAATGCCATATATCGGGACAATTTACGGCAAACGGCTGGCAAAAGCTGTCGCACTTGCTTGTAAATACCGCTAAAATCCCTATCTAAATTACACCAATAGGTGTATTACAAAATATCAAAGTAAGAGCAAGCGAATGAGCGAAACGGTAAAGTACACGGATTTTATCCGCAACATCATTGATAAAGACCTAGCTGAAGGTAAAAATGAAGGGCGAGTTCATACCCGCTTCCCACCCGAACCAAACGGTTATCTGCATGTGGGGCATGCTAAATCTATCTGCTTAAATTTTGGTATTGCTGAGGATTATCAAGCTCAAAATGCTTTATGTAACTTGCGCTTTGATGACACCAATCCGGAAAAAGAAAGCGAAGAATTTGCCAAAGCCATTCAGGAAGATGTTAAATGGTTAGGCTTTGAGTGGCACGGTGAAGTGTGCAATGCTTCCGATTATTTTGAAGATTTATACGGTTTTGCCAGGCAACTGATAGAGAAAGGCTTAGCCTATGTGGATGAGTCTCCGGCTGAAGAAATTGCCAAAAACCGCGGTAATTTCCAAACGCCAGGCACCGAAAGCCCCTATCGTAATCGTCCAGCGACAGAAAGCCTGGATTTATTCGAGCGGATGCGGGCTGGCGAGTTTGCTGATGGGCAAATGGTATTACGTGGCAAGATCGACATGAGTCATCCCAATATGCTAATGCGCGATCCGGTTTTGTATCGTATCAAAAGAATGCACCATATTAAGACTGGTGATAAGTGGTGTATTTATCCGATGTATGATTTTACTCATTGTATTTCGGATGCTTTGGAAGCAATTACTCACTCCTTGTGTACTCTGGAATTTGAGGTCAATCGTCCTCTGTATGACTGGGTATTGGATAATCTGGATATTCCAGCACGCCCCTATCAATACGAATTTTCGCGCTTGAATTTGGCCTATACCATTACTTCCAAGCGTAAACTGACTCAACTGGTGGAAGAAAAACTGGTGGATGGTTGGGATGATCCGCGGATGCCGACTATTTCAGGCATGCGTCGTCGTGGTTATACGCCGGCTTCTATTCGTAATTTCTGTAAGGCGGTGGGTATTTCCAAAGTTAATAGTGTTACCGATATGACGTTGCTGGAAGATAATGTGCGTCAGGATTTGGACTCGACCGTTGAACGCCGTATGGCAGTGTTGGATCCGATCAAGGTCATTATTACCAATTATCCGGAAGACAAAGAAGAAATGCTGGCGGGCAAGAATCACCCCAAAAATGATGAGATGGGCACTCGCACCTTGCCGTTTAGTCGTGAGCTTTATATCGATCGTGCTGATTATCGAGAGTCTGCTAACAAAAAATACAAACGTTTGGTTAAAGATGGCGAAGTTCGCTTGCGAAATGCCTATGTAATTCGAGCTAATGACGTGAGCCTGGATGAAAGTGGTGAGATTAAAGAGCTTTATTGTACCTATGATCCGGATACTTTGGGCAAGAATCCCGAAGGTCGAAAGGTTCGTGGCGTTATCCACTGGGTTTCAGCCAAGCACGCAAAACCAGCTTCAATTCGTATGTACGACCGTTTATTTAAAGTGGATAATCCAGGTGCTATGGATAACTTTCTGGATGCTTTAAACGAAAATTCTTACAGTGAGCTAACCGCGATGGTGGAAGCCAGTTTGGCGGAGACCGAACCTGAAACTCGCTTCCAGTTTGAACGCGAGGGTTATTTTACCGCCGATCGTTATGATTACTCTAAAGATAAATTAGTGTTTAATCGTACTGTGACCTTACGAAATTCTTGGGTTGATTAAGTCTTAAAATCAAAAAGCCCATCGAAATGACGGGCTTTTTGGTCTGACTAAACAAATTACTTTTTACTAACTAGAAGATAGAAATTATGACAATGATTTCTATAGGCTTAGTAAAGAGTTTTTAAGAAAAGTTCACAATTAATAAAAATTTTATTGAAACTTTGATTTTTGAGGTTACTCTAACTTTATATAATTTACTGCAATACCAATAAGTACCTATCTATGAAAACCTTACTGAAATGGCTCATTTGGCTGTTCGCAGGCTTGTTAGTTTTAGCCACCATTACCGTTGGCATAGCTTTGTTTGTATTCGATAGTGATAACTTGAAAGCACGAGCAACAGAGCTTGTTAAAGAAAAAACCAGTGCCAATCTCACCATTGGCCAGGATTTATCGCTAAAACTGTTCCCCTGGCTAAAAGTCGAGTCAGGTGATATCAGATTATCGAATCCCAAAGGTTTTAGTAATAACCTCAATGCATTAGAAGTAGCTAAACTCAGCGCCAGTATCAAGTTGATGCCTTTATTTAAAGGTCAAATCGAAATCGGTGACATTGAGCTGGATAACAGCAAACTGAATTTGATCCGGGATCGAAAAGGGCGTTCCAACATTGATGTACTTTTGACTCACGCTAAAAATAGTCAGCCACAAGCCGCAGGAGAAGCCGAAACCGATATTGCCAATTTAAGTATTAGTCGTATTGTGCTGAATGATTTTGCATTGAATCAGTACAGCCCAAGAGGAAAGCTGACACAAAGTTTTGCTTTGGCCGCATTTGAGATTAATAACTTTGCCTTTGATCAATGGACGCCAATAGCGGCCACAGGCGAGTTTAAAAGTGGCAGCGGTAAAACGGAAGCCAAATGGCGACTTAACAGTTCAGTGAAAGTTGACGCTAAAGGTAAAAAAATTGAATTACGCTCAATTGATGCGGTGATGAGTGAAATTAGCAATAAACTCAAGCATTTAGAATTAAGTGGTAATAGCACCATTGACCTGAACAATCAAAATACTCAAGTAACGCATCAAGGCCAATTAGTGGTAGATAAACAGTCTTTTGAATTAAAACTGGATGGCACTTTTAGTACCTTTAAAGATATTAATCTACAATTAAATACCGATACACTGGATCTGTCTCCCTGGTTAGCAACGACTGAGAGTGAAAATAATCCAAAGGCTGACGAGCCTTTGGATACCAAACCGATTGCGGACTTTTTGAAAACGGCACGGATTAAAGGCCAATTGCAGGCCAATCAATTAACCGCCAATAAAATTGCCTTGCAGCAGGTTTCTGCCAATTTATCCAATAAAGGCGCGACTTTATGGTTGAAACCTTTTAAAGCCAAAGCTTTTAAAGGCGATCTGGAAACTATCGCCAGTATCAATTTTGCCGCTAAGCCATTGGCACTTTCAATTCAACCGACCATGCAAAAAATTGAGGTGGGCGAACTGCTCAGCCAGTTCTTTGAGCTCGAACGTTTATCCGGTTTAGGTGATTTGAGCTTAAATATGCGTACTCAGGGTTTGGGTTTGAAACCGATGCTGCAAAATCTGTCTGGAAAGGGTGCTCTCAATTTATCCGATGGTGCTTTGATGGGCCTGGATTTGAATAAATTGATTGAATCGGGTATTAGTTTGCAATTACTGGAAGGTAAAAATGCCTATAAGGGCAAAACCACTTTTGCTAGCTTGAAAGGGGATGTTAATGCCAATAAGGGCTTGATTCAATTGAAAAATTTAGCTTTGCAATCACCTTTATTTGACTTGACCGGACAGGCCTCGACGGATGCCAATGATGAATCTTTGGCGGGTCATTTCAAGTTGCAGTTAAAAGGGGTTTTGAAACAAAAGCTTGAGCAAAAATATCCGCAATTGGCAGGTATGGATTTACCTTTTGAATTAAAGGGCTCTTGGGCTGAACCTCGACCTAATATCGACTTTGAGTCTTTGCTGAAAGCAAAATTCAAGTCTAAAATTGATAAGCAAGTGGAAGATAAGAAAAAAGAACTTGAGGATGAGTTAAAGAAAAAACTTTTTGATAAAATTAAATTTTGATTAAACCCTTTACGCTTAAGTCACATCTTATAAGAAACGCAACACAAAATAGTGACAACAGAAGGTTATAGATATGAATAAAGTAAGTTTTTTAGCAGTTTCATTGGTGGCACTCAGTTTGCCTTTGACTGCGCTGGCCGATGCGAAGAAAGACTTTTCACAAAGCTACGATTTTGATAGTCGCGGTAGCATCCGAGTAGAAAATGTCAATGGTAATATTGAAATCGAAGGTTGGGATAAGCAACAGATTTCTTTGGAATATACCATTACCGCTGATGATGAGGATGATTTAGAGCGGGTAGACGTGGAGGTGGATGCTTCCAGTTCTCGCTTTACGGTGGATGTCGAATATCGCCAAAAGAAAAGCTGGTTTGGCTGGGGTGGCGGTAGTTCCGGTCAAGTGGAATTTCGCTTGAAGGTTCCGCATCAGGCAGTTTTGAAAATGATTGACTCGGTTAATGGTAATATCGCTATTGAAGAGGTTGTCGGTGAAATTAAAGCAGAAACCGTCAATGGCAAAATTGTCATTGAAAATGCAGGTAACGATGTATCTACGGATACGGTTAACGGCGATGTGAAAATTGTGATGGATCGTTTTAGCGGCGATCAGCGCATCCGGGCCGAGAGTGTGAATGGTGATATTGTAGTTTATTTACCGGAAAATCAAGGCTTTAGATTAACTGCTGAAACCTTAAATGGTGATTTATCTAATGACTTTGGTATCGAAGTGGATGAAGGCAAATATGTCGGCGCCGATATGGATGGTAGCTATAAAGACGGCAATGCACGTCTGAATTTCGATACGGTGAATGGCGATATCGATGTGAAAAAACGTTAAGCAAAAATTTTCCAGAGTACAAAAAAGGCTTCCAGTAGGAAGCCTTTTCTTTGTGTGCTGATTATTCGTCTAAATAGGTACGAAGCTTTTCAGAGCGGCTGGGGTGACGCAGTTTACGTAAAGCCTTAGCTTCGATCTGACGAATACGCTCACGGGTAACGTCAAACTGTTTACCCACTTCTTCCAGCGTATGATCAGTATTCATATCAATACCAAAACGCATTCTTAAGACTTTTGCTTCACGTGCGGTTAAACCTGCCAAAATATCATTGGTGACTTCTTTTAAGCTTTCGCCCGTTGCTGCATCCACCGGAGAATCAATGGTGGTGTCTTCAATAAAGTCGCCTAAATGCGAATCTTCATCATCACCAATTGGAGTTTCCATTGAAATGGGCTCTTTGGCAATTTTCAGCACTTTGCGGATCTTGTCTTCCGGCATATCCATGCGTTCAGCCAACTCTTCCGGCTGAGCCTCACGTCCCATTTCCTGCAACATTTGGCGTGAAATACGGTTCAATTTGTTGATCGTCTCGATCATATGTACTGGAATACGAATAGTTCTGGCCTGATCCGCAATGGAGCGGGTAATGGCCTGACGGATCCACCAGGTGGCATAAGTCGAGAACTTGTAACCACGACGGTATTCGAATTTATCCACTGCCTTCATCAAGCCAATATTGCCTTCCTGGATCAGATCAAGGAATTGCAAACCTCGGTTGGTATATTTTTTGGCAATCGAAATCACCAAACGTAAATTCGCTTCCACCATTTCTTTTTTGGCGCGACGGGCTTTGGCTTCACCAATCGACATTTCACGATTGGCTTCTTTAATTTCAATAACCGATAAACTACAACTCTCTGCAATCATTTGCAGTTTACGCTGTGCTTTTTCGATATCTTCTGCATATTCAGCCAGCACTTCGCTGTACTTGGCTTCCTTCTTTAAGTGACCTTGTAGCCATTCAGGATTGGTCTCAGAGCCAGAGAAGGTGGAAATAAAGGTTTTTCTGGGCATTCTTGAGCGATTTACCGCCATTCGCATAATAGCGCGTTCTTGCTCACGAATTCCTTCCATTTTTAGGCGCAGATTAATTACCAGGAAATCAAACATTCTTGGCGAAAGGCGGATCTGCATAAATTGCTCTTTCATCGTGTCCAATTGCTTGATAGCCGATTTGTGCTGACGCCCGTATTTTTCTACTGCCTTAACAGTTTTGTTGTACTGCTTTCTTAATTCTTTAAAGCGAGCAGCAGCTTCTTCCGGATCAGGACCAGTATCGACTTCTTCTTCCGAATCTTCATCGTCCTCAGCTTCATCGTCATCTGAATTTTCAGCTTCTGCTAATTTGGCTGCTTCAGATTCTTCCTGCACAAACTCTTCTTCTTCACCGTCGGTAAAGCCTGTCAAAATGTCAGTTAAACGCGCTTGCTCATTTTCATAAAGCTCGTACTCTTGCAGCAACAAGCGAATTGTATCCGGATAATTACCAATGGCAGAAAGAACCTGCTTCAGGCCTTCTTCAATACGCTTGGCAATATCAATTTCGCCTTCGCGGGTTAATAGCTCAACCGTACCCATTTCACGCATGTACATACGTACTGGATCAGTAGTGCGGCCAAATTCGCTGTCAACATTGGCTAAGGCTGCTGCTGCTTCCTCGGCAGCTTCTTCATCAGTGACCGAGTCATCGTTTAAAACTAACTCATCGGCATCCGGCGTTGATTCAAAAACCTGGATACCCATGTCATTGATCATGCGGATAATATCTTCAATTTGTTCAGGATCAACAATATCTGGAGGTAAGTGATCGTTCACTTCAGAATAGGTCAAATAGCCTTGCTCTTTGCCTCGAGCGATCAACAATTTCAGTTGTGATTGCCTTGATTGAGTCGAATTCTCTGACATTGATGTACCTGTTGGTTGTTTCTGACTAGTTACTAAAAAGCGCTAAAATTATGCTGAAAATAATAATAGCGCAAACCCCTAATTATACAGGCCTTGCAGTTATTTCAGCAAGAACTAGTTGTAGTCTTTGTGCGGATTATTTTTGCCCTTTTGCCAGTAATAACAGCTGCTGGAACTCCGCTTTTTCGGCACTGGTCAAACTTTTGTTGCTGGCTTTTTGCTGCAAAAAATCTAACCGGCTATTCCTTGCTTCGGTTAGTAGCTTTGCCATGCAGTCATTAAGTTCCTGCGCTTCCTGCCCTTTGATACGCGCTTCCCGCTCGATCATTGCCATTTCTGCTAGGCGTGGATAGAGCTTATCCTGGCGCCAGAATTCGAGCAGGGCACCACTGGTTAAATTGGGATTTTGATGAATAATTTCAAGCAGTTTATGTAGGATTTTGGGGCCAGTCTGATTCAAGCTTAAGAGCCAATCGTAACCATCAATTGTTAACCCAAGTTGCGGTTCTTGTAATAATAAAGTAATGGCTAACTGTATGCTTTTATTGACTTTTTTCTGACTAACAGCTTTTGTTCTGGCCATTTGTTGTGGATTTGATACGGTTTGTACCGGGCTTTGAGAGTTCGCACTTGATTGGCTAACCAGGCTATCCAGCTTGTCAGGCGCTATGCCACTGGTTTCAGCTAGGGCTTGTGAGAACAGCTGGTGATAAATCGGATCGGTAATTTTATCCAAATAAGGTTTCGCCAGATGTACCAGTTGACCGCGACCAGAAACCGTTTTCAAGTCAACTTGCGCAGATAAATGTTTTAACAGGAAATCAAAAATAGGTTCAGATTGTTCGATGAGCTTAGTAAATTGTTCTTTGCCTACTTTTCTGACCATCGAATCGGGATCTTCGCCATCGGGCAAAAACATTAATTTAATGTCACGACCTTCACGAAGTTGCGGTAAACCATGCTCTAAAGCTTTCAAAGCAGCTTTGCGACCAGCTTTATCGCCATCAAAACACAAAACCAGTTCGCGACTGGTACGGAACAACTGTTGTAAATGACTGGCAGTAGTAGCAGTCCCCAAAGTGGCTACTGCATTAGTAATACCAAATTGTGCTAAGGCTACTACATCCATATAGCCTTCAACGATTAAAATTCGAGCCAAATTACGATTGGCCTGGCGTGCCTGATAGAGACCATACAACTCATTGGACTTATGGAAAATTGGCGTTTCTGGCGAGTTTAAATATTTGGGTTCACCATCACCCATGACTCTTCCGCCAAAAGCGATAACACGGCCTCTTTTGTCCTTAATTGGAAACATAATTCGGTCACGAAAACGATCATAAACGCGAGCAGCATCGCCTTCTTTTTGGATCAGCATGCCACAGTCAATCAGTTGTTGTTTCAATTTTGGGTTTTGCGCGAAGCTACCAAAGAGTTTTTCCAATGAATCCCAGGCATCGGGTACGAAACCTAAGCCAAACTGTTTGGCAATCTCACCACTTAACCCTCTGTTTTTTAAGTAGTTTACGGCTTTTTGGCCACTCGGTGTACGTAGCTGTTGTTGATAAAAATTGGCAATTTTTGTCATTAAGTCATATAAAGAATTATCAATCTTTGGACGATTATCATTGCCAACTTCGCGAGGCACTTCCAGGCCTAAGCTGGAAGCCAATTCTTCTACCGCATCGGGAAATTCCAGACGATCATATTCCATTAAAAAACTGATGGCGTTGCCATTAGCACCACAGCCAAAACAATGATAAAACTGTTTGCTTTGACTGACATTAAAAGAAGGAGTTTTTTCACCATGAAAAGGGCAGCAGGCTTTGTAATTGGCGCCCGCTTTTTTTAAAGGCACACGCGAGTCGATCAGATCAACAATATCGACCCGGTTAAGTAAATCTTGAATAAAGTGCTGTGGAATTAATCCCATCGAATGGCTATACAATCATAAATTGTGGCTATCATAGCAGAGCCATCTAGAATTAAAAATTGCCAGGAGAAAATTGTTTAATAGGACCAGGGTGTCTTAGGAAAGACGAGCTTTGATTTTACCACTGACAGGGCCCATATCGGCACGGCCTTGAAGTTGTGGTTTCAGCATTCCCATAACCTTGCCCATATCGCGAATGGATTCAGCGCCAGTTTTGGCAATGGCATCTTCAATCAATTGCTCAATTTCGGCTTCAGTTAGAGGTTGGGGAAGAAATTCTTGCAGGACTGCAATTTCGGCATGTTCCACATCCGCCAACTCTTGGCGACCTGCTTCTTCATACATTTTGATCGATTCACGCCGCTGTTTCACCATTTTGTCTAAAATGGCCAGAATCGCCGTATCATCCAGTTCAATACGCTTATCAACTTCTATCTGCTTAATCGCAGCCAGCGCCAAACGAATAGTGGTCAAACGTGCTTTATCTTTCGCACGCATGGCCTCTTTCATGGCATTATTGATAGTGTTTTTTAACTCTGACATGGATTGGGACACGGCAATTCCTGTGCTAGCTTAAGTTATTGAAAACTAAAGCTATTAGTACAAGCGAATGCGACGAGCGTTTTCGCGAGCAACTTTTTTCGCAGCACGCTTAACCGCAGCAGCTTTTTCACGTTTACGAACAGATGTTGGCTTCTCGTAGTATTCACGCTTACGAACTTCCGCCAAAATACCTGCTTTTTCACATGAACGCTTGAAGCGACGCAATGCAACGTCAAATGGCTCGTTGTCTTTTACTCTTACGCTTGGCATTAAAAATCACCTAACCTTTAAATAGTGTTTAAATAATAAAATCAATAGTTTACTCGTGTTTCAGGCACTAAAATAGCTCTCCTGACAACAAGAGGGCGGGAATTTTAGCTATTTTTCGAGCAAAAAGCAAAGAATCTAAGGCTAAAAGCAGGATTTTTAAGGAATACTGTTTCAGCGTAAGTTGGGATCTCTAAAAAGTGGCGTGGTGGCCATTGAAAATATTCCAACCTCCGTTGGAATGACACCCGGCGCCGCTCAAAGGCATGAGCCAATCCCTAAAGGTATCATTCTCCATTTTCTAACCGTGTCATCCCAGCGAAGGCTGTGATCTTTGGAAAGTCAAATGTAATGCCAAAAGTGCAGAAGTCATGGCATAAGATTTCAAACTCCCTAAAGGGACTTCCAAAAGTCGTTTGTTCGAATGAAAAACTACAATGACTCGCTAAATAGTAGCAACTCTATTAAAATCGCTACATCGTCATTCCCGCGCAGGCGGGAATCCATTAGATCTTAACGTATTGATATTAGGTATTAGATTCCCGCCTGCGCGGGAATGACAACCGAATAAGACTTGTATGAAAATCCTCGGTATTGAAACCTCTTGTGATGAAACCGGAATCGCTATTTATGATAGCGAGCAGGGGATTATTGCCGATGCACTTTACTCGCAAGTTGAGCTGCATGAAGAATATGGTGGGGTGGTACCTGAACTAGCATCGCGCGATCATGTGCGTAAAGCGATTCCTTTAATCAAGCAAGTTTTAATTGAAGCTAATTGCACGAAAGATGATATTGATGCCATTGCCTATACCAAAGGCCCTGGTCTGATTGGTGCTTTGTTTGTAGGTGTGGGTGTAGGCCGCAGTCTTGCCTATGCCTGGGATATTCCTGCCATTGGCGTACATCATATGGAAGGGCACTTGTTAGCGCCTTTGTTAGAAGATGATAAGCCGGATTACCCTTTTGTGGCTTTGCTGGTTTCTGGCGGTCATACGCTATTGGTCGATGTACAAGGCTTGGGTGAATATCAAATTTTAGGCGAGTCGATTGACGATGCGGCGGGCGAAGCTTTTGATAAAACCGCCAAAATTATGGGCCTGGGTTATCCTGGTGGACCTGCTTTAGCTAAGCAGGCTGAAAGAGGACGTGCAGGCATTTATAAATTACCGCGGCCAATGACTGATCGTCCTGGCTTGGACTTTAGTTTCAGTGGCCTCAAAACCGCTGTAGCTACTTTATACAATAAATCTGATAAATCTGAACAAGAGCTGGCCGATATTGCTTATGCTTTCCAGGAAGCAGTGGTAGATACCATTTTTATCAAGTGTCGTCGCGCACTTGAGCAAACTGGCCATAAGAGGTTAGTTGTGGCGGGAGGTGTCAGTGCAAATACCGTATTGCGTCAAAAGCTAACACAATTGCTCGAATCCAAAGGTGGCCAAGCTTATTATCCCAGACCTAAATTTTGTACCGACAATGGCGCCATGATCGCTTACGCGGGTTATGCTCGTTATCAAGCGGCACTTAATGGTCGTGGTGAATTTGAAGAGCCAGCCATTTGTGCCAAGCCCAGATGGCCGATTGAGGATTTGTAGTTTATTTTGGGTAGTTAAATTTTCGTCTTAACAAGTTAGAACATAAAAATTTCTTATGTTCTTTTGATGGAAGCTTACCTGCGGAATCTCTGGCGTAAGCCATGCATTTATCAATAAAGTACGCTAAGTCCATTAGATATTGCTCAGCATTTTTACCCTTTAAACCCTGATTAATTCGAACGATTTTTAAATCTTTACTCTTATATTGGTCAATGCAGATTGGATATGGATACTCTTCATTAAGCTCAATATCCGCACTAAAAGCTTGCCCTTCAATCAACCACTCTTGCTGATGAAAATCTTTTTTTCTAGTTAATCCTTTTAGATTTTTTAATGCATTATCCAAGCCTGTTTTAGTAGCAGGATTACAGCGATATTTCAAATGCTTTTGTGCGCAAAGAATAAAATATACTTGCAACTTAGCTGCTTTTTTCAGAAATTCTTCTTCATTACTTTGCCGCATAAATTTGAGCATTTCATATGGATTATTGCTCTTATTCCACTCTGCCTGATCCATTTGTTTTATAGTTAAGTGTTTTGTTTCGCTTTGATTATAGCACTCTAGTACTTCATGTCAGAAAGGATTGATGTATTAGACTTGTAGTTACCCCATCCAAAAACCTTTACGGTGCGATACACCTAAGGTTTTAGTGCAGTTAGGGCAAAAGTAGATAAAGCGTTTACCTAAGGTGGTTTTGACTTCCTGATAAGCTAGCTCTGAAATCTTTGCTTTACAGTGTGGGCAACTAGGGTTTATATCATTTCTTTCTTTGGCTTGTATCATCTAAAGACTCCTTTGTAGGAAGCTATATTGTTATAACTCCCTGAGCGCAGGTTTATTCCATAAAACCGATAATAGGGATGTAAAATTATTGGCTATGGCTTTCTTTTAAACTGAATTTAAGAATTAAAAAGCCGGTTATGCCGGATAGCAGTGAGCCGATAATAATACCAAGTCGTTCGTCAAATAATAGGTTAACGCCAGTCTCTTCAAAGGCCAGTGAACCAATAAACAAACTCATGGTAAAGCCGATGCCGCACAGTGCTGAGGTTCCTAACAGGTGCGGTATGCGCATGGAGTTTGGCAATTGGATAAGTCCAATTTTGATGGCTATCCAGCAGAGGCCAAAAATGCCAATAATTTTCCCTAAAAATAAGCCGAGGGTAATACCAATGGGTACACTATGGGTTAGTTGTTCGATTCCTACTCCGGATAAATTAATACCAGCATTGGCAAAGGCGAAAATTGGTAAAATAGCAAAAGCGACAATCTGATGAAGATCGTGCTCTATGGTTCTGAGTGGCGATATTTGGGGCTCATCTTTTGAACGCATGGGAATAAACATTGCGATAATGACCCCGGCCAGGGTGGCATGCACACCAGATTTTAAAGTGGCAACCCACATAATAACCCCGATCAAAATATAGGGGCTTTTATGGCAAACATTAAATCGATTTAGGGCAAAAAGTATTGGGATACAGAGTCCCGCGAATAGTATCGCTTGAGCCGAGATATTGGAGGTATAAAACAGAGCTATGATAATAATGGCTCCGATATCATCGAAAATGGCCAAAGAAGTTAAAAATATTTTTAGCGAGGTTGGTACTTTAGAGCCCAGTAGCGAAAGCACGCCTAAAGCAAAAGCAATATCCGTTGCTGCAGGAATGGCCCAGCCTTTGATGGCAATAGGGTCATTATGATTAAAATAGAGGTATATCAGTGCCGGAACCAGCATTCCGCCTATAGCCCCAACTGCGGGCAACATAATATTTTTTTTATCGGACAGTTCGCCTTCTAATACTTCTCTTTTCAATTCGAGACCAACCAGAAAGAAGAATATAGCCATCAGACCATCGTTAATCCACAGCAGTAATGGTTTGGCAATTTCCAAAGCGCCCACCTTGACTTCAACTGGTGTTGATAGCAGTAGCTCATATTGATCGTAGAAAGGACTGTTAGCGAGAATGATCGCCAATATAGCGGCTATAAACAATAAAATGCCGCCCGCTGATTCGAGCCTTAAGAATTGATTGATAAAAGAAGGTTTAGAATTACTCATTCAGATAAAAATGTTATGCACAATCCTTAAATATACTAAATAAATTAAAAAAGAGTGAAGTAAAATAGAAAAAATTCATGTTTTTTTATCAGTTATTTTTCTTTCGGTCCCCAGCCATAGCCTTTTTATATTGGATCTATGGCGCCAAATCAGCATCAAAGACATGGCAAAGAGTGGAAAAAAATACTTTTTATCAATATAAAAGCCAAAAGCTGATACCGCTAAACTCGAGAGTATCGAGGCCAAAGACGAATAACGGCTAAAAAAAGCGGTAATGAGCCAGGTGGCGAGTCCATACAACAGCAAAATAGGCGATAGCGCAAGCAAAGCGCCAAAATAAGTAGCCATGCCTTTGCCGCCTTTGAAGTTAAAATACAAAGGGTAGAGGTGACCAATAAAAGCCATAAAGCCGACCCAGCCTAAATTTCGATTGTGCAGCTCTAATGCATAGCCGATCAAAATCGGGATCACTGCTTTTAAAATATCGCCAATCAAAGTAAATAACGCAGCTTTTTTCCCGCCTAATCGTAGGACATTAGTAGCGCCTGGATTGTGCGAGCCAAATTCGCGTGGGTCGGGCAAATTCATAATACGGCAGACGACCACTGCGCTGGATATAGAACCCGTCAGATAGGCTAAAATTAATAAAGCAATAGTCGGCAGATCCACCTGTTTTCCCTTTGGCTATTGGTCATATTTATTATGAAATTTATTAAGCTCTTTATAACAAATTCAGCCAGATTTGCTATCCTATGACACACATTTCGTAAAAAATAATGAGAAAAGCGTGGATATTGTTTTTATTGAGGATCTAAAAGTCGATACGGTGATTGGTATTTATGACTGGGAGCGTCAAATTCGACAAACTATTAGCATTGATTTGGAAATGGGGCATGATATCCAGCAAGCTGCCAAAGAAGATGCCATTGAGCATTGCCTTGACTATAAATCCGTAGCCAAGCGTATTATCGGTTTTGTGGAAGCGGCGGAATATCAAACGGTAGAAACTTTGGCGGAAAAAATTGCTGAAATTGTTCGCACAGAATTTGCTGTGCCCTGGTTGCGCTTAAAGTTGAGTAAGCCCGGCGCAGTTCGCGGCTCGAAAAATGTAGGCGTTTTGATCGAACGTGGCTCAAAAAGTTAATGGCAACTATCTATATCAGCATTGGCTCTAATCAAAATGCGGAACAGCAAATTCGCTATGGCGTGAAACGTCTGCATGAAATGTTTTCGGCTTTGCAATTATCCAGTGTCTATGAGTCCGAAGCAGTGGGGTTTGATGGTGATAATTTCTTGAATTTGGTGGCTAAGGCTAAAACCCAATTGACCGTTTCCCAAGTAGATCAAGCTTTTAAGCGTATCGAAACAGCTGCGGGGCGGCGGCGTGATGTGCCGAAGTTTAGTGATAGAACTTTGGATATTGATTTGCTGTTGTATGATGATTTGGTTTGTGCCAAACCGATTAAATTACCGCGTGGCGAAATCTTAAAACATGCTTTTGTCTTATTGCCATTGGCAGAGATTTCTCCTGAATTAAAGCACCCAGTGAGTAATCTGTCTTATCAAGATTTATGGCATCAGTTTGATAAAAAAGAACAACAAAAGTTGTGGTCTATTGATTTTGATTGGCAAGGACCTAATTTTAAGGGAGCGCAATAAATGGCGGTAGCGTTAGTTACAGGTGCGGCGATTCGTTTGGGTAAAGCCATTGCTTTGCAATTGGCTCAAGACGGTTATGATATAGCGCTCCATTATCATGGCTCTGAGCAAGAGGCTAAACAAACCGCTCAACAAATAGTGCAGTTAGGCCGTAAGGTTAAGTTAATAAAAGCTGATTTAGCTGCTCTTAAGCAAGCTTCTGAAGTAATTGAACAGGCCTCTTTGTTAGGTGAGCTGAAAGTTTTAATCAATAGTGCTGCTATTTTTCCTGATAATGACACTATTGATGATGATTTGGGCCATTGGGATTTGGTGATGAATCTTAATTTAAAAGCTCCTTTATTATTGTCACAGGCTTTTGCCAAAAGTTGCTCAAGTCAGAGCCATATTATTAATATCCTGGATGCACGGACTCACGCTCCGGCAGGTGATCATCTGGTTTACCGCCTTTCCAAAGCCGGCCTTTGGCATTTAACCGAAAGTCTGGCTAAAGCATTAGCACCGAATGTTCAGGTTAATGGTTTGGCGCTGGGTGCTATTTTGCCACCACCAGGTGCTGATGATTTGCACTTCAAACGCATGGCTAATCAGATCCCTTTAAAAAGAACTGGTTCGCCAGAAGACGTTGCACAGGCGGTGTCTTTTTTGATTGCGCAAGAGTTTATTACCGGCGCTATATTACCGATTGACGGTGGTGAATTTCTCTAATGGCACTGCCTGAATTTTGTCAAGACTTCGATGCTTATCAGCAATATATTCACGACTATTGTCAGCAACTTAAATTAGAAAAGCCACAGCCAGATGCTGTAAAGAATAGTCTGGCACTGGCCCAGAAAGTGGCTGTCAGAATTGCTCAGGAAGGCGCTGTGCCATTTGAAACATTTATGCAAATGGCGTTATATGAACCTGGATTAGGTTATTATTCCTCAGGCAATCAAAAATTTGGCGCAGGCGGTGACTTTGTTACGGCACCTGAAATTTCCCCTTTATTTGCCCAGACTTTTGCTAATCAATTTACCCAGATTTTTCCTGAGCAACCTTACCATATTCTTGAGTTGGGTGCTGGCTCAGGGATTTTTGCAGTGGAATCTCTATTGCAGCTGGAAGCATTAGAAAATTTGCCTGAGAACTATTTCATTTTAGAGGTTTCGGCGGAACTGCAAGCACGTCAAAAATACTTGTTAAATGATAAGGCTAGCCATTTAGCAACAAGGGTACAATGGTTAACAGAGTTGCCCCAAAATTTTGCGGGTATAGTCTTTGCTAACGAAGTGGTGGATGCTATTCCATGTCAGCGCTATCGAAAAACTGACGCTGGTTTTGAGCAGGCCAATATCTCAGTTAATGCTCAGGGGTTTCAGTGGCAATGGCAAGCAACTGAATTAAGCTCTGACATAGATGCTGGCCTAATGCGGCAATGGCCTGGTGGTTATCTATTTGAATACCGGTCAATGGCTGCTGGCTGGTTGGAAAGCCTCATTGAAGCTGTAGCTACAGGCGTTATCTTTTTGGTGGATTATGGTTATTCTCAAGCTGAGCTCTACTCGCCATTAAGAACTCAAGGCACTTTGCAGAACTATTATCGTCATCATAAACACGAAAACCCTTTGCAACTGATTGGTTTGCAGGATATCACCGCCTCGGTGGATTTTACCCAGCTGGCTCTGGCGGCTGATAATCAGAATGCTCAAATATTGGGTTATGCCGAGCAGGCTATGTTTTTGATGGGGGCAGGTTTGGAGCAATTGGCGCAACAAAAGATGGAGCAATTGCAGGCTTCTGATACAATGCCTGTCATGAAAATTGGCCAGCAATTAAGACAACTATTAATGCCTGATGAAATGGGACAAAGTTGTAAAGTGATGGCCATTGGCAAAAATTACCCGAAAGATTTACAAGGCTTTACTTTAAATAATCAATTACACCAACTATGAATAAATGTTTAGGCCTTTTGGGCACTGTCTTACTGTTTATATTGCCGCAAACTGCCTGGGCCGCGGACGATAAACTGCCCTGGTGGGGAGTGATTTTATTGGTATCGAGTATTTCTACTTTGATCTCGTCCTGGTTGGTTTGGCGCAATAAAAAACTGGAAACTTTTACCGAAAAAGCCATGGGTTTTGGTGCCTGGTTTTGGTTTATTATTTTTATCCAGGTTATGGTGTATGGCTTTTACCTCTGGTTCACCAAATAGGCAGTGGAATAAAATTTTACAACGATAAGAAATTATTTTATGGATACGTTACAAGCAATTTTTTTAGCACTGGTGCAAGGCTTAACTGAATTTTTACCAGTATCCAGTTCAGCCCATTTGATCTTGACCTCAAAAATTTTGGGTTGGCAGGATCAAGGCCTGGCCTTTGATGTGGCGGTGCATGTAGGTACCTTAACAGCGGTGCTGATCTATTTTAGAAAAGAAGTAGTAGAAATGATTAGTGCCTGGTTTGGCTCTACCTTTAAAGGTAAGCATACAGCAAACTCGCGATTGGCCTGGGCGGTGATTTTAGGAACCATTCCTGTGGGTTTGTTTGGTTTGTTTCTGGAAGCTTTCGATATCGTGGATAATTACTTAAGAGCCATTCCGGTAATTGCCACAACGACTATTGTTTTCGGTTTGTTATTAGCGCTAGCCGATAAAAAATACAAAAAAGTACAAGCTGAAAAACTAAAAGATGAATATCAATTATCCTGGAAAGATGTAGCCATGATTGGTGGGGCCCAAGCCTTAGCATTAATTCCAGGAACTTCTCGCTCCGGCGTAACCATGACTGCCGCCGCACTATTGGGTTTTACTCGAACTGCCGCTGCTCGTTATTCTTTCTTGCTTTCTATTCCCGCAATCCTGCTACCTGGTGGCTTAAAAGGTTATCAACTCGTCAGCGATGGCGCACACTTTGATTGGAGTTTCTTGATTTTAGGCGTCATTGTTTCTGCTATTAGCGCTTTGGCCTGTATCCACTTATTCCTTAAGTGGCTTGAAAAGATCGGCTTTATGCCTTTTGTTTGGTATCGATTGGCGTTAGGGATTGGCTTGTTTATTTTGTTTTTCTTGAGTTAATTTAACTCTTCATTCTATTTCAATGCCTTCACTCTTATAAATATAATAATTGTAAAGAATTTTATCAAAGTGCCTAACGCTTCAATAATCGGTGCGGCTTTTTGCTGCGTCCGGCATCGGCGCGTAGTTAATTGACTTGTTATGCATTTGAGTCATGGTAGATATCAAATACGTAGACACGAACTTGAATTAACCGACTATCATCGTCTTTAGACATAAATTCGTAGTGCCACTCCCCTTCACCAATATCTTTTATGTGCTTTTTAAACCGAGGATGAGACTTCAATGTTTCTGGTGTTTTCTCCAGGAGATCGGTGAACTTTTTATTATGCTTATTAAATATAATGATAGAGGCCTTACAGTCTCTCCAAGTAAGGTAACCAAGAAGTTGATCTATGGCTTTGCTTAACTCAGAGGCACCTCTCCATACCTTACACTCAGCGATGAATGCTGCTCTATTATCGCTTTCAATTTTTATATCTGTTTTCCCTAACTTCCTGAATGCTTCGCCGGCGGCTGCACCTTTATAGTGCCCATTTAAATGGGCAAGAATTATGTCTCGCAGCTCTTCTTCATCGTGAACGGCGTAAGTTTTTGGTGTTGCCTCAAAGGTTGCGCCTTCATGTCGTATAACTGAGAGAATATGTTCATAATCATCTACTGTTATTCCTGGCTCTGCCGCATATCCAGATTGGGGTGGCGGAGGTAAAGGTTTCACCAGTTTTTTCTTAATATCAATAGGCTTAAAACTAGGTGCAGATCCATTTCTTTTCATTGGGATATTTAGAAAGTCAGCAAGTCTGTCGTGTTTATTTAATCTTTCTCTTCTAGCTTCTACAAGTCTTCTGACATTGACTTCAAGTGTGTCATTATGCCCCTTAATCTGTGACGACTGGCCATTAATATAAAAGCGAACCCCATCAAGGACATTATCAAGATGTGTTTTTATTTGCTGTTGAGGATCGTCAGCGGGTTGTTGAATGACAATATCAAGATAGCCAACACCATCCCTATTAGGTGATCGAATATCTCCATGCGGAATAGTTGACCTCCACTGGTTTGGCTTTAATTGCCATAACGAAGGGTCTCCCGTATATGGAATTGATATGACCACCTTAATCCCTGGCACCATTATTGGGCCACTGTCACCAAAAGGGTTTCGGCTTCTATTATGGCTTACGTCAACTCTCACTTCTTGCTGAACCATTTCGGCTTTATCTTCATAAAGTTCTAATGGACTAACATATAAATCATTCACAATGTGGGCTACCAGATCATCAATGGGAGTTGCCAAAAATTGATCTTGATTAATAGCATCAACTTTATCTTTGGCTGATTTGGCGTAATGATCTAGAGTCGCACTCAAATCGTCATCCCAAAATAAAGTGTTTTCCCTGCCTCTTCTATACATTTACTTTTAGACTCCGTGTTTATGCATAACATAGTAATATATAAATTTAATTGTAACAGCTTAATTTATAAGAACATATTTTTGAAGTGTCAGTTTTATGGATATTTTGAGGATTATCGGATTCCTTAATTCCTCCAAATTCAATATAAGGAAACTCAGAGCCATTGATTGAAATGGTGTGAGCTATTGAGTTCAAGAAACTTTCTAATCTAGCAACAGCAAGCGACATAACGCCTCAAACAGAGGTGCGTGCTTTTTGCGCATCCAGCTGCTTTGATTTGTTAAATGGATCATAACCCCGAACCCAAATATGATAAAAAGCAACTGCAATTAAAATTAGTGTGAACATTGTAAACCAAAAACCCTCAGTATCTGCCTCGTAACTTACATCACCTGTTTTGTCATAAGTGATTGATAACATCATAGGTGATGAAAAGTTATTAGGAATTAACCAATATGAGCGTTGAACCTTACTTTTTGTAACTCCTCGATAAGTAGTAGATTGGGAGCTATACCCAACAAGAACGCCGCTATAATTAGGGTAAGCATTACCAATTATTTCTCTATCTTGATGCCAATTAGCAAATTGCCCAACAAGAGCTAAAACTGGTACTAATAATAGAAAGATAGGTAATGAGTATTTAAAAAGTACCCACATTATTTTGAAATATAACTTCATCACCTATCTACTCAATTAACATAGTAATATAAATCCTATTATAACAGCTTAATTTATAAGAACGTATTTTTGAAGTGTCAGTTTTATAGATGCTTTGAGGATTAGCAGATTCCTTAATTCCTTTTAATTGAAATTAGAAATATATTATTTATTAGCAGGTTAGTATTTAAACTCTGCTTTTGCAGCCTTAATAAGTTTTGTTCTAGCCAGGTCTATAGCTTCTCCTAGTTTTTTCCCTGCATATCCTTTCTCAATTAAAGCTTGGGTATCTATATCTTTAGAAGCTTGGTAGCATTGCCAAAGCAATTTACCTTGCTTATAAATCTTATCTTCATTATACAGTCGACCATTAAAGTCGGCTTCGCAGCTAATAATAAATTGTTTAAGAAGTTCTGGATTACGATAGGCCTTAAGAGCTTTTAAGACTTTTAAAATAGTATTAGGGCGCAGTTCAAACATTTTATGACAATGTAAGTGATAACGAGAAACCTGCACCGCGAGTTCTTGATAGTCTTTAGGAATTCTTAAGCGTTTGCAGACGGTTTTGATTATAGGTACGCCAGTTGATTCATGACCTTTATGACGTGGCCATTCGCTTTTTGGTGTGGTGCCCTTGCCTAAGTCATGGAATAGGGCGGCAAATCGAACGATCGGATCTTTAGTTTTTTTAGCTGCTTGTTCTAATACCATCATGGTATGGATTCCAGTATCGATTTCCGGATGCCACTGTGCTGGATTAGGAATTCCCCAAAGTTTATCTAGTTCGGGGATTAAAACTTTTAACGCACTACATTCTCTTAAAACTTCAAAGTAAACCCAGGGTGATTCAGTTTCCAGTGCTCTTTGGGTTTCCTGCCAGACTCTTTCCGCGGTGAGTTCCGCAATTTCCGATTGAGCGAGCTCTGTCATCAACTGCAAAGTTTCATTGGCAACATTAAACCCTAGATGATGAAAACGTGCTGCAAAACGTGCGACTCTTAAAACTCTTAAGGGATCTTCGGCAAAGGCTGGCGATACATGCCGTAGAATTTTTTTCTCAAGATCCTGTTGGCCGCCATGAGGATCGATAATGCTGCCATCAGTGTCTTGGGCCATAGCATTGATGGTTAAGTCGCGGCGGATTAAGTCATCTTCCAGAGTAATAGCAGCCGAAAAATCCACTGCAAAACCCTTGTAGCCTTTGCCGGACTTTCGTTCGGTTCGAGCCAGCGCATACTCTTCGCCGGTTTTAGGATCGATAAAGACCGGAAAGTCTTTGCCCACTTCCTGAAAGCCGGCATCAAGCATCTGTTGTGGGGTGGAACCAACCACCACATAATCACGGTCTTTTATCGGTAAGCCCAGTAACTTATCACGGACCGCGCCGCCCACCAGGAAAATTTGCATCGAGTTTGCCTGTGTCATTGAGTATGAATGCTTTTGCACTTGCTATTAAGATAACTCATAATAGGCTCAGAGCAATAGCAAATATTCCTGATGTACAACGATTTTTTCGGCTTAAAAGAAACGCCATTCACCATTTCTCCCGATCCGCGTTATTTATTTATGAGCGAACGGCATCGTGATGCTTTGGCACATTTGCTGTATGGCATAGGCGAAGGCGGTGGATTTGTGTTGTTAACGGGGGAAGTTGGAACCGGTAAAACCACCGTTTGCCGTTGTTTATTGGAGCAACTACCACAAAAGGTGCGCCTGGCTTATATTCTTAATCCCAAGCTTAACTCCGTTGAACTGATGGCGACTATGTGTGATGAGTTGGGTATTGAATACGCTAAGGGTGAAAACAGCCTTAAAACTTTTACCGACTTATTAAGTAATTATTTGCTGCAGGCTCATGCAAATGGCCTCAACACGGTTTTGATGATCGATGAAGCGCAAAACTTGAGTGTGGATGTGTTGGAACAAATTCGCCTTTTGACCAATCTGGAAACCAATCAGAAAAAACTGCTGCAGATTATTTTAATCGGCCAGCCTGAGTTGCAAGAATTGTTGGCAAAAAAAGAATTACGTCAGTTAGCACAAAGAATTACCGCTCGCTATCATCTGCGACCTTTATCCCTTGTTGAAAGCAAAGCTTATTTAGAACATCGACTACGCATTGCCGGGGTTAATCGACCAATTTTTACCAATAAGGCGGTGCAGCAGATCCATAAGGCCAGTCAGGGTGTACCTCGATTAATTAATGTCATTAGTGATCGTGCTCTGTTGGGTGCCTTTTCCGAGAATCAGCATAAGGTGAATGATAAAACCGTATTGAAAGCCGCGGATGAGGTGTTGGGTAGAAAGTCGAGCCATTCTGTTGCAACGCAAAAATCAGCCAGGTCATGGACTCAATGGTTACCAGTAGCGGTGTTGCTTCCAGTATTGTTGCTCGCTTGGTATGGGTTCCAACAGTATCAAAACCGGCAAGCAGCGGAAAAACAACAGTTATTGGTGGAGCAAGCCGCGGAGCGACAGCAACTTAAGCAACAATTAGAAGCTGCGCAAAAGGAAATGCAAAACAAGCTCAATGAACTGACTCCTGAAAAAATGGCTAAAGAGTTTTGGAACAGGCAAAGCTGGGATCGTAACGGAATGCTGGCGTCACAGAATCTGCTGGCTTTGTGGGGGCTAAAGTTTGTGCCCTATCAGTCGGGTGATGCCTGCCAGTTTGCGCTGAATTATGGCCTTGAGTGTGATCGTGGAACTGCCGACTGGTCTTTTTTACAAAAATTAAATCGACCAGTCAGCTTGAAGTTTCAAGCAGGAACTACAGGAAGTTTTTGGGGTGTTTTGACGGCTTTAAATGCCGAACAGGTGACTTTACAGTTTGGTGCTAATAAAGTCGAAATAGCTAAAGAAAAACTGAATCCAATTTGGACGGGCGAATATCAACTGTTCTGGAAAAAGCCTTTGGGTATGACAGAATCGATCAATCTTTGGAATCGAGGTAGTGCGGTTAATTGGTTGTTAAGCTCGATTGAAACGATTGATGGTGCGGCACCGAAAACCAGCCAATACAATAGTGCAGTTCAAGCCTGGGTGACTTCTTTTCAGGAAAATCATGGCTTAATTGCCGATGGGGTAGTTGGAAAACATACGGTCATGATGATCAATAACCTGACGGTGGAAAATATTCCGCAGTTGAGTTTGCAGGCAACTGCCGGGGGGCGCTGATGTCCTATATTTTAGATGCGTTGAAAAAGAAAGAAAGCAGTAATGAGCAGTCAGTGCCGGATATTTCCAGCCAGCATTACCATACTGAGTTTGCAGAAGATAACACCGGATTGTCACCTATTGTCTGGATTGTGTTTGTTGTACTGGTGGTAGCAATCATTGCTTATTTAGCTTATCAATTTGGTCAATCGGCAAATTCAGAACCAGTAACCCCTATTGCAATTAATGATGATACTTTAGAAAAAGTCAGCCCTGTTAAAGTCAGTAAAACTTTATCAAAAGCAAATGGACAGTCATCAACCAATGAATTAAAAGTTGAGTCAGTACCGATTGAGGTTGGAACCGCAGTGGTTGAAAAAGTTAAGCGATCCTCAAAAATCCAAACCAGGCAAGTTACAGATAGTTCCAGGGTGGTGCAGGGTACCGATGCGCAATTGCCAGCAACTGCTCAGAATCCGGCAGTATCCACTCCTGAACTAATCGATAATAATTTATCGGCTTTGCCCAAAATACGTTATAGCAGCCATGTGTATGCGGATAGCCCTCAAGATCGTTTTGTTATGCTTAATGGCAGGACTTATGGTATTGGTGAAAGCCTGGCTAATGGTGTGAAAATTGAAGATATTCTAGAAGATAATCTTTTGGTTAATTATCGTGGTAAAACTTATAAGATCCCGTCACTAACCGATATTAATTAGTAACTAATTTAGCTGACTAAAAGAACCATCTCGCACCAGTTCACGGGGTAAGTTATTTTTAATCCGATTGGATATTTTTTTACCAAGACCAATGGGTTTTTGCTGGTAACTTAATAATATTTCAGCGGATAATTCTGAAGTTAAATTGTCAGGATAAATATCTTTGCCTAGATAAAAGTCTCGCGTTTCTTCTGCTGATAAATCTAATCGGTTTTTTTTAAATTCTTGGCCAAATGCTATGGCTGCTTGATGTTCCAGACGAAATCCTTTTTTATGGCTTTCGGCCAGTTTAACCCCCATCCGATCCATTTTGATTTTGCCAATTAAAGATTCGATATTTACAGGAAAATACCAGAGCTCATTCTTGCGTTGCCAAATTTGATCTTTGATAGTGCTTAATGACCAGGCGAAATGTTGGCAGTATTGTTCGAAAGCTTGAAGATTTTTTCTATCTATCGGTTCAAATGGAAAGAATCTATTATCGGTTTCTGGAGTTGTTTTTGCTGAATTGGCAACCTTCTTAAAGCAAGCTACAAAAAAGCCTTCGCTATCAAAAATTTGTGGATATATGTGCAAATAACCTTCAGGAGTTAGTGCTTTTTCGGCGCCATCAAATAAAGTTCCTAAAGAAAAAATTTCTACTTCTTTACCAAAATTATCCAATAAATGTTGGCAAACATATTGGTTTTCTTCTTTGGATAAGGTGCAGGTGGAATACACCAGGCTACCGCCAGGTTTGAGTGCTTTAAATGCTGATACAATTAGTTCCTTTTGTAATTGTGACATCGAAAGCACCGAGTCCAATGACCAGTGTTCAAGCGCATCCTGATCCTTGCGTACGGTGCCTTCGCCACCACAGGGCGCATCCAATAAAATGGCATCAAACTGTTCAGGCGTTCTGTCACCGAAAATACGCCCATCGGCGTGAGTTAAACAAACATTACTAACGCCACAACGCTGAATATTGGAATAGAGTCCTTTTAGACGTGATGAAGATAATTCATTGGCGACAATCAAACCCTGGTTTTGCATTAAAGCGGCAATTTGTGTGGTTTTTGAGCCAGGAGCGGCTGCTATATCCAATACCATTTGCGGGTTTGGGTTGGCCGCAAATAAAGCGGTTACGGGCAACATGGAGCTGGCTTCCTGGATATAAAACCGGCCTTGTTGATGGTCAATAAAGTTACCTAAACCTGGCGGCAAAGCTTTAATTTTTTCGTTAATCCAGTAACCATTTTCAGCCCAGGTAATGGGTTCTAGCTTATAGCCAGCACCTTGCCAGGTTTTAACTAATTGTTGTTTATTGGCAATAAGATCATTAATGCGAATAGAACGGCGTAATGGTTTTTGACAATGCTCAATAAATTGCTCTAAAGCTTCGCTCTTAAGCCCTTGCTGAGATATATGTTGAATAAAGTCGGGCGAAATTTTTGCCATAGAATTGTTGAGACAAACACAAAATTTTTATGAGATTGTATAAAAAAGGCGTTAGTCTTGCCACTAACGCCCCAATGTTAGTTGAATGTTAGCTGGTTTTGAAAAAGTTATTCATCATCACCTAAAGAAAGTAAAGTCGCATTACCACCAATCGCTGCCGTATTGTTAGTGCGCGTATGTTCGGTAGCAAAACGATGCAAATAATGTGGGCCACCAGCTTTCGGGCCAGTACCCGACAGGCCTTGACCACCAAATGGCTGAACACCAACAGTTGCCCCAATCATATTGCGATTAATATAAACATTACCCACTCGAACACGCTTATCAATATAAGTTGCGGTTTTTTCATTGCGCGAATGAATACCAAGAGTTAAACCATAGCCATAGTTATTGATTTCAGCAATAACTTTATCCAGCTCTTTGGCTTTATAAGTCACCAGATGCAAAATCGGGCCAAACCACTCTTGAGTTAAATCATTAATCGAATCAATTTTAAAAGTGCTTGGTGCAATAAAATGACCATCGGCCAAGTCTTCGGGCATTGGCGTTTCCGCGATCAATTTACCCGCAGCTTTTAATTCTTTGACGTGCGAAAGTAATTCTTGCTGAGCAGCTTTATCAATCACTGGCCCTAGATCAGTTTTTAGCAAAGTTGGATTGCCAATTTTAAGTTCTTGCATAGCGCCGGAAAGCACTTCAATAATACGCGGTGCTATATCTTCCTGCACATAAAGCAAACGAAGTGCCGAGCAACGCTGGCCAGCACTGGTAAAGGCCGAATGAATAACATCTTCAATAACTTGTTCAGGAAGCGCTGAGCTATCCACGATCATGGCATTTTGACCACCCGTTTCGGCGATTAATGGTGCGATCACGCTATCACGCGCTGCCAAAGTACGATTGATGGTATGGGCGGTATCGGTTGAACCAGTAAAGGCTACCCCTGCAATGCGTGGATCGGAAAGTACGGTTTTACCAAAGGTTGAACCGCGACAGGGTACAAAATGCAATACGCCTTTCGGTATGCCTGCTACATGCATTAATTGCACTGCACGGTAGGCTACCAGAGTGGTTTGATCGGCTGGTTTAGCTAGAACTGTATTACCTGCCACCAGGGCGGCTACTACCTGGCCGGTAAAAATGGCCAATGGAAAGTTCCAGGGACTGATACAAGCAAAAACACCACGACCTTGTAAATACAGGTCATTGGATTCACCTGTTGGCCCTGGTAAAGTCACTTCTTCAGCAAAATCTTCACGTGCCCGGTTAGCATAGTAACGACAAAAATCCACCGCTTCACGAACTTCGTCGATACCGTCTTGTAATGTCTTACCGCCATCACGGCTACACAAAGCAATCAACTCATGTTTATTGGTTTCAAAGCTATCGGCAATCTTATCCAGAATAGCTGCGCGCTTTTCTGCAGGAGTCATATCCCAGGCAATAAAATTTTCTTTAGCGATGGTTAGAGCTTCTAATGATTGTTTTTCATCGGCTTTATGTTTGCTGCCCACTAGGTGTGATTGGTCATAAGGACAATAGATGTCTTCTTTAGTAGATTGTGGCTCCTTACCATTAATAATTGGTTTGGCATGCCATTGTTTATCCAGAAAGCTTGCAACTTTTGAGGTGAATGGAGTAATTTCACTATTAATGTGTAAATTGGTGCCTGAAGAATTTAGACGTGCCCGTTTTCCCTCTTTAGCATAAATTTCCGGTGGTAATGGAATTCGGTTGTTATGTAGGGTTGGATATTCTCTTAATAGGATTGCTGGATGTTCAACCAGGTCAATCACTGGAGTATTTTTATCCACCAATTGATGCACGAAAGAGGTATTTGCACCATTTTCCAGCAAACGGCGAACCAGGTAGGGAAGCAGATCTTTATGGTTGCCTACTGGTGCATAAATACGGCAACGCAAGCCAGGGTATTGTTTTAAAACTAGATCATAAAGTACCTCACCCATACCATGTAAGCGTTGGAATTCAAAATCACGACGTTCACCTGCCATTTGCATAATACTAAAAACGGTTTGTGCATTATGGGTAGCAAATTGTGGGTAGAAACTGGATTGGGTGTTTAAAATGTATTTGGCACAAGCCAGGTAGGAAACATCCGTCGCAGCTTTACGGGTATAAACTGGATAGCTTGTCAGGCCTGCCTGCTGTGACCATTTAATTTCAGAATCCCAGTAAGCACCTTTCACCAATCGTAGCGGAATTCGGCGATCATGTTTTTGCGCTAAAGCATTTAACCAGCCAAGTACTGGCAGGGCACGTTTGGAATAGGCCTGTACCACCATACCAAAGCCATCCCATCCCTGGCAGATTTCAGAGGCAAATACCGCTTCAAAGATCTCCAGGGACAGCTCCAGGCGATCCGCTTCTTCGGCGTCAATGGTAATAGCTACGTCTAAATCTCGAGCTTGCTTGGCTAGAGTTTTAACGGTGGTTACCATTTCCGTTAACACCCGATCTCTTTGCCCAACTTCATAGCGCGGATGGAGTGCAGATAATTTAATCGAAATACTGGGTGCTAATTGCCCATCCTGGGTTTTGACTGCACCAATTTCAGCAATGGCTTTGCTATAGGCTTCGAAATATTTACGTGCATCATCAGCGGTAAAGGCTGCTTCGCCCAGCATATCAAAAGAATGGGTATAACCTTTATCCACACTTTTTTGACCACGTTTTAGTGCTTCATCGATACTACGGCCCAGGACGAATTGGCGGCCCATAATTTTCATAGCCTGATTCATGGCATTACGAATCACCGGTTCGCCAAATTTAGAAATCAAACCGCCTAGCATGGTATCCGGTTTACCGTCGCCATCCTGATCCACATCGACAATTTTGCCAGTTAACATCAAGCCCCAGGTAGAAGCATTTACCAGCATGGATTCACTTTCACCGGCATGCTTTTTCCAGTCAGCAGTACTTAGTTTGTCACGAATCAGTGAGTTGGCTACTTTGGAATCGGGAATACGCAATAAGGCTTCCGCTAAACACATTAAAATCACACCTTCTTTAGTGCTTAGGCTGTATTGTTGTAAAAAAGCTTCAACTCCTTCTTTGGATCTGCCACTGGCACGAATTTCCTCGACTAGCTCTGAAGCTTGTTTGGTGATTTGATTAATGGTGCTTTGATTGGGAGTTGCTAATTGTAGCAACTCTTCCAAATATGCAGACTCGTTCACCTGATAATTATCAGTGATAACTTGTTGCCACTGCTCTAATGAGAGCGCTTCTTGTTTAAGAATTTCACTAGCTTTAAACATGATTGTTGAGACTCTTATGGTAAATCCAAAAAGATCAACGCCAGCCAGAGCGTTGACGACGACTATAAATAGTGCGGGTAATAAACCAGGCGATAAGCATACTGATTAAAACCGTAATAGCACCCGAATAAAATACATCTTTACGGAAACGTGATTTTTGCAGATCTGCTTGTTGACTTAATTGATCAACCTGATTTTCCAACTCGGAAACTTTTAGTTGTAATTGTTCATTTTGAGCTGTGATCGTATTTTTATCACTTAATTGTTGATTCAAATTGGTAGCTTGCTGTTCTAGACGATTGTTGTTTTGAATGGCTTCTTGGTATTGAGCCAAAACGGTTTTCTTATTGCTAACAAATTCAGTTTTGATCCAGCCGGTTTTTTTACCGCCTTTAATTCTAACTTGAGAAGTTTTATTGGCGGTATCAGTTTGCAAAACTTCTATTGGGGTACCAGCACGTAAACTGCCGATAACGCGGTATCGATTAGTTGGGCCGCTCCTCAGGGTCACGCCAATTTCGTCAGAAACATAAGCCTCAGCAGCTATTAAAGTGCTATTAAACGATAATGAGGAAAGTGTCAAAAATAATAAAATGAAAGTGTTTCTAAACATAAGCATCCCTTGAAGCAATTGCTTAAATAAGAGGGCAAGTATATAGCAGGGAAAAGGTTGGGGGAAGAGGTGATCAGCCTTGACTGACCACCTTTTGAACCAGTTGTGTTTTTAGCTAATGTTTGATTCGAAAGTTAGTTAAAAAATTAGCTAAACAGTGCCTTAAAGATGTAGAAGAAAATAATCGACAAGAAGGCACCAGCAGGCAAGGTAACCACCCAGGATACAAAGATATTACGCACTACGCCTAAGTTTAGTGCTGCAATACCACGCGCCATACCCACACCTAATACCGCGCCTACCAGAGTTTGAGTAGTCGAAATAGGCAAGCCAGCACCGGAAGCAATGATGACGGTTGAGGCCGCTGCTAATTCGGCGGCAAAACCACGACTTGGCGTCAGGTGAGTGATTTTGGTGCCGATAGTGCGCATTACGCGGCTACCCAATACAATCAGACCAATTACGATACCGATAGCACCGATTAATAAGATACGAGGATCAACCGCAGCTTTGGCTGCAATTTCGCCCCCATTATTGATAACACTTACGATTGCTGCCAATGGGCCAATGGCATTGGCTACATCATTTGAACCGTGAGCAAAAGCCATACCACAAGCGGTCACTACCATTAATACGGCGAACACTTTCTCAACCGAAGCGAAGTGATAATCCTTGTCTTCTTTTTTGTCCACTTTAATACGTTGAATCACGATAAAACCGATAGTCGCAATCACTAAACCGATGATTGCAGCGTACATATAAGTTTCGCCCATAGAAAGCTTAACGCCTTCGTCTTTAAATACGTGCTTCAAGCCTTTCATAATAGTTACTAAAGCAATCACAAAACCAGCCAGGAACATATAAAAGGGAACATAACGCTTAGCATTTTCAAATGGCTTGTCGGTATTTAAAATTAGTTTTTGTACGCTCATCACGATAAGGAATGAAATAACCCCCGCAAGCATTGGGGTAATTACCCAGGAACCCACGATAGAGCCAACTTTCCCCCAGCTAACGGCATCAACACTAACGCCAACTGCAGCGAAACCAACAATCGCGCCAACGATAGAATGAGTGGTGGATACCGGCCAACCAAATCTAGAAGCGATTAATAGCCAGATACCAGCCGCTAACAGGGCTGCCATCATGCCGAATACCAGGAATTCAGGTTGATCCATGAAGAAGTTGGCGTCAATAATGCCTTTACGGATGGTTTTGGTAACTTCACCGCCAGCCAGATAAGCACCAGCAAACTCGAAAATAGCAGCTACTATAATCGCTTGCTTTAACGTTAACGCTTTAGCACCAACGGAAGTTCCCATTGCATTGGCTACATCATTCGCACCAATACCGAAAGCCATCAAGAAACCGAATGCCACCGCGATCCAGATCATGGTGTCAGCATTTTGTAAAATAAAATCCATGATGCTTCCCCTTAACGTGCAATGGTCATTTCTAAACGCGAACCAACGCTTTGCGCACTGTCCGCCAAGTCACCCAGTTGCTGGATCACTTTGTACATAAACATAACGTGAACTGGTGGTAAGTCATTTTCCTGTTCGAAAATAGCTAACAGCAAGCCACGTTGCAGATCATCGGTGTCATTTTCGATCTTATCGAGCTTGTCAATCATTTCCTCAACCAGACTGGCTTCACGTCCACGAAAGCCTGTTGCCAACAGTTCATCCAACTCACTAATAGCTTTATAGGCTTGTTTGGAAGCATCAATCGAACGTTCAACCAAAGTCATTAGTTGCTCGGTCACGTTTGTAGGAAATTGCATTTTACGACCATAAACTACCCCTGAAATATCGCGGGCAATGTTAGCAATTTTGTCCTGTTTACTTAACAGCGCCAATAAATCGGTACGAGCTACCGGCAAAAACAAGCCTTTCGGCAGGTGCATGCGCAAATGATGTTTTAGTTCATCCGCTTCATTTTCCAGCTGGCGGATATTATTTTTTATATCTTCAGCAGCTTGCCAATCGCCTTGAATGGTTGCTTTAAAGAATTTTTTGAGCTGTGATGCACATTCATGCACCTTTGCCATATGATCCTGCATCGGACGAATTGGCGAGGATGCAAAGACATCAAGAATTGAGTTTGCCATAATTACCCCATTTTAATGATATGAAATCGGCCTAACAAAAAAACGGCCGCCATTCTAGCACGGAAATATGAAACATTTGTTACAGTTGGTGTAACACTATACCTTAATTATTTAAGAATGTGTCACTCATGATAAAGATTGGCAATTAGGTGGTGGATCTGTACACTTAGAGCACTATGGGGAGAGGCTATTAAGGCATCTATGTCGCTAGAACTAGAAATTAAACTCGCCGCGAATCCAGAGCAAATAAGTCAAATAAAACAATGGCTTAGTGATTTTTCAGAACAGTCTTTGGAGTGGCAGAGAAGTGAGCTGATAAACACTTATTACGATACCGAAAATCATCGCTTGCGTGAGATGAAAATTGGCTTGCGTACCTCTCGTGATGGTGAGCGTTATATCCAGTCTGTGAAGTCGGAAGGGCGAGTAGTTGGTGGGCTTTATCAAAGAAATGAATCTGAGGCGGATATTTCTAATGCCAGCTTGGATATACAACAAGTGGAAGATCCTTATTTACTGATCCTGTTAGAGGAAGCGGAAGAGGAAGATGGCCCTTTTAAGGCTTTGTTTCGAGCCGAATTTGAGCGTCAACATTGTTTGTATCATTTTCAGGATTCCGAGATTGAAATATTACTGGATACGGGTGAAGTGTCTCATAAGGGTGAAAAAAACCTTGTTTGTGAGGTAAGACTGGCCTTAAAAACAGATGATGCGAACCATATTTTTGACTTGACCCGGCAGCTTATAGAAGAGTTTTCACTGATTTTATCAGCTGAAAGTAAAGCCGAGATTGGTTACCGCTTAAGCTCCGATCAAACCAGATACCTTAAACGTCTCGATGTTGTGCCATTAACCGCCAAATCTCCAGCCGAAGGTTCATTTGAAACCATTGCTTATTACGGATTGGCCCATTGGCAACATTACATCAAATTGGTAAAGCAGGAATTGAAGGTTGAATATTTTTTGCAATTACACCAGGTGCTACTTTATATGCAGCACCTGTATGCGGTGTTTGCTCCATTAATTCCACGTCATTCGCTTTCTGAAGTTAGAGCTGATTGGCGGGAGATCACGCAAAATCTTAGTAAAGTTCAAACCGTTGCATCACAGCTTAATTGGTTAGCAAATGCCAAAATGTATGACTTTTCCTACGAAGAGTTGCACGAACAAGAGGCAAATTTGCAACAACGCTTTGAACAAGAGGGGCAAAATTTTGTCCATTACCTTTTAAGTTCAAGTTATAATCTGAAGTTGTTGCATTTTAGTCAGTGGCTGTACTCTAAAGAATGGCGAGAAGAAATTAGAGAATCACATAAACAGCAGCTGCAAAAAGAGATATTTCCTTTTGCAATCAAACAGTTACAACATCAAATGTTGGATATCAATCGCCAGTTTAAAGTTCAGGAAGAATTGCATGATGAAGACTATGTAAGTTATTTGCCAAAGCTCTATCGGACCTTAGATATTGGTTTATTTTTTGGAAGCCTGTTTGATAGCAAGAAAAGGATGACATTTCGACAAAATTGGGTTGATTTAGTTGCTAATATTGAACTTTTCAAACAATTGGATTATGTGCGAAAATCATTGGAATCAGTTGGAAAAGAAGATCTACGGCTAGAGGAAACAAAAGAAGAAATTTTGCAAGCGCTTTTTAAGTTGAGAAGTAAAGCGTTTGAACAAAATCCTTATTGGAATTAAAAGTACACAGGAAAAGCGTATCAAAAAGCTGTTATCTCAAATTACGGCTAAACTGTTGGATTTTGCTAAGTTTGGCATGAGCTCCGATCATTATCCCATATCGGATATTTTGCATGTGCAAATGGTTTTTATTTTTGCGGCCAGTGGGATTTTACTGAGTAGCCTATTTGGTGCTTTCTATTGGTATCTAGGGCTTCATTTTGTTGCAGCCGTAATTTTCATTTGTATTATCGTTATTTTAGCGGCACTTTACTTTTTAGGTAAATATCATTGGGCAGAGCAGGTTGCCCACCTAATGATTATCCTGTTTCTAATTATTTTAAGCGTTGCCAATTTACAACTGGGCGGTTTTGATAACCCTAATGATGCCTGGTTTATGGTCGTTGTGGTAATTGGTGGTTTGCTGCTAAAACGTGGCTCGGTCTGGTTTTATGCTTTGATAACGCTGGCGATTATTCTGAGTTTTTATCTACTGAAAGTTTCAGGCATGGAATTTCCAAAACGATTACCACCAGAACAGCTGGATTTTATCAGTTTGGCTAACCGTATAGGTTCCATTATCACTATTGTGGTGTTGATTTTGTTATTTCGTTATGAAAGGGCGATGCGTGAAAAAGGCCTGAATGAAAACGAACAGAAATTGTATCAACTGGCCAACTATGATCGTTTGACCGATTTGCATAACCGAACTTATTTTGCGGAACTTTTTGAGCATCAAATTCGTCAACAAAAACATGGCCAGCAGGCATTACTCTTTATAGATCTGGATTCATTTAAAGTGGTCAATGATAATTTTGGTCATAATATAGGCGATGAATTGTTACAACGGGTGGCTGAGCGCTTCAGGGATCAATTAAGTGATAAAGATATTATTTGCCGGCATGGTGGTGACGAGTTTTTAGTGATGCCTGAATCCAAAGGTTCTAAAGGTGGTATAGAAAATTTGTGTGTCAATTTAATCAATGCTTTGAATAGCTCTTTTGCTATTAAAGAACATACGTTACACGTTGGTTGCAGTATTGGCGTTGCTTATTATCCAGAGCATGGTCATGATTATTTGTCTTTGCTAAGGGCGGCTGATATTGCGATGTATCGAGCCAAGACTCAAGGCAGTGAACAGTTTCAGATTTATAATGATTCCTTAGCTAAGGAACTTCATAACAAAAATCAATTGGCATTGGATTTACGTAAGGCTATTGAGCAGGGTGAATTATCACTGGTCTATCAACCTAAAATCAGTTTAACTACTCAGGATGTAGTGGGTTATGAAGCATTGGTGCGTTGGCGTAATAAAAATGGTGAGGATATTGAGCCGAGTGTTTTTATTTCGATTGCAGAAGAGTTTTCTTTAGTCAATAAACTGGGTGAGTGGCTGGTAAGTTCTGTTTGTAAACAACTGCGCCTTTGGAGAAAAGAAAATCAGTCAATAAAGAAGATCGCCATCAATATTTCAGCCAAACAATTATTACGCTCAGATTTTGTGACAGAAATTGTTCGTATAACCAACCAATATGATTTGGATGCCAGCGTTTTGGAATTGGAGTTGACGGAAAGTGTATTTATCGAATCTTCTGAAGATACACTGCGAAAGCTTAATAAATTAAGTGATTTAGGCTATAGCCTGGTGATCGATGATTATGGCACTGGTTATGCCTCACTAGGTTATTTAAAGCGCTTTCCAGTTTCGGGACTGAAAATTGATAAATCCTTTATTGATGAGATTCTAGACAGTGAGCAGGATAGAACCATAGTAGGTTCAACTATTGCTTTAGCGCATGAATTAGGCCTGGAAATTATTGCTGAAGGGGTGGAAAATGATGCCCAATTACGATTATTAAAACAATTGGGCTGTGATATTCTCCAAGGCTATTATTTTTCAAAGCCTTTATCGGCGGAAGAAGTTTTTCAACAGCAATAACTTAAGGATGGTGAATTTTTTCAGCTAAATCCTGACTGTATTTTTCCACCATCGGTGGCAATGGGCAATCCAGGCATACCGCAATTGCCCTGAACAATTCCACTTCTTCTACATTAATAATGCCATCTTCTTTTATCGCCTCTTCAAAAGCATTAAGTAGCGGTTTTTTCAGCATAGGTGTTAAATCGTTTAACCGAAGCAAGGCTTGATGAAAACTTTCTGCATCGAATTGATTTGGCGATAATTCCATAGAATTTTCTGAGAAACCAACCATTAGGTTATTAAATAAATTGCGTTTGGTTTCTGCATTATTACCGCTGGCATGAATCATGGCCGATAAGATCAATTGTATTTGAGATTCAACTTTATTAAATCGTTTAATGTTTTTGGCTTTTTTTATTCCACTGGCTTGCAAGCTCTTGCGGATCAAGGAATAAAGCACATATTCGAATTGACTGACATGACTATCAAGGCGGATGATTTGCTTGAGTAAAGCCAGGAAATTTTTACGTTCGGTTTTAGATAAACGGCGAATACTGGGGATCGCAATATCAATAATGGCTAAACGTAAATAGCGCTTATCACGTGTTATGTAAGTTGCTAATTTAATCACTTCCTCGCGGCTTTGGCCGCCGTAATTGGCTTCGATCAGATCCAGTGCTTCATTTTCTACCTGACCATCGTCACTCAGTAACAGTGCAAAAACCAGATACATGGCATGACTGGAAGCGTGGTGATTATGAGCAGCGGTTCTTAACACTTCCGGCATGGCCAGTAACAAGGCATTTGCTGCGTGTAAATGCAAAGTGGTAGGGTTGCCCACCGTTTCCAGCAGGCCACCCATGCCTGCCAAAATAGCGCCCTGTGTGCCAAAAGCTTCAAAACCCTTGCGCTTTTGTTTTTCCTGACGTTTTTCTTCAGCTTCAATTTCACGCTGCTGAATGCGCTCGGCTTTGCGTTCCTGACGCCGCTGAAAATCCTGCCAATCCGGCATAATGGCATTCAGCCGTTGCTCCAGCGGTGGGTGGGTAGCTAAACCGGAAAAGCTTAACTTGATAGGTTCAGCAATGCACATATGGCTGGTTTCTTCTGCGTAGCGGTTATGCAGCAATGATGATTGAGCACCGATTTTTAAAAAGGCCCCCGCCAATCCTTGATTATCGCGTGCGTATTGCACCGCTGAAGCATCGGCTAAAAATTCTCGTTGACGTGAAATGGCGGCTTTAATCAAGCGCCCAAAGAATAAGCCGATGGAGCCAATGATATACATGGAAATACCGACAATAACGATTGCGGCTACCAGGCCACCGCCTTCACGGTTATTACTGCGCAGGCCACCGTAACGAATACTGCGCATGATAAAGTAACCAGCCTGCCCAAGAATCAAGATACCTGCCAAAATACTGATCAGGCGCACATTAACCTTCATATCTGCGTTAAAAATATGACTAAATTCATGGGCCACTACGCCTTGTAGTTCCTGCCGAGTCAGTTGTTCCAGAGCGCCACGGGTGACTACCATGATGGTATCTGAAGATTCCTGGCCTGCCACAAAAGCATTAATAGCTTCTTCTTCATCCATCACATAAAGCGTCGGCACTGGCATCCCCGAAGCGATAGACATTTCTTCCACCACATTGATCAAACGTCTTTCCAGCCGATCGCTGGTGTCGGGCAATATTTCCCGTGCGCCGACCATGCTGGCCAGTGATTTACCACCACCTCTTAGCTGAAACCAGCGAAACAAGCTGCCCAGGCCGATAAGGCCCAAAGTTGCACCACTGGTGTAGAAAAAACCGGGTTGTTCGACCCAGTTCGCTAATGTCATTTGGGTTTGACCTTGGGAAGCATTAACTCCGCTGAGTACAAAAAAAGCGATTAAGTTAAGCGCCGTTAAGATCAGTAAAACGGCAAGAATAAAATAAAAAACAAGCAGCTTGGTTTTTTTCCGAGCTGCTTCTTGATGTTCAAAAAAGTCCATGCTTAAAGCTTAACGATAAGGTTTGATGTTAATTATCGAATGATACTTTAACCGCTTCGCGCGCTTCCTCATCATCCACTTCATACATTTCGGCCTTTTCATGTCCGCCAAAGAAGTTCACTACTAGGTTATTCGGGAACTGATCCTGGTAAACATTGTATTGCATTACGGAGTCGTTATAGGCCTGACGAGCAAAGGAAATTTTATTTTCAGTAGTTGCCAATTCTTCCATGAGTTGCTCCATGGTCTGATTGGCCTTTAAATCCGGGTAAGCTTCAGCCAGAGCAAACAAACGGCCTAAGGCACCGGTCAATTGGCCTTCTGCCGCGATCACATTTTTAATCGCTTCTGGATCTGATGGATTGGCAGCTGCAGCCTGACCTGCACTGACGGCACTATTACGCGCATTGATGACTGCTTCGAGTGTACCTTTTTCATGTGCCATATAACCTTTGGCGGTTTCAACCAGATTTGGAATCAGGTCATAGCGGCGTTGTAGTTGCACATCAATTTGTGCCCAGGCATTGGCTACTTTTTCTTTTAACGCGATCAACTTGTTGTAGATGGCGATAAAGAAGAATGCAATGGCAACCAATATGCCTAAAAAGATTAGAATCCCCATGTATTTTCTCCTTTGTGGTCTAACGATTTATCCTAGCAACTATCTTTAGGCGGATTCAAATGATATTTGTAAATATCTGTAATTATATGAAATGAATCAATGGTTTAGAGGTCGATTAGTCAGTGGTGGGCCAGCAAAAGCTATGTCATAATCGGTTTACAGATTTATCGCTTAATTATCTTTGGAATTTCATTTGAATCATTCTTGGCCTGAACCTATTCAAGAATTAGCTCGGCAGCGTTACCAGCAGTGGCAACAGAAGTTGCCTGAGCCTGTTGTTGAGCTGGATGAAAAGACTGAATTGAGCATTCAAAGATTATTAGTAATTAGCAATTACGCCTTTGAATGGAGTTTAAGACAGCCGCGATGGTTATTAAAAATTTATCAAGGATCTGACACTGGTTTTGAGTCAGTTTTTGATTTAATCCAGGCCGAGATTGAACAATTAAGCGATACCGATTTGACCGCTTTTAGTGAGTTTGAAATCAAACAATGGCTGCGCCACCAGCGCCATTACTATTCGATGGCTTGTGCAGCTTTTGATCTTGGTCAGATTTTAAGCATACGACAGGTGACTTATTTACAGTCGCTGTTAGCCAATCAATTAATCATGGCAGCCTATCATTGGCTACAACAGCAATTTCACCGGCAATACGGCTATCCCTGCGGTCAAAAAAAGGATAAACAACAACTGATCATCATGGCGATGGGCAAGCTTGGAGGTATGGAGCTTAATTTTTCTTCGGATATTGATCTGATTTTTTGTTATCCCGAAGACGGAGAAACTCAGGCTTTGGAACTGATGGATACCCGAACTATTGAATGCCAGAAATTCTTTACCCGCTTTGCACAAAAGCTGGTAGCGTTGCTACACGAAACTACAGCGGATGGCTTTGCCTATCGTGTTGATATGCGATTAAGACCTTATGGGCAAAGTGGAGCCTTGACTTTAAGTTTTGATGCTATGGCGGATTACTACCTTGAACAGGGGCGTGAATGGGAACGTTTTGCCATGATTAAGGCAAATTTGTTAGCGCCTAGTGATAACCATAAAAAGCTGCTTGAAAACATTATTCGCCCTTTTAGTTTTCGCCGCTATATAGATTTTAGTGTGCTCGATGCCATACGCCAGTTAAAACAGAAAATCACCTCGGAAATGCGCAGTCATGCCTTAGCGCAGGATATCAAATTGGGCCAGGGTGGGATCAGGGAACTGGAATTTATTGTGCAAAGTTTGCAATTGATCAGTGGCGGCCGTTATCCGGAGTTGCAGCAAAAGAATTGGTGGCAATCCTTAGCTGTATTAACGGAAAAAGAATTGCTTATTACCGCAGATGCTGAAAATTTGCGTTTTGCCTATGAGTTTTTACGGCAATTAGAAAATAGGTTACAACTGCGAAATAATGCTCAAACTCAACAACTACCAGCAACTGAGGCTGAGCAACAAATTATCGCTTTTTCGATGGGTTTTGAAGATTGGGACAGTTTTTATCAGGCCTTGTCTGAGCATCGCAGCAAGGTCGAAAGCTTCTTTAAACAATTGTTCCAGGATCCCAATGAAACAGCCCAGGCTAATGATCAGTATCAACAAATTGAGTATCTGCTAAAAGATCCACAAGAGTTTAAAGCTAAAAGTATTACCGGTATTCATGATGAAGTATTGCAGCAGGCTATTGATTTTCGTCAGCAATTTATTAGCGATAAACTCGGTCAACGCAGCCGTAAAAGAGCTAATGAATTATTGCCGAGTCTAGTGATTGAGGCCTCCAGGCAAGTGCAGCCAGAAAAGGCCATGCAGCGTTGTTTGTCAATTTTACAATCGATTGGTCGACGTAGCGCTTATTTTGAATTACTGGCAGAAAACCTGCCATTACTTGAGCATCTGGTTTCATTGGCGGCGCGTTCCAGCTGGTTGGTTGAACAGTTGTGTTTATATCCATCCTTATTGGATGAGCTGTTATTTCCCAGCAATTTTGGCAAGATTTTGTCGAAACAGGACTTTCATGATCAATTGCGTCAAACCTTGCTGCGAATAGAGCCTGAGCAAATAGAAGAACAACTATTGGCGATTGGTCGATTTAAAATTTCCAGCCAGTTTAAGGTAGCAGCAGGCTTATTAAATCACCGCTTTGAAATTGACCAAGTAACGCGTCAATTAACGGATATTGCTGAAATTATTTTAAACGAACTGTTACTGATTGCCTGGCAGGATCTATGCAAAAAGCATGGTGCGCCGGAAGGTGCGAATTTTCAGCAAGTAAAAAACTTTGCTGTTATTGGTTATGGTAAATTAGGTGGCCATGAGCTTGGATTTGGTTCAGATCTGGATTTGGTCTTTTTGTATCAAGGTGATAGCCATGCTATGACCAGTGGCAATAAGCCAATAGAAGTTTCTCAATTTTATACTCGATTGGGTCAGCGTTTGGTTCATTATTTAAATACTCGAACTCAACAGGGAATCATGTATGAAGTAGACACACGGCTAAGACCTTCGGGTCGTTCAGGCTTATTGGTTAGCGAATTTGATTCTTTCCAGCAATACCAAACCCTGGAAGCCTGGACCTGGGAGCAGCAGGCTTTGGTTCGTGCCAGACCTGTAGCGGGGGATCAAAAATTGATGGCCGCTTATGAAAAAAGCCGTTTGAAATTGATGGCCTCAGAGCAAAATTTACAGCAAGATATTGTTGCTATGCGTCATAAAATGCGGACCAATCTTGACAAAACCAGTGATACCCACTGGGATATCAAGCAAGGTGTTGGCGGACTGGTGGATATAGAGTTTTTGGTTCAATACTGGGCCTTGCTGCAAGCACAATTGGGCAAGCCTTTAGAGCAACTTTACAGTAACCAATATTGGCTGCACTGGTTGCAAGAGCAGAAAATCATAACCAGCAAAATAGGCTCAGAACTTGAGCAAGCTTATTTGCAGTTACAAACCATCAGTAACCACAAAAAGTTGCAGCATCAGGCCTCTTTGTTAGAGCAGGGCGAGTTATTAGAATTACGCCAACAGGTCAGCCGGATTTGGGATTCGACTTTTTCTTGAGTCACGTTACAATAAAGCAAAATCAGGAGTGCATCATGGCAGAAACCGCAAACAAGGTAAAAATCGTTTTACAAAAGGATCTTCCCTTATCTTGCCCTATGCCGGATGAAGCGCTATGGAATCAACACCCCAGAGTTTATATTGCTCTGGATGGTGAAGGCAAAGGAACCTGTCCTTATTGTGGCAATCAATTTCAACTACAAGCAAAACAAGAATAACAATACTGGATTATTTTATGGTGGAACAAGAGCAAAATAAAACCTTATGGCGGGTATTAAAGTTTGGTGGTTCAAGCGTTTCCAGCTTGGATGACTGGCAGAATATTGCAGCTATTGTTTCGGGTCATCTTGAACAAGGTTTTAAAGTGGCTGTGATTCACTCAGCTTTTAAAGATGTGACCAATCAGCTGGAACAATTGGCCCAGGATGCTACTAGTTGTGATGTATCGATTCAGCTGGAACAACTCAAACAGCAACATATTGCTATGGCAGAAACCCTATCACTGGAAGCCAATTTGCTTGCCCCCTGGCTCAATAACCTTGAACAAGCGGTGGTCAATATTCGGGAAAAACAGTCGCTATCACCTTGTGATCGAGCTGAGTTAGTGGCTCATGGTGAATTGTTATCCTCTACGCTTGGAGAAGCTTATTTAAGCAAGGTTTTAAATTGTAAAACTCAATGGATCGATGCGCGTCAGGTATTAACTGCGGTGGATGATGCTCCTAAAAATGTTAATGAGTATTTTTTAAATGCGGTTTGTCGTCCGCGACCAGCGACTCAGTTGGCGAATGATTGGGCTGATAATGCGGATCTGATCTTAAGTCAGGGGTTTATTGCCAGTAATGCTAATGGGCAAACGGTTTTGCTGGGGCGAGAAGGTTCGGATACTTCGGCTGCTTATTTTGCTGCTTTATTAGAAGCGGAATCATTGCAAATTTGGACTGATGTTGACGGGATTTATTCTTGTGATCCAAATAAGGTTCCAAACGCCATAAAATTGGATCATTTAAGTTATAACCAGGCTTTTGATTTGGCGCAGGCAGGAGCAAAAGTTTTGCACCCAAGATGCCTTAGCGCGGTGGCTCCACAAAGAATTCCGGTAGAAATTCGTAGTACCAGACAGCCTGAGCTGCTGGGTACACGAGTGGATGAAGAACATCGCGAATCTAAATGGGTTAAAGCCATTGCCATTAAGCAAAATATTCCAGTGGTTACTTTGCTTTTGGGAAGAAGAGGACAGCAGCCAGATACTTTGCAAAAAGTATTTGCGGTAATTAATGATTTTGGCTTAACCAGTGAATTATTGGCTTCCACTAAAGAGTGTTTAGTGCTCGAAATTGATAATAGTAATAGTGTTTATTCAGAAGAAATCCTTACCCAATTATCAGAAAAACTCGCTGAAGTTTGTGTGAGCGTTTTACTTTCACATAGCGCCATTATTACCTTAATTGGTTGCCAGGCCAGTCAGGCTTTATGGCATTTGCTGCAAATTGAAGAAGAGCATTTACCTGAACAATGGTTATTGCTAAGTCATACTTCAAGTGATCACCATTTATCTTTTCTGGTAAATGATCAGCAGGCTGAAGCAATATTGAATTTGGTTCACGAAAAACTAATAAGGCAATAATGCCAAAGTAGTCATTGGGGTATAGCTTGGTTAGTATCGGTGTTTAATGCACAATAATAACCAAGCTAGAAACTTTTTAGTAATAAGGATTTTCCCCGGCAGCGTGCTCAGTCACGTCTTTTACCCCAGTGACTTCCGGAATTTTGTCAACCAGTGTTTTTTCAATGCCCTCTTTTAAGGTCACATCCACCATACCACAACCCTGGCAACCACCACCGAATTGCAAGATGGCAATACCTTCATTGGTTAATTCAACCAGTCCGACTTGACCACCGTGATTGGCCAGTTCTGGGTTAATTTCAGATTCTAAAACATACTTAATTCGATCCTCGGCAGGTGCATCATCATCAACTTTGCGCGCTTTGGCATTGGGAGCTTTCAGTGTTAATTGACCACCCGTTTGTTCTTTTTGATAATCAATTTCAGCATCTTCCAGGTAAGGGGCACTATCTGCGTCCACAAAAGCGGAAAAACCATCAAATTTCAATTCAGTGTCATTATCTTCCACTGCATCGGGTGGACAATAAGAAACGCCACATTCGGCATGGGAAGTTCCTGGATTAACCACAAATACCCGGATTCCGGTATCAGCCTCTTCTTGACCAGCTAAAAGACGACGGAAATGTTCTTGGGCAGCTTCTGAAATACTTATCATTAGTTAACTCACTGTTACAATTATGATGCCATTATATCTTACATTTGGGCTTGCGGTGAAGTTTGCAAGCGTTAGAATAAATGTAATTTCATTTACCATGAGCGAATAACAATGATAAACATAAAAAAGATAACATTAATGGTACCTGTATTCGCAGGCTTGTTTTGCTGTAAGCTGAGTTTGGCGGATCAGGATAAGTTTGATTATTACTTTAATCAAACGGCTAAAAGCGATATTAGTTTTGATGAGAAGACCCTTAAGCCAAGCGATACTTTAGGCTATGCCATTGGCGATTGGCACATTCGCCCCGATCAATCTTTTGCTTATTTTAAGCAGCTTGCTGAATCCTCTGATAAAGCTCAGTTTGAAATTACAGGCTATACTCATGAGCAACGTCCTTTAATAGCCACCTATATCTCTTCACCAGAAAATCTGGCTAAATTAGCGGAATATAAAAGACAACGACAGGATTTAGCGAATTATCAAGGTCCAAACATAGTCTATTTAGGTTATTCGGTGCATGGCAATGAGGCCAGTGGTGCTAATGCTGCACCGCTAGTGGCTTATCGATTGATAGCTTCAAAGGAAGCCTGGATTGAAGAGCTACTTAAAAACACCATAGTGATTATTGATCCCATGTTAAATCCTGATGGATTGGATCGTTTTGCCAATTGGGTCAACCGTTATAAAGGATCTCAGTTGGTAAAGGATCCAGCTTCAATGGAACTTCGGGAAGCCTGGCCAGCAGGGCGAACCAACCACTATTGGTTTGATTTAAATCGAGACTGGTTATTGTTACAACATCCGGAAAGTCAGGCGCGAGTGAATTTGTTTTATCAATGGCGGCCGCATATTGTGGGTGATTTCCATGAAATGGGTACTAATTCGACTTACTTTTTTCAGCCGGGAGTTCCCAGCCGACAAAACCCTTTAACCTCTAAAGAAAACTTTGAGCTGACTAACGATATTGCCAAATATCATGCTAAGGCTTTAGATGCTTTGAATGTGCCTTATTACAGCAAGGAAGGTTTTGATGATTTTTATTACGGCAAGGGATCGACTTTCCCCGATATCAATGGTGGCATAGGTATTTTATTTGAGCAGGCCAGTGCTAGAGGTCATATACAGGAATCGATTAATGGCGATCTTAGTTTCCCGTTTGCTATCCGTAATCAGGTGGCCACTTCTTTTTCAACTTTAAAGGCGGCCAAAGATTTCAAAAACAGGTTGAGTAGCTACCAAAAAGATTTTTTTCAACAGCAGAAAGTTAAAGCACAAACTGATCCAGTTAAAGCTTTTATTTATAGCAGCCAGGATCAGGGTCGTTTACAGGCGTTTAATGATTTATTAAGACAGCATCAAATCCAAGTATTGCCGGTTGAGCAGGATGCAACTTTTGGCAAGCAGCTATTCAAAAAAAATCAATCGTATTTGGTATCGTTGCAACAGCAGCAGTATGGCTTGATTAAGACATTGTTTGAAACACGCACCGAATTTAATGACAATACTTTTTACGATGTTTCGGCTTGGACATTCCCATTAGCCTTTAATCTAGATTATCGAGAATTAAATCAACCACAAGCTCAATCGGTGGCTACCAGTAGTGCTATGGCCTCTGAGGCTCAAGGTCAGTGGTTGAGCCTGGATGGTACTGACGATTATGTGGCTGTTTTGGTCGAGCAAAGCGATGAACGGGCAATTAAAAATTTATATCCTTTACTAAGAAATCAATTAAACATTAAATACTCAACCAAACCATTCACTTTGGGGCTTGATGACAAGGAAAAAAACTTTGCTGCGGGAACTTTGATTCTTTCTCCAAAGGGTAAACACAAGCAAGAATTTGAAACTTTGATTAATCAGCATTTAATCAGCAATGGTGTCAATGTCTATACCAGCAGTACCGGTTTTGCCAATCAGGGTATCGATTTGGGTAGCCCTAATGTGCATCCATTGAAGCAGCCAAAACCTTTGCTGCTGATTGGTGATGGGGTTTCATCTTATGAAGCAGGTGAAGCCTGGTATTTGGTGGATAAACGCTTAAAAATTCCACTTTCCATGCAATACGCGAAAAATTTAGCTTCAATCGATTTAAGCAGATACACGCATTTGATTTTAGTCAATGGTCGCTATCCTAAACTGAAAGATGAGGCCAAAGCTGGACTAAAAAGCTGGATTCGCAAAGGCGGTAATCTAGTTGCTACCCGTAGTGCTGTATCCTGGCTAGTTAAACAGGAGTTAACCTCTATAAAGTTAGCCAAACCGGAAAAAGCTAAAAAACTTAATCGTGATTTTTCACAAAGAGATGATGCACAGGCTGAGCATTTTATTGGTGGTGCTATTTATCAAACGCTACTGGATAATAGTCATCCTTTAGCTTATGGCGTTGCTACTGAAAGCTTGGCTTTTACTAAAGCTGGTACGCAAGTCATAGAACCCGTAGAAGAAGATTTTATCAGTGTGGCAACCTATAGTGGCGAGCCTTTACTGGCAGGTTATTCGTCACAACAAAATGTTGAGCGTATCCGTAATACACCAGCGGTGATTGCACAAAGTCTGGGGCGTGGCAGTATCATTTTGTTTAATGATAATCCGAACTTTAGAGGCTATTGGTACGGCTCTTCACGCTTATTCATTAATAGCCTATTTTTTAACAATGCATTTTAATCAAAGCACAGTCAGGGTAAATCCATGCAATCATTGAGAACCATTGTATCTGTAAGCCTGGTAATTTTTGGCTTGCTATTGGCGAATATTTCCAAAGCGGAATCCTGGGGTCAGATTCAGGCAAAAAGTAAAAAGGTTGATGGTTTTATGCCTTATTACTTAAGCAAAAATCAAGGCAAGGTGTGGCTTGAAATCAGTCGCTTTAAGCAACCTTTTATCTATTATACCGGTTTGCCTTATGGTATTGGCTCTAATGATATCGGCTTAGATCGTGGTCAACTCGGCCAGAGTCGTTTGGTGCAATTTGAGCGCTACGGTAATAAGGTATTATTAAAACAGTTAAACACAGATTATCGTGCTGATACGGATAATGTTGCTGAAAAAGCATCTATCCAGCAGGCTTTTGCCAGCTCTGTGTTAGCAGGTTTTGAAATTAAGGCAAAGCAAGGCAAGAAAGTTTTAATCGAATTAACGCCTTATTTATTAAAAGATTTGCATGGGGTTTCGGCACGCTTAAAAGGTCGTAAACAAGGTAGCTATTCGGTGGATAGTTCCCGCTCAGCTTTGGTCACCGATAAACTGAAAAACTTTCCCAAAAACACTATTTTTGAAAGCTTGTTGACCTTTAAAGGTTCAGGCGCGGGCCAGTTTGTACGTCAGGTTACTCCATCGCCGAATGAGATCACGGTGCAACAGCACTTATCCTTTGTTGAGTTGCCCGACGAAGGTTATCAGCCGCGTGTATTCCATCCACATTCAGGTTTTTTTGAATTGAGCTATAAAGATTATGCAACTCCAATTACTGCGCCAATCGATAAAAAACTGATTTATCGTCACCGTCTGAACAAAGATAAAGACGGTAACTTGATTCCTATCGTTTATTACCTTGATCCCGGGGTTCCAGAGCCAGTTAAAGGTGCTTTGCTTGATGGTGCCCGTTGGTGGCAGCAGGCTTTTGATGCGATTGGCTTAAAAGGCGCTTATAAAGTAGAAGTTTTACCCGAAGGTGCCGATCCGTTAGATGTACGCTATAACGTTATTCAGTGGGTACATCGCGCCACTCGCGGCTGGTCTTATGGTTTTTCGGTTTCCGATCCCAGAACGGGCGAAATCCTAAAAGGCCATGTCACCCTGGGTTCCTTGCGGGTGCGTCAGGATTTGTTGATTGCCAATGCTTTAACCGGAATCTATGGCGGCAATAATGCTGATAAAAAAGCCAAAGCGGCCGAAGCAATGGCTTTAGCTAGAATCCGCCAATTATCGGCACATGAAGTAGGGCATACATTGGGCATAGCACATAACTTTGCCGCTAGCCCTGATAATCGCGCTTCAGTAATGGATTATCCGCACCCTTACATAGAATTAAAAGACGACACTATCATTTTAGACAATGCTTATGCTACCGATATCGGCAAATGGGATATCGAAGCGGTACGTTATGGTTACAGTGAGTTTGCTGATAAAGAAGCGGAAGCTCAAGGTTTGGCCAAAATCGTTAAAGATATGCAGGCTAAAGGTTTAAGCTTTATTTCCGATCCTGATGCCAGGCCTCAAGGTGGCGCTCATCCAGTAGCGCATCTTTGGGACAATGGTAATGATCCTGCCACTGAATTGGAAAGAGTGCTTGCGGTTCGCAGCAAGGCTTTGGCAGCTTTTGGTCATCACAACCTGGCCAAAGGCACGCCTTATTCAGAGTTAGCAGAAACCCTGGTGCCGTTGTATTTATTCCATCGCTATCAAACAGAAGCTGCGGTGAAAATGCTCGGTGGTGTGGAATATGAATACAGTGTCAAAGGTGATAGTTTTAGGCCGGTAAAATTTGTTGAGCAGGGCAAACAGGAAGCGGCTTTAAGCTCGTTATTAAATAGTTTGTCATTGGATAATTTACAAGTGCCAGAATCTATTTTGTCATTAATTCCGCCAAAGGCTTATGGTTATTATCGAAATCGGGAAAGCTTTCCTTCCAATACTGGCTTAACGCTCGATCCGGTAGCTATGGCCGATACTTCGGCACAACATACTTTGACCTTAATCCTAAACCCTCAACGCTTGGCACGTTTATTGCAACAAAAGTCTTTAAATGCTGAACAATTGGGTTTAACTGAAGTAATCAATCAGTTACTCGATACCACTTTAATGGCGAATCAAGAAGAGGGCTTAAATGCCTTGATCCAACAAAGACTCGATTACTTGACCTTAAGTGAAATTATTAAGTCTGCCGAATCAGCGCAAGCCTCGCCAGAAGTGAAAGCACATCTATATAATGAGCTGGGTAAAGTTAATGGTTGGCTGCAAACCCAGGCTAACCGTAATCCTGAGCGTTTTATGTGGCTTAAAGCTTTATTGGATAAATACTTTAGTGGCGATTTGGAAATCGAGTCGCTGCCCGATGTGAAAATGCCACCAGGCTCCCCGATTGGTTAAAGCTTAAAAGCTCCAAATAAAAAAGCCCTGCATTCGCAGGGCTTTTTTATGGGGGTGCTCTTCCGTGAGCGGGAGGATAAAAAAACCAGTAGAAGTTTTAGGGTCGGTTGATTGAGGTCTTGGGGATATCAACTTAGGGTTAACCGAGCTTCTACTGGTTTAAAACCTTTGTTATTGATTAGTTATGGTTACCAACCAAGCACTGAACCGAGGATAATACCTACTGCCAATGGTTCCCAAAAACGGTGGTGACAATGGCGGCTATGGATATGACCACGTGGGAATGGGTGATAAGCATTGCCGTAGTAGTACCAGTCCTGGCCCAGGTAATATACCGTGCTTGGGTAATAGTCATAACGTGGGTAGTAGTTATAACTATAGTAGTGTCTATGGCGTGGCTTATAGTAATTACGGTAATGACGATCATGATAATAGCGATCACTATGTCTATGACCGTGGCGACGATCATAATGACGATTATAACGGTGACCGTAACGGTGCTTATTTGAATTTATACGACGGTTATCACGATAAGCATCGTGAGTGCGAGCAGTGCTGCGACTAGAATGTCTGTGCGCATCATGCTTACGGCCTGAATCATGAACTCTGGCACGTGAAGCGGGTCTATGTTTCTGACTGGAACGATAGTTGGCCTTGTCGTTATTGTAGGAACGAGACTTATGTGCATTCGATTTGCTAGGGCCATGATGCTCTTTGGCAACCGACACTTGCGATAAACCTAAACTCAGCGTCAGCGCAATCATTGGGGTAATAATTTTCTTCATGGCTTTCTCCTATGAAACTAAACAGTCATCACAAATCTATGTAAAATAGCTTTGATTGGATGATGGTTCCTACTTTAGTCCAGGTAAACTGAATTCTTCCTGAACATTACAACAACTTTTTTAATAAAATGGATAATGATTGAATTATGAGCACTGAATTGACCATTAACCGATGTAATATCAATGACTTAAATACATTGGCCCCTTTGTTTGATGCTTATCGTCAACACTTCAAACAAACGTCTGATTTAGACGGAGTTAAGGCTTATCTGAAGCAACGTCTTGAAGCAGAAGAAGCTATTGTCTACTTGGTGGGGTCGGATGAGATATGCCATGGTTTTGTTTTACTGTATCCATCTTTTTCCAGTATTGGCTTGGCACCAATTTGGATGCTAAACGACTTTTATCTGCACTCCGGATCCAATAAACGCCTAATGGCCAAGCAATTGCTGGATCGTATTGGTGAAGACTGTAAAGCCGCTGGTGCTATTCGGATTGAAGTGACTACCCGCAAGGAAAACCATAGATTGCATAAATTGTATAAAGATTATGGTTTTGAAAAAGATTACAAATATGACCATTACTTCTTACAGTTGGGTCAAACAGCAGCCTCAAATATGCTGAAATAGCGAAGTTTTTAAAGGTGTCATTCTAATGAAGATCGGGCTCTTGACGGTAGAAAAGTGTTTTAAGTTATAAGATTCTTGCTTTCGCAGGAATGACACGAGTTAAAAAACAGGTTAATGCATAGAAACAATCAACGTTTAAGGGGTGTCATCCTGACGAAGGTCAGGATCTTAAAAGTATTGGGTAAAGATCTTTCCATTCAGGATTATTTTTTTCAATCAAATTTATTTTCCATTGTCTTTTCCAGGCTTTAAGTTGCTTTTCTCGAACAATAGCACTCTGTATATCATCACAGGCCTCGAAATAAACCAAACGCTTTATGTGATATTTCCTGGTAAAGCCATTTGCCATATCATTTTTATGCTGATACACCCTTTTAAAAAGATCTCTAGTCAGGCCAATATATAAGACTCCATCAGGTTTTGATGTCAAAATATAGATAAAGTATTGTTGTGATAACATTAATCAAAGGTTGGTGACATAATGATACGAATATCTTAAAAAATGATGACTAAATATAGAGGGAATATCTGATATTAAAGTAAGCCTTAAGCTTAGTAGTTAGATCTAGCTGAGTTTGGATTCAGGAGTGTAACTTAACATGGATCCAGTTACGTTTTTGCCACAGCCAGATAAAGGCGCCGGTTTGAATCACGCGATAAATCCCATAGGCAATCCAAATGGTCATCAGATCATAGCCTTTAATGGGGCCAAGATAAAAAGCCATCGGTAAGAACATTAACCATTGGGTGAATAAAGAGACATACATAATTGGTTTGGTATAGCCAGCGCCACTTAAGGCGTTTAAGAACACCAGCCCCACTGCATCAATGACAATGACCAGTGCGGAGAGTTTAAATGGCCAATGGGCTGCTTCAAGTGCTCCTGCTTCTTTTAAGAAGATTCCCATAATGGGGTCGGTAAAGAGATAAAATACTATGCCGAGTCCTACCGCAAAGATCAGTGCCATTTTGGAAACGTCCCAACCCCAAAGGTAAGCATCTTCGGGGTCTTTGCGTCCTAAGGCTTGGCCGACTAGAGTTGCAGCACCAATCCCTAAAGCAATACAAGGTAAAATCCCTACCAGCATGACGGTGGTAATGGCATTAGCAGCGGCTAATTCATCGGTGCCGACTTTACCGATAATCCAGAACAGAGCGGTAAATCCGGCGGCGAAGAAAAGCTGCTGAATGGAAGAGGGCAGAGATATTTTTATAATATCTTTAAGGGTTAACCAGCGTGCCAGGTGTTTAAAATAACCGTGTTCTGAAGTATGTTTTTGTGCTAGATAGTGGTAATAAAAAGTGCCCAGAGTGAGGGAAACACTGGTGCCGATACCTGCTCCTAAGGTACCCATTTCAGGGAAACCAAAATTACCAAAAATCAGACAGTAGTTAAGAAATATGTTCAGCGAGTGCATTACCAAAAGGGTGCGCAAATAAAACTCGGTGCGCTTAATGGCACTCCAGTAACCGCGATAACTGAAATTAAGCCCAATTGCCCAGATGCCGGCAAAACGTGCCTGCAAATAAGGCACTCCTTCTTTTAGTAATGCGGGATCATCATTAAGAAAGCCCAGGATTTCTGGTGCCAGGAAAAATAGAATAATGCTCACTGGAAGGGCCAAAATGGTGATCATGATTAAAGCGCCGTTTAAAGGATACGCCGCTTCTGAATCACGACCTTCACCCATACGGCGTGCCACCATAGCCTGCACACCTGCCGCGAAGCCCATAAAAAAGGCTACTGCCATAAAATTAATAAAGCCAGCGATACCAATGGCAGCAATGGCAGCAGAGCCTTGAGTGCCGACCATGGCCGCGTCCACGAGATTTAAAATGTTTTGCGAAATCATGCCGCCGACGATTGGCAGTGAAATTTGTAAAACTTGTTGTGAACGGTCTTTATTCAGCAATGGAAAGCCAACTGTTGTTATTCTTGTGTTGCATTGTAACAGCTATTGGCTAAAGGACTAGCGGATAAAGTGTAAATCTGTATGTGCTTGTTGAATTAAGGTTCAAGCATCTTTAAAACTTGTGTGATATAGAAACTTTCAGCCCTTTCAATATCTTCGCCGCGTGTCTCTCCGAGTCGCACGATCACCAGATCTTTTTCAGGAACAATAATAATTCTTTGCCCCAAATGACCCCGGAAAGCATAATAATCCGGATCGTTTTTGCCATTAAGCCAGATAGAATAGCCATAGTTATCTGCTTTGAAAGGCTGGTGCATCTGTTGAACAAAATCTGCGGAAATAAGCTGTTGCCCATTCCAGTGGCCATTTTGCAGCATCAATTGGCCAAACTTGGCGAAATTACGGGCATTGGTATTAACGCAGCAATAAGCCAGCTCCATTCCCTGAGCATCTAGATGCCAAAGTGCGTCATCATTCATACCCAGTGGTCGCCAGAATTTTTCACTTAAATAACTTGATAAGGTCCATTCAGGGTTTTTGGCCTTTAAGGCCCGATGCAAAACTACAGCCAATAGCTGGGTCGAAGCACTGGAATAATAAAAAGTATCCTCAGGTTTTGAGCTGAAATAACCAGAAAGTACAAAGTTTTCTACATCATCACCATAAAAAAGCTCTACGGTAGGGCTAAAGGGACTATAATAATGTTCATCCCAATCATAGCCGGAAGTCATGCTGGAGAAAGAGCCGACAGTGGCTAATTTGCCCTTGGGATCATCTTTGAACTCAGGCAGAAAATCAGTAGCTGGCTGATTAAAACTTTCGATATAGCCCTCTTCAATCGCTTTTCCCAGCATTAGGGTTAAGATGGTTTTCGCCATGGAAAAAGAATTGGTTTTACTATTTTGATTATAATTTTTGAAATAGTTTTCCGAGATCAGTTGACCATTTTGGATCACCAAAAAAGCAATGGCATCGTATTTGATTAGGTAGTCAGTTAATTCAACAGGAAGTGGCTTTGGATAGCTAGTAGCTTTTTGCCAGACTTGTACATTTCCGTTTTTAATAATGCGAGTATCAAACTGCTGGTGATCATTAATATTGGCGGTAGTATTACCTACCAAATAGGTTCGAGAAAGGGCGGTTAGGATATAAGCATGGCCTGTGATAAACAGTAAAACCAATAATGTTATGATAATACTTAATAGTACAAAGAAAAATTTTTTCATCATATAGTCCGAACTTCCAATTATTAATTATAAATATTACTCAATGCATCTCTATGAAATGGCATAGACTCAACTTTTTGATTAATTTGTGCTTTTAAGGCTCTTAAAAGTGATTGAATATCGTTATCGGAAAACTGATCAAGTTTTGAGTTATAAGACTTAGGGTAGATTCCTTGACCAATAAGTACAGCCAGCCAATTGTCTTTTAAGAATAATTCATAGTCTCTTTGATAAATTTTTCCTGTCTGTTTGAAAACTTCTATTCTTTCATGCAAAGTATCAGGGATTTCCATGCTTCTGCAATAATTCCAGAATTCTGAATCATTTCTTTGAGTTGCCTTATAATGCAGAATAAGAAAATCTTTAACTTGATCAAATTGGATATCCATTTCTTGGTTATAGTTATTTATAATTTCTTTTGTAATGCCATTAATAGGGAAGTATTTAATTAATTTCATTATCGAAGTTTGAATGAGATGAATACTGGTGGATTCTAACGGCTCCAAAAACCCACTTGATAAACCTACAGCAATACAGTTTTTGATCCATGATTTTTCTCGCTTGCCAGCTCTGAACTTAATATGATTTGGAGTGCTAGTTAAGTCTCCCTGAATATGTTTTTTAAGATGATTTTCTGCCTTAGCTTCATCTAAGTAGTCGCTGCAATATACATAACCATTTCCCATTCTGTGATGTAATGGAATTTGCCACTGCCAACCATATTTGTGAGCTGTGGCTTTTGTATAAGGTGGAATCTCTTTTGTTAATTTGGATTGAATAGCAACAGCTCGGTCACAACGAAGCCATTTTTTCCAATCAATAAACTTAGCTTTTAAAGTTTTTCCAATCAATAAACTTTTGAACCCAGTACAATCTATAAATAGATCACCTTCTAATATTTTATCATTATCTATGGTGATGGACTTAATAAAACCAGAATCCGAATGTAAATTAACACTAGTTACAACTCCTTCTTGTGTGTTTACTCCTTTGTTGATGGAGTAGCTTTCTAAATAATTGGCATAAAGTGCAGCATCAAAGTGATAAGCATAAAAGTAAGTGGACTCGATATCTTTAGGGTCTCTATTTGGGATTTTAAACTTATTATTCCGTGCGGCCATATAGCCTAATGAATAACACCCCATTTCTTCCTTTGCTTTTATTTTTCGAGTTTTAGTTAAAAAGTCATGAAAATCGATGCCTTTTATATTTTGACCAAAAAAACTAAATGGATGAATATAAGAATCACCTAAATAGGTCCAATCTATAAATTCAATACCTAGTTTAAAAGTAGCATTAGTTTTTCGGATGAAATCTTTTTCATTTATGTTTAGTGATTTATTGAATTCTAAAATACCGGGGATGGTGGCTTCACCAACGCCAACAGTTCCTATTCTTTTTGATTCTACAAGAGTTATATTAAAATACTTAGGGTTTAAGGCATTGGATAAAGCTGCTGCAGACATCCATCCTGCGGTTCCTCCGCCAACAATTATTATATTTTTTTTCATATTAAAAATATAAGATAAATTTTGAAACCATCTTACTATCAAGATTAAGTTTTTGCCAGGCACCAAATATCAATCTGTTCTGCGCCATGTTTTAAGCAGATTTTAGTGGCTTCGGAGATGGTGGCGCCGGTGGTGACTACGTCATCAATTAAGGCAATATGCTTAGGTAGGGTTTGTTTTACTTGAAAAGCGCCTTTGAGATTTTTCCGCCGTTCAACAGCTTTCAGGCCAATTTGATGCGAGGTGTTTTTAACTCTAATCAAACTGTTACTAAGCAATGGCTTTTTCACAGATTCGGATAAAAATTTACTGATTAATAAGGATTGATTAAAACCGCGTTCAGCAAGACGTTTACGATGTAGTGGAATAGGTACTAGGGCATCAGGCCATGCGTGCTCTTGATAAGCCTGTTTTAATTTATCACTTAACAAATGACTTAAGGCTTTACCAATATGCAGTTGGCGGTTAAATTTTAATTGTCCAATGGCGTTGTTGATCGGAAATTGATAGTCACAAGTAGCGATTAATCGTCGATAAGGTTTGGGCTTTTTTAGACAAGAGCCACAAAACTGGCTAGAGTTAGTTTTTAATTCAAAGCCGCATTGATAGCAATAGTGGCCTCGCCGCTCTATTGCCAGTTGGCAAACTGAACAAATAGCCATGTTTCGCCGCCGATCTTGTTCAAGGTTACAGAAGACGCAGGCATGACCAGACATAATGCAGGCATGACCAGACATAATAAAGTTGGCTGAATCTTTTAAAAAACGGTAAAATCGCTTGTAAACCATAATTCCTTTTATTTGGTTGACAACTTTTAACTGTTATTTAGCTGTTAGTTATAAGATTGGTTGGTAGAAATATACAATGTCGCCAAATAGCTAAACTTTAATAAAAACCATAAGGCTTTGCGTTCTAATTTCCTTCATTAGAGCTATTAAGCATCTTTATCATAAGGGTAAAGCAGACGATGAGCAAGAGACAGGATTCAACGATAAATTTAGAGCTTCTAAACAGTGGGCGAGTGCGCCATGATTGGTCTTTAGCCGAAATTGCGGCGATTTATAATCAACCTTTTAATGATTTGTTGTTTGCTGCACAAACCATTCATCGCCAGCATTTCAACCCAAATGAAGTACAAACCAGCACCTTACTCAGCATTAAAACCGGTGCTTGTCCTGAAGATTGTGCTTATTGTCCACAATCCGGCCATTACAATACCGGCCTGTCAAAAGAGCAGTTAATGGCGGTAGAAGAGGTGGTGAGTAACGCTCAGCAGGCCAGGAAAAATGGCGCTACTCGATTCTGCATGGGTGCTGCCTGGCGTTCACCACGTGAAAAAGATCTGAATGTAGTGCTGGAAATGGTGCGTCAAGTCAAAGCATTGGGGCTGGAAACCTGTGTGACTTTAGGCATGTTAAGTGATGAGCAAGCCCATCAATTGGCTGAGGCGGGCTTAGATTATTACAACCATAATTTAGACACCTCACCAGAATACTATCAGCAAATTATTACTACTCGAACTTACAAAAATCGCCTGGATACTTTGCAGAATGTGCGTGATGCAGGAATTAATGTATGTTCCGGCGGCATTATTGGTATGGGTGAACAGAGCCAGGATCGTTATGGCTTAATTCAACAGTTGGCTAATATGCCAGAGCATCCACAATCTGTGCCGATCAATATGTTGGTGGCGGTTGAAGGTACGCCTTTGGGAGAAGTGGAAAAACTTGATTCGATTGATTTTGTACGGATGATTGCTACTGCCCGAATTGTGATGCCGCAATCTTATGTCCGCTTATCGGCTGGGCGTGAAGATATGAATAAGGAAACCCAAACCTTGTGTTTTGCCGCTGGCGCTAATTCAATTTTTTATGGTGAAAAATTGCTAACCACCAACAATCCTGAAGCTGAAGCGGATATGCAACTCTTTCAACAGCTGGGCATTCAACCTGAAGGCACACAAGTTACAGCAGAAGAGCTGGTGATCCCAAAGCCTGAAAAGCAAGAATTATTTTACGACGCGACTCAAGCACCTTAAGGTTTTAAATCTTCATGTGGTCGAAATTGCAACAGCGATTGCAGCAGCGAGCAGCGCAGGATTTAATGCGTCAGCGTTTAACCTGCCAAAGCCCTCAGTCTGTTGAGCTCAAGGCTCATGGTCAAAGTTACCTGAATTTTAGCAGCAATGATTATTTGGGTTTGGCCAATCATCCCAAAATGGTCAAAGCCATGCAAAAGGCGAGCAAAAATTTTGGAGTTGGTAGTGGCGCTTCGCATTTAATCGTTGGCCATAGTGAGCAACACCATTTATTGGAACAAGAGTTGGCGGAATTTCTTGAGGTTGAAGCGGCACTATTATTTTCCACTGGCTTTATGGCCAACTTGGGTGTGTTAACCAGTCTGCTGGATAAGAAAGATCTGATTGTTCAGGATAAATTGAACCATGCTTCTTTGATCGATGGTGGCCTTGCCAGTGATGCAAAAAATGTGCGTTATGCGCATCAGGATATGGCCTCATTGGAACGTCAACTGGCGCAAAAAGCTGAATCAAAACTGATAGTGACCGATGGCGTTTTTAGTATGGATGGTGATATTGCGCCTCTGCTGGAAATTACCAAAATTAAAACTCGCTACAAAGTTCAATTAATGTTAGATGATGCGCATGGATTTGGAGTTTTGGGTGAACAAGGGTGCGGCTCTTTAGAGCATTACCAAATACCAACTCAAATTGCTGATATTTATATGGCGACTCTGGGTAAAGCCTTGGGTGGTTTTGGCGCTTTTGTGGCGGGCTCAAAACTTTTGATTGATAGTCTAATTCAGTTTGCCCGTCCCTATATTTATACCACAGCGATGCCGCCAGCATTGGCTGCCGCTAATCGTATAGGTTTGCAATTGATCAGAGACGAAGCTGAGCGACGCCAATCGTTAAAACAAAACATTCAGTATTTTCGACTGCTGGCTGAGCAGAATCAGCTGCCTTTAATGACTTCAGAAACCGCCATTCAGCCTCTGGTGTTAGGTGCTAATGACTTAGTGGTTAAGGTTAGCCATAATTTGAAACAAGCTGGAATTTTAGCAGTAGCCATCAGGCCGCCAACAGTACCCAAAGGTAGTGCACGTTTAAGAATTACCATTACTGCTGAACATAGCAAGCAGCATATTGAATATTTGGTTGAACAGCTGGTTGTGGCGATCAAAAAACATAAAGAAATATAAAAAAGTATGAGTAAATTAAAACCTTATATTGAATCTTTTGGTACAGGTGAGGAGCTGGTCTTATTACACGGCTGGGGGCTTCATTCGGGGATCTGGAATCTATTGGTCGAAGATCTAGCTAAAAATTTTCGAGTGCATTTAGTGGACTTACCAGGTTTTGGACGTTCGCCAATCCCTAGCGATGACTATAGTTTGCAACTCTTAACCCAGCAAATACTCAAAGTGGTGCCGGAAAAAGCGCATTATTGTGGTTGGTCATTAGGAGGTGTGGTGGCAACTAATATTGCTTTAGAGCGACCTGAAGCGGTGCATAAACTGGTGACGGTTTCGAGTAATCCTAAATTTGTACAAAGTGATGACTGGCAATATGCGATGCAAGCCAACATCATGGATTCCTTTTGTCGCTTTTTAGAAGAGGATTATCAAGGCACTATCATTCGCTTCTTAGCGATTCAGGCTATGGGCAGCGAAACCCAAAAAGAAGATATCAAGTACCTCAAAGATACGGTTTTTCTTCATGGTATTCCGGCGACTAAAGCTTTGCGTGAAGGTTTGGCAATGCTAAATGACATTGATTTGCGTGAGAAGTTGAGTGATTTAAAAATGCCGACTATGCGTTTTTATGGTCGTCTCGATTCGTTGGTGCCTAATAAAGTCGCTGAAAAAGTTAAGCTTTTACATCCAGACAGTGATTATAAAATTTATCGTAAATCCAGCCACGCACCATTTTTGACTAATCGAACTGAGTTTACTCAGGACTTAGTGGATTTTTTAAAGAGTTAAGTTAAGCATGACAAATCAAATCTCTAAAGAATCCATAGCAGAGTCTTTTAGTCAGGCTGCTAAAAAATATGATGAGTCAGCTTTTTTTCAAAAGATTGCTGGCAACCGTTTGATGGAGCGCCTGGATTATTTTAAATTGCAACCAAAGACCATTCTTGATGTGGGTTGTGGTACTGGATATTTTACCCGTCAGTTAAAGCAAAAGTATTTTGATGCTGAGGTAATCGGTATTGATCTAGCCAACGGTATGATTGATTTTTGCCTTGGGCAGTCAAATAGTGAACAATATATTTGTGCCGACGCGTTGCAACTACCTCTCGCAGATAATAGTCAAGAGCTTGTTTTTTCCAACCTGACGTTTCAGTGGATTAGTGAAATCGAATTATTGTTTAAAGAATTACATCGAGTGTTAAAGCCAAATGGCCTTTTGCTGTTTACCAGCCTGGGGCCAGATACCTTGTTTGAATTAAAACAGAGCTGGCAGGCGGTTGATTCCCATAAGCATGTGAATGATTTTTTGGACATGCATGACTTGGGTGATGCTATGTTAAGCGCCGCATTGCTCGATCCAGTGGTGGATAATGAACCCGTAGTGATAGGTTATAATAAGGCTATTGAGTTAATGCGAGATTTAAAAAATATTGGTGCGCATAACTTGGATCAGCAACGTAATTCAGGTTTAACCGGTCCTGGAGTATTAAGAAAAATAGAGCAGGAATATCGAAGATTCCAGTTAGGAAATGGTGAGCTGCCAGCTACTTACGAGTTAGTTTATGGGCATGCCTTTGCACGAGAACAAATCCCTTTAAAGTATCATGAGTATGGAGTTGAACTTTAATCAGATTGATTATTGGATAACTTGATAACTTTTTTATTAGAATCCAGTTTTTCTGCATGTTGCTCCACAAGTTTTTTGGCTTTTTCCATTTGAGATTCATGCAGGAAGTTACGTAGAGTCTGAAACTCGTTGCGATAAAAATCACGTTCACCTCTTAAGTTATCAACATTCTTGCTCATGGTTTGATTGGCCTGGACTAAACGCTTATGACTTTTTTTCAGGTGCTCGAACTCAGCTCTATAGTTTTCCTGGAAACTTTCAATATGCTGATCGGCTTCTTTTTGTACATCGAGCAGCTTCTGCTCATAATTATTTTTTTGAGCCTGCATATCGAGCTCATATTCTTTTTGATTATTAGCAATGGTCTGCATTGAGTTTAGATAATCCTGCTGACTTTGCTCGTAGTTTTTTGTGAGTTTTTCCAATCGCTTTTGGTCATCATTAAAATTATGACGAAGTTCCGTATGACGACTTGATAAGTCTTGTAAGGATGCTTTTAGTTCATCATGAGATTCTTTTTTTGCATCCAAAAGTTTTTGTTTTTTAGCAATGTTCTGAGTATTCTTCTCGACCACTTGCTTTAGCTCATCCACCTTGGATTCGAGTTGACGAACCAATGCATGTTTTAAGGCTGCAAAGATAACGGCCACTACCAGGCCTAAAATAATCAAGATACCTAGCCATAAAATATTGTTTGCCAAAAAGCTGGTTGCTGACTCCATAATGATGCTCTTAATCGATTAGTTAAGTACAATCTAATTCTAACAAGTCTAATGGCTTGTGCTAAAATTAGGTAGTGAAATTGCTACAATTTGACACAATTTCTTCTAAAGTTACCAATTAGCGCACACTATGGCAAAAACTTACTTTATTACTGGCACTGATACCGAAGTGGGTAAAACCTATGTGACAGAATTATTACTAAAAGTTCTAAGAAGTCAGGGGCAGGATATTGTGGGTTTAAAGCCTATCGCTTCGGATAGTCATTGGGTGGATTTTGAAGGACAAAATTGTTTGATTAACTCTGATGCTTTGAGTATTTATCACGCCAATCAAAAGCTGTTGACTTATAAGCAAATAAATCCTTTGGTATATCAAGAAGCGATTGCACCACATATTGCTGCTGAACGTTCAGGTCAGAAGCTATCGGTTCAATTGCTAAATCAACAAATTACTATTCCTGAACATAAAACGGTTTTAATTGAAGGTGCTGGTGGTTGGTTAACACCCTTGAATCAAACAGAAACCTATGCGGATTGGGTTGCAACCAATGGCTTCGGAGTGATTCTGGTAGTGGGAATGAAATTAGGTTGTTTAAATCACGCTCAGTTAACGGTACAAAATATTACAGCAAAAGGTTTAAAGCTGGTAGCTTGGATAGCCAATCGAATCCAAGCGGATGTGCCGTATTATCAGGAGAATCTGAATTGGCTCAAAGCCAATATCTCAGCTCCAATGTTAGCTGAAGTCAGATATCAGGACTCAATCGAAGCTTTTTCCAATAATAACCCTCAGCTTTTTAACTTATTGGATAATTAGTTTTTCCGTGGTTTTTTTACACTGATTTTCTACGCAAGCTACCGCAGGTACAGGAACTACGGAGCAAATACTCACAATTTGATTTTTCTGGTTGTAAGCTTTTCTTAAGTTCTTATATTCAGCAGCCAATTGTTCTAATTTATTTTTGTTGGTATTGGCTGGAGCGTAAACCTCATAAGCATCGGGACCACCGCAAGCTCTAGCACCTAATGCAATTACTTCACAGTCTGACGCTTGTTGGCAACTTTTGTTTACTAACAAAGCCATCAAGTCGTTATGCAACTCTTCGATACCAGCTTTATCTGTGGGGTAGTTTTTGGTCTCGCTGGTATTTGTGTTTTGCGCGCTTTCGCTTGGGCAGCCAGCCAGAAGTAAAGTGCTGATAATCAAAGCTAATATAAAACTGGTCTTTTGTAATTTCTGATTCATAACGGTTGCTCAAACAATGATGATTGCCTAATATTGAATCACATCTTGAAAAATATCAACCAACTTGATTATGAAACCTGGTAAAACTGGATTAGCACGTATTTTTGATGCTTTTAAATATTCAATGCAAGGCTTAAAAGCCACCTGGCAACACGAAGCGGCTTTTCGTCAGGAAGTGGTATTAGCCATCGTGTTGATTCCATTATCCTTTTTTGTGGGACACACTACCATTGAAATTATTTTGCTGGTATTTAGCGTAGGCTTGATTTTGATTTGTGAGCTCGCCAATTCAGCATTAGAATCCGCCATTGATCGTTTCGGTGGTGAAATTCACGAGCTATCAGGGCGTGCTAAAGATATTGGTTCTGCGATGGTGTTGATTTCGTTTTTATTGACGGCTTTTGTCTGGGGCATGATTATTTATCAAAACTTTTTAAGTTAATTTCTAGTTACCCTTATTTATCTTTTCTGATCTGAGTTAACATAAAATTACCAACCTGCTCGGCTGCCAGCTGCCAGGTTTGTTCAGTAGTTATTGGTGAACGCTTTAAAGTCTCCAGACTATGATTACCATCCTGGAGCCAGTGGATTTCAATTTGATCCGATAACTGATAGCTTGCGACTTCTTGTGGTTTGCCAAAAGTATCCCGCGTTCCTTGTAAGATTAAGCATGGAATAGATAAATCTTTTAAATGTTCGGTGCGTGTTTTTTCAGGTTTGCCTGGTGGATGAAAAGGATAACCGAAACAGATGATACCATGTGGCTTAGCTTTTTCTGCGATCATGGTGGCCACTCGTCCACCCATGGACTTGCCACCAATAAATAAGTAAGGCGTATTGATTGCTGATACTTGTTCTAAAAAAGCCGCTTTTAGCTTGTCTATTCTATCCGGTGGAGATTTTTTGCCGGTTTGTTGACGTCTAAGCATATAAGGAAAGTCAAATCGAATAACTTGAATATCATCAGTTGCGATTAATCTCGCCATGCTTTGCATAAAATCTGAATTGGAATCAGCGCCAGCACCGTGGGAAAATAAAAAGGTAGCTTTGTTCATATTGTTATAAAGCCATAAGGTTTATGGGATTTATGCTTTTAATCTTGATCGGTTTTGTTACACTAGCCATAACTTAATGACTTACCCGTGATTGTATTACGCTTTTTACTCTTTGAACATGAAAAACAATAACAGTAATTTTCAAAGACCCTTTCTAAAGTGGGCTGGTGGTAAGTATCGTTTATTACCAAGAATTATTAAAGCTCTGCCCGAAGGCAAAAAATTGATTGAACCCTTTGCTGGTTCGGGAGTGGTTTTTCTTAATACCGATTATGATCGTTATTTGCTCTCTGATATTAATCCTGATTTGATTAATTTATTTAATGATCTAAAACAAGGTAAGTCTGAATTTATTGATTATGCTTCTGAATTTTTTGTTGAAAAAAATAATAAGGAAAAAAAATTTTATCGCTTAAGGGAACACTTTAATCAATTAGAAACTGGCTGGGAGCGCTCGGCATTATTTTTGTATTTTAATCGTCATGGCTACAATGGTCTTTGTCGTTATAATCGCTCTGGTGGTTTTAATGTGCCTTTTGGTCGTTATAAAAGGCCTTATTTCCCAGCAAAGGAAATGGAGTTCTTTTATCAAAAAGCAAAAAGTGCTGAGTTTCGCTGCCAGCCTTTTTTAAAAACCATGAGCCATTCCCGCAAAGGCAGTGTGATCTATTGCGATCCGCCTTATTTGCCCTGGTCATTAACCGCCAACTTTACCAGCTATAGCAAACAGGATTTTTCTTTGGACAATCAGCGTGAATTAGCTATAGAAGCAGCACACTTAGCTAAACGGGGAGTGCCAGTGATAGTGGCTAATCATGATACTAAGTTTGCCCGTTTGATTTATGAGAAAGCTTCAAAAGTTGAATCTTTTCCGGTTCGGCGGTTTATTTCTTGTGATGGTAAAGGGCGTAATAATGCGCAAGAATTAATGGCCATCTATAAATAGTTTTCGGTAACATAGACTTAAGACTCTAAAACTTTATTCACGAAATATAGAATGGTAAAAATAAAGAGCACGGTAAAAATAATACCGCCCAAAATGATTTTTACCGGATCGGCTTTTTCAAAATCTTTTTCGCGCTGAGCTTCGCTTTGCACGCCAATCATAGCGCCAACTACGCTTTTGACCGTTGACCAGAAGCCTAAAGAGGTATCATTTTTTGAAGATACTTCGCTTTCGTGGCTATTGTCTGGATTAGTGTTTGATTCAGGTTTCGTCGTCATCGCCAAATAACTCTATAAATTCTATAAAGTGCAGGCTTGGCATTGTATGACTTTTGGTTAACCAAGAAAAGAAGCTGGTGTTAGATTTTGGTTTCTTTTTTTCTTTTTGCTCAAGAACTACTGGCGGTAAGTCAGGTTCTGCATGATGAATGATATCGATTTGATCGGTTTGTTTTTGGCTGTAATAGCTACCATCAGCTGCAAGGTAGCTCGCTTTACAATTGGAGTTGCCTGCAATAACTTGAGCAGAAGCAAAAGCAGTCAGTGCAATTAAGCTGAGTTTCAAACTATTGCTATACTTTTTACTGTGTTGCTTCATCTTGGCCTCCTCAACCTAGTACTCTCACAGTTGCGAATACTATAGCTATATTTTCAATAGCACCACTAAATATAAAGGAATAAAAGCTATCAGATCAAGGAATTAGTCTGGATTTTTGCGGTATTTTTTGTATAGAAGTGTCAATAGAATCCACCAACTCGAACACTTGGCTAATATTCAGGCGAGGATCCACCAGGCTGGTATAGGCTTGATTCAGCTCAGCTTCTGAGATTTGATAGCTACTGCCAGTGCATTCCATTACCGCTTCGGCGGTCATTTCGAGGTGAATTCCCCCCAAGATGGTGCCATTTTCCTTATGAATATCAAAGGCTTGCAGCAGCTCTGATTGAATATGATCAAAGTCACGGGTTTTGATGCCATTATTGGCTAAGCGGCTATTACCATGCATCGGATCACAACACCAAAGTACTTTTATATCAGCACCCTTAATAGCTCGAATCATTGATGGTAGTTTTTTGGCGATGGCTTTATGGCCAAAACGATGAATCAGTGTTAAACAACCAGCTTCATTATCTGGATTAATGATTTGGCACAACTCAGTCAGTTGTTCCGGTTGCATTTTGGGCCCAACTTTTATCGCGACTGGGTTAGCAATACCACGTAAATACTCGATATGGGCACTGTTGCTTGACGCGGTGCGCATTCCAACCCAGGGAAAATGAGTCGAAAGGTTATACCATCGGCCTTCCTTATTTTGTCGGGTGAGTGCTTGCTCATAATGCAAATGTAGTGCTTCGTGGCTGGTATAAAACTCCATCAGACTCTTAGTTACTGGTTGAGCACCAGTAAAATTATGGAACATTTGCATCATTTGCTGAAATTGGTGCAAGCTTTGGTGCACTTGTTTTGCTTGCTTTAAGTTGCGTAGCTCTTCAGTTTCCTGATCCAGTTGATAGATCTGATCCAGATCGGATTCCAGCATGGAACGAATATAATTTAAGGTTAAAGAGGCGTAGCTATAGCCTTGCAACATCCGTTGTGGATTGGGGGTACGGGCTGATTCACTAAAGTGGATATGATTGACTAGATCACCACGATAACTGGGCAAGCTTGCATCCAGCTTGGTTTCCATTAACTGTGAACGTGGCTTGGCATATTGCCCCGCAATACGACCAATACGGCTAATGGGTTTATTCAGTTTACGGCTCAGTAATAAACTTAAATTCACCATTAAGCGTACTTTTTGCGAAATGGAATCAGCATTACAGTCAGCAAAAGATTCGGCACAGTCGCCGCCCTGCAAAATAAACTGCTTGCCCTCCTGCGCCAGTGCAATTTGTTTTTTAAGGTTATCCACCTCAGAACTCGAGACCAAAGGCGGTAGTTGACGCAACTGTTCAATTGCATCATTCAACGCTTGCTGATCACCATAGTTAATCTGCTGGCTAACGGGTTTTTGTTTCCAACTTTCAGGATGCCATTCAGTTGGGTTCTGCTTATTCATTAATCTTTTGCTAATTGTTGAGCGCTAAAGCTTCATTAATACCATTCTATCCCATAATATAGGGGCAGACGAATTAATTAAAAGAAATTTTCAACACGGATAAAGTAAAACTCTTAAAACTAAGGCTAGTCTAGGCAAAAGCGCTTATTTATGAGCGATTTTATAAACTGATAAATGAGTGAATAAATTGACGCTTTTAACAACGAATAGCCGACGATTTGAGAGTTTGGGAATATAAGAATGGCTAAGACAAAAACTATTTACGTTTGTCAGGAGTGTGGAAGTGAGACTCCCCAATGGGCTGGCCAATGTGGCCAATGCAAAGCCTGGAACTCATTGATTGAGCATCTAGACGACAAGAAATCATCAAGTGGCAAAAGTTCACGTTTTACCGGCTATGCGGGTGAAAAAACCAAAGTGGTACGCATGGATAAAGTGGATTTGTCAGAGCTACCGCGAATGCCATCGGGCTTGTCTGAGCTTGATCGTGTTTTAGGTGGCGGCTTAGTACCGGGCTCAGTGGTCTTAATGGGCGGTGATCCCGGTATTGGTAAATCCACTATTTTGTTACAAAGCCTTTGTAAAATTAGTGAAACCGATTCAGTCTTGTACGTTACTGGCGAGGAGTCTTTGCAGCAAGTGACTATGCGTGCTCAGCGCTTGGGTTTGCAAACGGGGGATTTTAATTTACTGACAGAAACTCAAGTGGAGCAAATTACTGCCCAAGCTTTAGTGCAAAAACCCAAAGTCATGGTAGTGGACTCGATTCAAACCATTTACACCGAATTATTACAATCAGCACCAGGTGGTGTCGCCCAAGTGCGCGAATCTGCTGCGCAGTTAGTACGTTTTGCCAAACAAACGGGAACAACTTTATTGGTAGTCGGTCATGTAACCAAAGATGGCGCTTTAGCTGGGCCACGGGTACTGGAGCATATGGTGGATGCGGTCTTGTACTTTGAAGGTGAGCGCGATGGTCGCTTGCGTTTATTGCGTGCGGTTAAAAATCGTTTCGGTGCGGTGAATGAGTTAGGCGTATTTGCCATGACCGATACAGGCTTAAAACAAGTGAAAAATCCTTCAGCAATTTTCCTCTCCAAATATCAGGATCCCGTGGCCGGAAGTGCAGTAATGGCGACCTGGGAGGGGACGCGCCCTATGCTGGTGGAAATTCAAGCTTTGGTTGATTCGTCACATGCCCCACAACCTAAACGCATAGCTGTTGGACTGGATCATCAACGTATCGCCATGTTATTAGCAGTACTCAATCGCCACGGTGGTATTGCTACTTTCGATCAGGATGTGTTTGCTAATGTAGTCGGTGGCGTACGGGTGATGGAGACTTCGGCCGACTTAGCACTGGTCGCCGCCATTATTTCCAGCCTACGAAATCGACCGCTTGAACAACATATGGTGATTTTCGGTGAGATAGGTTTGGCTGGCGAAATTCGGCCAGTACCCAATGGTCAGGAGCGTCTAAAAGAAGCCGCAAAACACGGCTTTAAAAAAGCTATAGTGCCGCATGGCAATATGCCATCAAAATCAATTAAAGGTTTGCAGCTGCATGGGGTAAGTCGGTTGGAAGAAGTGTTGGGCCTACTATAAAAAGAGTTATTAATGGCACTATTAGCTATAGGATTCTTTAATGCGCCAGTTTAAACCTGAAAAGCTGTTTAAACCTCGTAATTTTATTAAGCCTGAATTAACCAATAATTGTTATTTGGAAATTGGTGCTGGGCGAGGGTTACATGCGGTGCAGTTTGTGCAAGCTAATCCGGATAAGCAGTTAATTGCGATTGAACGGACGCGAACTAAGTTTGAGGATTTTGCACAAAGAGTAGAAAAAGCCAAAGTTGAAAAAATTAGAGTAGAAAAAAAGTCATTAGACAATTTAATCCCCGTTCATGCCGATGCGATCCCCTGGGTAGTACATGCTTTACCGGCTCAATCCTTAAAGGGTGTTTTTCTTTTGTACCCGAATCCTGAACCAAAAAATGCTCAGCAGCGCTGGCTCAATATGCCATTTTTTGAGTTTTTGCTTTCACGTTTAAAGTCAGAAGCAAAAATTATTTTAACCACCAATATTCAGGGTTATTTTAAAGAAGCAAAAGAGCAAGCAGAACAAATATGGCAACTACCTTTTAGTGCTTTTGAAGTGGATCGAGAGTCAAACCGCACCCACTTTGAGATCAAGTATCTGGCAAGGGGGGAAACTTGTTATCAATTAGAAATGGAAAAACGCAAAAATTATATTACCAGGTTTGACAACTGGAATGGCTCTAAAGTCTTCGCATCAAAATCCTTTGAGAATAATGAATAAGCTGATCGAAAGCATGATTAAGCCAATTACCATACAAATTAAGCCAATAATCATGTACCTGAAGGATTGGTTTAGCCTTTCCAATTGTTGACTAATTTTTTTATAATCATCCATAAGTTGATTATAAACCAAAGGTTTATTTTGACAAGAAGTTAATTGTTATTTTTTTGTAACTCGGCAATGGTATCCAAAATATTTTCACCATTGCTGAGTTTAAAGTAATAAGCGGTGACGTATTTTGCTAACTCCGAGGCTTTTTTCTGAGAAGTTTCTTCTAAAAATAGAGAAAATACATGTTCGATGGATTTTGTCATTAAATGTTTATCTATATTGGCTTGATAAGCGGGATACTCTGACTCTTTGATTTCAGCTGGAACTGGCCGAATACCGCCTTTTCCAGTATACAACCATAAGGGATTTACCTGGGTAGCTTCTGCTAATAAAGTCATCGATTGTTTGCTGATGGTACCGCGTCTAAGCCAATTGTTGAGAGCTTGAGCAGTAACATTACATTCAAGTGCTACCTGCGCTTTAGTTTTGCCTAATTCAGTTTTTGCATGGGAGAGTGCCTCCTCGATTCTATCAACGAGAAGTTGTTGCGATTGTGTAAGCCTTTGTTTTCCCATGAGAAAATTGTCCCATAGGGCACTAATAAATGGAATAAACCAACAGTTGATGTAAAAATGTGAAGGATTCAGGTTCAAAAAAGTGAAGATCAGAGTAAAAATTTACTCTAACCTTCTGTTTACTCTATTTAATTTACTATTTAGGTGTCATCCCAGCGAAAGCTGGGATCTCAAGAAAGCACTGCCAGAATTATTAGATCCTGAATCTAGTTCAAGATGATTGATTTGGCTTTTGAACCAAATCAATCACTTAGAAATTTTACGATACTTAATACGATGTGGTTGATCGGCATCAGCACCTAAGCGGCGTTTCTTGTCGGCTTCATACTCCTGGTAGTTACCTTCAAACCAAACCGTCTCGCTATCGCCTTCAAAAGCTAAAATATGAGTGGCGATCCGGTCTAAGAACCAGCGATCATGCGAAATCACTACCGCGCAGCCTGGAAAGGCGAGTAGGGCATCTTCAAGCGCACGCAAAGTCTCTACGTCTAAATCGTTGGTTGGCTCATCCAGTAATAGGACGTTGCCGCCAGATTTTAATAGTTTAGCCAGGTGAACACGATTACGCTCACCACCAGATAAGTTACCGATACGCTTTTGTTGATCCGAACCCTTAAAATTAAAGCGGCCCACATAAGAGCGTGAAGAAGTAGTGTAGTTACCAACCGTAACTAAATCCAAACCGTCTGAAATTTCTTCCCATACAGTTTTGGAGTCGTCCAAAGTATCACGACTTTGATCCACATAGGAAAGCTCAACCGTTTCACCAACTATTAACTCGCCTGAATCGGGTTGTTCTTGGCCTGTGATTAATTTGAACATGGTAGATTTACCAGCGCCATTAGGGCCAATTACGCCAACGATACCGCCTTGTGGCAAGTTAAAACTTAAATCGTTATACAAGAACTTATCGCCAAAAGACTTAGTTAAATTTTTAGCGGTAATCACTTGAGTTCCCAAACGAGGGCCAGGTGGAATATAGAGTTCACGGGTTTCATTACGCTCCTGGAATTCTTTGCTGGATAATTCTTCAAAGCGCGCCATACGTGCTTTGGATTTAGCCTGACGGCCTTTGGCATTTGAGCGCACCCATTCCAACTCTTCTTTCATGGTCTTTTGGCGCGAGGCTTCTTGTTTGGCTTCCATTTCCAGGCGTGCTGACTTTTGCTCCAGCCATGACGAATAGTTGCCCTCCCAGGGAATACCGTAACCTCGGTCCAGCTCTAAAATCCAACCTGCTGCGTTGTCTAAAAAATAACGATCGTGGGTAATGGCCACAACGGTTCCAGAATAATCCACCAGGAAACGCTCCAGCCAAGCCACCGATTCTGCATCCAAATGGTTAGTCGGTTCATCCAGTAATAGCATGTCAGGTTTTTCTAGAAGCAAGCGGCAAATAGCAACACGCCGCCGCTCACCACCGGAAAGATGTTCGATCCTGGCATCCCATGCTGGCAGTCTTAGCGCATCTGCGGCGCGTTCGAGCGCGTTTTCCAGATTATGACCATCCGATGATTGAATAATCGCTTCCAGTTCGCCCTGACGTTTTGCCAGCGCATCAAAGTCGGCATCGGCATCGGCATAAGCTGCATAGACTTGATCTAGTTCATTTAAAGCATCTTTTACATGACTGACCGCTTCTTCAATGATTTCTCGAACATTTTTAGATTCGTCCAGTTGCGGCTCTTGCGGCAGGTAACCAATATTGATACCTGGCTGCGGACGCGCTTCGCCTTCAATCTCGGTATCGATGCCTGCCATGATACGTAGCAAGGTGGATTTACCCGCGCCATTCAGACCCAAAACACCAATTTTGGCGCCTGGAAAAAAGGATAACGAAATATCTTTCAAGATGGTTTTATTCGGTGGGACGATTTTGCCCACCCGATTCATGGTATAAATATATTGCGCCATGGGTTACTCTATTGACCAAAATAATGGCGTCATTCTACCTGCGTTAAAACACTGAAGCCAGAAGGGGAGCGATACAATGCTAATTAAAACGGGGATAATTAAAACCAGAATAACCCAATCGGTTTTCAAACGTTCAACGGTGGCAATGGTTGCGATTGGCACAATAGGGCTTTTGAGCCTGAGTGCCTGTAGTCACTTACCGATGACAAAACATTGTATTGAACTGACAAAGTTGTATCAGGCTGCGGATCAGAGAAGCCTTGAGCAAGAGCTGTTTCAACAGGCTTTAAGTTGCTCTAACCCGGAAACGGTTAAAGTGGCACTGACCAATTTAGGTCGAATAGGTGGTGAGCAAGCAGCTAATCTGATTCAAACTCAGTTAAGTCATGAGTCTGTTGTGGTTCGTGCGCAAGCTGCTTTTGCCGCTGGGATCAGCTTGACTCCAGAGCTAACGCCAGTCCTTATAGAGCAATTCTCAACTGAGAAAAATTCAATGGTACAAGAGAAGCTGGCGCTTGCTATCGGCAACTTAGGCCATGATAGCTCGGCTGAAGCTTTGTACAAGATTATCAATCAGGCACCGAATGATTTAGCCGCAAGAGGTGCTATGCAAGGTTTGGGTATATTGGCCTTGTTTCATGGTGACAAGTTAGTTAATAAGCAAAAGCTGGATGTGGATAGAGTGCTGCAATATCTGGACAAGTCAGCAACTTCGCTACAGGCCAGTTTTTTACTGGCCAGGGTGCCATTAATTAGTAGTAGTCATATTGCGAAGGTTAAAGCAATCACTGATGAGCTGGATAATGACTCACAAGCTTTTGCTATTCGCGCTATAGGCAATCTTAAATCGAAAGAGCATTTTGACTGGCTTTATCAAAAAGCTTTAAGCCAGGATCTTGGTATTAGAATCAGTGCTATTGGTGCTTTGGGCAAGCTGTCGATTGGTGACAATCAGATGGGCAATAAGGAGCAGATTAACAAGATTAATAAGTTGGCCTTATCATCCGATCTAATTACCTCTATTACCAGTTTACAAGCGGCAGCCAAATGGCTCAGCTTGGATACTTTGAACCAATTATTGACATCAAAAAGCAGCTGGATTCAAGCGCAAGCCTTTAGTGCCATGACTAATCCAAAGTCGCAAAAAGCTATAAAACTGGCAAAATCATGGCTTGAGTCAGAGGATCCCAATTTACAAAGGGCTGCTATTGGTTATTTTGCCAAGCAGGAAGATAGTGAATTCTTACGACAATTGGCTGCAAGTTCAAAGAAAATTGTTGCAAATGGCGCCAAACAGGCTTTAAAAACTATCGAGGAAGAGAGTGAAGAGGAAAACAATAAGCCGCTTGCAACACCCAAAAGTTTGCCATCTTTACCCAAAAGACTGACTCTAAAAACCACCAAAGGTGATATTCAGATAGAGCTATTTGCCGATACCCCGTACAGTTCAGCCAATTTTATCCAGTTGGCGCGCAATGGCTTCTATGATGGTAGTTATTTTCATAGAGTGATCCCGAACTTTGTGGCGCAGGGCGGCGGCAAGGTAGGTGATGGCTCGGGTTCAGTAGGGCATAGCATCAGAGAAGAGCTTAATAGTCGTTCCCATCACTACGGCACTGTTGGTATGGCTACAGCGGGCAAA
>JANQSG010000014.1 GCA_028284185.1 Kangiella sp.
ACTGAAGGAATTGTAATTGGATCAAAATAGTGTTTCTTACCCGCAATCACTTCCGCCGCAACGTGTGCTTCAGCGGTTGCTTTGTGCGCCAACATAGGTTGACCAACAATATCGCCGATTGCGTAAATATGTGGAACGTTAGTGCGCATTTGTTTATCAGTCTCAATAAAACCACGCTCTGAAACCGTTACCCCTGCTTTTTCAGCATCAATCAAGTCACCATTAGGACGACGACCAACCGCTGATAAAATCATGTCATATTTAACAGGTTTTTCCGGTGCATTTTTGCCTTCAAATGTGACATACAAGCCATCTTTTTTCGCTTCCACTTTGGTCACGCTGGTTTCCAGCATAATACTTTCGTATTTCTTGGAAACAAACTTTTGCAGAACTTTAACCACATCTTTATCAGCCGCAGGAACCAGTTGATCCGCCATTTCAACTACAGAAATTTTGGCACCTAAGGCGCGGTAAACCGTAGCCATTTCAAGACCAATAATACCGCCACCAAGAATCAACATATTGCCTGGTACCTGACGTAATTCCAAAGCACCGGTTGAATCTACAATGCGCTCATCTTCTGGCAAAAACGGCAAGTTAACTACCCGCGAACCAGCGGCAATAATGGCATGCTCAAATTCAATCGTTTGCTTGGCACCTTCATGTTCAACTTCTAAGGTATGAGAGCCAGTAAATTTACCGTAGCCTTGAACGGTTTTTACTTTGCGCATTTTTGCCATGCCAGCCACGCCTTGCGATAAACGACCAACTACACCGTCTTTGTAAGCGCGGATTTTGTCGATATCAATTTTAGGCTTACCAAAACTCACACCATGCTTTGCAGTTTCTTCTGCTTCGTCAATGACTTTTGCCGTGTGTAATAAGGCTTTTGAGGGGATACAACCCACATTCAAACATACGCCGCCAAGTGCTGCGTATTTTTCCACCATGACCACTTCCAGACCAAGATCTGCAGCACGAAAAGCTGCCGAATAGCCACCCGGACCACTACCTAAAACAACAACTTGAGTTTTGATATTACTCATGAGTTTCCTCTGAAATACTTTCTTTAATGACTTTACTTTATAACTTCTAACAAATTTTTAAGCCACCTTAATTTTGAAGTGGCGTATTTTACCTGAATTGGGCGAAAAACAAAGCTATTTGCACCAATTACTGGTTAACATTCAACCTGCTGCCTACACCATTAAGTGAGGAAAATTGTTCAACTTAGAGGATAACTCGGCGAATATCTTCGAGCATCTTGCTAAGGTGGACTATAAATCTCGCCGCAACTGCCCCATCAATCACTCGGTGATCATAGGACAAAGACATAGGCAACATCATACGCGGCGCAAACTCCTTACCATTCCACACTGGTTGGATCTTGTTACGCGACAAACCTAAAATTGCCACATCCGGCCAATTGACGATTGGGGTAAAAGCAGTACCGCCAATTCCTCCCAAACTGGAAATAGTCATGGAACTGCCCTGCATATCCGTCGCAGTCAGCTTTTTATCACGAGCTTTTTGCGACACTTCACCAAGCTCGGTGGCCAGCTCATAAACCGATTTTTTATCCACCTCACGAATCACCGGTACCACCAGGCCATCGGGCGTATCCACTGCAACGCCAATATTAAAATACTTTTTCAAGATTAAAGTTTCGCCATCAGCAGCTAATGAGCTGTTAAATGTTGGAAACTCATTTAAACTTGCGACAAGAGCCTTCATTATGAAAGCTAGAGGAGTTAGCCGGACACCTTGCTTAAGCGCCTCCTCTTTCATGGATTTTCGAAAAGCATCCAATTCGGTAATATCAGCATCTTCATGCTGGGTTACGTGCGGGATCAGATTCCAGTTACGCTGCAAAGTGACGCTGGAAATTTTCTGAATACGGGTTAACTGAGTCGTTTCAATCTCCCCAAATTTGGAAAAATCAATTTCCGGCAAATCAGGCGCTGCCTGCGCTGAACCTGCGGTAGCTTTGGGGCGCGACAATTCAAACTTGATAAAGGCCTGCACATCTTCTTTTAAAATACGATTTTTCGGGCCACTACCTTTGACTTTGGATAAGTCTGCACCAAACTCACGTGCCAAACGACGCACTGCAGGACTGGCATGAATAACACCATCTTTATTAGAAGCTTGTATAGGATAGTCAGCAACCGGAGCCTTACTTGGCGTGGGATTAGTTGGCGCTGGTTTGGTTGGCGTCGCTACTTTAGTTGGTTCTGCAGCTTTCGGTGCTGGTGCTTCGGCTTTAACAGCCAAGCTGGTAATCGCCAGAATAGTACCAATCTGATCGCCTTGACTGACTTTATCACCAACTTTAACCGTTAAAGATTCAATGGTACCAGCCATATCCGCTGGTACTTCCATGGTTGCTTTTTCAGTTTCTAAAACGATTAACGCATCGTCTTTTTCAACACTATCACCAGCCGATACCGAAACCTCAATCACATCCACACCTTCAGCATCACCCAAGTCTGGAATAATTATTGGCTGGCTCATGGCTGTTGGTTGGCTCACGGCTATTGGTTCGCTAACGGCTTCTGTTGAACTGGCAACTTCATCAGTTGAAGACTCAGCTGGAGCTTCAACTTCCTCAGCTTTCTCTGCTTCAGAAGAAGCTGTTTGTGCACTGCCTTCAGCAGCTTCTACTTCCAGAATTAAATCGCCTTCTGAAACCTTATCACCGACCTTAACTGCAATGGATTTCACCACTCCAGCCTCGCTGGAAGGTACTTCCATAGTGGCTTTATCGGTTTCCAGAACGATTAAGCCATCTTCCAGTTCAACGGTATCACCCACTGATACCATCAATTCAATAATTTCTACCCCACTGGCATCGCCAATATCAGGTACTGTTACTTTAGTTAGCTCTTTATTTAACTTGGCCAAAGTTTTTCTCCTTATATCAACGAGTTACAGTGTCATAGGATCGGCTTTATCAGCATCGATCTGATAACGTTTAATGGCTTTAGTGACTTCTTTAGCATCAATAATGCCTTCATCAGCTAACGCTTTTAGCGCTGCAACCGCAACATAGTAACGATCCACTTCAAAGAAACGACGTAAATTCTCGCGGCTGTCTGAACGACCAAAGCCATCGGTTCCTAGCACGCTGTAATTTGCAGGAACAAAGTTACGAATTTGCTCCGAATAAGCTTTCATATAATCAGTGGCAGCAATCACCGGACCTTCCTGTTTGGCTAAACATTTTTCTACATAAGAAGCTTTGACTTTCTTTTCCGGGTGTAACATATTTTCACGCTCAACCGCTTGCCCTTCACGCGCAAGCTCTGTGAAACTGGTTACTGACCAGATATCGGCGCTAACGCCAAAGTCTTTGTGTAGAAGCTCTGCAGCTTTTTCTACTTCAGGCAAAATTGCACCTGAAGAAAGAAGCTGGACTTTTAAGCCTTTTTTCTTAGCTTTTTTGCCTTTAGCCAATTGGTACATACCTTTAATAATGCCTTCTTCAGCACCTTCAGGCATTTCAGGGTGGCTATAGTTTTCATTCAAAGTGGTGATGTAATAGAACACATTTTCTTGGTTCTTATACATGCGACGCATACCTTCGCGCATGATCACTGCCACCTCGTAGGCATAGGTTGGATCATAGCTAATGCAGTTTGGAATGGTCGCTGAAATCATGTGGCTATGACCATCCTGATGCTGTAAACCTTCACCATTTAAGGTAGTACGGCCTGAAGTTGCTCCAATAATAAAGCCTCGTGCCTGCATATCGCCTGCCGCCCAACACAAATCGCCAATACGCTGGAAACCAAACATGGAGTACAGAATATAGAATGGGATCATCGGCAAATCATTACTCGAATAACTGGTCGCAGCTGCCATCCAAGACGACATAGCGCCCGCTTCATTGATACCCTCTTCCAGGATCTGACCCGACTTATCCTCGCGATAATACATGATCTGATCAGAGTCCACTGGCTCATACAACTGGCCCACCGATGAATAGATGCCGATTTGGCGGAACAAACCTTCCATACCAAAAGTACGGGCTTCATCGGGTATAATCGGCACTATGCGCTCTTTCAAAGTTTTATCTTTCAATAAAACATTTAGCGCACGAACAAAAGCCATAGTGGTTGAAATTTGACGCTCGCCTGTAGATTTTAGTAGTGCATCAAATTTATCCAGACTCGGAATATCCAGCGATTGTGACTCTCGCCGTCTGGCAGGAAGATAGCCACCTAATTTGGCACGACGCTCGTGCATATACTTAATTTCAGGGCTATCGTCGCCTGGATGATAGAAAGGCACATCTTCCAGTTTGTCATCAGGGATCGGCACATTGAAACGATCACGGAAGTGCTTAAGTGCATCCAGATTCATCTTCTTCACCTGGTGCGAAATGTTTTTACCCTCGCCAGACTCACCCATGCCATAACCTTTAACCGTCTTGGCTAAAATAATAGTTGGCATTCCTTTAGTATTGACCGCCTCATGGTATGCAGCATAGACTTTATGTGGATCATGCCCACCACGATTTAAGCGCCAAATATCCTTATCCGACATATTGGCCACCATTTCTAATAGCTTAGGATCTTTGCCAAAGAAATGTTCACGCGTATAGGCACCGCCTTTGGCTTTACAGTTTTGATATTCGCCATCCACTGTTTCCTCCATCACCTTGAGCAAGCGACCTTCCGTATCTCGCGCAATTAATGGATCCCAGTAGCGCCCCCAGATCACTTTCAATACATTCCAGCCAGCACCGCGGAACTCGCCTTCCAGCTCCTGAATAATTTTGCCATTACCACGAACCGGGCCATCAAGCCGCTGCAAATTACAATTGACGACAAAAATCAAATTATCCAAACCTTCACGGCCAGCAAGACTGATAGCACCTTTTGATTCAGGCTCATCCATCTCACCATCACCCAGGAAGGCCCAAACCTTACGTCCTTTGGTGTCGGCCAAACCACGGTTTTCCAGATACTTTAAAAAACGCGCCTGATAAATGGCCTGAATCGGGCCCAAGCCCATAGAGACAGTGGGGAATTGCCAAAAGTCCGGCATTAACCAGGGATGTGGATAAGAAGAAATACCTTTGCCATCAACCTCCTGGCGGAAATTGGCGATCTGTTCCTCGCTCATACGGCCTTCCAGGAAAGCGCGGGCATAAATACCTGGCGCGCAATGGCCTTGATAATAAATCAAATCACCGCCATGCTGACCGTCATCCGCATGGAAAAAGTGGTTATAACCAACATCATACAAAGTCGCACTTGAAGCGAAACTGGATAAATGACCACCCAGCTCCAGATTCTTTTTTGAAGCTTGCAATACAATGGCAATCGCATTCCAGCGAATAATGGCTCTAAGGCGGCGTTCCATCTCCTGATCGCCAGGCATATGAGCTTCCTGTGATGGAGGAATGGTATTTAAGTAAGCAGTCGTCAAATCAAAAGGTAAATGCGCACCTGCACCACGAGCCTTCGCGACCAACTTTTCCAATAAGTAGTGAGCTCTTTCAGTTCCCTCAGCCGAAATTACTGCATCTAACGCATCTAACCATTCCTGCGTTTCTATTGGATCGACATCCGAGATAGCCCCACTTTCAACATTATTTGCCATAATTGCCTTGCCTATATTTAAATTTATTTAGACCAGTTCATCTATAACTTATTGTTATTTATAGATAATTAGATTGATCCCCAAGATTTAATTAACTAACGTTAAATATATGATTAATATTGAGTTTGCTAATAATAGTGAACTTTTCGATAAAAAGATAGCTTTTTAGCAAGAATTGGCAATTGGATACTTAAGTAAATTATCAATAAAGCCCGTTTGAGAATATTAAGTCAGCTTTAAAAATTTAATTAACAAAGGTTAATTAATACAAGCCGAAGCCTAATAAAGACATTATCGCAACCAACGCAAAAATAATAACGCCAGCACGTTCAGTTAACTTTAAAGCCCAGCGAGAAGGTCCGCGACTATCGTCGGCTTCATAAAAACCCAGACTGGCAAAGCCAGCATCCTGTACAAAAGCCAGGCCATCTTTATCAAAATTCAGAAAGTCGGATTTAATTTTACTGACACCAGAACTCATATCCCCTGCGAACAAGTAAGCCAAAGCGGTGAGACGTGCCGGAATCCACTCAAGGATCAGGTTTAGTTTATAAGCAAAACCTTGCGATTGATCTGCCTCCTGTTCACCAGTATCTTGTGATTCATCAGAAACAGCACTATCCAGTGGCTTTTCACCGTGCTCCAGATACCAGTTAGTCAATCTATAAAGCAGAGCACCCGCAGGTCCTAGTAACATAAACCATAAAATAACCGCAAAATAACGGGTTTGGGATTTCTTGAAAATGGCTTTGGCTACTTGCTTATCCAGCTCCTCAATATTTTCAGCTGAGTTTTTACCAGTAAATAATGCGGCCACTTCAAATGCCGATTGATCCTGATGCTCAGCCCGGGCCTTATAGTAATGGGCCAGACTTTTACGCGGAGACTCAGGCCCTAAACAAAGCACTAATACCCCAACTGCAACCACTAACATCAATAAAGAACCAAATAGACCGCCATGATGCCACCAGTCATGATGATACCAAGAGAAAAAGCAATAAATAATTAACACAGGGCCTAACAATAATAGTGCTTGGCCTACCCCACCCTTATACCAGCTTTGCTCACCAAACCAATTGCCCATAGCTTCTTGATAACGGCTAAAGAAGCTGCGATGGCTCACTTTAGAGCGCGCGTTGGAACTGGACTTGTGATAATAGTGCTCAATGAATAAAGCAATAATTAAAGCCAATAACGCCATTTGAGAAACCTCTGCTTTGTGTTATTCACCAGTTAACTTTTTATGTGCAGACTTATCGTACAAACTTATGTGCTGACAACCTATATGCTAACAAAATGAATCCGTCAATTCGCCTGTTTATTGATAAATAGTTATGACTAAGTGTAACAAAGGACTAATCTGCCAGTAAGCTTCGATAATAACTCCAATCGAAAAATGGCCCTGGATCGGTCTTGCGTCCTGGCGCTATATCCGAATGGCCAGTAATTCGTTCGGCGTTAATTAAAGGATACTGCTGCATAATGGCTTTGCTGACTTCAGCCAATTGCAGATACTGTTCAGCAGTAAAAGGGACCTCATCAGCGCCTTCCAGCTCAATACCAATAGAATAGTCATTACACTTCTCACGTCCTTCAAAACTGGAGATTCCCGCATGCCAGGCACGTTTATCAAAGGGCACATATTGCACTAGATCACCATTGCGTCGGATCAGCAGGTGACTGGAAACACGCAAACCTTCTATTTCCTTAAAATAGGGATGTCGATTGGGATCAAGACTGCCGGTAAAGAATTGATCGATATAGGGCCCGCCAAACTGATTCGGTGGCAAACTGATATTATGGATCACCAATAAGCTGATATCACTGATATCAGGCCGGTTATCCTGATACGGTGATTCAATCCGTTTTGCGGTAGAAAGATAGCCTTTATTTATTTTAATGCTGATCATTGGCTTACTGGTATTGTGCTAGAGTCAAATATCATGACAGTATATAATCAGTCCCAAATTATAACAGCAAGGCCGCTGTAATTACTTTCAAATAATATACAAAGTGACTCAAGATGATTGAAATTCCTTATAAAGAAGCCCTTAACAAAGAAATTGACCGCGCCATTGAAATTGCTCTGGCTGAAGATTTGGGCGCTTTCGACTATGAGCAACGAGGAATCGACGTCACCGCAGAATTGATTGCAATCAATAAAATCGCCAAAGGCCGTTTAATTACGCGTGAAGATGCAGTCATTGCAGGGATCGACTGGTTTCAGGCAGTTTTCGATAAACTGGATCCCAGCATTGAAATAGAGTGGCTATGTCAGGATGGCGATAAGGTCAGTGCCAATGACGTGATCTGCAAAGTCCACGGCAATGCCCGCAATATCCTGACCGCCGAAAGAACGGCCATGAATTTTTTACAAACCCTATCGGGTACGGCAACAGTGGTGGCGCGCTATGTGGCGGAATTAAAAAGCACCAATTGCCAGCTGCTCGATACCCGTAAAACCATTCCTATGCTGCGCCTGGCGCAAAAATATGCAGTAACTTGTGGTGGTGGACGTAATCATCGGATTGGGCTTTATGATGCCTTTTTAATTAAAGAAAACCATATCGCTTCACACGGCTCAATCGAAGGCGCCATTAAAAAAGCCCGTGAAAATCATCCCGATATTTTGGTTGAAGTAGAAGTTGAAAACTTTGCCCAACTGGACGATGCGCTGGATGCTGGTGCCGATGTGATAATGCTGGATAATTTCTCCATAGACGATATGCAAACCGGCGTTGCTATCAATCAAGCCCATAAGCATACCGCCAAAATTGAAGCTTCCGGCAATGTAAGCCTCGAGAACTTAAATGAAATCGCCCAAACCGGGGTAGATTTCATCTCCGTTGGCGCTTTAACCAAGCATGTGAGAGCGGTGGATTTATCTTTACGACTGACAATGTAACTTACCAAAAGTACTAGCAATAAGGTAAAAAGTTGACAAAATATGTCAGTTTTTTGCCAGATCCGGCAAAATAACTGAGTAATATATAAGAAAATGAGAATCAATCTCACAAAAGAATAATGATAACTAATTGTTTTATAAGACAATTCCCATTTTCATAAGAATTTTACAAATCCTACTTGTCCAAATAATTTACGCCTATTAATATAAGCTTCAGAATTTGCTTACACAAGAAAGCTTTGATCTTGGCTTGTGCAACAAACTAACAAAGCGAATTCTTATGTAAGTATTTTTATAAATTTGTAAATTAGGAGATTTTCTCATGCAAACGAAAAATCAAGGTTTTACCCTTATCGAATTAATGATCGTAGTCGCGATTATTGGTATTTTAGCAGCAGTAGCTATTCCAGCCTATCGTAATTATGTTGCTACTTCATACGGTTCTCAAGCTATGGGTGGTACATCCGCAGTTATGGCTAAGGTACGTGGTTGTATTGAAACAGGTATTGATTGTACAGAAGTTAATGCTGAAATCACTGCAAATACTAAATTATCTGTAACTCCGGCTGTAGCAGAAAATACTGATGTTACATTAACTTGGACTAACAGCGGTTGTGTACTAACTACTACTGTAGCAGCTACTGGAGCTATTACTTACTCTATGGCTGCAGGTTCAACTGCAAGTGCTGGACAATGTAACGACGGTGCAGGCCTATAATAGGGGCTTAAAGTTCAAAAAAGCCTCGCATAATGAGGCTTTTTTTTTAAATTGATGAAGTATTTTATGAAAAAAAGTATCGATGGCTTTACTCTAATAGAGTTGATGATAGTTGTTGCGATAATTGGTATCTTAGCGGCAGTAGCTATACCCGCTTACAGGCAATACGTAGCAGTGTCTCACGGTGCCGCAGCTATGAAAGGCATAAAAGGGCATGTAGTTCAAATGCAAACTTGTGCATATGATGGAATTGCCTGTTCTCAAATAAATGCCTCTATATCGTCAAATCCTAAATTATCTTCTATTCCAGCAACAATTACTCGAGCTTCAACACCATCAATGACTTATAACAATGGCAATTGTCAAGTTACGGTTTCAATGAGTAGTAGCGGAGGGTTAACCTACACTGCGAATAACAGTAGCTCTACAGTCTCAAAAGCACAATGTGAAAAGGGTGCAGGAATATAGTAGCTAAGTTGCTCTTTAATGGATCATTGATTTGACTTTTTCTGCTTTTTATTCAAGGATATAGCTAATCAACTTAGTATTATTTCTTAGGTCAATATAAGCAGAATGCAAACAAGTTTATCTGGACTCGCACACCTTATTGTATCAGAAGGGCTATTGAGCGAAGAAAAAATCATTGAAGCAAAAAATAATGCGAATCAAGAGTCGCTTAACTTACTTGATTGGTTAGTTTCAGCTAATTGGGTTAACGCTACCGAGATAGCAAAAATTCAGTCGATAGCTTTTGGTAACCCTTATTTTAATTTATCGAGTATAGGCATTGAAAACCTTCCTTCAGATCTTGTTGATATTAAACTACTAAGAAAACATAGAGCCATACCTCTATATAAAAGAGGTTCACGTCTTTTCATTGGTTTAACTGATGCCACAAATTTAAAAACATTGGAAGAATTGAGATTCCAAACAGGTCTTTCAATTGAAGCCGTTTTAGTTGAATCTAATAAATTAGACTCCATCATAGAAAAGCTTATCGAAGCAAAAGAAAATGAAGCTTTTGCTGATATGGATGATGGCGATCTGGATAATATTGCTCTAGATACCGTTAGTGATGAAGACGATGATAGCCCACAAGCCAATGACGCAGATGATGCCCCAGTAGTAAAATTTGTCAATAAAATGTTGGTAGATGCTATCCGCAAAGGAGCTTCAGATTTACATTTTGAACCTTATGAAAAAAAATATCGAGTAAGGTTCCGTATAGATGGTATGTTACATGAAGTAGCCAGTCCACCCATACAGTTGTCTGGCCGCATCTCCGCTCGGTTAAAAGTGATTTCAGGCCTTGATATTTCAGAGCGCCGCGTACCGCAGGATGGCCGCGTTAAATTAAAAATTTCTAAAACCAAAGCTATTGATTTTCGTGTTAATACTTTACCGACCTTATTCGGTGAAAAAATTGTCATGCGTATTCTCGATCCCGCTAGTGCTATGCTAGGTGTTGATGCATTGGGTTTTGAACAAAAACAAAAAGAAGACTTTATGGCAGCGATATCGAAACCTCAAGGTATGGTGTTAGTAACTGGCCCAACAGGTTCTGGTAAAACTGTTACCTTATATACTGGCGTAAATATCCTTAACGATGAACATAAAAATATTTCAACGGCAGAAGATCCTGTAGAAATTAACTTACATGGCGTTAATCAGGTTAATGTCAACTTAAAGGCAGGATTGACCTTTGCCTCTGCACTCCGAGCTTTCTTACGCCAAGATCCAGATATTGTGTTAGTGGGTGAGATTCGTGACCTAGAAACTGCAGAAATTGCAATTAAAGCCTCGCAAACAGGCCATTTGGTATTATCCACACTCCATACTAACTCAGCGCCTGAAACTTTGACTCGTTTGGTTAATATGGGGGTTGCCCCTTTTAATATTGCAACGACGGTTAATCTGGTAGTAGCGCAACGATTAGCTCGTAGATTATGTGAACACTGTAAAAAGCCTTCAAATCTTCCTAATGAGGCTTTAATTAAAGAAGGGTTTGAAGAAAGCGAACTAGAAGAGTTAGCAGTATTTGAGCCTGTGGGCTGTGATAAATGTACTATGGGTTATAAGGGACGAGTTGGCATTTTTCAGGTGATGCCTTTGTCAGATGCTACGGGTCGTATTATTATGGAAGGCGGTAATGCAATTGATATTTCAGATCAAGCTGAAAAAGAAAATATCCCGGATTTGAGAAGAGCTGGTTTAAATAAAATTAAAGCAGGTTTAACCAGCTTGGCTGAAATTAATCGAGTTACTCAAGATTGATACATAATATTACAGTGTTAAGGAATAAATTATGGCTACAGCAATAAGTAAGCGAAAGATAAAGCCTACTAAAACTAAAACAAAGACTTTTCAGTATACTGGCGTTAATAAGTCAGGACAGAAAGTTAAAGGAAAAATGCAAGCTGACAATGCTGCTAGCGTTAAGTCCCAACTTAGAAAACAAGGCATTACTCCGCAAAAAGTAAATGCAGAGTTATTTTCCTTTGGTGCATCTAAAAAAGCCATTAAACCTGCAGATATAGCTGTTTTTTTACGCCAAATGGCTACTATGATTAAAGCAGGTGTGCCTTTAGTTCAAGCACTAGACATTGTTGGTAAAGGTCATGAAAATGCCTCTATGCAAGATCTATTAATGACTATAAAAGCTGATATTGAATCCGGTAGCCCTATAGCTAGCGCTCTTAAAAACCACCCTAGACATTTTGATGATTTGGTTTGTGATTTAATTCACGCAGGCGAGCAATCCGGTACCCTAGAGCAAATGCTGGACAGAATCGCAACTTATAAGGAAAAAACTGAAGCGTTAAAATCGAAGATTAAAAAAGCTCTAATGTATCCTATTGCAGTAATCATTGTAGCAATATCAGTAACTATTATTCTGCTAGTCTATGTAGTTCCTATGTTTAAAGATCTTTTTCAGGGGGCAGGTTCTGATCTACCTGCCTTTACCCAATTTGTAGTAAATCTTTCTGAAAATGTGCAAAACAATTGGCTTATATACTTAGTATTAACAGTTTTTATTATTATCGGGCTGGTTTTTTTAAACCGGCATTCCGCTACATTCAGAGCGATAAAAGACAGATTTTTTCTTAAATCCCCAATATTTGGAGCTATCGTTAATAAAGCTGCAGTAGCTAGATATGCAAGAACCTTGGCAACAACTTTCGCAGCAGGGGTGCCATTAGTCGATGCTTTAAATTCTGCGGCAGGAGCATCAGGAAATACCGTTCATAAAAACGCCATTCTAAAAATCCGTGATGATGTAACGACAGGAATGCAAATCAATATGGCAATGCAATCCACCGGGGTTTTTCCTAATATGGTTAATCAAATGGTGGCCATTGGTGAAGAGTCTGGTGCAGTAGATTCTATGCTGGCTAAAGTTGCCGATATATATGAAGGTGAAGTGGATGATGCAGTGGATGGTATCAGCTCGTTAATCGAGCCCTTTATTATTGTGTTTTTAGGTGTTGTTGTTGGTGGATTAGTCGTTGCTATGTACCTACCAATATTCCAATTAGGTAAAGCATTCTAACTTACAAAAGAAATATTTACATGACAGAACTTCTTTCAACAAACCTATCACTTTTGATAGGTTTTATTTTTGTATTTGGCTTATTAGTTGGTAGTTTTTTAAATGTAGTGATTCACAGGCTACCAATTATTCTTAATCGCGAATGGAAGGCTACAGCCACAGAAATTTTAATAGAAGCGAACTGCCAGGTTTCTTGTCCTAAAGATAAGCTACCACCAAAATACAATCTTATAAGACCTAGATCTGAATGCCCTTCTTGTTTAAATCAGTTAGGAATGATTGAAAACATCCCTTTAATTAGCTGGTTGTTCTTAAAAGGCAAATGCCGACATTGCAAAACTAAAATATCCCTTAGGTATCCCTTTGTAGAGTTATTAACAGCCACTTTATTTGCAACTTGTGCCTATAAATTCGGATTCAGCTGGCAATTATTATTTTCATTAATTTTTACAGCCTATTTAATATCTGGCTCTTTTATAGATTATGATCATAAAATCTTACCAGACCAATTGACTTTTCAATTACTTTGGTTTGGCTTGACTGCGCTAGTAATAATTCCTTCAAATCAACATATACCATCTTTTTCACCCGATTTACAATCTTCAATAATAGGAGCTCTCGCTGGTTATTTAATTCTTTGGTCAATTTTCTGGTTTTTTAAATTCCTGACTGGCAAAGAAGGTATGGGGCACGGTGATTTTAAATTATTAGCGGCTATCGGTGCTTTTGTTGGCTTTCAACTGTTGCCATTAGTTATTATTTTATCCACCGTCACTGGTGCCATTCTAGGTATATTAGGCATGATTATTAGTAAAAAAGGTCGTGATCATAAAATTCCCTTTGGCCCTTTCCTGGCCATTGCTGGCTGGATTACTTTAATTTGGGGCCAGACTATCACCAATAATTACCTGCAATTCTTCAAATTATAGGAAATCTTTTTAATGGCGTTTCATGTGGCATTAACCGGCGGTATTGCTTCTGGTAAAACCGCTGTTTCTGATTTATTTGCCAAACAGGGAATAACCGTTATTGATGCAGATATTGTGGCACGACAAGTCGTAGCTCCTAATACCGAAGGGCTAAAATCCATCAAAGATTATTTTGGCTCAGAAGTTATTAAGTCTGATGGCTCTCTTGATCGAAAGTTATTACGCTCCATCATATTTGAAGATGAAAAGGAAAGGCAGTGGCTCAATAATTTAGTGCACCCTTTAATTCGTGAGTCCATGCAACAGCAACGCTTATCGGCTGCTTCGCCATATACAATCAGTGTGATTCCTTTGCTTTATGAAACCAGGCAGTATCAAAATTTTGCTCGAGTCTTAGTCGTGGATTGTGCAAAATCTTTACAAATCGAGCGACTGATGCAAAGAGATAACTCGACCCAAGAGCAGGCCGAGGCCATTTTAGCCAGCCAAGCCAGCCGCGAACAAAGACTGTCCATTGCCAATGACATTGTGGAAAATAGTAAAGATTTGCAATCCCTTGAGCATCAGGTTATAAAACTCCATAACCTTTACCTAGCAATGGCTAACCAAGCATAAGGAACTAGATGCCACCACCAGCTGTCACAATGGCTTCTGACTATATTTTGTATGAGCACCCTCTAAATGAGCAAGTAAGAACTTATTTACGCTTAGAGTCCTTATTTGATGCCCAATTGCAACTGCAACAGCTGGAGTCACAGCCAGCGCACATTTCAGCTTTGCACAATTTACTGGAAATCCTCGACTGCCTTGATCGCGGCGATATTAAAGGGGATTTGTTAAAAGAATTAGAACAGCAGAAATTACACTTTCAACAGCTATCAGAAAGCCCTTACATTGATGAGTTAAAACTCAGAACCTTTCTGCAGCAACTGGAACAGCTTTTTGCCTGGATCAGTCGTTACCCGGGGAAATTTGGTTCCAAATTGCGCAAAGATAGATTTATCGAGCTCATTAATAACCGTATGCGCATATCTGGCGGTTCCTGTAGTTTTGATTTGCCCGAATTACATCAATTTCTAAATCAATCTTTTAAGCAAAGAATAGAACGGTTTGAGCAGTGGTTTTCTCATTTTTCTGGTTTACATCAATGCGTAAAAATTCTTTTAAGATTATTCCAGGAAAATACTGCTTTTTCGGAAGTCAAAGCGGAGAATGGCTGTTACCAGCATAACTTCCAAAAACACAAAACCGCACAAATGATTCGTATCAAACTACCAGTAACAAGCCAAGTCTTTCCAGAAGTCAGTGGCTCAAAACACTGCTTTAATATTCGTTTTTTATTGGCTCAGGATAATGATATAGTTGCCAGCAATGACGAAAGATTATTTTTACTAGCTATCTGCTAAACAAAACTTCAGATGAGCAATAAAGATCGAATTGTACCCTGTCCAAGCTGCCAAAAACCAGTAGCCTGGTTAGATGAAAATGAATTTAAACCTTTCTGCAGCAAACGCTGTAAATTGATCGATCTTGGCGAATGGGCTAGTGAGTCCCATCGTATCGCCGGACAGCAATTGGATCCGGAAACGGTTGAACAACTAGCGAAAGTTAATAAAGATTAATTATAGCGCTTTTATTAATTCCAGAATTTCCAAATTAGCTTCCGGAAATCGGTAGTTTTTTAATTCCTGTAAGGAACACCAAACCAATGGCTGCCCTTCCAGCCCCTGAGCAATGCCGAGAAAATCATTAACCAGCCAAACATCCAGTAATACTGACTTTTCCGGGTATTGGTGTTTGATTTTTTTTAGCGTAGAAAAACTAATAGGAATGATAGACAACTCTTCCTGACATTCACGAAGCAAGGCTGTTTTGGTGGACTCTCCATCTTCCACTTTACCGCCAGGAAACTCCCAATAACCACCTTTATGCAGGTGCTGTGCCCGTTTGGCAATCAAAACCCTGTCTTGAATTTTAATCACCGCAACGACAACGTGAATAGTTTCTGACATCCTATTTAACCTAAACCTTAATATAAAAAAGAAAACTTAACATCAGAAATTGATTTAATTTGAGTCCTCTCACCATCCCCGTCTGGGCGAGGATGGTAGTGCTCTTTCTTTTGTTAAATCCTTATTGGGTCACTCGACCATGACACTGCTTGAACTTTTTACCAGAACCGCAAGGGCAAGGCTCATTGCGTCCAACTTTAGGTTGTTCACGTACGAAGGTTTCGGCTTGCTTGATCGCTGATTGCTCTTGTGGCATAGCCGAAGCCGAGTCATGCTCAAAATTCATATTTTGTTGTGCATTATGCTTTTCCATAGCGGCAACTTCTTCCGGCATTTGGAATTGCACTTTAGATAAAACGGTTACTACGTCATTTTTCAACCGATCCAGCATGTATGAAAATAACTCAAATGCTTCGCGTTTATATTCCTGTTTAGGGTTTTTCTGGGCGTGACCACGCATCCAGATACCCTGACGTAAATGATCCATATTCGCCAGATGCTCCTTCCAATGCATATCTAAATGCTGCAACATCACTTGCTTTTCTAAAGTACGCATCAATTCTGGCTGTGGCAAGTTAGACTCTTTAGCATCATAAGCCGACTGTATTTCAGTATAAATTCGTTCCCGTAATCCGTCTTCATCCAGCTCATCTTCAGCATCAAGCCAGTTTTTCACTGGCAAATCAATAGAAAAGTCTTGATGCAAGCGCTCTTGTAAACCTGTTACATCCCACATATCTTCAATCGACTGGCGTGGAATATACTCGCTGACCATTTCATTAACCACATCTTCGCGCATCGCCACCACGGTTTCCGAAATATCATCTAGCTCCATCAAGTCATTACGCTGCTCATAGATCACACGGCGTTGATCATTGGCCACATCATCGTACTCCAACAGGTTTTTACGAATTTCAAAGTTACGCTGCTCTACTTTCCTTTGTGCATTTTCAATCGCACGCGATACCATCTTATGTTCCAGCGCTTCACCCTCTTCCCAGCCAAGTCGCTGCATCATCATACCCAGGCGCTCTGAAGCAAAAATACGCATCAAATCATCTTCTAAAGATAGATAGAAACGACTCATGCCTGGATCACCTTGACGTCCGGAACGACCACGCAATTGATTATCAATACGACGCGATTCGTGCCGCTCAGTACCAATAATGGCCAAGCCGCCAGCATCCAGAACTTGCTGATGGCGCTCGTTCCATTCAGTGGTTACCTTCTCAGTTTTCGCTTCTGACGGATTTTCACCTAAGGCATCAATATCGGCTTTCAAGTTACCGCCCAATACAATATCAGTACCACGACCCGCCATATTAGTAGCAATGGTTACGGTACCTGGACGTCCCGCCTGAGCAATAATTTCCGCTTCTTTTTCGTGGAATTTAGCGTTCAAGACGTTGTGCTTAATTTTTGCCTTTTTTAATTCCTGCGAAATTAATTCTGAAGATTCGATGGAAACCGTACCCACCAAGACTGGCTGACCTTTGGCTTGCAACTCTTTAATCTCTTCAATAATCGCCAGATATTTTTCTTTTTTGGTCAAATAAATCAAGTCACCACGATCATCACGTGTCATCGGCTTATTGGTTGGAATCACCACTACTTCCAGGCCATAAATACTTAAAAGCTCAGGTGCCTCAGTATCCGCCGTACCGGTCATGCCGGAAAGCTTTTCGTATAGACGGAAATAATTCTGGAAAGTAATCGAAGCCAAGGTTTGGTTTTCATTTTGGATCTGTACCTTTTCTTTGGCTTCCACTGCCTGGTGCAGGCCTTCTGACCAGCGACGACCTTCCATGGTACGGCCTGTATGCTCATCAATAATCACCACTTCGCCGTCTTTAACAATATAATCAACGTCTTTCTTGAATAAGGCATGAGCACGCAACGCAGCGTTAACATGGTGCAACAAAATCAAACTGGAGGGGCTATAAAGACTCTGGCCTTCCTGAATCAAACCATTATTTATCAGTAGCTCTTCGATGCGCTCCTGGCCTTTTTCAGTAAGATTCGCTGACTTACCTTTTTCATCAATAGTGTAGTCGCCAGTATCTTCTTCACCTTCTTCCGATTCTTTTTCCTGTCTTTCCAGTAGTGGGATCAAGCGATCAATAGCACGATACATTTCAGAGCTGTCTTCAGCTGCGCCGGAAATAATCAATGGGGTACGGGCTTCATCAATTAAGATCGAATCCACCTCATCAATCACTGCAAAATTTAATTCGCGCTGAACTCGTTCTTCTTTGTTGAAGGCCATATTGTCGCGCAAATAATCGAAACCGTATTCATTATTAGTGCCGTAAGTAATATCGGCAGCATAGGCTTCCTGCTTTTGTTGATGAGTTTGACCTGACAGGATAACACCAACTGTCATACCTAAAAAATTATAAATGGGCGACATCCACTCGGCATCACGCTCGGCCAGATAATCATTCACCGTAATGACGTGCACTCCCTTACCGGAAATGGCATTTAAATAAACTGCCAGAGTGGCCACTAGAGTTTTACCTTCACCGGTACGCATCTCACCAATTTTACCGCTGTGCAACACCATACCGCCGATCATTTGCACATCGAAGTGACGCAAACCCAAAGTTCTTTTACTGGCTTCGCGTACCGCAGCAAAGGCTTCTGGTAATAAATCGTCCAAAGATTCACCAGTTTGATGACGCTGCTTAAACTCCTCAGTTTTGGCCTTTAACTGCTCATCAGACAATGCTTCAAAATCATCTTCAAGCGTATTAATCCTGGCTAATGGCTTACGCAATTTCTTCAAGTTACGTTCATTACGATTAGGAAATAGTTTCTTTAAAAAGGCCATAATTATTATCTTGTCTGTTTGTTAAGGCTTTGACGACATTTAATTTTAGTCGCTGCTTTGGTCGATAAAGCCATTGATTTTACCCATATTCAAAGCGCTGTAAATAAAAAAAGCGCCGATCCGATTATTGGGTCTGGAATTACCTTGTCTAATGGGGTTTATTTCAATAAAAACAAGGCTTTTGCCCCATTATTATTCAGATAACAGCAGCCACAAAAAAGGGCCCTATTAGACCCTTTTATAAATGACACCATTAGTAAGCTAACTTTTTAATTTTGTTAATTTTTAATGTAGCGATAAGGATTCAATCTTTTTCCATTTTTCATGATTTCATAGTGAACGTGAGGGCCGGTTGAGCGGCCAGTGTTACCTACTTTAGCAATCACTTCGCCTTTTTTCACCATATCACCTTTTTTCACAAGAATTTCTTTATTGTGGGCATAACGGGTGCTATAGCCATCACCATGACTAATCTCGATAAAATGGCCATAACCGCTCTTAGGACCAGCGCTGGTAACCACACCAGCCGCCGTTGAAACCACATCCGAACCCGCTAAAGCAGCAAAATCAACCCCTGGGTGCCAATCCTTCTTGCCATTAAAAGGATCGGTGCGATAACCAAATGGCGAAGACAACCAACCTTTAACAATCGGGCGGCCACTGATTTTTTGCTCGGCGTTAATATCTTTATCAAATACAATAGCTTCCAAAGCACTTAGCTGTTGCTCTTTCGCAACAATACTGTGTTCTAATCGATTTAAGGACAAGCTAACATCGTCATAATGAGCATTGGTGGCATAAGGTGAGTTTTCAGCACCACCAATCGCAGGCTGCTCGGAAAATGCAAATTCTTCAGCAATTCCCATATCCTGAGCAATACGATTACCCACAGCATCAAGGCGTAGGATATGTGCCTGCAGGCCAGCCAAACGGCTGGATAAAGCCTGGATCTGCTGCTCAGAGCGAACTTTAGCGTCAGCCAGCTGTGCCTTTTGTGCAACCAGCTCCTGATTCCACTTGTGGATGGCACTTTCACTGACCAGATCTTGCTGTACAGTCCATTTAGTAATAACCACTGTCACCACAACCAACGTCAACAGACTTAAAAAAGCCAGGATCCCAGTTGCAATTAACTTTGAACGGTTCATTTCTAAAGCCTTAATTCCTTGCTGATTACTTTTAATCAGGGTAATTCGCATTTTTTAAAACTCTTTAAACAGCGCCAACTTTCAATAACTAAACCATAACTATAGGGCTTTTTTACCTGCCCGGTTCTTTATTGAAAGGTGACAAAACCACCTCAACCAGCTTACAATCTAAAGCTGATACCCAATTTAGCCCAGAACGTCAAACGACCAACTGTAGCTTATGAAGCGTCCATTCCGAGCCAAATCAGTGGCAGATTGTTTAAGTCACGCCGAAGGAGACTTAAAAACACTGCTTGATAAGGCTAATTGCCTAAAATCCTTGTCTCACTCAATTGAGGGCTATTTACCGCAAGAGCTTAAAGCTCATTGTCAGGTCGGTACTATCATTGACAACGTACTCACTCTCTATGCCGATAGCCCAGCCTGGCTCAATCGCTTGAGATATTATTCTGTGGAACTCCTGACTCAATTAAGAGCTAATGAATTCCCCTCTTTGATCAGTATCGAAATTAAAGTCCGACCTAATCGAGACTAGCTGGGTCCTTTAGCAGTTACCACAACCAAACTCTAAATCCTTTACAATAAAAGGCTCTAAGCCTTTGTTTAATTAAAAGAATTTCCTTATTCCTAAAGACACAACTGGCGCTAATATTTGCGCCAGTAATTTGTGATTGTTATCGCTTAAGTTTAGCGCTAAACGGATAATGCTGGATTCATAATGTATGAAATCGGTGCCGCTTTTGCATCATCGAAAGTTGCTAACTCCCAAGCTGTTTCATCCGCCATTAAGGCGCGGATCAACTGGTTATTTAAAGCGTGGCCAGATTTATAACCCGAGAAGGCACCCACTAAAGAGTGACCTAATAAGAATAAATCGCCAATCGCATCCAGAATCTTGTGTTTTACAAACTCATCGTCATAGCGTAAACCGTCTTCATTTAAGACACGGTAATCGTCCATCACAATAGCGTTTTCCTGGCTGCCACCAAGTGCCAGATTATTCTGGCGTAAAAATTCGATGTCCTTCATAAAACCGAAGGTACGGGCACGGCTCACTTCTTTTACAAATGAGGTGCTGGAAAAGTCAATCACTGAAGTTTGGCGACTTTTCTTGAATACTGGGTGATCAAAGTCAATGGTAAAGGCCACTTTAAAACCATCAAATGGCTCAAAAGTCGCGGTTTTATCACCATCTTCAACCGTGACACGCTTTTTAATGCGGATAAACTTTTTATGCGCATTTTGCTCAGCCACACCCGCTGATTGTAATAAGAACACAAATGGGCTGGCGCTACCATCCATAATCGGCACTTCAGGCGCAGATACATCGATAAAGGCGTTATCAATACCTAAACCGGCCATGGCTGATAGTAAATGTTCTACCGTTGAGACACGCACGCCATCTTGCACCAGGCAAGTAGACATAGTGGTATCACCAACATTTTCCGGAGTGGCTTGAATTTCTACCACCGGCTCGAGATCAATACGACGGAACACAATACCATTATCAACGGGTGCCGGGCGTAAAGTTAAATAAACTTTATCACCGGTATGCAAACCGACGCCAGTCGCTCTAATGGTGGTTTTTAAGGTTCTTTGTCGAATCATTCACTTCTCCACTTTTTAAGAATTTTTCAAGACTTGATCAATATTCCGTCATGAACCAATTTCTTAAAAATCAATGGCTTATGCTAATTATTCGCATATTTTCAGCGCATATTAACATAAAGCTTCACTTGTTTGAACATTTTTTGAACGTTTTTTTGAACAAGTGTTTGAATTATTTTCTATGCTTGAACTATCAGTTTTGTTTACCGCTTCCTTCATATGGAACCAATACCCTGTTTTTAGAGGGCGAGACAGGGAGGGATGAAGGGCTCCACTCCCTATCTCTTCTTCGAGCACTAATCCACTGATTAGTTTCATTCTTTATGATAATTTTCTTACATTCAAAGCAAAATGACTTTGAGCTGGATCAAATTTTAATCAGCTTGCTTACGCAAAAATGCCGGAATATCCAGAAAATTATCCACATCACTACCGACCGCCATTTTCTGCTGCGCCTCTTTAGCCAGCTTTTCAGTCTCAACAGAGCCTGCCTGTTGGCGTAATGCGGGCGGTAAATCCAACTTGTTATAATCCATTTCACCAGATGCTTTGCGTGCTGTCTCCTGATTATTACTCACCAGACGCATACCCGCTTCCTGACCTAAACCGGTTGCCACTACGGTAACCCGGATTTCATCACCCATATCCTGATCAATGGCAGTCCCCACCACCACGGTGGCATCTTCATGTGCAATATCTTCGATCACTTCACACACTTCCGAAAATTCATCAATGGTAAAATCTTCGTTAGCGGTGATGTTTACCAAAATACCGCGCGCTCCAGACAGATCTACATCTTCCAGCAAGGGACTGGCAACCGCCATATCCGCAGCAATTTGCGCGCGTCCCTCACCTGATGCAATACCGGTTCCCATCATGGCTTGTCCCTGCTCGGCCATCACCGTACGTACATCAGCAAAGTCCACATTGATAAGACCTGGACAAGTAATTAACTCAGCAATACCTTGAACCGCACCATGCAATACTGAATTAGCGGAAGCAAAAGCCTCGGTTAAACGCAGACCTGCAAATTGAGCAACCAATTTATCGTTTGGAATAATGATCAATGAATCCACCACATTGCGTAGCTCATCAATACCTTGTTCTGCCAACATCATGCGTTTCTTACGCTCAAATTTAAATGGTTTGGTCACTACGGCAACCGTCAAAATACCCATTTCTTTAGCAATTTCGGCAATCACTGGTGCCGCACCGGTGCCGGTACCACCACCCATACCAGCGGTGATAAAGACCATGTCTGAGCCTTGCAACACTTCCATGATGCGCTCGCGATCTTCCATCGCTGCCTGCCGACCTACTTCAGGATTGGCGCCAGCGCCTAAGCCGCGAGTGATATTTTGACCAATTTGAATGCTGGTCTTTGCTGATGAAGTCTGCAAAGCCTGTGCATCCGTATTAGCACAAATAAATTCCACACCATCAATGCTGGCCTGCACCATGTGCTCGACGGCATTACCGCCACCGCCACCAACACCGATAACCTTTATGATAGCGCTGTTCTGACAGCTATCGACTAGTTCAAACATATTAGGCATAACTTTTCCCCTTCATGTCATGTTTACCTGTTAAATTAACTCTTTGTTACTGTTTCTATCTTGATAAGCGCTGATTGTTACCAGCCACTAAACCAACTTTTCATGCGATCCCAGACGCTGTTAAAGCTCCCGGTAGTTCGCTCCCGATGATGCCCTTCATCATCTTTGCCATATAACAACAAACCAACGCCAGTGGCATAAATCGGATTCTTCACCACATCCACCAGACCTTTGATATGCTGTGGCATTCCCTGGCGCACTGGCATATGGAACACTTCTTCCGCTAACTCAATCACGCCCTCCATTTTGGAGCCACCGCCCGTGATCACCATGCCGGCAGCAATAATGCTTTCAAAACCACTGCGGCGAATTTCAGCCTGTACCAATTCAAATAGCTCGCTATAACGCGGCTCCACCACGTCCGCTAAAATCTGGCGTGATAAACGTCTCGGTTCCCGATCACCTACACTCGGTACTTCTATGGATTCATCTGCATTGATTAATTGGCGCAAAGCGCAGGCGTATTTGATTTTGATTTCTTCAGCAAATTGGGTCGGCGTTCTTAAAGCCACCGCAATATCATTGGTCACCTGATCGCCGGCAATCGGAATCACTGCGGTATGACGAATGGCACCACCGGTAAAGATAGCGATATCGGTAGTGCCACCACCTATATCGATCAAGCAAACACCGAGTTCTTTTTCATCATCAGTCAACACCGCATAACTCGAAGCCAGTTGCTCTAAAATAATGTCTTCCGTTTCCAGACCACAGCGCGCTACACACTTGGTAATGTTTTGTGCCGCCGATACCGCCCCTGTCACCATATGCACTTTGGCCTCCAAACGGACACCAGACATACCCACTGGCTCACGGATTCCTTCCTGATTATCAATAACAAATTCTTGCGGCAGCACGTGCAGAATTTTTTGATCCGCCGGAATGGCTACCGCTTTGGCCGCATCAATCACCCGCTCTACATCTGATGCACCCACTTCATGATCTTTAATCGCGACTATGCCATGCGAGTTGAGACTCTTGATATGGCTGCCTGCAATGCCGGTATAAACCGAATGAATTTGGCAGCCAGCCATTAACTCAGCTTCTTCAATTGCTCTTTGAATCGAGGCTACGGTGGATTCAATATTCACCACTACACCTTTTTTCAAACCGCGTGAAGGATGTGAACCGATGCCGATAATATCGACACTGTCATCACTGTTGACTTCACCTACTATGGCCACAACTTTCGAAGTACCAATATCAAGGCCAACTATTAAACGCTTTTCCCCAGATTTCGACATAGCTTTACCTACTGCTGTTGTCATTGTTTTTTAGTGGCGTTAATGCTTGCTGCCAAGCCACCACTAAACCGTTTTGATAACGCAAATCCACATACGCCAATGGACTTTTTTTGTAACTTTTTACCGTATCAATCTGCTCAATAAACCTTTGCAATCTTTGTGCTACTTGATACTTGCCTAACTTCACTTCTATTTCATTTTCCAATTGCAAACTGACCGAGCCACGCTCGGTTAACTGCATCGATTTAATAAACAATTGCTTTTGATCCAATTGTTCCTGATAAGTCTGTAACAACTCTGTTAACTCACTGGCCAATGGTTCTGGTCCACTTAACGTGACCCAGTTTTCTTTTGGCAGCTGCGGCGGATAAAACACATCACCTTGAGTCGAAACCACCCCAGTCTGTCCCCAAAAAGCTAACGGCTGATGCTCTTGAATTTGCAAGCTCAAAATTTTTGGCCAAATTTTTCTTAGCTGTACTCGCTTAACCCAGGGTAAGTTCAGTAATTTTTGCTCTGCCAACTGCATATCCATACTGAAAAAACCGCGATCTTCAACTTGTTGCAAAACCGCGTATAACTCTTCGCCCTGAGTATATTTTTGCCCCTTAACTTCCAAACGATTTAGCGGAAACACATTGTTAGTATCAACCGCCATCAACCAAATTACGCCAAACACCAAAACGCCAGCTAAAGCAGCACCTGCCAGCAAACCAAACAACCACTTCATGGATTGTTTGACTTTAGCTAAAACGCCCGAAAAACTGCGCTTATTTTTAGCGCAGGTTCTGACGTTTCTTTTATTCTGCTTTTTAGCCATAGTGTTTTGTTAAACCTTTTTACTTACGCCCTTTACTTGCGCTCAATAAAACTGGTGTCTAAAATTTCCAGCACCAGTTGTTCAAAACTAATTCCAGCTGCTTTGGCTGCCTTAGGCACCAAGCTGGACTCCGTCATCCCAGGAATGGTATTGATTTCTAATAAAACCCATTCTTTGCTTACACTGTCCCGTAAAAAATCCACTCGCGACCAACCATGTGCATCCACTGCTTTAAAAGCCTTTAATGCGATGGTGCCAATCTCAGCTTCTTCCTCTTCACTTAAACCACTAGGGCAATGATATTCAGTGGTATTAGTTTGATACTTAGCCTCAAAATCATAAAAACTATTTGGCGTTGTCATGTGAATACTTGGTAACGTCTGATCTTTTAAAACCGCTACGGTAAATTCATCACCATTAACCCATTGCTCTAACATAATTTCGTTATCAAACTCACTGGCTGCTACTACCGCATCTTGCAACTGTTCAACAGATTCGGCTTTTGCCATACCCACACTGGAACCTTCGCGGATCGGCTTAACCATCACACAACCGTCTAACGAATCCAGTAACTTGGTTGCTTCTTGTTTGCTAAGTTCTTGCGTTGCAACCATCGCATGATTAGCTACGGGCAAACCTAAAGCTTTCCAAATCAACTTAGTTCTTAATTTATCCATCGCTAAGGCAGAAGCCATCACGCCACAACCCGTGTATGGAACATTATTCAATTGCAGTACACTCTGGATCTGACCATCTTCGCCACCACGACCATGCAATGCATTCCAGGCACGATCAAAATTACCTTGTAACAAAGCATCCAGACCACCCACTTGCGGATCGACGGCATGCGCATCCACACCTTGAGCTTGTAATGCCTGCAATACGGCCGCGCCGGTTTTTAGCGAAATTTCCCGTTCGGCAGAAAAACCACCCAAAAGCACAGCAACCCTGCCGTATTTTTGTAGTATGTTTTTCTTTAACTCATTCATTGCCACTTACTCTTCATTGACTTCAATAAAATCAAAATGCATTTTTTGTGCTGACCATTTTGGTGCCAGTGAACCTACATTGCCGGCACCTTGGGTTAACACCAAATCACCATCCTGCAAAATACCCGGCAGGACTTTTTCCAACTCTTCTTGATCTTCCACAAAAATCGGATCAACTTTTCCACGCTGACGAATACTGCCACACAGTGAACGGCTGTCCGCTCCGGCGATTGGCTCTTCACCAGCGGCATACACTTTTAACAACAGGAGCACATCCACTTCAGAAAGCACCTGACAAAAATCTTCATACAAATCACGGGTACGGGTATAACGATGCGGTTGATAGACCATAACCAAACGACGCTCTGGCCAACTCTGGCGCATGGCCTTAATGGTTGCTTCCACTTCGCGTGGGTGATGACCATAATCATCAATCAAGGAAACGGTTTTTTCATTTTGTTGGTCACCAATAGCAAAATCACCATACATTTCAAAACGACGACCAATGCCCTGGAATTTTTCCAAAGCCGTTTGAATGGCTTCATCAGATACGCCATCTTCAGTGGCCACTGCAATGGCCGCCAAAGCATTTTGTACGTTATGCTCACCTGGCAAATTCAAGCGAATATCCAGTGCACCGGAATGCCCCAAACGCACCACTTTAAAGCGACTTTGGGTACCATCCTGCACAAAATCAATCGCTCTAATATCAGCTTTTGGACTAAAACCATAAGTTGCTATCGGACGGGTTATTCTTGGAATTAAACTCTCAACGGTTTCATCATCAATGCACAGTACTGCTAAGCCATAAAATGGTAGGTTATGCAAAAAATCAACAAAGTTATTTTCCAACACCTTAAAATCGCCACCATAGGTTTCCATATGATCCGCATCAATGTTGGTCACAATCGAAACCATCGGTTGCAGGTGTAAGAATGAGGCATCGCTTTCATCGGCTTCGGCAATAAAATAACGGCTGGTTCCCAGACGCGCGTTAGTGCCAGCACTATTAAGCAAACCACCGATCACAAAAGTCGGATCGAGCCCAGCTTCGGCATAAATTGAA
>JANQSG010000026.1 GCA_028284185.1 Kangiella sp.
AGTGTGGAAATACTGACATTAGTATCGATATTGTCTTTTACATAATCTTTCAGGGCTGTTTGAGCTTCTAAAGATGAAAAGTCTGCCTTATGAAAGTTATTGAAGAACCAGTATATAGAAGTCGCTCGGCTTGGGTTGCTTACCAATAACCAATGGATTAACCAGATAGTCGCTTCATCTTCTAAAAATGGGTCCATTCCTTTGTTTGAATCTAATAAAAAATTACCCAACTTAGTAGGCTTTCCAGTTTTTTCATCTAGTAGTTGTGAAGCGATAAGCCAATATCTAATGGCGTTAACCATGTTTTTGCCGACACCAAGAATTGTTGTAGCATCATAACTTTTAAATATGGATGGATCATTGGCTGCTGCTTTATATCCCTTCGTTAACCAGCCGTATCTCAAAGCGAATGATTCATGTCTACCAAATGCGACATTTCCTTTGTCTAGCTTCATTGATTTATTTCCTGAGAAAGTATTTCTAAATTGAACGATAACTGATTTTTATTTAGAAGCTTAGTCACTTGTTCTACAAACCAGCCTTTCATGCTTAAATCATTTTTTCTTCTAAGTGCTTGATATAGTTGTCTTTTTAGTATCAGTTCTATTTCTAAAATAATTCCTCCACTGTCACCAACACCCATAATAGCACCCTTAGATTACATATTCGACATTATGTTACATAAATAACACTTTTGACACAATCTGCTTACTTAAAGCAGGTTTTCACTTTAATAGTTCATATGGCTTAACACTTAATGAGTTCACAAGAATTTCAACTGCATTAGTTTTCGGAAGCACTCCAAACAAACTAAACAAATTAAAAGTTTCAGGCATAAAAAAGACGTCCTAGGACGTCTTTAATCGTTTATATGGCGGAGAGGGTGGGATTTGAACCCACGGTGGGCTATTAACCCACGCCGGTTTTCAAGACCGGTACATTCGGCCGCTCTGTCACCTCTCCGAATTGCGCGAAATAATACCTTATGGATTTGCTATTGGGAAGCCTTTTTTGCCTAAATTCGTATTTTTTAGGCTTGTTTTAAGCGTTTTTATCAAAGCTAATTAATATTTACCGACAAAGTTAATAAACCAACCTTCATACTCATAATCTAGGTTCGCCAGGTTATCACTAAATTCGGTGAAATTATAACCAAGACCTACTTTAAAATGATTACTGAGATGATAGTCAACGCCCAATAACCAGCCTTGACGCTGATCATCATTTTCCTTGACCTTAAGCAAGCGATATTCAGCTAAAGCATCCCATTGTTTAATTAGGTGGTAACGTGTTTGTAGTGCATACAAATCTGCGGTGCTACTAAACCAGTTGCCAGTACCACGCCCTTCTCGCACCAAGCCTCGTCTATGAGCAAGCTTGCCTGCAAGCTCCCACTCTGGGTTTAAACGATAAACCGCTTCAAATGAATAGATATCGGATCTTTGATCAGCGCCTGTTGTGACCTGAGCCAAAGTTCTTAAGTCATATAGATAAGTATATTTACCCAATAAAGCCCAACGATTATTATTTATCGGACGATAAGCAAAACCTAAGTTCGCTTCAACAAACCTGGCGTTTTGCTCGGGATTGATTTTATCTTCAGTATCCGAATAATTGGCTCTGGCTGCCAAGCGCCAATCTTCATTCAGTTTATAGGAGATACGATTGGTGGTAAGCCACTGTTCGCGCTCTTCTGAACCTGTATCTTTGCGGAACTCAAGTTTAGAGCTCCAGTCCATTTTTGGTGAACGGTAACTACCGCTTATGGTGGCCGCTTGACGATCCAGAATACCACCAGCAAGCGTTTCAAGTTCGCCATCTTGTAAACTAAAACCCAGGTTCCAGCCACGACTTGGAATAAAATCCAGACCAAAAGTATGCGCCAGACCAGTCTCTTGAGGCGATTTTAAATGCTGACTTTCGTTATAAATAGTAACTTGATTGGACACTCGCCATTTTTGGCCTAAAGTAATGCCATCATTAATTTGATTGCCAAAAACACTGTCAGAAATATCCGTTGAATAGGTATAACGACCATAAATACTATAATCATTATTAACATAGTAATCTGCAGTTAAACTGGCTGCATCGCCACGATGACCAGAGCTGTATTCAGCACCTATTGAAGATCTTTGACCAAACAAGTACCTGGTACCAATGGTAATCAGATCATTATTATCATAGCTGCCGCCATCGTTTTCTAATGTGAATTGACCAGTGCCATAAATATCCCAGGTTTCACCGATATGATATTGGTATTGTAGCGCTCCTAAAGTTGCCGAAGTTGCATTCCCACTAATGGTTTCTTCTAACTGACGAACTTCGGCCGTAACTTGAGATTTAGGTGTAATTTGATAAGCCAGATTGACTTGAGCTTGCTCAAGCTTATTATCAACACCACGCTCAAATTCGCTGACGCGAGCAGAAATACGCATATTCTTACTAATATCGCCAGTAAACTCTGCCCCTGTTTCTGTGGTTTCTTCGTTCAAGGTACGACGCGCTACCGAATAACCTGCTTCGCTTTCACGATGCCAGGCACCAGCGGTCCATTGCCCTTCAGTCCAACCCAATTCTTTAAAGTTGGCTCTTGCTTCAACCGAGTAAGCATCGCCCTGCTTGTTAGGATTGGTATTGGTTGGATCTGCGGCTATTTCAGCGAAACTAAAACCGCCATTATCTGAGAAGTAACTGGCTGCTTGATTCGACTTGGTTTTAGCATTTTCAACTTTTAAATAAGTGCCTCGACCCGCCTGTAAGGTCACATTAACGCCTTGTAATTCGTAATCATCGCCGGCACGATTTTCATCGACAAAAGTACCGCCAATCGCCACATGATCACCCAGCCAAACTTTAGCACGACCACCTAACGTGGTTTCATCAGAACTAAAACCTGTCGGCACATATTCATAATCAACCAATAAAATGTTATCGAAACCATCAAGTGGCTCATCGCGAATAATAGTACCAATATTTTGGCGTGAAATTTGATTTAGAGGGCGACTTAAAATAATACGACCTTGCAGCTCATCAATTTCGTAATCCGCACCACGTAATAAATTCACCCGAGTTTCTACACGACCTGTGGTGCTGTCACGAACTTCTAATACAACCTTATCAGAGCCTGGTAAAATATCTGTATTACGCAAGTAGTATAAACTACCACCAGTGCCTAGAAATTCATTATGGCCCAATGCCGTTTGTGCTTCTGAAGCAAAAGCTTTGAGCTGAGTCTTAGCTTCACCTAATTCGGTAGTTTCAATCGAACGCCAGTTAATGGCAGCACCATAAAGCGAACGCGAATACTGAGAAAATTCATTGCCGGTAATACCGGTATTATAGTTACCCCACAGCGCCTGACTCTTATCCCAGTCCACGCGCACATAGAATTTACCTTGCGTATCCACGTCGCGATAAACTGTTGAATCATCACCATATACCGGATAATAACGATCCGGATCAAGACGTCGGAAAACATCCTGCGGGTCCTTATCCAAAAAACCTTTAAATAAATCTTTTAGCTCACGCTCACGGGTATCTGCTTGGGCAGTAATTAAATATTTACCTTTGACTTTGCCTTTTAAATAAAAAGCTAAACGACCATTGAGTAAAAAGTCATCATCAAATTTATCGCCACCATCAACTGCCTGAATATGATCAGAAACGGAATTCTTTGAAGCGGTAATATCAGCCAGAGCCACCATAAACATATACTTACCAGTAACATCTACACTTAACTCTTTCGCTTGGTAATGACTATCTTTATCACCAATTTCAACTTTAAATTTGTGCTGGCCAATTGGTAATAAATATTCCGCAACAAATTTTTGTTCAAAATCTACCGGAATGTTATCGCCATTAATTTTAATGGTCTGATTAACCGGAACATCTTGTCCAAAAATTCTTACTCGTGAACCATAAATTGGAATATTTTGCTGACGCAAATTATTTGAACCATAAGTTTGCGCCTCAACTAAATCATTAGCGATTTGTTGCTCTGAGCTTTGTTCAACCAATTCTCTGGATACAGTTTCTGCAATCCGCGAAACATTATTACTTTTCTCTTCTTTTGAGACTAATAATAATTTCTTAATTTGCGTTTCATCCATCCGCCCTTCTTTATCATAAGCGCGGATCACATAAATCAATTCATCCCCTAGTGCTAATTTTTGATCAAGCGTTAAGTTACCATCCCAGGAATAACGACCATTGTTAGTCACCGGAACGTCAAAAGTCGTCAACTCGGTTACCAGATCGGTATCGTCACCATCAAATACAGATATTTCTAAACGCTCGATAAAGGCCGCATAATTACTGTAATAGTTAAAACTAACTTCTTCCGCGATTTGGCCATTTTCAAAAGCTACCGTACTTGGTCCATTCAAGCCTAGAGAAGGACGTGTAAGCGCTGGATCTTCGGTCGCCCATAACAAGCCACCATTGTCCAATTGGATCAATAGATTACTGGAAACATCCGTTCTTTTTTGCTCTGGCGCTAAATTTTTCTCGTCAATGGAGTAAACCTTGTTGTACTTTACATCGACGCGTCGATCTTTTTGTAAGTCCTGCTCAGTAGTAACATCATGTTTTGACTTATCTTCTCCATCACTTCGCACTCTAAAAACCAAACCATATTGAGTACGGCATTCACCTTCTGTGCACTCATATATTTGCTTGATTTCTTTATCAGCATTCTGTGTAGCGTCCTTTGAAAAAGCATTCGGAGCCAAACCCATTAAAATAGCAGTTAAGCCAAAACCTGCTATTGGCCAACGCATATTTTTATTAATCATCTTCATAGGATAGCTCCCTCAATACTTTTGTATTTGTGGGAGGAAGTCTCCACTTTCACTTCTTTGATATTAGACTGATCCAAATACCTCAAAATTTCTCGATAAACATTTTTGGCTCTTTCCAAACCAAGCCGATAGTTATAGTCATTAGCGGCTCTAAAATCTGCACTACCTGATAAGAAAATAATACCGCCACCAGTTTCATTTAAAGTCTCAGCAATCGATCGAATCAACCCAAGATACTGCTTCTTAATCACGGTTTTATTGGTTTCAAAGAACACCGATCCCAACTCAACTTTTTTACCAATGGTAATAATATTCTCAGAGCCATCGCCCTCTTCTTTTGTCGCGAACAAAGCGACTTTGAAGTTATCTTTAATTTCAGGACGAAGTTGAGCTAAAACTGCGTCTCGAACATTTTTCGCACGATCATAAGCTAGCGCCACGCCACCGCCATAACCATCAAAATAAATAGTTCCTGCCTCATATCGATTTATCTTTTCAGCCATTTGTGAAATTAAAGGCTGATATTCTTCCTTAATTTTTGGACTATTATCATCAAAAAGTAAGGTACCTAAATCAATACCGATTTCTTTCTTTTCATCACTTTTCTGAGCTTTTGGTTCTGCAATTTTCACACCAAAGTCAAAACTTGCCGACATGCCTTGCGTAATACGCTTCACTTTTGGATTTTCTGTAGTAAAGCTGGAGCCTTGCGGTAAGGTCGCAGGATCCACTTTCATAATAAAGTTCTGACCACGACCAGAATCACTAACCTCAATGGCATTCAAATGGAATCGACCATAAGCATCTGTTTCGATAATATAGCCTTCAACCGTGACAATACGCACGCCAGGAATACCACGCTCATAAATACCATGATTACTAATCACATAGTCCACGCGATACTGATGGTTTTCAATCGTAACCCGACGCTCCACTTGAATATCTTGCGCAGACAAGCCAGCGGCAACTTCGCCTTTATGTTGGCGTGTCACCTTACCGTTAGCATCCATACGGATTTCCGTACCTTCGGCAGTTACTAATACAAAACTATTGGTAAACCTGGGCTCACTCATCAATTGACTGATCACTATCTGATGATTTTCTGCTTTATCCATATAGGAATTACGGCCACGTAAGTTGCCAAGCTCGATACCATGATTAATTGGTGCACTGGCATCCGCTTCTGACTGCAAGCCTTCGCCTCTATCCACACGAGTGGAATTGGCTACATAAGCAGACTCATCAATACCTCCAATTACCACAATACCAGTAGCTGTGGCATCATCTTGCCAGCCATCGCCATCGCGATCATTAAAGACACGCCCCATAATAGTGGCTTGTTCAAAGTCGGGATCCGATGCCAAGACAACAGTAGCCGTTGCCTTATTACTGATGGCTACTGAATTTGCATAAGCAGCAATACTATTGGTCAAGTTACCACCAACTGCGGTAGCACCCACACGCATCATATAGCGAATAGTTGCGGTTTCACCAACAGCTACATCCACCCCTTCAAAACGAGTCGGCCTGCCAACAATAGCTAAATCATTGGCAGGATTAGAATCATTAAACTGCGCAGAACCTTCAACCAAAGCCATACCTAGCGGCGGCGTATCCACTAACGCAACATTAACGGCGTTAACTACACCAATATTTTCAACCGTTACGGTATAAGTCACAAAATCGCCAATAGAAACTTGTGAATCATCTGCGGTTTTAATCAAACGCAATAAAGCTCCTCCAGCTACAGTTACACTAGCGGTTGCCGTTGCGCAATTAGTTGGGTTAGTTATCTCACAAAGCTGATAAGTAATAACGTAATTTGCCGCTACCGTATTAACTGCAACGATCAGATTACCATTAACGTCGATAGTGATTCCCGAACCAGCATCATCAAGTACACTAATGGTCACTTGGCTCGGCTGAATCAGATTTCCATTAAGCGTATCGTTATCAAGCACATTGCCAGCAACCCCACCATCAGTACCGTTAATTGGATTATTAGTAAAGTCGTCATTCACAGCCACAATAACTGGTGGTAAAACTAAAACTGTTACCGCCGCAGTATCACAATTAGCTGGATTCAAATTCTCACAGACTTGATAATCTATTACGTAGGTTCCTGCAGCGGTTCCAGCAACAACGATAACGTCACCATTATTTGCAATCCCAATCGGCATTAAGCTTTTGGTTAAGGTTGTAATAGTAACAAGGCTTGGATCTAAGCCCATTCCATTCAGAGTATCATTGCCAAAGATATTACCTGCAATGCCTCCGGTATAACCATTTACTGGTGTTGTTGTAAAATCATCATCAACCGCCACAAGCGCAGCCGGATCAATCACCACAGTAACCATAGCTGTATCACAATTAGTTGGATCAGCAATCTCACAAACTTCATAGCTAATCGTGTAAGTGGCCGCCCTTGTACTGGCAGGAACAATAACATCACCATCAGCTGAAATGCTGATACCTACACCGCCATCATCAGTAACGGTTAAAGTTACCGTCGATGAATCGACACTTGTACCACCTAAAGTATCATTGCCGAATACATTACCCGCAATGCCTCCAACAAAACCATTCACCGGAGTAGTTGTAAAATCATCGTCACCAGCTACTAATACAGGCTGAATAATTACCGCCGCATTATTACTGGTATCAACCACATCATCGGTACCTGATGGGCTATCACCAATAGCAGTTGCAATATTATCAATATCACCATCACCGCCACCATTGGTATCTATATCGGCCTGGGTAACTGTATAAGTATTTCCGGTACAACTGAAATTAGCCATAACCCCCGGGGCTAAAGCGGTTATAGAATTACAAACTAAACCAGTTAGAAGAGGATCCGCTAATTCAATATTACTAATAGTTGCATTTCCCGTATTCTCCACGGAGAAGCTATAGCTAATATCTACTCCCACAGCACCTACACTAGATACACTAGCCACCTTGGTCAGGCTGATGCTTGGGGTCGCGGTTAAGGTCACCGTATCGGCCGCCGTATCTGACGCCCCTTGGGTGCTCGTCACGCTGGCCGCATTGGTGTAGCTG
>JANQSG010000021.1 GCA_028284185.1 Kangiella sp.
TAACATTAGCTACTTACCCTTTGGGCCGCTCAAGGACCTGACTTATGGCAATGGCAAAACCCTGACTCAACAGTTTGACCAAAGTTATCGGGTCACCGATAAAACGGTTAACGGCGTGACCGACTTTGATTACGGTTATACCGTCCGCAATAACCTCCACTCGATTATCAACCCAATCGACAGCAGCCAGAATCAAAGCTTTGTTTACGATAGTTTAGGCCGCTTGACCGATGCTACTGGCAGCTATGGCGACCAGGACTATAGTTTTGATGCCATTGGCAATCGCCTTACCAAAACTCAAGATGGTACCAGCACCAGCTATCAGTATGACACCAATAGTCATCGATTAACCCAAGTCGGAACGATCAACCTGACTTACGATGCTGCAGGTCATACCCTGACCAAAGGTGATTTAACCTTCACCTACAACCAGATGGGTCGAATGGTAACGGCTAACAAAACCGGCATGAGCGCCAGCTATCAGTACAACGCACAAGGCCAACGAGTTAAGAAAACGGTCGATGAGGGTAGTGGGGCACAAACCAGCCTGTATCACTATGACCAAGCTGGTCAACTGATTGCCCAAACCGATGGTACTGGACAACTCCAACAAGAATATATCTACCTTGACGGTATGCGCCTAGCCACCCTTGACGGCAATACGCTTTATTATGTTCACACTGACCATTTAGGCAGCCCCGTCGCCCTAACTGACAGTCAAGGTACCATCCAATGGCAAGGCCACTATGACCCCTATGGTAACCTCACTGCCAGTATCAACAACCTGACCCAAAACCTTCGCTTCCCTGGGCAAATCCTTGATAGTGAAACCGGAATGCACCAAAACTATTTCAGGGACTATGACACAGAAACAGGAAGGTACCTACAATCGGACCCCATTGGATTGAACGGCGGGATTAATACCTATGCTTATGTAGGCGCTAATCCAGTTAATAAGGTTGATCCAACAGGATTAATTGAGTGGAAAGGTACGATGTGGGAAGCCGGCGCTGGTATCGGTGTAGCTACAGGCGGTTATGTTGAATATACAGTTGGCTCAGAATGTATTAATGGCTATAAACTTTGGGTTAAATTTAGAGTGCATTTGGCGGGAGTTGGTGTAGGTTCTAAAAAAAGACTAGGTATTAGCGGTATGGGATCAGAAATAAAACCATTTGACGATGGCAGGCCTGATGATTGGGGCTCATTAGATCCTATGATTTTTGAAGGCAGTGCTTATCATGCATCAATGGGAGCTGCTGTAGGAATCGGTTGGGGGACATCAATAACTTCTATCAATAATGGCGAAGTTAAAATAAAATCAGGTGGATTATCTGGTGGATTAGGAGCAAGTGCTGCTCAAGGAAGTGGGAAGTCAGAAATTATCTATTCTAAAGTTTTAAAATGTGGAACTTGTTATGTCGAATAATTTAAAATTATTAATAGGTATTTGGTGGAGTATACTAGCTGTAGGTATTGGGTATATTGCCTTTCTTAGCTATGGTAAGAACGGATTCTCATTAGATAGACTGCAAAGTGCATCTTTATATGTAAACATTTGTGCAGTTCTATTAGTAGTTGTGAACTACTTAATATATAAGTTGAGCAAAAAAGATGGAGTATTACTCGCTAAAAGGTTTTTAGAAGTAGCGATTATTTCTACTGTTATATGGGGATTTGTTACGTTCAATAACTGGTATCAAGGTAAAGTTGAGTTTAATGAAGCCTTAACAGTAGCAGTGATTTCTACTTTAATTCCAGTTCTTATATTGGCTTACTTGAGGTTTAAATATATAGGGAAGTTCGAAAATGAATAAATTTTTATTTCTAATACTTTTTAGCCCCGCAGTATTAGCACAAAGTTTTATTGATGTGAAAAAATTAGCAGACGAACATGAATCTGCTTTAGTGGCTGAGGAAAAGAAAACATTGATTTCGGCACAAGGTAAATTAGCCTCTAATGCCTTTGGTTTCTGTTTTAATCAAACTAGACAGCAACCAGGGAACTTCGTAGTAGTTGTTCGGATTGGAAGTAATGGAACTGTTGAAAAGTCATGGCTTAAAAAAGGTGGAAATGCCTTTGCGCAGTGCTTTAAAGAGCAGATGCATAAACACTTATATTATGTTCCAAAGAAAGCTCCATTTTATAGTTCATTTGATTACACTCAAAGTTGAGCGCAAGCTTCATTTTAAATAATATAAAAAGAGGGTTTACTGATGAAGCATATAGCGAAGTGGATATTTATAATAATAGCAATTGTGGCTATTATTTATACGGCAATGGCTTTGTATTTTACTAATACAAAAGCAGATATAAATTGTAAGATTTTTCCAGCGATGATCAGTCCATCAGCAAGTAAAAATTTAGAAATTTACCAAGAGCAGACTGAATGCGATGACGGTAGATTAGTTGAAACAAAAGTTTACTTAAAGAACAACAGTAATAATGAGCGTTTTCTAATGTATGAGGCTGCATCTAAAGAAAAGCTGTCTTTGTACACTCTTTGGAAATCTGATAATGAGATTGACTTTTATATTCCTCTCTTTCAAGAGCGATTTAATGAAAGAAAATATGATGTTAATTTAAATATCAATTATATTGACTTAGAAAAAGACTTCGAACAAAAGTAACTATTGTATATTTCATTGAAATAAAAATAATAGAGAATGTTTACTTATCAAATTAGATAAAAAAGTATCTGCTTATAATTCAAAGTTCATTATTATTGTTCCAAGACATGACAACAAACCATTGGATACACCGACCAAAGAAGCTGTGTTTGTATATGTATTAGATGGTGAAAGTTATTTAAATAAAACGCATATCGATTTAAATTCCAATAATAATGAAATATTAGATATTGGTGGGATTACCTCTGATATTAATACAGCTCGTGAATGGCAATTCACTAAAGAAGATTCTAATGCTTCTGATCAAATCATGAAAAATTTGATCTTTGATAGAGTAATAATCTAAAGATAGTATCACCAAATTGTGGAACGGATGGATATAAGTGAGATGTAAGAGTAAATGTGTCAGCGCAAGGTTATACAGCAAGTGTAGGTTAGAGCTGGAGTTTTGACAGTAATGGATATTAAATATGAAAATCGAAGAATTTAAACGTACATTGCAAAGCATTTATATACTTCTTGATAGTATTTGCGAAGATTTTTGGAGCGAAAAGGTAAAGAAGCTTGCTGAAAAGGACGTAAAAAAGTTTAGCTCAAGAGATATAGAGGAAGTGTTATCTTGGTTTGGAGGCATGGGATCAATTAATGATCTTTTAATTAGTCACTATAATGGGCATGATGTGACGCAAGAGAACGAAAATAAAAAAAATGATGAGTTGGACTTTTTACGCGATGCTATTTATGAACAAGCAGTTACGTTGAGAAAAGATTTATCATAATATTTTAAATGAATGTATGTGTAATGAAAACTTAAATCGGATGTTTTATTTCTTTATTGAGGCTGACTCTACAGACTTGCCCATCGAGTATAAAGTAGTTAAATCTTTAAAGAACAAAAACAATAGAGAATGTTTACTCATTGAATTAGAGAAAGAGGTATCTGCCTATAATTCAAAATTCATTATTATAGCTCCAAGACATGATAATAAATCATTATAAGAAGTTAGGAATGAAGCTGTTTTCGTCTATGTCTTGAATGGAGAAAAATATTTAAATAAAGAGCATATCGATTTAACACCTAATAAGAATGAAATACTTGATATTGGTGGGATTACTTCTGACATTAACGCCGCTAATGAGTGGCAGTTTACTCAAGAAGGTGCAAATGCTTCTGACCAAATCATGAAAAAATTTGGATTTTGAATAGTCATAATAAATTGATGTTTTTACTTTCAAGCCGACTTTAAGTCGGCTTTTTATTGCCTGAAATTTGGATATTTAATCAGCAAGGGTTTGGATTGCTTTTCGGTTTTGACTGGGAAGTTAGTGCGTATAGTCTGGAGATTAGTCCAGCGCCAGCAGGGTATTAAAAAAATAGATCTATTTCCTTTAATTCATGGTATTCTAGTGCTAGGAATTATATGGATTTATTAAGGCAGAGCTAGTAAATATGTTTGAGATATCGCTAGAGCTGCTTTTAAAAGCTTATCTAAGGAGGAAGATATGGATATGCCAAAAAAGGGTGATGTGGTCTGGGCTGGTTATCCAACGGCTCACGTTTTCAATTATGCAAGGGATAGTAAAAAGAAACTTAAGCTTAGGCGTGTCAAGCATTTGCTATGGGGTGATTGGGTAAAAGTCACGGATTATTCTTACGCAAATGATCCAAACGCTGATATACGATCTGCTACAGAAAAAAAACAAACCAGTAAACCTCCCAAGAATATGGTGCCTGTTCGAGTTAGAGGTACTTCTGGATATATGCATCTTGAAGATCTTCAACCTAATCAATTACTAGAAGTGGTTTTTGTGGATGTTGGTCAAGGAGATGGTGCCTTATTAATTACTCCTGATAATAAAAAGTATGTTATTGATGCTGGAGTTGGGAATAATATGTATCGTTACCTGAAATGGCGATTTTCAGGTTTTAAAAGTAGCAATGATTTTGATGGGCTGATTATTACCCATCCCGATCAGGATCATTACTACGGCTTTTCTGATTTAGTGAATGATTCAAACGTGCATGCAAAGACCATATGGCACAATGGTATTGTAGAGCAATTCGGTGTGAGTTCATCAGGAAAACAATCGTCTACTAAGAATACATTACTGGGTAAAACTAGAACCATAAAAGGGCAGAAGTATCTGACGGGCTTGATTGAAACCGATAAAGAACTTCGGGATTTACTTAAGAATGAAAAGCGCTGGATAAAGCAAACCACAGGCAATCCAAAGCGATATCCTGATTTACTAAATGATGCGGTTAAGGCGAAAGATAAAACTAAGCGTCGTTTTCCAAGTATTCGAATGCTCTCTACAAAGCATGGGGAAACTCACCCTGGAGGGGCTTTTTTGCCGGGATTTGGGCCTGATAATGCTGACGATTGCTCCATTCAAGTTTTAGGGCCGGTTATTGAAAAAATTGATGCTGATAATGCGCTGAGAACATTTTCAAAAAAACCTAAGGAAAAAACTGCTGAGATGGATACCGGCAAGACAAAAAATGGTCAATCGATATTACTCAAATTGAGCTATAAGAATGTTTCTTTGCTATTTGGCGGCGATCTAAACAGTTCTGCCGAAATGTTTCTTCTAGGTCACTACACTGGCTTACCTGTTTATGATCCTACTCAAGTCAGAACGGATGAAATTGTAGAGGCGGCCAAACCTACTTTTAAAGTCGATATTGCAAAATCCTGCCATCACGGTAGCGCTGATTTTACCGATCACTTTCTTGAGACTATTAATGCTGCGGCAACAGTTATTTCCAGTGGTGATAACGAGAGCCATGCACATCCAAGAAGCGATACGATTGGTGCCTTGGGTCATCATGGTCGAGGTTCGAGATCGCTTATTTTCAGTACGGAGCTTTCTCGTAGTGCAAATGAGTTTATCGATCGAGAAGATTCACCCTGGTTTCAAGGCGCGCAACTTAAAGCAAAAGCTGAAGCTCAGACGGACGCTGTTAAAAAAGAAGCTTTACTTAAGCAAGCGGAAGAAAAACTTAAATTAAGTAAAAAGAGAAACGTAACGGTTTATGGTGCCATTAATCTTAGATCAGATGGAGATAAAGTGGTTCTTGCCTATATGCTCGAAAAATCTTCGAAGAATAGGCGTTGGGATGTATACACACTGGAGTCTACTTCTGGAGGAGCGCTGCAATATAAGAATGTTAAAGATGCGCAAAGAGATGAAAAGAAGAGACGTAGCAAAGCAAATCAATAGAGACTGAACTATTGGATAGACTTTAAATAGAAGCAAAGTATCTTGTACAAGTATCCAAAATATAAATTATTAATTTTGTGACGCCTGTCAATGCAAATATGAATTGCATAATGTTTTTATTTACACAAAGCGTGCAAATTATGTCATTATAATTATTACTTACGAAAAGTAAGCCTTATCGAATTAATGGAGAGTGAGTTATAAAAGGATCGTAAATAGCAGTAAAGAATCATTTTGATATTTTAGTATTAGCCTAAGGGAGTATTCAGGCTAGAGGTTGGATTTGCCTAAAAGGAATGTATGGAAACATGGTTACTAATAAAAAAGACTTACTAAGGATAAAAAGATTCTCATGCTTCCTGGCTAAAATAAACAATACAATTCGATTAAAGTATCAATGGTTCGAACGACAAAAAGTATTTTTTTACCAGCTAATAATCTTATCTTTAGCAAGCCTTTCAGCTTGTGTTTATAACGCTAATCATTCTGAACAAGACAGTCTACAGCAAACTAAAGTTGAAATTTTAGCCGCTTGGATACAAATTCCTGATACTCAAAAGAGTAGCGGTAAATGGATAGCCAGAGTTATTGTTAATGGGTTAAAAGGTGAGGCCCCAATCGTGCTTGTTGATGGGCTTCAATCAAATGCTGTTTATTTGCGTGGCCAAAATGGTGATCCGCAACATTTTCCTGTAAGAGTTTATGAATTAGGATTTTCGCCCCAGTCCAGCTTGAAAATCAAACGAAGTTCTTTAGATCCAAATCCTATTATGTTTGATTTTCTGCCCTATGATGTAAGCACCTTAGGAAATCAAATACTATTAGTTGCTGATAGTGGTTGTCGAGGCGCAGGAAATCAAACCAACTGTCAACAAGATTTTCCTTTTCCACAAATTGCTAAAAATAATGCTAGCAAATTAACCCCAAGTGTTGTTATTCATCTTGGTGATTATTTATATCGGCAGAATTATCAGAATGGTTATTGTAATCAAGGTGACCCTTGTGATACCTGGGAAAATTGGGCCAATGATTTCTTTAATTCCGCTAAACCACTATTTGCTAAAGCTCCGTGGGTTTTTTCTCGTGGTAACCATGAACAATGTGGATGGAGAACACAAACTGGAAAATCAAATGGACCCTATACCTATGGTGGCAGGGGCTGGTTTATGTTTTTGGATCCATTTTCTGCAGCTTTAGATAATGACCTTATTGGTTGTAAAGAACAAAATAGCCAAGCAGTGTTTGATCCTGCTTTTTCCATTGATTTACCTTTTCAGGTAGCTGGGGGAAAGCAAAAAATCTTGCGTTTATTTATGTTGGATTCTGCACGTAATCATCATCGCGATTATAAAAATGATTTTAAAGTTTTTGAAAATTTAATCGACAGTTCAATTGATGATTATTGGCTGGTCACTCATCAGCCACCCATAGCCGTCACCTCAATTGATTCAATGAATGGAAGTTATGTGCCAAATGTTGAATACAGTAACACTTATATTCTTGATGCTTATGCAAGTAACCACTCTGTGGTAAGTAAAGTTTCTTTGGTTCTATCTGGACATATCCATCTTGGCTATCAAGCTTTAATTCCACAAGAAAACTATGCACCACAAGTTATTGTTGGTAATACCGGGGTTAATTATAAAGGGCGCCCATCAGCACAGGATAATTGCTATTTTTCTGGTAAAGCCAATACACAGTCTAATCCTTATTTTCCTGATGATTTTAACTTGCAGGGTGTTTTTTATCGGTTGCATGGAGCTGCACTAATCACGGCAACAAATAATGCAAAGTCAATTTGGGATATTCAGTTTAATGATCAAAAAGCTAAAACTGAGTATGCATGTTCAGTTTTGGAAGTAAAGAACGGGATGGCGCCTAGTACATTAAGTTGCAAAAAGGGAAGCCTGGAAACTTGTACATCGTAAATGTTAAATCCTGGCAGCTTAAGTTGTCAGGGATGGTTTTTAATAAATATAGGAGAAAAGGAAATCGAGTAAGTAGCTAGTTCTATCAGTTAATTTTATGACGAATAATTTAAGGAGATTTTAGCATGACTCAGTATAACAGTATTTTATTAAGGCAAAATTTACAGGATAAAGGTTTGATGCCAAGAACAGGAGGTTGGACTGCATCTCCAGATATTATTCCAGCAGGTATAAGTCCTGTATCTGATCCAACAGCAGTTTATACCTCAGCAGAAAGCTATGCTACAAATCCGGGCCAACCAGTTGTCAAAAATGCTTCTAATTACATTTATTTGCGAGGCAAAAATTTATCTTCAGAAACAGTAACTGGCGAAGTTAGGGTTTTTTATGCAAAACAATCACTTTTTCTTTATCCACAACAATGGCTACAAAATGGACTTAAGACTTCACAGGGTTCGGAAACCAGTGAACTCAAAGATTTAGCTGCAGGCGCTATTGGTGTCACTACCGATCCATTTGCTTTTGTACCGACAGATACTGGTGAGCATCATTGTTTAGTTGGTTTTATTTCAACTCCGGATCATCCATTTGAAAATCAAAAGCCACCTAATGCCGTAACATCTTTAGGTAAGTTGGCCCAGTGGATAGGTAAAACGGGTGGTGCTGGTTGGCATAACGTGCAGTTTACGGATGCTGGTGCGCCAACCTTTACAAATTCTACAGATTACCCAGCATCGGATACTCCACAAAAAGTACATATCACCATTACTTGCACAGGTTGCGCAATAGGTTCTGAAGTGGCTTTTTCATGTGGTACTCCATTGCCTAATGGCAAGTATATAAAGTTACCTAAAACAAAGGTGTCAACTACAGGAACTGTTGGTTTCTTCATTCCTGCAGAAATACCAGCAAACTGGACATCAGAAGTTACTTATTCTTATTGGGCCGGTGGACCTCCACTGGACGATTGGTCTGTTTCAATGAGTGTTTCAGTGGTAACTAATGAAGATCCAACCTTAGAAGAATACGGACGTTTGGCGTCGGATGTTTTCCCTAATCATGAAATGTATTGCTTGGACTCGAATTGTATAAAGACGATGCCAAAAGATTACATTATCCCATGTGGTAGTGATATGACGTTAATGGTTCCGAAATAAATACTTTATTAGAAATGATCTGAACTTTGCGATTTAAAGTTCAGGTCATTGATAACAAAAGGAAACTGCTTGTTTGTTAGGTGTATTAGAAACATAGGTTAAATTAATGACTACAACAGTAAAAATACCAGAAGATGTAATGTCGGTTTTTTTAAATGCTATGGAACAAGGCGATCAATATGATCATGAAGATTCGCCCAGTGAACAGTATTATGGATTCTTGGTTGAAATTGAAAACGCCGTTAATAAGGAAGATCAGGAAACGCTTTGGTCTGTGCAGTTTGAGTTAGTGCCCAAGGAATGGATGGATGTATCTGTATTAGGATATAAAGAAGAGTTAAAAGATCTTGAAAAGTTTCAGCCACCAATTTCTCCTGCCAGTTTTTTTGTGCTTGATGAGGCTACCCCAGAAACCATTGCTCGTGAATTTGAAATTGAACTGGACGAACTGCATGAAGGTGAGTGGTACATAATAACTTTGGGTAAGCACGGAGCAGGCGGTACTAAGGCAGCAGCAAAATCAAAACCTAGTGGAGGTATAAAGAAAACATCCGGTAAGGGGAAGCACGTCAGTAAAAAAACCTCAAGAATACTTAGAAAAAGCTTTACCCCTAAAAGTGGTTTTTTGATGTCGGCGATAAAAAGATTATTGGGTATGCTGCAGTGTGATGAAGTGGGAGTCATGGATGTAGGGCAGGCATCTTGTAATCTGATTTATAGTAATACGGGTGTTGCCCAATTTTATGTAGATGTTGGATTACCTTTAGGTGCTGGTCCTGGCGGGGCTCTTTGGGGAAATGGACTGAGTTTACCGCCAGTTAATGCTGCAGGTAATAGAGCTGTGATTAATCCTGGCCCATGTTTGCAGAATAATCCATTTGTTCTTATTACTCATTGGCATTGGGATCATTATACCATGGCGGTTACCTCTGCTAACAATGCTGCTTTGACTAATCGGCATTGGATAACGCCTACCGCACCATTAGGTGGTGCTGGTAATAATGTTTGGATGGCGATTCCAGCGGCTAATCGTCATGCAGTACCACAAGGTGCACCTGCTTTTGCCGGAGGAACCGTTACCGTTATTCCTTGTGTTCCAGGTCCAGGAATACCTATAGCAGCTATGAATGATACAGGGCTCGCAGTAGTAGTTCATGTTGATGCGGTTAATAACCAGAGTGTTTTGTTACCTGGAGATGCCGCTTATCAATCTATTCCAGGGCTTGGTGCCTATAATAATTTACGTTGGATGGTTGCTTCTCATCATGGTTCAAATACTAATTTGGTACCAGCAAGCGTTCCTGCTCCAAATGTCGCAAATCAAGGAAGGATATCCTATTCCTACGGTATTACAGCTCCGGTTCCTGTGGCTGCTGGTCCTCCCGCTAACCATTGCTATGGCCATCCTGATCCACCTGCAGTTGCAACTTTTGTCGCGGCAGGTTGGGGTGCCAATATACTTACCAATGATTGCACTGCAGAAACGCATCCAAACTCTAATGTGGCGGGGCGTGGAAATATCATGATGTGTAATCATGTGATCCCTCCAGTCAATCCTGCAAATCCAGATTGCCCTTTTCACGCATTCCCTAAAATTTTGATATAGGACAGTATAGGAAATATTTCTCGTGGCAAAAATAACTAGTTACAATGCGTTAGTCACTTATGTAAAAAGCCTATCTTCAGGTGATATTTTTACCGTTGGCCCTGATGATGTATCACCACAAATGATCACCACATTAGTCAAATTAACATTGGCTTTTCCGATAACGGTATCAAGTAGTAGTGTGGATGAGCAGAAAAATATAATCACCGTTATTGGTATAGCCAAAGTATTTGGTATCGCCGATATGGTTTCCACCTTAACATTTGTTCCCGTTACGGAGGATAAATTAGACGGCGCTTTTAATATGAGCTTGTCTTCAAAACCACCAGCGGGGACCCAGTGGGAATTGGTAAATGGTTTTGCAATGGCTGATATGGCTGTCAATTTTGAACCAAATAAAGAGGTCGAAGTATATAAGGCTGGAATAGCTTGTGATTTAATTCTTGGTACTACGGATACGGTGACTCTACCTATTGAATTGGGTGTGCCCAGCTATAAAGATATGGATTGGGTCTTAACAGGGGAATTTTCGGGACAAACCTTAAATCTTGATACCTTTTCAACTTTAGCAAGCGGGATCAAGTTATCAGACTATTTACCGTCGCCAGTCAATACACTGGCTAAATTTAGCATGCGCGAAATAGAGCTTGCTTTCAATCCTGTACAAACCCAGATTTCATACAGTTATTTTGTGGTGGAGTATGCCGACTCCTGGTCAATCTTAGACATTATTCATATCCCTAAAGGCGGTGTGAGTTTTAAGTTTATGATGGATTTTCAGGAGATCACCAATAGCTATATTGAATTAGAGACAATGTTTACCATTGCTGAAACTGTTCCTATAGATGTGGGTGCACATTTTGCTCCAGATAACTTTTTTGTTTGGGGGCGCATACAACGCGGTAAATCAATCAGTATTACCGATTTATTTACTCATTTTAAAGTGACATTACCCAAGAAGTTCCCAGAAATTGACATTACCACTCTTAGCTTGTTAGCAGAAATATCAAATGGTCGTTATAGCTTTGATTTAGAAGCTCAAATTGATGCAGGAAGCAGCTTGCAGGTTGAAAATCTTACCGCCAAAGTATCTGTTGATACTCAACCAAAGACAAAAGTGGATGCAGACTTTTTTGGAACTATCGTTATTGATCAAGCAACCAGTTTGTTTCTCGAAGCTAAGTATGATGGTGGCGGAGGAGGGCTTACTCTTACTGGTGATGCTAAGGAGATACCTATAGGTTCTATTATTGCATATTTTGGATCCAAATTTGGCATTAAAAATATTCCTGAGCCCATAAAAAGTTTAGAGCTGAAGAGTTTAACTACCAGTTATAACACAGCAACAGGTGATTTCCATTTTAAGTGTATCGGTGATTTTACTATTTATGAAACAGCCGTAGAAGTTATGTTTAGCGTTGACATTACGCATACGCAGGAAGGAGATGAGCTTCTGGAATCTGTGGTTGTTGGTGATAAAGGATACAGCGCTACTTTTGGAGGTTCAGTAAAATTTGCTGATCTTGAATTTGATATTAAATTTAACACTAAAAATACTGGTGAGAAAATATTTATTGCTGACTACATCCATACCGGCAATTCCTCACAAGTAAAACTGAAAGATTTAATTCATTCCATATCAAGCACTTTATCTAAATCAATACCTGATGATATTTCTATAGGGTTGGATGTTATCAAATTTGCTTTCTTGGAAAATTCTGAAAAAGTAAAACACTTTTTATTTGGGGTAGAGCTAGGAGCAAAAATAGGGCTGACCGATATCCCATTAATAGGCGATAAACTTCCTGAAGAAATTACCGTAGAGTTTGACAATTTACAGTTTGCTTATGCAAAACCCAAGTTTAACCAAGCAGAAGCTAAACAAATCAATGCTCTTTTTCCAGCAGGGGTTACTAAAATACCTGATGAAGGTTTGCAGGAAGGAGTGCTAATTTCCAGTAATCTGCAATTAGGCACTGATAATAAAACATTATCGATCACAATACCTACTGGCGGAAGTGATTTTATAGAAAACACGGATGTGGTTTATCCACTAGCTACCACTTCTGATTCTGCAGTGGGTGTTTCAATTGATGTGCAAAAACAATTTGGTCCAATTGGAATTCAAAAAATTGGATTGGAATATAAAGGCGAGCGATTATATGCGATAGGCGATATTACGCTTTCCGCTCAAATACTAAGTATTGGTTTGATAGGTCTTGGCATTGGTTCTAAGATCAGTAGCTTTGATCCTGCAGTTACTTTAGATGGTCTAAGTATTACGGTTGCAGAAGGGCCGCTGGTTATTAGTGGTGGTTTGTATGGTTCTATTGACCCATTGAATTTTAATGGCGCCTTGATGGTTGAAGTTCCCAGTATGACCATTGGTGCTCTTGGGGGCTATGCCCAGTTAGGCAGTGATCCGTCATTCTTTATGTACCTTTCGGTGAATAGACCCATTATTGGTTATCCATTTTTCTTCCTGGATGGAATTGCTGGAGGGCTTGGATTTAATCGTGGTTTAAACATACCGGATATAGACGGTGTAGCTAATTTTCCATTAGTGAGTTGGTCTACCGGCCACAATCCTCCAGGAGCTAACTCGGCAGGTGATATTGCAAAGCAAGTCGATAAAGTATTAAAAGCATTAGCCGATGATATTCCTCCTCAAGTTGGTGAATACTGGATTGCCGCAGGCATAAACTTTTCATCATTTGAAATATTAAAATCGTTTGCTTTATTGACCGTTGCTGTAGGTACAGACTTCAAGATTGCTTTACTGGGTTTGACCAGCGCTTCCTTGCCTCCGGATGTCGGCGAAGGTATTCCACCAATCTGTTATGTTGAAATGGCCCTGAAAGCCAGTTTTTCACCTAGTACGGGAATTTTGCAAGTTGCGGCAAAGCTTACCCCAGCTTCTTATATTTTATCCAAAGATTGTAATCTTACCGGTGGCTTTGCTTACTATATGTGGTTTAAAGATAATCCAGACAATGATGCAAAAAGTTATCACGCTGGTGATTTTGTTGTCACTTTAGGCGGATATAACCCCGCTTATGATAAACCTGCTTACTTTCCCTCTGAGCCATTACTTGGTTTAAATTGGACCGTTGATCGACACACAACGATTAAAGGTGGTATCTATTTTGCAATGACTCCTTCGACCTTGATGGCTGGAGGAAGAATGGAGGCGGTTTGGCAAAGTGGTGATTTAAAAGCCTGGTTTACCGCACATGCAGACTTCCTGCTCTCTTGGAAGCCATTTCATTATCAAGCGAGTTACGGATTAACTATTGGTGCTTCATATGTATTAGATCTTTGGGTAACGACTAAAACTATTACTGTTCATGTTGGCGTTGATGTCGATTTGTGGGGGCCAACTTTTGGAGGAAAGATATATGTCGATCTGACGGTCATATCATTTACTGTAAAAATAGGAAATCAGCACAATAAAAAGCCAGCTGCCATTAGTTGGAATGCTTTTAAAGATTCTTTCTTGCCGAAAAGCGATAGTGCAGATTTTGTGTTGCTACAAAAACCAGAAACCCCAGTTGAAACTGAAACTTATTGTTTGTCTGCTGTATCAAAAGGTATGTTAAAAGATCTTGATGGAGCAAAGGTTGCTAAAACCGATCCAGACTGGGTAGTGAATGCTGAAACACTTGAGTTAGTAACAAATTCTGCTATTCCTATTAAAGAAGCTACGCTCATCACAGCTGATGATAAAGAAGAAAGTTTACCTGTAGGAAAAACTGACTTTGGAGTTGGCCCGGTTAATGTGAATATTAATAACTTTATCTCTGAACATACTATTACGATTAATCGTATGGTTGGAGATAAGCCTGACAATGCATATGATGTCGCTAAACATATTAACATTCAACCGATCACAGCTTATTTACCTAGTGGCACTTGGGGTGGAAAGTTAGTAGTTAATCCGAGTATTTCTACAGTAAATAAGACGCCACAAAATATTGGTGATTTGGTGGTTGGTTATAGCATCACTACAAAGGCACTTACTCCAGATCACACACCATTGCCTATTGATATTTCTATATTACAGCAAGAATCAGAAGGAACGGTTCATTTTGAATGGGCTACTCCGGATATACCAACCACTGATCCATTTGATCAGAATAAATCAATGGAAATTTTTATGCAGACTCTAAACAGCGCCAGTTCAATGCGCTCTGAGATTATTCAAGTACTAAACTCTAACAAGCTTGATGTTAATCCTGACGTTAATATAGAAGCTTTAGCTCAATCAGCGAATACTGTTTTATTAAGTGCTCCGGTGTTGAGTTATTTGGGTGAAGAACGAGCCGCATAATGAAGGCCTGCAGAAATTTTTAAACTAAGGATTTGTGATGTCAAAAAATAAGGCAACTCCAAAGAAGGGAAAGATTACATTTATTGAGAATCATCGGCCTCCGTTACTGGATGGTAAATATACCATTACGGTTGAACAAAAAGTTAAAAATAAAGACTCCAAAGCGCCAGCTGGAGCAAAATTTGATGAAACTTATCGTAATGTAAAAAGTTTCCAAGTTAATGGTGAACGTTTTGCAATTGAAAGTTCACAAATAGAAAGTGTTTTTCCTCCCCAAAATAGTCAAGGCGAATATAAAAATGTTTTGCCACATATAGTATTTAACCGTACTACTTTACCATGGGAGCGTACGGCTGATGATGCTGAAAATAGTTCCTGGTTAGCTTTATTATTATTTGATGAAAATGATCCAATTCCAGAGATTAAAAAAATCATGGTTGGTGATTTACAAAGAGAACCTTTTGCCCGTTCAGAAAATGGTACTAAGGAGCCAAGTAATCTGCCTAAGACATTTGTATCATACCCTAATTTTAAAGTTGAGTATGGGGAACAGATGTACGATCCATGCCTTGCTTTGGATGTTCCGGTTGATACTTTTAATAAAATAATTCCAGGAGTGGTGGATTTGCCATGGTTGAGCAGCAGTCGAATTATTATCCCAGAAGATCCGGCAAGGATGGGACTTAAGGATGAAAAGGTTGAGTCAATAGAGACTTCAGTTGTGGTATGCAATCGTTTACCGGAAGCTAATACTCAATGTTCTGTTTTTCTTGTTTCCCTTGAAGGAATGGCTTCCTACTTGCCAACAGGTGATGATTATAAACCTGCACCAATTAAGCTGGATAATGGAAAAGATGCCGAAGCGGTTCGAGTAGTGGTTTTGAGCAGTTGGAGCTATCAGTCGGTTGATCCTGAACAATCCTTTACCGGTTTACTGAAGTCATTGGATAAAAAAGATAATTTAAGAGTGTTCTCAATTAAGGATGAAGTAACAGGAACAAGTCAGGCAGAGCTGTATGTTAAAAATAGCTTAAAAATGGGATATACCCCTTTAAATCATCATACTCGGCAAGGCTGTGAAACAGTTTCCTGGTATCGAGGGCCTTTTGTGCCATTCGAGGTTCCTCCTACTATTTTTATCCCTGTACCTGATAGCACACCTGTAGTTAATCCAATTGAAACTGCCGATCAGGTTGTTAGGTATAATCCAGAAACCGGAATGATGGATGTTACCTATGCAGCGGCGTGGCAAATTGGTCGTTTGCTCGCAATACAAGATAAAGGATTCTCTCAAGCTTTATACAATTGGAGCCGTTCGGTTACTCAACAGGTCTTTTTAGCATTTGAGAGAGAAATACTGGAAGAAGAGGTTGGTCAAGCTTTAAATATCAAGGCCAATGATCATAGAAATGATCCACTGCTTATGCAGCATGCCACAGCCAACTTTATTAATACTCAATTGGGGCCAGATCTTATAAAAAAATCCTATGACTATACAAAAAATGATAACTCTTTAACGGATTTAAATTCAGGTCAGGAGGAAGAGTAATGTCACCTTTAGTAAAGAGAAATAGTAATATACAACGTTTCAAAGATTTTCTTGCAAATCCTGAAAAAATGGAAAAAACATTAAATGATAATGATCCGCCAGATGAGTTAAAGGATTGGTTAAAACGTCTAGGTTTATTGCATGGAGTACCTTTTAATTATCTGGTACCAAATGAAAAAATGCTTCCTAACGAATCTATTCGGTTTTTTCAAGTTGATTTTAATTGGTTGTATGCACTTATTGAAGGAGCTTGCAGCATTAGTCATATTAATGAAAATGAGGCTCTTAAAAAAAACATACTGGCAAAAAAATTACAAGCAGCGGCACAAATTAATAGTAAGGATAAATTAAATCAACCACCAGATCATATAACAGGTTTTTTTATGCGTTCCCAGGTAGTTCCAGGTTGGCCAAAATTGGAGCTAGTGGCGTTTGATAAAAGCGGTAAAGAGTTAACGAATGTTATCAGAATGGATCGTCCTTCAGCTTCAACATTATTGTATATGGTTGAGGGTAAAATTGATCATGTTTATATTCGTGAGCCTGCCGTGGGCTTACATTTTGGAATTGCGATAACCGGTGATAAATACTTGCGATATGTGACAGTACCCAGTACAGCACCGGCAGGTACAAAACCTGGTGATCAAATGACCGTTAAGCCTGAGCAGCCACAATTTCGGGACAGTGACAAACGTACTTTGAAGGTTAATCAGCTGGCAACAAGTATGGATAAAACTTTGCACGAAAATAATGCAAATAATGCCCCTGATGGTAAACCTCTGGCTTTTACGTCTGCTGAATTCACTCTTGAAATGGTTGAAGGTACACAAGAGGTTATGTTTAAAAATAAAATAACTTCAGGAGAAATAAACGGATGAGTGATATAAACGCAACTTTAGTTGTCCCTATGGACATGGCTGCACTTTGTGTGGGTGACACTGATGTAAATGGTTCAGCTACTAATCCTTATGGCACTAAAGATTTTTCTCGCCTTGCTCCTGATTTTTCTTTGTTACCCTATGCCGAAAATGGTGTGGCGCACAATCGAGGGCCCTATATCAGCCACCAAGTATTAGCTGATAGCTTTCAAAAAGTGTCTGATCCACTGGATGTGGGTATACATTTACATTGGGCACTGCCGGATGCTATTGCACATGGTAAACAGGCAGAAAAAGGCAAAAGTATTACTTTCCCGCCAGCACCGAACCGTTGGTTTGTTGTACGTATTGCAACTAATAGCGCTAATATAAAAACACCTGTAACCAGCTTAAAGGCTTGGGTTATAGAAAGCGATCATCTTTGGAGTAGGGATCCAACAACACCGCCAGATTTAGTACAGAATACTAAATCTATTGATGTACCCTTACATTTCAATCCTGAAGTTGACAACAATAAGTCAACGATGGCGGTAGGAAAAGCATTTAAATTTGATGAGTGGGCAGAAAATAATGATGCAAAACGAATTCCCCTTACCGCGCTTGGTTATGGAGAGGCTACCTATGCTGCTGCTTATGAGTTTTGCCCCAATGTTTTTGGGTTTTGGGACACTTTAGATGATTTGGATATGACCCAATTTCCGCCAGAGTCCACGCGAGTGTCTTATATGGTTACTGGATGGTATTCAACTGACACAGATGATCCATTAGCCCATATTAAATATCCAGATAAAGCTACAAATGAAGAAAAAATTCAGGTTATTGAAAATGTGTATCATTGGGTTTTTAATGATAACGATAATTTTACAGTCCCCACTCGAAGCTTATTCAATTCTCTTGTAACTGATATTCCCTGGGATAAAAAGACACACTATATTGATAAAAAGCTTCCGAGTTCAGATTTACAAGTTTCTATTGGTAATACCACGGCGGAGGCATTGTCAGCTTTGATCGCTGCTCAACCTGAATTTTCGTCATTAAAAAATATTGAAACGATTCTAAATGCTTTACAAATAGGGGTATTAAATAGATTAACTTTACCAGGTGGATTAGCTGAAATTGATGAAGCTTTGCATCAAAAAGATTTTGCTTCAACCAGCCATGGCAGTATTTGGGAAATAAAACCAAAAGTAGATGAGTCAAATAATAGTCCTTTCACCCCTGCAGGAAATACAAAATCATCTGCACATAATTTGAAATGTTTACCTCAAAGCGTAGCAGAAGCTTTGAATGCTCTCAATATTGCCCAACAGGCTTTAGATCAGGCTATATCAAATGTTTTGTCATTGCGTCAGAGAATATATGCAGATTGGGTACGTACTATGAAGTTAGAGTATTCTTCTCTACCGCCTAAAACTATTGATATTTCTCCCAATAATGCTCGTGCCTTTATTGAAGATGAAATTAATTTACTACAGAGTAAAGTTTCTGAATTAAGCACCCTTAATAATGCAGTGGAACAAAAAACATCACATTTAAAATCATTATTGAATGATGATTTTGTTCTGGGTCAGAACAACTCATCCCGATATTGGAACCCGAGCGACCCTGTAATATTATTTTCTGGAACCGATATTCAGCCGCCATTTCGTTATGGCTCAACGGTTGGTACAGATGATGATCAAAACCTTGTTTGTCGCTTGGACTCTGGCTTGATTTCGTCAATGAAAGTTGTAGATAGCTCTTTATCTATTGATTCTAAAAACCTTCCATCGCTTGAATTATCAGAAAGTTTTGTTTTTAAAAAAGAATTACAAGCATTGCTTGCAGAAGCTTTTTTTATTGATTCAAAGCAAGCATCTGTCCTTTCTAAAGCAATTGCTGAGTTGGGAGGTGATAACAATCCTGCTATAAAAGATCCCAAAGCATTTATTAAAGTAATAGAAGCGGCTCAAGCTAAGTTATTTTCTGCGCAGGTCGATAGTGATAGTGTTATTTTTTCTGGCTTGCCACCAAGCACAGTGTCGTTTAAAAAATGGCAAGTTCCGTGGATACCTATTATTATGCAATGGGAAACAACTCACTATCCGAATGCATTGCCACCTTATGGTAATGATTTTATTACAAAAAATTATCACTTAGATCCAGATGATATTGACTTGGTTTTTAAAGGTTCAATTCCTGTTAATGAATCTTATGCGCGCGTTTACCAGGGTACTATTGTACTTACACACAATACTGAAGTTAATATCAAAGACCAAATTGCACGGTATATTCAAAATTTTCCTGATTCAGAGCAAAAAGAAGAGCTGCAAGATATATACGACCATTTGAAGTTATCTATGCAAGCCCAATCATTATCCGGTTTTAATGAAGCATTTTTAATGTTGGCGCGGGTATTACAAATGGAGGTGGCAGACCCACTAGGTATATTGCAGGGGCAATATTTTTCAAACTTTACCAATGTGTTGGTTAAAGGGGCCGTAGCTTCTGAAAACGATGATTCTCCCTTATCCAATAATACTTTTGGCCCAATTCGTAGTGGTGGGGTAAAGATAAATCGCCTGCGGGTAATCGATACATTTGGTCAAGCTTTAGATATAGAAAAGCCAAAGATGATACGCGCCGAAAGCTTCAAAACGCCCAATGAACAATCAGACTTAATAAATTTACCTGTTAGATATACACAGCCAGCGCGACTGCTTTTTCGCTGGCTTTCTGCAAAAGACAATCAAGTAGAAGTTAATAGTCATCCTGCATCGACACCAGTTTGTGGTTGGGTGCTCTTTAATCACCTTGATGATTCGCTTGTTATATATGATGAAGCAGGGCAGGCATTGGGATCTTTTAATGTACTCGGACCTTTATGGTTAGGAGCACCAGGAAACCAAGAGACTTTTAATCGGCCGATTGAAGAGGTTTTTGCCAACGTAAATAGCCATTTAAAAAACTTTGCTTTAGGAATTTATACTGCTTCTTCACCACGTGATTACCTAAAAGCTATTCTAAAGACAATTGATGAAAGTGTTACTTTCATCTCACCTCAAAACTACAAACAACAAAGTGGCTTATCAGTCCTTATTGGTCGTCCTTTAGCGCTGGTTCGCGCTTCGCTGGACTTGGATGTTCTAGGTTTGCCAGCCATTAACCAGAGCAAGCAATCTTTTGCTGATTCTATTAAACATGGTATCGATAAAGAACGAGACGATGGTGCAGTTCCTCATGTAGAGATGCCCGTAAGATTAGGTGAGCTCAGTGATATAGATGATGGTTTGGTAGGTTATTTTATAGATGATGGTTCACCTAAGGCCTATCAGAGTTTTTATGCTCCTGCTGCTTCTGCACAAGGAAATAATGGAGTAATACGACCTAAATTTGATCAAGTAGTGGTAAATACCGATGAACAAACTCCACCAGTATTGGTTTCTATACTGATGGACCCACATGCATCAATCCATGCTACGACCGGGATGTTGCCAATGAAAGAGCTATTGATTCCTCCAAGCTTAATTGCTGATGATTTGAATGCAATGGCTGTGACTTTTTTGACGTCACCAGTAATTACTGGTGACCAACCCCACTTACCAACGCTTGATGAAAGTGGCTATAGTTGGAAATGGGTGACTTTAGAAGACGATGCAAAAAAATGGACTATCGATGACATAAATGCCGTAGGCCAAGATACCGCACTTACGATGACGCAACAAAAAGCGACAGAGGGTTGGTTAAAACTTCAACATGAACCTATCGCCTTATCTGATGTGGAGAAAGAAAAATGAGTCAAAATTCTGCTATCGAATTCAGTATAAAAAATGCCACCAATGATGAAAACGTTATTTATGTTACTCAAGATGCATCTAAAAACGTATTACATTTCACCTTTACATATAATGGTGCAGAAACAATCACCTTAAAAGGTGGCAAGCCAGTTCCATCGAAGAGCATAACGGCTGATGGTCCTAGCAGTTTGTATTTCACGATTTCTTCTATTCTTACCCCTGAAGAGTTTTCTGCAATAAAAGTTACTCCTCCAACGGGCTGGCAAGCTGAAAGGTTTACTGCATGGGCTTTAACGCCGATCAATGATATTGAAATAAAAACGGGTGATAGTTTTCAATTTACACTTTCAAACATTACTGCAGATAGCAGTCCTGGAGCTGGTTCTTTTAATGTAGAAAATTATAATATACCCAAAGTACAAAATACCGGCATACAACTTAGTTTATTTTTAGAACAGCTACCATCAAATCATAAGGATATAAAAAGTGTTTTGAGTCTTAGCTTTGTTGATGGTAATGAAGTTTTTATTGACGTGGATGATAAAGGTAATATTCCATCGAATACGCTAGTGATAAGATTGAATAATACTTCTACCAAGCCCATTGTTCCGCAGGGAACACCCTGGAAACAAACTCCTGTTTTTTATCTGGCTTTTGTTACGGCGAAAGATGCCCCAGGTTACGGCGCTTTAACTACTGTTGATAGAACAAAAAATTTCTCAGTACATTTGCATAAAGATTATGGTACAGACTGGGTTATACAGGAAAGAGTTCATCAAGATCCTCCTCATTGGGCAATTTATCCTAAAAGCCCTGAGATACTTGGTGTTGGTGCAGATGCTATGGTGGAATTTGCTATTGAGGATATTGTTACTGACTTCGCTCCTTCATCGACTAATTTGTATCTCTTATCCTCATATATACCAGGTTACGATGATAATTCATATGCGTTGGCGATAGAGAAAAAAGTTCCAGAACTTGCAATAAAAGGTTTTGATGCCAACTCCGTTTATGTGAAAAGTGGAGAAGCGGTAAAATTAGTTTGGAAAACCTTTGATGCTGATTCGTGTACCTTAAGTCCGGTAAATGGATCAGTAGTTGAGGTGCCTACACAAGAGCCTGATGGATACACAGTTAATCCTAAGCGTACAACAACCTATACTTTAGTGGCGCATAACAATAGTCTAGGTACTAAGTGTAGTGAACAATTAACCATAGTTGTTGAAGATGTCAAAATTTCAAAACCGCTAACAGCTGATCCGGCAATTGGCTCACACAGTGGCAAACCCGTTTCCCTTTCTTGGGCTACTATTTCTGCTGACTCATGCACTATTGATCCGGATATCAACGGTTCAAGTAATGTTCCACTATCTTCAGATGGGACGATAATTTATCCCACCAAATATACTCGATATACTCTTACTGCCAATGGACAAGGTGGTCCAGTACATAGCGAGTTAGATGTTATTCCGATACCTAATGGTTGGAAAGAATATAATTCAGCCGGCTCCTGGAAAACATGGGGACGTCCGGTGTTGTTGCCTGATTTTAATAAACGTTTATGGTTTCTTGCTGGAGGGCCAGAAGCCGCTACCAGTTATGTATTCAATTCCATTGATGGTAGTGAATGGGTGGTAGCTACGAATAATGCGAACTATGCACCCAGAGGCAGAGCAGCGGGCTGTGTATTTGATAATAAAATATGGCTAATGGGTGGACAGCTTAATGATGGATCCTTAAATAACGAAATATGGAATAGCGATGATGGTATTAATTGGACTCAAGTTACAGCAAATTCATATTGGTGTCCACGAGCAGGTTTTGCCTGCCTATCTTTTGCAGGGAAAATATGGGTTATAGGCGGCATTGATGCTAACGATAATTTATTGAGTGATGTATGGAATTCTACAGATGGTGTCAATTGGTCTGAAGTTAGCAGTGAATCAGTGTGGGCAGCGCGTACTGATTTTGGGGCAGCTGTTTTCGATGGGAAATTATGCTTGATTGCAGGTAGAGCAGAGTCAGGGCTTTTGGCCGATGCATGGCAAAGTTCGGACGGCATTAATTGGAAAGGCTTTCCTGGTAATATTGGCTGGCCACCGCGCAGTAACCCCTATGTTAGCGTAGTTAGTGAAAAGTTATACGTTATAGGAGGTACAGATCAAACAGGAAAATCCATTAATGATAGCAATATTTATAGTACTGCAGACCATTGGAAAATGGGTATAGGCCCAGGTTGGGATAATTTATTAAATGGAAACTCTGCTGCTTTTTGCGGAGCGATTTGGTGTGCTGGAGGAACTGTGGATAAAGTTACTAATAGTAATGTTTGGGGGTATGGTCCTCCATAGCGGGTGAGTTAATTACATTAATTACGATTCAGCTATAACTTTATTTTTTTAAAAATTTTGCTGCTAAAAAATTTAATATATGAGCTCTAAGAATTATCTGCTTTCACTCTGAAGAATCATTTAGGCGACCTTCTGAATCAGTTTTTGGTTTGTACCATCATAAAACTAGCTTTGTGAAAAAAATCATATTTATATTCCAATTTAAAGATTAGTTAATTTAATGCATTTTTGCATTATGAAAAATCAATAGTTTAGCTAAAATTATTGACTTTGCCGAAATATAAGAGTAATTTGGAGGGTGATGCAAATATTTATGGATGAATATTAATAATCAAAGGAACCACTCTAAAACCACCTGTGTCTATTAATTTTGTCCGCGATAGTGCATCGTTACTTTAATGCATATGGAGGAAAAAATTATGCCTAGAAAGAAAAAAGGAGATGAGGCAGTTGCTGATACTTTATCCAAACTTGAGTTAGAAATTGGCCGAATCAAGAGCGCTGTAGGCGTGGATGTAGGTGCAATTTCAGGGATTGATAATCTCGCGCTTGAAGATGGTATCAACCAATCTTGCAATGGTATCTGTGGTAATGTGGAAAAGCTTTTAAAAACGTCTGAAACTGACATTAAAAAAGCAGCAATCGCTGCCGCCAGATATAATGTTGAGCAATTGAATGCAGTAAAAAATTTAGAGTTATCTGCTGAAATGCTTGAAAGCTGCAACCAGGGTTGTAATGGTATCTGTTAAGTAACAACTAGGCGGGGTTGATTCCCGCCTAGCATATTGAAAGGAATAAAATATGCAAAATAATATTCAGGGACTGTCAAAGTACGCTGTTTTTTCGGCTCCTTTTTTTGAAAAGAATACAGGGAAAGAGCAGCAGATTGTTTTTTCAGGTTTATCAGGTGAGGCGATAATAGTACACCCGGAAGTTGTTAATTTAATTAAGCAAGGCAAAAGAGAAAAGATACCCGAAAATGTTTTATCTTCTTTGTGTGAGATTGGAGTATTCAAATTAGAAAATGATGCCGAGTTAAAACTGATCTTACAGGAAAATAATGATGCGGCAGTTAACGAAGAGACACTTTATCATGTGGTACAACCAAGTGCTTGGTGCCAACTAGATTGTGGTTATTGTGGGCAAACCCATGAAAAGAAACTCATGAATGATAATTTTAGAGAGAAAATATATCAGGAAATAAAACAAAAATTAAAAACAAAAAAATATAAGCATCTGGTTATGGGATGGTTTGGTGGGGAGCCACTTTCAGGATTTCCTGTCATTGAAAGAATGAGCAAAGATTTAATCCAAATTGCAGAAGAGTTTGGAGTGACTTATCATTCAAAAATGGTTACTAATGGAGTGGCTTTAACAGAGAAATTATATGATAAACTTGTAAATCAGTTAAAATGTTTTCATTTTGAAATTACCCTTGACGGGCCGAAGGAAACTCATGACAAAATGAGGCCAATGAAAAATGGTAAAGGGAGTTTTGAAAATATTATGCAAAATCTTGTTGCCATAGGGGAAAAGAAAATTGATTCTGAGCAAGGTAATGCCAAAATCACTTTGCGAATGAATGTCGGTGAAAAAAATTATCAGGATGTAGAGCAATTAATAGAACTATTAATTAGTAAAAAGTTTCAATGGATTGATGGGATTTATTTTGCTCCTATTCATGATTGGGGTAATGATGCAAGTAAACAAGCTTTATCAATGGAGGATTTTTCTCAATTAGAATTAGCTTGGTATTCAAAATTGCTCAAAAATAATTTTAAAATGAATTTGATCCCACAGCGTAAAAAACTAGTCTGTATGGCATTATCAAAAACCGCAGAAGTATTTGATAGTTATGGCGATCGTTTTAATTGTTCAGAGCTTTCTCAAGTAAAAAGCTTTGGTTCTCCAAATCGCTTTAGAAATGGCAATCTTGATATTATTGTTACTGACAAAAGTAAGCGCTTGTTTTCAGACTTTAATAATAAAATTAAAAATGGTGAAACAGGTTGTAAAAACTGTTTTTGTTTGCCAATTTGCGGTGGTTCATGTCCTAAAGCATGGGAAGAAGGGCAAGCTCCCTGTCCATCCTTTAAATACAACTTGGAGCAAAGGTTATTGCTGCAATACGCTAGCCGAATTCAATAGAAGCTATTGCATTTAGCTAGTTTATAATTCCTTTAGGGATTGAGATTTTTAAAATTAGTTTAGGATAGTTCGCCTCGAAGGCTTGTGGTTATTTTTTCTCGAATAGTTTGTATATCTAAACCACGACTAAACAAGTAATACAGTTTGGCAAGAGCAGCTTCGGTGGTCATGTCAAAGCCTGAGATTACTCCTGCATCAACCAGTACCTTACCAGTTTCATAGGTGTTCATATTGACACTGCCTTGCAGGCATTGAGTGCAGTTGACAATTACCATGCCTTTATCGCAGGCATTTTTAATGGCTTCGATTAATGGTCTGTTACTGACAGGTGCATTGCCCATGCCATAGCTTTGCAATACCACGCCATCCAAACTAGGCTGGTCTAAAAAATCGCTGACAAAATCTGCAGATATTCCTGGGAATAAGGTCAATATAGCGATTTTTGGGGAGTTAAACTTTTGCACATTAAGTTCAGTTCGATGTTGCTTGAAAATTAGATGTTCGCGAACTTTTATTTTGCTACCGATACTGGCGATTGGCGGTATGTTGGGTGAAGTAAAGGCGGCAAAGCCATCGGCATCGGTTTTGCTGCAACGATTGCCGCGATGCAAATGATCATGAAAGAATAAGCAGACTTCAGGAATCGGATAGTGAGCGGCTAAATAGATAGCATTGATAATATTATCCCGGGCATCGGTTCTTAATTGTGTCAGCGGGATTTGAGAGCCAGTAATAATGACTGGCTTTTGTAGGCCTTCCAGCATAAAAGATAGCGCCGAGGCGGTGTAAGCCATAGTGTCAGTGCCATGCAACACTACAAAGCCATCATAATCATGATAGTTTTTTTCGATATCTTCGGCGATCAGGTGCCAGTCTTCTGGTGACATATTGGCGGAGTCAATGGGCTCTGCATAATCATGAATAGTAATTTGTGGCATTTGCTCATGATTAAATTCGGGAAAACTGGCTAAAGTTTGCTCTAAAAAACCTTCTTGTGGCACAAAGCCACTATCACTGGGTTTCATGCCAATGGTGCCGCCAGTATAGGCAATATAAACTTTTTTGGTTTTTGCCATTTTAAACGTATTTTTTAACTATTGGCTCGAAGTATAACGAGATTTGTTGCAGATAAAAAGCTAATAAAAAGGCGACTTAGCGCCGCCTTTAATGAAGCCAGAAGGTTTTTCTGGCTGTTCCTGTGTTTTGATTTTTCCATTAAGCATGGCAAGTCTTATTTGACTTCACACATGCAGTGAACATAAGTATGGTTTGGATCATTGAACTTAGCAAAAGTATCCATAAGCTGCTGCACTTCAGAAGTTAGTGCTTTAACCATTGGATTGGCTTTAATGCTGCCAATATTTTCTAATGAGCCAGTAATTTCAGCATTATCCAGTAATTGCTTCATCAAGATTTCTTTTTCTGATAGTTCACGCTTAATAAATGAAACGCCATAGTCATCAATATTGGCTAATTTAGCTGCAGCTTTAATGGCATCATCCAAACTGCCCAGTTCATCCACCAGACCTAGACGTTTGGCATCTTCACCAGACCATACACGGCCCTGTGCAATTTGATCTACCTGTTCAGTGGTCATATTCCGGCCACGGGCAACTAACGCCAGAAACTCATCGTAGCCATTATTAATGGCAGTTTGGAATAGCTCGCTCACTTCCGGCGATAAATCCACTAACGGATCAATGGCATTGGCAAATTTAGTAGTGCCAACACCATCACGGAAGATACCTAATTCATTGGCCGGTTTTTGAAAGGTTGGGATCATACCGAAGATACCGATGGAACCAGTAATGGTGGAGGGCTGTGCCCAAATTTCATCGGCAGTAGCTGAAATCCAGTAACCGCCGGAAGCCGCCATACCACCCATAGAGGCTACCACCACTTTACCTTCATTTTGCGCGCGCTCCAGTTCTGAGCGAACCACTTCAGAGGCAAAAGCACTGCCGCCTGGGCTGTCAACGCGTAAAACGATAGCTTTAACTTTATCGTTAGTACGTGCCTTGCGAATTAACTTAGCAGTTGAATCACCGCCAATGGTGCCTTCCTTACGGCTACCATCTTCAATAGTACCTTTGGCTACGATAACCGCCACTTGATTAGCTGCGGTTGATGGCATATCTACCAATGGACGCTTGGCCTTTAGGTAACTTAGGTAGTGAATATTTTTATAAGAAGTTTTCTTTTTATTCATGCCAACCATATCGATCATGTATTGGCGGAAGTCACCGCGGTTCATCAACTTGTCAACAAAACCCTGTTCGACCAGCATTTTACCGCCATTACCATTCGCTGCTTTAAATAGCTCAGGAAAATTTTCGATAAAATTGTCGAATTGCTCTACCGTCATACCACGCGATGTTGCAATATCGCTTTTCATGCTATTCCATAAGTCACCAAGCCATTCGATATTGGCTTCTTTAGCCGCATCTGACATGGAATCACGGAAAAAGGGCTCCATTGCTGACTTGAAAGTACCGACGCGGAACAGGTTAATTTTTACTCCCAACTTATCCAGGCCGGTTTTGTAATAGGTGCGGTATCTGCCCATACCTTCAAAGAACAATAGGCCTTGTGGATTCATATAAAGCTCATCAGCCATCGAAGCTAAATAATATTGAGCCTGGCTGTAGTTATCTGCTGTTGCAATAATTTTTTTACCACTGGCTTTAAAGTCGGCCATTGCCTTGCGGATGTCTTGATACTTGGTAATACCGCCATAAGCGCCTTGTAAGCCGCCAGTGCTTAACACTACCACTTTAATTTTGTCGTCTTCTTTTGCATAGTTAAGCGCATCGACAATGTCCGAAACGGCAGTTTCCACCACGCTAGTACCTTGAGCTTCCTGCATGATTTCAGCAATCGGATCAACATAGGTTTTTTGTTCCTGCAGGATACCTTTTGGCGCAAGGATCAAAGCGCTACCTTTATCATATTTAGGTAGATCAGGGCCTTGCACACAGCCACGAATCAAAAATGCAAAAATAAACAAAGCGATGATACCGATCATAAAACGACCAGCTACATCAACGGTTTTCCAAATTCGATAAAAAAATTTACCGATCATTGAGTTTGGTTGAGCCACAAATATTTTCCTTTTAACAGATAAAACAACAAGGCCAAGTAACCATTGCACTTGTCGCACTTGACCAAAATAGAGCTATATTAAACCATAAGGATATTAACAGTTCATTTCCAAAAGGCACTTTTTATAGCCAAATTGTAATTAAATATTACTCAGCTGGATAAATAAGGTTTTGAATTGGTCTTGCTAGCGACTGGTTATACCAGTAAACTCAATTGAAATAAGTACCTATCATGACAAGGCATGGGGTTGGCGCGGACTAAAATAATGAACTACGATAATTTATTAGCACCACTGGATTTAGGTTTCACCACACTTAAAAATAGAGTCTTGATGGGCTCGATGCACACCGGTCTGGAAGAGGAAAAGGGTGGCTTTGAAAAGATGTCAGCTTTTTATGCCGAGCGAGCTAGAGGTGGTGTAGCTTTAATGGTTACTGGTGGTATTTCGCCAAACTTTCGGGGACGCCTGGCGCCTCACTCCTCACAGTTGAGTTTTGGCTGGCAGGTTAAAAAGCATAAAAAAGTGACTGATGCGGTACATAAAGCTGGTGGCAAAATTGCCATGCAAATTCTGCACGCAGGTCGTTATGCTTATCATCCATTTTCAGTATCGGCTTCTAAATTAAAGTCCCCGATAACACCATTTACCCCAAAAGCTCTCTCTGCAGCTGGTATCAAGCGCACCATTAAACAATTTGCCAAATGCGCCAAGTTGGCAAAAGAAGCTGGCTATGATGGCGTGGAAATCATGGGATCGGAAGGCTATTTAATTAATCAGTTTATCGTTAAAAGAACCAATAAAAGAACTGATGAATGGGGCGGTAGTTATGAAAACCGTATTCGCTTTCCGCTGGAAATTATCAAAGCGGTGAAAGCAGCCGTCGGTAATGAATTTATTATCATCTATCGCTTATCCATGATCGATTTGGTAGAAGAGGGCAGCAGTTGGCAGGAAGTGGTGCAACTCGCAAAAGAGGTCGAAAAAGCCGGTGCTACCATTATCAATACTGGGATTGGCTGGCACGAAGCGCGAGTACCGACCATCGCCACTTCAGTACCGAGAGGTGCCTTTACCTGGGTGACGAAAAAATTACGTAATCAGGTCTCTGTACCACTGGTGACTTCAAACCGGATTAATACGCCGCAAGTAGCCGAGCAGATTTTGTATGATGATTGTGCCGATATGGTCTCTATGGCCAGGCCATTATTATCCGATCCGGATTTTGTGAAAAAAGCTCAGGAAAATCGTGCCGACGAAATTAATGTGTGTATTGCCTGTAATCAAGCTTGTTTGGATCATGTATTTAAGGGCAAAAGAGCCAGTTGTTTATTAAATCCGAGAGCTTGCTATGAAACAGAATTAATTTCTACTCCGATAAAAGATGAAACAGACAAAAAGAAATTAGCGGTAGTTGGTTCTGGCCCTGCCGGTTTGTCATTTGCTTTACAAGCTTCCAAGCGCGGGCATGAAGTGCATTTGTTTGATAAAGCCAAACAGATTGGTGGTCAACTCAATATTGCCAAACAAATTCCGGGTAAAGAAGAGTTTTATGAAGCTATAAAATATTTTAAGCGTCAACTGGAATTATCCAATGTAAAATTACATCTTGAAACGGAAGCTAGTATAAAGACTTTGTCTGATGGTTTTGATGAGGTGATTTTAGCTTCTGGTGTAACTCCTCGTATGCCAGATATTTCAGGAATCGACAATGCTAAAGTTTTAAACTATATCGATGTGCTTTTGCATAAGAAGCCAGTCGGTGAAAAAGTTGCAGTAATTGGTGCCGGTGGTATCGGTTTTGATGTTTCTGAATATCTGGTTTATGAAAATAATTCACCAACTTTAAATGTTCAGGAATGGTTAAAAGAGTGGGGGATTGATGCTTTATATCAGCTGCCTGGGGGCTTGTTGGGGCAAGCTGAAGTTTCAATCGCGCCAAGACAGGTGACCATGTTACAACGTAAAGCAACGAAAATGGGCAAGGGGTTAGGAAAAACCACGGGCTGGATCCATCGAGCCAGTTTAAAGCACAAAAAAGTACGAATGGTCTCTGGAGTCCAGTATAAGGAAATTAATGATCAGGGGTTGCTTATCGAGCACAGCAAAACCGGTCAGGAAGAATTGCTTGAAGTGGATCATGTTATTATCTGTGCCGGCCAAATTCCACAAAGAGAGTTACAAACGGTACTTGATGATAAAGGGATAAAAAGCCATTTGATCGGTGGTGCGGATCTTGCTGCTGAGTTGGATGCAAAGAGGGCCATTCGGCAGGGATATGAATTGGCACTTACTATTTAAAGTAGCTGACTGCCAGTCATTTATTTTTAACTTGTCACTTTAAAATATATTATTAACTAATTGATATTTATAGGAATCATCTTTGAAGCACTAATGAATGTTTGACAAGTCATATTTGCATTGTAAACTGAACAAATATCAAACGGCAGATACTCCCTATTCACTATGAATAGGGCCTAGCTGCAAAACCTAAAGTACGCAGGAGGCGAGTTGTTTGAGAACAATAATAGGTTTAATTCAGTGACGAGTTCAGTATCAAAAAAAATGTTGGTTGGAAATAAAAATTGTGATCAATTATCACAACATAGACAACTGGCTCAATCATCAAATGCCATGCTTGAAGCGTTTGATAATGTTTCTTTCGGTATCGTTTATCTCAATTCACATGGAGAAATTCTTTGCTATAACGATGTAATCACGGAAATTTTGCATATTGAACGTGATAAAAGTGTCATGCCCAATAAGCAAGAATTATTTCAATTAATTTCAAAAAAAGTTAAAAATCTGAAAGATATAGAGCATCTGTTTAATATTCCAATCAAAGAGTATTTTCAAACGCAGGAATTGGTGGTTGAAACGGTCGATGACAAAGTGCTCTATTGCAGTTCTAAATCCATTATTAAAAATGACTTGGTGACAGGTGTCGTTTGGTCTATGAGCGATATTACTGAACATAAAACCCAAGAACGTATTGCCACCTACAAATCATTACACGATGCTTTGACTCAATTACCAAATCGTTCTTATTTATTTAATACTCTGGATAGGATGACTCAATCTGAAGATCAGGATAAATTTGCCGTTTTATTTTTAGATTTAGATAATTTTAAACAGATCAATGACAATTATGGTCATCCTGTGGGCGATCAGTTATTAATCAGCTGTGCTGGTAGAATTCGTAATGCATTAAGAGTTCCAGATACTCTGGCTCGTTTAAGTGGTGACGAATTTATTATCATTTTAGAAAATGTCGGCTCTCCGGATTTAGTGACTCAGGTAATTGATCGAATTAACCAGTCTTTTAGCAACAGCTTTAACTTGTCAGGCATTAGTCTTGATACATCACTTTCCATTGGGGTAACTTTTTTTCCAAGAAATGCTACTAAATCCCGAGAGCTGATTAGGCAATCCGATTTGGCTATGTATCAAGCGAAACGCCTTGGTAAGAACACCTTTTGCTTTTATGAAGCATCAATGGAAGTTTAGGTAAAACTGTTTTTCCTCTTTAATTCGTATCCAATTTAACCCTTTTATACTTATGTAGCGTTTATACAAGCATAGTGGTTTTATAGCACACGAAAAAGTACGCAAGACTACTATATTTTTATGAATAAAATTTAAATATTAAGATTTAAAAGAGGTATTGGGATTATGAGAAATCTTTTGTGTATATTCTTTGTGGTCATTTTATCATCAGGCTGCAAAAATTCTGTTTTACAAGACGATGTTTTACAGAAAAGCAGGAAAGAGTCAAATCAAGTTGTTAAAGATATTAGTGAAATTAGGCTTTTTTTAGAGAATCAAGAAAAAGCAGGCAGGTTACATGGCACAGTTTTAATTGCAGATGGTGATACTATCTTGCTAAGAGAAGCTTATGGCTTTAGAGATCTTGAACTTTCCGAAAAACATACTGTTTTTGGGAAAATTGGCTTGGCCTCTTTACCAAAAATGCTTACTGCTATCTCTATTATGCAACTTGAGACCCAAGGCAAGATTGATATCGATGCTCCAATAAACTTTTATCTGAAGGACGTTGAAAACAAAAACTGGAAAGATATTAGTATTAAGGAATTATTGTCTCATACCAGTGGGCTTGGTTTTTATTGGGACTATGCCAGTTATGATGATTCCTATGGTTTAGATGATTTATATAAACTGATTAAAGAAAGTGATACTGATCCTAGAGAGCAAGGGATTTTTAATTATAGTAATAATGGCTATATTGTTTTAGGCAAAATTATTGAAGAAGTGGCTAATATGAGCTACGAACAGTACATTGAGCAAAACATTCTCAGCCCGCTGAATATGCATAATACTGAGATAGGGCTGCCAGATGGAAACAGTTATACCTCGACCATTGATGATCTGCTTAAGCTCTCCAGAGGATTAAGGAATTACCAGCTGCTCAAGAAAAAAACGCTAATGAAAATGACTACAAAGCAGTCTGAGGAAGATTACGGACTTGGATTTAGGCTTGCCTTTAAAGGAAAAAGTAAGGTTTATGGGCATCCGGGTGGTTGGTCTGAAGGTGATTCTGGTTTGGGTATTGCTTCCGCTCTGGACATTATAAATGATAAATATACTGCTATTATTTTGACCAACAGAAATCCCAGAGTGGGTGGTGCTAAAGCGCGACAATTTATTATTAATTATTTGGCAAATAATTAACTGGCGTTAAAGAAAATATTTCTATTTTAGGGACAGCTAATCGAGAGGTTAGCTGTTTTTTATATCAATGGCTATAGTAAACAAGTTCAACGAAAAGGTAGCTTGTTTTTGCCTGGCTAAAAGTAAATTAATTGTTTAATAATTAATGATAAAGAAGGTATTTTATCTAATAAGTTGTTAGAATTAGCGGCATAAACTCTATTCGAATTCTAAGATAAATTCTAAATCAATTTATAACGTAATGACTGAAACGATAGCTGAAAATATAAAAGAAGATTCTTTTGATATTCATGAAGATGAATATGTTTATACTCATGGTGAAGAAGTAGCCAATTCTATTAGTCATGGTATTGGAGCATTTCTTGGTGTCGCAGCTTTAACCATGATGATCATGATAGCTGATGATGGCTGGAAGCTGGCTTCCGGAATTGTTTACGGCATTAGCCTGATCATTTTATTTACTTCATCAACTTTATATCATTCCTTTCAATCGCCAAAAGTAAAAACGGTTTTCAAAACTCTCGATCACTGTGCAATCTACTTACTAATAGCTGGTACCTATACGCCTTTTCTGTTAGTAAGCTTAAATGGAGCTTGGGGTTGGTGGTTGTTTGGAATTATTTGGGGATTAGCATTTGCGGGGATTGTTTTTAAACTTAAATTTAAACACCGCTTTCCTAAAGCTTCTCTGATCGCTTATATTTTAATGGGTTGGATCGTGGTGTTTGCTATTTTTGAAATGATAGCCAAAGTTCCAGCTGGTGGCTTGTGGTTATTGCTGGCAGGTGGCTTGAGTTATACCTTGGGCACTATTTTTTATGCTGCCGATGGTAAAATTCCTTATAACCATGCCATCTGGCATATTTTCGTGTTAGGCGGTGCCATTTGCCACTTTCTGGCAGTTTATATTTACGTTTTTTGAGCCAATAGATTGGCTTTGCAGGGAACTACTTGAATATTATTCATGGCTCTTCTGCCAAGCAGCATTTTAAATCGCATATTGGAGCGATCTGCTAAAGTCAGTTGAATTCCCCAGTGGTGTCCACCTAAAGACAAAAGAGTTTCGATCACGTAACGGGTTTCAGTTTGCCCATTAGAGCTTTTGACTTGGCGCTGATCAAAAATAGGGGTTTCAATATTAATTTGCTCGCCATTGGCTTTTTCGGTTTGAAAGCGGATCCAGCGAATATTGCCAATCTTAAAGACTTCGATATCGGTAGCGTGGATGCTGGAAGTCTTAGCGCCTGTATCTATTTTAACAGGTAATTTGCTGATGCCTAAATCCGGTAAATCGGCGATTTCATGCCAACCAACTAGTAAAGTTTCCATTTAACTTTTTCCTAAACTTTCTAACCTTTGCCTTTTGGTTTATTGGGACCCTTCAAGGAATCCTTTTCAATATATTTGATAATCGCCTCGGCAACATCTTTGCCCGTTGCTCTTTCAATACCCTCAATACCAGGAGAAGAGTTCACTTCAATTACCAAAGGACCGTGAGCTGAGCGTAATAGATCAACGCCTGCCACATCCAAGCCCATCACTTTTGCAGCACGAATGGCAAGAGCTCTTTCTTCTGGTTTTAAACGGATTACCTGGGCTTCGCCGCCTCGGTGAAGATTGGAGCGAAATTCACCTTCTTCGGCAGTTCTTTGCATGGCTGCGATCACCCGATCGCCAACCACAAAACAACGTATATCAGAGCCACTGGCTTCTTTGATAAACTCTTGAACCAGAAAGTCTGCGTTTAAACTTCTAAAAGCATTTATTAAAGCTTCAGCGGCCTTATTGGTTTCAGCTAAAACCACACCATCACCGTGCGTTGACTCGATGATTTTAACGACTAATGGCGCGCCGCCCACTGATTTAATTAACTCTTTAGTGGCATCTGCAGAATGAGCATAAGAAGTAATGGGCATACCTACACCTTTACGAGCTAATAGTTGGTGGGCACGTAATTTATCTCTTGAGCGGGTAATGGCTATGGATTCATTTACCGAGTAAACGCCGGCAACTTCAAACTGGCGTAATACAGCTGTACCATAAGCGGTAATCGAGGCACCAATACGTGGAATGACTGCATCAAATTTCAGGATCACATCTTCATCTTCAACTTTGGTATGTACTGTCGGACGGTTGGAAGTGACATTCATATAGCATTTTAAAACGTCCACCACGTGGGCTTCATGCCCACAAGCTTCAGCCGCTTCAACTAGGCGTCGAGTGGAATAAAGATTTTTATTGCGTGACAAAATGCCAATTTTCATTTAAGCAAATCCTAAAATGGTGGTATAAAAAGTTGTCTCAATATCCGATAGTCACTGCAAATTTATCATATTTTTCAACCCTGGTAATCTTTTTCATTATGTTTTATAACTATTTGATAGATAAAGATAATATTGGCCATGAAAACCTTCATAAAGTCTAACAGCAGTATATTCGAAGATTCTTTTGTTTGTGAGGCAGAAGGTTTGGGACTACTAAGAAAATGGATTAGTAAAACTTCTGAGTGTCATATCAAAATTCCAAAGATAATTAAGCTGAATAAGCAGCGTTTAGAACTTGAGATGATTGCTTCAAAAAGGGCTAATACCGAACAATGGTATCAATTTGGTCAGTCATTGGCGAGATTGCATAAAATAAGGTTTCAAAGTTATGGTTTGCAGCAGGATAATTATATTGGTCTGAATCCACAAAAAAATACGATTTCTGATAATTGGGGAAAGTTTTTCTTTGAATACAGATTAATGTTCCAAGTGGATTTGATTCAAGATCAAAAGATTCAGCAAGAGTTTTCAAAAATTTTATTAATCAAGAAAAATGATTTGATTAGGTTTTTGAATGATACTTGTGAGCAAGCCAGTCTAGTGCATGGTGATTTATGGTCAGGGAATCTACTATTTGATCACGAAAATGCCTGGTTAATTGATCCTGCAGTTTATTACGCTGATAGAGAAGTAGATATTGCCATGACGGAAATGTTTGGTGGCTTTAGTGCAGAGTTTTATCAAGGCTATGATTCAATTTACCCAAGAAGCCGGGAATATATAAAAAAGAAACAAATTTATAATTTATATCATTACTTAAATCATTATAATTTGTTTGGGGGCAGTTATTATGCTCAATCGTATAACTTGTTAAAGAGTATATAACCAAAATTAAGGAATTTAGGTATGTATAGAAAAATGATTTATATATTTTTTCTTGTGATGCTAATACCTGATACTGCTTTCTCACATGGAGGGCGATTGAATTCTCAAGGGTGTCATAATGATAGAAAAAACGGTGGTTATCATTGTCATAGGGCATCAAGTACTCCCAAGCCTAAAGTTATGCCGCTGAAGAAATCTTCCAATAAAATATATAAGAACTGCAAGGAAGCCAGGGCTGCGGGTATTACTCCTATAAGAAGAGGAGAACCAGGTTATGCTCGGCACTTAGATAGAGATAATTGCGAGTAACTACAGAGTCTCTATTAAGTATTTGTTTAATAATCTAACTGTTTCAATTAACGGCAATCCAATCAAAGCCGTTGGCTCTTTTGATTCAATGACTTCAATAGGGTTGAGCTGTTTTAGCATTTGAAATTCCTGCGAAAGCAGGAATCCACCTGGAGCTGGACTCCTGCTTTCGTAAGGACTGCAGGATTTATAGGGGATCAATACCGAAAAGAGATAGCTTTTTGCGGGTTTCAATTAACGGCAGGCCAATCAGTGTGGTTGGATCTTTGGATTCAATGGCTTCAAATAAGGCTATACCCAAGCCTTCGCATTTGAATGAGCCAGCGCAATCAATAGGGTTTTCTTTTTCGATGTAATTTTTGATTTGCTCTGAAGTTAAGTCGCGGAAAGTCACTTTGGTAGTTACAACAGTTATGTCGTTTGGCTCACTGGTGCCTTTGGCCACACATAGCGAAGTGTAGAAATAAACACTTTTGCCAGAACAGGCACTTAGCTGTTTAATCGCGTTTTCCTGATTTCCCGGTTTGCCGAGAATTTGTCCATCCAGCACACAAATTTGATCGGAACCAATCACAATAGCGTCTGGGTGCTTGATCGCAACAGCTAATGCCTTTTGCTCGGCTAAACGTGCCACATGTTCAATCGGTTCTTCATCGGGGAACGGTGTTTCATCAATATCTGGTGAAATACACTCAAAATCATCCAAGATCCGGCTTAATAGCTCTTTTCGGTAGGGCGAGGAGGAAGCAAGAATAATTATGTAACTCATTGTTTTATATGGTTTCGATAATGATTATTTAGTGGAATTTTATCAGTCATTGCGAGTGTAAGCGAAGCAATCTTGTAACCTTAGATCCAGTTTCAGAGAGATTGCCGCGTCGCTTTGCTCCTCGCAATGACAACTTTTGTTATAAATGTTGATTAAAACAAGCCGCTAACCCTTGAAAAATAGCGCTTTTCTTGGTTTTTCTTTTGACTCAGACACAAGATATGGGTATGATTGCGCGCCTATGGCGACTCGTAGCTTTCCGGAGCGGATCGATCCTTTTAAATTTGCCGAAACTGGTAAGATTATAGATGGGAAATTCGCGACAGCATATTTTGATAGGCTTTGTCAGGAACTTCATTCAGACAAAGGTGAAATTGCCTGTAAAATCAATGGGATAAAAGAGCATAATACAGGCTTAAAAATGCTGCAATTGGAAATATCCGGAGAAGTGGAATTAATTTGCCAGGGCTGTACTGAGCCTTTTATGTATCAATTGGATCGAACTGCCATTTTGTATCCTTGTTATAGCGAGGAACAAATGAAGCAGATGCCGGAAGATGGTGAGCCAGTATTAGCCGATGAAGATGGCTTAGATATAAAGTCAGCGGTTGAAGATGAACTGATTTTATCTCTTCCACTGATACCTTTATATGGTGAGTGTGAAGAGTTGGCAGCTTATCAAGTAGGTGAGCTACCGGAATTAACAAATGAGGAAGTGGAAAAGGAAAATCCTTTTGCTGCTTTGAAAGACTTAAAGATTTAGATTTATATCAGGAGACTGAAATGGCTGTTCAAAAGAGTAAAGTAACCCGTTCACGTCGTGGTCAGCGACGTTCACACGATGCTTTGACTGCGGAAACTTTGTCAGTAGAAAAAGAAACTGGCGAGGTTCATCGTCGTCACCATGTGACAAAAGACGGTTTTTACAAAGGTCGTAAAGTAATTTAATTCAGGTTCTCGCAAGAGAAAATGCTTAAACCAATTTAATAAGATTGGTATATAAGCTACTGATTTACTATACTAGGCTGCATGAATTCATCATTCAGTCAGATCAAACAGATTGCTAATAATAAAACATTAGCGATTGATTGCATGGGGGGCGATTTTGGCCCCTCAGTTATTATTCCTGCGGCTATTCAAGCCTTAAAGCAGTACCCTGAACTGCGTCTATACCTTGTTGGTCAAGAAAACCAATTAAAGCCATACCTCAAGAAATTCCATGAGTTTAAAGATCGTTTGCAGATTTTAAATGCAGATGAAATTATTGCTATGGATGAAAAACCTTCTCGTGCCATTCGTTCTAAGCCCAATTCTTCGATGCGCCAAGCTTTGCAGTTGGTTAAAGATGGTAAAGCGCAAGCCTGTATTAGTTCTGGCAATACTGGTGCTTTAATGGCTTTGGCTACCATTTTGATTGGTACTTTACCAGGAATTGAACGACCTGCGATTGTAGCTGAGCTGCCAAATCAAAAAGGTGGTGAGAGTCATATGCTGGATTTGGGTGCTAATATTGATGCCAGTGCTGAGCAATTAGCCAGTTTTGCGGTGATGGGTTCGGTTTTGGCGGAAGCGATTAGTGAGGAAGTGAAGCCCTCGGTAGCCTTGCTGAATATAGGGGAAGAATCTATTAAAGGTCGCGACAGCATTAAATTAGCCGCAGATTTATTGCGCCAACATAAGGATATTAACTTTCAGGGGTTTATTGAAGCCACGCAAATTTTTCATGGGGAAGTGGATGTAATTGTTTGTGATGGTTTCACTGGTAACAATGTCCTAAAAGCCAGTGAAGGGATTACCCGTTTCCTGTATGATCAGTTGAGAGCGGAATTTAGCTCCAGCTGGCGTCATAAGTTGGCGGCAATAATGGTTCAACCAGTATTAAATGCTTTTAAAAAACGCATCAACCCCGACCAGTATAACGGCGCAAGTTTGTTAGGATTACGCGAAATTGTGATTAAAAGTCATGGTTCTGCAGATAAAAATGCTACTTTGGCGGCAATTAAAAAAGCTATTGTGGAAATAGAGCGACAAGTGCCACAAAAGATCCAGCATAAAGTGGCAAGTTTGTTGATAGACGAATAGTTTGAATGTGGCTCATTAGAGTTCAAGGTAATTAGATGAAATATTCTCGAATTTTAGGTCTTGGCAGCTATTTGCCAGAAAAAATCTTAACCAACGAAGATTTAGAAAAAATTGTGGACACTTCTGATGAGTGGATCACTGAACGTACTGGTATTAAAAAACGTCATATAGCGGCAGACGATCAAAATGCTTCGGACTTGGGCATTATTGCTGCACAAAGAGCTTTAGAAGATGCTGGCATTCAAGGTTCTGATATCGATATGATTATTGTGGGCACAGCAACACCGGATAAAATGTTTCCAGGAACTGCTTGTTATATAGGTGATGCGATTGGTGCTAATGGTGCCCCCGCATTTGATGTTACTGCGGCCTGTCCAGGCTTTGTTTTTAGCTTAAGTGTTGCCGATCAATACATTAAAACCGGTTTTGCCAAAAACATTCTGGTAGTGGGCACGGAAGTCTTATCACGCCTAATGAATTGGGAAGATAGAACAACTTGTGTAATTTTTGGTGATGGAGCCGGCGCAGCAGTATTGACCGCCAGTGATGAACCAGGGATCTTGTCCACCCATATCCACTCTGATGGTGCTTACGGCGAGTTATTATTTGGTAATAATGGTATTCGTGGTCAATTAGGCGATTATCCTGAACCGCAAATCGTTATGCGTGGTAATGAAGTCTTTAAAGTGGCGGTTAAAACCTTAAGTGCTATTGTGGATGAAACGCTAGAAGCCAATAATCTGAAGAAAGAGGATATTGATTGGCTGATCCCACATCAAGCGAATATTCGCATTATCCAGGCAACAGCTAAAAAGCTCGGTGCAGGAATGGATAAGGTGGTTGTGGCTGTCGATCAACACGGTAATACTTCCAGTGCTTCAATTCCTTTGGCTATGGATCAGGCGATTAAAGATGGTCGTGTTAAGCGTGGCGATTTGTGCTTGTTGGAGAGTTTTGGAGGTGGGTTTACTTGGGGATCCGCTTTAATTCGTTATTAAGTAAAATCCCTATTCGTTGGCTTTAGTTTGTTAAAAATGTTTTTAATCGTGCTCATTTAGGATAACTAAACTGCGCTATTAAAAACTTTTTTACTAGCAAGCAAGGTGAAAATATATAAATTATGTCATTGCGAGCCATTCAAAGAATGGCGCGGCAATCTCTAGATTAACAATTAAGAATATTTGAGAACACCATGAGTAAAACAGCGTTTATTTTTCCAGGTCAAGGTTCCCAGTCAGTAGGTATGCTGGCGGATTTGGCGGATCAGTTTCCAATTATTGAAGATACTTTTGTTGAGGCTTCAGATGCTTTGGGCTATGACCTGTGGCATCTGGTGCAGAAAGATGAAGAGGGCAAGTTGAGTCAGACAGAATTTACTCAACCGGCTTTGTTAACAGCTTCAATTGCTTTATGGCGTTTATGGAAGGAGCAGGGTAAAGCCCAGCCTGATTACTCGGCAGGTCATAGCTTGGGCGAATATTCTGCTTTAGTTGCTGCTGATGTTTTATCACTCAAAGATGCGGTGAAGCTGGTGGAAGCGCGCGGTCAATTTATGCAGCAGGCAGTACCGGAAGGCACTGGCAAAATGGCGGCGATTATTAGCCTTGAAGATGATAAGGTGCGTGCTGCCTGCGAAGCCTCTGCTGCTGATGGTGTGGTTGAGGCAGTTAATTACAACTCACCTGGCCAGGTGGTTATTGCTGGTTCTGTTGAGGCCGTTGAGCGCGCTATGGATGCTTGTAAAGCAGCAGGTGCTAAGCGTGCATTAGCATTACCTGTTAGTGTACCGTCACACTGTGCCTTAATGAAACCAGCGGCAGAAAAATTGGCAGAAATGCTGGATTTGATTGAATTTAATTCACCAGCAATTGCTGTGATTAATAATGTGGATGTGGCAACAGAAAATGATTCTGTTGCTATCAAAGACGCTTTGGTCCGTCAGCTTTATTCACCAGTTCGCTGGACTGAAACGGTTCAGGATTTAGCGGCTAAAGGCGTGGAGCAATTGTTTGAGTGCGGTCCTGGTAATGTACTTTCAGGTTTGGCCAAACGTATTAATAGAAGCTTAAGCGCCACTCAGCTTTGCAAGCTGGATTCATTTGTATAAATTAAATCTAAATGGGCAATATAAAGGCTGCTTTGTAAAAGAACCTTATGCAAAAAGCAATTCTTGAGTATCGTGGTCGAGTTCCAAAGCGCAAAGGTTCTTTAGCAAAGCGCAATAGCATTTTACGGGCAGCCCTGGAGATCATTAAGCGTGAAGGGATCCGAGGGGTACGCCATAGAGCAGTAGCAGATTTAGCTCAGGTACCTTTATCTGCAACAACCTATTATTTTCAGGACATTGATGAGCTTATCGTAGATGCCTTTGTCTATTTTATGCAGCAAAATATTTCTCATCAACAGCAAACTTTTAAGGAAATGAGTTACTTAATTGAAGTAGCCAATCAGCGTAACTTAGATCCTCAAACAGTTCAGCATAAAATTAAACAGACCTTTTTAAATTACATTCAACAGCAAATCTCTGAGAAAGATTCCCGCATTATTGAGCGTTCTTTTTTACAATACGCCGCTCGTATTCCAGATTTAGCGCAAAAAGTAAATCAGCTTCGTGAATATTTTGAACAAAATATTGCAGAAATTCTATTGGCGTTAGGTGATAAAAAGGCCAGAGCTAACGCCTTACTAGTTATTTCCGTTATCCAGTATATTGAAGAAAAAGCTCTGCTTGGCCCCGAGTTTAATATCCTATCTATAGAACCGGCGATCGATCAATTATTAATGAATATTGCTCAATAGCCTGATTATTGGGTTAACTCACAATTACCTTCAAGTCCATTAATCCACTGACGAATTAGCGCTGCTCCTTCTTCATGCATAATGGCGCGACCAAGTTCCGGCATGGCAATACTGGGATCATTGGATTCCATCCTGAATAGCAAAATAGAGTCATCGGCTTTACCAGGATTAATATCAAAAGCGCGATTGCCGGAACCTTTACCGGCAGCGACAGGCGGTTTGCAGTAGCCTAAATGGGCCTTATCTGTATTATGTTTATCCAAATAAAGGGCTGAAGTATCGGCTGGGCCATCAGGATTATGACAATGAGCACAATTAATGTCTAAATAAGAACGTGCAGCTTTGGCCAGATCATTTTGTCGGTTGCGCCAATCAGTATTAGTTAAATTTCCCTGATATTGATTATCTAATTTTCCTAAAGCCTTCAGATGTTTAATCTGATTTTGCCTAAGCTTATTATTGTATTGATAATCAAGATTCATGTGACGAAACTTGGGGCCAATAGGTTCTAATTCGCCACTAGTGTGGTTGGGTGCATGGCAAGCTTTACATTGATTGGCATCGGGAATTATGTAGGTAAATTTTTTAGAACCAGAATTTGCTGATAAATGAACATTTAAAGAATCACCAGTGATTTCCAAAACCGCTTCTGTTTGTTCTTTATTCCAAACATAGGGCAGAGCCTGCCAGCCAGTAACTTGTTTTATCAGCAATCGTGTTTCAATTAGATGATACTTGTTTAAATCAATGCTGTTTCCTTTGGAATGAGCTTGATCTTCTTGCTTTGCGTAAAGCATTTCGTCCTTAAAATTTTCGCGCGGATAATAAAAAGTTTTGCTTAAGATTGATCCTGTTGGGAATTTAAAATTACCTTGTTTATCTATCGTGATTTTTGTATTTTCAGGAATCCAAATGGTTCTAAATTTGTGTGCGTAATCGCTGAATAAAGGCGTATTAAGGTGGTAAGGAATGGCATCACTTCTTAAATTTAACTGACCATCATTAAGATAAAACAAACCCCAGTCTGACAGTTTTTCAGGAATCTGATTTTTTTGAAAAAAAGTAACCTGCTGGCTTTGTTGTTGCTTTAACTGTAAGGCTTTTTCAGGTGAATAACCTGAATCACAAGCGGCTAGAAAGCCAAGAATAAATAACAATAGAAATTTATACTGTTTCATTATAGTTTATTGGAAAAAACGGGCAGGTAAGGTAGCGGCTTCCAGTGGCTTTGCCTGGCAATTATGTACGGTAATATCAGTAGAAAAGCCAGCTAAATCATTAGTTAAATCCACATTAGCAAAGGTCGCTTTTGAGTTATAAATACATAAGCTTGCCCGAGCTCCCTGGTTCTTATCCGTAAACTTTTTAGTATCATAAGCACCATCCCAGATAATATCAGGCAGGGAACCGCTGAAGCCAAACTTGGCTACTTTTAAGGCCTTTAAATCAAAATGATCGGGGCTGTTACCGCCACCACTGTATTGGTTATCATGAATCGAAATATTTAACGGATAGGGATCAAATTTAGTTTTATCAAAAGGCCAGTCGGCCGAATAATAGCTGGCAACAGTAATATGAGCAGTATCATTGTCTTTTAAATCATTAGCAAAAATTTCCACATCATCATTTGCCAATACCATAATACCCGAGCCAGCCGGTACTACCGAAACGGGTACTCCTTTAGCCGCAAAATTTTCAGTATTGTTATTATGAACCTTGTTGTTAAAAACACGAGTATGGTGGCCCCGAACTTCTAATTCAGCCATATTGAAAACCAGAATTCCGCCGGTATTATTTTCAGCTATATTGTTATAAACATCGGCTTTATAGGAGTTTTCGATTTCAATTCCCGCAACATTAAACTTAGCAGTATTATTTCTAACCACAATGTTTTCTGATTGACCAACATAGATGCCAGCATCCGAAGCGGCTATAGCAATACTATTTTCAATCAGTACATTTTTGCATTGGACCGGATAAATACCATAGGCCCCGTTATCCGTATCCGGACCATTGGTCCATTCGGTTCTAATTCCGCGAATTATCAGGTTTTCTGATTCATTGACCTTCAAGGCGTCACCAACTGTATCTTCGATAGCAAAATTTTCCAGAATAATGTTATCTGCGTTGACAATGAGTCCTTCTGCTCCTTGAATTTGTGGTTTAAAGGATAAAATACTTTTGTTATGGCCTTTACCACGAATGGTTACGCCATCCACATTAAGGCTCAAACTACGGTTAAAGTTAAAGGTTCCTTCAGCAATTTCAATCACATCACCGGTTTTAGCCATGATCAATTTGCTCATTAATTCTTTTTGAAATAACCTATCTTGTTCATTTAATTGAGGTTTTTGTTCACTGCATGAAGCTAGAACAGAGAGCAGGGCAGTGGCTAAAAGGGTTAACAGAAACTTTTTCATATTTGACTTACTTGCGCTAAGATGAGGCGTGAGAAGTATTTAACTGGTACGATAGTGCCAAAATAAGTAAAAATCAACACGAGAATTTACTGAGGTAAATCATTTGGGGTGATTCAGAAATTCAAAAGGGGAGACTAATGATTAAGCAACCTTTTAAACCAAGCAAACTTTTCTTTGCCATGAGTTTAGCCATGTCTGGCCAATTGATGGCAGCGGACAATCCGGATGATCAGGATTCAACGGATGAGGACGCAAATGTTATCAAGGTAACGGCTCAGAAACGCGTTCAGCGCATTCAGGATGTGCCATTATCAATTTCAGCCATCAGCGAGCAGCAAATCAAAGATACCGGTTCTGAAGATGTAAATGATATTTTACGTTTTGCTGCAGGTGTAGAAGGTAATAATATTCAGGTTACACAACCGAATTATACCATTCGTGGCATTACTACCGATGATTTCGGGGTAGGCTCCGATCCGGCAGTAGCGGTTTATATTGATGGAGTTTATGTGGGGCGCGGTGCTGCTTCCCATTTCAATTTTAATGATATTGAGCGGATTGAGGTTCTAAGAGGGCCGCAAGGTACCTTATTTGGTCGTAACGCAGCAGCGGGTGCTATTCACATCATTACCAAAAAGCCAATTGACGAGACAGAAGGCTCGACCCGTCTAACTTTGGGCAATTACAATAAAATTCGCTTTGAAACCACTTATAACACCAAGTTAAAAGAAGATTTGTATTTTCGGGGCAGTTTAGTCACCAATAATCGTGATGGCTGGTTGGAGAATTTAAATCAAAACAATAATGGTGGCGATGATCTTTATATGCAAAGTAGCTATGGCCTTAAACTGGGCTTTTTGGCTAACATCAGTGAAGATACAGAAGCAGTTATCCGCTTTGATTATGATAATCTGGATCAGGATGCACGTCAGGCCCTAAGTTTAAATCCAGCGCTTGGTCCAGCGGATCCTTTTGGTCCTTATGATACGGATTTTGATTCTAACGAACGTCGCGAATTACTCGGTGGTTCTGTAACTATTACTTCGCAGTTTGAAAATATGGAATTCACTTCGATCAGTTCTTATCGTCAATACAGTTCGCATAACTTCCAGGAGGAAGATGGTAGCTCGCAACCACGCTGGTATTTCGATTCAGATAATGATGAAGATCAGGATCAAATTAGTCAGGAATTTCGCTTAACTTCCACTGGCGATGGCCCTTTGCAGTGGACCACGGGTTTTACCTATTTTAAAGAGGATGTTAGTCAGGCGTCGGTGGTTAATATAACAACCAATACGCTGGACACTTTCTTTTTAACCAGTAATGGGGTTCCTGCAGCTGCAATTTTAGCGCCTAATTCACCTTTTGTCTTAGGTTCTGGTTGGGCAGGGTTCTTGCAACAGGCCTTGCCCAATGAACTCGCAGCCTTATCTGCAGGGCTGGGTATTCCTGTGGATCAGGTGGTCAATACAATTGTTGGCGCTAACCTGAATCGTCCCTGGACAGAAATTACTGATGTAAATTCTATTACCGAAAGTTTTGCCATTTATGGCGATATGACTTATTCCTTTAATGAACATTTTGATATTACTTTGGGTGGCCGTTTCACCTATGATGACAAAGATTTCACCATTTTCAGTGAATACCAAAATGAAATTATTTTGCCGTTCTTTGGCGTGCCTAACCAGCCGTTTGGTTTAGTCTTTTTTGATCAGTTCTCGCCAGCAGTAAAACAAAACGATAGCTGGAGTGATTTTTCTCCACGCGTGGTCTTTAGCTTTAAACCATCCAAAGATCAGATGTTTTATATAAATGGTTCCAAAGGCTTTAAATCCGGTGGCTTTAATTCACTTGGTCTGGATCCGGCTTTTGATCCGGAAGAGGTCATGAGTTATGAACTTGGTTACAAAGGCTCTTTTGCTGATGGTCGCTTTAATATGAGCTTGGCGGCTTTCAGGTTTGACACGGAAAACCTGCAGATCTTCCGCCTTTCCGGGCCAGCAGGCGCCATTCCAACGTATAACATTCGTAATGCCGATGCAGAAGGTGAAGGTTATGAGTTTGAGTTCCGCTGGAGAGTGACGGATAACTTTAATATTGCCGGTAACTACAGTCACTTGGAAACGGAATATACTCGTTACTCCTTCTTTCCGGGGGAAACCAATCAAAATGATTTAACTGGACAACCTTTATCCAGTATGCCAGAAGATAAATATAATTTATTCGTGGATTACTTTATTCCTATGGATAATGGTAGTGAATGGCGCTTCTATGTGGATTATTCAAAAGTGTCCGAGCGTGTCTTTAACGGGGGATTATCATCGAGTTATGATATTCCTGGTTATGATTTATCTAATGTAAAGATCAGCTGGACCAATGCTGATGGTGATTTCACGATTGGTTTGTTTGGTCATAATGTAACGGATGAAGAGTATCTAACCTTTATCGGTGGTCAGGCCGAAGCTATTGATTCACCAGTATCACAACGTGGTGAGCCAAGAATGTATGGCCTTAACTTTACCTGGTCTTACTAGGTTAAAGTTTGGAACAGAAAAGGCAGACTTGAGTCTGCCTTTTTTAATGAGATCCCAGTTTAAGGTTGGGATGACATCAACACTAATTCCTATTTTTAATATCACTACTCAGACCAATAGTTAATAGCAGTTATTACAGAATTTTGCTAATCTTGCCCACAGTTTAAAGCTTTATAACGAACATAGAGAATCTCATGAGTGAATTACAAAAAATTGCTTTAGTGACAGGTGCCAGTCGCGGTATTGGCCAGGCTATTGCCCACCGTTTAGCTCAGTCAGGTGCGAAGGTTATTGGCACTGCCACTTCCGATGCAGGAGCTGAAAAAATTAGCGAGAATTTTAAGGCTGCTGATCTGGGTGGCGTTGGTATGTGCTTAAACGTTACCGATCCTGAAAGTATTGAAAGTGTTCTGGATACCATCAAAGGTGAATTTGGCTCTACCCCCCATATTTTAGTTAATAACGCTGGTATTACCCGCGATAATTTATTGATGCGAATGAAGGATGACGAATGGAATGACATCATGAACACCAATCTGACCTCAGTGTTCAGACTGTCTAAAGCCTGTTTGCGCGGTATGATGAAAGCCAAGTGGGGTCGGATCGTGACCATTGGTTCAGTAGTTGGAACTATGGGCAATCCGGGTCAAGCCAACTATTCAGCTGCTAAAGCTGGCTTAATTGGCTTTTCAAAGTCTCTGGCACGAGAAATCGGCTCGCGTGGCGTAACAGTTAATGTAGTGGCGCCAGGCTTTATTGATACCGATATGACCAAAGCACTGACAGATGAGCAACGCAAAGTAATGTTAGATCAAGTACCAATGGTTCGTTTAGGTTCGCCAGAAGATATTGCCAGTGCTGTGGGTTTTCTGGCATCTGATGATGCAGGCTATATAACTGGTGAAACTATCAACGTTAACGGCGGTATGCACATGATCTAAGCGCTCTTTTTGTCAATTTGCTTTGTTATCTTGGTTAATTTTCGCATCATGTATTGTATATACACTCAACTTAAAATTAACCAAGATGCCTCGCAACTCATACAAAAATTACGGCTTAGATGAATTTAGAGGCATCTTTGTTGCCGCCTGACTTTGTTAATTTATACCTATTAATTAAAAGAGATAAGTATGCAAAAAATACTGATAGCTCTACTTGTTATATTACTATCTGCATGTGCTTCTACCAAGAAATTAGAGCAATCTGAAAAAAGTAGTGGCCCCGTAATTAACATTACTGAGTCTGAAACTTTAAAGGATGAAAATGAAAGAGGCTTTTGGATTGCTTATTCTTTATCTTTGGCTGCTTGTAGTGGCAAACATTACGAATATTCGATGGAGTTTTTGGAATGTAGCTATAGATTAGCAGGTTTGCTTGGAAGTGATGATAACAACAATTCGAAGGTTGCTAAAGATATATCAAGAATTATTAAAAAAGGCCTGTTAAGAGAGTATCTATGGACTCATTTAAGACAGAAATGGTGGTTTGAACCATATAACTTAGCTCTTGAAGGATATAAAAAGTATATTCAAGAAAACCCTTTAAATCATATTCCTACAATGGACACAGGGATAAGTTTCCAACCCAGCAATGATGCTGTATATAAATTTAAACCAGATATATACAACCTAAAGCATCCGCAAGTAGCAGGGGATTTATTTTTTAATAGTTATCAGTTACTTGAGGGAAACGCTGGACATAAGATCGCATACACTCATAAAAATAATGATAGTGTGAAGGTAGATTTATACATATACCAGTCTAATGAAGAGCATACTAATGATGACAGTTATAGCTATTCTAATGAGTTGGCGACAGGAGTTAAAGTTCCTATTTACTATTATTCGCAAAGAGGAATGTATGGGCCTATTACATTAGTAAATGAGGAGTTTTTAACTAGTAAGGCTGTTCCTAGTCCTATAGCCAAAGGTTCTTATAAATATCAGAGTTCACTTGGCGATACCATATCTATATTTTTAATAACTTACGCTAAAGGTATGTTGATTAAAGTTAGAGCATCTATGCCAGTTTCAAGTAATATTCGTTTAGATGAAAATTTATTGAAGTTGGTAGAGTTAGCAGTATCAAAATTAAATGACTAAGCGTTTTGTGCTAAATTTCTACAGATTAGGCCACTTTAATTATGACTTTTTACCCCAATATAGGGGTTTGTGCGAGGTCTGACCTTAGTATAAAATGCTAAATCGGACTTGCAACTTTGCTCAGTTTAACTAAACTACCCACGCAATAGGCTAATTTGCGTTATATACGAGGATTTTATACAGATGAGTAATATCGAAGAACGCGTTAAGAACATCGTGGTTGAACAACTTGGTGTTAAAGAAGATGAAGTAACAGCGGAAGCTTCTTTTGTTGACGATTTGGGTGCTGATTCACTGGACACAGTTGAGTTGGTAATGGCTTTGGAAGAAGAGTTTGATACTGAGATTCCTGATGAGGAAGCTGAGAAGATCAACACTGTTCAAGCAGCTATTGATTACATCAAGGCGAATGTTGACGCATAATTTCACTCGTCTGAAATAATTAAGTGCTAAAATGGGTAAAATGCGAAAGCGTTTTGCCCATTTCTTTTTTAGAGCTGGTAAAACAATAGTTTAAGAGTAATCGCTGGATTCATCATGAAAAGAGGGTAGATCCTTGAGTAAGCGTAGAGTTGTAGTGACTGGATTGGGCATGTTAAGCCCGCTTGGTAACAATATTAAAGATTCCTGGGATGGTATTCTGGCTGCGAAAAGCGGTGCTGGTCCGATTGAGGACTTTGATGTTAGTGATTTTGGAACCAAGTTTGCCTGTACCGTTAAGGGTTTTGAACCAGAACCGGTATTGGCGAAAAAAGATGCTCGTAAAATGGATAAGTTTATCCAGTATGGCATTGTTGCAGGTACTCAAGCCTGGGAAGACTCAGGTTTGGAGGTGACTGACACAAACTCGAGCCGTATCGGTGCTTGTGTAGGTGCTGGTATTGGCGGTCTGGATACGATTGAGAAAAATACTTTAATCTGGGATAAATCTGGCCCACGTAAGATTTCACCATTTTTTGTGCCTGGATCTATCATTAATATGATTTCAGGTCATTTATCCATCAAATATGGCCTGAAGGGCCCTAATATAGCCATTGTCACCGCCTGTACTACTGGTGTACATGCCATAGGTCATGCAGCGCGTATGATTGCTTATGGTGATGCTGACGCCATGTTAGCTGGTGGTGCCGAAAAGGCGACTACGCCCGTGGCATTGGGTGGTTTCGGTTCAGCCCGTGCACTTTCTACCCGAAATGATAATCCGCACGCTGCTTCACGCCCCTGGGATAGGGAGCGCGACGGTTTTGTGATGGGTGATGGTGCTGGTGTGATGGTATTGGAGGAATATGAACATGCTAAAGCTCGTGGTGCTAGAATCTACGCCGAATTAACCGGTTTTGGTATGTCAGCCGACGCTTATCATATTACCGCACCCCCAGCAGATGGAGAAGGTGCTGCTAGTGCTATGCATAATGCCCTGAATGATGCCGGTATGAATCCTGAAGAAATACAATATATCAATGCGCACGGTACTTCGACACCAGCTGGTGATAAAGCTGAAACAGCAGCCGTTAAGTCTATTTTTGGTGAGCATGCTAAATCAGTAATGGTCAGCTCGACCAAATCCATGACAGGACATTTATTAGGCGCTGCAGGTGCAGTTGAAGCGATATTCAGCGTTTTAGCCATTGTTGATCAAGTGGCGCCACCTACGGTGAATTTAGATACACCAGATGAAGGTTGTGATCTGGATTATGTGCCACACACTGCTCGTCAAGCCGCGATCACTAATACCCTGTGTAATTCCTTTGGTTTTGGTGGCACTAACGGTTCATTAGTCTTTAGCAAAGTTTAATTTATTAAAGATTCGATATTCAAAAGGCAAGTTTTATACTTGCCTTTTTTATTGCTACTATGTCTGCAAAATAAATAGGAATAAAACCATGAGAAAAACTATTCTATATACTGCATTGGCGTGTATTGCACTTCTAGTAAGTGAACTCCAAGCTCAATCAAAACCTATAGTGATTGGACAATCCTATAGTCTTGAGTCGGAGATCTTTGAACAACCCCATGAAATTAACGTTTATTTGCCAGCAAGTTATTCTGAAAAAGATAAAAGTGGCAAGTTGTTAAATAAATCTTATCCTGTTATTTATCTTATCGATGGCGGTATTGAGCAAGATTTTATTCATATGGCGGGGCTTGCCAGTTTAGCAGCTGATTATCGAAACATTCGTGAATTTATTTTAGTGGGTGTGCAAACGGTTAATCGACGATACGAGCTTACAAGCCCTACAAAAGTGGCCGAAGAAATTAAATACGTACCAAAAAATGGTGGCTCACAAAAATTTATGAGCTTTTTAGACAATGAAGTGAAGCCTCTTGTGCAAAAGCGTTTTCGAACTACCGATGAATCTATGCTTATTGGCGAATCGATAGCTGGAATGTTTACTGCTGAAACTTTTTTAAAACGTCCTGAATTATTTACCAGTTATGCCGTTATTAGCCCAAGTCTTTGGTGGAATAAGCAACAAATAGCCAAAAGTGCACTTTCAAATCTTAAAAAGCATAATTATGAAGGTAAAAAATTATATCTTACGATTGCTGATGAAGGCGGAGATATGCGTGAAGGTGTTGAGATATTTGCAAATGCAATCAAAGAATCGAAGTTAAAAGATTTTGAATGGAAGTATGAGCCAATGGAACATAAAACTCATGCAACAATTTTTCACCCAGCAGCCTTAGAAGCTATTCATTTTTTAATGGCTATTAAACCTTTTGAGCAATATCAACAGGAACAACATCAATAATGGCTGTGAAATTAGCGCTCGATCGCGGTTTGCTTTATGGGGATGGTTTTTTTACCACTATGAAAGTGGTTGATAATAAAATCCATCGTTGGCCATTGCATTTAGAGCGGATCAGTTTTTCTGCTGACAGGTTAAAGTTTTATGGTTTGGATGCTGATCAAATTTATCAAGAAGCCATTAATTTTATTGCTAAACAAAAAGAAACCAATGGGGTATTGCGCTTAACTATCACTCGTGGCGCTAATCCAAAAGGGCATAGAGGCTATGGGTTTCCTGATAAACCTGAATACCAGACTTATCTCAGCTGGTCGCCGCTAAACCTAAAATCGATTGAGGCCTTAAAGCAGGGCGTTACTCTGTCTATGTGTCAAACGCCAATTAGCCAGAACAAAACTTTGGCGGGTATTAAGCATTTAAACCGTCTGGATCAGGTAATGGCGAGTGAGGAAATCGCTGAAGGTTGCTTTGATAGTATTATGCAGGCCAATAGGTTTTTGGTTTCAGGCACTAAAAGTAACCTTTATTTCTATGTCAACAACCGTTGGCTGACGCCAAAAGTGAACAAAGCAGGGGTTAACGGTACCGTTCGTCGTTGGCTACTCGAAGCTCAGGATAACGTGTACGAATCTAAGTTTGGCGATGAAATATTGCAAAGAGCGGAATATTGTTTGGTCTCTAACGCAATTGTCGGTATTATTCCGGTAACTCAAATTGAAACTTTGAAATCAATCAAGCATTTCAAGATTTATCCTGAACTACAAAAAATTCAACAGGAATATGAAGAAGTTTCTGTAACTTACTAAAATATAATGAAAAATAAAGTTTTACTATTTCTCTTAATAGTCTTGGTATTATTTGCAGGCATGACTTTTGTTATGTGGCAAGGCTACCAGTCTTTTTTAAGCAAACCATTGGGCTTATCGCAGGATTTGACTGTCAAAAAAGGCACTTCTGCCTATAAACTTGGTAAACAATGGCAAAAAGACGGAGTTATTAAAAATTTCTATAACTATCAATTGCTGCTTAAAATGAAGCCAGAGCTTCGTCATATTAAAGCTGGTGAATATGAAATTTCTCCTGAAATGACGGCACAACAAGTGTTGCAAAAACTGGTGGATGGCAAGGTTATCAGTTATCAATTTTCCATTATCGAAGGCTCAAACATCTATGAAATGCTGGCTAACTTAGCTGCGGATCTTCGCCTGCAAGCCTCTATTAATGGGCTGGAGGCTTTAAATCAGGCCTTTGCTGATAAAAGTCAGCAACATCTGGAAGGTATGTTTTTTGCGGATACTTACCAGTTTAGCAAAGGCGACTCAGATCTGGATTTACTCAAACGTGCCCAACAACAACTTAACAAGGTGTTGCAGCAAGAGTGGCAAAATCGAGCGGAAAATCTGCCCTATAAAAATCCTTATGAAGCCCTGATTATGGCTTCAATTATCGAAAAAGAAACGGCAATTCCTGAAGAAAGGCCTATTATTGCTGGTGTTTTTGTGCGTCGTCTGCAAAAGGGCATGAAATTACAAACGGATCCAACTATCATTTACGGCTTGGTTGCCGATCCAAATATCAATTACGATGGCAATATTCGCCGCAAGGATAAGACCAATCCCCATGCCTGGAATACCTATGTGCATTTTGGACTGCCGCCGACGCCAATAGCTATGGTCGGACGCGAAGCAATTCATGCCGCCTTGCATCCAGCCGATGGCAAAGCACTGTATTTTGTAGCTAAAGGTGATGGTAGCCATTATTTTAGTGCTACACTGGCCGAACATAACCGTGCAGTGCGTAAGTATCAGTTGAAGCGTTAAACTTATGAGAAAGCAGCCTTGAGCGAGTTCATGAATAAAAACGGCAAATTTATCACCATTGAAGGCACCGAAGGCGTAGGTAAATCTACCAACATCGCCTTTATTAAGTCCTGGTTAGCAGCTAAGGATATTGAAATTATTCATACCCGCGAGCCTGGTGGCACCCCATTGGCGGAAGAAATTCGTGGGCTGCTATTAACCAAACGCGGTGAAAAAGTGGATAGCCGAACAGAGTTATTATTAATGTTCGCGGCGCGTTGTCAGCATGTTTCGCAAAAAATCCAGCCTGCACTTGAGCAAGGTCAATGGGTACTTTCTGATCGTTTTACCGACGCCAGTTTTGCCTATCAAGGTTTTGGCCGTGAGTTAGGCTTTGAGCGTTTAGAGCAGCTTGAAGGCTGGGCTTTGCAGGGATTTAAGCCGGATCTGACCATAATGCTCGACTTGCCCATTGAGATTGGTCTGGAACGGGCTGAAAAGCGTGGCGAGAAGGATCGTTTTGAATCTGAGCAGATAGCGTTTTTTAAGCGTGTTAGAAATGGTTATCTGACCATTGCCGAAAAAGAACCGGAGCGCATGAAGGTGATTGATGCCAGCGGTTCTATTGAAGAAGTCCAAGTGCAAATTGAAAAAATTTTAATCGAGTTTTATCAAAATTATCAGACCGAAATTGCTATGGAGACTTGCTCGTGAGTTTGTTTGGTGATGATGAGCTACCACCAGTTACTGCGCGAGAATCGCAACTGGATTTCTGGAATCAAGTGGCATTTGAACGAGTTCAAGCCCAGTTCAAATCGGGCTCTATGCACCATGCGTTATTATTGTTAGGGCCAGGAGGAATTGGACGCGAAACTTTTGCTCAGGAATTGGCGCAATGGGTTTTGTGTCAAAACCATTCACAACTGGACAGCGCTTGCGGTAGCTGTAAATCTTGCCAATTGTTTGTAGCAGAAACTCATCCCGATTATCACTTATTGGCAGTTGAGGACGAGAAAACCCAAATTTCGGTCAATCAGGTGCGCGTGTTGATTGAGAGTATGCAGGAATCTGCCCATCAAAGTGGTTGGAAACTGGCCAATATTTCAGATGTCGCGGCTTTAAATCAGAACTCCTACAATGCTTTGTTAAAAACTTTGGAAGAACCTCAGCCACAAACCTTATTGATTTTGCAAGCAGAGCAGCTACAGCAAGTTCCAGCGACTATTCGTAGTCGTAGTCAGCTGGTTGCGCTTTCAGTTAATGAGCAAGCTACCATTGAAGCCTGGCTTGCTGAACGAAAGGGCGGTATGACGGAAGAGTTAAAATTAGCCTTAAGTTTATTCCCGCAGGCACCTTACAAAGCAGAAGATTTTGCCAATAATGGCGATGCAGTTAAATGTGGCGACTTTATTCTGGACATTTCTTGCTTGATGCAAGGTAATGAGTCGCCTTTGGCTCTGGCAGAAAAATGGTTGCCGGATATTGAGGATTGTTGCCTTTGGATGCTGTTGATGATGCGTGATCTCTTGTTATTGCAACAGGCTAATGACAAAAGTTGTATTAGTTTACAAGGGCAGACAGAAGCGCTGACAAATATAGTAAATATCCTTAATAATCAGAGGTTAATGCAGCTAAACGAGAAAATTGTTGAGCTGAGAAGCTTGCTTATAAAGAAAAGTCCAGTTAATCTAAGCTCATCCTGGCAAGCACTTTTGATTTATTGCAGTCAATTAGCTCAAAAAACAGCTAAATCTGCTTAAAATTAGGGATTTTGGATGAAAATAGAAAGAACCGGTCCTGGCATATTAACCATTATCGTTGAAGATAAGGATGATCTGTATGCTGCCTATATGCCATTTGTGGAAAATGGCGGGATCTTTATTCAAACCACCAAAGATTATAATCTTGGCGATGAAGTTTTTATGTTATTGGCATTATTGGACGAGCCGGAAAAGCTGCCTATTGCCGGAAAAGTTGCCTGGATCACGCCTAAAAATGCTCAGGCCAATCGCAAGGCAGGAATTGGAATTCAGTTTAGTGAGCAGGACCAAGGCAAAACCCGCTCAAAAATTGAGAGTTTACTGGTAGGGCGTCTGGACTCGGAGAAAGCCACTCATACCATGTGACAATTTATTGTCATCTCTGCGTAGGCAGGGATCTCGTCTAGTTAGTACAGTACCATTTGCTTTAATCTAAAAAGCCTTTCGGCTACAATTCTTGCAACCCACTTAAAAGCATTTTTTTATGTTAATAGATTCCCATTGTCACCTGGATCGGCTTGATCTAAGTGCTTATGACAATGATTTAAACCAGGCTTTAAACTTTGCCCGTTCGCGTGGCGTTGCTCATATGTTGTGCGTGGGCATTACTATTGATAAGTTTGCTGACGTGCTGGCGATTGCCGAAGCTAATGAGGATATTTCCTGCTCGGTAGGTATCCATCCGTTATATGATGCGGTTGCCAAGACACAGGTAGATACCCTGATTGAAAAATCCCAACATCCAAAAGTAGTAGCTATTGGCGAGACCGGCCTCGATTATTTCTATAATAAAACCTCAGAAAACCATACTTTACAGCAACAAAGTTTTCGCAAACATATTCAAGCGGCCAGACAAGTTAATAAGCCTGTAATTGTGCATACCCGTGATGCGCGTCAGGATACGCTGGATATTTTGCATGAAGAAAAGGCTAATGAATGTGGCGGCGTTTTACACTGTTTTACTGAAAACTGGGATATGGCAAAAGCAGCTTTAGATTTAGGTTTTTACATTTCTTTTTCAGGTATAGTGACTTTTAAAAATGCTTCAGAGTTACGGGATGTTTGTAAAAAAGTACCGCTTGATAGGCTACTAATAGAAACTGACTCACCCTATCTAGCTCCAGTTCCTTATCGCGGCAAATCCAATCAACCGGCTTATGTTAAGGAAGTAGGGCAGTTTGTTGCCGACTTACATCATATTAGTTTTGAAGAGATTTGTGATATAACCAGTCAAAACTTCAAGAATTTGTTTGTAGGCTAGAGTGAATATACTTATCGTTGGTGCAGGCCCAACCGGTTTAACCGCAGCTTTAGAGCTAGCTCGAGGTGGTGTGATTGCTCGTGTTATCGATAAGCGTGATTCGGCTTCAACTTTAAGCCGAGCAGTAGGCATTACTCCGCGCAGCCTGGAACTATTATCTTTGTCAGGTGTTGATAAAGCCATTATTTCTGATGGCATTACTATTAGTGCTGCCAATATTTATCGAAATAACAAACTTTGCTTAACAACGCCACTTCATTCCTCAAAGACCTATTTTCATAGTTTAATTGGATTGCCACAAAATCAAACGGAAGCGATTATTGCTAAAGCTTTTACTGATTTAGGTGGCAAAATTGATTATGGCGTTAAACTCAGTGATTTAACACAAGACAAACATCAGGTTGAAGTCGAACTTAACGATAATGGGCAGATAGCAAAAGAGAGTTATGATTATGTGATTGGTGCTGATGGTGTCGGTAGCCAAGTTCGCCAATCGGCTAGTATAGATTATCCCGGGTACACTTTAGATGAAACTTGGTCAATTGCGGACATCTATGCTGAAGGTTGGCAACATGCTAATGAACTTACTATTTTTCAGTTGCCGCAAGGCAAAGTGTTGGTACTAGTTGCTATTGGTGAAAACCGTTATCGTTTAGGTTCTAATACAGAAGATTCAGTTAAAGCCTTACCTGTAACTTTAAATATTTCCAAAATAAACCGCCAAGCAACTTTTAAGATTTCTGTCTGCCAAGCTGAAACCTACTCAAAAGGTCGCGTTTATCTTGCTGGTGACGCCGCTCATTGTCATTCACCAGTTGGTGGTCGTGGTATGAATATGGGTATTGGGGATGCTTGTGAATTGGCCAAATGTCTGTTGAATGACAATTTAGAAAATTATTCCTTAATACGCCATACTGAGGGTCAAAGGGTGATTTCAATGACCGAAAGAGCGCGTAGAATGTTGACCTCAAAATCTGGGTTTAAACGCAGTTTATTTAAAATTGTTCTAGTTATTGCTAGTTTAAGTTCATTCTTTACAAAACGAATTGGCCGCTTTTTTGTTGAGTCTTAGTTTTGCTAAACAGTTAAGGTCAGACCAGTTTGCGAGCACTGGTTAATTAGATGGTTTTTGCGTATATTTCGAGCACAGAATTTTTAGCTCGTCCACCAAGATAAAGAACAGAAAATACCATGTCAAAAGCATTATTAGAACATTGGGATGATATCCTATTATTAGATCAGCAATTAACTGAAGAAGAGCGCATGATCCGTGATGCGGCGCGTGATTATTGCCAGGAAAAGCTGATGCCACGCGTGTTAGAAGCTAATCGCCACGAAATTTTTGATCGTGAGATTATGAATGAATTGGGCGAGCTGGGATTATTGGGTTCAACCATTAATGGCTATGGTTGTGCCGGTGCTTCTTATGTAGCTTATGGCTTGGTGGCGCGCGAGGTCGAGCGTGTGGATTCAGGTTATCGTTCGGCCTTGTCGGTTCAATCCAGCCTGGTGATGCATCCAATCAATGCCTATGGTACTGAAGCACAGAAAGAAAAGTATTTACCAAAGCTGGCCTCTGGTGAGTGGGTTGGTTGCTTTGGTTTAACTGAGCCGGACTCAGGTTCCGATCCAGCGAGCATGAAAACTCGTGCCAAAAAAGTCGATGGTGGCTATATCCTGACAGGCAATAAAATGTGGATCACCAATTCACCAATCGCTGACGTATTTATCGTTTGGGCAAAAGATGATGAAGGGGATATTCGAGGTTTTATCCTGGAAAAAGATATGCAAGGCTTATCTGCACCTAAAATCGAAGGCAAATTCTCGCTACGAGCTTCAATTACTGGCGAAATCGTAATGGATGAGGTGTTTGTACCGGAAGAGAACAAATTTCCTGAAATCAAAGGACTAGGTGGGCCTTTTGGTTGCTTAAATGTAGCTCGTTATGGTATTTCCTGGGGGGCGCTGGGCGCTGCGGAATTTTGTTGGCATGCTGCGCGTCAATATGGCCTGGAGCGTAAGCAATTTAATAAGCCATTAGCTTCCATGCAGTTATTCCAAAAGAAACTGGCAGATATGCAAACAGAAATTTCGCTTGGCTTACAGGGTGCATTAAGAGTTGGTCGTTTGATTGATGAGAAAGCTTTTAAGCCAGAAATGATTTCATTAGTGAAGCGTAATTCCTGTGGTAAAGCATTAGAAATTGCCCGTATGGCACGAGATATGCACGGTGGTAATGGTATTGCTGATGAATTCCATGTGATCCGTCATGCCATGAATCTGGAGGCGGTGAATACCTACGAAGGTACCCATGATATTCATGCCTTGATTCTTGGGCGCTCACAAACGGGCTTGCAGGCTTTCATGTGATTTGAGCTAGTTTGCTCGTTATTACTACGTTATAAAGTTAATTTATCTGTGCTCGTGTACTCTAAGTACACTGCGCATCTAAATTAACTTCAAGCCTTGTACTAACATCGCCACTAACGCTCAAATCCTTATAAAGAACCTAAAAAATTTCAACTACTAACGCTTAACTTTATTAAGTAAAGATTTAAAGGAGCTAATAGCAATAGCTCCTTTTTACTATCTACAAATTGTGTAATTGCCATACAAATTATGGTTAAATTCTTGTTTGTCACACTTTTTCACATTCTAAGGCTTGTAATTTACCTAAATTTACGCAACCTTAAGCATACTGATGCGTCTTTATACAAGAACAAGCATAAATCACTGATTTTCAGTAAAATTTTGCTGATCTCAGTGTAATTGGTATAAAAAGTAGGTAATGAATGACTTTAAAAGCAAAATTCTTAAAAAAATCACTTATCGTAGCCAGCGTTTCCTTAGGACTCTTGGTTGCGCCAATTTACGCAGAAAACACCAGTGCAGAAAAGCCTAGTTTAGAAAAGCATGCTGCAAAGGCTCTGGCTGATTCCAACTATCAATTGCCAAAACTGGCCGGAGCCGAGTTGGCACCTAATCAGAAGTTTCGCGATACTGGGCAATTGGTGGCTTGGCTATTGATGCAAAGTCATTATCAGCATCCGAATTTTGATAACAAGTTATCGCGTGAATCTTTTAAACAATTGATCAAAATGTTGGATCCGAATCGCAGCTACTTTTTAGCGTCTGATGTGAAAAAATTTGAAGTATTTAAGCAAAAATTTGATGATGCTATTCGTACTGGAAATATTGAGCTAGCGTATGATTTTTTTGAGCTATTTGAACGTCGGCATCGAGAAAGATATAAATATGTCTTGAGCTTAATGGAGAAGCCATTTGATTTTACTAAGAACGAAGAGTTTCAGTTTGATCGTCGTAAAAGCGATTGGTTTGAAAATAAAGCTCAACTGGATGACTATTGGCGTAAAAAAGCGAAGTACGATGCTTTGAATTTAAAGCTTGCGGATCAGGATGATGAAAAGATTAAAGAAAAACTGACCAAGCGTTATCGCAATAACATTCGTCGTTTATCACAAACTACTAATGAAGACGTATTTGGCTTTTTTATCAATGCCATTAATGCCTCTATTGATCCGCATACTACTTACTATACACCGCGTCAGTTCGAAGATTTCACCATCAATATGAGCCTTAAGTTACAGGGTATTGGTGCAGTTTTGACTCAAGAAGATGAGTTTACCAAAGTGGTTCGTATCGTGAATAAAGGACCCGCTTATAAATCTGGCCAACTGCATAAAAATGACAAGATTATTGGTGTCGGGCAGGGTGATAATGGTGAAATTGTTGATGTTATTGGCTGGCGGAATAGTGATGTGGTGGATTTAATTCGCGGCGAGGCGGGCAGTGTGGTGCGTTTGCAGGTGATCCCCCATACCAGTGCAGGTGATGCGGTTTCTAAAACTGTACGTATTGTACGCGAAGAAATCAAATTAGAAGATCAGGCTGCCAAGTCAGATATTTTGGAAGTTCAGCAAGGTGATAAAAAGATCAAATACGGCGTAATTGAATTGCCATCTTTTTATGCTGAATCACCGAATAGAGAGAATAAAAATAAGCAGCTAACCAGCACCACCAAAGACGTTAAACGCCTAATTACCAAATTAGAAAAGCAAGACATAAATGGCTTGATTATTGATTTGCGTAATAATGGTGGCGGTTCTTTATCCGAAGCGGTGGATATGACCGGCTTATTTATTGATAAAGGTCCGGTAGTGCAAGGCAAAGACTTCCAGGGTAATGTACGGATATTACGCGATAATGATGGTAAAACCTTCTATAAAGGCCCATTAGCGGTATTGGTTAATGCTGGCAGTGCTTCAGCTTCTGAAATTTTTGCTGGCGCCATTCAGGACTATGGCCGAGGTATTGTTATCGGCGAAAACACTTTTGGTAAAGGAACTGTACAGGGAATCCGTGAGCTTAGTCGTTTTATGCGCAATCCAGAAGGTAATATGGGTGCCTTAAAACTTACGGTTGAAAAATTTTACCGAGTAACGGGCAACAGCACCCAAAAAATGGGGGTTAAACCAGATATTAGTTTCCCCAGTTTCTATGACTTGGAGACTTATGGTGAGGCCTCATACGATAATGCGCTGGATTGGGATACCATCGAAACCACCAGTTTTGCAAGTGCAGGCAGCATTGAGCAGTTACTTCCTCATCTAAAACAGTCGCATATTGAACGTTCTAATAAAGATAAACAATTCAGCTATTTAATTGATGATGTTCATCGAGTTAAAGCGGAGAAAGAGCGTAAAAGCATTTCGTTAAATTATAAGACCCGTTTGGCTGAGCGTCTAAAAAATGAAGAAAAAAGTCTGGAAAGAGCTAATTTACGCCGCATGGCTCAAGGCAAACCAGCATTTAAAAATATTGAAGAGTTAGAGCAATATGCCAAAGATAAAGAAGTTCAGAATCAAAATTTAGCCGGTATTGACTTTGAAGGTGATATTTTATTGTTTGAAGCAGCTAATATTCTCGGTGACTTGATTGAACTTAAAACTAACCCTGATTTAGCTAAAGTTACAAAGCAATCGAAAGGTAAGGTTAACTAAAAACTGTTAGCAGTAAAAAAGCCTGTGATAGCTCAAGCATAAAATCTTAATTCAGCCAATTACAAAAGCCCTTAAAATAAGGGCTTTTGTATTTTTATTCGCTTCTGGTGCTGTTTGATTGCTCATTTAAGTTAAACACAGTAGCTTGAATATAAGTGAACAATAGCTAGAACCAGAAGACTGTGTTTGCCCCAAAACCACTATTACGGTAATTTTGTACTACTTTCTATTGGATATAAGAATAAGTTAGCGACTTGATCTTTATCAATGGATTAGATTATTACTTCTTCTATGATCCCAACAGAATCTTTAAGGTTATAACTTTATATGAAATCACATAATAAGCATCCTAAGCCATTTCTACCGTTAAATATTGCGGTATTAACCGTGAGTGATACTCGTACCGAAGAAACTGATACTTCAGGAATGGCGCTGGCTGAGGGCTTAACTCTGGCAGGACATCAATTAGCGGACAAAAAAATTGTTAAAGATGATATTTACCAATTACGCGCTGTGGTTTCAGACTGGATTTATCGCCCTGGAGTACAGGTAGTTTTAATTACTGGCGGCACAGGTTTTACCGCGAGAGATAATACACCACAGGCTATTTCACCGTTATTAGATAAGCTAGTAGATGGATTTGGCGAGCTATTTAGACATATTTCTTATGGTGAAATTGGCACCTCGACCGTTCAGTCACGCGCTTTGGCAGGTTTAGCCAACCGTACTTTGGTGGTTTGTATGCCGGGTTCGCCCAATGCTTGTCGTACCGCTTGGAATAAGATCCTGAAAGAACAACTTGATAATAGCCATAGACCCTGCAATTTCGTTGAACATTTGGAAATTGTTGAAGTCGATGAAGTTGGTCGATTAGATGTTTGTGAGCCGCGTTCATGAGCTGCTGTGATGTACCTGGCCTAATACCAGTTGATGAAGCTATCCAGCGCTTGTTGCAACAAGTCAATAAGGTTACGGCAACAGAAACTGTTGATTTGCACAATGCGCTTGAGCGAGTACTGGCACAAGATCAATTTTCAAGCATTAATGTACCCGCCTTTGATAATAGTGCAATGGATGGTTATGCCGTAAAGCTCAGTTCATTAAAACTAAATCATAAGCTACCAATGAGCCAACGAATTATTGCTGGTGATGTTGCCGATAAGCCATTGCAGGAAGGCACTTGTGCAAGAATTTTTACTGGCTCACCCATTCCGGCTAATTGTGATTTGGTTGTTATGCAGGAGCAGTGCCAAGTTATACAAGAAAGTGGGCAAACTTTTATTCAGTTTCCTGATACGGTAAAACCACAACAAAATATTCGTCCATTGGGTCAGGATCTGGAAATAGGGCAACTGGTATTAAAAGCAGGCAAATCATTAAGAGCGCAAGAATTAGGCTTGTTAGCATCAGTCGGCATTAACCAAATCCCGGTTTTTCGCCGCTTAAAAGTTGCGGTGCTATCAACTGGTAATGAAATTATTGAGCCAGGAAACCCAATTCAGGCAGGACAGATTTATAACTCCAATCATTACACCTTGATCGGTTTATTGCAAAACAATGGCTACGATATTTATGACTGTGGAACCGTTATTGATGATGCTGAATTAATTAAACAAGCTTTATTGGAAGCTGCAACAAATGCTGATTGCATTGTTACCAGCGGAGGCGTTTCGGTCGGTGAAGAAGATCACGTGAAAAATATGGTGGAAATGCTGGGACGGCTTGAGTTGTGGAAAATTGCTATTAAACCAGGCAAACCTTTTGCTTTTGGTTATGTACAGGATACACCACTTATAGGTTTACCGGGTAATCCTTCAGCAGTGTTTGCAACTTTTAATATAGTGGCTAAACCTTACCTTGCTGCGTCTCAAGGTATTGCAGAATATACACAATTAAGTTTTAAGGCTAAAGCTGATTTTATTGTAGATAAAGCTGCAATTCGTGAGCAGTACTTGTACGTTAAATCGGTGGAAAAAGGTGGAGATATTTGGCTTGAAAAATACCCGAATCAAAGCTCTGGAGTTTTATCATCCAGTTCCTGGGCTAATGGTTTTGCGAAAATCCCTGTTAATACTCTGGTAAAGCCTGGTGATTTAATTGAATTTATACCTTTTTAAACCTAAAATAATGCAGCCATGTTAAATATTAATGAACCCAGCAATAAAAAATTTGCTCTGTTTGAGTTAGGTTTTAGACCTTTCTTTTTGCTTGCTTCATTATTGTCAGCTTTTTTTATTCTTGGTTGGTATTTCTTTTATTCGACTCAAATATCAACAGATTCTATAAATTATTATTCTGCTCTTAATTGGCACAGTCATGAAATGATTTTTGCTTATGCTGGAGTGGTGATTGCCGGTTTTTTACTGACTGCAGTAACTAATTGGACGGGGCAGGCAACCATTAAAAATACAGCTTTGGCAGGCTTGGTAAGCCTATGGTTACTGGCGCGTATTTTGCCTTTTATAACGGATATAGGTTGGCTAATTGCTATTAGTGATTTGGCTTTTTATCCCTATCTGATTATTGCTGTAGCCAAACCAGTTATTCGAGCGGGTAATAAACGTAACTTGTTTATTATTGTGGTGTTAACTTTATTCGGGTTGGCAAATTTGCTGGTTCATTTGGAACTGCTAAAACTAGCTGTTGGTACAGCTAATATAGGAATTTATGCTGGGCTCTATATAGTGTTGTTGCTTATTGTTATCTTTGCTGGGCGGGTCTTTCCCTTTTTTACGGGAAGAGGGGTAAAAGTACCTTTTGAACCACGTAAACAACAGTGGCTTGAAATTGCTTCGGTACTTGGTTTTGTTTTGTTTGCCTTATTGGATATAGCAAACATTTCACCAATGCTACTGATGGTAGTTGCATGGATTGTTACTTTACTTCATTCATGGCGTTTGGCAGGCTGGTACAATTCTCAAATTTGGCAAGTGCCGTTGTTATGGATACTGCATCTAGGCTATTTTCTATTGATTCTAGGGGTATTGCTTCGAGGTTTTTCCGCTTTTTGGCCACAAATGTCTTTTCCAGCATTACATGCGATGACTGTTGGTGGCTTGGGTTTAGTAACGTTAGGTATGATGGCGCGAGTCAGTTTAGGACATACTGGACGTAATATTCATCAGCCACCTAAAAGCGTCGGCTGGATGTTTGCATTAATTGCTTTGGCTTGTTTGATCAGAGTTTTGGTCCCGCTGGCCGCCAGTCAATATTACCTGCAAGCCATAATGCTGAGTGCTGTTTTATGGTCGCTGGCATTTTTATGGTTTGTGATTATATATTTTCCTTATTGGATTAAGCCTAGAATTGATGGATTGCCAGGATAGTTTTATTTTGATTAACATTATTAAAATAATTTATTCTCTACCACAAATAACGCAGCTTCAATACGCGAACGCATATTAATTTTCTTGAGCAAATTTTTTACATGCACTTTAACGGTGCTTTCAGCAATATCCAGTTTTCGAGCAATAATCTTATTGCTATCGCCTTGTGAAATATAACGCAAAATTTGCTGTTCACGATTAGTGAGAGTATCCAGTATAGATTCTTTTTCCACTTTCGGGCGAAATGCTTTGGCTAATATCTGAGTGAGTGGGGCGCTAATTACCAGCTCGCCTTGCACGGCTTTGTTAATATGCTCAATCAACTCTTCAGGCTCAGAGTCTTTAAGAATATAACCATCTACACCTGCTCTTAGTGCCTGCAGTACATCAGCTTCAGCATCAGATACCGTAAACATGATCACTTTACTACCAATATCTGCTTGTTTAAAAGATTTAAGTGTTTCTACGCCATTTAAACCTTTCATATTCAGATCAAGCATGATCAAATCTGGCTGTGATTGTAGAGCTTTTTGAATGGCTTCCTCACCATTGCTGGCTTCGGCAATAACCTGCAAATTATCTTCCAATTCGATTAACTGGGCGACACCTTTACGTAATAAAGGATGATCATCGACTAACATTATTGAAATTATGTTTTGGCTCATGCTTAACTTTAAATGTTACTGGTTTTAGACTGGAATTTTAGTTCAACTATAGTACCTTGTGGATAGTGCTTTGCAATCCTTAATTCTGCCTCTAGCGATGCTGAGCGTTCATTCATAATCGATAGGCCATAATGTGCACCTTGTGGGCTCTTAGCGGGCATCCCAATACCATTATCAATAATTTGCACTATTATTTTATCTTCATTATTAAACAATTTAACCCAGGCTTTAGTTGCTTGGGCATGACGCTGTACATTGGATAAAGCTTCTCTGACAATTTGCAAAACATGAATTTGCTGATTAGAAAGCAGGGCCTGATCTGCAATCTCATACTGCAACTCAATTGTATGACCACATTTGCTGCTAAATTCGGCCATAGTACCTTTTAAAGCACTTTCTAAAGAAGCTTCATCTATCTGCAGTCTAAAGGTGGTTAGCAGCTCTCTAAGCTGCCTGTAAGCGTTGTTTAAACCATTTTTAATATCATCAATAGTGTTTTTAACGCTATTTTTATCGCTACTTTTTTCAATTTGCTTATTTAGCACGCTGGTTTGTAACTTTAAATAAGACAAAGATTGCGCCAAAGAGTCATGTAATTCACGAGCAATAACGGCACGTTCTTCCATTAGTAACAGTAGATTCTCTTGGGAACGCTTTTTATCCAAGCTGATAGCTACCGCAATATTGTCAGCTATCGTTTGCAATAGATGGCTTTGCCATTGCTCCAATTCATTTGCGGCTACAAAATATTGCAATGTACCAAAATCCTGTCCTTGCTTGTGAATAATAAATGTATGTTTTTTAGCACTATCCTTGCGGCATTGATCGCAGTCAGTTTTATCGCAATTTTGTGGTAAATGATGTTGTGAAATAGTGGCTTTTTGTTCACCTTCATGTGCTGAACTATCAAGACATAATACCAATTCACCAGCGCCAAGTGCCTGCTCAACTTGCTGTAATAAATGCTCAAAGTCACGTCTTTTATTAGGCCTGACCAAATCGTGTGAGGTTTGGTAAAGAAGTTCTAGCGATTTATTACTCTGCTGTAATTTGATTGTTTTTTCGCGCACCTTGTCTTCCAAATGGCTGTGCATAATCTGCAATTGTTCAGACATATCGTTGAAAGTACTGGCTAACAAACCTATTTCATCATTGCTCAAACGCTTCATTCGTAATGAAAAATTGCCTCTGGCAGCTTCTTTGGCCGCAGCAACCAGGCTATTCATCGGCTGTACAATGGATTTATTGATACGGTATAGAGCTATAAAAGCCGTTAAAAGAGTAAGAAACAGGGCACCGCCCTGGATCATTCTTAAAATACGAATCTTGCGTTCCGACGCACGCTGTAGGGTCATTACCAAATGATCAATGGTTTCAACAAACTCATCGATCAAAGAATATTCATGCTTAAAAATCACAGGATCTTGGGCAACTTGCTGTTTAATATTTTTCCACTGTTGTTCCAACAATTGATGAATGTTAGCGACAGTTTGGTTATTACTTTGACTGATTAGGCCATGATTAAGTAATAATTGTAAGCGACGTTCGAATTCAATGATTTCATCTTCCGCAGTAGGTGCTTCATGAATAATTAAATTATTTTGTTCTGCGGTTAGTGCTCGTGATAAACGGATAGATTGCATTCTCAAGGAGCCAGCAATATTGATCTGTGCAGCATCGCCATCAAGGTTTTCCGAGACAAACATAGAGCTCATTAGACTTGCTGTAGCCAGAGCTATAATAATGGCCATTACCATACCTGCACGTGCTACCAGTGAGATATGACTATCAACATTTTTGTGCTTTTTCTTGCTTTTCACTTAAATTCCTAATTCTTAATAAGAATATTCAGGTTCTACTACTAAAGAGTTTGTCGGTTTTAGTTTTTACAATCGAGAAGACTTACAAAAATAAATACCTTTAAAAACAATGGATTATAAAAAATCACAGCTACTACTTTAGTGGTAGTTTTACAAGGATAGCTATTTTAGCTCTCTATCCATATTGATCTGGATCAAATGCTTGTTAATTAGCAAGGAGTATTGTCAGTCTGAATACAGAGAGGAGAGACTCAATGGCCACCTATAAACAAAAACAATATTCTGTTCTAACTATGAATACTGTGGCATTCGCATTTAACTTTGCGGTGTGGACAATGTTCTCAATCATTGGCATTAAAATTAAACAAGAACTGGGGCTGACTGATACTCAGTTTGGTGTTCTTGTTGCCACCCCGATTTTAACCGGTTCGATTACTCGCTTACCATTAGGCATTTTAACTGATCGTTATGGTGGCAGAATCGTATTTTTCATTCAAATGATTTTAGTGGCCTGTGCAACTTACGGCTTGGCCTTTGCTAATCAATATTGGCAATACTTGCTAGCAGGTTTGTTTGTTGGCTTGGCTGGTGGCTCATTCGCCATTGGTATTGCCTATACTTCTGCCTGGTTTGAAAAAGAAAAGCAGGGTACAGCAATGGGTATCTTTGGTGCGGGTAATGCAGGTGCCGCCATTACTAACCTTGTTGCGCCTATGATTGTAGTGGCTGCTGGCTGGCAAATGGTGCCAAAAGTTTATTCCATTGCAATGCTGGTGATGGCAATTGTGTTCTGGTTCTTTACTTTTAATGACCCAAAGCAAGTCGAGCGTGCCAAAGCTGGTACACATATTCCATTAAAACAGCAATTAGCCCCGCTCAAAGAATTGCGCGTATGGCGTTTTGGTTTGTACTACTACTTTGTGTTTGGGGGATTTGTAGCCTTGGCTTTGTGGCTGCCTAAATACTATGTGGGTGAGTATGGCCTGGATCTAAAAACGGCATCTTTTATCACTATGATTTTTACTTTGCCTTCTGGTGTTATTCGTGCCCTGGGTGGATATATGTCCGATAAGATAGGAGCGCGTAAAGTTAACTGGTGGGTATTCTGGTTCTCAATTGCCGCTTTATTTTTCTTATCATATCCACAAACCAGCATGACTATTCAAGGCATTGAAGGAAACATGAGTTTTGATATTGGTTTGGGGGTTTGGGTATTTACTGCGCTGGTGTTTGTTGTTGGTATCGCTCAGGGTATTGGTAAAGCCAGTGTTTATAGAATTATCCATGATTACTACCCGGACAATATGGGTTCAGTAGGTGGCATGGTTGGTGTGATCGGTGGTCTTGGTGGTTTTACCTTACCAATTATTTTCGGTCTGTTATCTGACTATACAAACATTCGTAGCTCATGCTTTATGTTGTTATTTGCATTAGTAGGTGTCTGCATGTTGTGGATGAACTACGCCATCATTCAACAAAAGAAAGAAAGCGAAATACTATAAAGCAACAGCCCCGGCTATGGGGCTTTGCGGTTTAACTGAACAAATTTTTTAGATTAATGATTAACTGGAGTAAATAATGGCTGACTTAAAAAAATGGGATGTAGAAGATCCCAAGTTTTGGGAGTCCGAAGGTAAAAAAATAGCCAATCGTAACCTTTGGATTTCTATTCCAAGCCTCTTATGCGGTTTCGCTGTATGGTTATATTGGGGAATTATCACTGTACAAATGTTAAACCTGGGTTTTCCTTTTGCGAAATCTGAGCTATTTACCTTAATGGCAATTGCAGGCTTAACCGGTGCAACCTTACGTATTCCGAGCAGTTTTTTCATTCGCTTATGTGGTGGACGCAACACTATTGTATTTACTACGGCATTATTGATGATCCCGGCATTTGGAACTGGGATCGCACTTCAAGATCAAAATACACCTTTATGGGTATTCCAGCTTTTAGCCTTGTTGTCCGGTTTTGGTGGCGGTAATTTTGCTTCTTCTATGTCCAACATCAGTTTCTTTTTCCCGAAAAAGCAACAGGGGTTGGCTTTAGGTTTGAATGCAGGCTTGGGGAATTTTGGAGTGACTACCATGCAGATAGTGGTGCCATTATTTATGACTTTTGGTGCATTCGGTGCGTTAGGTGGCGATCCTATGACATTGATTAATTCCAGTGGCACTTTAATTGGCAAAATTGAAGCTGGTTCTCAAACCTGGATCCAAAACGCAGGCTTTGTATGGTTACTGTTACTAGTACCTTTGGCTCTTGTGGGCTGGTTCGGTATGAACAATATTAAAACTCAAGAGGTATCGCCCGATATTGGTAACCCAATTTCAGCATTTAGCAAAATTATATTTATGCTGCTAATTGGTTTTATCACTGCAATTTTTGGTTTATGGCTGATGTTACCAGAAAGTGCTAATGGTTCAGGCTTTGGTGTGCCAAAAGAGATAGTTTTGGTGATTGTCATTGCATCAACTGTACTTTTATTAAAGGCTTTGCCGGGTGAAATTGGTCAAAGCTTAAAACGTCAATACAAAATTTTTAATAACAAACATACCTGGGTCATGAGCGTTATCTATACCATGACTTTCGGTTCATTTATTGGCTTCGCTGCGGCATTCCCATTAGCGATTAAAGTGATTTTTGGTTACAGCCATCTGATGGTTGATGGAACAATGACTCACGATACGATTAATCCCAATGGTCCAAGCGCTTTAATGTATGCCTGGATGGGGCCTTTTATTGGCGCCTTAATTCGCCCGGTAGGTGGCTGGATTTCGGATAAGGTGGGCGGCGCATTAGTCACTCAAATCTGTTCAGTAGTTATGGTAGCCAGTGCTTTAGGTGTGGCTTATTACATGAAAGCTGCCTACGCCTCAGCTACTCCTGAAGAATTTTTTGTACCGTTTTTCATTTTATTCCTGGTCTTGTTTGCAGCGACTGGGATTGGTAATGGCTCTACTTTTCGCACGATTGCTATGGTGTTTCCAAAAGAACAAGCAGGCCCGGTTTTAGGTTGGACTTCAGCAGTTGCGGCTTATGGTGCTTTTTATATTCCTAAAGTATTTGGTGAACAAATCAAAGCGACTACTCCTGAATATGCATTAATTGGTTTTGCCATTTTTTACGGTGTCTGTGTATTCATCAACTGGTGGTTCTACTTAAGAAAAAGTGGTGAGTTTTACAACCCATAAAAGTTTTAGATGATTAGTAATTGTTTATATCAATATTTATGAAGAGATCAAGTGGGAGAGAAATATGAGTCAATTTCTTGATCGGTTACAGTTTTTCAAAAAGAAGCAGGGTGAATTTTCGAATGGTCACGGTGAAGTGACCAACGAAAGCCGGGCTTGGGAAAACAGTTACCGTCAACGTTGGCAACACGATAAAATTGTACGCTCAACTCATGGTGTGAATTGCACAGGCTCATGTAGTTGGAAAATTTATGTGAAAAATGGTTTGGTGACCTGGGAAACACAACAAACAGATTACCCAAGAACCCGTCCGGATTTGCCAAATCACGAGCCACGTGGTTGTCCACGTGGTGCCAGTTACTCCTGGTATTTATACAGTGCTAATCGCTTGAAGTATCCAAAGGTACGCAAACCACTGTTAAAACTATGGCGTGAAGCGCGATTGACTAAGTCACCAGTTGATGCATGGCAGTCAATCGTTGAAGATCCTGTAAAAGCCAAATCGTATAAATCGAAGCGTGGACTGGGTGGTTTTGTTCGTTCATCCTGGGATGAAGTGAATGAAATTATCGCTGCATCTAATGTTTATACGGCTAAGCAATATGGACCTGATCGAATTATCGGTTTCTCTCCAATCCCTGCCATGTCAATGGTGTCTTATGCAGCGGGTTCACGCTATCTTTCTTTGATTGGTGGCGTCTGCATGAGTTTCTACGATTGGTATTGTGATTTGCCACCAGCTTCGCCGATGACCTGGGGTGAGCAAACTGACGTACCTGAATCAGCCGACTGGTATAACTCAAACTATATCATCGCCTGGGGTTCAAACGTTCCGCAAACTCGCACGCCAGATGCGCACTTTTTTACCGAAGTGCGTTACAAAGGTGCTAAAACCGTTTCTATTACTCCGGACTATGCGGAAGTTTCAAAACTAACTGACGAGTGGTTAAATCCAAAGCAGGGTACCGATGCGGCCTTAGGCATGGCATTTGGTCATGTGATCTTGAAAGAATTCCATCTGGATAAGCCCAGCGAATACTTTACCGATTATGTGCGCCGCTATACGGATATGCCAATGTTGGTGGTGCTGGATGATTTTGAAAATGGTGCTTACACCGCAGGTAAATTCCTACGTGCTTCTGACCTGGCAGGCAATTTAGGTCAGGACAATAATCCTGAGTGGAAATCCATTGCGATAGATGAAAACACCAATGAGCTTGTCTCTCCGCAGGGTTCAATTGGCTATCGTTGGGGCGAAAAAGGCAAATGGAATATTGAAGATAAAGAAGGCAAAGATGGCAAAGAAGTTAAGCTGCAATTGTCATTAATTGGTGATAGTAGCTCTGAACAAGAAATTGCTTCGGTTTCTTTTCCACATTTTGCTTCGGACAAAACCAATCAACATTGGGTTTCTTGCGAGCATAACGAAGTTTTAAATCGTAATGTTCCATGTAAATCATTAACCCTTGCCGATGGTCGTCAGGTTAAAGTGGCTACGGTTTATGATTTGTTAATTGCCAACTATGGTATTGATCGTGGTTTAGGTGGCGAAAATGTTGCATCAAGTTTTGATGATGATATTCCATTTACACCAGCCTGGCAGGAAAAAATCACTGGCGTGAGTCGCGACAAGGTCATTCGCGTGGCACGTGAATTTGCAGATACCGCTGATAAGACCAAAGGTAAATCCATGATTATCGTCGGTGCAGCAATGAACCACTGGTATCACATGGATATGAATTATCGTGGCTTAATTAATATGCTAATGATGTGCGGCTGTGTAGGGCAATCTGGTGGCGGTTGGGCACACTATGTTGGACAGGAAAAACTACGTCCACAAACTGGCTGGTTGCCGTTAGCCTTTGGCTTGGATTGGAGTCGTCCACCACGTCAAATGAATTCGACGTCGTTCTTTTATAACCACAGCTCGCAATGGCGCCATGAAAAAGTCAGTATTCATGAAGTGTTATCACCACTAGCGGATAAATTACAATTTCCTGAGCATATGCTTGATTACAATATAAAAGCCGAGCGCATGGGTTGGTTGCCATCGGCACCACAGCTTAATCGCAATCCATTACAACTGACTCGTGATGCAGAAGCCGCAGGTATGGATCCAAAAGATTTTGCGGTACAAGAATTGAAAAATGGTAATTTGCGATTTGCAGCAGAATCACCAGATGATCCAAACAATTTCCCACGTAATTTATTTATCTGGCGTTCAAATTTATTAGGTTCATCAGGTAAAGGTCACGAGTATATGTTGAAGTATTTACTCGGGACTAAAAACGGTTTAATGAATGATGATTTAGGCGCTCGTGGTGGCTTTAAACCAGAAGAAGCCGACTGGGTTGATGAAGGTGCCGAGGGTAAGTTGGATCTGGTAACTACCCTTGATTTTAGAATGTCTTCAACCTGTTTGTATTCGGACATTGTGTTGCCAACTGCTTGCTGGTATGAGAAAGACGATCTGAATACTTCGGATATGCATCCTTTCATCCACCCGCTATCAACAGCAGTGGATCCAGCATGGGAAGCGCGTTCAGACTGGGAAATCTATAAAGGCATTGCAAAAAAATTCTCAGAAGTCGCCGAAGGTGAATTAGGCGTGGAAAAAGATTTGGTCACTGTGCCAATTCTGCACGATACTCCTGGTGAACTAGCACAGCCTGATGTTAAAGATTGGAAAAAAGGTGAGTGTGAGTTAATTCCAGGTAAAACCGCACCAAACATGATGGTGGTTGAACGCGACTATCCTAATACCTATAAGAAGTTTACTTCTTTAGGCCCACTGCTTGAAAAGCTAGGCAATGGTGGCAAAGGAATTGGTTGGAATACTGACGAGGAAGTTGAGTTCTTACGCCAGCTCAATCATACAGTATTGAATGAAGGTGTTGGTGAGGGGCAACCACAAATTAAAACAGCCATTGATGCTGCCGAAGTAGTGTTGTCGCTAGCTCCAGAAACCAACGGTAATGTTGCAGTAAAAGCTTGGGAAGCTCTAGGTGAATTTACTGGTCGTGACCATACTCATCTAGCCACTCCTAAGCATGAAGAGAAAATTCGTTTCCGTGATATTCAGGCACAACCGCGAAAAATTATTTCTTCACCAACCTGGTCGGGTTTAGAAGACGAGCATGTCAGCTATAACGCCGGTTATACCAATGTTCATGAGCTGATCCCCTGGCGTACTATCACTGGCCGCCAACAGTTCTATCAAGATCACAGTTGGATGCAGGCCTTTGGTGAACAAATGGTTTCTTATCGTCCGCCAATCAATACTAAAACTATTGAATATGTGAAAGGCAAAAAGCCAAATGGTAACAAAGAAGTTGTTCTGAACTGGATCACTCCGCACCAAAAATGGGGGATACATAGCACCTATTCAGACAACTTATTGATGCTGACGCTTTCTCGTGGTGGTCCAATTATCTGGTTAAGTGAATTGGATGCGAAAGACGCTGGTATTGAAGATAACGATTGGGTTGAAGTCTTTAATGCAAATGGGGCCATTGCTTGTCGCGCGGTGGTCAGTCAGCGGGTTAAACAAGGTATGGTCATGATGTATCACGCTCAAGAGCGCATCGTGAACGTTCCAGGCTCAGAAATGACTGGCACTCGTGGTGGTCACCATAATTCGGTAACCCGTGTAGTGATGAAGCCAACTCATATGATTGGTGGTTATGCGCAACAGGCTTGGGGTTTCAATTACTACGGTACTGTAGGTTGTAACCGTGATGAGTTTGTTGTTGTTCGTAAGATGGACAAAGTCGATTGGCTCGATGGGCCAGATGGCGATGTCCTTCCTCAACCACTAGCAGAAGAAGTATAGGAGCCAATAATGAAGATTCGTGCACAAGTAGGTATGGTTCTTAACCTTGATAAGTGTATTGGTTGCCATACTTGTTCGATTACCTGTAAAAATGTTTGGACGTCAAGAGAAGGAATGGAATATGCCTGGTTTAATAATGTAGAAACCAAACCAGGCATTGGCTACCCCAAAGAGTGGGAAAATCAGGACAAATGGAAAGGCGGTTGGGTGCGTAAAGCTAACGGCAAAATTCAGCCAAAAATTGGTGGTAAATTCAGAGTGTTGGCCAATATTTTTGCTAACCCTGATTTGCCCGAAATTGATGATTACTACGAACCTTTCGATTTTGATTATCAGCATTTGCATACCGCTAAAGAAGCAGAGCATCAACCGACCGCACGTCCTCGCTCGGTATTAAGCGGTAAGCGTATGCAAAAAATAGAATGGAGTCCAAACTGGGAAGAAATTCTTGGAACGGAGTTTGAAAAACGCAGTAAAGATAAAAATTTCGAGAATGTTCAAAAAGAAATTTATGGCCAATACGAAAATACTTTTATGATGTATTTGCCGCGTCTTTGTGAACATTGCTTGAATCCAACCTGTGTGGCTTCTTGTCCTTCAGGCGCTATTTACAAGCGTGAAGAAGACGGCATTGTTCTTATCGATCAAGAAAAATGTCGCGGCTGGCGTATGTGTATCAGCGGCTGTCCCTATAAGAAAATTTACTACAACTGGAAAACAGGTAAATCTGAAAAATGTATTTTCTGTTATCCACGTATTGAAGCGGGTATGCCAACGGTTTGTTCCGAAACCTGTGTCGGTCGTATCCGTTATTTAGGAGTTTTACTTTACGACGCCGATCGTATTGCCGAGGTTGCTTCGAGTCAGTCAGAAACTGATCTGTATGAAAAACAGCTTGAGATTTTCCTGGATCCGTTTGATCCGGAAGTGATCAAACAAGCGAAAAAAGACGGTGTTGCTGATTCGGTATTAAAAGCGGCGCAAGAATCGCCAGTGTATAAAATGGCGGTGGACTGGAAGTTGGCATTGCCTCTGCATCCAGAGTACAGAACTTTACCAATGGTTTGGTATGTGCCGTCATTAAGCCCGATTCAGTCAGCAGCTGAAGCAGGGCATATTGGTACTGTAGGCAAAGCTGGAGTAATTCCTGATGTTGAGTCATTAAGAATCCCGGTTAAGTATCTAGCCAACATGCTAACCGCTGGTGATGAAGAACCAGTTGTTTTAGCGCTTAAACGTTTATTGGCGATGCGTGCTTACAAACGTTCGCAGCAAGTTGAAGGGGTAGAGGATCTGGATGTATTGGAAGATGCAGCCCTAACTAAGAAACAAGTCGAAGAAATGTATCGCTATCTGGCGATTGCCAACTATGAAGATCGTTATGTGATCCCAACGGGCCATCGTGAATTAAATATTCCGGAGGCTTATGAAGAACGTAATGGTTGTGGTTTCAGCTTTGGTAACGGCTGTAGTTCCGGTAGTAATGATGTGAATATGTTTGGTGCCAAGAAATTTACTAAACGTGAAATCATTAAAACCGTACAAATTTGGGAGAATGACTGATGCAAATATTAAAAGTGATTGCCCGATTACTGGACTATCCAACCCAAGACTTATTGGATAATGCAGATATTTTGGTTGAAGTAACAGCTTCAACTAAATATTTGCCACCTGAGCTGCGCCAACAAATTATTGCATTAATTGAACGTCATAAAACTAGCGATATTTACGATTTACAAGCTGATTATGATGGATTATTCGAGCGCGGTCGTTATGTTTCTTTGCTGATTTTTGAGCATGTGCATGGTGAATCTCGTGATCGTGGCCAGGCCATGGTTGATCTGCTTGATATGTATAAGTCTAAAGGACTCGAGTTGGATTCTCGTCAGATGCCTGACTATATTCCTTTGTTCTTGGAGTTTTTATCCGAACAAGATGAAATGTACGCAAGAGAGTGGCTGGCGGATGTAAGTCATATTTTGGCTTTATTGGAAGAGCGTCTTAATAAGCGCGACTCCGATTTTAGTAGCTTATTTAGCGGTTTGTTGGTTATTTCAGGTGCGCAAGTAGATCGCAATGAAATCCAGGAAACGGTACAAAAAGAAACCACTGAAGATACCTTAGAAGCGATAGATAAAGAATGGGAAGATAAAGAAATTCGTTTCGATGATCCTATTGACGGTCAGTCCTGCCCATCCAATCGCCCAAACCCAGCCCTGGCAGCCAATAAAAATGTTCCAATCAATTGGCACGATGCGGCTGATGCTAACAAAGCCAAGTCTTTACAACAACGCTAGGTCCAGGAGAAGAGTTATGTCAAATTTCAATACACTACTTTTTGGGATCTATCCTTACATTGCATTTGTTATATGCGTTGTAGGCTGCTGGATCCGTTTTGATCGTGAGCCTTACACCTGGAAGGCTCATTCCAGTCAGGCGCTGCGAAATAAAGGTAAAGCATTCCGTATTGCCAGTAATTTGTTTCATGTAGGTGTGATTTTTATCCTTCTGGGGCACTTTGTTGGCTTGTTAACGCCTGAGGTTATTTATCATCACTTTATCAGTACCGCTAATAAGCAATTGTTAGCTATGGTATCGGGCGGTTTCTTTGGAATTTTATGTTTAATTGGATTATTAATGCTAATCCACCGCCGTCTAACAGACGATAGAGTAAGAGCCAATAGTAGTAAGTCAGATATTTTTATTTTATTCCTGTTATTGATTCAGTTGATTTTAGGCTTGATGACTATCCTAGTTTCGACTCACCACATGGATGGCTCTGTCATGGTACAACTGGCTAACTGGGCGCAATCTATTGTCTTGTTCCAGGGCTTTGAAGCTGCGGCTTATATTGCCAATGTACATATCATTTACAAGCTGCATGTGTTTGTGGGCATGAGCATGATCTTGGTATTCCCATTTACTCGACTGGTGCATATTATCAGTGCGCCAATCTGGTATTTAGGGCGTAAGTATCAGGTAGTAAGACAACGCTAAACAAAAACGGGGGATTTTGTTCCCCCGCACACCACGATTAAATTACAGGAACACTTATGTCATCTGTATCAAACTTTAAACCGGCTTTTAAAAATAATAAACAGCAAGTTGAACTGCCGACTATTAGTGTCAATGGTCAGTTGATTGCAGAAAAAGAGCTATCGGAAGAAATTCAATATCACCCTGCTGCTAGTGCCGAATCGGCAATTCAAAAAGCAGGGCAGGCACTGGTTATTCGTCAACTGCTAACACAACGGTTATCGGACAAGACTATCGATACTGATGGCGAAGAAAAGGCTATAGAAGATTTAATTGAGCAAAATGCGAATTACCAAAAGGTTTCAGAAGAAGACTGTCAGCGTTATTTTGAAAAAAATAAAGAAAAATTTGTTACAGCGCCAATTATGGAAGTCAGCCATATTTTATTGGCCGTGGCTCGCGATGATATAGAAGGTCGCATCAAGAAAAAGCAGCAAGCTGAAAAGCTGATAGAAAAGTTACTAAAAGATAAAGACTTATTTAATAACCTTGTTACTGAATATTCAGACTGTCCATCTAATAAAACTCAGGGTTCTTTGGGCCAGCTGAGTAAAGGGCAGACGGTACAAGAATTTGAACGTCAAGTATTTCCATTAAGTGAAGGTTTACACGATAAACCGATTGAAAGCCGTTACGGTTATCATATTGTCTTAATAAATAAAAAAATTGAAGGCAATCAATTGGAACACTCTATGGTCAAGGAGAAAATTGAAGATTATCTTAATCATCGAAGGTACCGCCAAGCGGTGAGTGATTATCTTTATCGTTTGGTTGAAAATTCAAATATTGAAGGTATTGAATTGCAACTGGAGCAGGAAAATATCTATATTGGATAGGATATAAGAAGAAACTTTATGACCGAGCAAAAGCAACTGATTGATCCATTCGGCCGTGAAATAACTTATTTGCGAATGTCTGTTACTGATCGCTGCAATTTTCGTTGTGTTTATTGCATGGCTGAAGACATGACTTTTTTGCCAAAGCAAAAATTATTATGTTATGAAGAATTAGTACAAATTGCTCAGATTTTTACTGAATTAGGGGTTAAAAAAATTCGTTTAACTGGTGGAGAGCCTTTAGTTAGACAGGATATTATTAAATTAACGTCTGGCCTGGGAAAATTAAGTGGCCTGGATCATCTGGCCATTACTACCAATGGTTCTTTATTAAAAAAACTAGCCAGGCCTTTATATGAATCAGGAGTAAGAAACTTAAACATCAGCCTTGATACTCTGGATAATAAACAATTTCACCAGGTTACTCGTACTGGTAAACTCAAAAAAGTGCTTGAAGGGATCAGTGCAGCAAAACGAGTAGGCTTTGAAAGCATTAAACTCAATGCTGTTATTCTAAAAGGACAAAATGATCATCAGGTAACACCTTTAATGGATTTTGTATTGGAAAATGAATTAGACATTAGTTTTATTGAGGAAATGCCATTGGGACAAATTTCTTCACACGATAGAGCCGAGACTTTTTGTTCAAGTGAAGAGGTAAAAGAAATTATCAAGCAAAACTACCAGCTGATACCGAGTACTGTAAATACTGGTGGTCCTGCTAGATACTTTTCCATTGCCGGCACAAGCACTAGTAAAGTGGGCTTTATCTCCCCTCATAGTAATAACTTTTGCGGCAGTTGCAATCGTATAAGATTGACTGCGGAAGGGCAGTTGCTATTGTGTTTAGGTAATGAAGATGCGCTTGATTTACGAGCATTGATCCGGCGTTACCCTAATCAACCACAAGTGTTAAAAGAGCAGATAATTCATGCCATTCAAAAGAAACCTAAAGAGCATCATTTTGATAATAGTGGCAATGTGTATATTTTACGTTTCATGAATATGACAGGTGGCTAGTGATTGGTCTGAAAAAACTATTAATATTATTCATTGCCTTATTGCTCTCCATATTTTCGGTTAAATCTGAAGAGGTCCATGTGGCCGTTTCTGCAAACTTTCTTAAGCCTATCAAGCAGATCAGTAAAGCATTTGAGCAACAATATTCACATACAATTGTTTTACACACAGGCTCTACTGGTCAACTATATGCTCAGGCACTGTATGGTGCACCTTTCGATCTTTTTTTGGCGGCTGATACGGAGCGAGTAAAGTTATTAATCGAAAAAGGACTAACGCAAAAATCGAGCACCTATAGTTGTGGCTTATTGGCTTTTTATTCGGAAAAATACCAAATCAATTCTATTGCAGATCTGGATAAACTTTCCCTGATAGCATTAGCCAATCCAGATCTGGCACCTTATGGTCAAGCTGCTGAAGCTGCTTTAAAACATAGCAAAACATCCACCACACTTAAAAAAGTTTATGGTCAAAATATTGCTTCAGCTTATCAATATGCTTTAAATAATACTGTCGATGGCAGCTTTGTTGCCTATTCTTATGTGATTGAGCAGCCTGCAGAAAAAGTATGGCTATTACCGACCGATATGTACCAACCAATAAAACAGGATATGGCTTTATTAAAGCGTAGCCATAATCCGGCCGCCAAGCAATTTTATGAGTTCATTTTGTCACAGCAAGTGCAGTCAAGCATTGCAAGAATGGGCTATACTAGCATCACAAATTGTTAAATCAGTAACATAATGGATTTTCTGACAATAGACTGGCAGCCTATATATTTATCGCTAAAACTCGCTTTTGTGAGCACTTTGGTTTTGTTGATTATAGGTACGCCCATTGCCTGGAAACTTTCACAAACAGATGGTTGGTTAAAGCATTTCGTTTCAACGATAGTTGCCTTGCCACTGGTTTTGCCACCAACCGTTATCGGTTTTTATTTGTTAATTCTAATGTCCCCCAATGGTTGGCTGGGGCAATTTACTCAAGCTCTGGGTTTAGGTTCTTTACTCTTTAGTTTCAGTGGCTTGGTGATTGGCTCGGTTATCTATTCATTACCTTTTGTGGTGCAGCCTTTGCAAAATGCTTTTGAAACACTTGGCAACAAACCATTGGAAACTGCCTACAGTTTAGGTGCAAAACCTATCGATACTTTTTTTAGTATAGTTGCACCTATGTGTCGCCGTAGCTTTATCACGGCTGCGGTGCTTGGTTTTGCCCATACATTGGGGGAATTCGGAGTAATATTAATGATTGGTGGCAGTGTTCCTGGTGAAACCAGAGTCGCCTCTATTGCTATCTATGAGCAGGTCGAAATGCTTAATTATGCCGATGCACATAAATTGGCGCTAATTATTATATTGATATCTATTGTTTTAATACTAATTTCTTATCGCTTCGGCTACCAGAAAATGATGGTAAAGCCAAATCACTAAAGTTATGACTTGTCTTGAATTAAATATCAGATTAGATAAAGGCAACTTTAGACTGTCACTTAATGAAATCATGCAAGCGCAAGGCATTACCGTTATTTGGGGCGAAAGTGGTAGTGGTAAAAGCTTGTTACTGCGTAGCATTGCTGGTTATGAGAACGTCATTGGTAAGATAAGATTGAACGATCAAACATTGCTCAATGATCGACAAAGAATAAACATAAAACCTTTTTTACGCCGTATCGGTTATGTCGATCAAAATGCTCAATTATTTCCTCATTTAACGGTAAAACAAAATTTAAATTTTGCTTATAAACGTGCTAAAGCTTCCTACAAACAGCAAAGCTATAGTTTTGCTGATGTGGTTGCTGTTTTACAACTGGAGCCATTGCTTGAGCAAAAACCAGCAACTTTATCCGGCGGCGAAAGACAGCGCTGTGTAATTGCGCAAAGCTTATTATCTTATCCGCGATTGTTATTAATGGATGAGCCATTATCGGCGCTGGATAGCACAATAAAAGTTCCAATTATAGAGTTTTTACTAAAGATCCCCAAAACTTTTTCCGTCCCTATATTCCTGGTTACTCACGCTTATGAGGAACTACTAAAGTTAGCCGATCAAGTTATAGTCATTGCAAAAGGCCAGTCATTAGGTGTTTATAAGCTTGATGAATTTTGTTCTAATTATGCTCAGTCATTGGTACCTGCACAACAACTCGGTAGTTTAGTCAGAGGTGAACAGATTAACTGTAGCGAGTACGGCTTAAGTAAGCTTAGCTGCGGTAGCCAGACACTTTACATTCCAGCAACTCAGAATAATAAAAAACATTTAGAAGTCATTATTTATGCCAAAGATGTTTCAATCAGTTTAAGTAAGCCTGAACAAAGCAGCATTCTTAATCTGCTGGAAGCTCGCATAGAAAGGATTATTGATTACTCAAACTCCAGCAAATTATTGCAACTTAGTATTGGTCAACAAAGTTTATTATCCTTGATTACTCTTAAGTCTTTTCATGAACTGAACTTATCGCTTGGACAAAAGATCTTTGCTCAGGTCAAAACCATATCCTTTATTCGATAAATTAACACTAACTACTGTAAGATTGATAATTTGCCATTTTTTCACGGCTTAAAACCTGGATCTGGTGCTGTGAGAAAATAAATACACCTTCTTCCTCAAAACGTCTTAATATCCTTGAGAAGGTTTCAGGGCGCATTGATAACTTTCCAGCGATAGATTTTTTCGACAAACTAATTGGATAAGAATCACCATTTTTTAAATTGTAAGGCATCAAATCATAAAAGAATTTCATAGCTCTTTGTGAGGCATCTAAGATTGTCAGCATTTCAATATCATTAATATGACCACGCATTTTTAGACAAATGCTACCCAACATTTTCATGCTTAGTTCGCTATTACTAGTCAGTAGCTTATGAAAATAATTGCTAGGGATCAGTAAGACATCACTGTTTTTATTGGCTGTTGCGCTGATCGGGTACTGCTTGCCTTGCAAAAACATAAGTGCTTCAGCAAAAGTTTCACCAGATTCTACAAACTTAATAATTTTTTCATTGCCATCGCTAGAAATAAGATGCAATTTTAATTGTCCACTTAAAACCAAGAAGAAATACTTGGCCGCTTGCCCTTGGCTGATTATTGCTTCATTGCTAGTAAAGTGCTTTACTTTTGAGACTGCAATTAATTTGTTGAAAACATCTTGTGAAAGAGGCTCAAACAGATAATTTTGCTTAATAATTGATAAATATTTATCCATGCTTACTATCAAAAATAAAAAATACCGCTACCTAAGTAGCGGCGAAGGGGATGATACTAGTAACTAGCGGAAAAAGTTAACCATATTTTCCTGGTATCTACCGCGTGCATATCTGCGCTGTAATCAGCAAATTTTAATGCAACACTGTATTCATCAGATAGCTTTTTGCTAACCACAAAGTCAATTTCAGAGCCATAATCCAGGTTTGAATCTTCAGCTTGAAAATCATGATAAATAGCAGCAAACTTAAAGCCAGACCAAGCAGTATTAAAGGATAAATAGGTATCTTCAATACCAGCATCAGGGGTATTTAAGAATAAATCTGCCCAACCCTGAAATTTGTGCTTGGTGCCTAATGCAGTTTGAAAAGCGTGGCCAGAATTATTGGCATCGCCAGTCATAACTTCGCGGCCTAGCTTTGCAGTTATGCCATCAAATTTATAACCGGCTTCAGCAAGATAGTAATTGGCACTTAAATCCTTAAGATTATCTGCATAATCGACTTGCTTGGCATATTCAAAAGCCCATAGGAAATCCGACTTTTTTGTATTTGTAAAGCGTACGCCCAAAGTACGAGTTGATGCTGCCGGCAAGTTCTTTAAATCCAGAAAATAGCCGTAAGCAGATAGTTTAAACAGCTCAGAGCCACTCCAATTATAATTTAAAAGATGTGCATCAGTATCAATGTTATCGCCTAAAATGTTGTTTACATTTGAAACGTAACCGTAAACGATTTGACTATCTTTAAGAGAGTTATTTACTATGGTTAAGGCGTCATAAGTTTGTTCATTTTGACGCCAGCCAACGCCACCAATAAAACGCTGATTATCAAGATTGACGCGTTGACGACCAAAAGTAATTTTAGTCTTGTCAAAACCTGAGTAGCTAATAGCAAACTGATTAATTTCTGTACTTTCAGGATCGGCTACAACAGAGTAATTAGTAATGCCATTGCGCAAACTATTATGTTCACCATCTTTAAAAAGGTTTGTAACATCATCTGCTTCAAAAATAGCCGAGAAATTATTTATTTCTTTGGTTTTAAAGGTTAATCGAGAGCGTAATGTTGAGGCCAGTGCACTGTTTAATGGATTGTTTTGATCAACATCTTCCAGGCGATATCTAAAATTAAGATGAACTTCGCCGTTGGCTACTGCATCTTTGATTGAATCTGCTTGTTGATCCGCGTTATCATTTGCCAAAGTAGCATTGGCTGACAGGGCTAAGGCTACTGCTAAGGTTGTCTTTAGTACTTTCATTTTGCACTCCGTACTTTTTAAATGTCAGTGTTACGATAGTCCATAACGGGTTATTTTTACTTGATTTATATCAAGTGAGGCAGGTTAAATTGCAAGATATTTTCTAATGCAAAACGATTAGTTTTTCTTATGTTTTTTAATTTAAATAATGATAAGTTGATACTGTGAATATATTACTACTGGCAGGTGGTAAATCCACCAGAATGCAGGGTCAGGATAAAGCTTTAATGAAGTATCGGGGCAAGCCTATGATTGAACATATTTTGCAACAATGTATTGGCCTTGGTCACGATAAAATCATTATTAGTTGTAATCAAAATCAAGAACTTTATGCTCGATATAGCGCTAACCTTATCGATGATAATAATTATGCAGAAATAACGCCTTTTTCAGGGCCGCTTTTAGGGATTTTAAGCACTCTTGATAAGTACCTGGCTGGTAGTTTATTGGTACTACCTTGTGATACCCCCCAAATTTCGCAGGAGTTAATTCAATTGCTAATAACAAAGCATCGACTTTCCACTGCTAAAGTTAGTTGTTTAACCATCGGTGGACAGTTGCAACCACTTCACTCAATAGTGAATCAAGAAATTCGAGATGATTTGTATCATTATTTAGCAAATGGAAAGAGAAGGGCGCAGGAGTTTATGCAGTCACAAGAACCCAACCTGGTTGATGCGACAAGATTTCAGAAGCAGTTACAAAATTTTAATCATCCAGAGGATCTGACTTAGTCCAATTGTGAGCAGCATCTTGGTCATTTGAACGTGCCTCAACCCATCTAGCTCCTTGATTTGTTTGTTCTTTTTTCCAAAAGGGTGCAGAAGTTTTCAAAATATCCATAATATACTGACAAGCATCAAAAGCGTCCTGGCGGTGAGCACTGGCAGTTGCGATCAGCACAATATTATCATTGGGCAGTAGGGTGCCTATGCGGTGAATGATAATAAGATCATTTAATTGCCATCTATCCTTTGCCTGCTGCGCTATCTGCTCAAGTATCGATTCAGTCATGCCAGGGTAGTGCTCAAGGGTTAGGGCCTTAACCTGCTCTTTATCATCTCTTTGTTGCTGAAATTCACGCACCAAGCCAATAAAAGAAACAATAGCACCGATTTGAGCACCGTGTTGTAAGCTGTATTGCTGGAAGTACTCTTTTACCTGGTTAAGCTCAAAATCATCACTTTGTACGCGGATAAACATAAAATTATTCCAATTAACCACCAGTTACCGGTGGAAAAAAAGCCACTTCATCACCATCTTTAACAGGGCTGTCCAAACGTGCCATCTGTTGGTTGATTGCTACCAGTAGATTTGATTGCTCAAAAACCTGCTGCCAGGCTGCCCCAAGCTGGGACAAATGGTTTTTAATGTCATTGATGCTATCAATATTATCTGCATCCAGCTCGAGTTTTTCAGTGTCAAGAAGTTCCCGATATTTTGCAAAAAGTAATATATTAATCATATAGTTAATGAAATAATTTAAAGTTAATTTGAGATCCAATGACCAGATTTGCCACCTTGTTTTTCCAGCAAGCGGGTAGGACCAATAACAATCGCTTTATCAACCGCTTTACACATATCATACATGGTTAAAGCTGCCACTGATGCCGCGGTTAGGGCTTCCATCTCAACTCCAGTTTGGCCATTGACTTTACATTGAGCCAAAATCTTTACCTGGTAATTTTCTGAATTAAACTCAAAATCTACTTTAGCCGAAGTTAAAGCCAGTGGATGGCATAATGGAATCAGATCGCTACATTTCTTAGCTGCTTGAATACCGGCAATTCGCGCGCTGGCAAATACATCACCTTTAGGCAAAGCATCATCCATCAATAATTTATAAGTTTGTGGATTAAAACTAACTATAGATTCAGCTATCGCAACACGCTGACTATTAGCTTTATCGGCCACATCCACCATATGAGCATGGCCTTTGTTATCAATATGAGTAAACATGGTTAAGGAAATAGCTCCCTTGATTTTTATCAATTTTAGTATAGAACGAAACTAAGAGCTTAATATAGATCAAGTTATTAATTAACTACAAAGACCTAACAAACAATAACAGCTGTTAAACTTTTCGTTTTTTACCACTTTCAGCGCGCTTCTTATTCTCAGTTTGCACGTAAATAGTATCAGTTGTAGCCATGCTTGCATGTCCTAAATCTTCGGATAGATCTTTTAAGGCTCGGCCGCGCTCAATTTCCATACTGGCACCAGTGTGTCTAAGCCAATGGGTAGAAGCCTGCTTGAGTTTTAGCGCCTTTTCTTCGCCTTGAGCTTCTTTCATCCGTTTATAAGCCTGATCAAATACTTCCTGCACTAATCGTCTTAAATGCCTGGAAGTCATACCGCCTTGACCACGAATTTTCTCAACTAGAACCGTATTTTCACCATTAGCTGGCAAAGCCGATAATTGACGTGATGAGCGATATCTTTGTAAAAAGGGTAAAAAATCCGGTGGAACCGTGGTATCACGCAGCTTTCGGCCTTTGCCGAAGACTTTTAGCCACCAATTACCATTTTCATCCTGCCAAAAATGGCCCATAGTGGGCAACCAATTTTCGCGCTCAGACAGCTCAGAAATACGTAAAAACATGGTTTTTAGTGAAGCTATAATAAATAAATTTCTCTCACAATTAGCATCGTTATCAGCCATATTTACAGCAGTGTCCAACACATATTGCCATTGAGCCTCACTTAAGCGTTTTATTTCTTTAACTTGCGAATCCGTAATGAAATACCGGCAATCTTTTTTAGCTATCTGTGCAGGATTACCCAGACAAAGTTCTTCGCTCATCAGGTATTTATAAAAAGCGGTGATAGCAGTAAATGTTGAGGTTAATGTCTGTTGTGATGGCCGATATTTTTTCTTATCGACTGCCTTGTCATCTTGGCTTTTTGGTGCTTGCAGCTTGTAAGGCCGCCATTTAGAGTTTGTCTTGTAAAAACCGTTGCTGAGTATAAAACGGTCAGTATTAACTGTTCCTATCCAAGTTACAGGTGGTTTCCAACAAAAATCGGCATATTCAAGGATGTCAGTTTTTCGATATTCATCAATAGGCTTTTCTTTAATAACAAATGACCACAATAAAAAGCGCTCAATTTCATTCCTAAAGCGTACATAGGTATGCTTGGATTTGTTGCGCCCTGTATATTCAAGAAATGATTTAGTCCAAGTCCAATGCTCGAAGCACCATTCAGGCAAATCCGACAAAAAACTGTTGAGCTCAGGATAATCTGAAAGCCTTAGATCCTTAAGCTCTATAAATGTAGGATACAGTGGTGTTGGTTTTGATATAGCCATCTTATTGATTATATTGACTTATTTGCACAATAATAAACCAATAATTACACGAAGTCCAATACTAAACAGTATCGGACTTAGTGATATTTATGTTAGAAGCCGCGTCACTGCGGCCTTTCATGAATGACCAACTAAATCCCTTATCTTCTTACAACTAAAGTAGTTCAAAACCAACAAGATCCATAGCTGGTGCTATCAATTGTATCTCAAGTTTTTTCTGCTCCATGACAATAGTCAATTCAGATAAACCATGAACGTGTGCTTTTAAATTAACTGCATTTTCTTGAGCGTTGGCTTTCGATATTAGTTGAGAATAAGCAGCGATACATATAATTAAGAGTTGTAAGCGAATTAAGATTTGCATGGGCTGTCTAGTCATTAATAAAATCTAGCGTAAGCAATAAGCGGTTTGCGCCACTTTCTAATTGAGGTGAACGATGAATAAGGCCGGCGTTTTCGTTTCCAGCCCAAAGCTCGCCTTTAAGTAAGGCAACATCGCCTTTGTTTAGATTTTGGATGTCACTAGATTTTGCAAACAGTCCAGAAGTTTCATCTGATGTTTCCTTGCTAGCGACATCAAGTTTACTTCTATCTGCAAGATTATGAGGAAGCCATTGAGTAGCTATACCCTGGTATGTTGTTACTAGACGGCAAGGCACACGATCCGCATGGAAGCGCGGACACATGGCATTATTTAAAACAGCTAATCTTAGGCCTGTGCCTTTAAGTTCAAACAAGCAACAGAACATATCTACTAACTTTGCTATATCCTCAGCCAAGGTCAAAGCACCAGGATGGTTGCCCATAACATTTTGCAGAGCAATTTTAGTATTTTGCGGGGTAACCATTAAAGATTTCTGTAAGGTTGGTTTAGCCTTAATTATCTGATCTGCAGCTTGAATAAGGTCATTGTTTAGCGCCCTTCTCCAAATTGCGATATTTATTTCCTCTTGATAAATATCCGCCAGCACCGATGGGTGGTCTTCTATTATTGCTCTACTTATATTCCTATCTTCATTAGTCTTATGCATAGCGTTACTAAAACTCATGACTTGTCGCCCCACACTGGGAATGGGTCCTTTAATGTTATCCAATACTCCCTTCCCTTCAGTAGTTCTTCCTCTGTAAGTAAGCAGTCATTAAGAGCATCTATCATTACTTTTTCATCTAGTCCTTGACCGATAAATACTAATTCCTGACGCATATCGCCAAACGGCTCTACCCACTGCTCTTTAATTGATGCTAAGTACTCCTCATCAGTAGGCCATTGTTCTTTTGGAACAGATTTCCAGAACATGCCTGCAAAGCCATAATGAGCGATGCCGCCCGCTTGACTCCATTGCCCCGCAAATTGTGGTCGAGAAGCTAACCAAAAAAAGCCTTTTGAGCGAATTAATTTGCCATATGATTGAGTGCTGTGAAGAAATTGGTGGAATTTTTCTGGATGAAAAGGTCTGCGCGCTGTATAGCTAAAGCTACCAATACCGTATTCTTCAGTTTCAGGGACGTGCTCCCCGCGCATCTCTTTTAACCAACCCGGAGCTTGTTGTGCACGCTCAAAGTCGAATAACTTGGTATCAAGTACTTCATCAATCTCAACCTTACCATTAGTAATCGGAATGATTTCAGCGTGAGTATTAAGGGTTTTAAGGATTGCCATCAGGCGTTTAGTATCTGATGCCTTCACTAAGTCTGTCTTACTAATCAATAGCACATCGGCAAACTCGACTTGATCAACCAGTAAGTCTGCAACGCTCCTCTCATCATCTTCACCTAAAGACTCGCCTGTATCTTGTAAAGATTTAGCCTCTTCATAGTCTTTCAGGAAGTTTACAGCATCCACTACAGTTACCATGGTATCCAACTCAGCGACATCTGAAAGAGATACCCCATCTTCATCGGCAAAGGTAAAAGTTTCTGCCACTGGCAGAGGTTCAGAAATTCCGGTTGACTCAATTACTAGATAATCAAATTTACCACTTTTAGCTAAATCATTAGCTTCTAGAAGTAAGTCTTCTCGCAAAGTACAGCAAATACAACCATTGCTCATTTCGACTAATTTTTCTTCTTTATGACTGAGTGTCACTTCATTTTGAACCATTGAAGCGTCAATATTAATTTCACTCATATCATTGACAATAACCGCCACTTTTTTTCCTTGTCGATTATTAAGAATATGACTCAAGACTGTTGTTTTTCCTGCTCCAAGGAAGCCTGAGAGTACAGTTACAGGTAATTTATTCATAATGTTTCTCTTAGCATTTTATTGCTTCGTGATGTTTCTTTGGCAGCTAATTAAGATATGTTGCAACATATCATTTTGGTGTAAATTATAGCTCTAAATACTCAGCTCTTTAAAGATTTAATTAAAAAGTAATACTGTTATGCATATCGTTTTTGTTTAAAACGAAACTTCGTTGCTTAGTTGTCTCTAACTCTATTAGAAATAACCAATGAGTAGGAACCCATGAGTTTTGCATAGCTTTAATATCAGCCCGAACCGACTCAATATCTTTTTGTTCTGAAACTTTGGTTTCTTGATAAATGTATAAATATTTACCTTCTTGTTCAAAACCAAGGTAATTAACTGAACTGTTTAGAGGCACAAATTTTAAAGAAAGGTTTCTTAAAATATAATTTACGAACGCCTGTTCTTTATTGATTATCTCTTTATTAGATTCTTCAGAAAATAGCTGTTGTGTCAGATGGTTTACATCATGCATATAAAACTTATGAATAATCTCAAGGCTATCAGTTCTGGGGTTAAATTTAATGCTGGTTTCGGCAGCATTTAGTTTATGCGCCAAAGCTTGTTTGCCGAGAAAGCAAACAAGCACTATAGATATAAATAATATATATTTAAATAGTTTCATTATTTCTTATAAGGTTTCGGTTTAGGTTTTTTAGCTTTTGTTTTAATATCATGCATAATATCTCTACGCACTTTTTCCTTACTCTCTTTTGATTTAAATATTTCAATACGAGAAGGTATTATCTTTCGAGGATAATGGTTGTTTTCCATATCTACGTCTGCTGTTTCCCATTTAGGATCTACCGTTACTTGAACAAGTTCTTTATCAGTTACAACAAGCTTGCTCACGGCTTTCGGTGCACGTCTCCAAATTTCAGCGGGGATGTGCATCAGCTCTTTTTTGCCATCAGCATATTCAAGTTGTAATAATATTGGCATCACCAAACCACCAATATTTGAAAAGTTTACAACGTAATAATTTTTATTTTCTTTGATAGCTCTTTCTAAAGCCTTACGCTCCCAGGGTTTCAAGTCTGCAAGGCTTTGTTGATATTTATTTCGCTCTTTATTCGTAACTGTAAAACGATCATTTTTATCATAAAAATCTGAAATCTCCGAGTTTCTTTCAGTCCATGTTTTATTGCCCGCAGCTCTTTCTCTTTCAACAAAAAGTGGTGTTGGTTTATCTGCTTCTTCTTTTCGCAACAGGTCGAATTCAATATCAGGATTTTTAGTGTCTATCCGTAGTTTATAAACTTTATCTACCGAAATATCCACGTGGTCAGTTGTATAGAACCATCCTCTCCAGAACCAGTCTAGATCAACTCCAGAAGCTTCCTCCATGGTTCTAAAGAAGTCAGATGGAGTTGGTCTTTTATTTTTCCAACGTGTTGAATATTCTTTAAAAGCAAAATCAAACAACTCACGGCCAAGAATTACTTCACGCAAAATGTTCAAAGCAGCGGCAGGCTTAGTATAGGCGTTTGGCCCTAATTTCAAAACACTATCTGATTGTGTCATTATTGGTACTTGAATGTCTGATTTCATATAGCCGGTAATATCTCTTGGCTCTACGCCCCAAGGGATATTAGGGTCCCATTCACGCCCTGCCACCCCATCTAGAAAGCTATTTAAGCCCTCGTCCATCCAAGTCCATTGACGTTCGTCTGAATTAACAATCATAGGGAAATAGTTATGCCCTACTTCATGAATAACTACACCTATTAAATAACGCTTTTCTGCTTGCGAATAGGTACGACTGCCATCTTCATGCCAAGTGGTTCTTGGCCCATTAAAGGTTATCATTGGATATTCCATTCCACCAACAGGACCATTAACACTGATTGAATTTGGATAGGGATAATCAAAGGTAAAACGCTCATATACCTTCATCGTATGAATGACTGACTCGGTGGAATATTTTTTCCACAAATCACCGCCCTCTTTTGGATAAAATGACATCGCCATAACTAGCGGCATATCTTCACTTTCTTGATGATAACCTTTAGCATCCCACATGAACTTTCTCGAAGATGCCCAGGCAAAATCGCGTACATTTTTTGCTTTGAAATTCCAAGTTTTTAATTTCTTCGTTCCAGCACGTTCATTCTTCAAAGCCTCCTCAGCGGTTACAATAAATACCGGGCGCTTAGCATCCTTTGCTTTTTCCAGCCTTTGCCTTTGTGTGGTTGTTAATACCTGTTCGTCATTGGTCAAAGTGCCTGTTGAAGCAACAATATGATCGGCAGGAACCGTTATCGAAACCTCATAATCGCCGAATTCCAGGGTGAACTCCCCTCTTCCTAAGAACTCTTTGTTATGCCAGGCCTCATAATCAGAATATGCAGCAAGTCTAGGAAACCATTGAGCTACTAAGAAAATATCATTTCCGCCTTTTCTAGCATCATCTGGAAAATGTTCATAACCAGCTCGAGCAGAAACAGCATTTTCCTCTAATAATTGATATTGATAATTCAGATTAAACTCAAATGATTCACCTGGCTTAAGTGGTTTAGATAAGTCAATACGCATTTGAGCACTATTAATCAAGTATTTTAGTGGCTTATCATTGGCATCCCGGACATTGCTAATTTTGTATCCAACGTCATGATCATCAAGCCATTGTTGAGCTCTTAATGCGCCATAGCTTATTTTTGCGGGCTTACTTGAGGTGGGTGCTGCAGTGGAAGGACCTCTACGGCCGATTCCGCCAAAATCGGAAGACAAAGAAGCAATTGAATCAGTTTTAAATTTGTTTTGCTCTAATTGAAGCCATAAATACTTCAGACTATAGGGTGAGTTATTGTGGTAAATAACCTTTTGTTCGGCTGTTAATATGCGTTTCGACTCATCCAGCTTAACGTCTATTTTATAGTCTACTTTTTGTTGCCAGTAATCACGACCAGGCTCTCCTGCCGCATTTCGATAATCATTTGGCGTTGGAAGGATTTCTTCTAATTGGCGGAATTTATCTTCAAAGTTGCCTTTAGTCTGTTTAATTGCTGATTGTGAGCTATGAGCCGAAAACATTAATAATATTATAAAGTACTTTAATTTAAACATTTTTATCCTATATAAAGTAGTAGATTTTTTAGAATCTGGAAAACCTAAGTATATTTTTGATCAATAACGACCGCATTGTGCGCATGTAAACTTTCTTGATGTTCAACTTTAAAGCAATAGTTCTCTGCAAAAGGCATTTCTTCTAAGCACTTCTTGATTCGCCTTGCAGCATCTTCACAAAACATCAAATTTTCTCCATTAAGTCGAGCAAACTCTTGTTCATCGCTTCTTTTTACAACTGTTTGCAACGGGGTTCCAATTACCTCTTCTAGTTGAAAAATAAGCGTTTTGATATTTGGCCAGAGATTCTCTCCTAGCTTGATTTTTATATAAGCATAAGATCTTTGGCTATGAGGTGTTGCATAAGCTTTGCCTTCGGAATTTATCCACTCCGTCAACTGTTTTTTATTGATAAGAGCTTCAGGGAATCTTGCGTCTATAGCATTAGCGTATAATTGACGCGCCAGAGAAGCTGAACAAGGACAAGAACTAGAATAAGGAATAGTTACTTCAATCTCATAATTTTTGCTTTGGGCATTAGCTTCACTATTTATCACTATAGAGTAACTTTGATAACCAACATTCTGACTAAGTAATGAGGATTTCTCTAAAATCAAATCAAATTCTAATCTAATTCTTGCGCTTTTACTAATTCCATTTTGAGAACTGATGGATTGTTCTAATAAACTATCTAGTGACTCTTTATCGCACTTTAACGAGGAAAGTTTATTGATAACTTTATGTAATCGAGACATATGTATGCCTTTTGATTCCATATTATCTAGATCTACATAAATTGATGCCTTTGCATTGAATGTATGAGTAAGGGCATCATATAGGTTTAGCTTCAAAGGTATTGCAATACCCTCCATGCCTACCCATTGCAAATTAAAAGCATGTTTTACACATGATTCAGTTGTAATATCGGGGAGTTCTGATTTGAGCATAAATGATAATGTATTGATTTTAATTTAATATTTTTAATTCGAATTTAATTCAATATCTGTCAACCATTGTTACTGTGGTGCTGGCAGTTTTCATGAACATTGCAGAGTCGAAAGTTGCGATAATGACTATATGCTATTAAGCCGGCCCCAATCAATGTTGCTATTTTTTCTCCATACTCTCCCATAAAAGTATCATGCAGAAACAGTGCTAATATGAGTAAAGCTAAACCCGTAAAACTATAAAAATATAGCTGATAATGCTTATGTTTTTTACAACCGATAAACAATGATAACACACTCGTAGGTACAACTATAATAACCATAGCCTTATGAAAAGCTTCATCATCCAACCCTAATACAGTTAAGCTCGGTAAGGCTATCAATAGTATCGGCGTAACTAAACAGTGAATAGCACATGCCAGAGAAAGGCTAATAGCAAACTTATCGGTTATGGGTTGTATATTTAGCATCTATACTCATTCCTAATTTAAGCCGCCTTTTTACTGAGACACTTATTACAGATACAATTCATCTCTAATTGTGGTGAAGCAAGGATATATCCTGCCTCTGCTACGCTTTGGTTAATTTCATCGATAGTTGTACTGCCTATGCTTATCTCTTTGACATGATTGCACTCTCTACAGATTAAGAACTGAGGTATTTCATGCTCATGGTTACAACAAATATGTGCACAAGCCACATACTTGTTGGCAAGGTTTAACTTGTGGACTAGTTGTACATCTTCAAGAAAGTCTAAGATTCTGTATACAGACATGGCCGGAATATTGCTCTTATTTTGTTCTTGATATGCATCAATCAATTCATAAGCGGATAGAGCTTTATCCGATTTTATTAATTCGGACAGTATCAGTTTGCGCTTAGTTGTTAACCTTTCTCCTCGCGATTTACAATATTCATCCGCATGGCTTATGGCTTTACTTATATTCTTCATACTTTGATACTATATCTTATCTAAAGCTTAGGCGAGACAAATGATACAACATATCATTCTAATGGGGAAGACTTTAATCTAATTTTTTAAACCTATTAGTTGTGAGCTATTGGTTAAATTAAGTTTTGAATACAAATAAACCAATTAAGTGGATGCCCATTATCGAGTTTAGTAACATTTGAATTTCCGTAAAATACTTACTATATGATTCTAACTAAGCAAATTTTGATTAAATCGTGACTCAAATACCGCAATTTCCTGATTTCTGATTTTTTCATCAAGTTGCAGAAAATCAGCATCAAAATATTCAGGCTCTAATAGGTTCATTAGCAGCAAATAAGCCTCATCACAAACCCTTGATTGATATTCAATTTCAACAGGATTGTTAAATTCATGCTGTATTTTTCCTTGATCGCTAAGCAGTGGAATAACATTAGCTTTAATCGCATCATAAATTGTATTTCGCTCATTATTATCGCTAACGCTGATAATTACTAAAATAATTTCCAACAAATTACTACGCCAATTAACATTCTGGGACTCTAATGCGCTACTAATTTCAGTTAATGACTGTGGAGAGAACTCCAACAACATTTGGCGTGCTCTGAGCTTTAAAGGTTTACTACTGTTTTTAAGAATATCCAACAAAATTTCAATCGACTCAGAATCATCAAGGATTTCTTCGCGGAAAACTAGGCTTTCTGAAAAATCCGCTACTTTTTCATTGGTTAGCAGTTTTTCAATTAAATTCTTTTTAATACTCATACTGGTGTTATTTTAAAAATTGAATAGATCCTGAGTCAGGAATACCCATCGCTTTTAGAAACTTTTTCGAGCCTGTACTGCTTGTTGGATTATGACCGGCAAATAAAGCTTTAATAAATATTTCTGTAGTGGCCGCACCACAAACCCTTCTCGTCATATAAAATACACAGCGGGAAGCTTTATTTTTTTTACGGCGCTTCAACGCATAATAAAAATGCCATTTACTTGAACAGGAGTTCATAAACAATACTTTACATTTAAGGTGAACTTTATTCAGATCCTTACGCCCCACCTGGATCAACGTCTCGTAGTCACTTGGGGTCTTCATCCAATAATGTCTTGTTAATAGTGTTTTTTTACCACGACCATTTGCTTTTTTCGCGTTCGCCGGACTGCATTTTAACAGCTTACGTTTTGCCGGATTAGACTGTCTGCATTTACTTGATTTCTTTACCGCTGCTTTACTGACAATAGTTTTCACCGATTTCCGTGCAAAAAAGTATTTAGGTGCTTTTTTATAGGGAAACTCTTTCGGATCAGTACAGTGGTGCAGTATTTCTTCCAGGCATGGCACTTTAATGGTATCCCATCCCATACGAAAGTTATCTTCCCAAGGGTTGTTGGGATAAGATGTAGCTGCAGGACAATCAGTTAAATTAGCCGGACCAAACGCCGGGCCCTGTCCGTAACGTGAATGACCATCATAAACTACATAGGCACCTTTTTCGTCAAGAGCTTTTTTAAACTCAGATTTGGCATAAACAACACGCAGGTTGTATTTTATTTTTTTACTTTTTAAAACAAAACTCCAATGATTTGTTTTAGTCGTATCTTTGACTGCATGTTTGTTCAAATAGTTAACCAAACCAGTTGCGTAAGACCAATCACGCACATCAACACCAATCGCAATGATAACACTGATGTTTTTTGGAGTAGCCAATATTTATTCCTTTTTATTAATTAGAGACAAGTACTATTATCTAAAGAATCCTATTAGCCGCCTCCACTATCTGTACTTCCTTCGTCTTTTATCAAAACCTCATCGTATACAAACCCTTCGGTCGGCAATGTCACATCAAACTCATTAACAACCGGATAAACATTCTCCGGCTTAAGCGCGCCATCAGGTGCAGCAATTGTTGAATTTACCGTGACATAGTCGTAACCATCCTGCCCCAGTTGCTCTTCATCACTGCGTCTTTGCTTAAGATCATCCAGCAGATCTTTAAGCGGACCGCTATTAATGTCAAACCCCATATCCCCTTCGATATGTTTGGCTAACCATCTAACCGCTTCTTCTTCACGCTCGCCGCGAATAGGTAAGCATACCCTTAACCAAGGGCTGTTTAAAAATTCATTGCGTCGGTTATCACCGTCAAGTTGAATTTGCCAACCCAGGGAAGAACCCAGTTTTGCTGGTTCAGACTCTGCGGTAATCTCATAAGCGGGCCGCCCATTTAACACACCCACCGGCTGAAAGCGTGGCCGCCACCAGGAAGGATGAGTGGTAATAAACATGCTTTCGATATCAAAATAACGGTGGAAGGTTTCTATTTCCAACGGTGTCGGTTCTGATGGATCATCACCACCACCAAACAGATGACTCACCATTCGGTTCATCACTTCATAACGCTCTTCGCGGCGTAGCTCATTGGCTGGCCGTGGACGAATTTTACTTTTTTCGGTAATCAGCGCTTTATTGCGTTCAAATTGTTCAATCAAATGTTGTTCTTCCAGTTCAGCGATCGCTTGTTTGCGTTTTGCATCCCATTCATCAAACACTTCCTGCGAAGGTTCCCAGGAATAGGTCAGTCCAACAGATACGCTGGCCGAGTCGCCCGGCACAACTGCGATATTGACTGAATAGGTATGGCTGCTGGCATCCCAGTTGGCTCCCCATTGATGCTGGTTTAATGCTGACGGTGCATAGTCTTCTTTGGAGTTACTTTCCAAATCAGTTAATGAATCAATACTTACAGCCGTAATAACCCGATCAGCATTGGTGGTTATTTTAACCGACACATAGTAAAGGCCACGTCCCGAATCAAATAACAGGCCACTGCTTGTGGAGACACTTTCAATTCCACCTTCAGGTCTGGGGGGAACACCTGGTGGTACATCGGGCACCGCCAAAGGTGCAGCTTCGCGAAAATGTACAAAACGACTCACCGCCAGGCCACGGCCTGGATTACGCAAATAGAGCTGCCATACTGCTTTGGGCCCTAAATCCTGAACTTTCACCCGAACCCTTCTGAAGATTCGCCGCAACGCATAGTTAACTGGTTTGTCGTTGTCATTTTTAATTACCCGGCGGGTTAAAGTGCTATCGGTTAATTCTTCAAAATCCCGGGTTTTAATCGAGTAACTTTTGGTAATACGCTCAGAAGCACGTTTGGTCACATCCTTCAGACGTTTACTGGCAGTTTCCCGCGAACGCTGACTACTCACTGCCATCGAAGCTTGGGCAGATGCGCCTACTGACCATACTGGTGTGGAGTAAGAACCATTCATCGACATGGATGCAGCATTGTCCCGTTGCACCATGGACGACACCTTATCCGAAACCTCCTCCATATTGCGCTCTTCAATCGCCTGCTCGCTAATTTCTTCATGCCCTATTTCAACAATTTCTTCATGGATCTGACGTCGGGTCGAACTCACCACCACTTCCAGGGATTCTTTAGGGGCAACCGTAAAACAATGTTCTATTGGTCCAAAACCTTCGTCCAAATTAAAATAGAGTTGGCGATAAAAATGCGCGACTCCAATAGGCGACAGAGCTTCTTCAATTTTACCTACTGGTAGAAATTCATAAAGCTGGGAGGCATGTACCGTTGATAAACTGGCCATTAGTTGAGTGTGCAGATCCTGCCCCTGTTGCAGACCTTTTTTGGTAGCTTTTACCAGTTTAGTGTAAAGCTCACTCTGGTTGGCAAAAAAGTCAAAATCCGCTTCAACCCTGCCCATCTGTTTATTCATTGCAACTGGTGTGGCCATAGCCGGCATCGAAGGCTTGGCTCCTTTGTTTGCTGTGTCTGCAACAGCAAACCATGAAAAAAACCTTGAAATCCCACTTTTGGGTTGTAGGTTTGCCGCGCTGGCATCGAAACTGACATTATTCAGCCCCGTCGGATAAACCGTACCATTGTATTCCACTGCATTAGGAAAGCCTTTCAGTGTCACCGGCTTAGCCTGCCCTGTCTGATAAGCTTGCCCGGTGACTGAGCCGGCTTCAAATTGTGAGGGGATAGGGTCGACATCTTTGTTATCAGAAATCATACTTCCGGGTAACTTGCTGAGCGTACTTTTAGTGCCTAAAGCATGTGCCGTGGCCAATGCCTTATCCATGCTGATATGTTTAGATTTTTGCGCCCGCCAGGCCATTAAACTGGCTGAAGTTTTGATCGACCAGCCGGATACCCAACGTAGAATAAGCGGCTCATACACAGCAACGGTCAAGGTGGCATAGGCGTCTTTAAATTTGTCGATAGTCGTTGTCATGGTAATTCCTTTTATCTGATTGACTTAATACGAGGCTAATGGAGTGAGTGACCATCCACATGAAAGTTCACGTAAGGAGCGAATATAGTAAGGAATCAACAGACTTCGATATGATAATATAGCGACACAAATCGATAATCATTCCTGAATATACAAACAAAGCTCCCTTTTCAACTTTATGGCTAGCATTTCGTATCGGTTTTACCCAAAAATAAATCCTTAATAAAACTTTTGAGTAAGACCTAACTATAATATAAATCTTATATAAATTTCAACATACCGGAAAACATGCATAAACACTCAATCAAGAAAGAATGGATAGTACTGCTTATAAGCACTTTTGGGTAATGTTGTAATTTATGACATACTTGGAATATTGGAATTATTACTTACCTGCTTCAACTATATAAATGCTAACAAAAGAAGAGCTTATTCATTACAGCCGCCATATCATCCTGCCACAAATTGATGAACAAGGTCAGGAAGCGCTTAAGCAAGCCAGTGTTTTGGTTGTTGGCATGGGTGGTCTGGGTTCCCCTGTTGCTTTGTATCTGGCTGCAGCTGGGGTTGGTCATTTGTATCTAGCGGATCATGATAATGTGGAGCGCTCTAATCTGCAAAGACAGGTCATACATAAACTAGATAGCGTTGGCAAAGCTAAGGTTGAGTCTGCGCAGAGAGCTATTCAGCAACTGAATCCCTGGACTCAAACTAGCCTTATTCACAAAAAGCTTTTACCGCATGAATTAAAGCAATACATTAAAAAAGTAGATTTAGTTATTGATTGCAGTGATAATTTTGCAACCCGTTTTGCAGTAAATCGAGCCTGTGTTTTACACAATAAACCGTTAGTTTCTGGTGCAGCCATTCGTTTTGAGGGACAACTGGCTGTCTTTAACCTCAAGCAGGATTCCGCTTGCTATCAATGTTTATATCAACCTGATATTCAGCTCGATGAAAATTGCTTCGATCAGGGCGTGCTTTCCCCTCTGGTTGGAACCATTGGCACTCTACAGGCAACTGAAGCCATAAAAATCATTACTGGAGTAGGACAAGTCGCTGATAGCCAATTACTTATTTACGATGCTTTGAATACTGAATTCAGGAAAATTCAAGTCTCCAAAGATAGTAATTGTCCAGTTTGCAATAAACATCAATAAGTTGGACTAATGCAAAATTTACTGACTATTTGATCTATATCAATTCTCTGTACCCCATCAGGCCTTAATCTATTCTTTTCCTGAAATCCAGGTGGTATTAGTATGAGTAAAAACAATTACTTAGGGCTTAGAGGCATTGAATTTACAGAATTTGCCAGTCCGCAAAGTGACTTTATGGAAGAAGTATTTCACGCTTTTGGCTTTTCAAAATTAAAAAAACATCAACAAAAAGATATTTTCTACTACAATCAAAACGATATTCACTTTTTGCTTAATAAGGAAAAACAAGGCTTTTCCAAAAGCTTTGCCAACAATCATGGACCAGCAATAACTTCTATGGGCTGGCGAGTGGATGATGCGCAAAAAGCCCAGCAAATTGCCATTGATCGTGGCGCTAAAGCTGCTGATCCCCGTGATACCGATCTCGCCTACCCCGCTATCTATGGTATTGGTAACAGTCTTATTTATTTTATCGATAAATTTGCTGAGAAAGGCAATATCTATCAAGATGATTTTGACGATTTAGCGGAAGCCGAAATTGTGCCAGATATGGGCTTTACTCGTATCGATCACCTTACTAACAATGTCTATAAAGGCACTATGGAACAATGGGCCAATTTTTATAAAAATGTTTTTGGCTTCACTGAAGTTCGCTATTTCGATATTAAAGGTCAACAAACTGCCCTACTTTCCTATGCTTTACGCTCACCCGATGGTAGCTTCTGCATTCCAATTAACGAAGGCAAAGGCGATGATAAAAATCAAATTGATGAATATTTGCGTGAGTACAATGGTCCTGGTGTTCAGCACATTGCCTTTGAAACCGATGATATTTTAGCCTCATTAGACAAGCTGGATCGCAAGATCATTGATACCTTAGATATTCATGAAAACTATTATGAAACGGTATTTGATCGAGTCCCGCATGTAAGAGAGGATCATCAACGTATTCAGGATCACCAGGTTTTAGTCGATGGTGATGACAATTCCTACCTACTGCAAATTTTTACTAAAAACCTGTTTGGCCCTATTTTTATCGAGATTATTCAAAGAGCCAATAATCAAGGTTTTGGTGAAGGTAACTTCCAGGCATTGTTTGAGTCTATCGAACGTGATCAGCAAAAACGTGGCGTTTTATAGGGGCGAATACAATGAAAATCCAGCAAATTCATCACGTTGCCTACCGCTGTAAAGACGCCAAAGAAACCGTTGAGTTTTATAATAAAGTGCTCAATATGGATTTTATCTTAGCCATTGCCGAGGATAAGGTGCCTTCAACCAAAGCCCCCGATCCTTATATGCATATATTTTTAGATGCGGGTAATGGCAATATTCTGGCCTTTTTTGAGTTACCAAATTCTCCGGAAATGGGCAAGGATCCTAATACTCCTGAGTGGGTACAACATATCGCTTTGCAGGTAGAAAATGAGCAAGCACTACTTGATGCTAAAGCTTCTTTAGAAGAAGAAGGTATTGATGTTATTGGCCCAACAAATCATGAAATCATTAAGTCCATATACTTTTTTGATCCTAATGGTCATCGGCTGGAACTTACTACCGTCACTGCCACTAAGCAAATGCTGGCCAAGCTGGATGAAGTGAAGTGGGAAATGCTTGAGGAATGGTCGCAAACCAAGCGTGCGCCCAAACAAGCCGAATGGTTACATAGCCAGGAATTTAATCAAGCCTAAAGAGAGTAAATGGAGAATAGAATATGAGTCAATATCTAGCGAGAGAACCTGATAATAATGGCCTGGTTAATTATTCAATAGAAGAAAATCAAACCTGGGAATTCTTATACCACAGGCAAATGGATATTATTCATGGCAAAGCTTGTGATGAATATATTAAAGGCCTGGAAATTCTCAGCCTTTCGGAAAATAAGGTGCCACAACTTCCTGATGTTAATCGTGCTCTACGTAAAGCTACTGGCTGGGAAGTTGCGGCAGTTCCTGCGTTAATTCCTTTCGGTAAATTTTTTGAATTATTGGCCAACAAACAATTTCCGGCAGCAACCTTTATCCGCCGCAAAGAAGATATTGATTACTTGCAGGAACCCGATATTTTCCATGAAATTTATGGTCACTGCCCTCTTTTAACCGATCCGGTTTTTGCCCATTTTGTACATAACTACGGCAAAATTGGTTTGCATGCAAGCAAACAAGAACGTGTTTATCTGGCTCGTATCTTCTGGTTTACCGTTGAATTTGGCTTGATTCAACAAGCTAATGGCTTACGTATTTATGGTGCAGGTATTTTATCATCGAAAGGAGAAACGGTTTACAGTCTGGAAAGTAATAAACCAGAGCGCAAACCATTTGATCTTATGACCGCCCTGCGCACACCTTACCGTATTGATATCTATCAAACTATTTATTTTATTATCAAGCAATTTGAAGATATTTATCATGCTATGGATTCTTCAATTATCAGTAAAATCCATGAAGCGATTGAACTTGGTGATTTCAAACCAACTTTTCCGCCGAAGCCACAATCACAATCAAATAAAAAAATGGATAGCCATGATTGCTAGGCTACCCATTGATTGCCCGATAAATATCATCAAAGTTCGATTTGATTGATATCGACAGAGGTATTTTCAATTTCTTGGCAATATCTTTTACGGTTATAATCCCACGAATTTTGTGTTCATTACGATCAATAACCAAACAAATCTTAAGATCGCTTTTACGCAATGCGTAAAGAATGTCTCTTATTGAGGCATCTATTATTTCATTATAATCAAAAGACTTTAAAGCGCTTCTTTCTATCATAAAATCACTGATAGATAATTCATCGCGTTGATAACCTTTAGACTGACGAATGATAATAGACTGCTGGTTTAAATCTTCCTCCCGAATTAACCCTAGAAAATGTTCTTCTTCATCAACTACAAACATCATTTCCAAATGTTCTTTTTGCATGAGTTGAATGGCATCAATCGCATTATAATCCGATTCAATAACTGGCGCTTTAGCGACGGTAAGATCGGTAAACACTTCTAACGCAGGGGTATCCAGAAAAAGTTCCTGTTCGTCTGGTCGAGCCAATTCATCAATAGAATCAACTTCATAAAAAGTTAAGTATTTCATAAGAGTAGCCTACCCAATTTTCTTATGATCTTTCTAATAATAGAAAGATATAGCATTTAAAATTTAAGTTTTAATCTGATTTAAAGAATTTCAGGCGGAGCTCTAATTTTAAAAAGGGATGAAATTAAAGGAACTAAAGGGCTTAGCTCATAATAAAAACTATCGAATTGAAAGTCTAAATTAAGCCAACCAATGAAGTTGTTAACAAAGATATTCTTATCTTGGAAAGGGTCGTTATCGAATTTTAGAGGTTGCTCTATTCCAAATTCAATAAGGGAAATATTTTTTAATAAAAAATCATCATTATCGATAGAGCAAATAATACTATTGCTAATGACTATCGCTAATAAAAATAACTTCAACATGCTATCTAATACTTGTCTTAATATTGGCATCTTTATTGCTTCCATGCAGTTAAGGCCAATCCTACTCCTTAAGCTGGTCTAATACAATTAAAACTAAATAGCTTTTATATTTTATTTTTTTATATGAAGCTAAGTTTTCCAGCAATTAATAAACTCCTAGTTTAACTAAAATAGAAAATCCAACAAAATGACAACTTTTTATTTACTCAACTTCGCATTATAATTCGTCAATCTTACTATTTGATTGGTAGCCATTGTGACAGCCATTATCATTCTCAGCATCTTTGTAATTTCGACACTTTATGTGCATTATCGAGGACGATTAAAGCTCAAAGCCCATCGCCAGATCCTCGATCATTCTACCTTTTTTGCCCCTGTTAATTGCTTGATGTACGCATCTTCCAAGGTACCCAATAAACCGTACGTTGATCTTGCAGAATTTCCGGAACTAAAAATTATTCAAGAAAACTGGCAAATGATTCGTGACGAAGCGTTAGCCTTGCAGTCGAACGAACAAATTAAAAGTTCGGATAAATATAATGACGCAGGTTTTAATTCTTTTTTCAGGCAAGGCTGGAAGCGTTTTTATTTAAAGTGGTATCACGGCCCCCTACCCTCAGCGTTAGAGCAATGTCCAAAAACTGTGGAGTTAATATCCAAGATTCCAAACGTTAAGGCGGCCATGTTTGCAGCACTACCTGCAGGTTCAAAATTGATGCCACATCGCGATCCTTATGCTGGTTCGCTACGCTATCATTTAGGATTAATAACACCCAATTCCGATGATTGTGCTATTTATGTGGATGGTGAAAAATATTCATGGCGCGATGGCGAAGCGGTAATGTTTGATGAAACTTTTGTCCATCATGCTGAAAATCGAACAGAAGATAACCGAATTATCTTTTTCTGCGATATTGAAAGACCAACCAATAATTTCTTTGCTCGAATGGTTAACAAGCTTTTTAGCATAACTATGGCCAGAGCTACCCAATCTCCCAATACTGAGGCAGACAAAACTGGTTTTTTAAACAAGGTATTTGGATTGGTTTATCCAATTCGGAAAGTGGGCAAAAATTTAAAAGCTTACAATAAAACTCTCTATTATATTGTAAAGTGGCTATTGCTTGGTCTGGTGCTTTACGCCATTATATTTTAATTGGATCAAAAAAGCCCTAGAGTTCATAAGAGGTTCAGGGCTTTTTGTTAATTATAGGAAAAATTTACATACGCTCTAAGCTTTCAATACCAAGCAGAGCAAGTCCTTGCTCTAGCTGCAACATACAGATCTCACTTAAACGTAATAAACTTGCCTGACGTGCTTTATTCGGCTCATTCATAATATGTTGTTTTTGATAAAAAGAACTGAATTCTTGCGCCAGATTATACAGATGCTCACATAAAAAATGTGGCGCCTTTTTTTCTACCGTTCGATCGATAACCGCAGGAAAATCCAGCAATCTAAAAGTTAAGGCTTTTTCATTATCAGTGGTTTCTAACAAATCTCCTGTCACTGCATCAACCGCTTTAGCTTTACGCAAAATAGATTTGATACGCGCCACTTGCATTAACAAATAAGGGCCAGTTTTACCTTCAAATTCACTGAATTTTTCCAAATCAAAAATATAATCTTTAATTCTAAAATTACGTAGATCGGCAAACTTTAAAGTGGCAATTGCAACCTTATGCGCAATATCTTCTTTTTCATCTTCAGGAAAGTCTGAGCCAAAATTAGATTCAGCCAATTTTTTACGAGCTTCATCTTTGGCCATTTGGATCAAGTCATGCAGCTTCATAACGCCACCCGAGCGAGTCTTAAACGGCTTGCCATCCTTACCGTTAACGGTGCCAAAATAACTATGCTCATAGTGGCTGGTTTGATTAAAGCCTAATAAATCGGCCGCGGCGAAAACCTGCTTAAAATGTTGTTGCTGGCGACCATCAACCACATATAAAACCGTTTGCGCTTTATCATCCCGCACCCGCTCATAAAGCGTCGCCAAGTCGGTAGTGCCGTACATTACTGCACCATCTGATTTACGCAATATCAGAGGTGGCATAATATTTTCACCTTCTTCGTCCCGGAAAGGAACGATTAGAGCACCTTGATCTTGAATCGATATAGCTTTTTCTACCAATTCATCCAATAAGGGTTGAATAAAAGGATCGGCGTCACTTTCGCCTTTCCATAAATCAAACGAAACACCCAATTCGCCATAATCACGCTTCAGCGTTGCTACGGAAACATTTACAAAGTGTTGCCATAGCGCTCGGTAACCTGCACGACCATTTTGCAATTCCAGAGTTGCCTGACGAGCTTTTTCAGCAGCTTGCTGATCGGTTTTACAAAATCCTGATTCTTCAGGATAGATAAGTTCCAAATCCTGAATTGTGACTGGTGATTGCTGAGGATATGGACCGGTATGATGTTCATCAAAATATATCAGATCGGGCTGACGTTTTTTTAAACCCTGAATCAACATACCCATTTGTGTACCCCAATCCCCTAAATGGGCATCAGAGACCACTTTATAGCCTTTAAAGCGAAAAATACGTTGCAGTGCATCACCAATAATAGCGGTTCTTAAATGACCAACATGCATGGATTTGGCCACATTAGGACCACCAAAATCGATCATCACTTTATGATCGCTTAAATTTTCAGCACAACCAAAACTATTACTAACGGCAAACTGGCTCAACTTGTTTGCAAGATAATCTGTTTTTATAAAAAGATTAATAAAACCAGGACGAACCACATCCAATTTTTCAATCAACAAATCACCCCTTAAAGCAGCTGCCGGCGCATTATTTGCCAAAGCTTCCACTATTTTTTCCGCAGTAACAAATGGATTACCAGCCCCAAGCTTGGCTGCCGCCATAGCACCATTGCACTGGAAATCCCCTAAATCAGGACGATTAGAGCGTTGAACCGCACCAAGTTCAAAAGGCAGCTCTAAAGATTGAAAAGCCTGACCAAAAATATCAGAAAGCTCTTGTTCGATACTGGGTAACATGAAAATGTGTCGATTTATCTAAAACTGGCGCCATTATACCTGCTTGCCTTTTCGATGCCATCTTTATAGCAACATCAAAACTAAGATACTTTCTAAAAGCTCGAACCTGGTTCGTTTAGAAAAGTAATTTCTTCCGGAGTAGACTGACGGTCTAAAATAGCATTTCTATGCGGATAACGTCCAAAGCGATCAATAATGACTTTATGCTTAAGTTCAAATTCATAACCATGCTCTGGAATTTGTTTAAAAAGCTTAACCGCCTCCTGGTGGATTTGTTTTGATTCACTATGCATAAAAGGCATATAGAGAAATTGCCGCTCTAGATCCGATAGTTTTAGATCGTCACCAGTCTCAATAGCCATTTGACTTAGAGCCAAAGCCAAAGGATCTGAAGCAAATGCCTGTGGAGTATCCCGGAATATATTGCGCGAAAACTGATCCAATACAATAATTTCAGCCAGGCGCCCTACTGGCGTTTGCCGCCAATGAAATAACTCACCAGCATTAGCCTGTTTGTGCAATCCTAAATAGTTATCACACAATAATTGATCAAACTCAGGATCCTTAATCCACCACTGCTTGGGTTTTATTTGCTCAAACCAAAAATTAATAACGGTTTGCCAGGACATCTAAATCATTCCTTTTGATTGTAGGTGCTCGATCAAACCATCGCTGGCTTGTTCGATAAGTTTAACCACTTGAGTGAAACCCTGAGCGCCGCCGTAATAGGGATCTGGGACTTCTGAGATCTTCAATTGAGGAGCGAAATCAGCTAAAAATAACTTTAATTTATGGCTGTAACTATTTGAATTAAAAGATTTTAAGTTGTTCAAATTGCTTTGATCCATAGCGATAAGCAAATTAAACTTATCATAGTCATCCGACGTTACTTTACGCGATCGAATAGAGGATAAATCATAACCATATCGTTTGGCTTCCGCTTGAGAGCGTAAATCTGGCTCCTCACCCACATGATAAGCACTGGTACCAGCGGAATCGATATGAATTTTATCCTCTAAACCTGCAGCTATGACTTTTTGCCGAAAAATACCCTCGGCAGTTGGCGAACGGCAGATATTACCAAGACAAACAAACAATACCGAAACCATTAGAGCCTCATATGACGATAAGTTTCTTGTGCTGCCACTAAATCTTCTGGAGTATCGATCCCCATACCAGGAACTTCTTTAGCTTGCTCAATATGGATTGAGTAACCGTTTTCCAACACTCTAAGCTGTTCCAGCGATTCAAGCTGTTCTAACTTTGCCATCGGCATGGCAACATATTGGGCTAAAAACCCCGCTCGATAGGCATAAATACCAATATGGCGCTGGCAAACACTTAAATTACTCACTTTACCATCTTCAAAACTGCCACGCTGCCAGGCAATCGGTGCGCGGGAAAAATATAAGGCTTTTCCTTGATTATCCGCCACCACTTTAACCACATTGGAGTTGAACACTTCTTCTGGCTCTTCAATGGGAGTGGATAAAGTTGCCATAGGGCTATCGCTAATAGCCAAATTATTAGCCACCTGCTGAATATTTTGTGGCGAAATAAATGGTTCGTCACCCTGCACATTGACTACAATTTCATCGTCATTTAACGCCAGCTTTTCACAAACCTCCGCCAAACGATCACTGCCTGATCGATGCTTATCCGAGGTCATGCAAATATTACCATTAAAGGCTAAAACAGCTTCTGCAATACGTTCATCATCCGTTGCCACTACAACTTTATGAGCACTGGTCAATAAAGCACGCTGGTAAACATGCTGGATCATGGGCTTATCGCCAATCAAGGCCAACGGCTTGCCTGGCAAGCGAGTCGAAGCGTAACGTGCGGGAATGATAACCGTAAAGCTCATAATAGACTGGCCTTAACCTTTTAAAGCATCCAACTCAGCAACACCGAGTTCACGCGCTTCATTTTCAAGCATGACCGGAATATCATCACGAATAGGGTATGCCAGTTTATCAAAGCGGCAAACCAGTTCGTCGCTGTCTTTATTCAATAGTAATTCACCTTTACAACATGGGCAAACTAGAATATCTAATAATTTAGGGTTCATGAATCATGACTCTCTAGTGATTGAATTTTATTGTGCAACAATGCCAACACAGATTCATCTAATTCAACAGACACTGGCAAATAATGAAATCTTGCGTCGGCAAACTCAGCACATTTTACCGCATCTTTCTCCGTCATAATAATATCAGCCGGAAAAGGAGCAAAATCATCGGCAATAAATTTATGGTGATCAGGAAATGGTACCGGCTTAAAGCTTAATTTTAATTCAGCCAAACTGCTAAAGAAGCGCTCAGGGTGGCCAATAGCTGCAACGGCAGTGAGCGGTCTTTGCAACTCATCAGAAGTCTTTTTGTGACCTTGCGTATTGCTAATGGCCTCTAATTTTAACTCCATATTGTCACCATTAATGACTTTAATATCACAATAATCTGCCCTGGCTGGCGTTTCTCTTAAAGGACCAAAGGGCATTAACCAGCTATTGCCAAAACCTCGCTTTTTGTCGATCACCAAAATTTCGATATCCCTTTGCAAAGCATAATGCTGCAAACCATCATCACATAAAATAATGTCGCATTGAAAATCATCTATTAACTTTTGCGCGCCGCGTGCTCTTTGGTAATCTGCAACAATAACTGCCTGGCTTCGCTTGAAAATCAAAAAAGGCTCATCCCCTACTTCGGAAACCTTAGAGTTTTCCCCAACCACTAACGGATGCAAACTGCTATCACCGCCATAACCACGAGTAACCAGTCCCGGCTTAAAACCTTGCCGCTGCAACCATTGCAGTAAATAAATTGCTAATGGTGTTTTGCCCGTACCGCCAACATTGATATTACCAATGACTATTACCGGAATCTTGAGTTTTGTGGAATTCAACAACCCCCATTGATAAAACTTTCTACGCAACCAGATTAAGACTTTAAGCAACCAGTGGATTGGCAAAAATAACCAGAGCCACCAAGCAGTTGGCCGATACCAAAGTTGCTCAAAAAATTGTTGGGTTTTGCTAATGGCCATAGCGGAATAAATGGTTGTTAGGTATCGCTAAATTGCATTTGATGCAAATGATAATATTCGCCTTTTTTGGCGAGTAATTCCTGATGGTTACCACACTCAATAATTCGCCCTTCATTAATGACTAAAATCTGGTCAGCATTTTCAATGGTCGATAGGCGATGAGCTACGACGACCGTTGTACGATTTTGCATTAAGTTTTCCAAAGCATTTTGAATATGACGTTCAGATTCGGTATCCAAAGCAGAAGTCGCTTCATCTAAAATCAAAATCGGTGCATCTTTCAAAATGGCTCTGGCAATCGCAAGGCGTTGCCTTTGACCGCCAGACAGCAGTGAACCATTATCCCCAATATTAGTATCTAATCCGTCTGGAAGTTCTTGAATAAATTCCCAGGCATTGGCATTTTTAGCTGCAGCTATAATTCTGCTTTCATCTGTAGCTTCGAAACCATAGGCAATATTATTACGCACCGTATCATTAAACAGCACTACATTTTGCGACACTATGGCTATTTGCTTTCGTAATGACTTTAAAGTTAAATCAAAAATATTATGTTCATCAATTTTGATGGCACCCTGCTTAATATCATAAAGGCGCGGTAATAAACTGGTAATGGTGCTTTTACCACTACCGGAGCGCCCTACCAACGCCAGAGTTTTCGTTGCTGGAAGCTCAAAAGAAATATGACTTAGCACTTTTTCGTCCGTATTTTGATAACTAAAAGAAACATCCTCAAAACTGACATTCCCCTTAACACTTTCGATTTCCAGCTTGCCAATGTCTTTTTCACCATCCATATCCAAAATTTCAAACACGCTTTGAGCGCCGGCAATACCTCTTTGCAAAATGGTATTAACATTGGATAAATCTCTTAGTGGTTTGAGTATCAAGGCCATCAGAGCTACAAAGGTAATAAATTGGGCACCTTCCATGCGACCATCTAATATCTGCACCGAGCCAAAATAAACAATTGCCGCAAAACCAATGCCAGCAATGGCTTGAATTGCTGGTGAAGTTAAACCTTGAGCAGCAATTAATTTCATGTCCTGCTGACGATTTTTATTGGCCGCATCATGAAACTTTTCGACTTCAATTTCCTGACCTCCAAACATTTTAATCACTTGTTGAGCTTTAATGGTTTCTTCAGTTTTTTGGGTTACTTCACCAATGGAGTTTTGAATTCCCTGGCTAACGCGCTTAAAACGTTTAGCGCTGACATTAACCACAAAAGCCACTACTGGCGTTAGAATCAAAATAAACAAAGTCAAACGCCAACTAATAATTAGCATATACATTAGCGCAAAAATCACCATACCACCTGAACGTAAGGCAGTGGTAATAGCATTTGAGCTGGCTAACGCAATCTGATCGATATTAAATGTTAAGGTTGAAAGCAAAGTACCCGGTGCTTTGTCGCTAAAAAACTGGGTAGGCTGATGCAGATAATGGTAATAGAGTTCTTCGCGTAAATTCTGTACCACTTTGCGTCCTGCCCAACCCATGCAATAAGTTGCGATAAAATTAAAAATCCCGCGTACAACAATGGCTCCAATAATAATTAATGGTGTTTTAACCAATAAAACATACTTATCTTTATTTTCAATGGCGACGTCTAAATATTGAATAGCATTAACAAAAGAAGTTTCCACCAGCGCATAACAAATATTGGCTAAAATACCGACAATAATTGCCCACTTGTATTTTTTGGTATAACCAAGAATACGCTTATAGACTTGGCCACTGCTTTGATTAGTCTCTTTGTTCATCAAGCTATTGCTCTTCACTGGGCTGCTGGGTAGCCAGAGTTAAGTTACTGTAACCAAGCTGTCCCGCTGCATCCATTACACTAATTACTGCTTGATAAGGCGCCTGCGCATCAGCACTTATCACCACAGGTACACTAGAGTCAGAAGATACGGATTGAATGGCATTTTTAATGCTGATTATTTGTCGGTTAATAATGCCTTGTCCATTAATAAAAACCTCGCCAGTCTTGGTAACATTAATTTCCAGAGCTTGTGGCGCAGCATCTAATGGCACGCCCGAAGCTTCCGGCAGATCCAAACTGATTTTGGTTTCTTTTTTAAAGCTGGTCGAAACCATAAAAAAGATTAATAACAAAAAGACCACATCAATTAATGGTGTTAAATTAATTTGCAGGTCGTCTTTGCGTTTTTTAAGCCACACCAGGATCAGGCTCCAGTAAAGATTTCGCGTTCGCCATGTAACACATCTACCATCTTCAAGGCTTCCTGTTCCATTTCAGTGACCAATTCTTCGACTTTACGAGTAAAATAACGATGTAAGACCAAAGTTGGAATGGCTACCGCCATTCCAGCTGCGGTAGTGATCAAGGCTTCTGAGATGCCACCCGCCAAAGCATCGGCATTACCTACCCCTTCCAGGCGGATCACGGTAAACACTTTGATCATACCAATTACGGTACCGAGCAACCCCAAAAGTGGTGCCACCAATGCAATGGAACCCAATGTATTTAAAAAGCGCTCCAGGCGAACCACTACACTTCGTCCCGCTTCATTAATGCTGGCTTTCATTGCTTCACGCCCAAACTGATGATTAAGCAAGCCAGCAGTTAAAATTTCACCCAATTCAGAGCTATGTTTTAAGTCTCGCATTTTAGACTTATCGAACTGACCATTTTTAATCCAAGTCCACACTTGTGCCACCAGATGCTTGGGTAAAATGCTGTCTTTGCGTAGTGACCAAAAGCGTTCAATGATGATTCCCATAGCGATCAAAGAGCAAATAATAATGGGCACCATAGTCCAGCCGCCAGCCTTTAACAGATCAAGCAGCATCCCAGTAGCATTAGATGTAGCCAAAACTGACTCCTCAAACATGGATTCCCTCTGAAGTTATTATTTGAAGTATTTGATTTATAAGGCCTATTCTAGTCATTTACTCCGGCAGATACAAATCGTGATTGTCCAATCTATGCAGCTTTTAACATAACTGGTCAGAGAATATATAATTGATTTTTAATTTAAAGCCGTCAGTTGCTATTGATAATGGTTTTGCTTTTTGTTCGTAAAGACATAACGGATAAAAAACAGACGGCACTTATGAGTAAAGTTATAAATAGGTTAAGTGAGATTGCTTATGCAAATTAGAGATATCACAGCTTCTGATAAAAATACCTGGTCAAGAATGCGTACCCAGCTATGGCCAGATACTGATGATCAACATCAAGCAGAAATTCAAGAGTTTTTCGATGGTATAGCAGCGGATATTGTTAAAGTACTGATTGTAGAAAACAGCTTTCAGCAAGCCTGTGGTTTTATTGAATTGAATATTCGTAATTTTGCGGAAGGCAGCAAGCAGGCTGCAGTGCCTTATGTGGAAGGTTGGTATGTCGATAAAGCCTTTAGAAATAATGGCTATGGCTCTGCCTTAATGCGAGCCGCTGAACAATGGGCTTTAGATTCTGGATATCATGAGCTGGCAAGCGATACCGAATGGGATAATCTTTACTCACAAAAGCTGCATAAAGCATTTGGGTTTCAAGAAGTAGAAAAAGTTGTCTGCCTTCTAAAGAAACTTCCATAAGCTGCAGGCATAAAAAAACCAGCTAACGCTGGTTTTTAAATAATGGCGGAGCGGACGGGACTCGAACCCGCGACCCCCGGCGTGACAGGCCGGTATTCTAACCAGCTGAACTACCGCTCCACAGTGTTTTGCTGGGTGACCACTTGAGTCAACGGCGTGCATAATACTGGCCTTCTTTTTTTGCGTCAACATTTTTTTAAAAGAAATACAAAGATTTTCCATAGCGCTTATTATCTGAGCAAAATGGTATTAAATTACTGACTTTTAATCTTCTATGGGGAGCCAGGAAATGATCCGATCTTCAATATCCTCGCCACCAAGCAAATTTTCAGGAATAACCTTACCTTTAGCGCTATAACCGGCCTTGTGAATGCTTTCACGACTACCAGTTTTAAGGTGATGCCACTTTGGTAAATCTTGACCAGCAGCCACCCGACGATAACCACAAGTATCAGGCAGCCAGTAATAATCATGGATATTGGTGGGCGTGATTTGCATACAATCTGGAACTAACTTGGTTCGATTAGCATAATCGGTACACTGCAGTGACTCTTCATCCAATAAATAGCAAACCACATCAGTTTGCATCAAGAGACCTTCTTCTTCATCCACAAACTGCATACGGCAACACTTGGCACAACCGTCGCACAATGACTCCCATTGTTCAGAACTCATCTGTTCCATAGGCGTTGTTAGCCAAAAATCAATCAATTATTTCGCACCTGCATCAGTATTCATAATTTGGGCTAAATCTTCTTCTGTAGGCGGCATCTGTAGGTAATAGCCCGTTTCATCAAGCTTTTGCTTAACCTCGTCAATGTTGGCTAAGGCCAACTTATCTTTTTTGGTTAAATCCAAATGCATAACCAGTTCGGGTTGGCCCCACATAGCCATTAAAGTTTCTGGCAACTCGGACAAATCTTGCTCAAACGGTACGTATAAATAAGTATCGGCGCGTTTAGGACTTTTATAAATTGAACACAACATAATGTTTAGTTAGCTTAAATCGTCAGGCCATTTCAGCCCAGGTTTGTTCAAAGGTATCAACTAACAGCTTTTTTCGCCAATCATTCCAAAAACGATTAGCACGGCAAGTCTGCTTCATTTTAAGCTGCACATAATACTCAATCAGGCGCTTATTGGATAAGACATCTTCCGGAATTTGTTCGCTGGTTGCAATCTGATTGGCTTTAACTTTTAGCTGCTTTACCCTTTGTTTTGCCTGCGGCAGCTTATGAAAAGCCAACACTTGATTCGGCCAATGCTCGGCAGCTTGAGAATCTGCCTGCTCTATTAATGCTAATAATTCAGAGCCATAGCGTCTAATACTGGCCCTATGGCAGCCTACTTCCAGTAAATCAGCCATACGAGGTCTATTTCTTTGACAAATTTCCAATAGTTGATGATCACGAAAGATAAAAGTGCGGGGAATATTCTTTAACCTGGCCAATTGTTCGCGCCAACTACTAATATTTTTTAAGCGGTTGAGTTGTTGTCGATTGAGCCTGTAAGCACCTTTGATTCGCAAATAAAAATCATCATAATTTTGTGGTGCAGAAACTGCTTCAAAAATACTATCGCTGTCCTCTAACACATAATCAAAATGACCTTTTTCCAACAATTTATCTCTTAACTTGAAATACACAGGAAACAAAAATTGCACATCCTGAGCAGCGTATATCAGTTGCTCCTGGGTTAATGGCCGTTGTAACCAGTCAGTTTTAGTATGACCCTTATCGAGACTAATCCCTTCCATCAATTCAATTAAGCGCAAATAGCCAATGCTTGCCCCCATATCCAAAAAGCTGGCAGCAATCTGACTATCAAAAACCTGATTAAATTTAAAGTGATATTGATTAAACAGTGCTTCTAAATCTTCACTGCAACTATGCAAAATTTTAACCAGCTCAAAAGATTCAAATACTTCTGCTAAAGGCTCAAGCTGACTCAACTCTAGAGGATCAATAAAATAAATCTGCTTACCATCAAAAATTTGGATTAAGGCCAGATTGTGAAAATAAGTATTAGTACGATCAAACTCGGTATCAATCGCGATGGCCTCTTGCCGAAGCCATTGTTGACATAAGTTTTTTAAGGTTGGGAAATCCCTAATAAATTCAACTGAGATCGTTTCTCCATGATCTTCAAGCTTAAAATTTTGCAAGCTGTTAATATATCCCTTGATTTACTGGCGCAGCTCTTTGCGCAAGATCTTTCCCACATTTGATTTTGGTAAATCGTCACGAAATTCCACAAGTTTCGGGATTTTATAACCGGTCAAGTGTTCACGACAATGGGCAATTAAGTCTTTTTTCGTTAAATCAGGATCTTTTTTAACTACAAAAATTTTAACTACCTCACCTTTAACCTCATCCGGTTCACCAATAGCAGCCACTTCCAGCACACCAGAGTGCAAAGCAACAACATCTTCAATTTCATTCGGGTAAACATTAAAACCAGACACCAGAATCATATCCTTTTTACGATCCACAATACGCAAATAACCCTTTTCGTCAATAGTCGCCATATCTCCCGTAGCCAACCAGCCATCAACATCAATCACTTTGGCAGTTTCTTCTGGTCGGTTTAAATAAGCTTCCATCACCTGCGGCCCCTTAATCCACAATTCTCCCGCTTCACCAAAGCCAAGCTCTTTATTATCTTCATCCCGGATCTGCACATCTGTATTCGGCACCGGCAAACCAATAGTACCGCTGTATTCAGTCGCATCCAGCGGATTCATGCTCACTACTGGAGAGGTTTCAGTTAAACCATAACCCTCCAGGATCGGTATGCCAGTGATTTTTTGCCAGGCATCTGAAACCGATTGTTGTACTGCCATACCACCACCAATGGCCAGTTTTAAATGCTGAAAATCCAGTGCTTTAAAGGCATCAGTATTGGCCAAGCCATTAAACAGAGTATTAACTCCAGTAATAGTGGTAAAAGCATGCTGGCTCAAGGTTTTACAAAAATCCTTCATATCGCGAGGATTGGTGATTAATACGCTATGGCCGCCAGCTTTGGAAAACAACAAACAATTAACGGTTAAAGAAAAAATATGATACAGCGGTAAAGCGGTAATAATGGTTTCCTTACCTAGTTGCAAAAAGGGTCTCATCCAGGCATCAGTTTGCAGTACATTGGCCACCATATTCTTATGACTTAATACTGCACCTTTAGAAACTCCAGTAGTTCCGCCCGTATATTGTAAAAAAGCGGTATCCGAGTGAGTTACTGCTACCGGTTTGAAGTTTAAGCTGGCGCCTTTTGCCAGAAGCTCGGTAAATTTAATGCCGGATACTGAGTGCTTCGGCACCATTTTTTTAAGGTATTTAACGACAAAATTAACGATAAAGCGTTTGGGCTGTGGGCAGGCATCGCCTATTTGCGTCAAAATAACGTGCTTTAATTTAACTTCATCAATCACTTCTTCTAAAGTTAAAGCGAAGTTTTCTAAAATCACAATCGCATCGGCACCACTATCATTTAACTGGTGCTTTAACTCGCGAGGAGTGTATAAAGGATTAACGTTCACCACCACAATGCCAGCCTTTAAAGCGCCGTATAGCGCTATAGGATATTGCAGTAAATTTGGCATCATCAAGGCTAACTTATCACCCTTATCCAAACCTAATTCATTTTGTAAATAGGCTGCAAAGTCAGTGGCTTTTTTATCCAACTCAGTATAGTTTAAGGTCACGCCAAGATTAGAAACGGCAGGATTATCAGGGTAAAGCTGGGCACTTTCTGCCAGAATTTCTGCCAGATTATTGTATTGAGTTAGATCAATGGATTTCTCCACCGCTTCTGGATACTGCTTAAACCAAACCGCTTCCATTAAATATCTACCTGTTTTTTTGTTTATTGTTTCAGTTTGCGCAAACTACCTGAAAAGCTGAGTTTAGGCAAACCTTCCTCACCACCTGCTAGTCTATTTATACCAGCCTATACTCTTTATACCAAATACTATTTATAGCAACCGGACTATTCAAAAAAGGATAAAATTTCATTAGCGGTATCTTCTGGATACTGCATATGGAAATGATGACCGCCTTTTTTAATTTTATGCCTGACATTCTTGACTAGAGATAAACGATGTTGGATAGGAAACTTATCTAAAATGCCTTGTTCGGCTTCTAATAACAAAACTTCAGCTACTACTTGCTGAAGTACTGAATCGTGTTGAGCCTCGCTCATTCGTAGCCAGGAAGCTTGTTTTAGACGTGAATCACTGGACCATTGATAGCCTTTATTAGTTAGCATAACGCCGCGCTCGATCAAAGGGTAAAGTATTCGCCAGGATAATTCGCTCACTTGAGAACGCGCTTTGGCCGCAATTTCCAAATTAGAAAAGTAGCGTTTATTACCGCTTACTTTTTTACGATCATCTATTGCCGCTTGTAATTGCTGAAAAGTTTTTTCCGGTTGCATGGTAAAAGCACCAAAAGAATCGATAAGTGCTAGCTTTTCAATACGTTGCTTAACTACTCCTGCATAGAGTAAAGCCAAAGCGCCACCCATTGAATGGCCTATCACTTTACAAGAGTCGATATGCAGAATATCCAGCACTGCATCAATAACGGTGATAGCAGAAACGAATTGATAGTCGGCATCAGCTGACAAATGCTCTGACTGACCATGTCCAGGCAACTCAATAGCAATAAGGCGGTATTGATTCTTTAGTAGTGGCGCCAAATAATGAAAAGTAGCAGCATTATCAAGCCAACCGTGCAAGCACAACACGGGAGTCGCATCCGGCTCACCCCACTCGATAACACTGACTTTCTTTTGATTCACCTGGATTTGATATTCTCGGTCAAACTGAAACTGCATATTTAATCGCTAACTAACTGAATTTATAAAGAAATTATAGAGTTTTGTGCTAAAAATAGAAACCCTAATGACCAGCGGTCAATACTATAAAAATCAGTGCTTGCAGCTAAAAGTTTCCAGGCATAAAAAATGGGCCATTTTTATGGCCCAGTTGAGAAAAAATAACTCAAAAGAGAAGTGACAATGACAACCAAGAAAGTAAAGAAGCTTTGCTAATGCAAATTAGAGAGGGGAAACTTCTTTGCTTTCTACTTCAATTATGAGTTCTAAACCCATAAAAAGTTCAAAATAAATAATAAATTGTCTTATATTTAACTAATCTAATATAGAGTATGTATTAAAACTCATGTATATCAATGATTTAAAGCTCTATATTAATCCAATAAATAAGTAATTATTAGCGTTTGAAATAGCTGATTTTTCCGACTTTTAACGCAGTTTGCTGGGCTTTTGCTAAAATTGCCGGGCTTTTTTCAGCGCCTATCATCAAAGGGATATGGGTCGCGGTAACTCGGGTTAGGTTCCAGGTGGGGTCAACCGCATGCCAAAAACCATCATAATAAACTTCCACCCAAACATGCCCACCGAAGCGCTGCTGTTCATCACCAAGATAAATGAGTCCACTAACCTGCCTTGCAGGTAATCCAATGGAATTCAGCATTTTGCTCAATAATAACGCGTGTTCAGTGCAGTCGCCTATTTTATTAGTTAAAATATCATCTAAATTAAAACTGGCTGGCAAAGTTTTATAGGTCAGATATTCATGCACAAACTTAACCAATTCTTTCACTTGTTCGTTAGCAGTCCTTAAGCCACTGGTATGTAATTGCGCCAGTTCATTAACTTTAGGATGATTGGCCGCTATAGCCACAGGTTTGGCCGTTTGATACTGATATCCAGACCTTAAGATCAACTGATTATTGCGAATGATTAAAGCAGGATGGCCTCTAAACCATTCCAGCGAGCCTTTTGCCAAGGCCAAACTTAAATAACTGATTGAAGTTGGCTGACCCAGCGGCTGGTTAACACTAATACCAGCACCCAGATACAAATCTCGTTGCATTTCAGGGTTTAGACTCACCTTGTTATCGCTGGCTACGAATGTCATACCGCTAGCAAGTTTCTTTTTAAAAGTAACCCCTTCTGGCGTAATCGAATGAAAACTGGCTTGTGATTGATAGGGATCATTCAGTTTTTCACTATTTTGTAGTTGATGCTTTAATTGGTAATAAACTAGATCGCCTGCCGGAATTTGCATTACTTGATAACGGGAATAATGCAAACCAAAATCATCTGAATTAAGTTCTTTTACTATTTTTATTTGATTGATTGCAGGCGCTTTTTCAATAAAAGCCCTTAAGGCCAAATAGTCCTGTAAATGATACTCAATTAATGGTTTTTCTTCGGTAGTCACCTTTGCATTACGTTTGCTGGTTACTAAAAACTGTTTGTCTATAAGAAAAGTTTTCTCAACCTCTAAATTCGGTTCGATCGAATGAATTCGACCAGAAATTAATTTATAAGGCTTTTTATTAGAAAAATTAAGTTGCCTTTTAAACTGAAAACGCAGTCGCTCACCCTGCACTCTGCCTTCAATCAAGTCTTCTTCAATAATGCTTATAACATTTTCTTTCCGTAGCAACTCAACACTGGCCCAACCCACCGCTTGTTGTTGCCAGTTAATTTGATACCACTGCTTAAAAGGTTTAACGCTTTCCGCTTTCCACAGCGACTGATTTGCTTTTAAGGTTTGCGGCGGCCAGAAATAAAAAGCTGCCAGGCCCAACAGACCTGACAGCAATAATATCAGCCAAAAGTTTTTATGCTTCAGCATTCTCTAGTTTGCTGATCTTGAAATTAAATAAACCATAGAAAAATGAAATGATAGGATTAATTAAATTGAAGAAACAATAAATCCAATAAGCTCCGGTGGCCACTCCTAGAGTACCTGCCATATAGGCACCACAGGTATTCCAGGGAATTAATGGAGAAGTAATGGTGCCAGCATCTTCCAGTGTGCGTGAAAGGTTTTTCGCATCCAAACCACGACGTTTAAATTCAGCACGATACATTCTGCCAGGCAAGACAATCGCAATATATTGATCGGAAGCGATCAAATTCATACCAATACAGGTTAACAATACTGAGCCAATCAATGAACCCGTGGATTTAGCCATACCAATAATGGAATGAACCAGTTTCTGCAATAAGCCGGTTTTCTCCATAGCACCACCAAAAGTCATGGCGCAGATAATCAACCAGATGGTGTTTAACATGCTGGACATACCGCCACGGCTTAATAAATTATCAAAGCTTTCTTTACCTGTAGATATTACAAAACCATCAAACAATGAAGTCCATACCGCTGCAAGAGTAGTCAAAATACTTTGTAAAGAAAACTCAAACAATTTTAATCCGAAAACTGAAACTTCATATGGTGTCACACTGCTATCAAATGAATAGCCCTTAGCATTAACAAAATTAGTAATAGCTTCACCTTGTAAAAACACTGCAAATAAACAACCTAATAATGCACCTATTAAGATGGTTGCTACCGCCGGTATTTTCTTAAAGGCCATAATAAATACAGCTAGCAATGGCACCAGTGACCATAAGCTGATATTAAAATTATCATCCAGTAACTTAAGTGTATTTTGCAAACCAAGTGCAGTTTCAGCAGGCTCTTGGCGTAAACCGATAATGGTAAAAATCGCCATCGCAATAATTAAAGATGGCAAAGTTGTCCACACCATATGCCGAATATGGGTAAATAGATCAGTGCCTGTTATGGCTGGTGCCAAATTAGTGGTATCGGAAAGCGGCGACATTTTATCGCCAAAATAAGCGCCTGAAATAATGGCGCCAGCAGTTATGGCTGGGTTCAAACCCAAACTTTCCGAGATAACAATTAAACTGACGCCAATGGTTCCTGCGGTAGTCCAGGAGCTACCAATACTTAAAGAAACAATAGCGCAAATAATCGTGGAAGCCACATAAAAGTATTCTGGAGATAAAATCTGCAAACCATAATAAATCATGGTTGGCACAGTGCCAGCTAAAATCCAGGCACCAATTAATGCTCCCACCATCAATAGAATCAGCATGGCACCCAGCGCTAAGCTGATCCCATCCACAATACCTTGTTCCAATTCTTTCCAGGTTTGTCCATTCAGCAAACCAATAATAATAGCGATGCTTGCCGCTAGAATTAATGCAATCTGGTTAGCGCCGTATGAAGAATCTGAGCCAAATAGCCTAACCGATAAAAACAATAAGCCTATTAATACCAATACGGGTATCAGGGCTTGAAGGATACTTGGCTGGCGACTGCTGGTATCTGTCATTGTTATTCCTATATTTTTTATTACTTCCGGTAAGCGGTATTTTTGTTGGTCGAAATATCCTTGTAACGATCACGCAGACGCTTGGCTTTGGAGTTCATATCGACCAAGCTACCACCAATAACAACCTGCTCAGCCATACTGGTCACTTCCAAAGGATCGCCGTCCCAAATCACCAACTCAGCATTATATCCAGGCATAATCTTGCCATAACTATTGGAGCCACCAAAAATTCGCGCTGGAGTGCTGGTAAAAGCTTTTAGTGCTGTCTCATAAGGCACACCATAAGCCACTGCCAAACCTGCAGAATGACGTACTGTATGAGCATTATGCGTATTGAGGAAACCCTGACCTAAAAATATCAACGAAACTCCCGCTTTATGCAATAAAGCAGAATTATCAATGCGCTGACCTAAAGACTCAAAACTACCTGGAATATTATTCATGGGATCCAAAATTACCGGCACATTAGCACGCGCCAGATCCTTTGCTACCATCCAGGCTTCCGCACCACCTTTAATAATCAAACGAATATTATTTTTTTTGGCAAAACGTAATAAAGTTTGAATATCGGCAGCTCTTTGCACATTCATAACCAAAGGAATATTTCGATTGATCAAAGCTTGTAAAGCTTTTAAATCATCAATAGAGTTTTGTAATTCTCGATATTCACCTCGTAAAATGGCTGCATAATTGTCTGCATATTCACGAGCTTCATCAATTAAAGTTTGTAGTTGGCTCAAAGCACTGGCTCGAGATCCTCCGGCAAGATTAGAGCCATGTTCACCATAAGCCCCAAATAGCGCCACATCCTTTTTAATTAAGGGATAGTAGTCACCATTAAGGCTCATAATAGCTCCCTGACCAAAAATCAAATGCTCACCAGAAGTTGGTGCAATCAGGGTTCGGGTAACACCATTGGATCTATTATGCGGGATCAAGGTTGAATTAGAATTGAAAGCCTCATCCAGACTAAAGCTTGCACCAGACAGTTTATCTTTAGTGCGGGAATCTGCGGTTTGGTTAAGCGAACCAATTTCCACCAACCCCAAACTATTGGCTACTGCAAAAATTCCTGGGGTAACTTCTTTACCGGAAGCATCAATGACTTTATCAGCACTGGAATTTAAATTTTTACCTACCGTCTGAATTTTTCCCTGATCAATCAAAATGTCCATTTGACTTAGAGTTCCCTGTGAGCCAAGTGTATGAACTTTAGCATTTTTGATCAGAATTGATTGCGCCATAACCAATGGTGATACAGCCAAGCTTAGAACAGATAGCGCAATTAAATATTTAACCCAAAAGAATCTCATAGTCTGTTCTCCTCTGGCTTAATGGCCCCTAAATCGAAATCACTAACTGGCTGAAGTTTTTTATCAGTGCGATCATATTTTAAAGCGCCATCAATAAAAACCTTTTCAGCTTTAGTATAAACACTGAAAGGATTACCATCCCAAATTACTATATCCGCCATTTTTCCAGCTTCCAGTGATCCAGTCTGTTCCTCAACTCCCAGAGATTTAGCAGCGTTGATGGTGATCCATTTAATAACATCTTTAGGTTCTAAATTCAGCCCCATTTTATTGCCGGAAGCCATTGCTTTAGCAGCTTCCTTGTTCAAATGCTGAATACCGACCGCCGAATCAGAATGAACAATGGCACAAGCCCCCGCCTTATCCACTAAAGCCACATTTTCAGGTACCGTGTCGTAAGCCTCCTGCTTAAAGCCCCACCAATCAGACCACATGGCGGAACAAACATCATTTTCTGCTAATAAATCGGCTATCTTGTAGGACTCAATGGCATGATGGAAAGTGGAAACCTTATAATCAAATTCTTTAGCAATTTCCATCATCACTGCCATTTCATCAGCCCGATAGCAATGGTTATGTACTAAAATTTCACCATTAAGTACCCCCATCAAGGTATCCATCTGTAAATCACGTTTTGGTTTCTTGCCAAGTTTGCCGTTTTCCACCGACTTGTTATAAGCATCCCACTCTTTTTTATAGTTAGAGGCCTTAATCCAGGAAGCGCGGTAACCCGCTACGTTACCCATACGAGTTGAAGGTGCACGACCTTTTGAACCGTAAACCCGCTTGGGGTTCTCACCGCAAGCCATTTTCAAGCCATGCGGCGCATTCGGAAACTTCATATCCATTACCGAGCGACCCAACACATTTTTCAGCGTTACCCCGCGACCACCCACCAAATTAGCCGAACCAGGCAAAATCTGCATGGCAGTAACACCACCCGCCAAAGCCAAACTAAACTGTGGGTCCTGTGGCCAGACTGAATGTTCTGCCCAAACTTCCGCGGTCACCGGTGCAGTCATTTCATTGCCATCAGCACTAGTTCGCACACCAGGTGCAGGATAAACCCCAAGGTGTGAATGCACATCAATAATGCCAGGGGTAACCCACTTACCGTCAGCTTCAATCACGATCAAACCATCGTTTCCTGGTTCAGAAATATCATTACCAACTTCAACGATTTTGCCGTCTTTGAAATAAACCGAACCATTATCAATCTGCTCACCAGTAGCCGTTAAAACAGTGGCATTTTTAATCAAGACAGGCGCATATTCCTGGACTTGATAGCGACTGGCAAAAGGCTCCACAGCCTTATCTTTTTCTTGTGAGTCATCGACACAAGAAACAACAGCAGCGCTTAAAAGCGCTGCTGTTGCTGTTTTATAAAATTTATTTTTCATTGTTATTCTCATTTAATTAGAAAAACTGCACACCAAAAAATCTATCTAAAATAGTAGTTATGGCAATAGCGCCTAAAACTAATGGGCAAATAAAGCTTACTGCAAAATCGATATACTTGGTTACCAGCGGAATAGCATTTTCACGACCAATAGAAATCTCTTCATTCAGATTATTGGTTTTCCAAATATAAGCCACAAAAATTGAAATCAGGGCACCGCCAACAGGCAAGAAAGTATCGCTGGCAATCAAGCCTACGAAATCCATAAAATTAGTGGCAGATTCATCATCGCCCAAAGTAACGAAATTCGTCAGGAACTCCACATTACCATTGGATAGCATAGAGGGAATACCTAACAGGAAGATAAACCCTGCCATACCCCAAACTGCAATCGGGCGTTTAATTTTCTTTTCATCCACTAAATATGCAACTGGCACTTCCAGCAGCGACACTGTTGAAGTTAAAGCTGCAAAAGATAATAACAAGAAGAAAATTGAACCAATAACAATACCAAGTGTAGGCCCTAAACTTTCAAACACCCCAGGCAGTGTAGCAAAAATCAGACCTGGACCACCAGCAACGCCTTCCATAGTGCCGTGACTTAAATAAGCCACAAACGGGAATATCATCAAACCCGCCAGGAAAGCAATGGAAACATCGGTTAAAGTAATAAAAGCAGCAGAACGTACGATATTTTGTTGCTTGGAAACATAAGAACCATAGGTAATTAAAGCACCCATACCTAACGATAAAGAAAAGAATGCCTGACCCAATGCAGAATAAACTACTTCACCATTAATTTCCGAAAAGTCTGGTACTAGATAATATTTAATACCTTCACCTGCACCATCTAAAGTCAAGGCATAACCAATCAAACTTAAAATCAATATAAACAAGGTTGGCATTAAAATTTTGGAAGCTTTCTCAATCCCGCCGGAAATACCATGAGAAACGATAAAAGCAGTAACCCCCATAAAAACCAAACCATAAAGGCCGATCCTGCTCCAGTCGGTAATAAAACCACCAAAGCTTTCACCAACTGAAAAGTTGCCTTGAACCATTTCGAGGAAATAACCAAAGGCCCAACCCGCAACTACATTATAAAAAGACAGGATTAAAACACCGGCGATAATGCCCAATAAACCGATAATTGACCAATTACTGTGACCTAGCTTCTTAAAAGCACCAACTGGGTTTAACTGGGTTTTACGACCAATGGCAATTTCAGAAACCATTACCGGAAAACAAAGCAAGAAACAAAAAGCCAGATAAAGCACTACAAAGGCCGCCCCGCCGCCTTGTCCTACTTCAAACGGAAACTTCCAGATATTCCCTAAACCAACAGCAGAACCTGCTGCTGCCAGAATAAACCCTATGCGGGTATTAAATTGACCACGACCTGTTGTCATAATTACTTCTCTTTATTTGTTATTTGAATTTGATCCTAGCCGCTAATAACACCATATTTAGTCTATAGGCTCAAGCAATTCGCTTATTTTTCAGGCAAAATAGTCTGATTTTCAATTAAACTTATAATTAATTATGAAAACTCCAGCTAAGCTTTTGATTTTATTAATGTTGATCGGGCTCAATGGTTGCAGCTCAGATCCAGTTCAAAAATTGCAACTGCCAGAAGCCATTAGTAATAATGCCAGTGCTAAAGCTCTGGTAGATAAGGAAATCTGGTTCTATTCCTTTAATGGCCTTAAATCAGGTAAAAGCTGGAAAGAGGTTTCTTCTGCGGCTTTTGCCGTTAACCCCAAAAGTGGTGAGAGTAAACGCTTGCAAGAGGTTCCGGGTACTGCGGGTCGTTTAGCCTCGGTAGCTGCAACAGTGAATAACCAAATCTATATTTTTGGTGGTTATACGGTTGCAACAGATCATAGTGAAGTTTCAACACCAGAGGTTTATCGATTTGATCCACAAACTGCAACTTATGAGCTGGTCACTCATATGCCTACCCCGGTCGATGATTCAGTCGCACTGGTTTATCAAAACCGCTACATTTATCTGATTAGCGGTTGGCATAATGATGGCAATGTCAATTTAGTGCAGATACTGGATACTCAAGATATGAGTTGGCATCAAGGCACACCTTATCCCGGCGCTGCAGTTTTTGGACAAGCAGCTGGAATCATTCAGAATAAAATGGTCATCAGTGATGGGGTTAAAGTTTTAAAAGTCGTAGCTGGAAAACGCCACTATGGCATAAGCGACGATAATTATTTGGGGACTATTGATCCTGAAAATTTCAGAAAAGTTTATTGGCAAAAACTCCCCATGCATCCAGGTCCTGCTCGCTATCGAATGGCAGCTACTGGCTCCAGTAAATTAGGGCAAATTATCTTCGTGGGCGGAAGTGATAATCCTTATAACTTTAATGGCATTGGTTATAACGGAGTTCCTAGCCAACCTAGTGAATTAATTTTTGCTTACGATATAGGACTAAACCAATGGCAAAGCTTAGGCAAACAGCAGATCCCAACAATGGATCACAGAGCATTGCTGGAGTTTGATAATGACTTTTATATTTTAGGTGGCATGCTAAAAAACCAACAAACCACCTCAGGGGTTTTTAAAATTGAATTAAATTAGCTCGTTTTCAATACTCGCTTTTAAACCCAAAGTTTTAGGCAGTAAGCGTTTAAAAAAGAAATTAGCTAATTCAATTTTTTCAACTTTGAATGACTCAGTTTTGGTAGATAAATTATTAATCATCTTAAGCCATAGATAAGCGTAGATAACCAAAGCAAAATAATGCAGGTAGTCACAGGCGATTAACTGCTGAGTATCTCCATCGCCCTCTTCAAGGATACGTTTTGTCAGCGCTTCAAACTCTGATAACTTTTCTTCAAGCTTGCCTTTTAAATCATTTGCTTCAAATACTCCAATGTCTTTGCGAATAATACCAAGCAACAAATCAACATAAACACCTCGATTGGCTACTACTTTACGACCAATTAGATCAAGCGCCTGAATACCGTTAGTGCCCTCATAAATTTGTGCGATGCGAGCATCGCGTACATGTTGCTCCATACCCCACTCTTTGACATAACCGTGGCCACCAAAACATTGCTGACCAGTGGTACAAACTTCATAGCCCATGTCAGTAAAGAAAGCTTTAGCAATTGGCGTTAGCAAAGCTGCCATAGCATTCGCCTCGGCAACCTTTTCTTGGTCTTGAGAATGATAGGCAATATCTAAATAAGAACCTAACCAAACACCTAATGCGCGCCCTGCTTGATTAAAAGCCTGCATACTATGTAACATTCTTTGAACATCACCATGCTTAATGATAGGCGCTGCACCTTGATGCTCTTTGGCTCGACCCTGCAAGCGTTCATGCGCGTAATCATTCGCCTGTTGGTAAGCCATTTCGCCTAAGCCAATCCCCTGAATACCAATAGATAAACGCTCTAGGTTCATCATGGTAAACATACAGCGTAACCCTTGATGCTCACCACCTATCAAATAACCTTTGGCTTCATCAAAGTTCATTACGCAAGTTGAAGAAGCTTTGATGCCCATCTTATGCTCAATCGAACCACAAACTACGGCGTTTCGTTCACCAATTGAGCCATCAGAACTTACATGAAATTTCGGCACCAGAAACAAACTAATGCCTTTGGGGCCTGCTGGCGCACTTGGTAAACGGGCAAGTACCAGATGAATGATGTTTTCAGCCATATCGTGTTCGCCACCAGTAATAAAAATCTTGGACCCCGATATTTTATAACTGCCATCAGACTGAGGATCAGCTTTGGTTTTGAGCAAGCCTAGATCAGAACCAGCATGAGCCTCGGTTAAACACATAGAGCCAGACCACTCACCAGAAATCATTTTGGGTAAATAGGTTGCTTTAATCTCAGCTGAAGCATGGGCTTGTAATAAATGATAAGCGCCTGCGGTCAAGCTGCCATACAAACAAAAAGAAGTATTAGCCGAATAAAAAGACTCTTCAACCAGCACATGCAAGGCTTTAGGCAAACCCTGGCCGCCAAACTCAGGGCTGGCAGTTAGCGATTGCCAACCACCTTCAACAAAGGCCTGGTAAGCCTGCTTGAATCCTGATGGTGTTGTCACGATACCATTATCAAATTGACAGGCCTCTTCATCCCCCGATTGATTAATAGGCTCTAATACTCCTGTCGCAAACTTTCCAGCTTCCTCTAGAATGGCGCTATAAAGATCATCATCAAATTCCGCAAAATCATCGATATGCTTAAACTTATCTTGAAGATTAAAAACGTCTTGCAATAGAAACATCATCTCTTGATGCGGTAGTTGATATGCCATTAGGATCTCTATAAATAGTTATATTCCTTAAGTATAAAAAAAGCCTGGTCAGACCACAAGTCTAAACCAGGCTTTTCAAAGCTTAGATGAGGAATCAATCTGCTTGATTTTCCTTAAAGTGCTTCCAGTAATCAGCAACCGTTTGTTTCATATCCTTATGCAACAATAAAATACCAATTAAGTTGGGTATGGTCATCAAGGCCACTGTTACCAAAGCCAAGTCCCAAACGATAGAAGCATCCACAATGGCACCGACAAAGAAAAGCCCAACATACACGATACGATACGGCATTACTGCAGCAGGCCCCCACAGATAGGTAGCTGCACGATCACCATAATAAGACCAAGCAACTGCAGTGGTAAAGGCAAAAAGTAATAAGCCAATGGTGACAATAAATTTGCCATTTTCACCAAAGAATCCTTTGGTAAAGGCAACCTGAGTTAATTTAACAGAATGGATTAATGACTTACCTTCAACCTTTAAATCGTCATTTACCAGTTTGCCGTCTTCAATATTAATCACACCAGAAATTGGATTATTATCCTTATCAAGATAGGTCACATCTTCTGCAACTGAGCGTGCATTAATCAAGGTAAAGCCATTTGAAATTGCCTGACCATTATTTACCGAAATGCTACCCGTGTAATTTGGAATAACGTCTTCTTTTGCTGGATTGCGATCCAAATGTTTGAAGAGTTTTTGTACATCCGCCTCATTTTTATCGTTATAGTCACCCACCAAAAACTGCATATCTGCGCGATCAAACTGGTTCTGATGCTTTTCAGACCATACACCCGATGACAATAAGACCAAGCCGGTAATGGTACAAATAATAATAGTATCAATAAATGGCTCTAATAATGACACCATACCTTCTGAAGCTGGTTCATTCCCTTTGGCCGCAGCATGAGCGATTGGGGCAGAACCTTGACCTGCTTCATTAGAGAATAAGCCGCGATTAACGCCACGGTTAAAGGCATAAGCGATGCTTGCACCCATAAAGCCCCCCACCGCTGCCGAACCTGAAAATACTGAACTAAAAATTGAAGTGAAAGATGGAATAATGTTTTCATAATTATAGAAAATAACAGCCAATGCACCAATCAAATAAACTACCGCCATAAATGGCACTACTTTTTCAGCGAGTTTGGCGATTCGCTTGATACCGCCGATAATCACTAAGGCCAATAACACAGCTAGTACAGCGCCAGTAATCCAAGTTTCAATACCAAAACTGTCTTCAACACCAGAAGCAATATTATTGATTTGTGGCATATTGCCCGAGCCAATCGAACTAACGATAGTAGCTAAAGCAAAAAAAACAGCCATCCACTTCATGTTTAACTTCTTTTCCATAAAGTACATGGGACCACCGGCCATAGTGCCATCGGCCGTTTTTTCACGGTATTTATGGGATAAGGTTACCTCAACAAACTTGGTCGTCATTCCCAAAAACGCCGTTATCCACATCCAGAATAATGCAGCAGGGCCACCCAGGAAAATGGCTAAAGCTACCCCACCAATATTACCAGTACCAACAGTGCCAGAAAGTGCGGTGGATAAGGCTGCAAAGTGCGAAGTATCTCCCGGCGCGTCTTTTTTGGTGTATTTACCACGAACAATACGGGAAGCCTGAGCAAAGTAACGAATCTGTGGAAATCCGAGATATATAGTGAAGAATATACCCGTTCCCAATAGTAAATATGGAAATATCCAATAAGATCCCAAATAGGAATCCAGGGTCAAGATAAAGTTATGAATGGAATCGATAAAATCCAAAATAATATCCCCAATTGATTTTTTAGTTAGTAAATTGAACTAACCTTACCATTAAGCATTTGGCTTGACTAGCGCTAATCCAAATCTAGTTCCTGATCCTGGTATTCCAGAGGCAATTGCACAAAGTTGGTGGATTCCGATACTTGAAAGCGCACTCCCAAACCCAATAGTCGCACTGCCTTGTCGCGGCGATAAAAACCCTCCTCCATTAATTCATAAAATAAATCATCATTAATACCAAAACTGGTTCGCTCGACTGTGGTGGCCGTAAAATCACTGAATTTTAATTTGGCATAAAGCTTATTTACCGGAACCTCGGCTTTGGATTTTGCTATCCGGCGTTTGAGCGTTTCCAGTAAAGCAGGAACTTCCTGCAAACAATCTTCAAGCGAAACCAAATCATACTCATAGGTATTTTCAACGCTTAAAGATTTCCGGGGATACGAAACGAGAACCTTTCTATCGTCTATGCCATAAGCCAGTTTATGTAATCTATCACCATAAGAGCCAAACTTTCTGGCAAGAGTCAATAAATCAAATTCACGCAGATCTTCACAAGTATAAACCCCTAGATTATTAAGCTTCTGAGTTGTCTTTTTACCGACTCCAGGGATTTTTTTAACATCCAGTTTTTTTACAAAATCATCTACTTCATCCGGTGTAATCACAAATTGACCATTGGGTTTATTCCAATCCGATGCGATTTTAGCTAAAAACTTGTTCGGGGCTATACCTGCGGATGCGGTCAATTGAAGTGTTTCATAGATTTCATGACGGATAGCTTGAGCAATATAGGTTGCACTGCCTTTGTATTGATCACAATGAGTGACATCCAAAAAAGCTTCATCCAACGACAGAGGCTCGATCAACTCCGTATATTTAGCAAAAATATCACGAATTATTTTAGAATCGTGTCGATACTTATCAAAATTACCAGCAACAATGATCAGGCTTGGACACAAACGCTTGGCATGGGCAGATGGCATAGCTGAATGAATACCATAAGAACGAGCTTCGTAATTACAAGTGGCAATCACTCCTCGCCGCGAGGGGTGGCCACCTACCGCTACCGGATGCCCTTTTAAAGCAGGATCATCGCGCATTTCAATTGCCGCATAGTAACAATCCATATCTACATGGATAATTTTACGTTGCGATTCAGATGTAGCAATTGTTTTAACCATGAACTAATTATAACCATAAAAAAAGCCACTCAGTAGAGTGGCTTTAAAGTTACAACTATAGTTTACTTTCCGGCTTCCATTTTTGCTTTGTCACCCGCTTTTATGATAGAGAAATCTTCAAGCTTTAAGTGGCGACGGAAAGCATTATTTACTTCATCGACAGTTAAAGCTTTCAACTTCTCTTCATATGCTTTACCCCATTGCATGGTACGATTTAAATCCACATTATTTGTCAAAGTGGCCACTAAACGATTATCTTTAGCACGATCAATACGATTACCCTGCAATACACCTTTAACGGCATCGTCAAGTTCTTTTTGAGTAAAGCCGTCTTTAATTACACGTTCAAATTCCTCTTTAAAACCTTGCTCTACTTTAGATAGGTTTTCTGGTGCGCAAATGGCATAAGCACCGAAAGTTGCATTTTCATCCCAAGAACCTGCATTAAACCAGGAACCAGCACCATAACTTAAACCATCTTTTTGACGTAAACGAGTGGCTAAACGGCTAGAGATAAAACCACCGCCAAACATCTGGTTAGCCATCATCAAGGCAGGATAATCCTTATGGTCATCTCGCATAGGCAAACTAATCATAGCTCCGAATGCAGCACCTGCTTTATCAGGTGTATCAACAAATTTATTAATGGCTTGTACATCTTTTCGTAAAGATTTAACACGTTTATAGGGTACCACTGACTGCCAGTCACCGATTGTCGATTCAAGTTTAGATTTCACCTCATCCGTAGCAAAATCACCAACTAATGCAATTTCAGCATCTTGCGAACCCATAAAATTTTTATGAAACTCTTTTAACTGCCCAGGTTTGACCGCTTTAATTGCTGCAATTTCATCATCAATATCCATACTATAATAGGGATGCGACTTATCATAAGGACTTAAATGACGACTTAATTGACGAAATACTTGTGATGTTGGTTGTTGTTTTTGTTGCTCTAAACCCACAACCATTTCTTGTTTTAAAATTTCCAGCTCTTTTTGGTCAAAACTCGGATTCTTCAAAACTTCTTCCACTAAGTCTAAAACAGAAGTTAAATTCTCTTTAGTGGTAGTGATAGTTACACCGGCATTTGTGGAGCCACCATAAGCAGTAACGTTTGCTTTCAACTTATCAAATTCTGCTTTTAGCTCTTCTCTGTTGTATTTTTTGGTGCCTCTATCGAGCATGCTGCCAGCAATACGAGGAATTACATTTAAGTTACGTAAATCTTCTAAGTTGCCAATATCAAAATTAATTCTGACAACTACGGACTCACCGCGAGTTTTCTTAGGAAGGTAAACAACTTTCGCACCATCGGATAATTCACCATTAACGATACGCGAATCAATATTATCATGAGATGGGTCGAAGTCTTCACCTTGAGCAACTGCTTCACGACCTTCATAACCTTCTAACATTTTTTTAATATCAGATTTTGCGAAGCGTTCAATAGAATCGGCACGGTCTGGCTCTTTCTCTGGCACAAATAAACCTAAAGTACGGTTATCATTAACTAGTAACTCATCAGCAACTTTTTGCACATCTGCCACAGTTACTTTTTCTAATCGGTCTCGATTTAAGAACAACATTCTCCAGTCGCCCATACCAATCCATTCAGTCAGGCCTATAGTAACGTTTTGCGAATTATTAAAACTTAGTTCTATTTGTTTTAATAGTTTGGTTTTAGCGCGTTCAACCTCTTCTTTAGTAAATGGCTTTTCAAGAGTATTTTCCAGGGTATTTAGAAATGCTTTTTCTGTAGGCACAAGATCTTTATCTTTTGCCACTTGCGCCATAAACAGCATTGCACCGGGTTCAGCTAATTGAAATGCAAAACCAAAAGTACTGGCGGCCAGTTTATTCTTAACAATATCTTTATGTAAACGACCGGTCTCACTATCCCCCATAATTTGAGTTAATACTTGTACTGCCGCATAATCCTCGTCAGCGCCAGCAGGAGTTTTATACATAGCACCAACCATTTGTACATCACCGGTTCGACGTACTACTACTTTGCGCTCACCATCTTGAATCGGCTCCTCAGTGTAGAGTTCAGGAATAACGCGAGTTGGCTTTTTAATATCACCAAAATACTTATCAATTTTCTTGATAAGGTTAGCTTCATCAACTTTACCAGCGACGATCAAAGTGGCGTTATCAGGTTGATAATATTTTCTGTAAAAAGCCTGCAAATTAGCAATATCAACATTTTCTAAATCCGAACGGGCACCAATGGTAGATTTACCATAGTTATGCCAATCAAAGCCTGTAGCTAATAAACGCTGAAATAACACACGGAAAGGGCTATTCTCACCATTTTCAAGTTCATTTCGAACCACCGTCATTTCACTATCTAAATCTTTCTTCGCAATAAAAGAATTGATCATACGATCCGCTTCAAGATCTAAAGCCCAATTAAGGTTTTCTTCAGTTGCAGAAAAAGTTTCAAAGTAGTTTGTACGATCAAACCAAGTAGTACCATTGGGTTCCGCACCGTGATCGGTCAACTCTTTTGGAATGTCTTTATGCCTTGGCGTTCCTTTAAAAACTAAGTGCTCCAACAAGTGAGCCATACCTGTTTCACCGTAATTTTCATGTTTTGAGCCTACATGATATACAATATTTACAGTGATAGTTTCTTGAGTCTTGTCTGGAAAAATAAGGACTTGTAAACCATTATCCAGGCGGTATTCGGTAATACCTTCAACGGAAGTAACCTTTTCAACGCCTTTTGGAAGCTTAGCAAAACTGGTGGAAGTGACCATAGCTAAAGTAATAGCTAGAGCCGTTTTCTTAAAACTAGATTTCATAAATTTCCCTTAATTTGTTTTATTAATAATTAACCAAGCTGAGAGTATCTATGAAAATTTTGTATCTTTCTAGTCATAAAATGTTAATAAATATATCAAGTATTAAATAATACGAATATAAAAAAGCCACTCAGTAGAGTGGCTTTTGGTACAGTCGATTTAAAAATTACCAACCGGTAATTTCTTTAAGGCCTTTGCCAATATCAGCTAAAGAGCGCACAGTTTTAACACCTGCATCTTCTAATGCAGCAAATTTCTCAGCGGCAGTACCTTTACCACCAGCGATAATAGCGCCAGCATGACCCATACGCTTGCCTGGAGGTGCAGTAACACCAGCAATATAAGAAACGACCGGTTTAGTAACGTTAGCTTTGATAAAAGCCGCCGCTTCTTCTTCTGCTGAACCACCAATCTCACCAATCATAACGATAGCTTCAGTGGCTGGATCTTCCTGGAACATTTTTAAAATGTCGATAAAGTTAGAGCCTGGAATCGGGTCGCCACCAATGCCTACACAAGTGGATTGACCAAAACCTGCGTCAGTGGTTTGTTTAACCGCTTCATAAGTCAAAGTACCTGAACGAGAAACAATACCAACTTTACCTGGCAGGTGAATATGGCCTGGCATAATACCGATCTTACATTCACCAGGAGTGATAACACCTGGACAGTTAGGACCAATCAAGCGCACACCTAATTCATCACAGACTATTTTCGCTTCCAGCATATCCATAGTGGGAATGCCTTCAGTGATACAAACTACCAATTTAATACCAGCATTTGCTGCTTCTAAAATAGAATCTTTACAAAATGGCGCAGGCACATAGATTACTGAAGCTTCAGCACCAGTTTGCTCAACCGCTTCCGCAACCGTATTAAATACAGGCAAACCTAAGTGAGTTTGGCCACCTTTACCAGGAGTTACACCACCAACCATGTTAGTGCCATACTCAATAGCTTGTTCAGTATGAAAAGTACCTTGCGAACCAGTGATGCCCTGACAGATTACTTTAGTCTTTTTATTAATTAAAATACTCATTGATTTGCTCCTTACGCAGACTTAGCAGCCGCAACTACTTTTTCTGCTGCGTCAGTTAAGCTATTCGCAGCAATAATGTTAAGACCCGATTCCGCTAATACCTTAGCACCCAACTCTGCGTTATTACCTTCAAGACGAACGACCACTGGATCTTCAATGCCCACTTCTTTAACTGCACCAATAATACCTTCAGCGATTAGGTCACAACGAACGATACCACCGAAAATATTCACTAACACAGCTTTAACATTCTCGTCTGAAAGAATGATTTTGAAAGCTTCTGTTACTCGCTCTTTAGTAGCACCGCCACCCACATCTAAGAAGTTTGCTGGCTCTCCACCGTGCAATTTGATGATATCCATAGTGCCCATCGCAAGGCCAGCACCATTCACCATACAACCGATGTTGCCATCTAATGCTACATAGTTAAGCTCAAATTTAGCTGCATGAGATTCACGTTCGTCTTCCTGTGAAGGATCGTGCATTTCTTGCAGTTTAGGGTGACGATATAGCGCATTAGAATCAATACCAATTTTTGCATCCAAACAATGCAAATCGCCATCTTCTTTAATCACTAATGGATTAATTTCCAGAAGTGCCAAATCTTTTTCAGTAAACATCTTCGCAAGTTGCATAAAGATATGGGTAAATTGTTTAACTTGTACACCCTTTAAACCTAAACGAAATGCCAAGTCACGGCCTTGATAAGGTTGCGCGCCTACTAATGGATCGATAGTTGCTTTCAGGATTTTTTCTGGTGTCTCATGGGCAACGGTTTCAATCTCAACACCGCCTTCGGTAGAAGCCATAAATACTACGCGACGGCTCGAACGGTCAACTACCGCGCCTAAATACAGCTCGTCGGCAATATCTGTGCAGGTTTCAACTAAAATTTTGCTTACTGGCTGACCATTGGCATCGGTTTGGTAAGTCACCAGGTTTTTACCCAACCATTTTTGGGCAAATTCTTTAATCTCATTTTTATCGCCAGTAACTTTAACGCCACCCGCTTTACCACGGCCACCGGCGTGCACCTGGGCTTTAACCACCCACATATTACCGCCAATACGACCAGCTGCTTCAAATGCTGCTTGAGGATTATCAACAGCATAGCCTTCTGACACAGGCAAACCGTACTCTCTAAAAAGTTGTTTGCCTTGATACTCGTGTAAATTCATTTCTAATTCCTACTATTTAAGTAAAAAAATTGTCTTTTTAAGTAATAGAACCAATTAAACAAAAACTAAAAACTGAAAATGCCGAACTTAAGGTTCGGCACTTGCTAATCAAATATTTATTATAGATCGAGCAATAATCTTGCCGGATCTTCAATAAATTCTTTAATGGTTTTCAAGAAACCTACTGACTCACGACCATCAATAATTCTGTGGTCATAAGAAAGCGCTACATTCATCATTGGGCGAATAACAATTTCACCATTCACCACTACCGGACGATCTTCCATACGGTTCATACCAAGAATAGCCGATTGTGGTGGATTGATAATTGGAGTTGCCATTAATGAACCAAATACACCACCATTGGAAATGGTGAAAGTACCACCAGTCATTTCTTCAACGGTTAGCTTGTTATCGCGCGCTTTAGCACCAAATTCACGAATCTTAGCTTCGATTTCAGCTAATGACATGGTATCCGCATCACGCAAAATGGGCACCACCAAACCGCGTGGTGAAGAAACCGCAACACCAACATCATAGTAGCCATGATAAACGATATCATCACCATCAATGGAAGCATTTACATCTGGGAAACGCTTAAGCGCTTCAACCGTAGCTTTGACGAAGAAAGACATAAAGCCCAAACGAGTACCATGCACTTTTTCAAACTGCTCTTTGTAGCGTGCACGTAAATCCACCACTTCCTTCATATTAATATCATTAAAGGTGGTTAAGATCGCAGCGTTATGCTGTGCTTCCAACAAACGCTCCGCAATACGCTTCCGTAAACGGGTCATTGGCACGCGTTTTTCTTCACGCAAGCCAGCTGAAACAGGGGCTGAGCTTGTTGTTGCTGGAGCAGATGCTGCTTTAGCTCCCCCCTTGATAAATGCTTCAACATCTTCTTTTGACAAGCGTTTGCCACTGGCTGGAATTTGTTTTGGATCCAAGTTGTGTTCAGCCACTAAACGACGTACCGCAGGTGATAATACATCCAGATCTGCAGTAGCAACTGGAGCAGCTTCTACTGCAGGAGTTTGCTCTTCAGCTTTAGATTCTTTTTTAGCTGGAGCTGATGCAGCTGCTTCACCTTTCTCAAAATGAGCAATCAATTCTTCTTGCAGAACCGTATCACCCTCTTGTTTCAAGATCTCAGAAATAGCACCATCTTCTGGCGCTACCACTTCTAAAACCACCTTATCAGTTTCAATATCGACCAAATTTTGATCGCGTGAAACTGCTTCGCCAGGCTGAACATGCCAAGTAGCGATAGTTGCATCAGCAACCGATTCAGGTAATACAGGAACTTTGATTTCAATAGCCATGTCCTAACCTATTTCTCTTTATGTAAAAGTCTATAATTTAAAATTTATAAACCAAGCGCGTCGTTAACGAGCTGGGCCTGTTGTTCGTTGTGTAATCCCGCATAACCTACCGCTGGTGCTGCCGAAGCTGGACGACCAGCAAAAGTTACTCGATGTTTAGCATTAGTTTTCATGACCGCATCGTCTAAATTATGACGGGAACAATACCAAGCTCCCTGGTTTTGCGGTTCTTCCTGACACCAGATAAATTCTTTCACATTTTTGTATTGAGCTAGAATTTCCTGCACTTCTTCATGTGGGAAAGGATACAGTTGCTCGATACGCATGATCGCAACATGCTCAAGTTTTTGTTCGCGACGCTTTTCCAACAAATCGTAATAAACCTTACCAGAACACATAACCACACGGCTAACTTTGTTCGCTTCAAGCGCATCAATTTCTGGAATGGCGTTATAGAATCTACCATCAGTCAAATCACTGATATCTGAGACGGCTAATTTATGACGCAGCAGACTCTTTGGCGTCATTACAATTAATGGCTTTCTCAACGGACGGATCATTTGGCGGCGGATCATATGGAACGCCTGCGCTGGCGTGGATGGCACTAATACTTGAATATTGTGCTCAGCCGCTAACTGCAAGAAGCGCTCTAAACGCGCCGAACTGTGCTCTGGACCCTGGCCTTCATAACCATGCGGCAAGAACATAGATAAACCTGATAAACGTGCCCATTTTTGCTCACCAGAGCTGATAAACTGGTCAATCACTACTTGCGCACCATTGACGAAATCACCGAACTGCGCTTCCCAGATCACCATTGAACGAGGCTCATTGGTCGAGTAGCCATATTCAAAAGCTAATACCGCTTCTTCGGAAAGCACCGAATCAATAACCGTAAACTTGGGCTGATTTTCTTTAATGTTTTGCAGTGGAATATAAATTTCCGCATCATTTTGATCATGCAAAACCGCATGACGATGGAAGAAAGTTCCGCGACCAGAATCTTGACCACATAAACGCACTTCGTAGCCATCATTTAACAGACCAGCATAAGCCATAGTCTCAGCAAAGCCCCAGTCCATAGCTACTTCACCAGCAGCCATTTTCTTACGATCAGCCATTAACTTCTTAACACGTGATTGTAATGGATGATCTTCTGGATAATAACAAATTCTTTCAGCTAATTTAGCAAAATCTTCTTTAGAAATTGTTGTATCTGCTGGTGATTGCCAGGTCTGATCAAAATATGGCGACCAATCCACGTTGAACTCATGCTCTTGAACTGGTAATAGATTCTTAACGGTACTTTGACCATTATCTAAAGAGTTTCGGTAACCATCCAACACTGCCTTGGTTTTAGCTGCATCAAAAATACCACGATTAATTAAACTGTCCTCATATAGCTTGCGTGGAGTTGGATGTTTTTTGATTTTTTGGTACATCAAAGGCTGAGTAGCATTTGGCTCATCAGCTTCGTTATGACCATGACGACGGTAACAAACCAGATCAATTACCACATCTTTCTTGAATTTATTTCTAAACTCCAGTGCCAAACGAGTAACGAATAAAACTGCTTCCGGATCATCACCGTTCACATGGAAAATTGGTGCTTCCACCATTTTCGCGACATCTGTACAGTAAGCCGTAGAACGAGTATCAATTGGCTTGGAAGTAGTAAAGCCAACTTGGTTATTAATCACGATATGAACAGAGCCACCTACTTCAAAACCGCGTGCTTGAGACATATTAAATGTCTCCATCACCACACCTTGACCGGTAAAGGCTGAGTCACCATGAATTAACACCGGTAATACTTGGTCATGATTAGTATCATTACGACGTTCCTGACGCGAACGCACCGAACCAACTACGACCGGACTAACAATTTCCAAATGTGATGGATTAAAAGCCAGCGCCAAATGAACAGGACCAGCATCCGTTTCAACATCAGATGAATAACCCATATGGTATTTTACATCACCAGAGGTACCAACCACATCGCCATTACCCGAGAATTCATCAAATAAAATACTAGGGTTCTTGCCCATAACGTTGACCAGAACATTTAAACGACCACGATGTGCCATGCCGATTACAATCTCTTTAGCGCCAGCAATACCGGCTTGATTGATCATATCGCGCATCATTGGAATCAAACTATCCCCACCTTCCAATGAGAAGCGTTTAGCACCAGGAAACTTAGCTCCTAAATATTTTTCCAAGCCTTCTGCAGCGGATAAACCCTCTAAGATTTTTTCTTGGGTCTGAGTTCGAAAAGCATGCGAAGCATTAACCGCTTCCAACTTTTCCTGAATCCAGCGGCGCTCTTCCAACGAATTCATGTGCAAGAATTCTGCACCAATAGAGCTTGAATAGGTAGTTTGCAAGCGCTCTAAAATTTCCGACAAAGGTTGCTCATCTGGACCAGCTAAATTGCCCACAGAAAACTTGGTATCTAAATCCGAGTCTAAAAGCTCAAAGCTTTCCAGCGTCAAATCCGTTGGATAAGGATGTTGCCACATACCAAGTGGATCGATTTTGGCATGATGGTGACCGCGAGCACGATAAGACTCGATCAGGTGTAAAACCTTAACTTGTTTTGGATCGGCGGCAAGAGAATCAGAGCCTTGTGAAAAGGCAATCTTTTGACGGTTTAAACCAATTTGACGGAAGTGCTCACGAATGGCGCCGTGCGCTACTTCTTGTTTTTCATTAACTTTGGAGTATTGATCGAACTTAGTTCGCCAATCAGCATCCACTGACTGAGGATCTTGCAAATACTGTTCGTACAGTTCTTCTAAATAGGCCGCGCTTCCACCTGAAAGGTAGGCGCTTTCGAACATCGCCTCTAACCCATTCTTCATTGTAAGGTAATACCTTTAAATTGTTTAAGTTCTCCAGGCTCAGCTTAAGCCAGAGAATCCAAGTCGCATATGATAACCAATTTTAAGCCGTCTTAACACAGTTGAAGCCCTTTTAATGCTAAAAGAGCTTCTTTAAGTTTGACTAATAACTAATTGTTTTGTATCGCTTTGTTAGAGATTGCCGTATTGCAAGCTCCTCACAATGGTACAAAATTCTTTAAAGGTGATGAAATTTCTTAGTGCGAGGCATACAAAATCGAAAAGCGGGGCTTACCTTTAATCGGTAAGCGAGCAAGTTTCGATTGTAGGATAACAAAGCAATCAGGAATTTCAGCCCTTTAAACGCCGCGTTTAAGTAACATTGAGCGTATATGACCAATCGCTTGCGTTGGGTTTAGGCCTTTTGGACAAACATCCACGCAATTCATAATGCCACGACAACGGAATACACTGTAAGCATCATCTAAATCTGCTAAACGCTCATCAGTTTGTGTATCACGGCTATCAATTAAAAACCGATACGCTTGCAATAACCCTGATGGACCGACGAATTTATCGGGATTCCACCAAAATGATGGGCAAGACGTCGAGCAACAGGCACACAAAATACACTCGTATAAACCATCCAGTTTTGCGCGCTCTTCTGGAGATTGTAGGCGCTCTTTCGCTGGCGGTTCATCATTTGTGATCAAGTATGGCTTAATTTTTTCGTATTGCTTGTAGAACTGAGCCATATCCACAACTAAATCACGAATTACAGGTAAGCCTGGTAGCGGGCGAACCACGACTGGTGATTTCAAGCTAGAAATTGGCGTAATACAAGCCAAGCCATTCTTACCATTAATGTTCATGCCATCCGAGCCACAAACCCCTTCACGGCAAGAGCGACGGAACGCTAAAGTAGCATCCTGATCTTTTAATGCTAATAAAGCATCAAGAAGCATCATGTCTGAACCTTCTGGAATATCCAGATCAAATTCCTGCATATACGGCTTTTTATCAGTTTCTGGGTTGTATCTGTAAATACTAAATTTCATTGTCATTACTCCGCTCTCAACCCAACATTAATAGGTACGTGCTTTCGGTGGGAAAGCATCAACTTTTTCTGGCTGCATATTCACATCGCGCTTACCCATTTGTTCCGTTTCCGGATAGTAAACCGAATGAACCAACCAGTTTTCATCATCACGTTCCGGGAAGTCTTCACGTGAATGCGCACCTCGAGATTCGGTACGATATTCAGCGGCCATAGCCGTTGCGTAAGCCACTTCCATCAAATTCTCCAGTTCCAAACACTCAACCCGTTCGGTATTAAAGGCTTTGGACTTATCCTTAAGGTAAGCATTTTTAAGACGCTCACGCAGTGCCTTGACTTTAGCTAAACCTTCTTTCATCAGCTCACCGGTACGGAACACGCCGAAGTGATTCTGCATGGTATTTTGCAGTTCTTTGCGTAATTCAACCGGATCTTCAGCGTCTTTATCAGAAACATCTGAGTTATCCCAGCGGTTATAACGTGCCATCGCTTTTTCTGCATCGCTATCAGCAAGCTCAGAGAAAGTTAAACCCTCACGTAAAGACTCTTCTAAATGTATACCAGCGGCACGACCAAATACAACCAGATCTAGTAGTGAGTTACCGCCAAGACGGTTTGCGCCATGTACCGAGACACAAGCTACCTCACCTACTGCATAGAAACCTTTAACGATGTTTTCAGAACCATCAGGATTGCGATCAATTACTTGACCATATTTATTAGTAGGAATACCACCCATCATATAATGACAGGTTGGTACTACTGGAATTGGCTCTTTAATAGGATCAACGTGACCAAAAGTACGAGCTAACTCCAAGATGCCTGGTAAACGTTTGTTAAGAACTCCTTCACCCAAGTGATCAAGTTTTAGCATCACATGATCAGCATTAGGGCCACAACCATTACCAGCCAGGATTTCTTTAGTCATGGAACGTGCAACAACGTCACGTGATGCTAAGTCTTTAGCATTTGGCGCATAACGTTCCATAAAACGCTCGCCGTCTTTATTGATAAGATAACCACCTTCACCACGACAACCTTCGGTGACTAGTACACCGGCACCAGCGATACCCGTTGGGTGGAACTGCCACATTTCAATATCTTGTACCGGAAGACCAGCACGCAACGCCATACCAACACCGTCACCAGTGTTAATTAAAGCATTAGTAGTAGAAGCGTAAATACGACCAGAACCGCCGGTAGCAAAAACGGTCGCACGCGATTTAAACATGGCAATTTCGCCTGTTTCAATCGACATAGCGGTTACGCCGCAAACATCGCCATCTTCGTTACGAACCAAGTCCATAGCATACCACTCGTTAAAAAATTGAGTATTAGCTGCTAAATTCGCTTGGTATAAAGTATGCAATAGCGCATGACCGGTACGGTCAGCCGCTGCTGCGGTGCGCGCCGCTTGCTCACCACCAAACCCTTTGGATTGGCCACCAAAAGGTCTTTGGTAAATCTTACCGTTATCTAAGCGAGAGAACGGTAAACCCATATGCTCAAGTTCATAGATAGCTGCAGGACCATTTTCACACATATATTCGATAGCGTCCTGATCACCAATATAGTCAGAACCTTTGACCGTATCGAACATGTGCCAGCGCCAATCATCATCATGACTATTCCCCAAAGCAACGGTAATACCACCTTGTGCTGATACGGTATGCGAACGGGTTGGGAATACTTTAGAAATCAGAGCGACTTTTTGACCACTCTTGGCCAATTGCAATGAAGCACGCATACCCGCGCCACCGCCACCTACGATTACGGCATCAAATGTATAAGTAGGGATAGACATCTATATACTCCACAAAATTTGAATGCCCCAAATCATCAAGGCAAGACACATTACAATTACTACAGCTTGGAAAATCATACGGATTGCCAGTTTTGGCATATAGTCAGTGGACACAATCCACAAACCAACCCAAGCGTGCATCACTACTGAGCCTAAGGCCAATAGTGAGAATACCTTCATAAAGGTGGTTGAAAACAATGCTTGCCAGGCAGCAAAGGTCACATCACCCGTAGAAACTACGAAGTACGCTAGATAAAGCGTGTAGGCCAACATGATAACTGCTGACAAACGCTGGATAATCCAATCGTGTAAACCTGAGCGGCCTAAACTGGTTACTGTAGCTACCATACCCAAACTCCTAATGCGACTGCGACGATGGCTGAAAGGATTAAGACAATCCAAGCACCACGTTTACCGCCTTCTAAAGATTCACCAATGCCCGCATCCATAAGCAAATGACGTACACCTGCAATTATATGGAATGATAAAGCGGTTAATATTGCCCAGAATACAAATTGACAGATGAAATTATTGTTAATGCTGTCTTGTATTTTGGCGAAACCGGCTGGGTTAAAAGATTTTTGCAAAGCCCACAGAAGAATGGGGATTGCGATGAAAAGAATAACCCCTGTAATACGATGCAAAATCGAGGAAATTGCCGTCACAGGGAATCTTACCGTCATAAGATTCAGGTTTTTAGGTCTATTTTGCTTCACAACAACGTATCTATAATTATTGCCCAGGTCATAGGCGTGAGTTAATCGTTCTCAAACAAACTGTTATCAGCCCGCAGAAGCCAGGTTGAATATGCATCGATGACCTCAAAAAATGCAGTTTGTGAGACTTCCCCAATGATACAAACTGATAGGCGGCGAATTATATAAGTGCTTGATGATAATTACAATTGCCCCACTAAAAATACTACTTCAAACTACTGATTACTTCTTGATCTTCATCAAGATAGCAAATAATCACGGCTCTACAATAGCATAATGTTGCTTTTCAACTGATTTTAAGTGAATTGCCATTAAAATATCTTAGGAAAATTATAAAAAATTTTGTAGAATAACTGGCTAGCTAAGAATCAAAAACCTGTTATACGACAAATCCAAGGGTAATACATGTCAGATAAAACCGCAAAATTGAGCCTACCCAATGGCGAAACTTTAGAATTAAACGTTTTAAGCCCAACTTTAGGTAAAGACGTTATTGATATTCGTGCTTTAGGCAAAGCCGGCTACTTCACTTACGATCCAGGTTATGTTTCAACTGGTGCTTGTGAATCAAAAATCACTTTTATTGATGGCGGAAAAGGCCAATTGTTATATCGCGGTTACCCAATTGAACAATTAGCAGATCAGGCTTCTTTTGAAGAAGTGGCTTATCTACTACTAAACGGCGAATTACCTGATCAAGAAGAATATGATGCGTTTGTAGCTAAAATTAATAATCACACTATGGTGCATCAGCAAATGATAAACTTTTTCAACGGTTTCCGTCGTGATGCCCATCCAATGGCGATTATGATCGCGGTAGTCGGTGCCCTTTCCGCTTTCTATCACGACTCGTTAGACATTAACGATCCGGAACATCGTGAAATTAGTGCCATGCGTATGATTGCTAAGGTTCCAACCATTGCTGCTATGTGTTACCGCTATACCCATGGCCATCCATTCGTTTATCCAAACAACGATAAAAGCTTGGCTTGGAACTTCCTGAATATGATGTTCAGTCAACCCACTAATGAGTGGGAGCCAGATCCTATCTTAGTCGATGCGATGGATAAGATTTTCACTTTGCACGCCGATCACGAGCAAAATGCTTCGACTTCAACTGTGCGCCTGGCAGGTTCATCCGGCGCTAATCCGTTTGCAGCAATCGCTTCGGGCATTGCTTGTTTATGGGGTCCGGCACATGGCGGCGCTAATGAAGCCTGCTTGAATATGTTACGCGAAATTGGTGATGTCAGCCGTATTCCCGAATTTATTGCTCGCGCTAAAGATAAATCCGATCCATTCCGCTTAATGGGTTTTGGTCACCGTGTTTATAAAAACTTTGACCCTAGAGCTAAAGTCATGCGTCAATCAGCTCATCAGGTATTGGAATTACTAGGCAAACATGATGATCCAACCTTTAAGGTTGCACTGGAGCTTGAAAAAATTGCGCTGGAAGATCCTTACTTTGTTGAAAAGAAATTATACCCTAATGTAGATTTCTATTCGGGCGTTATTCTGGATGCTATTGGCATTCCAACCAATATGTTCACTGTGATCTTCGCACTAGCTCGTACCGTAGGCTGGGTATCACAATGGAATGAAATGATTGGTGAAGCTAATCGCAAGATCGGCCGCCCTCGTCAGTTATATACCGGTATTGGCGAACGTGATTATGTAGAAATTTCCAAGCGATAACATTGATTCATATTAGTTAAATTTCTACTGACATTTATTTTTGCAAGTGTCTATAATCAAGGGAACTTAACAGTTCCCTTTTTTAATTAGGGATTAGTTATAGGCAAGTTTCAAAATCTAGCTTTATTTGAAATCCCCGTAAAAGCGGGGATCCACCCAAAGCTTTATCTATATAACTTATGGTGGACTCCTGCCTTCGCAGGAGTTGCAGAGCTCTCAGGATTTATACAGCCTGTTAAAACTTTTCCTCTATTACAACTTAATTTAGAGCACAGTAGCTTTATTATGCAAAAAAACGTTAAACCTTGTTATTACAGTGAATATTTACAATTAGATAAATTACTGGATGCGCAACATCCGGAAAGCAAAAATTATGGTAATGAAGCCCATGATGAAATGCTTTTTATTCTGGTGCACCAAGCCTATGAACTCTGGTTCAAGCAAATTTTGCATGAAATTAATGCTATCCATCCAGTTTTGTTGCAAAACCATGTTCCTGAAAAAGAATTAAGCACCATCAATTTACGTTTAGAACGTATCCATAAAATTCAAGAAGTCCTGGTTTCGCAAATTGATATTATCGAAACCATGACACCACTGGATTTCTTAGATTTCAGAGATTATTTAATTCCAGCATCCGGCTTCCAATCGATCCAGTTTAAAGAAATCGAAATTTTATTGGGCTTAAAATCTGAGTTTAGGGTTAATTTTGACAAGGAGTCGTTCTATAGCCGCTTGAATGAAAAAGATCGAAACCACTTAATGGCGTTGGAAGAGCAGCCGAGTTTATATGATGCAGTTGAAAACTGGCTGGCTCGTATGCCCTTCCTGGAATTTGGTGATTTTAATTTCTGGCAGCAATTCAGTGATGCTGTTGATAACATGCTGAACAATGATGAAAAGACCCTTAAAGAAGCCGATTATTTAACTGACGCAGAAAAGCGCTTCCAGCTCAATGATTTAGCTAATACCCGCGCCAACTTCGATGCTTTATTCGATAAAGAAAAGTACGATGAACTGAAACAACAAGGCGTCTTTAGAATGTGTCAGGAAGCCACCCTAAGTGCCCTTTTTATTAATCTTTATCGCGAACAACCGATGCTCACCGCCCCATTTCGCTTACTGCAGGCTTTAGTGGAATTGGACGTCAACTTTACCCTGTGGCGATCGCGCCATGTGGATATGGTGATGCGCATGATTGGTAATAAAATTGGTACTGGCGGCTCATCCGGTCATGAATACCTCCGGCAAACCACTAACAACAATAAATTTTTCAGAGATTTGATGAATATTACTACCTTCTTGATACCAAGATCAGCACTGCCAGATCTACCGCAAGAGGTAATTGATGCTATGAGTTTTGGGAAATAGCTTTTTGTCATTCCCGCGTACGAGCATCATAGATGATGGGAGTTAGAATAATGCAGGAGCAATTATCGAGCAGGAATCTATTTTGAAATCTTCAGTCCTATTTTATTGTTCATTTCTCTCTAAAGGGGATTTAATTGGCAAGCATCTTGGGGATACGACATAAAGTAAACCTTGTTAAAACCAAAAGTACTTCTAATATTTTGCTCATTAAGAATAAACTTACCAGAATCAAAAAGCCTATTACAATATATAAGCAGCCTTACATCATCCAGATTACTTTTATATCTTGCTAACTTACCACCCTTTTTTTCTATCATAGAACTTAATAACTCTTCTGAGATCTCTTCAACCCAGCCCACGATGCTATCAATAGAATTCCATATTGAATAACCTTCAAGCTGCTTAGGGAGTTTCATTAAATGCATTGAACTATTAGCATTGGGGAGCATTATTTTTATATCTTCGGAAATACTAAGATTAGTAACGTTAGAGTCAATTAGATCACAAAACTCTTCAATACTCGGGATATCACCAATAAAATTCACCTTGATTGGTTCTGAATATGTTTTGTAATATTCTTTAGATAAACGCTCAATCGCAGAAGTTCTTTGTTGTTCTTGGGCCTTAATCAAACTTCCTTTTCGTGCTGTGCTTTTGAAAAGTTCCGTTACCTCTAAACCAAAAGTGCTATTGTTTTCAACAATTAATAAATCTGGATAATTATCTTCATCTGGTGACGAGCTAACTTTCCAATTCAGATTCAAAAGCCTTGAACATTCACTAGCATAAAATATTTCATGTTTCTTTTGTGTTTTACTTGTCAAAATTGTTTACTTCTCAAACAAGCCGCTTAAATCCTTAAACCCTTTAAATTCAAGCGCATTGTCAGAGGGGTCATAGAAAAACATAGTAGCTTGTTCACCAACTTGTCCTTTAAAGCGAATATACGGCTCAATCTCAAATTGAATACCCTTGTTTTTTAAGTTATCTGCAAGTTGCTGCCAAGTATCTATATCTAAAACCACACCAAAATGCGGTACTGGCACCTTATGTCCATCAACTGTATTAGTAGCTTTTTCAGAATCAACTTGCATACTTTTATCAAGATGCACCACTAATTGATGGCCATAGCAATTATAATCAATCCAGTGTTCACTTGAACGCCCTTCTGCAAAACCTAAAACATCACCATAAAACTTACGAGCGAGTTCTAAATCATGTACTGGAATGGCTAAATGAAATGGTCTTAACGTTTGACTAAAACTCTCGGACAATTTAAAACTCCGTTTTATCAATTAAAATTTTGAGCAATTCGGTTAAACCATCCGCGTCCGCTTGATCAAAACGGTTATGGGTTGGACTATCAATATCAAACACCCCTTTCAACTCATCATTAACAACCATAGGAATAACAATTTCACTATTGGTATCGTCATCACAAGCAATATGACCGTCAAAAACATGTACATCGGCTACTAATTGCGTTTCTTGCATAGCAGCAGCGGTTCCACACACACCTCGTCCAAAAGGAATATGCACACAGGCCACTTTACCTTGATACGGCCCAAGAATTAGTGCTTGCGGATCATTAGGATTTACCAAATAAAAACCTACCCAATTTAAATCCGGTAGCATTTGATAAACAAAAGCTGACATTTGCGATAAGTTGGTGACCCAGTTGGTATCTTCAACCAGCAAAGCTGCTAGCTGTTTTGCTAATTGGTGATAATATTCAGGCTTATTGTTACGATATTCTACAATTTGCGATTGGTCTAATTCAAACATGGCTTCAATTGCCGATTTAATATTCGGTTAATGTATCCAAGCTAGAGAGCAAAAACAATGATTTATTACACTTCATCATCATTTTTTAAATACTGGATATTGTCGCTTTTGCTAGCAATATCACTAGCCATAAGGCTAGTCGCAAGGTAACATAACGCGTTTGTTTTGTTTGAATAACTGGCCTGAGGTTTTGGCTTGCCTGGTAAGATAAAAATCACTCCGAAAAATCGTGAAAGAGCACCAACAGACTCTCCTTGTATCGGTGTTTGTAGTACGGTTTTGGGGGATGAAGTTTGCCGGGGCTGTGGCCGTACTTTTGATGAGGTGCTGAACTGGCATACTTATGACGACAATAAAAAGAAAGAAATTAACTTTAGGCTAAAATTCAAGCAAAAACATAAGCTTAACGACAATAATTAAAGCTATATCTTATTTTTTTATTCACTCACTAAGACTTAAATTAAGGTAAAAAAATGTCATTAGTATCAATTATCGACGCCCTAGCGGGCAAACCCGGCGAAGGTCAAGAGGTGGCCGTTCAAGGCTGGGTACGTACTCGTCGTGACTCGAAAGCAGGCCTTTCGTTTGTCAATATTCACGATGGTAGCTGCTTTAATCCAATCCAGGCAGTAGTCGATAATAATGTGAATAATTACGAATCTGAGGTGGTTAAATTAACCGCTGGCTGCTCAGTACGAGTAACGGGCAAATTAGTAGTTTCACAAGGCAAAGGCCAGTCATTTGAAATTCAGGCTTCTGAAGTTGAAGTATTAGGCTGGGTTGATGATCCCGATACTTACCCTATCCAGCCAAAACCACATACCGTTGAGTTTTTGCGCGAAAATGCCCATCTACGTCCACGTACTAACCTTATTGGCGCAGTTACTCGTGTACGCAACTGTTTAGCCCAAGCCATTCACCGTTTTATGCATGAAAATGGTTTTAATTGGATCCATACGCCCATTATTACCGCTTCCGATGCAGAGGGAGCTGGTGAAATGTTCCGTGTCAGCACTTTGGATATGGCTAATTTGCCGAAAACCGACAAGGGCGATATTGATTTTTCCAAAGATTTCTTTGGTCAAGAGTCTTTCTTAACGGTTTCTGGTCAGCTAAACGTAGAAGCCTACTGTATGGCTATGTCCAAAGTTTACACCTTTGGCCCTACTTTCCGGGCAGAAAACTCCAATACCAGTCGCCATTTAGCAGAATTCTGGATGGTAGAGCCGGAAATTGCTTTTGCAAATTTATCTGATAATGCCGATTTAGCTGAAGTCATGATGAAGTATATCTTCAAAGCGGTGTTAGACGAATGTGCCGATGATATGGCTTTCTTTGCTCAACGTGTGGATAAAGACTGCATTAATCGCTTAGAAAACGTTATCGATAACAGCTTTGAGCGTATGACTTACACTGACGTTATCACTACCCTTGAAAAATCGAATAAGAAATTTGAGTTCGATGTTTCCTGGGGTATTGATTTACAATCTGAACACGAACGTTATATTGCCGAAGAATATGTGGGTCGCCCTACTGTCGTAACTGATTATCCTAAGGATATTAAAGCCTTCTATATGCGTATGAACGACGATGGCAAAACTGTTGCCGCTATGGATGTTTTAGCTCCAGGCATTGGTGAAATTATTGGCGGGGCGCAGCGTGAAGAACGTCTGGACATGCTTGATGCACGTATTGAAGAAATGGGCTTACCGGCGGAGCATTACTGGTGGTACCGTGATTTGCGTCGCTATGGCACTGTGCCTCATGCTGGTTTTGGTTTGGGCTTTGATCGCTGTGTATCGTACGTTACTGGGGTACAAAATATTCGCGATGTGATTCCTTTTCCGCGTGTGCCCAATAACGTAAAATTCTAAAACTAGGATCATGTTAAAAGAGTCGCATTAGCGGCTCTTTTTTTGTCCGTCATTCCCGCGAAAGCGGGAATCTTTTAAACTTTATTTCCAAGCAGGTGTTTCAAAGCTAGAATAAAAGTTGATTGCCACAGCTTAAACAACACTTTAAAGTGTTGATATGATTCACAGTTATTGATTTTAGATTCCTGCCTACGCAGGAATGACAAACGTTATGAGTAAAAAGCAACACACCAGCGAAATCACCGAATTTTTTAAAGAGCTTGATGAAACCATCAAGCCTGATTCACCTTCTCGCCAGGCAGAAAAACAAAAATATACAGAAATTAATGAAAAGCGGGACAATCCAGATTACGCGGAAAAAGACTCAAAACTTTGGGAAGGTTTTTAATGGTTACACAAAAAGCATTAGCCATAACCTTATTTCTACTTAGCCCTGTTGTATTGGCTGATAATTTAAGCGTTGAAGAAAAGCGAATTCCTAAGGCAGAAGGAAAACTGACTCAAGTCACTAATCAATTTGATTCACTGATTAAAGATTTTAAACAAAAATATGCATTAGCCGATAGTTCCAAACGCAGTACAATTGCCCAAAATCATGCTCAAAAATTATGGCAGCGAGCACGCACTTCTCTGCAAAGTGAAAATTCAAATTATGATGATAGAAGCCTCTATTGGGCTAGATTAAAATTATCCAAAGCCGCTAAACTTTTATCCAAAACAGATGAAACTATTTTGTGGGAAATAGAGCGTGCTTCCAGAGGACAGTCAGATATAAACTTTTCTAGCGAAGCCACTAGAAAAATCTTGATTACCGGCTTTGATCCCTTTTTTCTTGATAGAAATATTGGTCAAAGCAATCCATCAGGCTTGGCGGCATTGTTATTGGATGGCAAAATCATTCAAGTCAATGATGAAATCATTCAAATTGAAAGTGCTATATTCCCTGTTCGTTTTATTGATTTTGATCATGGCGAGGTAGAAAGATTTTTAAAACCCTACTTGAAAAATAATGCTATAGACATGCTGATTACTATCAGCATGGGACGCGATACTTTTGATCTGGAACGTTTCCCTGCTTTGCGCCGCTCTGCGCAAGCACCTGGAAATCTAAATGTTTTCACTGGTGCCAGCAAAAATAAGCCGTTAATTCCCATGTTAGGAAAAACTAAACTGGATGGCCCTGAATTTGTTGAATTTAGTTTACCCGTTAAGGCTATGATGCAGATCCAAGAGCCTTTTAAAGTTAATGATCGGCATACGGTAACCACCACTGAAAAAACTTTTGATCCAAAGACATTAGCAGAGCTTAAAGGAAAAACATCAGTAGCAGGTTCTGGTGGCGGCTATTTATCGAATGAAATATCCTATCGCAGCATTAATTTGGGTAATAAGCTTAAAACAAAGGTAAAAATTGGTCATTTACATACCCCTCGCATTCAGGGTTTCGAACCTAAAGTTGAAAAGCAAATTGTTGAACAAATTAAAAAAATTATTGTGGTTGGAGCAAAAAGCCTTAATTAGTTTTCTGCAAAAACTCCTTAGGTACTTTTACTGCTATCAGCTTTGCTTCATTACAAATCTCACCTTTCGATTCTAAAGTACATTCCAGAGTGATCTTTTTTGGTTTGGCTTCGATAATTTTAGCTTTAAGAATTACTGGTGAATCAATCGGTACTGGACGATTAAAACGAACCTCCAAAGTGCCCGTGGCAAACCATAGAAAATCACCATTCTTGATATCACCAATGGCCCGCCCTTCCATTGCATAGGCTTTGGCAAATGCAGTACAGACACAATGACAATCAATTATAGTGGAAATAATGCCGCCATTTAACACATGCTGTGGTCCTGCATTATGATGCGCTTGTGGCATAAATTCACAACTAGATTCTTCACCTTCTTTACCTTCAAGCCAATAGCTTTTAATACCTAATCCTTGATGGTTTAAGGTGCCACAACCAAAACAATGGTTATTAGGCATTTGCTCCTGGAAGGATATTCTTGATTCTTGATAATTCATTTTAAATTGGTTTATTGTGAAGAAGTTTCACTAATTTACTGTAACTCACGGCTTAATTAAAGTGGTTTAAAAAAGCCTTACCGTCACGAACGCTAGTAAATAAGCAAGCAAACCATAAGCAACAAATAAACCCCAGGCAATTTTACGACTTCCGGTTTCTGCTTTTAAGGTCGCAACCGTTGCTACGCACTGCAAAGCCACTACATAAAATAACAAGAGTCCCATCCCCGCCCCAAAAGTTAGGCCATCTGCCTGAATATTTGCTGCCAGGCCGGAAATATTTTCATCAGCCCCTTCAATCCCAAACAAGGTTCCTAGAGCCCCTACAAAAACTTCGCGCGCCAAAAAAGACATAATAATCGCAATCCCATAGCGCCAATCCAGCCCTAATGGTTCAAACACTGGTTCTATCCATTGTCCTAATTGGCCTAACCAGGAAGCTTGTAAGCCTTCGTCACTTTGCGGGAAATAACCTAAAATCCAAATAGCTATAGTGACCATAAAAATAATTGGGGCTGCTCTACGGACAAAATGTTTACCGCTGTTTAAAACCTTTTGAAACAATGGTTTCCAATGCGGTAAGCGGTAAGCAGGTAACTCCAGAATAAATGGCATATCATCTAATTTGTCATCATTTGCTTTAAATTTATTAACCACCAAACTAACCATTAGGGCCATTAAAATTCCAAACATATAAAGTGCAAAAAAAGCGATGCCCTGCAGATTTACCAAACCTCCCAAATAACTCTTTTCAGGGATCAAAACCGCTATCAATAAAGCATAAACCGGTAATCGTGCAGAGCATGACATTAGAGGGATAGTCATCATGGTAATCAAGCGTTTACGTGGTGATTCAATGGTGCGAGCGGATAAAATGGCTGGGATGGCACAGGCATGCCCCGATAAATAAGGAATAAAGCTACGCCCGGAAAGGCCAAAATAACTGAGTGGCTTATGACAAATCAGGGCAGCTCTGGCTAAATAGCCGCTATCTTCCAGCAAACCGATCACTAGAGTCAGCACCATAATCTGCGGCACAAAAACCAGGAAGGAACCTAAACCACCAAATAGGGCACCATTGATAAAATCAGGTAAAATACCAGGCTCCATTGATGTGGTAATTTTTTGCGCAAGCCAGCCAATAGCAAATTCAACGGCATCCATTATCGGCGCCGCCCAGGTAAAAATGCTTTGAAATAACAAAAACATTATTACTAAAAAAGCCAAGCCGCCAAACACACTATTCAGCAAAAAACTATCAATACGATTTTGCTTTTTCAGTACCAAATCAGCTTGAATAGCAAATTGTTGAGCTAAATCACGACTTTGCTTAAGCACGTCTAACGATGAGTCGGTGCCTTTTAACGGCAAATAATCATGTGCATGACTGGCAATATGTTTTAAGCCATCTTTTAGCTCATTGATACCGAGCAGAGTTTTGGCTGATATGGCATAAACAGGGCTGCCAAGTTGTTCACTCAGTTGCTTTTCATCAATATGGTGATCAAAACTCTGCAACTCATCCACCATATTAAGCACAAAAACCAGAGCTTTATTCTGCTTTTTAGCGAGCGCCTGAACCTGTAAACCAAAAGTCAAACTGCGCTCCAATCTGGTTGCGTCTAAAATACAAGCGATTACTGTAGTTTTTTCATCCTGCATGGCCGCATGCAATTTCTCAATGGCAATTTCTTCATCTTTAGAAAGTGTTTTTAAGGAATAAGCGCCAGGAAAATCAACCACCTCATAGTCAGCAAACTGGCCAGTTTTCAGCTCAACAGTAACCCCAGGAAAGTTTGCTACCTTTTGTCGCAATCCTGTCAATTGATTAAATAATAAACTTTTCCCTGAATTGGGTTTGCCAACCAGAATAATTCTATTCATTGAAATAACTTTTTATTGTTCTGTTCCAGGTTAAATAATTTGTAGTTTTATATTGCGAGCTACCGATTGTTCTAAGGAATAAACTGAATCTCTAATTTGTACAACTAAAGGGCCTTGCAAAGGACTGCGTCTGATGCAAGTGATTAACTGACCTTCTTCAAAGCCCATTTCACGCAAGCGCCTGCTAATATGTGTACCTAATTCCTGGCTTAAGTCAACAATGCGTCCCGTTTGCTTTGTCGCCATATCCCATAAAGTCATACAAATTAAGAACCGATTTATAATAATGAGAATGATTTGCATTAATTGTATTGGCTTATACTGCTCTTAGCAATCAATATCTGCAAAGCTTACTTGATATGGATCAAATCACAGCTAAAGAGCTATCCACAGCCAGTGATTTTTATTCGACATTTATTGAGTGTCTATATTGTCTTTGCTAGTAAATAATAAAACAAACTGTTAATCTTTTTGAAACAATAACTTAGTGATTATTCTATGAAAAACATACTATTAATCTTATTACTTAACCTTGCGTTCACTGCAACAACTATTCACGCAGAAAAAGAATCGAGCCCTATTAAAGGACCAACCCTAACCCAATATGGCCCGAACTTTGCAGTAAAAAACCGCGATAGTAAATTGCCAAAAGATTTCACTTATAAAGCGGTATTCGACATCAGCAAAACCCCCGATAATAAAAATCAACATAACCGTTCCATTGAAAGCTTAGCCCGCTTTATTAATATGCATACCCGCAATGGTGTAAAGCCGGAAAATATAAAATTGGCAGCCGTATTTCATGGTAGTGCCACCAAAAATACTTTATCCAATACAGCCTATAAAAAACGCTATGGAGTGGATAATCCTAATCTTGAACTCATTAATCAACTATCTGAGCTAGGGGTTGATTTTTACCTATGCGGCCAATCCGCAGGCTTTGGCAATATTGATAAATCTGAACTTAATAATAATGTAAAATTAGCCCTATCTGCGATGACCATGTTTGTAGTATTGCAAGAACAAGGATATCGATTAATTCCTTAGTAAGCGCGTGAGTTAGATTAGAGTGAGCCTGTGAACTTTAACGCTTAGATACCGCATAAAAATGTCGGAGTTCACACTTCACTCTGACCTACCAATACTCTTTAATTGATTACTTAATCTAATTCATTAATGGTGACTTATAAAATCCTTTATCCCAAGTTTACGTTCACGTAAAAGTCACTATACAAATGTGTTAAAATTGCGTAGAATCGCGCCCGAAAATGAATCTATTTGAATTTAGGGATTAGTTTAAAATTAGTTTATAACTTACTGATAAATACTGACTTTTCTCTTCTTAATTAAAGGAGACTGTAGCCTTGACGACTACGACTGTTGCTTCTTTCGAAATCAAGCACCATCAGTACCTGGATACTGATGGTAAGCCTACTCAGGAATTGCCTGCCTTTGCTAAGGATATGGATAAAATGCGTTCACTGTATCGCGACATGGCTTTATTGCGTGCTTTTGACGCTAAAACCTATGCCCTGCAAAGAACTGGCAAAATGGGTACCTACCCTGCTTCTTTAGGTCAAGAGGCCATTGGCATTGGTTATGGCGATAGCCTGATCGCTGAAGATGTTATCGTGCCTTACTATCGTTCAACTGGCGGTCTGTTAAAGCACGGCGTGACCATGAAAGAAATCTTACAATATTGGGGCGGCGATGAAGGTGGTTCAGATTTTTCGGTAGCTAAAGAAGACTTTCCTATCTGCATCCCTATTGGCAACCAGATCATTCATGCTGCAGGCGTGGCTAAGGCCATTCAGATCCGTAAGCAAAAACGCGCAGTTGTGACTGAAATTGGTGAAGGCGGTACTTCAGAAGGCGATTTTTACGAAGGAATTAACGTGGCTGGCGTTTGGAATCTAGGCGTGGTCTTTATGGTGAATAATAACCAATGGGCTATCTCGGTTCCTTCAGAAATTCAAACCGCTTGTGAAACTTATGCTCAAAAAGCGATTGCTGCAGGTATTGAAGGTATTCAGGTTGATGGTAACGACATTATCGCTGTGCGCCAAGTATCTGAATATGCTATGGAGAAAGCACGTAACGGCGGTGGCCCTACTCTAATTGAAGCAATAACTTACCGTTTATGTGATCATACTACTGCGGATGATGCTTCTCGTTATGACGATCCAAAAGTTAAAGACGCAGCTTGGAAAAACGAACCAATGGCACGTTTGCGTAAATATTTGGAAGCGAACAAAGCCTGGTCCGATGCCGACGAAGAAAAGCTGAATGCTGAAGTAGCCAAGAAAGTGGAAGTGGCAGTTGAAGAATATCATGCCATTCCTAAACCAGGCCCTGAATTAATGTTCGATCACTTATATGCAGAATTGCCAGAAATGACCAAAGCGCAACGCGAAGAAGCAATTAAGCGTAATGGAGGTGCTAAATAATGGCTGCCATTACTTTAATTGAAGCAGTTACAGCTGCCCTCGCACATGAACTGGAACATGACAAAGAAGTGATTCTTTTTGGTGAAGACGTTGGTAAAAATGGCGGTGTTTTCCGTGCTACCGACGGCTTGCAAGCCACTTATGGCGAAGAAAGAGTTATCGATACCCCGTTAGCAGAATCCATGATCGCAGGTTTGGCGGTTGGTATGGCAGCGCAAGGTATGAAGCCAGTGGCTGAAATGCAATTTATGGGCTTTATCTTCCCAGCGATGGAACATATCGTGGCCCAGGTAGCGCGTATGCGTCACCGTACTCGTGGTCGTTTGACCATGCCCATGGTGATCCGTGCGCCCTATGGTGGTGGTATCCATGCTCCTGAACATCACTCAGAATCAACCGAAGCTTTGTTTGCCCATATCCCGGGTTTGAAAGTGGTGATCCCATCAAATCCAAGTCGCGCCTATGGCTTAATGCTGGCAGCAATTCGTGATCCGGATCCGGTGATTTTCCTAGAACCAAAGCGCGTTTACCGTATCGTCAAACACGAAGTTGAAGATAATGGTGAAGAATACCCTTTAGAAGCCTGCTTTGTGGATCGTGAAGGTAAAGATATTACCCTGATATCCTGGGGTGCCATGATGCATGAAACGCTACAGGCTGCAGAAAAACTGGCAGCCGAAGGTATCGATGCGGAAGTGATTGATGTGGCAACTGTTAGTCCAATTGATATGGACACTATCTTAGAGTCAGTACGTAAAACTGGGCGTGTCTGTGTGGTACAAGAAGCGCCCAAGTCTGGCTCCATTGGCTCTGAAATTGCCGCTGAGATTGCTGAACATGCAGTCATGAGTTTATTGGCACCAATTGGCCGTGTATCGGGTTATGATACAGTGATGCCCTATTACAAATTAGAAAAGCAATATATGCCAACGGTTGATCGCATCTTAGATGAAGCGCGCAAAATCATGGAGTACAAATGAGACAGTTTAATTTACCCGATTTAGGCGAAGGCTTACCGGATGCGGAAGTGGTTCGCTGGTTAGTTAAAGAAGGTGATGAGGTTACGGTTGATCAGCCCATGGTTGAAATGGAAACCGCTAAAGCTGTGGTTGAAGTACCCTCTCCTTTTGCTGGTCGCATTGCCAAATTGCATGGTCAAGCCGGCGATGTGATTGAAGTTGGTGCGGTATTGGTTTCATTTGGCGAAGCTGGTGAGGTTGCAACAGAGGAAAAAGTGGCTGCAATACCAGCCGCAGCCGGTGCTGTAGAGCTTTTCAAACTTCCTGATCTAGGCGAAGGTTTACCGGATGCAGAAGTCGTTCGCTGGCTAGTAACAGAAGGTGATACGATTGCAGTTGATCAACCGATGGTTGAAATGGAAACCGCTAAAGCGGTAGTTGAAGTACCTTCCCCGGTTGCAGGCACCGTAACAAAATTATATGGCCAAGCGGGTGATGTAATTGAAGTTGGTGCTCCACTTGTTGAGTTCGGCGGCACTGCTGGTAATTCAGCTACTAAAACTCAAGCTAAAAAGCCTGCCGAAGAAAAATCCCAAGACAGCGGTACGGTTGTTGGTGCGGTAGAAGTAGGAAATACCGTTGTTGCCGAGGCATCAAGCGCAGTAGTTAAAGCCTTAGCTCGCAAATTAAAAGTTGACTTAGGCCAAGTAAAAGGCACTGGCGACAATGGTCAAATCACTCAGAAGGACGTTAAAGAAGCTGCGCGCTCTATCAAAAAGACGGGAACAGTATCTGCTACAAAAGTAGAAGCAGCGACTGTAACTGGCACCGATACCGCTAATCCATTATCTTATAAAGCTTCCCCTGCAGTGCGTGCTTTAGCTCGAAAGCTGAATGTTGATTTAGGCTCCTGCCAAGCAACAGGGCGTAAAGGTTCCATTACTCGTGATGATGTTGAGGCTGCCAGTAAAGGCGTTAAAGCGCCAGTATCTGCACCATCACAAGCCGATCTGAATGCTCCGTTAGCTAAAGGCTACCCTACTCTAGTCAGTGGTCAACCGGAAACGGTTCGTGGTGTTCGTCGGGCTATGGCAATGGGTATGGCTCATGCACACTCCACCATAGTTCCAACCACTTTAGTTGAAGATGTGGATATATCCGCATGGCCCAAAGGCACTGACTCACTAGCCCGCTATATTCGTGCTCTGGTGGTAGCAGCCAAGCAAGTTCCAGCGGTTAATGCCTGGTTTGATGGTGAAAAGTTTGAACGGACCTTACATTCTTCGGTCAATGTTGGTATCGCAGTCGACTCAGAAGCTGGCCTGTATGTTCCGGTCATTCATAAAGCGGACGAAATGAACATGGCTGGCGTCCGCGCTCAGGTACAGGATTTACGCCAAAAGATCGAAAACAAAGCTTTGAAACAAGAAGATCAACAAGACGCAACCATTAGCCTATCCAATTTTGGTTCAATTGCCGGTCGTTATGGCACTCCGGTGGTCTCGCCACCACAAGTTGCTATTTTAGGCACTGGCCGTTTCCGCAAGGAACTGAAACTCACTGAAAATGGCATTGAGAATGCTAAAATGCTGCCATTATCTTTAACTTTTGATCACCGCGCTTGTACTGGTGGTGAAGCTGCACGCTTCCTGGCAGCGGTTATTGAAGACTTACAAAAAGCATACTAAACAAAGCTATACCCAATAAGGACGCATTTCTTAACAAAATTGCGCCCTTATTGGCTTTTATAAAAAGCGTAATCTCCTTACAATTTCGTTATAAATATCAATAAATACCAAGATTTCGTTGATAATTTACATCATAGCCCCTAATCCTTTGACTTATATATATCATCAGGTTATATATAGGTGTGGGTCTAATTACTGTTCAGACCTGTTTGTATTTTGACAGGTACAATAGCAGTATTTCTATATAAAGAAGTGTAGACAAAATAATATGGGGTTTATGATATGAAAAATCATCCTTTTAGCAAAAGTATGAAACCGATTGCTCACGCAATAGGTTGTGCTCTTGCTTTATCTACTGTTAACGTCTTTGCAGCCGAGGCACCAGACGATGAATCAGCGGATGCTAACAGTAATAAAGTAATTATTACGGGCACAAGAATTCGTGTTGATCAACAAAACGACACTATACCAGTAGACGTAATTCTCGCTGAAGATGCTATCGATAGAGGTTTAACTTCTGTTGGAGAGTTACTAAGACAAAGCACATTAGCCTCTGGTTCGGCACAGGTAACCTCGGCTACTTCGACGGCTTTTGTCCAGAACGGCGGTACTGGCGTCGAAACACTTAATTTAAGGGGTTTGGGTGCGAATAGAACATTAGTGTTAATGAATGGCAGAAGAGCTGGACCTGCGGGAACTCGTGGTTCTGTATCAGCTTTTGACTTTAACACTATTCCTCTATCAGCCGTTGAAAGAATCGAAATCCTTAAGGATGGGGCATCCTCTTTATACGGTTCTGATGCTGTTGCTGGTGTTGTTAACATTATTCTTAAGGAGGAAGATGGTGGAACCATTGAAGGATTTACCTCTCAACCTCAAGAAAGTGGCGGCGAAAGAAGTCGAATAAGCGGTAGCTGGGGTCAATCTTTTGATAACGGTAGCTTCAGGATAACATTTGATTATGATAAACAATCCGAGCTAGCGAATGGCGATCGTGATTTCTTTGCTTGTGGTGAACGATATTACTTCGATGCCAGTACCGGTGAACGTGCCGATATTATCGATCCTAGAACTGGTCAGCCGCATTGTACAGATTTACTTTGGGGACATGTTTGGTTATATGATTACGGCGCATCAAATTTGGTTGATGCAAATGGGGTTGCAAGAAACCTTGCTCAATTTGACTATGATGGCGATTTAGGTAATTACACTGATGCTCCAAACCCTCAAGGTCCAGCTGATTTCTCAGCTCCTCCAGGCTGGTTTGCAGTTAATAGTTTATCACCTGTAGTTAATGCTGATCATCCTTTCCAAGATTTAGAAAGTCATGTTCCTGAATCTACTCGTGCCACAGTGCTCTTATCTGGTGATTTAGATTTATCAGACTCTATGAGAGCATATACAGAAATCCTATTAAATAGACGTGAAACGGATGTTAATGACTACAGACAGTACTGGGGTTATATCTACAATGAAAATTTCTTTGCTGGAAACCCTCTTAGTGCTGGCTGGACTGGTTCTCAATGGTTCAGTCCTACTCCTATTACCGACTGGAATGGTGAAAGTACCACCATTGATTACCGAAGATTTGTTTTAGGACTAGAAGGTCAACTTGGTGAGTGGTTCTGGGACGTTTCGGTTCAAAGTTCTAAATCAGACGCTGAATATACCCTTCAACAAATTTATAATGACTCCATAACGGATCAAAACTGGTTATCAGGATCTTGTGTTGGAACCAATACTTCGGTACGTGGCGTACCTTGTATTGATATCCCCTGGTTAGATCCAGAGTTCTTAAGAGGTAACGTATCTCAAGAAATGCGTAATTTCTTATTCGGGACAGAAACCGGTACTACGATTTATGAGCAGGATACTGTTGAAGCAACAATTACTGGCGATATTCTTGAGATGCCTCATGGGGCTCTAGCTGGTGCATTCGGTATTCAGTACCAGCATGATTCAATAGAAGACACTCCTGGTGAAATAACCTTAACTGGAAATGGATGGGGCTCTAGTAGTGCCGATGTAACTAAAGGCGCTATAGAATCTTATGCTGTTTTTGGTGAAGTTCAAATTCCTTTATTAGAAAATCTCCAAACAAGAATTTCGGCTCGTTATACAGATGTTCCTGATGCAGGTTCTGATCTTACATATAAACTTGGCTTAGCATGGAATATCATGGATGATCTAACTTTTAGAGGATCACACGGTACTTCATTTAGAGCACCAGGTTTGTTTGAGTTATTCCTCCGAAATGAAACATCTTTCCCTGCACAAAGAACTGTGGACCCTTGTTTTAACTGGGCTCAAAACCTTTCTTTAGGGAATATTACTCAAACTATGGCTGATAACTGTCAAGCCGAGGGAATTCCAAATGATAACACCCCTGCTATTTCTGCAACAGCGATTAGAGGTGGGGGCTTTGGAGTATTAGAGTCAGAAACTTCAGAATCTAATGTTTGGGGGTTAGTATGGCGTCCTGAAGGCAAGAATATGAGTATTTCATTAGATTACTTCGATTATTTTATTGAAGATGAAATTTCTATTCTTGGTAGCAGTAATATTCTATCTGGCTGTTATGACTCTTCAGACTTCCCTAATGATCCGCTATGTAGTCAGTTTACACGACAAGTTGGTCCTGATTACCGTATATTGACCATTAATGATCAATACATAAACATTGCGGAACAGAAAAATAGAGGTTGGGACTTTAAATTTGATTACTCTACTTCTTTACCATGGGGTGAATTAACATTCCGTACAGAACATACCTATCAAAAGAAATCTTCTCGTAAATTATTCGAGTCAAGCCCAGAAGTCGACTTTAATGGTGATTTCGGTGAACCTAAGCATACTGCTAATGCTTTGATTCAATTCGACAGAGATAACTGGTATGTTTCTTGGTTTACCCAATATCTTGCTAAAACCAGTAGTAATGTTCGTGACCCCGCGCCTCAAGAGTTCATTACTTTCCAGGGCAATCAGGTTAGACGTATTGTCAATCTTGGCAGTACCTCTTATCACACTCTTGCGTTTGGCTACGACTTTACAGATCTAGGTCTTGAAACCGTAATTGGTGTAAGAAATGTTTTCGATAAGGAACCTCCTCGACTTAGTCGCGGTAACGGAACTCGTAGAGGTAATTCAGCATTTTATAGTCAATATGACTGGTTTGGTCGAACAGTCTTTGCCAACTTAAGATATAAATTTTAACTCTTAAAAAGCCGGTGCAAACCGGCTTTTTTTTAAATCACTTTTATTAATTTTTTATTAGTTATATAGTATCTATATATAAAGATAACCTATATAAATTATGCCTAGAATCATAGCGAAACCCGATACCTTAAATGAGCTAAACTCTAACTATAACCAAGTAGATTTAAAACAATCAGTTTTTCTTAACTCAGTACCTAAATGTGGAACCCATTTGATTAAAAATATTGTCAGAATGTTTGTTCCTGTTTCACAACAGTATGATAAAGAATTTATTCAAATTCCCATTTTAAAAGATCACCTAGCAGCTTTTAAAAGCCCTACACCAAAATTAAGTTGGGGGCATTTGTTATTTTCAGATGAATCAGCTTATGCTATGCATAATGTAAGGCAACTCATTGTCGTTAGAGATCCTTATGATTGGGTGCTTGCTCGGACACGATTTTTTTTGTCAGATTCTTTTCAAGGCAACTTAGAACACCTGAAAGGTAAAGAATTTACCCTTGAACAAATCTATAACATGATGATCTTTGGTATTTACCAAAAAGCCCCTACTTTACAAGAAATTTTTACTCATAATGCAGCCTCTTGGCTAGGCACTAATGCAACAGTTGTTAAATATGAAGATATGATTAAACACCTCAAAGATATTGATAGTGCTGATGCTGAAAATTACTTCTGTTGGTTATTAGAAAGCTGCGGCATAATGCTTCCGGAAGACTGGAAAGAGCGAGTGTTAGTTGGGTCCGATCGTAAACAAAGTGGCACCGCCCGTGAGAACCTATACGGCAAAAAATACAATATTCCTAATGAGTTACCAGATACACAAAAGGCATTAGTGAACTATTCTGCTCCAGGATTAAGAAAACTCTTGGGCTACGAGTAATTATTCATGATAAAACGCAAGGTAGCTATTGTCGGCGGTGGCTCATCGGGATGGATTGCTGCTGCATACTTACAAAAAGCACTAAATGTTGAAGGATTAAATTCAAACGTAGAAATAACCCTTATAGAATCTCCTGATATTCCCAGAATTTCAGTTGGCGAAGCGACTATTCCATCTATTCGCCACCTGCTAAAGGTCATTGATATCAATGAAGCTGAATTTATGAAAGCTACCGATGCTACCTTTAAACAATCAATTAAATATACTAACTGGGTAAATAAAGATAATAGTTATTATCACCATCCTTTTTCTAGAGTTCGCAAACAGCCATTAGATTTTTCTGCTCAGGATTGGTTGGAATCAGACCAATCTATTCCATTCATGGAAACTTGTTCCGAGCAGCCTATTATTTGTGAGCTTGGCCTGGCACCTCTAATGTTAGGGCAGTGGAGGCTTGGAGCACCTTTAACTTATGCCTACCATATGAATGCGCAAAAATTTGCTGATTATTTGCGTGATATTTCAGTACCTCGCGGCGTAAAGCATATACTGGCGAATGTAACAGATATTGACTTAGAAAATAATGAAAAAATCTCTGCTATTCATACTGATACTGGCGAAAAAATCATTGCCGATCTATACATCGATTGCACTGGTTTTAGAGCCAAATTGATTGAAGAAAAATTGGAGATAGGCTGGGAAGATCATTCTCAATGGCTATTATGCGATCGCGCAATAACCATGCACATCCCTTATGAAGAGCATTTTCCAGGCATGGTAAGACCTTATACCACAGCTACAGCGCTTTCTAATGGCTGGATATGGGATATTCCAATGCAAAACCAAAGATCCATTGGCTATGTTCATTCCAGTGCATTTATTTCAGAAGAAAATGCAGAAAAAGAAATGCGTGCCTATCAGGGCGGAAATACGAAAAGTCTTAATTCTAGAACAGTATATTTTAAAGTTGGTAGAAGGAATCAAAATTGGAAAGGAAACTGTGTGGCTATTGGTTTATCCGGCGGTTTTATTGAGCCATTAGAATCCACTGGTTTATATTTAAGCGATCTAGGAACAGTTGCTTTAGCTGAGCACTTCCCCTATTCCAACGATGATATGGAAGCAATGGCTTTTAGATATAACCGAATACTTTGTAATCGCTTTTACGAAATTTTGGACTTTATCAATATGCACTATTGTTTGACTAAAAGGACAGATACCGAGTTTTGGAAAGAGGTTCAAAAACCAGAAAGAATTAATCCTAGATTAAAAGCAAAACTAGAGTTTTGGAAAAATAGGCCTCCCACAAATGCTGATTTTGATGATCAATATTTTTATGACCAGACTAAACATAAGTTTAATTTTGAGTCTAAAGAATTTGATTTTAGAACACCGATTGACACAGCAGCTCTATGGAATCATGAAAGCTACGAATGCATTTTATATGGAATGCACTTTAATTCTAAAAATTATGACAAACTGTACGGTAAAAATAGAAAGCCGCTAAATGTACACCCTTATATTATTCAAAGACTGCAAGCTGCTAGACAACAGATTCCACCTCATCACATTTGGCTCAATAGAGTATTAGGAATGAAACAGTATCCTATGGCTTATAAACCTGCGGGATGGGTTGCCTAATGAATAAAAAAATTGTAATCGTTGGCGGAGGCTCATCGGGATGGATGGCTGCGGCCTATTTAAATGGTTATTTAAATAGAAATGGTAATAAGCCAACTGTAGAGATTGAACTTATCGAATCGCCCGACATTCCTCGAATTTCAGTTGGGGAAGCAACTGTTTTATCAATCAGACACTTTTTATCTGTAGTTGGAATAGGAGAGCAAGAATTTTTGAAGAAAACTGATGGCTCCTTTAAGCAAGCTATCAGATATACTAACTGGCTAAGAAATGACAATAGCTCTTATTATCACCCTTTCAATCGTTACAACTCTGATAATGTTGATCGAGTAATAGAAAAATGGCTTGCCACCGATCGAAGTATTCCTTTCGTTTATTATTGCACAGCTCAAGCTGATCTTTGTGATTTAGGCTTATCACCCCATATGCTTGGCGATTGGGATATGGGCGCGCGCTTTAGTTATGCTTATCATATGAACGCACAAAAATTTGCAGACATGCTAAGAGATATATCGATAAAACGTGGTGTAAAACATACGTTAGCTAATGTGACTGAGGTACAGTTAAAAGACAATGGCTTTATAGAACATCTCCGTACAGATATCGACTTAAAAGTTTACGGTGATATTTTTGTAGACTGCACAGGCTTTAGAGCAAAACTTATTGAAGAAGCTCAAGGTGTCGGATGGGAAGACTGCTCAAAATGGTTACTATGTGATCGTGCGATTACTATGCATGTTCCGTATGATAAACACTATCCCGGAATGGTTAGGCCTTATACCACAGCGACAGCACTTTCTAACGGCTGGATATGGGATATCCCTATGCAAAATCAGCGCTCTATTGGCTATGTTCATTCCAGCAGTTTTATCGAACAGGATGATGCAGAAAAAGAAATGCGCGCGTATCAAGGAGGTAATACCGAACACTTAAATTCTCGTACGATCTTTTTTAAAGTTGGCAAAAGACAGCAAGCATGGCAAGGAAACTGCATAGCTATCGGCCTTTCTGCAAGCTTTATTGAACCACTAGAATCTACAGGTTTATATCTAAGTGATTTAGGCTCTATGATGCTAGCCCAACATTTTCCATATAATGATGAGCAAATGGCTTCGATGGCCTTTAGATATAACCGTATAATGTCTAATAAGTTTTATGAAGTATTAGATTTTATTAATATGCATTACTGCTTAACACAAAGAACTGATACAGAATTTTGGAAGATAGTGCAAACTGATGAACATATTACTGATCGCTTAAAAGCTAAATTCGAATATTGGAATAAAAAGCCTCCTTCACCATTTGACTTTGAAGATCAAAATTTTAATGGTTTAAATTACACGCCAAGTAATTTTCAATCTGAACTTATTGATAGTAGAAACCCTATTGATACTGCAGGGATTTGGGGCCATGTAAATTACCAGTGGATACTTTATAGCATGGAATTTGAAAACCGCTTTGGCAATACAAAACGGGAAAATGCCCCAAAAACTGTACGCCCCCAGCAAATATTAAATCGACTTGCTATGGCAAAGCAAAAATTACCAACTCATGCAGAATGGCTACAAAAGAAACTGGGTATGCCAAAATATTCTACAGCTTATAAACCTAATGGTTGGGTTTAAAATAAACCTACTGAAAGGCACATTTCTTAATAGAATTGCGCCTTTTTTAATTTTTGAAACAATTATTGGCTAGAACTAGCTAGTATCCTTTGCTATTCTCAGTAGGTTTTCATCAATGGGGATAATCATGAATATCAAGCTCTTATCATTAGTTTCAGCAGCTGCTTTGACTTTAGTGGCCTGTGACAATACAGAACAAACACAAGCTCCAGCAAAGCCAATAGTCGCAGAAACAAAGCAGGTTGAACAAAAACCTGCAGAAATGAAAATTCAGCCGATTAAAGAGGCTGTGAAAGATCCTTTTATTTGGCTTGAAGAAGTTGAAGGTGAAAAGGCTTTAGCCTGGGTTGAAGAGAATAATAAAAAATCATTGGGCTATTTAAAAGCTCAGCCGCTTTATAAAGAACTTTATGAAAAAAATCTTAAAGTTTATGACTCTGATGAGCGTATTCCTTATGTTGGTCAAATGGGTAACTATTTCTATAATTTCTGGAAAGATGCTAGCAACCAGCGTGGTTTATGGCGTCGTACCACGCTCGAGGAATATAAGAAAGACAACCCTAATTGGGAAGTGGTTTTAGATTTGGACAAACTCGCTGAAGAAGAAGGTGAAAACTGGGTTTATAAAGGCTCTAATTGTTTATATCCGGAATATAAACGCTGTCTATTGAATCTTTCTCGAGGCGGTGCTGATGCAACCGTAGTGCGTGAATTTGATATCCCTTCCAAATCATTTGTTAAAGATGGTTTCTACTTACCTGAGGCCAAGTCCAGCGTAAATTGGATAGATTTGAATACGGTTTATGTAGGCACTGATTTTGGCGAAGGCAGTATGACTGATTCTGGCTATGCCCGTATTGTGAAAGAATGGAAGCGCGGTGAACCTTTAGAGAAAGCTAAAACTATCTTTGAGGGTGAGAAAGAAAATGTCTGGGTGGCAGCCTTTGTTGCTCATGATAAAGACAAATCTTACAAACTGATTTATCAAGGGTTAACTTTCTATACTTCAGATATTTTCCTGGTCACTGAAGATGATTTAAAAAAATTAGATCGTCCAAAAGATAGCTCATTCAGTGGCATTACCAATGATCAGTTATTAATCGAGCTCAAATCGGACTGGACAGTTGGTGGCAAAAGCTACCCTCAAGCTGCCCTGCTTTCGATTAATATCAATGACTATTTGGCAGGTAAAACCAACTTCACAGAAGTTTTAGTACCGGATGCAAACACTTCAATTTCTGGTATCTCTTCAACCAAAGATTATATTTTAATCAATACTCTAAAAGATGTTGCCAGTGAACTTTATCGCTATCGGTTTAAAGATGGCAAATGGTCAAATGAAAAAATTGCTATGCCAGCTTTAGGTTCAATTTCTGTCGCTGGTGTTAGCGACCAACACAATAATTTCTTTATTAATTACAACAACTTCTTAACTCCAAGCAGCCTCTATTATTATGATGATACCAATGCTGATTTGAGCGTTTTAAAAAGTTTACCAGCCTTTTTTGATGCTTCGCCTTACAAAGTCGAACAACATTTTGCCACAGCAAAAGATGGCACCAAAATCCCTTATTTTTTAGTAATGCATAAAGATACCAAGTTTGATGGTAAAAACCCTACTCTACTTTACGGTTATGGTGGTTTCGAGATCTCACTGCGCCCAAATTATTCCGCAACCATTGGCATGGACTGGTTGGAGCAAGGTGGTGTTTATGCCTTAGCCAATATTCGTGGTGGTGGTGAATATGGTCCTAGATGGCATCAGGCGGCATTAAAGAAAAATCGACATATCGCTTTTACCGACTTTATTACCGTTGGTGAAGATTTAGTGGCGAATAAAGTTACTTCCCCACGTCATTTAGGTATTCGCGGTGGTTCCAATGGTGGTTTATTGGTTGGTACAGTTGCCACTATGCGCCCTGATTTATTCAATGCGGTTGTATGCCAGGTACCATTATTGGATATGAAGCGTTTTAATCAATTATTGGCCGGTGCCAGCTGGATGGGCGAATACGGTAATCCTGACAACGAAGATGAATGGGAATACATTAAAACCTACTCGCCTTATCATAATGTAGATAAAGATACAAAATACCCAAAAATCTTCTTCACCACTTCGACTCGTGATGATCGCGTTCACCCAGGTCATGCGCGTAAGATGGTAGCTAAGATGCAGGCACAGGGCCATGATGTGCTTTATTATGAAAATACCGAGGGTGGTCATGGGGGTGCTTCCAATAATAAGCAAAGCGCTAGTTTGCAGGCACTGATTTATACTTATTTAAGTGATCAACTAAAATAGTAGCTTATAAGAATTAGCTATAAGATCTTGACACTGGATAGTGGATCAAACTAGATTAGGCACATGATTAGAATATTAATTCCAAACACCGTAAAACCAGGGTATCCAGCTGCTCCCTATAGCTTGTTGTGCGGGATTGATTTCTATTGACTGTAAACTTTACTTTCTTAGAAAACCCGCAAAACTCACTAGCGGGTTTTTTTATGGCTAATTTTATGGCCAATAACAATGGAACAACAAATGAATCGATTAGATTTAAGCAATTACAAAAAAATTGTGTTAAAAGTTGGTTCGGCTTTGGTCGCCCCTGATGGTAAGTCCTGTTCCGTCGAATATTGCTTGCCAATAGCCCATTTTATAAAAAAATGCCGCAAGCAAGGCATTGAATTGGTACTAGTATCATCTGGTGCAGTAGCTGCTGGCTATAATAAATTAAAGCCTGATAATCATGCCCTGAGCATAAAAGAAAAACAGGCATTAGCGGCAGTTGGCCAATCTATAGTGATTAATCACTGGCAGCGCTTTTTTGATTCAAGCGTAGCACAGGTACTACTCACGCATGATGATCTGGCTCAAAACAACCGTTTTACCAATGCAAAAAACACCATAAAAATGCTACATAGCCTCGCTGTTCTGCCCATTGTTAATGAAAACGATACGGTAGCTATTGAAGAGTTAAAAGTTGGTGATAATGATAACCTAGCTGCAGAAGTGGCAGTTTTGATTGATGCTGATTTATTAATAATATTTAGTGATATCAATGGTTTATATGACGATAACCCTAACACTAATCCCAATGCTAGCTTAATCAAAGAAGTAAAGCAGCTTGACGCTAATATCCAGTCTATGGCCAAAGACAGCGATAATCCACAAGCTACCGGTGGTATGAAAACCAAATTACAGGCAGCTTTAACTGCCACTAATAAGGCAATTGATACCATTATTTGTAATGGTAAAAATGAAAGTTATATGAAGCTGTTTGATGGTGAAAATCCTGGAACCTGGATCGTCAGCTCCAAGTCCATTTAAATCGAGATAATTATGAATAGTTCAGCACTTTATGCCATGACCAAAGCTGCTAAAACTGCCTCTTTACAGTTAGCAAAGCTTAATAGCACGCAAAAAAATAACGTTTTAACCTTAATGGCCAAGCAACTCAAAAAAAACCAAGCAGAAATTATTGCCGCTAACAATAAAGATATAGTAAAAGCAAAAACTGATGGGCTGTCAGCAGCCATGATTGATCGTTTATTGCTCGACAAGTCGCGCATCGAACAGATGATTGATTCCTTATACAATGTGATTAATTTAACAGATCCTATTGGTGAAACCAGTAGCAGCCAAATCCGACCCAATGGTATCCGTGTTTGCAAAATGCGCATTCCTCTTGGTGTCATATTAATGATCTACGAATCACGTCCCAATGTGGCAGTAGAGGCTGCTGCATTAGCCTTTAAGTCTGGCAATACCATCATCTTACGTGGTGGTAAAGAAGCTTTTTATTCCAATCAAGCTATTACTAAAAACTGGCATTTAGCGCTAACACAAGCAAAATATTCCACTAATATGATCAATATGGTGCCAATTCAAGAACATAGCGCTATTGGTGAGCTGTTGAATTTTAGTGATACCATTGATTTGGTCATCCCAAGAGGCGGCGAACGCTTGATCCGTATGGTTACTGAAAACAGTAAAATTCCTGTTATTCAACACTTTAAAGGGGTCTGTCATCTTTATGTGGATAAAGATGCCGATCTAAAAAAAGCACTGGATTTATTGATCGATGGCAAAATATCAAGACCAGGAGTTTGTAATTCCCTGGAAACATTAATTGTCCATAAAAATATAGCCAAAGCATTTTTGGCTAAAGTTGAAAAAGTAGCTACTCAATATAAAGTTGGAGTTAAAATAAACTCTTTAGGACAGAGTTTATTAAGTAGCACAGAATTAGCCACCGATGAAGATTATGCAACAGAATACTTGAGTTTAAATATTAATATCAAAGTGGTTAACTCTTATCAGGAAGCCATCGATCATATTTATCGATTTAGCTCAGATCATACCGAAGTCATCGTGACTGAAAACTTGGATAGAGCTAACGATTTTATTAATCAAATCAATTCTTCAGTAGTTATGGTTAACGCCTCCTCCCGCTTTTCCGACGGCGGTGAATTAGGGTTGGGCGCCGAAATCGGCATTTCTACCAGTAAACTACATGCCTACGGGCCAATGGGTCTATACCAATTAACTACTGAAAAATTCGTAGTTATGGGGCAAGGACAAATCCGGCATCCTGAGTTGCAGTAATAAAATTTAAAGCATAAAAAAAACCGCTAAACTCTTTATATAAGTTAGCGGTTTTTCAAATATTGGTGGGTTGCACAGGAATCGAACCTGTGACCACCTGATTAAAAGTCAGATGCTCTACCGACTGAGCTAGCAACCCACTGTTTTTTCAAGAGATTTTTAAAGCTTCTTAAGCTTTCGAGTATCAATCTCGTTGAGGCGTGTATAATACTGTTTTTAGCAGAAAATACAAGCCTAAATTAATAAATTATTAAGCTTTTTTGGACTTACTCAACTTCCTCAATCCATGCCATTTGAATGGCCTCTAAAATTCGCTCGCCACAGCGATTAGGGGAATCTTCAAATCCCTTTAACTGTGTAACCATATTCCTTAAATCCACAAAATTAATACTCTTTGGATCAATATCAGGATGGGCTTCATAAAGCTCAATGGCAATATCTAACGAATCTGTCCATTTCATTATATTTCTCCAAAGTTGATTTAAGTCTAAATTAACGTTTTAACTAAGACTAGACAAGGCATTGAATCATTTCTTTTGACGGACTTTACAGTTAGTAAATGACGAAAAAGAAATGATTTGATAACACAGTATAGTCAACGATAAAACACTAATTAATGATTCTCTTTCGCGTGATTCAAAGTGTATTTGGGTATGTCGACGATTAAATCTTCATTAGCAACAACGGCCTGGCAACTTAAACGAGACTCTGGCTCTAAGCCCCAGGCTTTATCCAGCATATCATCTTCTAATTCATCGCTTTCTTCAAGCGAATCAAAACCTTCCCGCACTACCACATGGCAAGTGGTACAGGCACAGGACATTTCACAAGCATGCTCGATATCAATATCATTTTGTTTAGCCGCTTCCAGAATGGTTTGCCCCTCTTCAGCTTCAACTACCGCACCTTCAGGGCATAATTCTTCATTCGGTAAAAATACAATTTTTGGCATCACTTTACTCTTTAACTAAACAAGACCAGCTTATAACTCATCAACTTCACTACCTACTAAAGCTTTGGCAATACTGGCATCCATTCGCCTTGAAGCAAATTCTTGGCTATTGGTATCAACTACTTTAATTGCTTCCTCAATAGCATTTATATCGGTGCCTTGAGCAATAATTTCAAGCTGTCTAAGCGCTGATTCAATAGCTGCAAACTCCTGTTCGCTCAATAACTGCTGGCCATTGTCCTGCAAAGCGGCTCGAACGGCTTCAATCACCCTGCTTGCTTCAACCTGTTGTTCCCGAAGCATACGCAATTGCATATCACCCTCAGCTTTTTCAATCGAGTTTTTCAACATTTCAGTGACTTGACTATCGGTTAAACCATAAGAGGGTTTTACCTGGATCTCAGCTTGCACACCTGAGGTAGTTTCTTCAGCCATAACATTAAGCAAACCATCAGCATCCACCTGATAAGTCACTTTAATACGTGTCGCGCCAGCCACCATTGGCGGAATGCCACGCAATTCAAAATGCGCTAAAGAACGGCAATCATCGACAAGCTCACGCTCACCCTGTACCACATGAATAGCCATAGCAGTTTGGCCATCTTTAAAAGTAGTAAACTCTTGTGCTCTTGCGATAGGAATTGGTGTATTTCTAGGAATGATTTTCTCTACCAAGCCGCCCATAGTTTCTACACCTAATGATAAAGGCAAAACATCAAGCAACAACAATTGATCATTAGACTTATTACCGATCAAAATATCGGCTTGAATTGCAGCACCAATGGCAACTACTCGATCAGGATCAATACTGGTGAGGGGTTTCTGCTTAAAATAATCAGCAACTTTTTGCTGCACTAATGGCACCCGTGTAGAGCCACCGACCATCACAATTTCTCTAATATCTGCAAATTTTAAAGTTGCATCTTTAATGGTTCTGCGACAAGCTAATAAGGTCTTGTCAATGATTGGTGCCATTAATTCATTGATTTGCTCACGACTAATTTGCCCATCCCAATTCATAAAATGAACATCAATCAACTCATGCTCTGTTAACAACTCTTTAACTTCTCGTGCTTTTAGCATTGCCATCTGATGAGCTTGACGATCTGCTGCATCGACTTCTGCTTGTTCAACTAAGTAACTTGCAATAGCACGATCAAAATCATCACCACCAAGCGCAGAATCACCACCAGTAGCCAACACCTCATAAACGCCCTTTTCCAGACGTAAAATCGAAATATCAAAAGTACCGCCACCTAAATCATAAATGGCATGGATACCTTCATTACCAGTATCTAAACCATAAGCTACAGCAGCAGCAGTCGGTTCATTTAATAATCGCAAGACATTTAAACCCGCTAATTGGGCCGCATCTTTAGTAGCTTGGCGTTGAGCATCATCAAAATAGGCAGGTACAGTAATAACCACGCCGCCTAATGAATCGCCCTCTGGAATACCCAGAGCACTTTCAGCTCGATGAGCTAACACCTTCAAAATTTCCGCAGAAATTTCAATAGGGTTTCTAATTTGATCAAAAATCTGAATCGCTGGCATGCCAATACCGGAGGCGGTTAATTGATTAGCCGTAAACTCTTTAATAGTTTGCACATCTGCTAAACCACGCCCCATTAAGCGCTTAACAGAGCTGACTGTATTTGCCGGATCACTACATTGAAATATTTTTGCAGAATAACCAACTGATACTGTTCCATCTTTGGCGTAATGAACAATTGATGGCAATAGATGATTGCCCTTTAGATCTGGCAAAGTCTCAGCCACACCACTACGTACAGTGGCGATCAATGAATTAGTAGTACCAAGATCAATACCTGCAGCATATTTATGTTCGTGCGGCTTGGTTGATTGCCCTGGTTCAGCGATTTGTAATAAGGCCATAGGCTTTTATATTCTTTAAAAATCTAACCCAGTATTTTTTCTTCTGCTGCTTCAATATCAATTAAAGTCTTGCGCAAAAATTGTAGCTTGTAAATTTCAGCCAGAATTTTATCAGATTCGAGCTCTTGATTCTCACCTTCTTGTTGAAAGAAATCATTAATTACAGCAATTTGCTGCTCTTGCATTGACTCAATTTGTTCCGCAAAACTCATTAAACCATTCATGTCCTTTTTAACGGATAAATTTTCCAGTTCTTCGCGCAGCTCTAATTGCTGCATTAGGAACATAGGATCTTTAACCGTAACTTCACCGCTACTATCAACACCGGTTCTTAATTGCAACAAAGCCTGAGCACGTCTTACTGGGCTTTTAAGAACCCCATAGGCATCATTAATTTGAGTGGTTTTTTGCATTGCTGCTAACTGTTCTTGATCACTACTTGATACAAAACGATCAGGATGCACAGTCTGCAACATATCCCGCAATTTCTGTGAAAGCTCCTGCTCATTTAATAAAAAATTCGGCTCAAGGCCGAATAGCTCAAATGGATTCTTCAAATCGATACTCTTATTACCATTTTGTGTCATCCTGACGGAAGTCAGGATCTTTCAACAACAACTCAGCTGCCTTTACAAGGTTGCTACGTCGCTGCGCTCCTCGCAATGACGATAATTTATATGAAGTCGCTTACAAAATTATTTAGTGAGGAAAAATTGCATTAGTTCTAGGCAAATTGAAATTATTGTGACGGGAGTTTGTAAATAACAAATGACCAAACAATCATTTCAATTTAACAACGAAATAACCAATTTTAACCACTAAACAGTAAAACTCTCGCCGCAGCCACACTCACCTTTAACATTAGGGTTGGTGAACTCAAACCCTTCGTTAAGACCTTCTTTCTTAAACTCCAAGTGCGTGCCTTCTAAATACACTTTACTCTTGGCATCAACAATAATTTTAATGCCTTTATCTTCAAATACTTCATCGTCTTCATTAAGTTCATCAACGAACTCAAGTACATAGGCCAAACCAGAGCAACCCGTCGTGGTTACGCCCAAACGCAAACCAAGCCCCTTGCCACGACTAGCCAAAAAGTTCTTAACCCGTTCCGCAGCAGCTTCTGATAAGGTAATTGCCATTAGTTTTCTCTGCTTAGCCCTGCTTTATTTATCTTGCTTTTCTTTGTAATCAGTTACCGCCGCTTTAATCGCATCTTCTGCCAATACCGAACAATGAATTTTCACTGGTGGCAATGCTAACTCTTCAGCAATGTCAGTATTTTTGATTTCTTGCGCTTCGTCGATGCTTTTACCTTTAACCCATTCAGTGATTAAAGAACTCGATGCAATCGCCGAACCACAGCCATAAGTTTTAAACTTAGCATCTTCGATAATACCGTCTTCGCTAACTTTTATTTGCAGCTTCATGACGTCACCACAAGCTGGTGCGCCTACCATGCCAGTACCAACGCCTTCTTCTTCCTTATCAAAAGAACCAACGTTGCGTGGGTTTTCATAATGGTCAATTACTTTTTCGCTATATGCCATAATAAGTCTCCTGTTCTTTCACAAGAACCGATTAATGAGCTGTCCACTCAACTTGTGATAAGTCGATACCATCTTTGTACATATCCCAAAGTGGCGACAACTCACGCAAACGGCCAATGCCGTCATTAATTTGTGTTAAGGCGTAATCCACTTCTTCTTCAGTGGTAAAACGACCGATAGTAAAACGAATCGAACTATGTGCCAATTCATCGTCTCGACCTAATGCTCTTAATACATAAGATGGTTCCAAACTGGCCGAAGTACAAGCAGATCCTGAAGAAACTGCCAAATCTTTAAGCGCCATAATTAAAGACTCACCTTCAACAAAGTTAAAGCTGATATTGATAATACCTGCAACACGTTGGATTTCATGGCCATTGAGATAGACTTCCTCCATATCTTTAACACCATTCCATAGACGCTCACGCAATTTGATAATACGCGCATTATCTTTTTCCATATCTTCTTTGGCGATACGGGCGGCTTCGCCCATACCCACGATTTGATGCGTCGCCAAAGTACCAGAACGCATGCCACGCTCATGACCACCGCCATGCATTTGCGCTTCAATCCGCACACGAGGCTTACGACGAACGTATAAAACGCCAATACCCTTAGGACCATACATTTTATGGCCAGAAATCGACATCAAATCGACTTTTGTTTTAGTAACATCAATCGATAATTTGCCAGCAGATTGCGCTGCATCCACATGAAACATGATTTTACGCGCGCGGCACATCTCACCAATCGCATCAATATCCTGAACCACACCAGTTTCGTTATTCACATGCATCACGCTCACTAAAACCGTATCGTCACGCATCGCCGCCTCTAAGGCCTCTAAATCCAATAAGCCATCTTCTTGTACGTCCATATAGGTTACTTCATAACCTTCGCGTTCAAGCTGACGTGCCGTATCTAAAACCGCTTTATGCTCAGTTTTAACGGTAATGATATGTTTGCCTTTCTTTTGGTAGAAATGAGCAATGCCTTTTATCGCTAGATTGTCCGACTCTGTGGCACCCGATGTCCAAACAATTTCACGAGGATCAGCACCAATCAAATCAGCAACATGCGCACGCGCATCATCAACCGCTTCTTCTGCCGCCCAGCCAAATTTATGCGAACGTGACGCAGGATTACCATAAATCCCTTCAACGCCCATATATTGAACCATCTTCTCTACAACACGCGGATCGATTGGCGTGGTTGCAGCATAATCAAAATAGATGGGTAATTTCATTTTCTTCTCTTCACTTCAAAATTTAAAAACTTGTCCTGACGCCCCTAAAGGGATTCTCAAAGGTCAAAAGTCAGGATCTCATAAAAACACTTCGGTCGCCTTCACGAGATTCCTGCTTTCGCAGGAAATAATACAATTCTTGTCATCCCAAACTTGATTTGGGATCTCGTATCAACAATTCAATCGCCGATAGATGATCCTGACTTTCGTCAGGATGACACCTTACGGTGTCAACTTAAAAAAATTAGCTCTTCTTCGCTAATTTTCATCTCATTTGCAGCATCTTGGCGATCAGCCACACGTTTAACAAAACGCCGCTCAACCACCTGCTCCAAACTAATGCCACTTAAAAACTGATAAATTTGGTCGGATAATTCCGCCCATAGCTGATGAGACAAACAATGCTCACCATCCTGACAGCCACCCTTGCCTTTACAACGAGTCGCGTCAATCTGTTCATTCACCGCCAAAACCACGTCTGCGATAGTAATATGATTCGCAGAACGCTGCAGTTCATAACCACCGCCAGGGCCACGAATACTATCCACTAAATTCGCTTTACGCAACTTAGAAAACAGCTGTTCTAGGTAAGATAAGGATATATCCTGACGCCCCGAAATTTCAGACAAACTAATAGGCCCACTTCCAGAATGAAGCGCTAAATCAAGCATTGCTGTCACCGCATAACGGCCCTTTGTACTTAATTTCATGATTAGCTATCGTTTGGGTTAGAAAAACTAAAACAAAGTGGATTTCAATACCAGAATTATCTCAATTCCGAGTAAATTAGTCAAGATTTACGCAGTGAAGTTAATATTCAGACAAAATAAAGATTGTCCTGCTTTTTTACATATCCCAGATTAATAAGCCATAGTAACCTGTAGACGACTTGAGTTGTTGTTTTCCAATCGACATCAAAGTTACTAACTATAAAGTTATTAATATCTTTTGCATTTTGAGGTGAATTAGCTGTCTTTAGGAAGTCAACAATTTCTTCAAATGCTAATATATGGTCACTTATAATCTTATAAAGACGCTCGTTATTTTGATTTGATGAATATTCAACTCCCAACTCTGTTAATGTTAAGGTGCTTCCAGACTTTTTTACCAACCCCATCAATTTAGGAACATTTATATAGCCTGATATAGTTTTTGCACTTGAAACGCTTTCGAATTCACTTAAAAACCAGTTATTTAGTAACTTAACACTAATTCCTTTTGTACCTATGGTATTTAATAAACTGTTAAGAGTCTCTACATAGCTTAAGTCTCCACCTGGCAATGGCCAAATAGATTTATATTTGTCGTCATGCTTATAGATAGCATCTTCAGAATTAGACTCAAAAAACTCACTTTTCAATGAAATTATTGAAACCTGTTCAATTTTAATTCCAATTTCATTATCAATTAGTAAATCAACTAGTTTATTTCCATCTATAAGAGATACAGGCATTTTATTAGGAGCTTTTGCTTCTTCTATAGCAGCTTTAGTAAATGAAGAAGTAGTAATAATTAAGCCCCTTTGGTCTACTTCTGCACTACCTCTCATCTGAGTAACTGTTTTACCTGCAACAGTGTTTTTTTGTGCATATCGCTTAACTTGAACTGCTGTTTTAACATTTGTAACCCCACCCATTACCAAGTCAGCGATAACATCTACCCCTCCATCACCACTTCTTTTGGTGACCGATACATTTTCAAACCCAATTGCACCAAGTAATTCGGCTACTAAGTATTCAAATTGAAAAGGATCCATTTTTCTTAATGAATCTAGTAGTTGTGATCTCACTTTCTCATTTTGCTGCTTTGCCAGTAAAAGTGGTGAATTCGTATCTGTCGTTTTTTTTAAGGAAAACTCAGCTTTACCAACTTGTATAAAGTCTGATTTTTTGCTGTCGCGTATATCAACATAGAGTTGTGCACCCATAGTTGCATCGGGCGTAGCACCTTCACTATCTAATAATTTCTGTTCTAATGCGATTTTAACAATTTCACTGGGGGATAATGGTGAATCCGTTTGTGAAAGCACTTCAAATGCAGCGTATTTAAAACTATTTTTTTTATATTTATTTTTCATAAAATAATCCCTTTGGTTATATTTGTTATAAGATACAGCTTTTTATAAAAAGCTCAACCATTCAATTTAATGTACTAATTAAGACAATACTTTGTTAAAACATTATCTTAGGTAAAATGATAGGTTTAAACATTTTTATATGAATCACGAACTCAACTACAAAAGCAACCCACTCAATGGCGTCAGTCTTAAACAACTAGTCACTGAGATTGTCGAACACTATGGCTATGAGATATTGCATGCTTATTTGAATCTTAATTGCTTTAAATATAATCCAAGCATCCCTTCTAGCGTCAACTTTCTTAAGAAGACTGAATGGACCCGAGAAAAAGTGGAAGCGTTTTATTTATACCAGTATAGTAATTTACCCAAAGCTTCTTATGAACAACAGCAAATACCACCAAGAGATCGTATCATTCCAGACAACCAAAAACCTGGAAAACCAACTAAATTAACTGTGGAAGAGGCAGAATTTCTTCGAGAACAAAAAGCAGAACAGGCAAGCGCTTATAATAAAAATTTAGAAAATAAAGTTACTTCCAAACCCAATAAAACAACGAAGAAGCCAAATAGCCCTTGGGCCAAATACCGACATAATAGATAAGCTATAAATTTTTATATCTTAATTACTCGAATATACTCATCTAAAACTTTTTTCTTTTTTATTGCTTCAATGGCTTTGCCTAATGAATTTAAATTGCTAATACTGACAATCATTAGCATAGTACCATCAGGCAGCAGACTGTGAAGAACGTACTCCCCTGCTGGCAAATCCACTTGCTTAAGCCCTGGATAATAATCTGCAAATTTTTCAAAGTTTTCTAAATGCTCTTCGGTAATTAATATAACTTTTGCATTTATAGCGCCATTAAACTTGCTCATGGCTTCATCATCAAAGAATGGCGTTTGCAGGTGAAGGCTTCTTACTGTTTGTTGATGTTGGAAGAAAATTTGAAATAGCTTGTTATGCTCTTTAAACTCTTTATCCGCTAAGAATGAAACGTTGGTTAAGAAATTATCAGGTTCTAAGTAGCCTTCAGGGAAATTTTCAGCATATTGTTGTATATATTTTTCCACAAAATCATTATCTATTGTTTTTCCTTCTTTTAAATAAGATTCAACAAGGGGATAAATACTTTTTGCTTGTTGGTTGATAAATCGAAAGTGATACCAGTCTCTTTCATCTAACTGACCTTTGGATTCTTTATAAAACCAACCATTGCCTATTGCAGTAGCTAATGATTCATTAAGTAATTGGTATGCATGGGCTTTATGATATGAGTCATGCTCTAAGAAAGCTTTCTCCATCTTGTCTTGGAACTCGATGGGTTGATTGGCATAGAGCAAATGTGCTAATTCGTGAAATACTACAGCCAGCACTCCATCAGGATCCTGAATATAAGTGCTAATATAGGAAATAATGTTTCCTTGTGGTGTTGCTGTTGTAAATCCACTTTCAGCAGGTATAGGCGCTAAATACACCTTAAAGGGTAAATCAGCTTTCCAATTAGCATTATAAAAATTAGAGGCCTTAATAAATTTGCTAGCAAAGCCCACTTCCTTAGCTCGTTGATTGAGCTTAACTAAATCTTTTTTGAAACGCTCTTGAGCAGGCTTCCATACTAGCTCTTGATAAATAGGCTCATAAGCTTTTAATGTCTCAATAACTACCATTAGATCAGCATTCGTTAATAAGCCCATAATGCGCTGAGCGAAATCATCAATAGTCGTGGCTTGAGAAGATGCCATCACTAGAAGCTGAGTGATTTGTCTTTTATTATGACGGTGTGGCACTTCTTCTGAAAAGGCATAATTATAAGATAAATTTACTTGTCTAAAGCGTTCAATTTGATCCTTATATTGTTTATTGTTGTACTCGCTTTGTTCAAAGATTTCAGTCAAACTTCTTGAAGTCCCGCCAGGGCCTCCAGCAATTCCTTGAACGAAGTTATAAAGCCCATGCATTGGATTTGATACAAACTCTACATCAGGCATTGAGTTTAAAGTACTCAGCTCTTTTGTTTTAGCATTGATACTAATAACGGCAGATATAAGAAAAGTAACTACTACTAGCTTAAGCATTTTCATTATTAATTCCTTCTCCATTTCTTTGAACTAATAATACTAAGTAAATGTGTAAAGAGCCTTATTGAGAATGTAACAAAGAATTTATGGACTACTTAGTTTCATTATTATCTAAATTATTAGTAAGTACACCTGAACAATCCAATTCAGGGATATCAATATCAGTTGTTTCTATACCCTTTTCTTTAAGCTGTTTTTTTAGTCCTTTAAGCTGATGCTCTAATGCATTGGAGTGTTCATACATATTTTGCAAGGCAACCACTAACGGGTCAATTTGATCGGAGGTTACGCCAAAGGCCTGGAAATTATGTTTAGCTTTTGGATCAGTTTCTGATGCTTCTCGTGCCGGTATCCCAATTACCGTGGCATCAACAGGAACATCTTTAACTACCACCGCATTACCGCCTACTTTAGCATTGTCATTTAAGGTAATTGGTCCAAGTATTTTTGCACCAGCACCAATCACTACATTATTTTTTAAAGTTGGATGACGTTTACCTTTTTCTAAACTAGTGCCCCCAAGAGTTACACCATGGTAAAGCATACAATCATCACCAATTTCAGCGGTTTCACCAATCACTACACCTAAGCCATGATCGATAAAGAAACGACGGCCGATAGTTGCGCCAGGGTGGATCTCAATACCGGTTAAAAACCGTGATAAAGTCATAATGGCTCGAGCAAGCCATTTCCAATTGTTGCGCCATAGTTTGTTAGCAAAACGATGCCACCAGATGGCATGAAGCCCAGGGTAAAGTGTCAAAACTTCAAAGTTGTTTCTCGCCGATGGATCGCGATGGTAAACACTTTTGATATCTTCTTTGATTCGTTCAAACATTTTATTTATGACCTGTTTTAACCTCTTGGTTTCAGTTCATTATTATGGACTCCTGCTTTCACAGGAGTTTTAACTTTTCGTCATTGCGAGAAAGTATGACGAAGCAATTTTTTGCTGATAAATCTAGCCCTGAGACTGCCATTCACAGACCTGTGTCGTAGTGCTCACTGCTCTAATAGGCTTCTGCTCTCACAGGAGCTTCAATCTTTTAATCTTACCAGAATCTTGTCATTCCAGCGAAGGCTGGAATCTTCTACTTTTAGTTGATCCGTATAAGATCCTGAATCAAGTTCAGGATGACACACTTAGGTTAATTCGTTTTGCGCTTTATATACTTTTCTATCGAAGATAAAAATCCTCGCAAAATATTTACTTCACCTTGATTAAGGTGGCTTTTGGCAAACAACCTTCGTATTCTAGCAGATAATAGTTTGGGATTTTCCGGATCGAAAAACTCCGTATTGACCATGGTCTGCTCTAAGTGCTGATAAAGACCGTCCACTTGCTCGGATGTTGCAATCAATTCACTATCTTTTAGTTCTAATGGTTCTTCGGCTATTGGATTTTTCTCTAAATGCTTTAAGCGAAGTTCATAACTGATAATTTGTACCGCTGAGGCTAAATTAAGCGACATATATTCAGGGTTAGCAGGAATATTCACATGGTAATGGCACAGTTGCAGTTCCTCATTTAAAAGCCCCACACTTTCACGACCGAATAGAATTGCTACCGGGCGCGACTCTGGTTTTCCATCAATAAACTTGGCCATTTCTCTGGGTTCAATCAACGGCCATGGCAAGGCACGATTGCGTGAGCTGGTGCCAATGACTAAGCGACAATCTTCTATGGCGTCCTCAACACTATCAACAACAACCGCATTATCCAGAATATCCAATGCGCCAGAAGAACGCACTAAAGCTTCTTCACAGGGGAAATTTTTAGGACCGACTAACACCAATTGACTCAAACCCATAGTTTTCATGGCACGCGCTGCTGCCCCAATATTGCCAGGATGGCTGGTAAAACAAAGAACGATTTTGATTTGATCGAGCATTGAGCCAATAATTGATGATTTTCAATAAGTTATGATGATCATATCAAACTGTGTTTAAGAACTATAGGAATTCCTTAATTTTCAGCACTTGTAACTAATAACTGGATCCTGCGGTCAGGCTGCAGGATAATGAGTTTGGGTAGCTTAAATATCATTACAAGCAAAGCGAAGCAGTCTCCTACTGACAAACTATCTTTCGGAGTTGAGACCAACAGGAGCACCCTTAGGTACTTCGGCTACCGCCTCGCGGTGACAACAACTTTTCATCTTAAAATAAACTTCCATCATCAGCCCAACTTTTGTTAGAATGCGCGCAATTGGCAGCTATTACATTAAATAGCGCTCCGTTCTTTGATAATTGGTGATTAACTATGAATGCGTACCGTACTATTGCGATCCGCGCGGCTAACCGTGCCGGTGATTATATTGTTAAAGCGTTTAACGACCGCGATCGAGTCATTGCAAAGATGAAAGATCTGAATGATTTCGTGACCAATGTGGATCAACAAGCGGAATGGTTAATCATTGATACCATCAAAGCAAGCTATCCTGAACACTCTGTTTTGGCCGAAGAATCTGGGCTAAAAGAAGGCACTGATAAAAATACCGTCTGGGTTATTGATCCACTTGATGGCACTCGAAACTTTATCGATGGTAATCCACATTTCGCTATTTCTATTGCGGTAAAACAAAAGGGCAAAACCGTTGCCGCAGTTATTTTCGACCCAATGCGTGATGAAATGTTTAGTGCTTCCAACGGTAATGGTGCCCAATTAAACCAATCCCGTATCCGTGTAGCTGATGAAAAAAAACTGGAAAGATCCATTCTTGCTACTGGCTTTCCGTTCCGTTCTGGCTCCAACGTTGATGAATATTTAAATTATTTTTCGACTTTATTGCCATTGTGTAGCGATATGCGTCGGGCTGGCTCTGCCGCTTTAGATCTTGCTTATTTGGCCTGTGGCCGCGTCAATGCTTTCTGGGAATTTGGTTTATCCGACTGGGATACCGCTGCTGGCGCTTTAATCGTTAAAGAAGCTGGTGGTCTGGTTGGTGACATTAAAGGCAATCCTTATACCACCAAGTCCAAAAGCATTATGGCCGCTAATCCTCACATCTTTAAGCAATTCATGCAAGCAGTTAAAGACTTGTAAAACCTACTGATTCTTAAAAATTAAATTGATTTGAGCACCGCCTAGTACGGTGCTTTTTTCTATCTCGATTTTGGCTTTATAGGCTTCAATAATTTCTTTAACTACTGACATGCCAATACCTTGCCCTTCAACGGTTTCATCCAGACGCTTACCTCGACTTAATACTGCATCTTGAACCTTTTTCGGAATACCAGGGCCATCATCTTCGATACTAATAATGGTTTTATTATCTTGAGTTTTAGCGGCAACAAAAACCTTACCATTAGCCCATTTGCAGGCATTGTCCAAAAGATTGCCACAGATTTCATAAAGATCACCCTCACTCAGGCTAATGTATAGGTCTTTTTCGACTTCTGATCGAATGCTGATTCCTTTGTCCGCATAAACCTTTGTCAGGCCTGCCACCAATTTATTTACCGCAGGCTCAATGGCAATTCGTTGTGCCATCACTTGTGGACCAGATGTTGCTCTTTGCAGTTGATAACCAACAATTTGATCCATTCTGGTCAGTTGCTCTTTACTGATTCTGGCAAGCTCCTGACTGTTGGTTTCATTTTGTAATGCAGTTTGCATCACCGCTAGCGGCGTTTTAAGACTATGAGCAAGGTTTGCCAAAGTTTCTTTATAACGCTTGGATTGTTCGCGCTCATTGACAATAAAGCGATTAATATTGTCGGTCAAGACCTGGACTTCGCTCGGATAAGCACCACCCAGTTTATCCGATAAACCCTTTTTAACTTTGTCCAATTCACTAGCCATTTGACGAATGGGTTTAAAGGTCCAACCGAGAACTAAAACCAAAATCAGCAATAACGAAATAGCTAAAATAGTAAGCCAGACTAATAATTGATTTCGGTAAGCTTTTACCACCTGATTAAAGGCTCGCTTGTTCTCTAAAATCACAAAATGATAGAGCGAAATATCACCCTGCTCAGATTCCCATTCGGTAACAAAATGAAACTTAAAATAATCTTCACCATTCAAAGTATCGTCATACAGCATTGGGGTTCCAGGCAAGCTTAATGGTAACTTGACTTCTTTATGGTTGGCCGAAATAGAACTCCACACCAGCGTTTCAGTTTCATCAAATACCAAAGCAGATAAACCGCTGGCGTATTGATTAAAACGCTGATCCAGTTGTGGTTCTTCGGGAATAAATAAGTGATCTTTTTCTAATTGCTCTGAAACCGATAACAGCCCATAAAAATGTGCCGTCAAACGTTCAAAAGTGGCTTGGCGAATACCAGTTTTGTAAGAATTTAATAACACCACACTCATAGCAGCAATAAAAAACACCAGTACTAAACTGGTGTTTAATAAAAGTCGCTTTTGTAAAGAGTATGAGCGGCTCAAAATTTATCGCTAGTCTAAATCAGAACGCAAACGATAACCACGGCCACGCAAAGTTTCAATCGGCTTAATATCGCCGTTGGGATCAATTTTCTTGCGCAAACGTCCCACAAAAACTTCTAACACATTTGAATCACGATCATAGTCTTGTGCGTAAAGGTGCTCGGTAAGCTCAGTCTTGGAAACCACCTTGTCAGGATTCAACATCAAATATTCTAAAACCATATATTCATAGGCAGTTAGATCCATCACCTTGTCACTGACCTTAACTTCCTGTTTTAAGGTATCAAGGCTAATAGGACCTTTGCTGATTTCGGGTTGTGCATAACCCGAAGAACGTCGCAACAAGGCATTTATGCGAGCGTATAATTCTTCATTTTGAAATGGCTTAACCAGATAATCATCTGCACCAGCTGCCAAACCATCAACTTTATCCTGCCAATGACCGCGAGCAGTTAAGATCAGGATAGGAAAATTAACGTTTTCTTTGCGCAAAGTTTCAATTGCTTCAATACCGGAAATACCTGGCAGACCCAAATCAAAAATACCTAAGTCGAATTCAAACTCACGAGCCAGATATAAAGCTTCTTCACCATCTGGTGCTTCTTCAACCACATAGTTTTGCTTTTTCAGGCCTTCAACCAGCTGCTCTCTAAGTAGTTGTTCGTCTTCTACCAATAATAACTTCATTCCAATCTGATCCCCATAAGAAAGCTATTTTCATAAAATAGTTCAGCTATTGTTGCCGATGAATTGTTGATGTCTTAACCCTTCTCTTAGCCGCTTTTTAACCGTAAACCCGACCATTACAAGCATTAACGCTGATATTGCGCACACGGCCGGATTTGGAAATGACTTTTACCCGATACATGGGCGGATTGCCATTGGTTAAAAAAGCTGAAAGTACCTTATCCCTTGAGCGATTAGCTACCGCACGCATAGCACTGGATTTACTGATCAAACGACACTCAAGACGCGGCTTGTTATCACCGCGTCTTGGCTCTCGCTCCTGAGCGGCTTGCAAATTAGGCGCCATACCCAGTAAAAATAATGATAGTAAAAATAGTGCTTTTTTCATACTTTACCTAAATCAATTCCAAAACCAAACTCAACTGGTCATTCGCCATTATCTCAAAATTGGCTCAGCTGTGATACGAATATCAATATAACGACCAGGATGATAATCCGTAAAGGTTTTATAACGCTCACCTTTGTATTTATAGGTGACATCATAGCCGATTAGCTCCTGACGTGCATAACTTCGGCCACTATAAACCGTTTCGCAATGACGTCTATCATAATGTTTGTTTTTGGCTGCTTCAGAACCAATCACGGAACCTAAAACTGCTCCAACGGCAGCACCGGAACGTTTGTTATGACGATGATTGCCACCCATTTTATAACCAATCACACCGCCAATTATTGCACCAGCTACAGAACCAGCCCTTCTATCAGAGCGGGAAACGCGGCGACGTGGCTCAGTCCAGCATTCTTGATGCGCCCTAGGTTCGCCTCTTACGCTACGATAGACCGGATCCACATCAATTACTCTGGCACGTTTTACTCTGGTGTAACGATCATGGTAATTGGCGTAACGACCACGACGGTAATCATAACGCTCATCTCTATCATCGTCATCGTAGCGATCATCGTAATGACCATTAAAGTAATGGTTACCATAATGCTTTTTCTTATCGTCATCATCGGCTAAAGCATTACCACTAAAAACTAAAGCTACCGACAAACCAATTACTGATAAACCGTTTTTTGCTAGTTTTTTCATAAGATTTCTCCTGTTCGGATACTGCAAATGCAAGTTAGCTTAATCGCTATTACTTGGTATGCTGATAGTCTATAAAAAACTAGCTGAACCCTATCTGAACTCAATGGAGCTTTTGGTTCAGTTATTTTTCAGCGATTATTTTTCTGTAGTTACTTTTCTGCAAAGAACCGCTGTAAAATCAATACCAATAAGGCACCAATAGTCGCTGTAATTATCGAATATTGATTAAAACCTGTTAATTCACCACCAAATCCTAATTGCTGTCCTAAATAACCACCCAAAAGCCCGCCAATAACACCTAATAACAAGGTTCTTAAAATTCCTTTATGGCGCTTTGTAGGAAGAATAAATTTGGCCAGGAAACCTGCCAACAAACCTACTAAAATCCAGCTGACAATACTCATACTAATTACTTTTAACCGGTTAAACCCAAATTACTCTTTGTGTCGACTGGCGATGTTTTTCAATCAGAGGTTTATAGCGATCTTCTAATTGCGGACGCCGAATTTTTAGGGTTGGTGTAATCAAGCCATTATCGGGATTCCATTCATCATCCACCAATAATAAATGTGACAATTTTTCATGCTTTTCCAAACCACTGTTAAGCGTATTAATCAAAACTTCTGCTTCCTTGATATAAGCCTTCTTATCCTTAACCTGCTTGCCAAACATGGAGGCCACAGCTACTGGCGCTGGCAAACCATCACCAATCACGCAAAGATTCTCCACTCCAAGCTCCGGCTCTAAAGTCGCTTCAATCGGAATGGGTGAAACATACTTTCCCTTAGAGGTCTTAAATATGTCCTTAACGCGGCCGGTGATTCTCAAAAATCCGTTATCATCAATCGAACCTAAATCGCCAGTTTTTAAATAGCCTTCGGAGCTGATCGCTTGCTCGGTTTTCAGCGGTTCCTTGTAATAACCTTGCATAATACAAGGGCTTCTCAGTAAAACCTCACCGGACTCTTCATCGATTTTGACCTCGGAAGTGTTAATAGGCTTTCCTACTGAACCCGCAGCTCGAGCATGTGGTACATTAGCAGTACCAAAAGCCATGGACTCAGTTAAACCATAAGCTTCACAGATGTTCAGGCCTAACTTTTCAAAAAACTTCATGGTCCCTTCAGGCAAAGCGGCGGCACCGGATAGCGGCACCTTAACCTTGTCCAAGCCTAAACCTGTAATAATTTTCTTGCGCAAAAAGTTACCAATAAAGGGTAATTTCAGTAAAAATACCAATTTCGCCTTACCAACCTTACTTTCAATTCCTTGCTGAAACTTCAGCCAAATTCGTGGAACCCCCAGAAAAATGGTCGGTTTAACGTCCATAATATTTTGCTGGAAAGTATCCAACGACTCGGTAAAAGAAACCACACTACCGCTATGAATACTGATAATTTCAACCAGTTCGCGTTCCGCACAATGGGCTAATGGCAGATAAGAGAAAAAGTGTTCTTCGGATAAATCCACATATTCCATAGCAGCTTTAGCGGCATTGGCAAATGCCATAAAATCAATCATTACACCTTTCGGCATTCCAGTAGTGCCTGAGGTATAAATAATGCTGGCGATATCTTTTAAAGGTCGAACCGGATTTTCAGGCATGGCTACAGAGCGAGCAGCAATCTGTTCCCAGCTTTCAAATTCTTCATACTGGTGAAAAAAGCCAATTTTCTTCAAGTCCTCTGGAATAGCGCCTTTCTTAGCAGGCCAATCCCAGAGTTTGCCAACAAATAACAATTCCGCCTCGCTATGCTCCAGGATAGTGGCAATAGTGTCCTTGCCAGCAGTCGGATAGATTGGCACAGAAATATGTCCAGCCATCATAATAGCCAGATCTGTCATAAACCAATGAGCGCAATTCAAGGAAAGAATAGCAACTTTACTATTGGCGGGCAGTGTCTGTTTTAAATGGCCGGCCATCTTGCGCACTTGCTGTCCTACTTCTGACCAACTATATTCTTTCCAATCGTTACCGAACGGCTGACGTAAAAAAACCTCATCGGCTTTGGCCGCTTCCCAGCGATAAAACGCTTCTAAAGTGGATTCTAAAACAACTTCTTGACTCATGAGTGTATTCTCTTCTTGTTAATTTTTTAAACGACGATACATCACAAAGTGTTCGCCAATACCAGGCAGGTCAAAACTTTCCCCATATTGTTTAAAACGCAACTTCTTGTAAAAGCGAGTCGCCGTTTGACGTGCGTTGCACCATAATAGATCAGCGCCCTCTTTCTGACAAATATCAATGGCTTGCGTTAATAATATCGAACCAACGCCTTGAGACTGAATTTCAGGCTCCACCGCCATACCGCGCAAACGATAACTGATAGCCGCAGGCAATTGTGGATGTTTTTCTAAATAAAAAGAAGCAATGCCGATTGGGTCTTCAACATCCTCAACAAATGCTGCCAGATGAAAAGCGCCAATAGTATGATCTTCGACATAATGACAGCTGTCCATCGCCAAACCAGGCCGCAATACCTTGCTTCTTAAAGGATAAACCTGATCTACTGTAACTTTTTGAATAAATAACCCCATCCGGTATTTACCAACTCCTAAACAAAAAAACCGCATCTCATGATACGGTTTTTTGATAAAAAGTCGAAGAGAATCAATTATTGACCATCATCAGCTTTTTTCTTGGCCTCTTCAATTTTTTCTTTTGTTTTGGTCTTAATCTTATCAGTAATCTCTGCAGTTTTTTCAGCAGTAGCATCTACTGCTTTAACAGCGGCATCTTTAGTCGCATCAACCGCATCAGAAGCTAACGCTTTTGCGCCGTCCACAGTTTTTGCAGCTGCCTCTTTAGTGGCGTCAACTGCATTGCTGGTAGCTTCAGCAACATCAGAAGCCACTTCTTTAGCGCCTTCTACGGTGTTATTAACCGCTTCTTTAGTGGCATCTTTTACCGCTTTTACAGCTTCACCAGTTTCTTTAGCCGCAGCTTCTTTTTTCTCATCGCTACAAGCGACGACTAATGAAGTTGCTAATAGTGCAATTGCTAATTTTTTCATTCGATATATCCTCCTCAATAAAAAAGCCCTTGAATTATGGCATCATAACTTAAGGGCTTAAAACGAAATTTTGTAAAATTAGTGACTTTTATCTAACTATTCGCCGATTTTAGCGACGCTATTCACGCTTTTTATAAAGTCAAACTGGTTTTTATGATTGATTACCCAGAAACAACCAGGTTTCTAATACGGTATCAGGATTCAATGAGACGCTATCAATTCCCTGTTCCATCAACCATTTGGCAAAATCGGGATGATCCGATGGACCCTGACCACAAATACCAATATACTTACCGGCTTTTTTACAGGCCTTAATGGCATTGGCCAATAAAACTTTAACCGTTGGATCACGCTCATCAAACAAGTGTGAAATAATGCCAGAATCACGATCCAAACCTAAGGATAATTGAGTCAAATCATTAGAACCTACCGAGAAACCATCAAAATATTTCAGGAAAGCTTCCGCTAAAATCGCATTGGATGGTAATTCGCACATCATAATCACGCGTAAACCATTATCACCGCGCTTTAAACCATTACGTTCTAGTAATTTAGTCACCTTTTTGGCTTCATCCAAAGTACGCACAAACGGGATCATCACCTCTACATTGGTTAAACCCATCTTGTTTCGCACTCGCTTAATCGCCTCACACTCCATTTCAAAACACTCACGGAACTCTTGAGAAATATAGCGCGAAGCACCACGGAAACCCAACATTGGATTTTCTTCGTGTGGTTCGTACAAATGACCACCAATTAGGTTAGCGTATTCATTCGACTTAAAGTCCGACATGCGCACTATCACTTTTTCTGGTGCAAACGAACAAGCAATAGTGGAAATACCCTCTACCAATTTGCTGATATAAAATTCTTTCGGATTGGCATAACCCGCCATTTGCATGGCAATGGTTTTCTTTAAAGACTCATCTTCAAGGTTGTTATAATCCAGTAATGCTTTTGGATGTACCCCAATCATACGATTGATAATAAACTCCAAGCGCGCCAAGCCCACACCCGCATGCGGCAGTCGCGCAAAATCAAAGGCTCTGTCTGGGTTACCAACGTTCATCATGATTTTGAAGGGCAGTTTTGGCATATCGGAGACTGAATCCTGACTGATCTCAAAATCCAGCAAGCCAGCATAGATGTTTCCTGTTTCACCTTCGGCACAGGAAACCGTCACTTCCATACCATTTTTAATCAAGTCAGTAGCATTACCACAACCCACTACCGCAGGGATACCCAGCTCACGTGCAATAATCGCTGCATGACAAGTACGGCCACCACGATTGGTTACAATCGCTGCTGCCCGCTTCATGATCGGCTCCCAATCCGGATCCGTCATGTCAGTCACTAACACATTGCCAGCCTCAACCGAGGCCATTTCATCAATCGAACTGATCACTTTAGCAACGCCTTTGCCAATGCGCTGACCAATAGCACGACCAGTCGCCACTATATCCGACTTGTCTTTTAACTGATAACGCTCGATCACATTCTTATCGGTACGACTTTGTACCGTTTCTGGACGCGCCTGGACAATATAAATTTTGCCATCAGCGCCGTCTTTAGCCCATTCAATATCCATTGGGCGCTTATAGTGCTTTTCGATGATTAAGGCCTGCTTGGCCAATTCCTGAATTTCCGCATTGGAAATACAAAAGTTCATGCGTTCTTTAGGATCGACTTTAACCGTATCAACCGTCTTACCATGCTCTTCCGAGTCGGTATAAATCATCTTAATAGCCTTTCCGCCCAGTGTTTTACGCACTATCGCCTGGCGACCTTGTTCCAGGGTGGATTTATGCACATAAAACTCATCAGGGTTAACCGCACCCTGCACCACCGTTTCACCGAGACCATAAGCACCGGTAATAAAAACCACATCGTTAAAACCGGACTCGGTATCCATAGTGAACATGACGCCAGAAGCGGCAATGTCTGAGCGCACCATTTTTTGTACACCCGCAGAAAGTGCTACTAACGAATGTTCAAAGCCTTGATGGACACGATAAGCAATAGCTCTGTCGTTAAACAGTGATGCAAAAACTTCTTTCAGCGCTTTCATGACATTATCAATGCCACGAACATTGAGGAAAGTTTCCTGCTGACCGGCAAAAGAGGCATCTGGCAAGTCTTCCGCAGTGGCGGAGGAACGAACCGCTACTGCAAATTCTTCATTGGCACCCGCTTTTAACTCTACATAAGCCTGACGAATAGCCTGTTCCATTTCGGGTAAAAATGGTGTATCCATAACCCATTGACGAATTTTTGCGCCAGTTTCAGCCAAAGTTTCAACGTCATCGACATTTAAACCTGCTAATTCATCATTAATTTTTTTATTTAAGCCTGATTGCTCCAAAAAAGTGCGGAAAGCATCGGCAGTGGTTGCAAACCCACCCGGCACACTGACGCCAACATTACTTAAATTACTGATCATTTCGCCAAGCGAAGCATTTTTACCGCCCACTCGCTCAACATCATTCATACCAAGCTCTTCGTACCAAATTACATACTCATTGGAATTTCGGTTAATAAAGACGGGAGCCTTAGGTTGTTCTTGAGAGGTATTTTCCAAAACATTTCTCCTGATTTTTGCTCTTAATTACAAGCATTCATATAGTTAGCTACGGCAATTGAAGTCATGCTTTAAAAGTTCAATAAAACTTAAAGCTCTTTCAAATCAAATGACAACTTGCCCTAGAAGCAACTAAATGCTTAAATTTACTAACTTTTTGGCCGTTAGCGGTCGTATTTTACTGGTAATTGAGCAAATATGAAACGGACAGTTTTTTTTATTTCGGATCGCACCGGGATCACCGCTGAAATGCTGGGCCATTCCTTAATGGCGCAATTTGAAGATGATGTAAATTTTGAGTACCACACCATCCCTTTTGTAGATGATGAAGAAAAAGCCTATAACGCCGTAACCCGAATTAATCAAACTGCTATTCGCGACAACTCAAAACCGATTGTTTTTGAAACTATTGTACGCCCCGAAATACGCCAAATTATCACTAATGCTAATGCCATGTTAATGGATTTTTTTCACACCTATATTGATCCTCTGGAAGAAGAATTAGGCGTACACAGCTCTTTCCGCGTGGGTAAATCCCACTCTACCGATGATTTACAGGCTTACGACACTCGCATGAGCGCCATTAATTTTGCCTTAAATAATGACGATGGAGCCACTACTCAACAATATGATAAGGCTGATATTATTCTAGTCGGCGCTTCGCGCTGTGGCAAAACTCCAACTTCGCTTTATATGGCCATGCAGTTTGGTATTTTTGCCGCCAATTACCCTTTTACTGACGAAGATATACCTAATATCAGGCTAAACCAGGGATTAGCGCAAAACAAACATAAACTTTATGGCTTAAGCATTGATCCCATGCGCCTGCATGAAATTCGCAATGAACGCCGCCCTAACTCTAAGTACTCCTCCATGCCCCAATGTATGTTAGAAGTTCGAGAAGTAGAAGCGCTCTACCGCCGTGAGAATATACCTTTTATCAATACTACTTACCGCTCGGTTGAAGAATTAGCGGTAAAAATTATGGCCGATACAGAAATTGAAAGAAGGATTTTTTAGTCCAAAATTTTGAAGAGAATGCACTTGTTGACCGCTTTTACTATGGTATTAGCCATAAAATCGACACTTTAAAAATTTTTCTTTATAAATTAAAGTGTTAGAATTAAATTCCGGTATTCTTATGTTAGAAAGCAAAACATCGGAGAATTACACTACAATGGGTAAACACATAGTATCGATCATCTCTTTCGCACTAGCCTTCTTTGCTATCCAGTATGGCATGGATTACTACAGGGAATATTCTGCCGTAAATAAGGCCAATGCGGAAATCGAAGCCATAAGAGAAGAAGTCCGACAAAACAACCCAGATGAGCCGGAAGTTCTAGCCGTTCAGGAAGCAGCGATAAAGAAAGCAGAGGAAAATATCAATTCCAAAGGTACGCAAAAAGAAAAAGTACAAACAGCGGCTGGCACTTTTCTTGGCTTTTACCTAGTAAATTTCAAGCAACGTGCTGAGTATTGTCAAGGCCAAGGCGTTGATATTTCTCCCTTTATAAATGCTTTTAAAGAATCACACAAAAATGAATATGCCATAGCTGTAAAAGCTATTTCTGCGGCACCGTCAGATGTAGATAAGCTCTATAAAATGTTAAAGCCACAGTTAGAAACTGTTATCGAGCAAGATATGGCATATATTGCTAGCGAAAACGGAGTGTCACTCCCAGAGGCATGTAAATTAATTTCTGACAATGCGCCTACTCTAGTTCCCGATATGCACATATCAGTTATGCAGCCCGCAGTTTACAGAGCCTTAGTTTCTGGCACCTAAATGCTTTCTAACAAGTCAATTAATGTCACCTCACGGCTGGACCTCCGCACTGCGTGCTCCGGCCCATTATTGAGGCGTTGATAACTTCACTTTTTTACAACCACCAAACACATCCGCTGACCAACTGGAACTTTGTTATTGGGGAAAACAATAGCTTCACCGTCTTCTTCAGTTAAATAAGAATGCTTACCAGCATCCAATAACAAAGTACCTTGAGCAAATTGAGTAAAGTTTGCAGTATTAGCTGAATCAAATGCCAGTTCATCCATCTCTGAAGTTCTAAGTAGTTCTTTTTTAACTTGATATAAATTAATTCCAGAAATATCAGCGTCTTTATCAAAACAATATTGATCAGAGATTAAATTCGAAAGTGTATGTTCCGCTTGTTTAAAGTCATCACGATTATTTTGTCCGAATGGTTTCACCTTGCCTAACTCAACGGTAAAAGCATGTGCTTTAAAGTTATGCGAAGTATAGTAAGAAAAAGTTGTGGCAGGCTTATGAGCAAGCAAAATTGTATCCACTCCAGCGTCTAATAAAAACTTCATTTGTGCAGTGCAATGCTTGCGTTCTTCTAAGTAAGGATAAATAGCAAATTTTTGATGTAAAGAAGGCTTGATTGCAGTGTGTAAATCATAATGATAACACTCAGCACCCATACCCATTAAATGGCTATGATAAAAACGTTCTGCCACTTTTTCGATAAGCTCTGCACGCTGCGCCTCATACAAAGCCGCTTCATTATCAAGATGGTTTTTCCACTCGCCATTAAATAAACGATTCAAGTTATAACCAGTAAAACGTTGCTCGAACAGCATGGCTCTAGGATTACCAATAATAACTAATAAATTCAGTTCAAGCTCTAGTTCGCCCTTAAAAATTTGCTTCACCAGATCATTGACGATTTCTATGGGTGCTGTTTCATTGCCATGAACTCCAGCGGATAATAGCAAATATTTATTGGAATGCTTTTTAGGTTGAAATTGCAAAATACCAGGTGCTAAGAAATCAATCTGCTTATCTTCAAGTTGTAAACTAAAAGGATCGAGTTGTTCCGAAAATTTACGAACAAATTCAATTAGATCAAACTGTTCACAATAATCCTTATGATCCATAGTTAATCCTTCTTAAAGGAGGTTTCCTTAAAAGGCGGAACCAGCAATTGCGGATCAAGTCGTGACTTATACCAATTAATTCGCCAATCTAAATGCGGACCAGTTGCACGGCCAGTTGCACCAATAGTGGCAATCAAGTCACCCTGCTTTACCTCTTGGCCTTCTTTAACCTCAATAGAATTTAAGTGAATAAATGTCGAACTAACACCAAAGCCGTGATCGACAATTAAAGTTCCACCGGAATAAAACATATCATTATGCACAAGACGCACTATACCATCCGCAGGAGCTATAACTGCTGTACCAGTAGGTGCAGCCACATCCACACCATAGTGTGGACGCTTTGGTTCACCATTTAAAACACGCTGACTACCATAAAAGCCACTTAAGCGGCCTTTTGCCGGCCAGATAAAGTCCTGCATAAAGGCTTTAATCTCAGAAGTTTTAGCACGAGCAACGCCAACCATAGCACCTTCTTTTTTAATTCTAGCAAGTGTCTTGGGCTTTATAGGATTAATTTTACTGGGTGGCAAACCATCGACCCGTTCGATATTGTATTGACGCTTACGAATGAATAATGGCTGTACTTCTTTGTGTTTACCATTAGTCAAAGTCAAGGTGGCTTTTTCTTCAAAGTCACGATGGAAACCAAACACAAAATAACCTTCTTCACTGACTTTTAACTTGGTGCCATTAAAACTGACTTTGGTATTTGGAGCAGCTTGCCCAATCACTAATCCGCCCTGAGCAAAGTCGCCTTTTAGCGAAAGTAATAGTGGCTGTTTGGCCATTAACGGCACTACCAACATTAGTGAAAGTAAGAAACTATATCGTATTAATTGTTTTATCATTTTTTTGTTTCCAGTTTTTTTACCGAATGATCTAATTCAAGATTTGCTTCTTTATCTTCTTCCGGCAATTGCACCTGCTCTATCTTATCAAAGCGACTGCTTATTTTTTCAGCTGAAGTGGAGATTTCTTTTACGTCTTTAGTCACATTATCAATATGCCTTGATAAATTGGTCATACGCGTTTTAAAGCGGCCAAAGTCTTTTGACAACATGGCTAGATGTTCTTGAATAATATGTACCTGTTGACGCGTTGCTTCATCCTTTAATACCGCACTGGCAGTTGTTAATAAAGCCATCATGGTCGTCGGTGAAACCATCCAGACTTTCGATTGTTGAGCATGTTCAACAATGGCTGGGTGATGTGCATGAATTTCAGCAAAAATTGCCTCCGCCGGAATAAACATCACCGCCCCAGGTGCAGTTTCACGCTCAATAATATATTTGGTGGCTATATCATTAATGTGTTTTTTTACGTCCTTAACAAATTGGCTTTGTGCTTGGCGTCGCTCAATTTCCGATAAATCATGATCCATCATTCTTTGGAAATTTTCTAAAGGAAACTTAGCATCAACGCCAATAGTCCCTGTCGGCTCTGGTAAAAATAAAGCACAATCCACTACTTTGTTATTACTAAAGCCATACTGAAATTTATAACTATTGGCTGGCATAACATTGCTAACCAATGATTCCAGCTGCACTTCCCCAAAAGCACCGCGCGAACGTTTATCTGCCAAAATTTCCTGTAAACTGACCACATTGGTTGAAAGCTCGGTAATTTTCTTTTGTGCATCATCAATCAATGCTAAGCGTTTTAATACATCCTGGAAGGTCTGAGTAGTTTTCTCAAAGCCATCCGCTAAGCGTTTCTCAACTTGACCACTGATTTCTTTTAGCCGCTCATCAGTGGCCTGGGTCAGTCCTGACATATTTTTATCAAAAGATTCTGCTTGAGTTTTCAGAGAAACGCTTAATTCCTGCCTAACATCTTTAATGCCACGTCTAAACTGACTATGCAGTAGTTCTTGTGACTCTTTTTGATTGTCCGCAATCTGCTCCTTCAACAACTGGATAGTATTTTGTAGCTGCTCTTTAAACTGAAACAGATCCTTTTGTTGGCGCTGGTTATTATCCGTTACCTTTGTGCCCAGTTGTTCACTGAATAAATTAAAACCCGATTGGACTTTGCTTTCAAACTGACCAAACGACTCAGCGAGTTTAGCTTGATTGCCTGCTAACTTTTCGACTAAATTCTCTGAAACTTTATATTGCTGCTCTCCCAAGCGCACAAATTCCGCTTGCTGCTGATTGGCAATACTATCTTGTTTGGAATCCAATGCACTCAAGCGCTGATTTGATTCACCAAAATGCTTGGCCTGCCCTTGAAATCCTTGCCGATTACGCCAACTGGAAAGTAGCAACAGCACAAAAATTCCGCTTAGCAGAACAATTAAGACAGACTCAAAAGGATGATTTTGAACAAGTTCTAACAAATTAAATATAATCATGATTGCGACTGAACCCAGTGTAACAAATTTATGACTTTATCGCTCTGATTTATAAGATATAGATATGTTTTACTTGTGACCGAATTTTAAGTCATATACCACTTATTAAATACCGAAAGAAAATAAAAGATAGCAGGACTAGTTACATGCTTTATTGGTACTTCGCGCTATCCATGCGCTCCACCCTTCGGGCCAGCGTCGCTTTGCTCCGCTGTTCAAATTTGCTCCCGGCAAATTTGTCGAACCGAAGAGCTTCTACTCAACCTGCGGGTGATAAATACAAAAAACCCGCCATTAAGGCGGGTCTTTTTGCATTTGGCATCCCGTAGGGGAGTCGAACCCCTGTTACCGCCGTGAAAGGGCGGTGTCCTAGGCCTCTAGACGAACGGGACACTGTGTTTTGAAAGGAAATTGGCTTTCCCTCAAACGCGGCCGCAATAATAATGACAGTTGGTGCATTTGTCAAAAGTTTATTACACTTTTTACTAAATTTTTTTATCGGTGACGAGAATATGAACAAGAAAGCTGGAATTAAGGAAAAACTGGCCCATCATAGCCTTGCAATCATCAGTTTAATCGTGGCTATTATTGCCCTTACCTACAATACTTGGCGCTCGGATACCACGGAAACAAACCGCAATATTCGAACCGCTAGTTTTGAGATGATCCGCGAACTGGGTGAGCTACAGAATATTACCAATCAATTGCATTACAGCTTACAAGCTGAAGATAAAATACGTGATCAATTATTGATTAATGGCTGGGGACATATAGCGTTGATCGAAGACCTATCCGCCCTGCTACCTGATATGATTGCAGTTCAATCGCAAAAACTTAAACAAGAGTGGCAAAATAACTATGCCGCTTTGGGTCAAGCCGATGCTGCCGAAAAAGCCATTTCCGACAGCATTGCTCAAACTCGCCAAGCGACTCGTAATCTATTGCAATCGCTCGAATGATGGAACCGATGAATTAGTCAGCACGGATTAGCTGATATTTTTTGTATTCGCCAAATTCTTCGATAAAAGAGTCTTCTTTTTGATCGATCTTTTCAACCAGATTACATAAATCTTCGGCTTTTTCTTCGATTATTTCAGCACGCTTTTCATATCTGGTTTCCATATCTTTACCAAACTGTTCCATACGTGCTTCAAAAGCTTCCAATTCGGCTTCATCGCCTCGAATCGCAGCAGCAATCACATCACCAATACTGCCCTGCACCACATCGGCAACCACATCACGCACAATCTCTTCAAACTCTTCTTCAAATTGGCGATCATCCAGATAAGCTTCCAGACTTTTGGGATGTAAATGTTTATCACTCACATGTTGTTTAACTTTACTGGTAATTGCCTGCACACGACTACGCAACTTTTCTGCTTTATCGGGTGCTTTATCCAGTAACATTTTTGATACGTCCGTTACCGCATCAAGTGCTAAATGAGTAGCTTCAGTAGCCACTTCATCGACCACGGGCAAAAACTCACGCACTTCATCTGCATAATCATTCAATAATGCCTGTTGTTTAGCGCTAAGTTGCTGCTTTTCCCCCTTAAGATACAGGTTGTTATTGGCATCAATCTGTACAAATTCACGCTCATCCTCGGATAAACGGATATTCTTGTCATCAATATTAATGTTGTAGCTCATATCCACATCGCAACTATTGCTGTGAATGGATGAACCATGGGCCTGGGATGAATTTGCAGCCAAACCTAAGGTTACTGCCAATCCAACTGTTGTTAAAACCGGATATTTCATAATGACTCCTCCTCAAGAGTGTTTATTGGAACACTTATTAAGATGCGCCTTTTGTACAAAAAGGTTTAGCCAATATCTGTAACTTTCCAGCCAAAGCTGTAACAAACTGTGTTTTTTGTGCCAATTAAGACATATTTAGCCAATTGTAGCTCTGTGAAACATTTATTTACGCTTTTGCCGACTTGGTAACATCAATTTGATTGGTCTTATTAGCAACTTTGAATATAATTCATGCTGTGATCGAAAGATTTATCTGGTATTTTTGCATTTGTATTAAATTTGCCAGAAACGCACTCAAATAAACAAGAGAAGGAAAAAATGAAAAAATTCATTATCATAGCGATAGCTTTGATTGCGGTTGCAATTGGAGTTTATCTATACAAAAACAAGTCCTCTGACGACGGCCTTGTATCATCCATAGGCAAAAGCTTAGGCGTAACTTCTTCCAGCGCAGTGCTGGAATATGTTCCAGCTGATACAGTATTTTTCGCTGGTAGTCTACAACCTATGAGCTACGACAAAGCAATGGAATTAAGCCGCAATATGGGCTTTGATTTAACCAGTTTTGTTGCTTTAGCCGATAACGAAGCTATGGACATCGGTTCTGATGCGCCAGATGCCGCCAAATTAGGCTTTGGTCTGTATAAAGCTTATTTAAAAGGTTTTGCTGGCGATTTACCAAAAGCTTTGGGTATTAGCTCAAACTTGGATGGTGCTATCTATACCGCTGGTGCTTTACCTGTTATGCGCTTCTCACTAGATGGTTCTTCAACTTTTGCCGATCTGATTGCTGGAATTGAAAAAGAGCAACAAATCACACCGACGGTGGGCAATATTAATGGCGTTGAATACCGCGAATACTCGTTTGACAAGATCACGGTTAATGGCGAGAAAAAAGAAGTACCTGTCACCTTGATCATAGCGACTCATGATAACCAGGCGGTAGTAACACTAAACACTATCCTGGACGATACCAAAGACTTGAAGGTAACGTTAGCTGATAAACCCACCGAATCGATTGTTAAGTCAGCAACTTTAAATGGCTTAATGAGCAAATATGGTTACGAAGGCCATAATCTATTCTATTTGGATAATTTGGCTGCAGTAAAAGGTTTAACCGATCCAGGCGCCAATAGCTTTGGTCAAATGGTTCAAGACTTGGCAGCGGCTTATGGCAACCCGACAGCGCTACAAGATATCCAAACTCCAGCCTGTAAAGCTGAATATACCGCTTTGATGGCTAACTGGCCTACACTTTCTGCCGGTTATACTGAAATTGGTGCTAAATCAGCTAAATATAAGATGATGCTGGAAGGCACTAATGCTGGTTTGCTGGAAACCCTGCAAAAACTGCAAGGCCACTTATCGCCTATGCTTGACGATAAAAACTATATGTTCAGCTTAGGCATCGGTCTTAACATGGGCGAATTAACTCCTGTAGTGACCGACCTTTGGAAACGCTTTACTAAAGATCCTTTCCAGTGCGCGCCATTAGCTGAAATGCAAGCAGAAATAAAGCAAAACAATCCAATGATGCAATTAGGCATGGTTGGCGGTATGTTAGGCGGAATTAAAGGCCTGGGTTTTGCAGTGGTAGATATGGATCTTGCGGGCATAGAGCAAGCCAAAAACAACCCAATGGCGGCAGCTGACTCCATGAGTATGTTTGTCACTTTAAGCGCAGACGATCCTATGTCTTTAGTGCAAATGGTTGCGCAATTCCAACCCATGTTAGCGAACATCGAGCTTGAAGATGGTGGCGAACCTAAAAGCTTACCATTGCCATTACCGGTTGAAGTGAAAGGTACTTTGCGTGGTCATGATCTGGTAATTTCATTTGGTGATAAAGCCAACGCTCTGGCTGGAGCCTTAAAGTCAAACACTTCTATCGACTACAACGGCCTGTTTAGCTTCAGCATGGATATGGGCAAATACTTCGGTATGATTGATGAATTAGCCGCAAAAGACGAAAACAAAGGTAAACTTGATGAACTGTCTGAAGAACAGAAAAAAGTTCTGGATATGTTCAAAAACGTTAAAGGTAAAGTTAGTGAAAAAATCAATTTCACTAACCAAGGCCTGGCCATTGATGTGGAAATGAATGTTGAATAATAGTTTGCTATAGCGACAAAAACATATATTTCTCATATACTAAAAGCCCAGTTGAACTGGGCTTTTAGTATATATGGAGTTTTCTAATGAAAATTATTTATTTTTTAGTTTTACTAACTTTCAGTAACAATATAGTTGCTAAAGAAGTTAAAACTTATGAAGGTGGTTGGGAAAGACTTTGCGAGAGGCCTAATGACTATCATTGGAATTATAACAAACCCAAAGATTGGAGTTGTTTAAAACGCATGGCTGTTATGGGAGTTGCCAACGATCAAAGGCGTGTAGGATGGATTTTGCTTCATGGAAAAACTGAAGTTGAACCTAAAAATATAGAAGAAGGTTTATTTTGGCTAAATAAAGCAGCATCTCAAAACGATACCTTATCACAACGCTTTTTAAGTTTAATTTATAACAAGGATCAAGAAGTACCACAGAATTTAGAATTAAGTTACCAATGGTCTTATCTTGCCGACTTAAATTCAAATAGAGACACTGAGCAACTTGTTTCAGAACCTCTGAAAGCTCTTACCCCTCAAAAACGCGAACAGTTAAAAAAAGATGCTTTTAAATTACTGTTTAAAAATTCTAACCCTTTATTAGGGTACAATGAACCAATTAAATATGCCTTTTTATCTGAAAAAGATAAAAAGGCCTTACAGTGTTTCGTAAAAGAATAATAAATTCCTTGCCAGTGTAGAGATTTATTATCTTTTCTCACTCTCTAGCATAGCATTGTAATTAGCATACAAAGGTTAGTTCTTCGATAGCGACTCCTCAACAAAGTTACTCAATTGTATCAAAAAATCTACTTGAGTATCGACTTTGTCAAACCCATGCACTTCTCGCTTATAAAATACTTTTTTATACGGTATCTTTAGCGCATCGAGTACCGAAGCCAATCGAAAATAATGTTCAAGATCAACTACTGTATCTTTCCCGCCATGAGATATCATAATAGGAGTTTTTATATCCTTTGCTCTATAAACTGGCGAATACTGTTTTAACTCATTAAGATTTTTGTTTGGATTTCCCACATATTCTAAATAAAACTCCTGAGCCTCTTTATTTGTTTTTGCTCTATGCTCACTAAATAACAATACTAAATCAGTCACTCCAGCATAAGAAATTGCACAAGAATAAAGCTCAGGATATTTAATACTGCTCATTAGTGCAGAGTATCCTCCGTAGCTAATACCAAAGATACATATATTACCCTCATTTGCTAACCCTTTAGAAATAATGTTCTTTGTGGCTGTCGCAATATCTTCCTCTATTAGTTTCCCCCACTGCTTTTTACTGCTCTCTAAAAATTCTTTACCATAACCAGAAGAGCCTCGATAGTTTACTTGCAAGACTGAGTAGCCTAGTTTAGATAAAGATTGCACAGTACGATCAAAATATCTATAGTCTCTAACGCCATGTGGGCCGCCATGTGGCATAACAATAAGAGGCATTTTTCTTGAGTGATTTTCACTGGGCGTAAAATATGATTCTATTTCAACACCATCGCTTGTTTTAGATTTAAAAACTTGAGTTTCTTGAAAGGAAGCATCTTTTAAGTTTGGAAGTGCATAATCCAAAATATCTAATGATAATTCTGTCTTATCAAACAAATAAAAAGAACCTGGCTTATTTGAAGCATAATCAACAAGTATCGATTTTTGACCATCCAAACTTGAATCAATGATGTAAAGAGTATTAGTAGATAACTCTTTTGAAAGCTCTCCAAGTGATTGCTCTATGGAATTATCAAGCATTTCATAAGTGCTAACACCTTCAGCTATTGATACAACACCAAGAACTTTTGTTCTTCGCTTATCCTTTAGAACACCGCTATAGTTTAAACTTTTCAAACGATAAAGCGGTTCGCTAAGTTGTTTGGTTGTCACATTTAGTGAATAAAGTTCACTTTCATCATTTACATTGCTTTGGAAAAAATATAGTTGTTGGCTATTTTGATCAAAAAGTGCAGGTTTGAACTTATTAACATTTTTAACTTCGTATACCAACTCCCAACTTTTTCGATAAGGAGATCTATAATAAATTTTGTTGATTCCGTCCTTTTGTTGCTGGTGAGAAATGGATATATGACCGTTAGAATCAGATAACCAGTAGTTATGTTTCGTAACTCCTCTGTTAATACGCTTCTTGTTTCGCAATTGAGTATAGTATTTACTATTCGTTAAGTCTAACTTATATAGTAGAGTTTCTTCGCCATTGCGTTTACCAAGAATCATCTTGTTAGGCACCATTGGTAGGCTATCGAACATAAAATAGTTCTCGACCAACTTACTCTTAACAATATTTCTTTTATCATTACCTTCATTAATAATAAATAATTCTAACATTCTCTGACCAAGCTTATTTCTTAAGCTCACCACAAGATGTTTATCATCTACCCAGAAATAGTCTATAAAGTCATAAAAAGAATTAATTCTATCTTTTAATAATTGGTATTTAACTTTTATTTTTGGATCAAAAACAAATAATTTAGTGTATTTACCATCAAAGTTGGCGTGAGCAATTAAGCTACCATTTGGGCTTATTGAAAAATTACGATTTGAATTAGGATTAAATATGTCTAGAAGCAACTGTTCTTTTTGTTCATCAGCAAAAGAATAAAAAGATAAATTTATAAAGACAAAAGCAACTATCAATCTGTAAACTTTACTCATCAGATGTGACCTCTTGAATCAAGTCAAAATAAGGATCAATAGCATGTCCTGTATAATGTAACTTGTGAGAATCAAGCAATTCAGGATAGTCGGTTTTCAATTGTTTATAGGCAAAAGAAGAACGGTTGTGGTAACCAAAGCTTGCAACGCCATTCCCAAGATTAACAATTCCAAAATCACCGCCGTAGTTTATCTTTCCAGCATCTACTTTAAAATCAAATTTATTGTCATTCAAATCATAATACCGATCATTATAAAGTACTACCCTGGACCAAGAGTAATTTCCCGCCTCAAGCTTTAGTAGTCTATGATTTCTGCCGATTGTAATACGCTTAATAATCTTGCCTTGTTCACCAGTTATTCGAATACTCTTGATTCCCGAAGAAAATTCAGTTTTTGAAAAAAAATCATTAACCCAAATCCTTGCTAAATAATAACCTTCGTTTGACTTCAAGACTTCTTCTGGTTTAGAAAAACCAAATAAACAAAATATTCCCATTAAAATAGTTATTTTCTTCATTCTTAATAAATATTTCATTACTTTCTCCCAAATTTATCTCTCTCATGTCAACTTCCAATTAAAATTAAGAGCATATTTCTCTTTCTTTCGAGCCATAATGCTCAAAAATCTGAACCCAAAACAGAAAACTCTCTGAATCGTATACAAAGAAAAGCCCTCCAAAAGATGGCTTACTTGCTAATAAGATTGCGCATCTCTTTATTAAAGGTGTAATCAGACTTAGATTATTTAAAACTCTTCTACCGACCACACATATTGGATACCATTTACGAGCGGATTTTTAATAGTTTAAGTGTATATTCAAAAACTTTTCTACTTCTGTATAAACCTTCCTTTTATCTTTATTTTTCTTCATAGCATTATGATCGGCATTTTTTAATTTTATAAAAGTCACATCCTTCTTTAATTTTTGGAGCTTCTCGAACATATTTCTTGACTCTGTGAAAGGAACCACTCTATCGATACTACCTGCGATCAATAGAATTGGAATATCAACTTTTTCTGCATTTAATACCGGAGAATTAGTTTCAAGCATTTCTCTATCTATAGATGGATCCCCTATCTGAGAGTAAACAGCGTTTCTAATTTTTTTCTTGTAACGCAGAGGAGCCATACGGATATCATATTGTATTTGTTTAACTAAGTTTGTTACTCCATTTATACTTACACTACATTTGTACAAGTCAGGCGTTTTAATAGCCCCCATTAAAGCTGCATAGCCTCCATAAGAAGCCCCGACTATACAAACCTTATTTTTATATGCATATCCCTTGTTTATCATAAATTTTACAGAGTCAGTAATATCATCCTGCATCAACTTCCCCCATTGCTTATAACCCATCTCTTCAAAATCTTTACCATAACCTGTTGAACCACGAAAATTAGGTTGCAAAACAATGTAACCACGAGTAGATATAAATTGAGCAAAGTCATCATAAGTACTGGAATCTCTAGCTTGAGGCCCCCCATGCGGCAACACAACCATTGGATATTTCTTTCCCGGCTCATAGTGTGGGGGGAATAAAATATAGCTTCGGATTTTTTTACCGTCACGCATTGGAATGTAGGCTTTTGCTGGAATTCCTAAAGACTCTCCACTAAACTTTTCCCTAGAAATACCTATCGGTGTCAGCGTATTCTCTGATGCGTTATATATATCGAAAAAGCCAGGGTTATTGCGACCATGAGTGATGGCTATTGCTTTATTCGAAGTTCTAGATGGCCAATAAAAATCAACATTGTCATCCCCTATTTGAGAAGCTAGAGCATCATATTGCATTTGGCGTTTAGAATTAAAGTAATACCTTTGTATTGTGTCATCTAGAGTTTTGTAACCGATTATTTCATTCGTTCTAGAGTCTTTAATTAAGCCAGTAATATCCTTATCATCATGTCTCGCAACAATTTTGCTTTTTTTCTTTGCCATATTTTTTTCGATAATTTCATAAAAACCTGTCTCTACATTCTTATGTCTGTAAATTAACGATAGCTCCTCTCCTAAACCAAAAAAAACCTCCCCTTCTTTACCAAAATAATCTTGATCATGCTCTTGAAAGTCAAATTGTTCCACCTCTGTCCAAGAGCCATCTTTTTGGTATTCGAATACTTCGACAACTCTCGCTATGCTCAAGTAATCTAATCGATACTTAGGATTTCCCGCGTCATCAAATATAATGTTGAATGTACGCCTCTTCCCTTTTGCTATTAATTCTGCCTTACCAGTATAAACATCGACTTTATCAATATGTAATGCCCCCATTACATAATATGGCATTAAAATATGATCTGGTTCATCTGGAAGATAATGAACAACCGAACTATCGATGGTCTTACTTTCTTGTAATAAGACTAAATCTTTAGCATGAATATCAACAGAGACAGTTTTATCAAAAGTTTTATACTCATTAATATCAAATTCATTTTTTTTAGAGTCCTCTATTACATCATCCGTATCATAAGGTACTTTTAATTGTACTATCAGTCTTTCATTATTTGCCCACTTAACAAAATAAGGCCGAATGACCTTATCGACAATTTTTCCAGTGATAGGAAAGCCCTCAGCTTCTAAATCTTTTATAAATAAATATCTAGTAGCCTCTTTATTATAAATAACAGCTAAATATCTGCCATTTGGAGATAACTCAGCATCAATCAAATCCGAGTCGACAACAAAATCATCTACTGTTAATTTAGGGGTGAATTTTATATCCGAAGTTTTGCCAAATAAATTTAGGCTTGAAAAGACAGCTAACAAAATTAAGAAAGAGATTATTTTTAAGCTATTAAGCAAGAGATATTTCCTTATGGATAATTCATTTAAACATCAATTTAATATCCACTTCAAAGACAGTCAACCTTATTTTACTGGCACCGCCCCAACTTCCGAACCCAAACCAGAAAACTCTCCGAAGATTGCTATTAAATATCCGAATTACAGACAAACATACGCAATTAAGCTATCAACAACTTTATTAGCAAAATTGGCAGTATGAGGGCTAATTTGCACATACATATTTCCAGGTTTTTTATTAAACTTTGCTTCCAACAATATTTTATGTAAAGCCAACAGCTCAAAGTAATCTTTAAATTCCATAACATTCCTCAAAACTCGTTCTTGTCTGCATATAAAATGCTTTTTATCTGTCGTTATTCTCTAGAGTAATCTTAAATTCATGTTATGAACGTCCTAAATATTTCATAGCCTACTTTCAAAATTTTATGCAGCCTTTACCCGCAAAACCTGCAGTGCTTGCTCGATATCTTCGATAATATCCTCAACATGCTCAAGACCTACCGAAATACGAATAAGGGTTTCACTAATCCCTGCAGCAGCTCTTTCTTCTTCGGTATAGGGCGAATGGGTCATGGAAGCTGGATGTTGAATTAAGGTTTCAGCATCGCCTAAACTGACCGCAATATGACACATTTTCAGGTTATTCATAAAGCGCACTGCATCATCAAAGGAGCCTTCAATTTCAAAAGCAATAACGCCGCCAGCCCGCTTCATTTGCGTACCCACTAGATGATTAGCTGGATGATGTTTTAAGCCTGGGTAATAAACGGACTTTATACCAGCATGAGCATCTAAATAGTCAGCAACCTTTTCGGCATTGTCACAATGACGCTCAACCCGCACTGATAAAGTTTTTAAACCACGAGAAATTAACCAGGCATCATTCGGACTCATCACTGCACCCATATCCTTAAGGGTCGTCATTTTAATATTTTCAATTTGCTTGACACTACCACAACAAATACCGGCAACCACATCACCATGACCATTTAAGTATTTAGTCGCACTATGAATAATCAAATCCACACCATAGTCACTTGGTTGTTGTAATACTGGCGACATAAAAGTATTGTCGATTACTGTTAGCAACTCATGCCTTTTGGCAATACGACTAATTTCATTCAAATCTGCGCAGACTAAATTTGGATTAATTGGTGTTTCAAAGAAAATCAATTGAGTATTTTCTTTAATTGCAGCTTCTATCGCTGTCGCATCAGTGATATCGACAAAACTGGCTTCAATCCCAAGTTCTGCAAATTTATGATTAATTAGTGCAAAAGAACACCCATAAAGTGCGGCTGATGCGATCAAATGATCACCCTTTTTAAGATTCGCCAGTAACGTCGCTGAAACCGCACCCATACCAGATGCAAATGCCGCTGCCGCTTCGGTGTTTTCCAAAGCTGCCATACGCTGCTCAAGCTCCATTACCGTTGGATTACCCAAACGCGAATAAATAAAACCAGCCTCTTCACCAGCAAAACGGTTAGCGCCTTGCTGCACATTATCAAATACAAAAGTTGAAGTTTGATGGATTGGTGTGGCTAAAGAACCAAAAGATGGATCCCCTACTCGACCTGCGTGAATGGCATTGGTCTCAAGGTGTTTGAATAATTTGTTCGACATACAGCTCTCTCAAAATAAATAATTTAAGTACTGATAGCCGTCGTGGCCTTTACCTCCTTCAACACTAAGCTGGTGTGAATTTTGGCAACCCCTTCCAATGGGATCATCTTCTTCGAAATAAAATGCTCAAGCACCTGGGTATTTTTCACCACCACCTTAAGCAGATAATCGTATTCACCCGTTACGTTGTGGCATTCTAAAACTTCTGACCAAGACGTAATGGTTTCTAAAATAGCTTGGATTTTCTCATGTTGGTGTAACTCCAAACTCAGCTCAACGAAACATAAGTTGTCGTAGCCCATCTGGTGTCTGTCTAACAAGGCGACATAGCCACGAATATAGCCTTCTTGCTCCAATCGCTTTACCCGCCCATGAGTCGCTGGTGGCGATAGGTGGATCTGTTTGGCCAATTCGGCATTACTGATCCGCCCTGCCTGTTGCAGTATTTTCAAGATCTTGCGATCCACTGCATCCAAACCAACTTCTATCGAAGATTCTACCATTTTCAAGGCCCTTTGAAGAATATAATTAACTGTTATTGATATAATTAAGAATAATAGCATTTTTAGGTGCGTTTTACTTTATTTCATTAAGTTAATTGCATTTTCTAACAAACAATTTGGAATAATCGTCAGCCTAACGTTTCTGGTCAGACCAAATTTAGGTACACTTAAAATTACTTGAACAATGGTTTACAGATTATCAATGACAGAAGCGGTAATTTTGATTCACGGGCTCGGTAGAACCCAATGGTCATTAAAACGATTAGAAAAAAAACTTCAAAAACAAGAGTTTACAACTTATAACCAATCCTATCCCTCAACCAGGCAGCAGGTTAATGAATCAGCCGAATCTTATATTAGCCAAGCCTTGAACAGTTTGGGTGCAACTAAATTCGATAAGGTCCATTTCGTGACCCACTCACTTGGCGGTATTTTGGTGCGCTATTATTTATCCAACCATAAGCTCGATAAGCTGGGGCGTATCGTGATGTTGGCCCCGCCCAATCATGGCAGCGAAGTTGCCGATAAATTTCAGGATAAATGGTGGTATAAAATGGCTACTGGCCCTACTGGTCAGCAATTAACCGAATCCAGCCCTTTATATCAACAACTTAGACCATTGGAAACAGATGTTGGCGTAATCATTGGCAATCGTTCCTCTGATCCCTGGTTTAATCATTTATTTGATGGCGATCACGATGGCAAAGTTTCCGTTGCCAGCGCCCGCCTAAAAGAAGATCACCAGCTTAAAGTGGTCAATTGTGGACATACCCTATTAATGGAAAATAAAGAGGTAATGAATTTAGTCATTGAATTTCTGCGGAATGGCAGTTTTGCATGAACCATAAAAAGTAAATCATAAAAAAAGCTTCCTGCTGGTAAGCGAGGAAGCCTTTTTCTTTTTAATTGGAATAAAGGAAACTACTTATCCTTTTTATCTTCCAGTTTTTTCTCGTGTTCTAAATCATAAGCTGGCGGTTCACCACCATCACCTTTAAGATAATGATCCATCCAGCGCATTAGACGCATTGAGTAGTCCAGTTGGGCGGCAGCCTTACGATTACCGTGACCTTCGCCAGGATAGAACACCAAGCGTACTGGCGCTTGACCTAAGGTTTTCAAGTACCGATACATTTCCATCGATTGTGAAGGGTGAACCCGTGTATCATCCGCACCATGCATAATTAACAATGGTGTTTTTGCTTTTTTCACATGATAAATCGGGCTACGCTCAAGCATCCATTGGAAATCATCCCAAGGCCAAGCGCGAGAGTGAACCGCGTGCATTTCATTTGGAATATCAGTAGTACCAAATTTAGACAACTGATTGGAAATGCCGACAAACATAACGCCAGCGGCATAATGTTCTGAAAGCGCCGTTGCAGACCAGGCAGTAGCATAACCACCATAAGATCCACCAGTAATACCCGCTTTGTCATTATCCACGATACCCCTTTCTACCAGTGCATTTTTACCATCCACGATATCGCTAAACTCAGGATCAGCATAAGCATGTTGATCGGCGCGTGCAAATTTATCACCACGTCCCGTAGAACCGCGATAATTAGGGATAAAAGAAACATAACCATTAGCTGCCGCTACCTGGATTGGATCCGCATAACGGGTGTTCCAGCCATTGGAGCGATGTGCTTCAGGACCACCATGCACAAAGGCAATCATAGGATACCGCTTGCCCTTTTTGTAATTCACGGGATAAACCAAAACGCCCTGCAAATCCAGACCATCAGTGGCTTGGTAATTAAAGACTTCCTGTTTACCAAAAGTTAAATTTTTAAACCAGGGGTTGGAATCCGTTAAACGCTTTTGGCCTAAATAGACTTCATTGCTATGGGTTGCAGTATTGGTTTTTAAGGCCAACTGTGCATTATCCGATAATGAAATAGCGGTTTGGATACCCTTACCATAAGGCACTAAAGTAGTATCTGAAGAACCATTGGATTTGACCACACGCGACTCAGCATCTTTGTGCTCAATGTAATAAACATCATTACCATGCCAGGCAAGATCCATAATATGGCTGTCTTTATTGCTTTTACGCTTGGCAATTTTGCCATTGCGAGCATTGGCTACATACAAGGCGCCAGCGGTTGGATCGTTATAATCATTTGCGCCCAGGAAAGCGACTAATTTGCCATCGGTTGACCAAATGGTCTTACCTTGCTTACCCGCTGTTTTAAATTTGGTTTTTGACTTGCCTTTCAAATCAATGATTTGCAAGGTTTTCTTCATGTAAACATCGTCAATCAATGAAGTCGGTGATGATTGAACTAGCAGCTGATCTTTAGCCGGACTGAAATTCACGCTGATCACATGCTCTTCAAATTTAATTTTTTTAGCTTTAGGCTCGTCTTCAGTTAAATCTGCAAGCCATAAGTGATTCAACTGAATATCTTCTTCATAAACCTTAGCCTTAAAACCTTTCTTTTTTAACTTTTCCAGATGCTTAGGCTTCTCTTCTTTGGCAATAAAGACAGCTTTAGTAGCATCATGATTAATACTATATGAGCCTACTCCATTTTTAAATGACAGGATTTTTTGCGACTCACCACCATCAACCGGAATGGCATACAAAGCTTTTTTCTTATCGCCATTACGCCTAGCAGTATAGAAGATTTTTTTACTGTCTTTTGACCAGCTAATGCCGCCGACAGAAACCTTACCAGTAATAAAAGGTTTGGACTCAGAGCCTTCTGCAGTAGAAATTAAGTAAAGCTCAGACCAAGCAGTACCATCATCATCTTTATAAGGAACTCTTGGTTTACTTTTTGTAAAGGCAACCCAATTTCCATCAGGGGAAATTTTAACTGCACCCACTGAACTAACTTTGCTAATATCTTCCAGAGTCATGCCGTCTTTGGCCATGCCCCCATTAGCAGTCAGCACAAAAAATGCAATAAATATCAACAACTTATTCATTTTTACTCTCTTTTCTTTTTATTCAAAAGGCTAGCATAATCAAATTACCAGCCAAGTTCCAGTGCTTAGTGACTGCTATCCCATTTTTGCAACTATTAAAAGTGTAACGCTTTGTTACATTTGGCCAATAGTATTCAACAAATCTTTTGCTAAAGTAGTAGTGGGTTCAGTCTGATCGCTTTCTCAAAGCATCTTACTTTGGATCCAATTCTCAAAATACCTCCTTCTCAATTTTGAGAGTGTTAAGGCTTCCAGTCACCAAGCTGGAGGCCTTTTTTAATGACCATCATTTTGTATAGAAGCAACTTATAGTAAACTGAGCCCCTAGTTTGCAAAACCCAAAATTAACTGCAATAACCATGAGCGCCAAAGATACTATTTTTTCCGATCCACAAGGCAAGATCAAAGAGTTTGAGTTTGATCAACAGGTGGTTGAAGTTTTTCCGGATATGATCGAACGCTCAGTTCCCAGTTATAAAACCATCATTCAAGGTATTAGCGAGATAGCACAAAAGTTTGTGCAGCTTGATAGCAACATTTATGATCTCGGCTGCTCATTAGGGGCCGCATCTTTTGCTATCCGCCAAAAATTACAGGAACCCAGTTGTCAAATTATTGCAGTTGATAACTCTCCGGCTATGGTTGAACGTTGCCGCTTAATTCAGGCCAGCTATAATTTTGATATGCCGGTTGAGGTACTTGAAAGTGATATTACTCAGCTGGAAATGAACAATGCCAGCTTAGTCGTTTTAAATTTCACGCTGCAGTTTTTACCTGTCACTAAGCGCCAGACATTGCTTAACAGAATCTACCAGGCTCTAAATCCTGGTGGCGCTTTAGTGGTGTCAGAAAAACTACAAATGGATCAACCAGAATTTGACGAGTTGATTATTAGTTTACATCACGACTTTAAAAAGCGTAATGGTTACAGCGATATGGAGATTGCGCAAAAACGTGCCGCTTTGGAAAATGTGTTAATACCTGATAATCAGCAAACTCACTTTGAACGTTTTAAACAGGCAGGCTTTGCTCAATATGATAGCTGGTTCCAGCATTACAATTTTGCATCTTTTCTGGTGGTAAAATAATTCCTAATGTTTGATATCCATAAGTTCCTGGAGCCGACTTATCAGGCCATTACCAATTCGCGTTTACATCCCTGGCTTGATGGCTTCAAGCAAGGGATCAATGCACGCATGAGTGACTATACTCATGGCAAAATTAATGAATGGGCTGCTGAACTGGAAAAACTTCCCGATGTTATGCCCGATTTCATTGAGCTGACCTCTAAAGTCACTATTGGCAGTAAACAGCAATTATCAACTGAACAGCAAGTAACACTGGAAAAAACCCTAAAAAGCTATCATCCCTGGCGCAAAGGCCCTTTTCATCTATTTGGCACACATATCGATACTGAGTGGCGTTCTGATTGGAAATGGAATCGTTTGAAAGATCATATTGCCCCACTGACCGATAAAATAGTACTCGATGTAGGCTGCGGTAATGCTTATCATTGCTGGCGAATGGCGGCACAAAATCCAAAACTGGTGTTAGGCATCGATCCGTCACAACTCTTTCTGATGCAATTTGCCATTATGAAAAATTATTTACCGGATTTGCCAGTGCATTTTTTACCAATTGGCATTGAATACTTACCCAATGAAATTCCAAAACAAGGCTTTGATACAATTTTTTCGATGGGCGTTTTATACCACCGTCGCTCCCCTATCGATCATATTATGCATCTGAAAAAATTACTTAAACATGGCGGCGAATTGGTACTGGAAACTTTGGTTATTGATGGTGATGAAGTTGCTCATCCTGAGCAAGTATTAATTCCCGAAAATCGTTATGCACAGATGAATAATGTGTGGTTTATCCCAACCACCCGAATGCTCAGCAAATGGATGCAACGCTGTAACTTAACGGATATTCGAGTTCTTAATGTCAATCAAACTTCCCCGGAAGAGCAAAGAGCTACCGATTGGATGACTTTCCAATCTTTAAGTGATTATCTGGATCCTAATGATCACAATAAGACCATTGAAGGTTATCCGGCGCCCAAACGCGCCATTATGATTGCCAAAAGGAAATAACAGTGTCTAAGAAAAGCTATCATATAGTGCCCTTTTGCCCGCAGCCGGTACAAATCATCAAACCCCATAAACATTTTTTAATGGTTAACAAACCTGCTGGATTACTAACCATTCCCGGGCGTCACGAAGAAAATAAAGATTGTCTGATAAGCCGTTTGCAGAATCACCATAAGTCCAAAACCGCTACCGTGGTTCATCGACTTGATATGGCTACATCAGGCATTATGGTGGTTGCTTTAACGAAATTTGCACATCGTGAAATCAGTAAGCAATTTGAATTAAGACAAACGGATAAACATTATATTGCGATAGTCGATGGCCTTGTTGAGGAAGATAGCGGTATTATTGATAAACCTATGATTGCCGATTGGCCGAATCGCCCCAAACAAAAAATCTGTTATAACACTGGCAAAAAAGCCATAACTGAGTGGCATGTACTTAATAGAGATTTAGCAAAAAAACAAACTCGACTTAAATTAAAACCAGTTACTGGGCGTAGTCATCAATTGCGCCTACACTGTCTGCAAATTGGTCATCCTATCCTAGGCTGCCATTTATACAATAAAAATGGCTCAGAACAAAAAGCCAGCAGACTTTTATTGCATGCAGAACAACTGACTATCAAAGATCCAAAATCTACTGAAAATATTAGTGCCATTGCCACTTGTCCCTTTTAAAGTTTCCGGTTGATTCCCTCGATAAGAATTGCCACAATACGCCACTAAAATCGATGCACCTGTAGCTCATTTGGATAGAGCGCGGCCCTCCGGAGGCCGAGGTAGCAGGTTCGACTCCTGCCAGGTGCGCCATTTTAATTTAATAAAACCAATTATCTACAATAACCTAAACATCTATAAGCTTACTAACGATGAATACCATAGAAAATAAATTTGAAAGAGCACTGTTCTCAAGTAGATGGATTTTGACGCCATTTTTTATTGGCCTTATTGCCTCAATAATCGTTTTATTAGGCGGTTTCGGTAAAGAGTTATGGCATTTAATTAGTCACTTTGGCACTTTATCTGAAAAAGACACCATTCTAGGTATATTGGCTTTAGTGGATATGACACTATTAGCCAATCTGCTGATTATTATTATCTTTAGCGGCTATGAAAGTTTTGTTTCAAAAATTGATGTTGCGGATCATGAAGATAGACCAGGCTGGATGGGTAAAGTTGGATTTTCGACTTTAAAGGTTAAACTGATAAGCTCCATTGTTGCAATCTCAGGTATTGATCTACTTAGAACTTATATGATTTTGGACGAACCAGCAACCAATATCAGTCCCGAAATTGTAAAGTGGAAACTTCTGATCCATGCCACTTTTGTAATTTCCGGATTATTATTTGCTGTTATGGATTATTTGACCAGCAAAAGCAATCATTCACACTGATCATTTTTCTTGGGCAATAAAAAGACCGCCAATTGGCGGTCTTTTTATATCTAAAACTGATTATTCCTCAGTAACAACTTTTGCATCAGCAGCATTTTTCATTACTGACTTAATACCATTATTACGACCACTTTCAGATTTATACATCTGACTCTTACCAATTTGCTGGCCATTTGAAGCATTTAATGCCCAGTAAAAACGACCATCTTTAGCAGTTTTCTTTTCAAAATTCGACTCATCTTTTGAATTTTTGCGAACAGAATCGATACCATTTTCACAACCAGAACGCGATGAATAGCCCTGGCTTTGCATGATGACTTCACCATTACCAGCTTTTAATACAAAATAGTCCTTGCCGTCTTTTCCTTTTGATACTACAAATTTACCAGCCATTTTTTATACCTCATTAATGTTTATACTAAGTAAGCTACTTCCAGCTCGATTAAGGAATACTCACTTATTTCATGCAAAAATTCAAGTCAGATTGATTATTTTTCTAATATTATTCATTTTTTTACATTTAGACTTTTTTTCACATTTTAACTTATTTTTTACATTTATTAACTTTAGATCCTTAATGATAGTGCTACCATGAAAAGGCTTTATTAACTCGCATGGATACCTGAAGGAGGACGACCATGAAAAAACTCTCTTTAGCACTAGCTGTAGCCAGTACCTTAGCCTTACTAGGCGGTTGCGCATCTCAGCAATCTGCGTCAAGCAGCGATGAAGCCGTTCGCCTACAGGCCGAACTTGATCGCGTTAACGCTGAAAAAGCCCGTTTAGCGGCTGAAGCAGCCGAAGCCGAACGCTTACGCCGTGAATTAGCCGCAGCTCAAAGTGGTAACACCTCAACTCAAACCACTTACTCTGCATCCGGCGACCTATTGCCACCGAATGCACAGCCTGGTGAGTGTTATTCTCGCGTACTGGTACCAGCAGTCTATGAGAATTCGACAGAGCAAGTTTTAAAAAGCGCTGCTTCTGAGCGCGTAGAAATTATTCCGGCTCAATATGAATATGTTGAAGAAACCGTTTTGGTCCAAGAAGAGTCAACCCGCCTGGAAGTGATTCCTGCAACCTATAAAACCGTGACCGAAGAAATCATGGTTGAGCCCGAGAAAAAAGTATTGCGTGAAGTTCCTGCGCAATATGGCACAGAAACCGAACAGATTTTGGTTAAACCTGCTTACACTACTTGGAAAAAAGGTCGTGGCCCGATTGAGAAAGTAGATGCTTCAACCGGTGAAATCATGTGTTTAGTAGAAGTTCCTGCAGAATATCGCACAGTAACCAAGCGTGTGGTAACTCAGTCCGCTGCTACGGTAGAAGAAATCATTCCAGCGGTTTACAAAACAGTCACTCGTACCGTACTTGATACTCCAGCTGCTACTCGTGAAGTAGTCATTCCGGCTAAATACGATACCATTAAAGTTCGCAAGTTGGTTTCTCCTGCTTCTGAGCAACGTATTCCAATCCCTGAAGAATACACTACTGTTTCCAAGCGTAAATTGATTACTGACTCCTATTTGGAGTGGAGACCAATTCTTTGTGAAACCAATACTACTCCAGGCCTGATTTCACGTTTGCAACGTGCATTGAATGAGGCAGGCTACAATGCTGGCGCAGTTGATGGCGTATTAGGCGCAGGTACTATGCGCGCAGTAAACAAATATCAACTGGATAATGGTTTGGCTTCTGGTCAATTAACTATTGCTACTTTAGAAAAGTTAGGCGTTGACCTATAATCGTCAGTTAGTATTTGCCCTTTAAAAGAAGCCCAAAAGGGCTTCTTTTTTTATATATGCAATTTTATTAGCTTTAAACTATATGAAAAAACTAATTCAAATTACCCTATTATTGCTTATCGCCGTTGGATACTGGTACATTAACCAACAAAGATTTGAACAAACATCGAGTAATGACCAAATTCAGCTACTCGAAAAGTATTATCAAAATAAAATATCCAAGAAGATGATTAAAATTTCAGGAACCACAGTAAAGCTGCTGGCAGACGATACTATAGAACCCCGGCATCAAAAGTTTATTCTAGAAGCATCCAATGGCATGTCAGTTTTGGTGACTCATAATATTGATTTGGCACCCAGAATCAATAGTTTGAACGAAGGCGATCTGGTGGAAATTTATGGTCAATATGAATGGAACCATAAAGGTGGCCTGATTCATTGGACCCATCACGATCCAAAAAGCCTCCGCGAAGGCGGCTGGATTATTCATAACGGTAAAAAATATGAATGAAAAACAATTTGCTGCGATAGTACTTTAGATTAAGTTTTTTAGCAGAGCTCAAGTCTAAAACGCTAAAAGTTTAAGCTCTAAACTTTTAGTTTTAGACAGGAAATAACACCTTGTGAAATTAGGCGTTTATATAGCAACTAAAATTAAGTTTTTTGTGTAAGACAAGGTATAAGAATTTTCATAAATAAATTTAGACGCAGATTTTTTGATCAAAATGCGCGGCATAAAGTCTTTTGAAGTTAGGAGTTTGTAAATAACAAATGACTAATGTTCAAAAGACTTTATAACAATGCAGTTTGACAAAAAGGCAAGTCTAAATATGTTTGCCACCTGTCCAGCCACCACTTGATAACACCCTATCCCCCATAGCTTTGGGGGAATCTTCCAGGTCAGTAGCCATAGAATCATTCCAGCGATTCAAGAAACCGTATAAACATACCACCCCTAAAATCTCTACGATTTGGTTTTCACTCCAGTACTCTTTCATCCGGTCAATCAATTCCTGATCCACTGCATTTGGCACAGAACCTGCAGCTAAAGCATAATCAAGTGCCACTCTTTCTGCCTCACTGTATAAATCTGACGTTTGATATTGCCAAATTTGATCCAATTTTTCCTGACTAATTCCGTGAATTTTTGCAGCGACTAACGAATGAGCTTCACAGTATTGGCAGCCAACAGCGCGACTGGCAAAATGTGCAATTAGACGCTTAAAACCTAGATCCACTTCACCATCTTTTGGCATAACTGCTTTGGTTAATTCTCCAAAGCCTTTAACAATTTCTGGACGACGTTGCATGGTCAGCAGACTATTGGGGACAAAACCTAAAATCTCTTCAAAGATTTTAAAATCATCCGCAAGCTCCGGATGCAAATTTTTATCTAGTGGTTCTAAAAAGGCCATGCCTTTCTCCTTCTCTGTAATTTAAATAATTAATTATTAATTGGATTGCCATGAATATCCAACTGAACAGGTTCGCCAAAACCCAGATCTTTTAAACGCAATAGTTGTGTTTTGGCATCACCAACAATCAAGTAGTCCATCTTATCTGGATTAATATATTGCTCAATGGTTTTGTGGAAATCAGTGATTGACAAGCTCATTAACTCTACTTGTTCTTGTTGTAAAAAATCGAGCGGCAAATCATAACGGCTGATATTGGTCAATACTCTCAATAAACTATCCAGAGTTTCAAACTGACGAGTCTGGCGTTTAAGCACGATGTTTTTGGTAGTATCGAAATCCTGCTTGGTAAAAGTGCTTCTGTATTTTTCGAATTCGTTGCTTAGTAAATCCAAAGATTCTTTGGTTACATTAGCGCGTACACTGGTTTGTGCTAATAAAGCACTCATAGCTTCACGTCGTAAAATTCTGGAAGAAGCACCATAAGTGTAACCCTTTTGGATACGCAATAACTGAAATAAACGCGCACTTGAACCAGCGCCTAAACGATCATTGGCATAAATCAAGTTATTGTAATCGTCATCAGCGCCAGGAAAAGTTAGCTGACCACCGATAATCACTGACTGTTTGGCATTAGGTACATCAATAAAATACAACTGACTCTTACCATCATTAGCTTTGGCCTGATAGCTTGGCTGCTTAACTTTTTTAAATTGCCAACTTTTCTCTAAAGCTTTCAAAGAGCTAATAACTTCCTCTTGCTTAACATCACCAGCCACGTGAACAGCCGATACGGACGGAGAAATATTTGCTTTGTAGAAGTCCCTTAAATCATCCAGGGTAATCGCGGATACGGTTTCAACAGTTCCCGTAACCGGTATCGCCAGAATATGGTTTTCACCATACAATAATTTTTTACCCACAATACTGGCAATGGAGCGAGCATCTCCTTCTCGTTGCTTTAAACCTGTCAATAATCGCTTCTTTAAACGATTAAACTCAACTTCATCGAAACGTGGTTCTAATAGAATTTCTTTTACTAATGTTAAAGTTTGATCATAGTTTCGCGTTAAGGTATTAGCTCCGATAACAATTTCTTCATCACCAGCAGTCACAGAAATACCAGCACCCAACAACCCTATCGCATCTTCGAGCTGTTCCGCGGTTTTATTTTTAGTTCCTTCCATCATCAATTCTGCCAATAAATAGGCTGTACCTGATTTTTTAGGATCATCTAAATAGTGACCACCTTCGATACGAAAGGTAAACTGAACCAGAGGTAGTTCACTTTGTTCAATACCCAATACGCGTAAGCCGTTGCTTAATTTACTATCCCACACTTTAGGTGGGCTTAATAATGGTTCTGCACCAAGTTTTGGCTCTGAACGATCAAAACTTGTTGGAGTCCGTGGAAAGTTTTCTTGATCATTTAAGACAATTTCTTTTTCAGCACCTTGAACAATTTTTTCTTCCATCACCCCAGCATCTTTAGCACCTTTTACAGCCAGCTCTAACCGGCCTTTAGGTACAAAACTGGTCATAACAAAGTTTTTACTTTTAACGTAATGCTGATAAGCATCCAGAATATCTTGCCTGGTTACTGCTTTGATAGCTTCGATATCCTGACTAAGAAAATCAGGACTTCCTGCATATTCATTATAGTTAGCCAGACTAAAAGCTTTATTTAATACGCTGGAAACACCATTATAGAAGGCCGTTTCCTGGCGAGCTTTAATTCGCTCCAGATCCTTATCTGAAAAACCTTCCTGCTCAAATTTGGCTAACGCTTGGTCAATTGCTGACTTTACAGTATCCAAATCAATTCCTGCATTAGCACGCACGCGAATAGTAAAACTCCCTGCTAATTCACGAGAACGAGTATATGCACCAACACTCGGTGCCAACTTCTTTTCCTCGACTAGAACTTTATATAAGGGTGCACGTTTGCCTTGAGATAAAATTTCAGCTAATGCAGCAAGTGCATAAGAATCTTTATGATATTGCTCAACGGTTGGGAAGGTTAAACGTAATTCGGGTAATTTTGCAAAGTTATCTTGGTGGAATAAAGAAACTGTTTTATCCAAAGTTATCGGCATTGGTTCCAGTGTCGGAACTTCTGCTCCTTTTTTAATTTCACCAAACCATTTTTGAACAAGCGCTTTAGTTTCAGCAAAATCAATATCACCAGCAATCACTAAAGTAGCATTACTGGGCGAATAATATTGCGCATAAAACTCCTTAACATCAGCCAAAGTTGCATTTTGCAAATCTTCCAAACTACCAATTACAGGCCAGTTGTAAGGGTGATCTTTGGGATATAAATGACTCGAAATTACACTACCAGTATGGCCATAAGGACGATTGTCCACGCGCTGACGCTTTTCGTTTTTAACCACCTGCTTTTCTCTTTCAAGCGCATCTTCAGTAACCGTATTAATCATATAGCCCATACGATCAGAATCTATCCAAAGCAGCTTCTCAAAGGCATCTTTGGGTACAACTTCATAATAAATAGTACCGTCATTCCAGGTGCCACCATTACGGGTACCACCCCATTCGCCAATCATCTTACGGTTAGCGCCGATAGGAACATTCTCAGAATTATTAAAAGCCATATGTTCAAAGAAATGGGCAAAGCCAGTTTTACCCGGCTTTTCCCGGCTGGAACCCACATGAAATAAAGTGGCCATTGCAACAATAGGATCGGACTTATCTTGATGTAAAATCACTTCAAGCCCATTATCTAAAGTATATTTTTGGTAAGAAATTGAAAAATCGGTCGACTGCTTATCAGCTATCGAACTGGCAACCTTTTCTTGTTGATTAGTAGCTGTCTGGCAGCCACTTAATATTAAAGCAGTTGAAATCGCTATCGCAGTTAAAGTTCTAAATGAATATTTCATCAGTGTCCCTAATTTTTAAGCTATAATTACTCGGTAGTCTAATACTAATCTTTACGACTAATTAGGCAAGAGCTATACATGGATTGTTACAAATCTCATGAATTTCTAACTAGTGTTAAATAATTAACACTTATACCCTAAAGAACGAAAAAAGGCTTTCCGAAGAAAGCCTTTGCTCAAAGTCCTGCTCAAGCCATATATCAGTCTTTAGCTTGCTCAGAAGAAGCCTTAACAATCGCATCAACAGTACCTTGCGCCAATGGATGATAACCCGGACGGGCAATTTCATAAACTCGCTGTGCAAATTGGCTACCCGCTTCACTGTTCATTAATTCCTTATATAAAGGAACAATCAGTTTACGGCGACCAATCGAGATCAAATAATCTTCCAAACGCTGATTTACCACATCATAATTACGCTTGATGGCTAATTTTAACCAGGCGTGAGCCACTTCATTATTAGTTGAAGCGGTTAGGTTATAGGCTTTATCGAGCTCAGTCATTTTTACCAAACTGATGTCTTGGGGTAAATTATTGATAAAGTGCAGCCATTCGTGAATTGACCATTTATCCGTAGGTAAATCGACTAATTCAATCTTTTTATCAAACCAATCCTGAGTGGCATTATCGATATTAGTAAATGCATCAGATTGAGGATTAGGCAAAAAGTCGGGCAACATAGGAGCATGTAGCCATTCATTAATTTCTGCGGTTGTTACTTTGCCTGGATGTTTATCAATAAGATACTTCTTCAGGTATTGTTCAAACTCAGGTGTAGTTAAGCTTTTAAAAGCATGATCTGCAAAATACTGATTTAAGAAGTTATCAAACACTTTACGCCCGAAACGCTGCTCTAAAAATACTAGGAACATTTGGCCTTTGGTATAAGGTACACCAGAAAAAGCATCATCCGGATCCCGACCGTCAAGGGTAATATGCAAAATAGTATCGCCTTTTGGCAGTTCTTTAACCTGTGCACGTAAACCTTGAACTGATAGGGCATTTTCCATATTGGCACGACTTTCATCGAACAACTCTTCCATAATGCGATTTTCCACATAGGAAGTGAAACCTTCGTTCAGCCATAGATCACGCCAGGTTGCATTGGTCACTAAATTGCCTGACCAAGAGTGGGCTAGCTCATGAGCAATTAAGTTGATTAAACTCTTGTCGCCAGCAATCACTGTCGGCGTAATAAAAGACAAGCGTGGATTTTCCATCCCGCCAAAAGGAAAGCTTGGCGGTAAAATCAACAAGTCATAACGTCCCCAAAGATAAGGACCATACATTTTTTCAGTGATATCAATCATCTGTTCAGTATCATTAAACTCTTTAACCGCAGCATTTAGATAAGCTTCTTCCGCATAAACGCCAGTACGCTCACTCATGGCTTTAAAGCGCAAATCCCCCACGCCAATCGCTATCAAGTAAGGTGGAATGGCTTGCGGCATATCAAAGTGATACTCACCATCTAACGGTGTATTAGGCTCATTATAAGCGCTCATCACTGCCAACAAATCTTTCGGTGTATGAATAGTTGCTTTATAAGTCACGCGAACTGCTGGCGAGTCTTGAATTGGAATAAAACTTCGAGCATGAATGGCTTGTGCCTGACTAAACATAAAAGGATGTTTCTTTCCGGCAGTTTGCTCAGGAGTTAGCCATTGTAAGCCACTAGCCTGAGGATTGGAGTTATAATAAATCCGAACCTTATCTTCACCCGCTTTTAACTGAATAGTCAGTTTCGAACCTAAAACTGAATCTTTTTCCGCCAGTTCGAATTCAGTTGACGAAAGATTACCATCAACATCGATTGATTTAACACTATCAATGGTTAAATCACGAGTATCCAATACCAACTCTGAAACTCCCTCTTTTAGACGTTCGACAGTTAGATCGGCATATCCCTTTAACTGCTTTTTCTCAAATAACACCGCCAAATCCAAGTCCAGATGCTTAACAACCACTTCATCCTTATTGGCATAAGAGTGTTCATCATTAAGATAGCTTAAGTCTTCAGCCTCAACACTGGTTTCCAGACTAACTTCTGCAGTTTGTCCGGTTTTTTCTTCTGCTCGAACTTCAACTGAGGTTTCGGCTTTTTTATTCGTCGTATTTTTAGTGTCATCTGAACTCTGACAACCTAAGATCAGTAAAAACAATACTGACAATGTCACTAAAATAGCACTTTTAATAAAAGTTTTATTCATATCTAAATCCTGATTTGCCTCAAAAATAAGGTTTATAATTTATTATAAGGCGCTTATTAGAGCATACTTTATAAAGCAACTAAAGCACCTCTTAAGCATATCGAAGGTTGTCGATGTAAGTGCTTGACCCATCCAAATAAGCTCTATAAATTAGCCATATCAAACAGTTAACAAACAACTATGGAAACCAATAATGCCATCCAAAGGTAGCGGTGAATTTGAGCGTGGTTATATCATTCCAATCGGTGGTTCAGAGAATTGGATCAGCCCCGATGTGTGTGAAAAACTTAGAAGTATTTGTTTAAATTCCAGTGCTAAGGCATTGATTTTAAATGTATCCGAACAAAATATTGAGCACCAAATCAGCAAGGTTCTGCTTGATAATGGCTTTATTGAATGCAGCATCGTCAATATTCACAGCCGCCAGGATAGCAAAAATCCAGAAACTCTGGCGAAAATCAGCCATACCGATCTACTGATTATTTCGGGTGAACGTCCTTTGCAAATATCGACCATTATTGGTGGCACTCCAGTCGCGCGTCAGCTGCGTAAACTAAATGCCGATGGAGTCCATATTGTAGGCACCTTTGGTGCTGCTGCTTTATTAAGTGAACATATGATTGCGGGTGGTCAGGAAGGTACTACCCCAACTCAAAATGGCGTTACTATGGCTCCAGGTTTAGGCCTGACCAATCGTTTTATGGTGGATTATCATTTCGAACAACAAGGTCGTTTAGGGAGATTATTAACCGCTCTTTCCTACAACCCTTTCACTTTGGGTATCGGAATTGACGACGGTACCGCACTTTTTATCAGTCCTAAGGATGAATTGGAGGTTTTTGGGACGGGTGCCGCAACATTGATCGACCCAACTAATTTACAATACTCGTCGATGGGATCAGCTGGAGGCGGCGATCCAATTTCTTTATTTGGTTTGCAAATGCACATTTTAGCGCAAGGTGCTCGCTTTACTTGTGAACGGCAAGCCTATGACGAACATTGGGCCTGATCTTTAAATCGGACTCAAAACGGGGTTAAGCACTTATTTTTTAACTAGGGTAATAACTTATTATGACATTCAATAAGCGTAAACAATATAGGCGTATGACGACTATAAAGTCAGCTTTATTAGCAGCGACTTCAGTAATTTTGCTGGCAGCCTGTAAAACTACTGCACCAGTGGTTGAAAAAAAGGCACCAACGCCAGCACCAAAACCGGTAAAAACCTACAAGACCTTTCATATTGGTTCAAACAATCAAATGATTCTACCTAGTAGTTGGTCACTGGTTTCCGGCTTTATGCCCAAAAATTACGTGCGCTATACGGTAAAAGCCAATGGTGTACATATGGTAATAACTGGCTTTAAATCGCCTAAAAATCGTTTTTCTATGAGCAAGAGCCGTAAAGAATTGGATTCCAAAACCTTACTTTATTGGTCATCGGCATCAAATAAGCAAAAGAACTATATTCCACTAATCAGTCATCACAAACAGGGGGAATATGTTCAATACAGTTGCAGCAATGGCAAAAAGTGCTATCAGGTATTCCCATTGTCCAACTGGAATTCAGTCGTTGTGTCTGAGTTACAGGCTGGCGATATGAAATATAATATTACCGCTGGAGTAAATAACCTATCCAGTGAAGCAGCTCAGGATGTAATCAAAGGATTAAGAAGTATTAAAGCGCTATAATGCAAATAGCTTCAATTAAAAAAGCCTGCGTTTGCAGGCTTTTTTATTTTCTAATTATTTGTTTCCCTTGCCGTAATATAGTCAAGCGCTTTATCAATACGTCTTAATACAGCTTCTTTACCAATCCATTCAAGGGTTATACCCAAGTCCGGCGACATACCAGCGCCGGTTACCGCAACGCGCAATGGCATACCGACTTTACCCATACCCAATTCCAATTCTTCTGCGGTTTGGCTGACCAGCTTATGCAGGGCATCCGCAGACCAATCAGCTTGTGTAGCCAGTTTTTGTTTGGCTAATTCTAATGGCTGGCGAGCTACAGGCCGCAAGTGCTTTTTAGCCGCTTTTTCATCAAAGGCTTTATAGTCATAGTAAAAATAACGAATAGCTGAAGCCAATTCTTTTAAAGTTTTAACCCGCTCAGCCATTTCTGGGATAAGCAAAGTTACCTCAGGTCCATTAACTGTTTCTATGCTCTGCTCATCCAAATGCCATTGCAGATGTCTGGCAACTTCTGCAGCAGGCAACGTTTTCATATAGTGTTGATTGAGCCAATTTAATTTATCGGTATTAAAAGCCGATGGCGCCCGATTAACATCCTTCAAATCAAACAAGTCAATCATTTCTTCACGTGAAAATACTTCCTGATCGCCATGTGACCAGCCCAGTCGTACTAAATAATTTAACAATGCCTGTGGCAAATAACCTTCGTCACGATATTGCATCACACTGACGGCACCATGCCGTTTAGACAGACGCTTACCATCATCACCTAAAATCATAGGCACATGTGCATACAATGGTACATTCCCACCCATGGCTTCAATCATATTGATCTGTCGAGGAGTATTATTCACATGATCATCGCCACGGATCACATGGCTAACACCCATCTCCAAATCATCCACGACCACGGTAAAATTATAAGTTGGGGTACCATCGGTGCGAGCAATAATCAAATCATCCAGTTCACTATTATTGACCGAAATCTCACCTTTAATCAGATCTTCAAAAACCACCACGCCGTCAACAGGATTCTTAAAGCGAATAACGTGCGGTTGTGTTACATCCTGCTCATCATCGGATAAATGACGACAATGGCCATCATAACCAATATTTTCCTTATTGGTCATTTGTCGTTCACGCAATTCATCCAAACGCTCTTTTGAGCAATAACAGCGATAGGCTTTACCATTGGTCAATAGCTGCTCTTTAACTTCTTCATAACGATCAAAACGTTGAGTTTGATAATAAGGCCCTTCATTATGCTCAAGTCCCAGCCAGCTCATACCGTCTAAAATGGCTTGCACAGACTGGTCGGTGGAACGCTCACGATCCGTATCTTCAATTCGCAAAACAAAAGTACCTTGATGCTTACGGGCATACAGCCAACAATAAAGAGCTGTGCGCGCACCACCTACGTGAAGATAGCCCGTTGGACTGGGAGCAAAACGTGTTTTAACAGTCATAAATAAAGCCTGATTAAGCTAGATATTAAATATTAAGAGTGACCGCCATTTTATCAAGCCTGGAAAGACTACTAAAGTAAAATCAACAAAATACGAGTCATTCGATTCATTAAAATAATTTTGATTTAGCGCTTGACCAAATGAAACCAGCCACTTAAAATGCGCGCCGTTCTCAGGGGAACTATCTATAAGTATGGTGCCTCTAAAAAATTCTGGGTGGTTAGCTCAGTTGGGAGAGCATCGCCCTTACAAGGCGAGGGTCACTGGTTCGAGCCCAGTACCACCCACCAGAATTCAGCTGGCGAGTCTAGTAACAAAAAGCCTTAGCAAATGCTAAGGCTTTTTGTTATGGAAAATTTTATCTTACTGCTTTTTACTACTTCTTTCGAATTAGATTCTGCTCATCATCCAACATTTTTTCAATACGGAAAAACAATTCATACCTTGAAAAAGGTTTCTTTAAAAAATCATCAGCCCCAATCCTGGAAGCATAAAAAATTTCTGTAGCCTGATGGTTACCGCTCATCATAATAACTGGAATATCTTTAGTAACAGAATTTTTACGTAATTTACGTAACACTTCAAAACCATTCATTTTAGGCAGCACAATATCCAAAAAAATCAAATCAGGTTTTTCAGTAAGCGCTGATTTTAGACCATCTTCGCCAGTTTCTGCGGTAGAAGCCAAATACTGGTTCTGCTGCATCATTTTCTTGAGCATAGTACAGATAGTTTTAGAATCATCGACAATAAGAACTTTGGAACCTTCCTTTGCATTAATACGTTTTCGTTGGCGACGCTCAGCACCTGTCTTAGCGTTATCCGCAACCATATCTAATTCTTCATCAACAGCAGCAGGCTTATCAAGCAAAGCTTTAACTTTGGAAAAAAAGCTCATTTTGTCCCCAGTAGCGATTATTTTTATTGCCTAGCATTAATTTAGCAAATGCATCTGTGTATTATAGAATTGCCATTATTGGCTGTCTAACACTGATTCACAGTTTCTGATTTCTTTTAACATTGCTTTACAATAACAATAAAAAAGAGTTTCAGATTCCTTTTAGGGCTAAGCTCTGGCAAAATATCCAACCTGCTTCTTTTTTAAAATTAGCTTTATAGAATCATGGCCATAAAACGCTCATCAAAGAGATAACTGAGATGCCTGCTGATTTATCACCTTTAGACCATTTGCTGGATGCGCAATGCCTGTTAACCGATCCTGATTCGCTGCAGCATTATGGCAAAGACTGGACCAATTATTACCAAGTAGCCCCGCTTGCCATTGCTTTTCCTAAAAGCACCGAACAGGTTCAAGCAATCATTCAATGGGCCAATGTCAATCAGGTTGCCATAGTACCTTCGGGGGGGCGCACCGGCTTAAGCGGTGGCGCAGTAGCCTCCAATGGCGAGCTGGTATTGGCACTGGATAAGATGAATCAGATCCTAGATTTCAATGCAGCGACCAAGTCACTGACCTGCCAGGCAGGCGTTATTACTGAACAAATTCAAGAATACGCTTCGGTGCAAAAGCTTTATTATCCGGTAGATTTTGCTTCAGCAGGTTCAAGCCAAATTGGCGGCAATATCGCAACCAACGCTGGTGGTATTAAAGTTATCAAGTACGGCATGACCCGTGAGCGGGTGCAAGGCTTAACGGTAGTCACTGGCAAGGGCGAGATATTAAAACTCAATAAAGGCCTGATTAAAAATGCCACTGGTTATGACTTTAGACACTTGTTTATTGGTAGCGAAGGAACCTTAGGTATTATTACCGAAGCTACCATTGCCCTTTGCCGTCCACCAGAAAATTTAACGGTTCTATTATTGGCAATACCAGGTCTTTCCAGCTTGATGCCATTGCTGGAAAATTTCCAAAAAAATCTTGATTTAACCGCTTATGAATTTTTTTCAAATGAAGCTTTAAGCAAGGTAATGGCAGCGCACAGTTTAACCTCACCAGTTGCAGAGAAAGCACCTTTCTACTGTTTACTTGAATTTGATGCTATTTCAGAAGCCGAGCTGGAAAAAGCCTTAGAAGTTTTTGAAAACTCTATGGAGCAAGGTCTTATTCTTGATGGTGTTATCAGCCAAAGTCAGCAACAGGCCCAAGATTTATGGAAATATCGTGAATATATTTCCGAAGCCATAGCGCACCAAAAGCCCTATAAAAATGATATTGCGGTTACGCCGGAAAAAATCACTGATTTTTTAACTCAGGTAGATGCTATTGTCGCAGCTAAATACCCTGAATTTGAAGTTATCTGGTTCGGTCATATTGGTGATGGCAACCTGCATTTGAATATTCTGAAACCAGAAAAGCTGTCGAACGAGGACTTTGTGGCACAATGTGAGCAAGTCAGTCCGGAAATTTTTGCCCTACTTGAAAAACTGGAGGGGACTATTTCTGCCGAGCATGGCGTAGGACTTTTGAAGAAACCTTATTTGCATTTTTCGCGCAGTCCCACAGAAATTGCACTAATGAAATCTATAAAACAGGTTTTTGATCCCAATGGCATCATGAATCCAGGAAAGTTACTTTAGTTATGTTACTTGCTTTAAGTCTAATCACTATTTTGATAGGACCAATGCTGTTACTTTGGTTTCCGCAAAACAGACGTTTAGACAATTTTTTATTTTCATTCGTACTAGTTTCCGTAGGCGGAATCTTAACTCTTGACATCATTCCAACCCTTTGGTTACACATAGGCTATTGGTTAATTCCACTATTACTGATTGGTTTTTTTGGCCCTGGTTTTATTGAAATGAGTTTCCAGCAAGCCGCTGATAAAGCTCATAAAACGGCTCTTGCCATTGGTATTTTTGGGCTTATGCTACACTCCACTATTGACGGTATGGCAGTGATTGAAAACCAGAATAATGTCATGATGCCTTACGCTGTTATCCTACACCGACTCATAGTTGGCTTGGGTATCTGGTGGCTGATCGAACCCGTCTGGGGTAAGACAAAAAGTTTTTTGATATTTATTGCGATTCTTATAGCAACGGTTTTTGGTTACGCCTTAGGGCAAGGCTATCTATTAGGAGATATCAACCTTGCAAACCATCATTGGCTAGATTACTTTCAAGCTCTGGTAGCAGGAACTCTCTTGCATGTGATCATTCACCGGCCGCATATCGATGAAGATGGCCATCATCACGATCATGCTCATGCGATTGAACATGATCCCAATCATCAGCACTCCCACGGCATTGTGATTAAACATAAAGACTTTTTCCTTTATGGTGCTATCTCTGCTGTTTTATTACTATTAATTTTGCAGCAACTTCATTAAAAGGCCCTAGTCGTTAACTGCCTTGGCATAACCAATAATAACTTTGGCACGCTTCTTGCTTAATAAAACTCAATAACTTACATTGTTATGGAGTTTACTGGTTTGAAAAAAATGAGTATTAGAAACAGGCTGATTATCCTATTTATTTCTCTGCTAGCCTTGCTACTAGCCGTTCAGGGTATTCTGTATTATCAATATGACAACAAATTTTCTGAGCGGCTTGGTGAAGCCGCCTTTGAGATTTCAAAAGATACCGCCAGTATTTTTATTTATAACCAAGATGTTTTATATGAAACCGAATCCTTTGTCCTCGATGAACAAGGCAAAATTATCCAACGGCAGTTGATTCGTCCTGATAACAAAAATATTCAGATCCATTTAGGCGATAATATCCACGATGAAGTGATTAAGCTAATCAGTAAAGATAGCGAATTTCAGATCCCTATTCCTCGAACTGAAATACATGACACTGTCAGTGAATTAAAAAAGAGAAACCTCTGGATTACTTTTGCTTTGTTTGCAATTGCCATAACACTGGTCAGTTTTATTACTTATAGTATTACCAAGCCATTGATGGCACTCAATAAAGCTGCAATCAAAGTCAGTCAAGGCGAGTTTGGCACTCAAGTCGAAATTAATGCCAAAAAATATGGCCGAGACATTTCCGAGACGGTCAAACAATTCAATAAAATGTCGCAGGATTTAGTGGCCTTAAGCGAGCAAAAAGCCCAACAACAAGAGTTAGAACATTTTCGTGAATTAAGCGATATTTCAAGAGGTTTAGCGCACAATTTACGCAATCCTTTAAACACCTTGCAGCTGAGTCTGGAACAACAATCCTCTGATGCATCACAAAAAAGTAAATTTACAGATATAGCAATTGAACAGGTTCAAAGAATTGAAAATTGGCTAAAAAGTTTCACCTTACTGATGGAGCAAGGCATTGACAAAAAGGCAGTACAACTTGAACAGATCATTCAATTAGCGCTTTCACAAATTGAGACTACACAAGTAAAACTCGGCAACATAGTCGACATGCAGTTGCTATGCGTTGAAACAGAAATTGCGATGCTCCTGCAAATATTATTGCAAAATGCCATAGATGCCAGCGATGAAGTGCCCGGCAACATATTACTCACTAGCAAATGCCAAGAAAATCAACTACTAATCTCAATAGAAGATAATGGTAAAGGTATTAGCCCTCAAATTAAGGAGCAATTATTTAAGCCTTATGTTACGGATAAAATCTATGGCACTGGAATGGGTCTATACATTGCCAGACGCTTGATAAGGCACCGCTATAATGGTGATCTAGAACTGCTTGATAAATTCCCGCAAGGAACTATTGCGACAATAATATTCCCTCTTGAAAACGGTGCTAAAGCTTAAAATATTATGAACCAAATATTTGTATTAATTGTTGAAGATGAAGCGATTCAGGGTGAATTAATCAGTGATATCCTATCGCAGCAACAGTATCAAACCCATTGGGTCGAGTCTGCTGAAGATGCACTTGAAGCATTGAAAAAAGCCCAATATCAAATTGTGATATCTGACTGGCGACTTCCCAATCAGGATGGCCTGTGGCTGCTACAAGAAGTCAATAAACAATATCCTGAAATCTATTTTGTATTGGCTACCGCTTATGGTTCTATTCAACATGCTGTAGAAGCCATTAAAACAGGGGCTAAGGATTACCTCACCAAGCCTTATAGCAAAGACCAATTGTTATTTTGTATTGATCGAGCCAGTAAAACCATTAGTCTCACTGAAGAAAATAAAAACCTTTCATCCGAGCTCAAAGAACGCCAACAACTAGTGGATATGGTAGGCAGCTCAAAAGCCATGCAGAAAATTTTTGCACAAGTACAAAAGTTGGCACCAACTAATGCAACTATCCACATCTCAGGTGAAAGTGGCACTGGTAAAGAATTAGCAGCAAGAGCCTTGCATAAATTATCACCGCGCAAGGATAAACCCTTTATTGTGATTAACTGTGGAGCCATTCCTGAAGGCTTAGCCGAAGCTGAACTGTTTGGTGCCGAAAAAGGCTCTTATACTGGCTCTCATAGCAAAAAAATAGGGTCATTTGAAGCAGCCGATGGTGGCACCTTGTTTCTGGATGAAGTGGCTGAATTATCCCCCGCCATTCAAACCAAACTATTACGCGTTTTACAAGAATCAAGCGTTAGTCGTATAGGTTCAAATAAATCACAGCCAATTGATGTTCGGGTAATTTCTGCCACTCATAAATCATTGAGTGACTTAGTCGCACAGGAAAAATTCCGCGAAGATTTACTTTACCGGCTGAATGTTATTCCTATCAAAATGCCAGCTTTAAGAGAACGGCTTGAAGATCTTCCGGCATTGATTCAGTTTTTTAATGAAAAGCACTCGAGGAATCATCAAATGACTCCGATAGAGTTTAGCAAAGCAGCCTATCGCTCATTAGAAAGCTATTATTGGCCAGGAAATATTCGAGAACTGGGCCATTGTATTGAACGTTTAATGCTACTTTCGACTAACAACAAAATTCATTTAAAGGATCTGGAATTTTTACATCATAATACCAATAAAAATACTGAACTGATTTTACCTGAAACCGGAATCAACTGGGAACAGATGGAACAGAATTTCTATAAGCAAGCCCTGAGTTATAGCAAAGGCAATAAGAAAAAAGCAGCACAGCTGTTGGGTTTGAGTTATAAAAGCTTTTTATACCGACTCGAAAAGTTCCTTATTTCAGACTAAAATCCCCATATCAGGACTGAATTATTTTAAATGCCTAGCTGTCGGCTTTAAAATGAAGAAGGTTAAATATAAATAATTGGCATGCTTCTTGCTTATGTTACTTAGTGTAAGTGGTAAATACCGAATGACATTATTTAATATTTAACAAACATAAGAGGTTTTATATGAAACTAAAAAATATTGTACTTAATCTTACTATGGTGCCCGCAATTCTAGGTTTGAGCTTAGCCGCCTTTAATCTGCAAGCTGAAGAAAAGGTAGAAACTATAGAGGTTCATATCGAACAGGAAAATGATGACGATGCTTTAGTGGAGCTAATTGTCAATGGTAAGACTGAAAAATTTACTTTAGCAGATCTGGTTAAAGGTGAAAGTCGCACTATCGTTACCGATTCAGGGAAAACCATTGTTGCGACCAAAGGCGAAGATGGTTCAACCACCGTCAATATTGATGGTAAGGATATTAAAATTCTTAACTTGTCCGGTGATCATGGCGCTAATTTTAATTTTTTCCATAGCAACGAGCAACATGATGTAGACCTTAATTTAGATGACAAAATTATGATTATTGGTGGCAACTTGTCAGAAGATGTTAAAGCTGCGCTAAGAAGCACCTTGCAGTCTTATAATATAAATAAGGAGGTTCTTTTCTCAGGTGACTCAGGCTCTAATATGATGTTTATCAGTAAAGATATTGAAAAAATTCATGATATCAACATTGAAGGCGATGGTGAGCATGGAATTAAAATCATTAAGCGTAAAAAAATAAAATCTTCTAATTAATAAAGAAGAGTAAAGCAATTTTATTATTCCCATTGCAATTTTTTTGCTTTTGGAATTGAAGAAACATAGTCTAGTTGCCCACTATTAATCAAAGTGGGCAACTCTTTCAATAAAGCTTCTTCCAAAGCAGTGTAATCCGTAAATTGATTCGAAAAAATTCCAATCCAAGCATTTAGGCTATTGGATTGGGCGGTCGATAAAGCCATTTCGAATATATACAATAATTTTGACCAGTTGGGTTGTTTTTCCACGGAACCTTGTTCAATGAAAGGATATCGAGTAAAGCCAATACTGGCCGTAATATCAATTTTCTTTCCATTAGAAAGATTGAATTTACTAGAAGCTATAATATTTCTGATTTTTTCAGCTAATACCATTTGTTCACGCTTTGAAATACCGCGACTCAAAATTAAAATTTTTGCGCCTTCCCAACGTACCAATATATCAGTACCGTAACAAATATTACTTAAAGCAGTTGCCACCTGATTCAAAACCTCATTACTGGCAATGTAACCAAATTGCTCTTTAAGCGATGGAAAATTATCAATTTCAACGCTGAATAACCCCAAATAAAGCCCTTTATGCTCAACCTGTTTCCAGCTTGCTAAAATGCTATCCAATTCATACTGTATATTTTTTCTAATATAACCTCGACTATAAAGCCCTGTTAATTCATCTTTTATTTCTTTTTGAACAAGTTCATTCTCAATCTTATCCACTAAATACTTTTGTTCAGATAATGAATAGTGCAAATCTTCCACTTGATGCAGCAGGGTTAATTTTTCTTCCATCAACATGGATTGTTTGGCTTTTTCTCGTTTATACATCAACTCTTTGATATAAAGTTTTCGACTTAGTTTTCGGTAAAACCAGTAAACTGAAAGCATCACCGTAAACAAAATACCAAACACACTTAATGCCCACAAAAAATCTTTATTCAGTACTGTAAATTTCGGAATGATTTTTAAATAAACACCAGGTTCAATCCAATCTCCACCAATACTTTTCTGTTGAACTTGTAGTTCAATTTCCTCATCAAGTTGGTGTAAAATTACTTCAGTATCGACTAGCTTTTGCCACTTCATATCTGGCGAAAATCTATACCTCAGTTCCATATGTCTATTGGATACATAATCAAAGTTTGACACTCTAATCTTGATCGGAGCTTGTTGTTTTAGCTCTAATTGTTGCTGCCCCTCGGCAAGATCATAATTAATATTATTTTGCGAAACCAAGCTAATCTTAAGAGGTCTGATTTTTAACTCGATGGTAATATTTTCTGGATCGAAGTAATTAATACCATTTACCCCGCCAAAGTATAAAATTCCATCCTGATCTTTATATGAGGACTTGGTATAAAACTCATCGTGTTGTAAGCCCTGTTCGTAAAGATAGTTAACTACCGGTTCCAGATTTGAAGGATGATATCTGGTAATTCCTTTAATGGTAGATATCCATAAAAAACCCTGATCGTCGTCTTGTATGCTACTAATATAGTCTGAATGGAAGCCATCATTGACACCAATTCTTTTGAAGCGAATTTTTCCGTTATCATTATAATAAACCCGATTCAAACCATGGTTAGTACCTATCCATAAAACACCATTATAATCTTCATAAATAGTGCTAATATCAGAAGATGATAAACTGGTAGCATCTTTTGGATCATACCGATAATAATCGGTTTTTAAATTGTTCGGGTTAAATCTAACCAAACCATCAGAGCCACCTAACCAAATAAAACCTTGTAAATCTTCAAAAATAGTATAGATACCATAATCACCCGTAAGAAAATTTTTTGGCAGCTGTTTAGTATAATCAATCAACTTAAGCTGATTAAGTTTAGCGGTTCCATCCAGCTCATAAGGAACTTCAAGTTTTAATAAGCCTTCAGAACCGCCTAACCAGAAATTAGAGTAACGATCCTGAACAAGATCAAATCCATAACCAAAATCGTATGCTTTATTATTATGCTTAAAATGTCGAAGAGTCTTGAATTTTTTTGAATCCAAAGGCTTAACGGAAAGTCCACTCTCAGCAAGTACCCATAAGTTCTGATTGTTATCTTCTAAGATTTTACTTACAAAACCTGTAAATTCTGCATTTTCTTTTTTTTCTAATTTAAGGCTATTTTCTAATACTCCATTGTTTGCAGAGTATTTATAAACGCCCGAACTGCTAGTACCAACCCATAAGTTTCTATTTGAGTCTTCAGTAACTGTAGTCGCCAGATTAGCAAGATCAAAGCTCTTGGTTTCTTTTTGCTTAAGCAAGTGTGAGAATTCCTGCTTCGGCTTTAATAAACTAATTCCAAAACTGGTTCCAATCCAAAGTACACCATCATCGCTTCTCATTAATTTTAAAATATCATTATTAACAATTGAAAAAGGATCGCTTGAATCGTGATAGTATTCTTTAATAATAGACTTCGTTGTTTTATCCCAAAATTTTAAACCTGAAGGAGTACCTAACCAATAACCTTGTTCTGTAACATTTATACTTATTGGGGAGCTATTAGCCTGGCTTTTGCTATCAAAAACTGAAATAATTTCCTTCTCATAACTAGAAGTATTATATCTTAAGAACCCACTGTTAATACCAATAAATAATTCATCACCCTGTAGGCTGTGAGTTTGAAATAATTCATAATCCAAACCCATAGCTGAGCAATCTTTTTTTATTAATTCGAACTTTCTTGTAGTATCGAAAAAATAGAAGCAGTTTCCGGAATTAATTAATATTCGGGAATTATCTAATATTAAAATTCCAGTAATAGATTTAGTTTTGAAATGCTGGAAAACCGTTTGGATATTTTGAACTTGCTTGCTCTTTAAATTAATTTTTAGTAAATCTCTATAATTAACAACCAAGTATAAGTTATTGTGCTGATCAAATCGAAAATCGGTAATGCTAATTTTTGTATTTTTAGCTTCAATATTTTCTTGAATTAAAAACTCTAAAATAAAATTAACCCAGTTAGTAATTTCGAGTGTTTGAGGATGAATTGAGTCCAAACCAGAAGAGGTTAGAACCCAAATATGCCCTTGACTATCCTTATCCAAACGACTGATTGAATTGGAAGCTAAAGTGTTCGTATTATTTGGATTAGCATAAAAGTGTTCAATTTTTCGGCCATCATAGCGGTTTAAACCATATTGAGTAGCAAACCACATAAAACCTCTGTCGTCCTGAATAATATCAACCACTCCACTTTGGCTTAATCCATCTTTAGTATTAATGCTATCAAAGCGAGGTTCTTGTAAACGAATATTGAGTGCTGTAGCGGATGGCGTAAAGATAACAGCAATAAAAAGAAATGTGGTGACAGCTAGCAGTCTGCCATAAATAGCATTACAATAGTTAGTATTAATTATCCTTAATTTCAAGCTGAATGTCACTGGCCAATTCTGGTTTAAAACCTATTTTATCCTGATAAAAACTTCTAATAGAATCCATATCTTTTTCTTTATCGCCACTTAGCATTATGGAATCTGTCATACCCAAGGTTCGAGTTTTGGTATCAAGAAAAGCCATTACCAGCGGAACTCTGGCTTTTAGCGCTATATGGTAAAAACCACTTTTCCATTTTTTGGTTTTACTGCGTGTTCCTTCCGGTGCCAAAGCTAAAGCAATTTCATCCCTTTCCTTGATGATTTCAACCACTTGATCCACCACATTATTCGAGCTCGAGCGTTCAACAGGTATACCACCGAGCATTTTAAAAATCCAACCAAAAGGTGGTTTAAAAAGCGTATGTTTGCCTAAATAAGCGGGCTTCATTTTATAGCAAAAACGAGCCATCATCATGATCACAAAGTCCCAGTTCGAAGTGTGCGGTGCAAAAATAAATACCGCCTTCTTTTCCTTAGGCATTTCACCTACCAGTTTCCATCCCAATAATCGTAAAAGCGTGCGCATAATATATTGCATATTATTGATTATGTAAGTCCATGACCATAGCTACATCCGTCACATTTTCTAAATCATTAACTTTTTTGGCGCTATCATTACGCAAATCTTCTAATCGCTTCAAGTAATCCTGATCGATACCACCAGTTACATACTCACCATTAAACACCGACAGATCGAAATTTATTAAGTCCGGATTACCTTCCCTGACAGCCTCGACCATATCATCAATATCTTGGTAGAACATTCGATCGGCACCAATCAACTCACCGATTTCCTGTTCCGTACGGCCATGGGCTATTAACTCGGCAGCAGCAGGCATATCAATACCATAGACATTTGGATACCTTACCGGTGGAGCAGCGGAAGCAAAATAAACTTTATTGGCACCAGCTTCACGCGCCATCTCAATAATCTGGCCAGAAGTGGTTCCCCTGACTATTGAGTCATCGACCAAAAGTACATTTTTACCTTTAAATTCTAAATCAATGGCATTTAATTTTTGTCGTACACTTTTCTTGCGCATCTGTTGACCAGGCATAATAAAGGTTCGACCGATATAACGATTCTTGATAAAACCATGCCGCATTTTCACACCAAGCTCATGCGCTAACTGCACTGCAGAAGTCAAAGAAGTGTCCGGGATCGGTATGACCACATCAATATCATGATCTGGCCATTCATGTTTGATTTTATCTGCAAGCTGCTCTCCCATTCGTAAGCGCGCTTTATAAACCGATACATTATCAATCAAAGAATCAGGTCTTGCCAAATACACATGCTCAAAAATACAAGGCGTTAACTGCCCTTTTACACACTGCTTACGATGCAACTCGCCAGCTTCTGACACAAAAATGGCTTCACCAGCCCCCACATCATCAATCAACTCAAAGCCCAACGCATCCAGCGCCACAGATTCGGAAGCCACCATATATTCAGTGCCTGCATCGGTAATCTTTTTACCAAATACCGCAGGGCGAATACCATGAGGATCCCTAAAACATAAAAGGCCATGCCCGCTGATCAAGGCTACCGCAGCATAAGCACCTTCGCAGCGTTTAAAAACTTTGGCTACCGCATCAAAAATTTCATCAGGTGATAGATGGTTTTTATTTTTTACTTGTAACTCATGCGCTAACACATTTAGTAGCACTTCAGAGTCAGAATTAGTATTTAGATGACGCCTGTCGGTCAAATAAAGTTCTTTTTTTAATTCATCGTCATTGGTCAAATTACCATTATGGGCTAAAGTAATTCCATAGGGAGAGTTGACATATAAAGGCTGGGCTTCAGCGCTGGTAGAACTACCGGCAGTTGGATAACGAACATGACCAATACCAGTATTACCAGTTAAGCGACGCATATGGCGGGTATGAAATACATCCCGCACTAATCCATTATCTTTGCGCAAGTAGAGACGTCCTTCATCACTAGTCACAATACCCGCAGCATCTTGGCCGCGATGTTGCAACACCGTTAAAGCATCATAGATACTTTGATTGACGGGTGATTTACCCACTATACCAACAATACCACACATAAACTTTAAACCTTTTAATAACAGCGCTACTGCTTTTCAGTTTTTTGCTTCAACTCTTCAATAATAACCGCTTTAAGCTTCTCTTCCACAGGTTCTACTGGCTTGTCTTTTTCTAAAGCATCCGATTTTTGTTCCAATACCGGCACATCAACAACTTCACCTAACTTGTCGTAAAACCACTCAGCTACATATTCCATATGGGGGATCAGTTCCGATTGTCCCCACCACTCGTCTTTGGCTACCGGTGTAAACTGCTTTAAAGCCAACACTATTAAAGCTGTAATCAATACACCTCTTAAAGCACCAAAGCCCATACCAAGAAAGCGATCGGTACCGCTTAAACCTGCTTTATCAATCATTTTGCCGAAAAGATAATTAACCACCCCAGCAGCAAATAAAGTAATAACAAAGATCCCGACCCAAGCTACACCTAAGCGGATACTGTTAGTTTCGATGTGTGCAGCCAGCATTTCAGCTACCGGTTCGTAAAATGCTTTGGCCAATAAAAATGCAGCAATCCAGCCAGCTAAAGATAAGGCTTCACGGACAAAACCACGCATCAAGCTGATTAATGCGGAAAGTCCAATAATTGCAAGAATGACCCAATCAACCCAAATCATATGATTACAAGGTAGGTAAGATTGACGTTATTTTAACAGAGCATCCAGGATACGGAAACACTAATGTTTAATTGGATCAAATTCCAGAACGGTAACTTTAGAACCAACCAGTTGAGTAAGCTTTTCGCTACGCGATTCGGCAATTTTCTTATCCGGATAAGGCCCCACAAAAACTCGTGAATAGTCCTTAGACACCCTTTGATAAGCACGATAATCCTGCCTTCTTAAATCATTGACTAGTTTCAAAGCATTATCCTTATTTGAAAAACTACCTATTTGAATTATATAAGCTGACTCTTTAAACTCAGGCACCTTAGTCTTTGGCAAGGGTGTTTTTGCTTTTTCTGTAACAACTTTTTTAGCGGTATCGACAGCTTTAGCAACTTCAGCAGTTTCCTTTTTAGTATCAGTTTCTATGGCTTTTACTTGCTCATTTTTAGTTTCTGCCTGGTTTGTATCCTTTGCATTCTCCTTAGATTGTGTTTTGCCATTAGCAGCAGGATTGTTATTGCTTTCAGACAAAACTGGTTCAGTTTTTGAACTTGTTTCTGTGCTTTTTTTGGTATTTGTTTCAGGAATTTCACTAACGGCTTTATCCAGATCGATAACCAAAGTACCCTGCTCTTGAGAAGCTCTATCAGAATTTTTTTGCTCAGATGTTTGCAATTGCAGTTTTTGTCTTAATTGCTCAGGATCAGTTGTTGCCTCAGGCATAGCCGGTATTTGCGGCACTATTTCGGTGCGGTATTTTTCACTATCCAAAATTAACGGTAGGAAAAAAGCCATTAATGCTAAAATTACAGCAGCGCCAACTAATCGATATTTAAGCCTATCTTCCACCTACTACCACCTTCGAATATTATTTTCGAATTACCTTTTATATATGACCAAAATTACAAGCATAAATTCATTATAACTATTGCCAATACTCTAGCATCAGCCCCACCGTTACAAAAGAACCAAATACCATTAAAAGATCTTCTGGTTCAGCCTTAGTTTTAAAGCAATCATAGGCTTTTTCAATAGTTTTTGACGAAATTATTGAATTAGCCTTGATTTTTCCTGCATCCATCAGCGTATTAAGCTGATAGTGCAAATCTTCAGCCAGAGCTCCTCTTTCACCTGGTAAATCAATTAAAAGCCACTGATCGACAGAGTCCATTTCTGATAATGAAGCATAAATATCCTTATCTTTTAACATGCCACAAAGTGCCCATACTTTAGCTTTTGATGATTGCACTAGATCACTAATACGCTGATTGAGCAACCTTGCTGAATCAGAATTATGAGCAACATCCAGGATAATATAAGGTGATTGGCTTAACATCTGAAAACGCCCTAATAATTGGGTATTTTCTAAAGCAGCTTTTAATTTGTGTTTTGTAATCTTTTCTTTAAACAGTTTAGTAAATGCGGTTAAGGCTACCACCTGATTGCTAAGGTACAACTGACTTTTATGGATATTTTTTATAACCAAATCATCATAAACATAATCCCAGCTACTGGCATGCTCAAGATATTGAAAATCTTCATCAGCCACTAGAATATCAGGCCTGATTTCATCAATCGCCTTTTTCAGTAAAGGCACTAAAGACTTATCTGCGATGACCGAAAGCTGCCCTTTGCGCATAATGCCGGCTTTCTCATAGGCAATTTGCGATAGTTCCGAGCCAAGCCAATCGGTATGGTCCAAACCAATCGAGGTAATAATGGAAATATCGGCATCAATAATGTTAATAGCATCAAAGCGCCCACCCAGGCCAACTTCCAACACAATCAAGTCCAAATCCTGTTGACTAAAACAATAGAGCGCCACTAAAGTGGTAAATTCAAAATAGGTGAGCTCGATGTTTTCTTGATTGGCCGAAACCTTTGCAAAAGCCTCCAGCAAAAGCTGATCATTAACCGCTTGAGCATTGAACTTAATACGTTCATTAAACTTGATTAGATGAGGTGAAGTATAGCTGGCAATCGACAAATTATGCGCTATAGCCAATGCCTCTAAAGTTGCAACTACTGAACCTTTGCCATTGGTGCCCGCAACACTGATAACTGGAGTTTTGAACTCAAGCAGCTCCATGTTTTGAGCTACCTGTAAGATCCTGGATAAGCCGAGCTCTATTTTAGCAACAGGATGATTAGCTTCCAACCATCCCAGCCATTCTTGTAGCGTATTGAATTGAGTCAAAGCTTTGGGTTTAAACGATAGCAGGCTCTGGTAATTTCAGCAATTTTGCTGACAACTTGGCAACGGTTTCACGCATATCCCGTCGATCCACAATCATATCCACCGCTCCATGCTCCAGCCAAAATTCACTTAAGCGGAATCCTTCGGGCAATTTTTCCCGAATAGTTTGTTCAATCACCCGCTGCCCGGCAAAGCCCACCAACGCTTTTGGTTCGGCGATATGGATATCACCCAGCATCGCCAGACTCGCTGTCACACCACCCATAGTAGGATCGGTTAGAATAGAAATAAAAGGCAAGCCTTTTTCCGATAATTTGGCTAGAGCCGCACTGGTTTTTGCCATTTGCATCAAAGAAACCAAAGCTTCTTGCATACGAGCACCACCACTAGCTGAAAAACAAACCAAAGCAGAGTTGGTTTTAATCGCTTGATCTACCGCACGTACAAACTTTTCACCAACCACTGAGCCCATAGAACCGCCCATAAACTGAAAATTAAAGGCACTAGCAACAATTGGCACCCCATGTACACTACCGCGAAAAGCAATTAAAGCGTCATTTTCAGAGGTGTTTTTCTGGGCAGAGTTAATACGATCTTTATATTTTTTTGAATCTTTAAATTTCAGTAAATCCACTGGCTTCATATTAGCCGCAATTTCAATACGACCATCTTGGTCCAAAAATAATTCCAGCCGCTCGCGAGCATTCATCCGCATATGATGATCGCACTTAGGACAAACCCCTTGATTACGAGACAGTTCCGCATAATAAAGCACCGCCTCACAATGACTACACTTACTCCATACCCCTTCAGGAATAGATTTTTTACGGGCCCCTTCTGGATTTCTTTTTGGTAATAATCGTTCTAACCAGCTCATAAAATTATTTAAAAATTCATTAGTTATTCAGTATTTTAGCAGTTTTCGACTAACTGGGTATAGGTAAAATTAAGCTTTATAGCTGGTAAAACCAGACTTACTTAATATTATTAGCCAAAAATAAAGGGCCAGGCTCAACCTTTGGTAATGCAAATTCATCGGGATAATCAACCTCCACCAAATAAAGACCCTTAGGACTAGCGGTAGCTGCAGCCAATTTGCGATCTTGCGCCTCCAATAGCATTTTTGTCCAATCGACAGTTTTATTACCGCGACCAATTTCTATCAGGGTTCCGGCAATATTTCTAACCATATGATGTAAAAAAGCATTGGCTTTAATGTCGATGATTAGATAGCTGCCCACTTTTTTCACATACAAATGATGGATATTTCTCATGGGGGTTGGCGATTGACAAGAAGCCGCCTGAAAAGAACTAAAATTTTGTTCGCCAGGAAAATACTGGCAAGCTTGATTCATAGCAACTAAATCCAAAGGCTGTCGGATCCAGGTCAGCCCAAAATGCCCAATCGCGGGCTTAGCTTTAGTATTGGCGATAAGGTAGCGATAACGTCTCGCCGTAGCACTAAAACGCGCATGGAAATCACTGGAAACGGCTTGTACCCAGCGTACAGCAATATCATTGGGTAACTGGGTATTAGCACCTAAAATCCAGGCTTTATCGGGTCTAAATTTAGAACTTTGGAAGTGAACAACCTGACCAGTAGCATGCACTCCAGTATCGGTTCTACCAGCACAAAACACCTGAACCAGCTCATCTGCAATGCTTGATAAAACCTTTTCCAACGTTTCTTGGATTGATGGCGAATGGGTTTGCCGTTGCCAACCGCAGTAGCGACTACCGTCATATTCAATACCTAGCGCAATTGGATTCATATCAGACCTGATTAACACCTGCTAAACAAAAGCACCAGCATCAACTGCTGGTGCTTTCAATGGAAACATAAATTAAATATCAGCTAACATTTCAGCGGCTATTCGCTGTTGTTCAGGATTACCTTCTCGCTCAACTTCTTGTAAGATCTCCTTAGCAGACTCATCGTCTCCCATAGCGATATAAGCTTTGGCCAATTCCAGCTTGGTTGTTACTTCATCATCAGAAAGTTGCTCTGCATCTTCTGAAGCATTATCACCTTCAACAGCTTCATCACCGGAATCAAACTCAACAACATTAGGCTGATTGTTATCTTCAGAATCATTACTGGTCTGCATTGCAGAATCTAAGGCATCTTCCAAATCATCAGACAAATCCAGTTCATTATTACCATCATCAGTCTCGTCAACACCAGTCCTGCCAGCATCATTATTATCGCCAAAAACATCGCTTTCTTTGATCATTAAAGCATCGTCAACCTGGCTGTCGATTGTTTGCGACTGCGTTTTATTTGCATACAACTGCATCAAACTGGCTACCTTTAAGCCTAACTTCGAATCATGATCGAAACCTTCAGGAAAAGTACGATATAACTCCTGGATTTTGTCAACCTTATTGTTGCTGCCATAGACTTCCATCAATTTCACACGAACCGAGTGGTTGTCAGGCGTTGTAACCAGTGTCTCGGCAAGCAGCTCTTCAGCCTTATCTAATTGACCTCGTGCAATTAAAATATCGGACTCTTCTATCGGATCAGTTTCAACATCAGGAGCCTGTAAAGGTTGCGAAGCAAAAGATGGTTGTTTTTTAGCATCACTATTCGATTGATAGTTTAAACCATCAGCGACTAAATTTGTGTCTAATTCGGCTTGTCGCCTTTTAAGGAAATAGCCCAAACCCAGCAAGCCTAATAAAGCTGCCAATATAATTAATGGCCATTTCCAGAAACCTTCTTTTTGCCAAAAAGACTTTTCGGTCGAGCTGGAAACTGGCTCATTAGGCTTTTGCTCAACATTTGCTACAGCATTAGAGGAGTCAAGCGCTTGGGTTGCTTTATTCGCTGCCTCTGTTTCCAGTAGCAAGTTTTGCAATGCTTCGTCAGTATCATCCTTTGCTTGAGCAGAACCAGCCAAAACCGATAAGGTTTCATCTTCAACTGTCAAACCTGTATCAGATTGAGACTTGACTGCCTCTAATTCCTTTTTCAACTGCTCATTCTCAATACGCAATGACTCAACAGTTTCCAATAACTCTGTAGAATTTCCTTGTGCCGGATTACCTGTAGCACCTTCTTCAGTTAAAGCGCCTGAACTATTAGTAGATTCAGATTCAGTAACACTACTGATGGTTAAGCGGCCTTCAGCTGGCTTATTGTCAACACTAGCTTTCTCATCAACAATCTTACGCACATCTAGAGGTGCTTCTTGAGCCAGGTTGTTTTTTCTTAGATTAAGATAATTAACATTTGATGCCACAGCTTTAACTTTAGCTGTAGCAGGAACCTTCAATACTGCACCAGCCTTCAAACGGTCAATATCATTGTTAATAAAAGCATTGGGATTATTTCTATAAAGAGCAGCCAATGTTTGATTAACCGTAGCTCCTTCAGGTCTTAATTGAGAGGCAATACTCCACAAAGTCTGGCCACGCCCTACTCGCCAGCTATCACCAGTAAACGCTACTTGTGAGCGAGGACGAGTGTTTTGTCTGGGCTTGCCAGCCTGCTGACGATTGCTTTGTCTCGGCTTAGACTGAGTGACAGCAGGTTTGGTTTGAGCTGGCTTGGCAACGGTAACCACTTGTGTATTGGCTTGGCCCAATGACGGAGGATCGAGCAATAAAGTATATTCGCGTAATAAACGCCCTTGCGGCCAGTTTAATTCCACCAAAAAGTTTAAAAAAGGTTCTTTAATCCCCTGGTTACTAGTGACATTAAGATATTTAGAACCATCAGCGGCAGTCTCAACAACAAATTTTAGCTGCCCATGCACCGTTTCTCGCTCAACGCCAAACTTGGTATATGCCTCATAAGAAGCAATTTTTGCTGATAACTCATTCGCATCAAACTCTTTAGATGACAAAAGCTTGATTTTCGCCTTAAGTGGTTGATTTAATTTAGTATTAGAATCAATTTCACCTAATCCCAAACTCCATACAGACGGTGCTACCAATGCCGTACTAACGGCTAATGATAGCGCTATTTGACGAAACTTACTCTGTTTTTTCATAAAGTTACCCTTAAAACACTATCCTTGTAATCAAGCCATAAAAAGCCTAATCCCTATCTCAATCATTGTGCGATTATAGATGATTTTTTACAAGTATTTCAGCTATTTGCACACTATTTAAAGCTGCACCCTTGCGCACATTATCCGATACTACCCACATGGCAATACCATTTTTCATACCAATATCATTACGAATTCGACTCACGAAAACCCCATCTTTACCGCTGGCGTGAGTGACTGGGGTGGCATATTCCAATTGACTCATATCATCAATCACTTCAACCCCTTCAGCTTGTTGCAGCAAAGTGCGTACTTGTGCAGCATCAATAGGAGCATTGGTCTGCAAATGAATGGCTTCGGAATGACCATAAAATACCGGCACTCGAACCGCCGTCGGACTCACTTCAATCGACTCATCTCCGAGTATTTTACGGGTCTCCCAGACCATTTTCATTTCTTCTTTGGTGTAGCCGTTATCTTGCAAAACATCAATGTTTGGCAGCACGTTAAAAGCAATTTGCTTATCGTAAACCTGACTTTCAATCTGACGTGCATTTAGCAATTGCGCCGTCTGTTTCGCCAATTCCTCGATGGCTTTTTGACCAGAGCCGGAAACTGCCTGATAGGTCGATACATTAATGTGCTTGATGCCAACCGCATCCTGAATTGGCTTTAGTGCTACCATCATTTGCATGGTTGAACAGTTTGGGTTGGCAATAATGCCGTGTTTTTTATAATCCGCAATCTTTTCAGGATTAACTTCCGTCACCACCAGCGGGATCTCATCGTGATAACGAAACTCGGAAGTATTATCCACCACTACAGCGCCCGCTTTTGCTGCGATTGGTGCATATTCTTTGGAAATGGCACCACCGGCGGAAAACAAAGCCACATCCACTTGTGAAAAATCAAACTCCGCCAGGTTTTGTACCTTAACTGACTGACCATTAAACTGCACTCGCTCACCAGCCGAGCGCTCACTAGCCAATAAAAAAATATTCTCAATCGGGAAATTTCTTTGTTCCAGAATTTCACGAATAGTCACGCCCACAGCGCCAGTAGCACCGACAATGGCCAAATTTGCCTTTTTCACACTATCTCCAAAACAATCGAACTTAAAGCCTTATCTGCTAAAGTTTATAAGTTAAATGAATTATAAACCATATCTATTTCTTTTTATTGAAGTAAATCATAAATCTGGCAGCCACATAACCTACAAAACCCAGCGCCAGAACATACTTGGCTACACTTTGAACTTCTTTACCGAACTGCAGATTCATACCCAGGTTTTTATTGAAATAAGCGGTTAAGTTCACCTCGAAATACCACAACAGAATACCAATCACAAACACGATTATAGAAATAAATGAAATGGTTTGAATGCGGCTCGATTTTTTCATCTTCTGGATCATTTGCGCACTTTCAAGATTTTCCACACTACCATCAGCAGAAAAGACTGCACCGCAGTGACTACAACTTTTTGCTTTATTGGAAATTCGCTTTCCACAAATTCTACAATTAATAATAGCCATTTACTTCTACCTTTTTATTTATTCATATATCTATTGATTATGCCTTATTTTAGCGCTTTGCTGGCAATTTCATAAACGTCTTTCGAAAGCTCAGGTAATGACAGGATTTCTTCCAGCTGCTCTTTCATCAAAATTTGTCGCTTATCATCAAACTTCTTCCAACGGTTAAAAGCACCGGTCAAACGTGCCGCAACTTGTGGATTCACCGCATATAAGGCTTTAATCTGCTTGGTTAACAAACGGTAACCAGCACCATCTTTGCGGTGGAATTGATGCATATTGGCACCAGCAAAACTGCCAATCAAAGCCCTAACCTTATTGGGGTTAGTCAATTGAAATGCTGGATGTCCAGTTAAAACTTTAACGCGCTCAATTGTAGCATTACTTGGATCAGATGCTAAGACGGCTAACCATTTATCTATTACCAAATCTTCTGCTTGCCATTTTTGGTAAAAATTTTCGGCGATGGCTGCTTTGTTGGCAAAACTCGAATGACTTATGGCTTTAAAAGCTGCCAAACTGTCAGTCATATTATTAGCATTAGTCAGTTGTTTTATAGCCAACTGATGACTTTGTGACTTATTTAAAGTCACCAGATAATCCAAACAAACTGCGGTAAATGCTCTTTTAGCTATAGATTGCCGATCTTGGATAAAATCACCAATATGGTGATTGGCTTGATAATGTAGCAACCAATCCATTTCCAACCGTTGCCCAATTTGCAACTTTAAAAATTCATGAGCCTGCAGTAAAGAGTCCAGTTCCAGTCTATCGGTAGTTTCAATAAGCGTTTTGATATCCGGCAGAATCAGAGCCAATGCTCTAAATTGACCATTTAATTGGTCATCGTCTAAAACCTGTTTCACAGCTGCTATTACAAATTCAGGCAAAAAAAGCGCTTTGCCAGCTTCAAGCTGATCGTAGAACTGCCAAATTAAATTGGTAAACAGTCGCTGACCTGCTTCCCACCGGTTAAAAGGATCCTTGTCATGAGCAAATAAAAAACATAATTCTTCATCGCTATAACTATATTCCAGTTTAATAGGGGCTGAAAAATGCCTTAATAAAGAAGGTACCGGCGCTTGTTCAATGCCAGCAAAGATAAAACTTTGCTTGCTTTGCGTTAAGTGCGCTATATCTGTCTGCAAAGCATCACTATTAGTGCTTAAAGCTAATGGCATCTCTTTACCGCTTTTATCGAGCAGACCAAGTCGAATCGGGATATGAAATGGCTGCTTGTCGGTTTGTCCTGGAGTATTTGGACAAATTTGCTGCATATCAAGTCTAAATTCTTTCTTTATCGCATCATAACTGCTGCTAACCTTCACCAAAGGCGTTCCTGCCTGTGAATACCAGCGTCGAAACTGTTTTAGAGGATAATTGTTTGCATCTTCCATCGCGCTAATAAAGTCTTCGCAGGTTACCGCCTGCCCATCATGACGTTCAAAATACAAGTCCATGCCTTTGCGAAAACCCTCAGCACCAAGCAAAGTATGGTACATACGAATAACTTCTGCCCCCTTGTTATACACCGTCATCGTATAAAAATTATTCATCTCGATATAAGAGTCGGGGCGAATGGGATGAGCCATTGGACCCGCATCTTCAGCAAACTGATGGGCCCGAAGCACTTTAACATCAGCAATTCGCTTAACTGCCGGATCAGTTTGATCTGCAGTAAATTGTTGATCACGAAAAACCGTTAAACCTTCCTTTAAACTGAGCTGAAACCAGTCACGGCAAGTGACACGATTGCCGGTCCAATTGTGGAAGTATTCATGTGCAATAACCGCTTCGACATCTTCAAAATCATGGTCGGTGGCAGTTTCCTGCGAAGCTAAAACATACTTAGTATTAAAAACATTCAATCCCTTGTTTTCCATCGCCCCCATATTAAAGTCACCCACCGCCACTATCATGTAGATATCCAGATCATATTCCAGACCAAAAACCTGCTCATCCCATAACATGGATTTCTTAAGCGAAGTCATTGCATGTTGGCACTGGGCTAATTTGCCTTTATCTACAAAAATTTGCAGCAACACTTTACGTCCGGAGATCGTGATAAACCCATCTTCTAACAAGTCATAATCACCTGCACAAAGCGCAAATAAATAACTGGGCTTTTTAAACGGATCCTGCCAGATGGCATAGTGACGATTTCCCTCTAAATCGCCAACTTCAAGCTTATTGCCATTGGATAATAAAAAGGGATACGTGGTTTTATCTGCCTCGATACGCACCAGATAAGTTGCCATAACATCCGGTCTATCCAGGAAATAAGTAATTTTACGAAAACCCTCAGCCTCGCACTGGGTACAGTACTTTCCACTGGATTGATAGAGCCCTTCCAGAGAAGTATTTTTTTCAGGATAAATTTTAACTTTAGTTTTAAGTTTAAAACTATCGGGGCAATTTTTTACCCGCAACTGACTATCTGAAACCTGATACAAGTCTGGCGCTAATTCCACGTCATCCATACTGATATGTAACAATTCAAGCCCCACACCATCCAGCACCAAATCTGATTCAGAGGCTTTTAATTCAAAGGCTTCTGCAACGGAATTTCGATAAACCGAAAGCTCAGAAGTCACCAAACTGTAACCATCGAATAACTCTATCCGCAAATTTACCTGCTCAATTAAAAATGACGAAACCTGATAGTCTTTACGGTATTTAATCTGAATTTCAGTATTTTGCTGCTGCTCAGCTATATTCATATTATAAAAAGTGTAACGCCAAAATAATTTTTTTATTCTAGCAATCCCGATTGAAATTAGATATAAGAGCTTTTAAAAACCAGCTTTAAATTTTATGTGTAATTGTGCCCAACTAGATACCATTGTTAATGGCGATGATGAAAAACATCCTCTTGGCGAATTGGAGGAGTTGGAGTGGGCGCCTGAAAAGTGGGCTACCTTAAATCGCTGTCCTGACTGTGGACAGTTATGGCATATTGATATTGCTAAAGCGAACGATATTGGCCTTTGTATCAAACTTAAAAATGAATTTGAATGGGCTAGGCTGGATGTTACTCAAGTCAGAGTTCAAATGATGGTTAACAATCATGGCGGTCTTTCTTTTGATACCTGTCGCTGGAAAAAATGTAGAAAAAATTGTGTTAAAGGTCTGGCTTTCTGTCCTGAGCACGCCTATTTTGAGATGGATATTAAAGCTTAGTTGCTATTCCAGTGTGCCAGCGAATTGGCGTAATAATTTAAGAGCCCCTGACTGTTTTCAGTTACCTGATACAAGTCATTGTGTTGATTCAATAATTTTCTGCCCGCAAGTAAAGCTAATGTCTTGGTTAGAATACCTTCATAACCATTTTGTGTAATTTTCACTGGTGCCCCAAGTTGCTTTAACTGCTGAATTTTCTTAGCACACAAACTTAAAACTTCTGCTCTATTCATCGCTTTAAATTGCTGCTCCACTAGCACCGAAGCAATTAAAGCAACGGGTAACACCGGCACAACTTGTGCTATATCCTGCATCAAATCATCGGCAAACTGCTTAACCTGAGCAATTCGCTCCTCCTTATCCAAGTCACTCAATGGCTTTTCAAGCTGTGCAAAATAGGCCTTGGCCGATACTGGCCTGGCAAAATTTACCCCAGCATAACCAAAACGGCGCCAACGTTCTTTGCGCGCCATAAATAAGGTTTTCAAAATAAACTTACAGCTGGTTTTAAATACAAACCATTTACTTTGCCTGGGCAAATCAGGCGATAAACTTCGTTCTAAACTACGATCTTCTATTACCCGATCATAGTTCAATCCCACTGGAATAAAGACTATATCGCGATCTTTTTCAGGATTGTAATCCCTTAAAATGTAATCGAGAAAACCCAACTTAGGCTCTTTCAAGACTCCATCTTTTGTTAGACCACCTTCGGGATAAACCGCCTGACTCACTCCTGCCCGCGATGAATAATGCACATAGCGCTCCAAAACTTTTCGATACAAAGGGTTATTGGAATTGCGCCGTACAAAAAAGGCTCCCATCGAACGAATCAAGGGGGCCAATGGCCAAACTCTTGCCCACTCTCCAACCGCATAGGACAAGGCAGTTCGATTCATGACTAAAAAAGATACCACCACATAATCCATATTAGAGCGATGATTCATCACAAAAACTACACTCGACTTAGGATCGACTTTTGCTAATGCACCACCATCATAGAAACCGACTTTCATTCGATAAATCAAGCGAGAGACTGTCTTGGCCAACCAGCGACCAAATTTAAAATACATATAGGCATTAAACCTGGGCACAATTTCCCTGGCGTACTCAAAAGCTTTTTCTTGTGCCACTTCCATTGGCATATCATTTTCTTTGGCGTAGGATTTAATGGCGGCAAAAACCTGCTCATCGAATACCAAACGATCAACTAATGTCTGTTTTCGAGTCAGTTGAAAGGAACGGATTTGAATGGATAATTTATCGTTGACTTCACCAATAATTTTATTGACCTTTCGCCGAAGCAACCAGCGGACACTAGGTAATAAAATCCGATCCAGCACCATCACCAGCGCAAAAAGCACTATGATAATCAACAACCAAAGAGGAAGTTCAACGCTAGCAGTCATCAATCCAGTCCAAACCAAAGCGTACAAATTCAGAAACATCAGGAATTGGTCTGGCTTTCAGTTCAATATCCGGAGTTCCCAAGTAAACAAAGCCAACAATCGAGTCTTCCTCATTCATGCCTAATAAGGGCTTCAAATGTGGATTAAAACATAAGGGGCCTGAGCGCCAATAGGCACCATAACCAAGCTCATAAGCACCTATCAGCAAATTTTGCACACCAGCACCCGTAGATAAAATTTCTTCTATATGCGGAACTTTTTCATGAGCTTTATGCTTTGCGATAGCAACAATCACCATAGGTGCCCTGTGCGGCAACGACAAAATCCTTTCCTTCTTAGCCTCTTCCAATTCAGGGTTTTCCTTAAGGCTAGCCTGCAAATAAACTTGCGCCAATTGGTTTAGTTGCTGCTCACCCTCAAAAACAAGGTATTGCCAGGGCTTTAGACCTTTATGATCAGGCGCTCTAAGTGCTGCTTGCAATAATAAGTTCAGTTCCTCTTTTGACGGTGCTGGTGCTTGCAAGCGACCACAGGAAACCCGATTGATGATGGTATTTAACATGATTTTCTGAATAAACTTTATGCTTAGAAGAACTGTAACATGAATTTATGACAGCCAATAGTCATAAACCTTTCGATCAACAGAAAAACCGAGCAAGGGAAGCTATTCATTTTATGGCACCCTAAAAAAAGCTAAGCTATCCATTTGAATTTAAAGGAAAAATAAAGCAGCGTGGTCTTTTTATGTTAGAGGCAATTGTTGTGTAATAGCTAGAATTAACCTAGTACATTTCTAGTCTCAAAAACTCTAACGAAGGTCACATTAATTTTGATTTTAGATGCGGCGATTGATGAGGAAATTTAGTCTGCTAAACGACGAATTAATCAACAAAGTATAAAACAAAATTTGGTGGAGCTAAGCGGGATCGAACCGCTGACCTCTACACTGCCAGTGTAGCGCTCTCCCAGCTGAGCTATAGCCCCTTTCCCTGATATAGCATTTACTGCTTAACAGTGGCGCGCATTTTAACACGGCACTTTACTCTGTCAACCAGCTTTTGAAGAATCGAACAAAACATTTAACTGATATTTATGATTCAATATGAGCAGAAGATGTGCAAAGTATTAACAGAAACTGAGTAGTTGTAATTTCTGAAACATTTGTTAACGCTTTGTCACTACTAAACATTAGGTATGACCTGTATGCCTCATATATAATGTCGCCATAAATATCTGATTTCATTAAACCAGCGAGAAGGAATATGACAAAGCGAATTTTCTTTACAGGGTTAGCATTTGTAGTTTTTACAATTACCCTGTTAACTTTAGCTACCATCTTTAGTCCCCGGCCTGCACAAAAGAAACAGTCAATCCCTATCATTTTGGTTGAAACAATAAATGCCGAACTTCAGGACTTACAATTTCAGATACCAAGCCAGGGACCTGTTAATCCTTTAATTAAGAGTAATCTAGTGGCTGAAGTCAGCGGTCAAGTCACGGATGTCTCTCCTACATTTAAAGTAGGTTCATTTATTAAGAAAGGCGATGTACTCTTAACCATTGATCCAGCAAATTATGTTGCAAACTTGCGTAGCGCCCAGGCAGCTTTGGCCCAAGCAAAAGCAAATTACCAGGATGCTAAAGCCCGAACCGAACAAGCTCGAAAAGACTGGAAGAAAATCGGCAAAGGCGAGCCAAATGATATGGTATTAAGAATCCCACAACTTAATCAAGCAAAAGCTTCTGTTCAGTCAGCAGAAGCCAGCGTTTTAAGAGCACAAAAGGATTTATCAAAAACTAAAGTAACTGCAAAGTTTGACGCCCTAGTAAAAAGCAAACAGGTAGATTTGGGCCAATATGTTAATACTGGTTTTACTCTAGGTTTACTTTTCGGTACGGATAAGGCTGAAGTAAGACTGCCATTACCGGATAAAGAGTTATCTTTTTTACAGCTTCCAGCTCAAGGAAAATCATCGACCTTTTCTGACGTTACTTTAAGTGGTATTTACGCCGGTAGTAAAAGAAACTGGTATGGGAAAATTGTCAGAACTGAGGGAGTTGTTGATGAGTCCAACCGCTTAACTTATTTAGTTGCGGAAATTGATGATCCTTATCAATTAACAAATACTGGTAGTGATTTTGCTCCATTAAGATACGGAACTTTTGTCCAGGCAAAAATTTCAGGGCTTTCAGCTACAGGGGTATTTCAAATTCCGGAAGCTTCCTTAGTTAATAAAAACCAAGTCATGCTTTTTGATGGTGAAGGCGTTGTTAAATTTAAGGAAGTCAACATAATAAGAAACGAAAATAATGCTGTTATCGTATCAGGACTTTCAAATGAAGATGAGGTCATCGTTACTCCTATCGAAAATCCTGTGGATGGTATGAAAGTCAGGAAAATTGGTGAAGCCAATCAAACCGCTGAGGCTGAACCCGAAGATGACAAAGCCGCTAATACCGCTAACGTTAGCCAATAGGTGATATAGATGGTCAGAGAATACGATACTCACAAAGGCATTATTGCCTGGTTTGCCAGAAATACAGTTGCTGCCAACCTGTTAATGTTAATGATCCTGGTTGTTGGCGCATTTAGTGCTTATAGTTTAAGGCAACAATTCTTCCCTGATGTTGTGTTGGATATGATTTCCGTTCAGATGTCTTATCCAGGGGCAGCACCGGAAGAAGTCGAAGAAACTATTGTTCTGAAAATTGAAGAATCCATTAAAGAAATAGAAGGTATTAAAAAATACTTTTCTACAGCCAGAGAAGGATCTGCATTTATTCGAATAGAAATCGAAGATGGATATGATGTTGGAAAAGTTCTGGACGAAGTAAAAATTCGGGTGGACTCTATAACCAGCTTCCCGGCCTCATCTGAAAGACCACTGATATCAGAACTAACCAATACTCGAGAAATAATGTGGTTAAGTCTGTATGGCGATGCTGATGAGAAAACATTAAAGGCGGTAGCCACTGAAATTAAAAATGAGTTAGTCACTAATCCAGACATCTCAAAGGCTGAGGTAATAGGTGCCAGACCTTACGAAATCAGTATTGAAGTTAGTGATTATCGCCTACGTGAATATGGCTTAACTTTAAATCAAGTTTCCGCCGCAATTAGAAATTATTCACTAAACTTACCGAGTGGTTCAATTAAAACCGACGGTGGTGACCTGCTGGTTAGAACAAAAGAGCAGGCCTATGTAGCAAGTGACTTTTCTAACATTCCGGTTACAACACTAAGCGATGGCACTCGATTATTATTAAGTGATATCGCTACTATCGACGATGGCTTCGTGGAAGTGGAGTATATCTCACGTTTTGACGGCAAGAATGCCGTAAGTATTCGTGTTCTGTCCACTTTAGAAAGTGATGATATTAAAGCAGCTAATGCTGTATATCAATATATGGATAAAAAGCGCTCTTCCCTTCCCGACAATATACAAGTTGATGCATGGGCGGATACTACAAAGTATTTAAAAGGTCGTTTGGATTTAATGAAGCGCAATATGATGGCCGGTGCCTTGCTGGTATTTTTGGTTTTATCCATCTTCCTACGTTTTAAACTCGCATTCTGGGTAATGATTGGTATACCTATTTGCTTCCTAGGCTCTTTTATTTTGATGTACATATACCCTGCTTTTGCCATGACCATCAATATGATTACTCTGTTTGGGTTTATCCTGGTGCTGGGGATAGTGGTTGACGATGCCATTATTATTGCAGAAAGCGCCTGGGCCAGCATTGAGGAAAAAGGTCACAGTGTTGACAGCGTCATCGAAGGCTCCAAACGGGTTGCGTTGCCAGCAACATTCGGGGTTTTGACTACAATCGCTGCATTTTATCCAATGATGGCAATATCCGGTCCAGGTAGCCAAATATGGATGTCTATTGGTCTGGTGGTCATGTTCTGTTTGATTTTCTCACTGGTTGAGTCAAAGCTGATTTTGCCTGCTCACTTAGCCCACATGAAGTTGAATAAAGCAGAAAATACTAAAAATCCTGTACTGCGAAAGTTAAAACTATTCTTTTCCGGTATTCGTAAAAAAGTGGCTTCTGGCCTTAAGACCTTTATCGAAAAATACTATCGCCCACTTATCACCAAAGCGATACATTTCAGAGGTCTCACAGTTTTAGGCTTCATCTGCGTTTTATTTATATGCACCATTGGATTTACCAATATTGGTTGGGTCAAAACTATCTTTTTCCCGGAAATTCCCAGTGATTTTGTACGTGTAACGGCAACCATGTCTGAAGGTTCAACGGTTAAGCAGACTTTTGCTACGCTAGACGTTCTTGAATCAACACTTGATGAGCTTAACAGCAAAGCAAAAGAAGAATATGGCTCGGAGCTAGTCTCGCATACCGTCTCTTGGACCAATGGCAACAGCTCCGCCAATATGTTCGTCCAATTAAAATCAAGTGAAACCTTGCCTATTCCACAGGTTGAAATCATGAATCGTTGGCGTGAACTTGTAGATATTCGTCCTTCAGTAAAGGAGTTTGATTTTAATGGTGGTGGCGGTGGTGGCCCTGGTGGTGATGGTATAGGTTTCAGACTTGTCGGAAATGATATGGAAGAAATGAGTGCAGCGACTGAAGAGTTGAAAGCTCACTTAACCACTTTCCAGGGCGTTTACGATATCAGCGATAGCTTCTCTGGTGGTAAAGAAGAAGTCATACTGCGCTTAAAACCTGAAGCCCAAAATATGGGGATTACCCTGCGGGATCTATCCGTTCAAGTGCGTAATGCATTCTTTGGTGCTGAAGCACAAAGGGTACAGAGAGATAGTGAAGAAATTCGTGTTTATGTTCGCTATCCACTTGAAGAAAGACGCTCTTTAGGCAGTTTAGAAACCATGCCTATTCGATTACCTTCGGGTGATTATGTCAGCTTTTCAGATGTTGCCTATTATGATTTAGAGGAGGGCTTTGGCCGTATCAGCAGAATCGATGGAGTAAGAGCAATTCGAATTAATGCCGATGTTAATGAAGATGCAGGTATTAATGCTCAATCTATTATCCAGGACATTAATGCTAATTTTATGCCGAAGTTGCTACAAAAACATCCCAGTGTAAAAACCCAACTCGGTGGTGGTAGCCAAAGCCGTCAGGATTTAAATCATGATTTAATCATCGGTGCAGTAGTAGCCCTTATTCTAATCTTTGCACTCATGGCAATTCCGCTAAAATCTTACAGCAAACCACTGCTGGTTATGTCTGCTATTCCTTTTGGTATTATCGGTGCAATTATTGGCCACTTAATATTGGGGCTTCCGCTTAGCATACTATCCTTCTTTGGGATCATTGCTCTTTCCGGTGTAGTCGTTAACGATAGCTTGTTAATGGTAGATTTTATTAATAGAGGGCGCCGAGATGGTATGTCAAGAGTAGAGGCTGCCATAGATGCTGGTACTCGTCGCTTCAGAGCCATCATTTTGACCTCTTTGACAACTTTCTTTGGCCTATTACCAATCACCTTTGAAACTAGTATCCAGGCAAAAATTGTTATACCTATGGCGGTCTCCTTAGCCTTTGGTATTCTTTTTGCAACCTTGATTACCCTGATTTGGATTCCTTGCTTATATGTTTTACTTGGCAATGCCAAAGACTGGTTCTTAAATCGTGATCCAAAGAGCTTAGCCAAACAACAAGAAGCCATTGAAAGAGCTTAGGGTTAATTGCACTATGTAAAAGGAGCTTACGGGCTCCTTTTTTATTTAGCCGTTCAAAATAACCTTATGGTCTTACCAGGAAACTTTCATCAATTTGTAGTTGTATTCTGACTAAAGAAGCATAGACTAGACTTATCTGATTAATTAATCTTAAATATGAAAAAAAGAACTAAAATCGTTGCCACTTTAGGCCCTGCAACGGACTCAAGAGAATCCATTAAATCTCTAATCGATGCAGGCGCTAATGTATTTCGTTTAAATTTTTCGCATGGTGAAGCCAGTGATCACATTGCCCGCGCCGAGCGTATTCGTGATATAGCCCGCGAGCTAGATACTTACATTGCGATTTTGGGCGATTTGCAAGGGCCTAAAATCCGTATTGCACGTTTTGCAAATGACAAAATTGAACTTGATGTCAACCAAACTTTTACCATTGATATTAAGCTGCAATCTGATGCTGGCAATAAAAATACCGTAGGAACCAGCTATAAAAGCTTGTCGCAAGAAGTTAAAGCTGGCGATCAACTGATGCTGGATGATGGTCGTATTCAATTAAAGGTCATTGACACTAACGCTTCTCAAGTCATCACCAAAGTTATTGTTGGTGGTGAACTGAGCAATAATAAAGGCATTAATCTTCGTGGTGGTGGACTTTCCGCTCCTGCACTAACCGATAAAGATAAAGAAGATATTAAAACTGCCGCAAAAATTGGTATTGATTATCTAGCGGTTTCCTTTCCAAGAAGTGCCGAGGATATTCATCAAGCCAGACAGCTACTAAAAGATGCTGGCGGTGAATGTGCTCTGGTTGCCAAAATCGAACGTGCCGAAACGGTTAATGATCATACTATTTTAGATAAAATCATTTTAGCATCAGATGCGGTTATGGTAGCTCGCGGTGATTTGGGTGTTGAGATTGGTGATGCCCAGCTAATTGGTGTACAAAAGCATATTATCGATCGCACACGTGAATTAAATCGTGTGGTGATCACTGCTACGCAGATGATGGAATCCATGATCCATAATCCCATCCCGACTCGTGCGGAAATTTTCGATGTGGCTAACGCTATTCTCGATGGCACCGACGCGGTTATGCTCAGCGCAGAAACCGCCACTGGCGATAATCCAGCCCGTACCGTCGAAGCAATGGCCAACGTCTGCTTAGGTGCTGAAGGCCAAAAACTGGCTAAGACCTCAAATCATCGAATTGATATTAAGTTTGAGCTGATTGATGAAGCCATAGCTATGGCTACCATGTACACTGCCAACCATCTAAAAGGCGTTAAAGCCATTATTTCATTAACCGAATCAGGTTCGACCGCGCTGTGGCTATCGCGTATTCGCTCAGGCATACCAGTTTATGCCTTAAGCCGCAGTATTAAAACCTTACGCAAGGTTGCTTTATATCGTGGCGTAGAAGCCATCAACTTTGATCCTACCGCGCTGGCCCGTCATGACGTTAATCGTTTGGCAGTTGAAGAATTACGTGCTCGTGGTTATGTCAAAGATGGCGATCTGGTTATTATTACCAAAGGCGATTCTATGGGTGCTCTTGGTGGTACAAATGCCATGAAAGTGGTACGAGTTGGAGAAGTCAATTAACCGTTATTGCGACTCTAAATACCACCAATAAAAATAACCACGCCAACGAAAGCCAGCAACATACCTGCTAACTTTCTTCTATTAAGTGATTCTTTTAAGAAAAGCCAGGCCAATAATACAATAAAAATATTAGCGGTTTCATTAAGTACCGAGGCAATAGATGCTTCGGTATATTTAAAACCGCCTAGCCATAACAACATGGCTAAATAAGTCGCAAATAGGCTGGCCAGGATCAAGTAACCCCAATTATGCCTACCAGTTTTAAATTCATTAATCGCAGCTTTTATCTGTCTTCTCACTGCCATATAAATAAACATTCCAATAATACCTGCAATCAAGCGCAGCATTACAATCCAAAAAAAGCCATGTTGTCCCGTATCAATTACCGGCTTAACCATGACCACTCCCATGGCGGTTAAAAACACCGAAGCCGCGGCATAGGCTACTCCGCGGTAAAGGTGAGTCTTATCCACTTCTTGATAATGACGCTGATAAACCACTAGCAGGATCCCTGAAATGACCAATATAAAACCAAGCCATTGCCACAAAGCCAGCGATTCATTTAGATATAAAATTGATAATAAAATAACAAAAGGACTATAAAGACTGGCAACAATTGCTGTTCGGCCGGCTCCTATATTACGTAATGCCTGAAAATACCAGCTATCGGCTATGGCAATTCCGAAATAGCCACTAATAATAACCACCAACCACTCTTTGCTACTTAATTCCGGAATGGTAAAACCTTCAAAAAATAATGCGGTGGGAATAATAAGCAAAGTTGCTACACAATTTTTAAACAGGTTTAAACTATTAGCACTTAAGGACTCACCCGAATGTTTAAATAAGACCACTCCTATGGCCCAGCATACGGCACATGCTAAAGATAAAATTTCACCAATGCCCATGAAGATTTTTTATTTTAATTAAGAAAAGCTAAGGTATCACAAAGCCCTAAATTGGCCTAATAAAATTAGTATGAAAAATGCTAAGCGGGAATAAATAAACTATAATTCAAATCCAGCACCAGTTGTGGATGATAGGATTTTTTACCATCAAGTTCCATCTCAAATTGATCTTGCATTTGTTGCCAGCTCATATTTTTAAAACCAAGGGTTCTAACTTGCAGCACACCAACACCAGATCCTAAATTCACTTTATCCAAAATTTGGCTGGCGGCATAAATGGTATCGCCAGCATAAGACGGATTCAGGTGTGAGCCGGAATTAATAGCCAGCAACCATTGGGCATTGGCTAAGCCATTATGAGATATGGTTCGACACAATGAAATAATATGGCCGCCATACACCAAACGCTCATGATGCTTAGAATTGGACATCTGATGCTGATTAAAATGTACCTTAGCGTTGTTTTGGTACAATTTCGTTGCCATGGTATGCTCAGCCTCATCAATGGTTAAACCATCAATATGATCAATCCACTCACCCTTTTCATAATTGCCAAGCAAATATTTTTCACCGCTAATTTGCGGATCATAATGCTTACTATTAAATTCTGTAGGAGCAAATAAAGATTCCAAAGCCAGCTGCGACTCCAAATGAGGTTTAACCTCAAAACTGTTTAGCATTTGATGTTGTCGTTTATGCACCATCACCCAGCGCTTCCAGCTCAAAACCGTATGACCCTTTTGATTAATCGCTTTCGAGTGCACATAGACAACTCCCGTTTTGCCATTGGAATTTTCTTTTAAGCCAATCACTTCAGACAAAACACTGATAGTATCACCAGCAAAGGTTGGTAGATAAAATTGCAATTCGGCATATCCCAGATTAGCCACTGCATTTAATGAAATATCATGAACGCTTTTACCAAAAGCAATATGAAAAACCAAGAAGTTATCAATCGGTGTTTGTTTAAAACCTAAACGCTGAGCAAACTCTTGATTACAAAACAAACTAAATCGACTACCAGTTAATGCTAAATACAAGGCAGCATCCGCCTCGGTAATGGTTCGAGGAGTGGCATGATAAATGACTTCTCCTAAAGAAAAGTCCTCAAAAAATCGCCCACTGGATGCTTTATTGGTCATGATCTAAATTATTTTTAAGCGCCAATCAATTCATTCTGGCCTAGAGCTTTGACCCGATTATATAGACTAATGACTCTTTCTGCCCACTCTTTTAATGATGGCTCGATCAAACGATTTTCTAATACGGCCACATTACGTCCGGCTTGATTAGCTTCATCAATGGCCTTGATAATACTTTTTGCTTTTTTAATATCAGCTTGTTTTGGTGTAAAAGCATCATTGGTATAATCCAATTGAACTGGATGCACCACAGCTTTACCATCAAAACCTAAATCGCGTGCCTGACGACAGGAAAACTCACATGCTTCAACATTCTTTAAATCAAAATGTGGCCCATCGATCACACATTTTTTATAAGCTCTACCAGCCAATATCACCAATGATAAACTAGTCAAGAGCCCAGCACGATCTTGAGTTTGAGTAATTTTCAGTTCATTGGAAAGATCCGTAGTACCCATCACGATAGCATCAACTCTATCGGAAGCGGCGCATAATTCCTTTGCATTTAATACGCCCAAAGGACTTTCTATATTAATCATAATGGGTAATCTATCAACTCGCGTTTCATCGATTGCTTTAATGGAGCTCATTAACTGTTCAGCACTTTCCATTCTTGGTAATAAAATAGCATCAATATCTAATTGCTGAATAGCAACTAAATCGTCTTTGCCCCAATCACTATCTAATGGATTGATACGCACTACTTTTTCAGAATGGCCAAAATCACTGGATTCAATAAAAGCCTCCAACAATAATTCACGCGCTTGTTGTTTATATTCCGGTGGCACCGATTCTTGCATATCAAAAATAATAGTGTCCGCATCAAGCTTGCGAGCCTTATGCAAAAACTTAGCTACATGATTTGGCACATACAACATAGTACGCCGCGGACGATAACTCATACTATTACCCATTCGATTTTTCTGTTAACTGTTTAATTAATTCTTTGCGCAAAACTTTACCATTTTTTGTTCTTGGAAAGTCCTGCATCAAATATACTTTCTTAGGCGCTTTATATTTAGCTAAATGTTTTTGGCCGTAAATATAGAGCTCTTCTTCACTTAATTTGGCACCCTTTTCTGCGATAACACAAATCACCACTAAAGTTTTACCGTCAGCAACATCTTCGCCTAAAGCCACGCAATCGCTCACTTGAGGATAAGCTTTAATCACTCTTTCAATTTCGTGCGGTGAAATACGATAGCCAAAGCTATTAATAATGTCATCTTTGCGGCCTAAAAACCAAATATAGCCCTGCTCATCTTGTTTGGCATAATCACCAGTAAAAAACCAACCATCATGCTTAGCTTTAACAGTTTCTTGTGGTTGTTGCCAATACTTTAAAAACAGGCCAGGATCATCCAAACGGATGCAAATCATACCTTCTTGCATGATCTCCACTGGATTCAATTCATCATCGAGTAATTCAACCAAATGACCCGGCTGAACAAAACCTGCTGCACCTGGTTTCACCGCCGCATTTTTATATTGTGAAATATAATAAGAGACTTCCGACATACCAATAGCTTCATAAATGGGCTTACCAAAACGATCTTCCCATAAATGCTGCATCTCATCGGATAAATGTTCACCCGCACTCATACAGTGCTTTAAACTAGGTAAATCATCCTTATTGTAATCCGTTTTTTGGATAATTTGTCGATAGATAGTTGGCACACCAATAAAGATACTGCAATCGTGCTTTTGAATTAATTTTGGCCATTGAGTTGCATCATTTTTGCCCTCATAAGCAACCACTGTATGACCATGAAATAGAGGATCCATTAAGGCAGAACCTAGCACATAGGTCCAATTGAACTTGCCAGAATGCATAATTCGTTCAGGTTTTGAATCATCCAAATCAAACCAAAAACGACTGGCAGGCAGACGACCAAGTAAAGCGCGATGAGCATGCAAAACACCTTTTGGGTAACCGGTAGTACCCGAAGTATAAACCAAATAAGCAGGATCACTGGCTTTGCTGTTATGACAGTCAAACTGCCCTGAACATTTTTCCAATTCCAAATCAAAATCGAGCAGTTGAACATTACCTGAGCTTATTGGTAGTTCACCCTCGCCAGTTAACAGCACCAGTTCAATTTGTGTATCGGTTAATTCTTGAGCTAACTCTGGCCACATGGATTTTGCAGTGACTAAAACTTTTGCACCGGAATCTTTAGCTAAATAGGCTACTTCTGATGCTGCCAATAAAGTCGAAGTTGGCACTGAAATAGCGCCATATTTTATACAACCAAAAAAGGCAATGGCATATTGCAACTGATTCGGCAAACGAATTAGCACTCGCTCAGATAAATCCAAACCATAGCTAGATAATAGCTGAGCAAGCTGTGAGCTCTGCTTGGCTAATTCTTGATAGCTGATCTGGGTTTGACCTAACGCATCATCCTCAATAATTAAGGCTATATTATTGGCTTTTTCCGACAAGGCATGTTGATCGACACAGGCATAACTGATATTAAAATAATCGGGAATACTCCAACGCCATTCACCCGCCTGCTGCTGTAAAATCGAATTAAAAGGATACTGCTGCATGATAAAATTACTCTTTTATTCTAGCTCTTAAATCATGCCATAAGGCCAGTTTTCACGAATTACGTGTACTGGCAATCGCTTGATCACATCCATAGCAAATTCTTTGTCCTTGTCACTTAAAGAATGTAACGCATAAGCTCTTAACAAGGTTTGCAATGCCTTACCAAACATAGGCGGATCCAGCATTTCACCCTCAAATTTAATAGCTCCGCCCAGCAAAGCATCGGCATCAATCGCCGCTTGTAAAATATTCACATTACGCTCAATTTGTAACGGTGATGGCGTAAAGGCCATTTTACATAAATGGATATGGAACGGATGAATCACCTGCTTGCCAGTTAAACCCATCTGCGCTTCGACTAAGGCATGTTGATGTACCACATGAGACTCGTGTTCACCATGCAAATCCAACCAACGGCGCACCTCGTGTGGTTCAATACAGGTTTCTGGCATTGGCGTTTTGTTAATTAAGACTTCTACTCCACCAATCACACCTTTACCGGCAATACGCGCTTCCATCAGTAACATTCTCAAGTAAGTTTTTAACTCATCAATCCAACCTTCCGGCGTGAGATGAATTGCCATGGCTTTGGAAAAATCATGGATCCCGAATACCACGTGACGTACCGTTGAATACTGCATCAACTCAGGAGCAAGCTTTAGCGAGCGCGGATGTTCGATAATAGGCTGGATCTCAATAGTGGAATCAACCCCTACAAGCCAGGCTGATAAATCTCGAATTTCTGCAGCACCATAGACTTCGCCAGCTTTTGCCAAGATAATGGCATCAATAAAGGGGTACATGTCACGGATTAGTTTTAAATCCTCTTCATACTCATCAGTTCGAAAAGGATTAATCCTTAAAGCAACTTGAAATTTACGATCTTCAAATAATGGTAATTCTTGGCGTAATAGCTCACGACTTAAGGTCTTTTGTCGACAACCGTCTTCCAAATCGAATAACAAGGTGTGAGCAGTTGTATTATGCGCATATTTACGCATTCTGACTGAAGCCTGTTCCATACTTTCATAAACACCTTCAGCCGGCGAATATTTGACTGGAGGGTAGTAAAGCTGGATCCCAGGCCAGTAGCCACCAAGCACTACTTGTTCATCGACCTTTTCCAAAAAAGAATGTTCTTGCATCATCTTGACTAATCCGACCAGTTGGTTACTATAAATATGCCTCATACAAACAAACATTTCAAATGTTTGTTTGAATTTATTTGAAATTCTATCTCGCATAGCGAAATCCTAGTGAGAATTAGATAGAATTATTGAAGCTAACCAATTGTCTTAAGGGGATTTTTGTGACGACAAACCTAACCAATAAAAAAGTACACCCGAATCAAGCCTTGTTTGATGCTGAAAAGCCATTTCCGATAATCCCCTCTTGTGAGCATTTTGCCGGTAGTGAAAAACTGATTCGAAAAGCTTTGGAAATGCAGGATAAGATTGGCCCTGTCTTTGATATCACCTGTGATTGTGAAGATGGTGCCCAAGCTGGAAAAGAAAAAGAACATGCTGAAATGGTGGCTTCGGTTTTGGCCAGTGATGCCAATAACCATCAGATGGCCGGTGTTCGTATCCATGATTATAGTCACCCTCATTGGCAAGCCGATGTTGATATTTTAATTCCAGCCATTGGCGATAAAGTTGCTTATTTAACCCTGCCCAAATGCACCAAAGCCAAACAAATCAAGAAAATGGTGCACTACATTAAAAAAATAGCCGAGCAGAATGGTATTAAGCGTGAAATCCCGATTCATGTATTAATCGAAACTCATGGCGCTTTAAAAGATGTTTGGAAGATTGCCGAAATAGACTGGGTACAGGTGTTAGATTTCGGCATGATGGACTTTGTTTCTGGTCATAATGGTGCCATTCCTGCTTCCTGTATGCGCAGCCCAGGTCAATTTGATCACCCATTGCTGGCTAGAGCCAAGACTGAAATGGTTGCTGCAGGATTAGCTAATGGTGTAGTGCCTTCACATAATGTGACTCTCGATCTGAAAAACCCTGAGCAAACTCAATCGGATGCACATAGAGCTCGAACAGAGTTTGGTTTTTTAAGAATGTGGAGTATTTATCCGACACAAATTCAAGCTATTGTAGATGCCATGAAGCCGGATTATTCAGAAGTACAAGATGGCGCCAATATTCTAATCGCTGCTCAAGATAATGCCTGGGGGCCAATTCAATACGATGGCGAATTACATGATAGAGCCACCTACCGTTACTTTTGGCAACTCTTGCAAAGAGCTCACTTATCAGGGATTAAGCTGCCTGAGGAAGCAAAAAAACGATTTTTCAATTAAACGTTTCTCAAGTTATTGAATAAAAAAAGCAGGCTTATGCCTGCTTTTTGATTTATGAATTCTATAGCTGAAAAGCATAACTAAACTTAGCGAAGATAGTTCTGGTATCTTCTTCTAAAGAAGTCACCACATCATCTTCAATTGCCCTATCTGAATAACCAAAATAAAACACACTTTTAGCATCTAGTTTATAGGCATAAAGTAATTGCTTAATTAAGTTTTTATCAGTGAATGAAACGTTCAAACCTTGTAAAACTAAAGAATCCTGAGTGAATTCAGTGCTGGAATAGCGTATTAAAAAACGTATAAAACTTTTCTCATTAAATTGATAAATGAACCGAGCATTGGCAACGCTGGAATCAAAAAACTTGCCTTGTGCTACATCAAAACTTTGCTCTTCCCACTCAAAAAAAGCATTAAAATGTCGATTAGCCTGCCAATCTATAAAAAATGAATAACCTTCAGTTTCCCCTGCCCTTGCAGAGCTTGAGAGGAAGTCAATGTCATCACTATAAGCATAAGCAACACCTAATCGGGTATTATTCCAGGGCCTAAAAGAAATATTTACCTCATAGAAATCCTGATCAAACCAACGATTATCAAAAAAGACCTCTCTACCACCAAATTCAAAATCAAGCCTGGACTGGTTACGTCCTTGCAAATTTAAAGAGGCTTCCAGCTCAGTTTCCAACTTTTGGCCGTCATATTGAACAGTGGTGTCCCAGTCACTTCTGAATTCAATCCTAGAGAGGAAATCATCTGCATCACCATACCAACGTCGACCGGCACCAATAATGGTTTTACGGTAACCAGAGCGAGTTAAAAAACCCAAATCCGCACGGAAACCCTTATCAAAGTGATTATGCGAAGCATAGTAACTCCAATCGCGATCATTATGACTATAATTTATTCGGTATGCAGAACCTGACTGATTTTGGCCTGCATTAATCGCCAAAGGATTTTTAGTTTCTGTATGAATTAATTGATAGCGAAAGACATCCGAGTCCGTTAATTGATGCTTGCCATCAAAGCTGATCAGATCATTAGAGTAATCATCCGCACTTCTACGAGTCATAGTAACACCAAGCAGGCTGCTATCAGTTAAGTCATAAGCATAGCGAAATGCTGCCGCATCACTTTCTGAATTTAAAGTTACTAGCGATGAGCTTTGGCTGCTGGGTACAATAATATTGGTCGTTTGATCTCTTGAGGCTAAAATACCTAATGACGCATCGCCAATTTTCCCAGTATATTTAGCCCCAAAATCCGGATCGGCAATGTTTCTACTATAAAAAATGGTCAGCATGGTATTAAAATAATCAGCACCTTCTAAAAAGAAAGGCCTTTTTTCATCAAAAAACAATGCAAACCGGGTATTAACATCGAACTGGGCAGCGTCTGCTTCCACCTGTGAAAAATCAGGATTTACTGCCACATTTAAAACCGAACTATCATCAATCGCCCAGCGCATATCCAAACCCGCTTCTGTATCTACCGAACCTGATTGCCAATCCTGATTATTGGCGAAATCACGAGTATCGGTTTTACTGGCAAAAAGGTATGGAATAAGCTCAATATTATTCCCTCTTTCGATATCTTTTAACCCGTCATATTGCTGATATTGACAAATAGTGCAGTTAATATCGCGATCTACCGGATTGGAGGCAAAACGGTATTTATAGTCACGCGGCATAGAGCGTACAAAATTTATCGACCACTGCTTTTCTGCTGAATCCTTAAAGCGTAAAATCTTAAATGGAATTTTTATTTCTACGCTATAACCATCAGCGGTCACTTTCCCAGCTGAAAACCAGATAGCATTCCAGGAAGAGTCTTCTCTATCCAAAACATCATCAGAAATAGAATCCTTTTGTATTCCAAGTGGATTCACGAAAAAGTTATAGCTACGGCGTTGATCATTGAAAGTATCTATTTCAATTCCCACATGATCTTCATCACTGATATCATCGCGATCACGATAAGAAGCACGCAATAAATCCAGGCCAGGATCCTGTGCTTGAAAGCCTATATAAAGATATTCGCCATCCTCAAATATATAAGCCTGAGTTGTAACTTTGGCATCGATATTTTCAGCAGGTTCTGTTTCGTATAGCAATTTAACATTAAGAGCCTCTTTCCATATAGCTTCATCCAAAAGACCATCCAGTTCAACTTGTGAACTCAATTTAGGTATTGATCGGTTATCCGCCAGCTCTTTAGCGATCAACGGGCACACGAAAAATGATATGGACAAACTCAGAGCCCACACCAGAACTTTATTTTTATCCATTTTGTACTCCTTCAGCTAATTTGCTTTATAGCAAAAAGAGTGCGTCAGGAAAAGACTTTATCGCCCAATAAAGCCTTTTAAATTATGTAGAAAACCTAAAGCTGGAAAGCATAACTGAACTTACTGAAGATAGAACGGCCATTCGATTCAAAGTTTTGCAAACTATTGTCATCATCAAACTTATCAGAATAACCTAAGAAAAATACTGTTCTTGGATTGACCTTATACGCATACAAAAGCTGGCGTCCCATACGCTTTTTATCATTCTTTGAAGTCACTAGATTCTGGTTAAAATCAACATTACTATAGCGAACCGTTAAGCGAATATATTGCTGCTTATCAAACTGATACGTTGAATTGAGATTAGCTACGTCAGAATTAAATACATCTCCCCTATCTTGCCATAACTTGGTAATGCTATAATCCGTAGAAAAATACCAATGGCGATTAACCTGCCAATTGGCCCAAACCTTATAATTTTTGCGCTTGGCCGGCTCAATACCACTAATAAAATCCACCGCATCACCATTTTTGTATTTAAGGCCTAACTGCACACTGGTTACAGGCCTAAAATTAGCAGATACTTTATAAGAAAATTGGTTAAACCAACAACCCATCGGACAGTTGCCATCATTAATATCGCCATTTACCCTTTCGTTAGAATACCAGGTATCTGCAACTCCAGCTTTAAAGCTGATATAAGATTGATAAGGACCATTAATATTAATCCAGACATCGCTTTTCTCTTTAAGCTTTTGTCCGGTGTAATCATGACGCAGGTCAAAATCTCCGCCAATATGAATACGATTAAAGGTATCTCCTTCTTCACCATGCCAAGTATGGCCTAAGCCGACCACATCGCGACTAAAGCCATTTTGATTAATAAAACCCAAATCGGCCCTGAAGTTTTCATCAAAATCGTAACGGGAAGCCTGCCAGTTCCAATTATGGCCTTTATGATTATAAGCGATCGCATAACCATTGCCGGAGCCGTATCCTTTATAATCAGGCTCGGCCCTCAAAACCTCAGGATCTTCCGAGTTGGAATAAACCACTTGATAGCGCAATACATCTTCATCAGTAAAATAATGCTTACCATCAAGACTCAGTGCGGTATTTTTATAATCCTCGCCCACTCGATGAGTGATCATACCGCCAATTTGTGATTTATCACCAATATCGTAAGTGTAGCGACCCGCAAAAGCATCGGACTCAAGATTATCAAAACCTTCCAAGCCGGAAGACTGCGGCCCTGGTAATAAAAAAGCGGTGCTATTATCGCTGGCGGCAAGAATACCATAGGAGTGTTTGCCAGTTTTTCCGGTATATTTAAGCCCCCAATCGGGATTGGCAATATTACGGGTATGTAATAAATTCAGGAGACTGGTTCTAAAATAATCAGAGCCCTCTAAAAAGAACTCTCTTCTTTCTGCAAAGAAAAGTGCGAACGTTCTATTCACATCCAGTTGAACCGCATCCGCTTCAACTTGTGAAAAGTCAGGATTGATAGTGGCATTTAACACGGAATTATCAGTCACTCCCCAACGCACATCTACACCGCCATCAAACTTAAAATCACCTTCTTGCCACTCTCTTGATACGGATAAATCCCGACTATCAGCCCGCTGCGCCGAAACATAAGGCGTTACTTCCAGATTATTTCCCGACTCAATATTTTCAAAACCGGAAATTTTACCAATCTGGCAAACAGAGCAGCTTTTATCACGTTCTACTTTATTGTAAGCAAAACGATACCGATAACCCCTCGGGTACATACGCACAAAATCAATATTCCAGGTTTTCTGACCATTGGTATTTGGGAAACGCAGTACTTTAAAAGGAACTGCTATTTCAACCTGATAACCCTTGTTGGTAATTTTACCTTGACTGTGCCAAATAGCATTCCAGGAACGGTCTTCATTGCCAGCAATATCATCCTCTATCGAATCCATCTGGATCCCCAAAGGATTGACAAAAAAATTGTATGCTTTACGATGATCATTAAACGTATCTATTTTAAAACCCAGTAAATCATCAGCCCAAATCGTATCTCTATCCTTGAGCGAAGCTTGAATTTTACTAGGCTCAGGATCCTCTGCAATGATACCAATTAATAAAGAATCACCATCTTCAATAATGTAAGCGGTAGTTTTTGCTCTGGCATCAATGTTTTCACCTGGCCGAGTTTCATAGCCTAGATTAACTTTTGTTGCTTGCTGCCAAAAGGGTTCATCCAACTCGCCATCAAGTTTGATTTTTTGTGAAGTTTTTGGAATGGTTAAAGACAGCTCAGTAGCTAATGACACTTGACAAGTAATACCCACCATAAGCAAGCAGCCCAGGCTTAATGATTTGAACCACATGACGAGAAATCCAGATAATTAGTATTATTGCTCAGTGAGACTGGATTATAACCAAAGAGTTCAATCGTTCCATCGTTTTTTACAGCTCAAATAAATAAGTTATATAAACATTTAAAGCTGGAAAGCATAGCTGAATTTACTAAAGATAGAACGGCTCGTCCTTTCAAACCGATTAACGCTATCGTCTTCAAAACCGCCATCTGAATAGCCTAAGAAAAATACCGTTCTTGGGTTTATTTTATAGGCATAAAGCAACTGTCTAGCCATACGCTTGGAATCACTATCGGTTGATATCGCCTGATTATAATCAACATCTCTATACCTAACGGTCAAGCGGATATATTGTTGCTTATCAAATTGATAAGTAGAGTTCAGATTAACGATATCAGCCTTAAACAAATTTCCATCATCTCTATCCAGCTTTGACTTGTTGTAGTTTATTGAGGCATACCAATAACGGTTAACCTGCCAATTACCCCAAATACTATAATTTATTCTGTCTGCGGGTAGTAAACTAGCGAAATCAACCGCATCACCGCCATTATAATTTACACCTAACTGCAAACTGGTCATTGGTCTAAAGTTTGCTGAAACCCAGTAAAAGCTTTGATCAAATAAACAGCCTCCATCGGCTCTTAAGCAATTAGAACCATCAGCTCCGGTACTTTCGTTAGAATACCAGGCATCTCTCACCCCAGAGCCAAAACCAATAAAGGACTGGTAAGGACCATTGATATTAACCCAAAACTCAGTTTCTTCTTCAATAGTTTGCCCTAAGTAATCTTTGGTTTGATCGACATCGCCACCAATATGGATGCGGTTAAAAGTATCACCATTTTCACCATGCCAGGTATGACCTAAACCAACCACATCACGACTAAAACCGGTCTGATTAATAAAACCCAAATCTGCCCTAAAACCTTCATTAAAATCAAAACGAGAAGCACGCCAATTCCAGTTACGGCCATTATGGTTATAAGCAATCGCATAGCCATTACCAGCACCAACATCATTCTCTATAATCTCAGTATCAATAACATCACCCGTGTTAGGATCAAGTATGTCTTGCTCTTCTAGACTCAAAGTATCTGAATAAACGGCTTGATAGCGCAATACGTCTTCATCAGTAAAGTAGTATTTGCCATCAATACTCACAACACTATTTTCATAATGATCACCTGCCCGGTGGGTGATCATGCCACCGATTTGTGATTTATCGCCTATATCATAAGTGTAGCGACCGGCAAAAGCATCGGACTCAAGATTATCAAATCCCTGCAAACCAGATGATTGTGGACCAGGTTCTAGAAAAGCCGTGCTGTTATCTCTGGCCGCTAAAACACCATAGGAGTGTTTGCCGGTTTTTCCGGTATATTTAAGGCCCCAATCAGGATTGGCGATATTGCGGGTATGTAATAAATTTAGGAAACTGGTTCTAAAATAGTCAGAGCCTTCCAAAAAAAACTGCCGTTTTTCCTGGAAAAATAGAGCAAAAGTTCTATTTACATCCAGTTGAACCGCATCTGCTTCCACCTGAGAAAAATCAGGGTTTATAGTCGCGTTCAAGACGGAATTATCAGTAACCCCCCAACGTACATCTACACCGCCATCAAACTCAAAATCACCTTTTTGCCATTCGCTAATAGTAGGTGGATCGCGTTCATCCACTCTTTGTGCTGAAACATAAGGTGTCACTTCCAAGTTATTCCCTGACTCAATATTTTCAAAACCAGAAATTTTGCCAATCTGGCAAACAAAACAACTCTTATCACGTTCTACTTTGTTATAAGCAAAACGATAATGATAATCTCTCGGGTACATACGCACAAAATCAATACCCCAGGTTTTCTGGCCATTGGTATTTGGGAAACGCAGTACTTTAAAAGGAATTGCTATTTCAACCTGATAGCCCTTGTTGGTAATTTTTCCCTCGCTGTGCCAAATGGCATTCCAAGAGCTGTCCTCATTACCAGCAATATCATCTTCTATCGAATCCATTTGGATCCCCAAAGGATTGACAAAAAAGTTATAAGCTTTACGTTCATCATTAAAAGTATCGATCTTGAAACCAGTCAAATCATCGGCCCAAACCGTATCCCTATCCTTGAGCGAAGCCTGAATCTTATTAGGCTCAGGATCCTCTGCAATAATACCAATTAAGAGCGAGTCGCTATTTTCAATAATATAAGCGGTAGTTTTTACTCTGGCATCAATGTTTTCACCTGGCCGAGTTTCATAACCCAGATCAACTTTTGTCGCTTGCTGCCAAAAAGCTTCGTTCAATTCACCATCAAGACTGATTTGTGCATCTGTTTTTGGAATGGTTAATGCTTGCTCCGCAGCAATTGCATTTTGAAAAGTTAAACCAGAAGCAACTAGAAACCCCAAACTCAATAATCTTAAAGGCATCATCCCAAATCCAAGTGATTGATATTATTGATTAATAAGATGGAATTATAGAGAAAAGGGTTTAGTCAGTTTGTCATTTTTATAACTCGACTTGTTACAAAGTATGTCAATTAAAAAAGCCTGCTGATGCAGGCTTTTATCTAATGATTGGCAAAAATATTATTTACGCCTGCGAACTAATCCCATAAGCGTTAGTAATAGTAGTCCTAAAAGATTCCAACTGCCGCCACCTGAACCAGAGCTGGTTGTAGATTGACCACCAGTCGAACCACTACCACCACCGGAAGCTCCACCAGCAACAGTATCCTTGCCCGCATCTTCCAATGGAACATCAACTAATGGGCCAAAATCATGCGAGGCTTCTGCCAGAAACTCATTAGTGGCTGCATCCACAATTTCAATTTTAAAGTCATAATAACTAGTCGCATAACCTGACTGCCATTCCGCCTCAAAAGCTATAGTGTCGCTAGTACTAGTACCAGTAATCGTATAAACGTTGGATTCTGTTTCAAACTGCCAACCACCAGTACCGGTTTTTTGATAAAGCTTGGCGACAATATCTCTCTGCCCTGAAGCCACATCTGCATCAAAACTAATCTTGAAATCACGATAAAAACCATCGTTATCATTATCGGTAAAAATTTCTGTTTTGACAGTGCTGATGCTGACATCAGTTAATGGCTGGTTAGATTCAAAACGAGCATCTTCAATCGGTAAATTACCTAAGTCAGGATCGTCAATCCCATCTAAAGAATCCACAACACCTGCATAACCGTATTCAAACAAATCAATCGCAACCTCGTATTGACCAGTTGGAAAACCATCATTAAAGCTAGTGGTTACGCGATAAACATCATCATTTGAAGCACCATAAATTTCAAAAACATCGGTAGTATAATAGTGAGTCCAGTCACTAGTACCCTCTTCTCGGATATAAAGCTCAGCATAGACATCGTAATAATTGGCAAAAGCTGCATCTACATCAAAATCTACGCGAATTTCGCTGTAATAACCGTCGCCATCAAGATCGGTTTTTAATAAGACAGCCGCATCATAAAGCTCTAAATGACTAGCACTTTTAGCCTTTGACTTTTCGCTGCGCTTTTTACCGCTGAGCTTTTCACCATTAACCAGTTTCTGTTGAGCTTTAAACTGCTCAACCAGATTTTCTTTTGATTGCACTGAGCGATAACTTGAAACCTTATCCACTAATAAAGTGGCTGTTTTTTCGTTAGATTCAATGCCCACCTTTGTGGTGGTTTTTAGCTTTTGGCCTATTTTGACTTGACCTTTGGCTGAAATATTGGCTTCTTCGGCACTAGCACCAACCGTGATCAGGCTTAAGACCGCTACTGTTATCAGGCTTTTTGAAAAGTTCATTGCTTTCTCCTAAAATAAAACCTGTTGAGCCTTTAACCTACAGTGATTTAGTCACTTTCTGCCCAACTTGTCTCTAGTAAAACAAAAGCTATCTGAACCGATCCTGAACCTTATAGCTTTTTTCTGGTCAGCCTCTATAATGCTGTCACACTTATATTATTGGCGATCCAGGTAACCATTAATGCCATTACCCAGCTATAGATTAACCCTAGTTTCCAATGAGCAGATTTGCCCTAATGTGCGCAAGTTGCGTTTTGAATTTGTTGAAGCAAATAGTTTCACCTACCGCCCTGGGCAATTTGTCTCATTCCAGCTGCCTTACGCAGAAAAGCCATTAAAGCGCAGCTACTCTATCGCCAACCTGGAACTTCCAAATGAAGATGGTTTGGTTACTACCAATTATTTGGAAATTGTAATTTCTTATGTTGAGAATGGCCGTGCTACAAAAATTTTCTTTGAAGCACAAGCGGGCGATGAATTTGAAATCTCAGGGCCTGTTGGCTTATTGGTATTAGGTTCTGAATTAGCTGAACGAGTCTTTTTAATTGGCACTGGCACTGGCATGGCCCCCTACAGAGCCATGCTTAACCAATTAACAGAACTCAGCAATCATCAGTTTCATATCTTATTTGGCGCACAAAAACTTGAAAATATGTTCTACCTGGATGATTTTTGGGCCGCCGATAAAAAAGATAATATTCATTTCTATCCCTGCCTAAGCCGTGAAGTTGCTGATAATTGCCATCCGGGCTATGTGCAATCACAATTAGAGCTGTTAAAACCAAATCCAGAAACCGACCTGGTCTATCTTTGTGGTAATCCGGATATGGTGGATGATGTTTTTGACCTGCTTAAAGAGCTGGATTTTGGGGTTAAGCAGGTTAAGCGGGAAAAGTACGTATTCAGTAAATTTTAAAACTGTGGACAGTTTTTTGATAGAAAAAAGCCCAGTTGCTACACTTACTACAAAATAAAGAGCCTAGGAGTCATATTCATGAAAAATATTAAAAAAATCAGTGTGTTAGCATTGTCTATTGGTTTGGCATTAAGTGCTTGCTCGAATGATAACGACAAAAAAGAAACAACAACAAAAACTATTGCTAATCAACAAGCTACGGAAATGACAGTTACTAAAATAGTTGATAATAAGCCAGAAGTTAAAGAAAAATATAGCCGTTTTGATATTTACGCACCCTTTACTTTAACCAGTGATTTAAGCCACTTATCCGCCAATCAAAAACAAATGATTGGCTTGTTAATCGATGCTGGCAAGATTATGGATGAGCTATTCTGGAAAGTCGCTTACGGCGATAAAGATAAGCTCTTAAATTCTATTGATGACTTAAAAGCTCGTCGCTTTGCTGAAATTAACTATGGCCCCTGGGATAGACTGGATGCCAATAAACCTTTTATTGAGGGTGTATCTGCCAAAAGTCCTGGTGCATCTTACTATCCTGCCGATATGAGCAAAGAAGAGTTCAATAGCTGGCAACAAGATGGCAAAGACGGGCTTTATTCGATTGTTAAAAGAAATGAAAAAGGTGAATTACATTTACACCCCTATTCTATAGAATTTAAAGAAGAATTGACTCAAGCCAGTGATTTATTAAAACAAGCAGCTCAATTAGCGGATAATCAAGAATTTAAAAAATATTTGGAGTTAAGGGCTGAAGCTTTAATAACCGATAACTACCAACCGTCAGATATGGCCTGGATGGACATGAAAACCAATCCAATTGAAGTAGTGATTGGTCCCATTGAAACCTATGAAGATCAGCTTTTCGGTTATCGTGCCGCCTTTTCAACTTACGTTTTAATCAAAGATTTAGACTGGAGTAAAAAGCTTGCTAAATTTGCAGCTTTCTTACCTGAATTGCAAAAAGGCTTGCCAGTTGCTGAAAAATACAAACAGGAAATGCCTGGTACTGACAGCGATTTAAACGCTTACGATGTAGTATTTTATGCTGGAGATAGTAATGCAGGTTCTAAAACCATCGCCATTAACTTACCAAATGATGAAGAAGTTCAATTGGCAAAAGGCACTCGTCGTTTACAGCTTAAAAATGCCATGAAGGCCAAATTTGATAAGATTTTAGTACCAATTGCTGAACAACTTATTGTGCCGGAACAACGCAAACACATCACTTTTGATGCGTTTTTTGGTAATACCATGTTCCACGAGGTAGCGCATGGCTTGGGTATTAAAAATACTATTGATGGCAAAGGCACGGTTCGTGCAGCGCTAAAAGAAACCGCCTCAGCTTTAGAAGAGGGTAAAGCGGATATTCTGGGTCTCTATATGATCAGTGAACTATTTAAAAAAGGTGAGATAGCAACAGGCGAAGTGATGGATAACTATGTAACTTTCTTGGCAGGTATTTTCCGCTCAGTTCGCTTTGGTGCAACTAGTGCTCACGGCAAAGCTAACATGGTTCGCTTCAATTATTTCAAAGATAAAGGGGCCTTTAATTATAATGAGAAAACCGGCCATTACAGCGTGAATTTCGATAAAATGACCGAAGCCATGAACTCATTATCTAATCTAATTTTAACGCTACAAGGTAATGGTGATTACGCTGGTGTTAAAGATTTATTGGATAATAAAGGTGTTATCAGTGAGCAACTTGCCGCTGATCTAAAATTATTAGAAGAAAAACAAATCCCGGTGGATGTTACCTTTAAACAAGGTAAAGCAATACTGGGATTATAATTTCCCAACAAACAAAGGCACCAACCGGTGCCTTTTTATTATAACTAACATTTAGTCTCACTTTCTTATAAAATAAGGCCAACTTTTAATAGTCACAGATTTTATGGCAACCCTATCCTTATTAATTACAGCAAATCCATACAGCCAACAAGGCCAGTATAGTGCCGTGCGTTTTGCGCAAGAAGCAATAGTGCAAGGTCATCAGATTAAGCGGGTATTTTTTTATGGTGATGGGGTTTTAGTAGCCAGCCGATTGAACTGCCCTCCAAGTGATGAAATCAACTTAACCAAGACCTGGGCAAAACTAGCTGTCGAAAAAGATGTGGAACTTAGTGTTTGCGTTACTGCTGCTTTAAAACGAGGTATCGTCAACCAAGCTGAGGCTGAACGAAATGCCTTAACTGGCGAAAATTTAGACCCTGCATTTGAAATTTCAGGCTTGGGGCAATTAACTGAGGCCATGCTTGAGTCTGATCGCCTGGTAACTTTTGGCTAGTTTATATATGAAGTCTGTAACTTTTATTTTTAATAAGACACCTTATGGTTCACATTCAGGTCGAGAGCTATTGGATATTTGCTTGATGACTGCCGCATTTGAAATGTCAATCACCGTAATTTTCCAAGATAAAGGAATTTATCAGCTGCTAGATAAACAACAACCTGATGTTCTAAACATCAAAAATCATTCACTAACTTTTAAGGCTTTACCACTTTATGGTATTGAAAAAATATTAGTTGATTCAATGTCATTAGCCAATAGTCCTTATAACCAAGAACAGCTTTTAGATATTGCAGAAACTGCAGAGCCAGGGGCTATTAAACAAGCCATTGCCGATAGTGATTTTGTTTTAATGTTATAACTTATGAACACATTATTTATAGTCAATAATCCTGATAAAGTTACCAGTTGCATGAATCAAATGCAGGAAAGTGATGCCCTGCTTCTTATCGAAGATGCAGTCTATACTACTGAATATAAAATTAGCTTTTCGGGCAATTTAATGGTGTTAGAAGAAGATTTAATAGCACGAGGTTTAGATTTAGCAATTCATAGCTGGAAAACCATCAATTACTCCGAATTTGTAAAGCAAGTTTTAAACTACGACAAAAGTGTCAGTTGGTTATGAGCCATATTTTAAGTCAATTAGCAAGAGATAAAGAAGGTTATTTAAAGGATCCCAGCCAATGGGATCAAGAAATCGCGATTGCTATTGCTGATGATGAAGATCTGGATTTAACCGATGATCACTGGCAAGTGATCTGGTATGTCAGAAAGTTTTATGAAGAATTTAATAGCAGCCCTTCTATCCGGCCGCTGGTAAAATATTTACAGCAACAATGGTCAGCTGACAAAGGTAATAGTATTTATCTGGCTTTACTATTCCCTGAAGGCCCTGCAAAACAAGCCAGCAAAATTGCAGGCTTACCGAAACCAGCACGCTGCATTTAAGGATAGTCAGCAGGATTAGTTGACCAGGTAACAGTTAATAAAAAAGTGACAGAACTGCCATTGGGAATGTCTACCGTAACGTTATTGATCCCACCAACCCCCGCTGCAGTATCACAATTTGCACCGGCTGCAGCAGTACAAGTCCAATTTCCAGCAGTAGCACCACCAGGTAGAGGATCATTTACAATCAAATTCTGTACATCGATTGGACCATTATTAGAGACCACGATTTGATAAGTACTGGTAGAGCCTGGCACATAAGTGTTAGCTCCGGATTGATCAGTTTTAGTTACGGAAATATCTGCATCCGTCGTAACTTCAATAATGACAGAGACACTAAATAAGCATAAAGGATCGGCAGCAAAATCATCACCTAAGGTAAGCACCCAGTCACCGAATGGGCTGGTATTATTAAAACTCGCTAAAGTACCCGCAGGATTAAAGGTTCCCGCCACAGGAGTCGTAGGAGCAACATTATTAGCCGCATCATCATCAAAAGTAACCACTACCGGACCAGGGTGAGTATTACCATCATAGTCATTTAAATTAACCAAAGCTACACTAGTAGCTGCAGGATTGGCTATACTGAAGAAAATCTCATCATTATAAACATTCCCGCCATTATGAGTAGGGCAACCAGCAGCCGAAGCAGCATCAATTTTATCAAAGTTTAGCGTCACATCGACATCAGTAATTAATGCCCCGGCAGGAAAGGCTCCAATAGGAACATTGATAGTAGATACCTCGACTGCTAACCCTCCACCAGGCAAACCATCAGCACCAACAGGCGTATTATTAGTAAAGGCTTGTGTCAGCGTCGCCGCATTCAGCACACTGTGTCCAACTAACAAAAAGACTAATGTTGTTAAAAAACGAATCATAACCTTCAATTACTATTATTCTGTCTCGTTAAGTATATTAATCGTACCGCATAAAAAAGTACATTAATTTTATTTTACATATTTATACTTGAAATAACCTTGATTAGCTTGTTAAGTTTTCATTAAGTTTAGTTGTTAGACAATAGCGACAACAGTAAAATAGTCATTAGTAGAAATTTACGAGTAAGGAAATTATTATGCGTAGTTTAACCACAAAACTATTCACCTTTTTGACTTTAAGCTTTCTCAGCTTAAATTCTCTGGCAGCCGATCCAAAGGTTCGTATGGAGCAGGTAACCGCCAAAATCACCGATGAAATCTTAAACAATAAAGAGCGTATAAAAGCTGACTCGAATTACGCTAAGTCACTGATAAAAAAGCATTTATTACCTGAAGTTGATACTAATTACATGACCAAACGAATTTTGGGTAAAACCTATTGGACCCAAGCTTCAGAAGAACAACGTAAAACCTTTACCGAACAGTTTATTGGTTTATTATTGAATAGTTATGCTAAGGGCCTAGCCAGCTACAGCGGCCAAAAAATCAGCTATTCTGATACAAAATATTCAAAATCAGGGAAAACAGCAAATGTACGCTCAAGTATCGAAACCGATGAAGCTCCTATTTTGATTGACTATCGCCTAAAAGTTCAACCCGATGAAAGCTGGCTGATCACTGACGTCATTATTGAAGGGGTTAGTATGGCTAAAAGTTATGCCAGCCAATACCGTGATCAAATCAAGCAAATAGGCCTGGATGAAACCTTGAAAAGGTTAACAGAAGAAAATGCACGAGCTGCTGAAGCAACCAAAATCACCGACAATGAATAGCTTCTACTACCACTCAAAAAGCCAACTTTAAAGTTGGCTTTTTAATTTCTAATACTTCAAACCGATTATAATAGGCTCAAAATATATTCTGCGGAACTTTTATCCAGACCCTTTTCATCCACTTCTAGAGCCTCAATCACACCATCATTTACAATCATAGCAAAGCGCTTTGAACGTACCCCCATCCCCCAAGCAGTACCATCAACATCTAAACCCAGGGCCTCAGCAAAGTCTGCATTGCCATCAGCCAACATTAGTATTTCTTCTGCATTAGAGGTTTTACCCCAGGCATCCATAACATATACATCATTAACCGACATACAGGCAATGGTATCAATACCCTTCTCTTTTATCGCATCAGCTTGCACCACAAAACCGGGTAAATGGGCGGCGGAGCAAGTTGGCGTAAAAGCACCTGGTACCGAAAATAGTACGACTTTCTTATTGGCAAATATTTCTTGAGTTTGTATGTCTTGTGGGCCATCTGTAGTCATCACCTTGATAATTACATTTGGAATTTCTTCATCAACTTGGATCATTTTTAGTTTTCCTATATTAAATTTGCATAAATCATAGCTGCTCTTGTAACATTAAACTATTAATTGTATCTATAAAGCGTAGATTAATAATTGAATTCTTTGATGAGGACTGACGATGTCAAACCCTAAATTTTTACATTATTTTCCGTGGGCGCTAATAGCCATAGTAGCTTTTATTTTCCTGCAATCACTGCCTTATAAATTCAGTGGCCATGAAGAAACTCAAATTATTTTTATGACCATCGGTAACTGGATGGCCTCCATAGGCTTACCAAGCGTCATTAGCGATAATTTTGGTGCTTATGGTGGTTATCTAATAGGTTCCTTAGAGTTAATTGCGGTTATCCTGTTAGTAATACCCAAAACTCGTTTCTGGGGTGCTTTGCTTGGCCTAGCTCTGATGAGCGGCGCTATCTTCTTCCATCTTTTTACACCTTTAGGCGTGGTTCGGGTTATTGATGATGCCGGTAATACTGACAATGGTATTCTATTTACTATGGCCTGTATTGCCTGGATCAGTAATGCTATTTTGGTATATCTCAATCGACCCAAGAAAGTATAAAGTCTTACTTCAAAATTAAAAAGTGCTAAATAAAGCACCTTTTAATTTTGTCTAATCCATTCTAGGTTTTCAACGGCAAAGCCATACTCTTGTGCTTTAGCTTTTAATCGTTTCTTTAATAAATCATCAATAGTTTTGTCTCGTGCCAGAATCCATAAATAATCACGCTTTGGGCCAGCAACCATAGCATATTGATAAGCAGCTTCATCTAACTCAATAATATTGTACCCGCCATAAAAAGGGCCAAAAAAACTAACCTTTAAAGCACCAATATCAGGGCTTTGGGTAAAATAGGCTTTACCCTCTGCTTCTTCCCATTTGTCAGTTTTGCTATTAAAACCTTTATTTAAAACTTTAATACCACCATCAGATCTTAAAGAATAATTTGCTGTAACTTTAATCAAGTCTTTTTCAAAACGATTAGGCAACCGGGCAATTTCATACCAAGTACCTAAATAACGCTCCAGCTTAAAATTTTGAGCCACAGGTAAGTCTGTAGATCTGATACTACAGGCTGTTAGCAGAGGGAGAAGCAATAGATATAAATATTTCATTAACTCAATTTAAAAACTTTCATACAGCAAATTTTTAAATAGTCTATTAAGTTAGGTGTGAATTTAAAGTGATTATAAAGCGTAGTCTTTTTCAACTTTAGCGATCCGAACCTTAAAATCCGAATACCACTTTTCCCTGCCATACTTTTGTGCAATTCGGTGTTTGGCATGCGCTTTCCATTGCTTAATTGATGCTAAATCCTGCCAATAAGAAACCGTTATCCCTAACTCTTCACGCGCAGATTCAATTCCTAGAAAGCCGCCCTGTTCACTGGCTAAAGCGACCATTAATTCAGCCATATTTTCATAACCATCGGTATCATTACTCATCAAGGAGGAAAAAATAACAGCGTAATATGGTGGTTCTGGAGTATTTGCAAACATCACTTCATCTTTTGATAATCAATTATTCTTCCGGGATCACTAGCCATAAAATAAGGTATAACCACAAACCAACAGAAGCCGTTAATATCGATAAAACCACATAGATAATACGCATCATAGTGGCATCCATACTAAAGCGCTTCGCCAGGCCACCGCATACCCCAGCAATCATTTTATTCGATTTAGAACGTTTTAATCCTGACATAAATCACCTGCTAATTGTTAATTTATTTCAACAAATACGGATTGTTATCTGCTAGCTTATAATCATACCAATCCTTGCAGGCAAGATGCAAAATCTGCTGCCTGCATTTAATTTCCTGATATTAAGGCGCAAAAGCTTTATTTGTGTATAATGGCGCCTCCCAAGCAAATGGTCATTGAGATAGGTACAGCGCAATTTGCTATAATAGCTTGCGCATAGGTACGGTAAGGGTAAGAGCCAAGAGTAAGAGCGTTTAGTTGACCGGTTGCTTTTTATTCGGATATTCAGTATCCGCAACTAGGTGAACGAACAATATGACCACTTCAGAACAAGTCTCATTTGAAGACTTAGCGCTTGCGCCTGCTATTTTAAAAGCCATTAAAGACATCGGCTATGAACAAGCCTCGCCAATTCAGCAAGCCAGCATTCCAGTGCTTTTAACAGGTAAAGATATTATTGGCCAGGCACAAACTGGAACGGGTAAAACAGCCGCATTTGCACTTCCCCTCCTATCCAACATTGACATTCAATCAAAGCACACTCAAGTATTGGTATTGGCTCCTACGCGTGAATTAGCCATTCAGGTGGCTGAAGCTTGCCAAAGTTATGCTAAATACCTAAAAGGTTTTAATGTTTTGCCGATTTATGGCGGTCAAAGTTATGACATTCAACTACGTCAATTAAAACGTGGTGCACAGGTGGTCGTCGGCACTCCAGGCCGCGTCATGGATCATATTCGCCGCAAAACCTTAAAACTGGATAAGCTAACCACTTTAGTGTTAGATGAAGCGGACGAAATGTTGCGTATGGGCTTTATTGATGATGTGGAATGGGTCTTGGAGCATACACCGCAGGATCGCCAGATTGCGCTGTTCTCAGCAACAATGCCGAAAGAAATCAAAAAAGTTGCAGAAAAACACCTGAATAATCCTGAGCATATCAAGATCCAGTCAAAAACCTCAACTGCCACCACCATTCACCAACGCTATTGGCCAGTCAGCGGTTTACATAAATTAGATGCATTGACTCGGATCCTGGAAAGCGAAACTTATGATGGCGTGATTATTTTTGTACGCACTAAAATGGCCACAATTGAAATTGCCGATAAACTTAACGCTCGCGGTTTTAATGCAGAAGCCTTAAACGGTGATATTCAACAATCCGCCCGTGAAAGAATCATTAGTAAACTGAAAAATGGGAAACTTGATATTTTATTGGCAACCGATGTGGCTGCTCGCGGTTTGGATGTAGAGCGAATCAGTCATGTGATTAACTATGATATTCCTTATGATACTGAATCATACGTCCATCGAATTGGTCGTACAGGCCGTGCGGGTCGTTCTGGTCATGCTATTTTATTCGTTGCACATCGTGAACGCCGTATGCTAAATGCCATTGAGCGTGCCACTAAACAGCCCATTGAAAAAATGGAAATGCCGACCATCAACTATATCAATGAACAACGCATTAATCGCTTTAAACAGCAAATTAATGACACTATTGCTAGTCAAGATTTAGAGTTTTATTTGCAACTAATTAAGAGTTACCAGGAACAATATGAACATGATCCACAAATTCTGGCTGCAGCTTTAGCCAAAATGGTTCAAGGCGAAGACGAGTTACTTTTAAAAGAAAGTAAAAAGAAAAAACTGAAAACCCAGGAATGGGACAAAGATGATAACGATAGACCCAAGCGCAAATATAAGGATAAGGTTTTTTCTGCTAAAGCTTTGCCATTAAAAGATCACCCCGATATCAAAATGGAACGCTATCGTATTGAAGCAGGCCATAAACACAAAGTTAAGGTAGGCAATATTGTTGGCGCCATTGCCAATGAAGCGGATATCGAAAGCCAATATATTGGTCAAATCGAACTTTATGAAGATTTTTCTACGGTAGATTTACCTGCCGATATGCCCGATGAAATTTTAAATATTCTTAAAAGTGCCCGTATTGCTGGCCGCGCCATGAGTATGACTAAAATTGGTAATATGGATACAGAAGCCAAAGTTTCGAAAGAAAAATCTAATAAATCAAAAGCTAAACGTGCGAATACTCATAAAAGAAAAGCCAGGAAAAAATAGTGTCCTGGCTTTTCTGGAACACTTTATGCATTACATTTTTATTGGTAGTCAGCTGGTGGCTTCCTTAGTGTAAAGGCCTGTTCAAAAACATAACCAAGCTGTAAAAGTTTATCTTCTGTAAAAGGTCTGGCGACAAAGGTAATACCCATCGGTTGTCCGTCTTGCGTATAGCCCATCGGCAGCGTAAGGCATGGATAGCGGGCTGCCGCTGCATAACCGGCATTTTTGTTATTAATGGATAACACTACATCCAGTTGATACTGCTTCATAGGTGTTTCAAAAAAACGGATACCTTCCTGATGTATTCTTGTTTTCAACTTAACTAAATCCTGTGGACTCATATCCAAAGATAAAATACCGGCCAAACGTGCTTGACCGTAAGGCGCTCTGATAGCCATATCCTGTTGATTATAATCAACTACGTCTTCAACCGTTTGCACTTCGATATCAGAAGACGCATAGGTGTTCAAGTAGTGCGCCAGATCAGTTTTCATATCAGCGCTAAGCAAATCACCAAAACCATTAAAGTTCACTTTTTGTGGCTCAAATGCGATAGCAGTCGCACCCAATGAAACTAGCTTTTCTACTGTTTCCCGGTAAAGAGGCTCTGTTAAAAAATTTTTATTAACGCCAAAACGTAATCCGCTTAGCCTTTCAGTTTTCAGGTTTTGCCAGTAGCTTCTACCCTTAGGATTATTTTTAGTAGCAGGATCTGCACTATCTTCACCAGTCATGGCAGAAAGCAAAATCGCGTTATCAATAACACTTTTGGTCATCGGGCCTGGGGTATCCAGGGTGCTGGAAATAGGTACAATACCGCCCCGGCTTAATAAACCGACCGTAGGTTTAAGCCCTACTAAAGAGTTTTTACTCGAAGGGGAAAGAATCGAGCCTGAAGTTTCTGTGCCTACCGCGGCAGCGGCATAATTAGCTGTTATAGCAACGCCGCTACCAGAACTGGAACCGCCAGTATCAAATTTTTTACTGCCATAGGGATTAAGCGTTTGCCCACCAACAGCGCTGTAGCCATTAGGACAACCTCGACATAAAAAATTAGCCCATTCGCTAAGGTTGGTTTTACCCAAAATAATGCCACCCTTCTGTTTAATTCTTTCAACAATAAAGGCGTCTGCCGTGTAATTATTTTTTAAAAGGTGTGCACCGGCACTAGTCGCCATACCACTGCTATTAATATTATCCTTTAACAGAATCGGCATACCGTAAATTGGATGTTCGGTTTTTGATTTGTTTTTATCTTTTTCTCTGGCTTGTTTTACCGCATCAGGATTGATATCAATAATGGCATTTAGTGCTGTCTGTCGATTATTTTCATACTTAACAATACGGTAAAGATACCATTGTGTTAGCTTTTCATAATTGAGAGCGCCCGATTGAATATGCGATTGCAGCGTGGGTATATTCTGCTCCAGGATCAACGGCTTTAAACGCTGATAGTCCTTTTCAGAAAAATCACTAATCTGGCTGGATACTTTTTTCCATATAGCGTTTTTATCTAAAACTTTAGACTGAATAAGCTTATAACGCATTTTTTCAACAGGATGTTCAGCATTTTTCGCAATTTCTGCAGATTCGTCATAAGGCACCCAGGGAGCTATTACTGTCTTAGTTTGATGATGGCAGGCACTAATAAACAGCAATAAGAGAAAAAGTTTATTTTTTATCATGTTGATATCGAGCTAACGTTTTAGATAACTCATAACCTAATGAGTATATTCAGACTTGTCAATCAACCCGGAAAAGCTTTACTACTTTAAACGAAGTTAATTCAGCTATTTCCACAGAATTAACCATGCTTCTTCTTTAACAATTCAGGCAATATATATTGATACAAAATATCGAACGGTTGTTTTTGTTTGGTAAAATTTCCTTGATTACTGCCTGTAAATACCACCACAGATTCCAATTCGGGAATAACATAAATAAACTGGCCACCATTTCCCCAGCTATGCCAAACATCAATATTCTTACTCTTTAAATCAAAGCCGGTTCTATACCACTGGTGAGAATAGGTTGTTTCTGTAATAGGCATGCCTTTAACTAAATCGGTAAAAGACCAGTTAACCTTAAAATGCTTTTTATAAATTAAATTGATAGCTTGCCTGGAAATAATTTTATTTCCTTGCCATTCACCTTTATTCAGTAACAAAAGACCGAATTTGGCTAAATCCTTAGGTAGAAAATACGCATTGCCTTGACCATTTAAAAAACGACCATCATAACTTTTAGTCAGACGATAGTTAGTAATTCCAAGTGGTTTCATTAGATATTTGTCAGCAAATTGAAATATATCCTCCTGACCCGCTCGCTCTAATGCAGCAGAAACAGCAGCCGCTAACATAAAGCTATTAGCATTACAGTAATTCCATTGGCCGCCAGGAATTGCAGCCATCTCTATCTCCATAGCATAGGCTAGAGGTGACTTACCTTCATCGACACCGAATTCATGGTTAGGACCATCAGAGCCGGGAGACTCATCACAGGAAAGCCCCGAGCTCATATTTAATAAATGCCTGATGGTTATTTGTTTTTTTCTAGGATCAGAAGTCTGTAGTTTTCGAAATCCTTCTAATAAAGGCATAACAGGCTCATCATAAGCTATCAATTTCTTGTCCGCAACGATTAGAGTGATTAAAGCCGTTATGCTTTTAAAGGTTGAATGAGTTCTATGGGGGATTGATGCATTAAAACGGTCATAATAGTTTTCAGCGAGTAATTTTCCTTTTTGATACACAATTAGCGAATCAATACCTGTGTATTTATTGGGCTTGATATCATTATGAGCCTGCTCTAATAGCGATAGCTCACTAGACACCTTTTTTGATAACGCATTCATACTAAATAGCAGTGCTGTGATAAGAAACCAATAGCGCATAATTTTATTACCGTTTTATTTATTGCATTAGAATTAAGGAGAGCTATTCTAGTTATTCTATTCCTTCCGAAATTAATGCTCCCCTACATAAACCAAGGTTTGTGGGGCTTCATTAGTTCCTATACCTGTAAACCCTAAAGAAATACCTTTAGACGAAGAAATTTTTGCCAATAAAGTTGTCCATAAAACCTTTCCACCTGCGGTAGTAGCATCTAATTTATAAGAATAACAACATCCATTATGAGCAGAATTAAAATCTTTAATATTTCGAAACCAAACGGTTCCATTAGAAGTTATTTGCCATTTCAAATGGCTCGCATCATTGATATTAACCCATTGCGTTCCAGCATTAGCTTTGCTACTCAATAAGATGCACGCAATTAATATTATCCCGAATAAGCTTTTCATGTTTTTTTTATCCTCATCTTTTTCATTATTGATATTCTTATCTCAAGAGGTATCCTCTGCAATAAATCTCATATAACGTAATACCGTATACTCGCAGCCTTCCATGGTTCCCAAGCGCTACAGGTTGCTGGAACAGCATCACCATCAAACAGCATTGTCTTAATCGGGGTTTTACTTATCTTTGCCGACAGAAAGGTTGAATATAGGGTTTTACAGGTTTCTTTGCCTGTTTTGTAGCCAGTGCCCGGCACTGTCCATTCCGCATCAGGGCTGCAAAAAAATACAGGCCTATTCATACTACTGAGTTTGATCATTAGTTTATTATTGCCGTGATAAGCTAACTCCTCAACTTCTCCAGAGCAGTATAAACTCGCTGAATGAGCTGAAAAAGATGCTATCGCAAAGAAAGTTCCTAAAATGATTTTTGTTTTCATGACTGCCTCTATTTTGTTATGTTTTAAGTTAATTAGGGTCAAAATAATTAGAATAATTAGGGTCAGAGTTAATTATTCTTAGGCCTACCAACTGAGTTAACTCTTAACCGCCTTCCCGTTAATTGTTCAATTTGTTGAATTGAAATCTTCTCTGGCAAATATCAGACCTTTATTAGTCGCTTTTCGAAGATTACTAATCAACTCTTTATCGACTTGAAATTTAAATAACTGTCTATAAGCTTCAAGCCCTTCATTTTCTGTTTTACCTAACTTCAAATATTCTTGATGCGGCTTACATAACTCAGAACTTTTACCTAAAGCGTTAATTCGATAACTAGACCAAAAATATTCATTAGGCTCGTCAACCATTCCAGCTCTTACAGGGTTTAGCTCAATATAGCGATAACACTCTAATAAATAAGCCTCACTATCAACCAAACAAGATTTAAATCGACCTTCCCACAAAGTTCCTGTTCGCTGGTAAGAATAATTAAAGTATCGAACATAATTTCTACCCAGTGACTGCATCATCTTTGAAACACCACCAGAAGCTCTAAGGGTCGCCAGCAAGTGAACATGATTGGCCATAAATACCCAAGCATGAATATCTACTTGGTATTTTTTAGAAGCCGCTAATAACCAATGAGTATAAGCAGCATAGTCCTCATCAGCAACAAAACAAATACTCCGGTTATTTCCTCGCTGAATAATATGCTGCGGAATATCAACCACATCCAATCTCGGTAATCGTGCCATAATCACCTCTCATCCTTGAAAAGTTATAACTTAGCTATTAACTACCAACTCTGGAAAGAGACAATCTCTTAAATAATTGTAAGAAAGAATTAACTCTGACCCCAATTATTAATCGGGGATACCCCGTTCTTCTCACAGACATTTATATTCTTGATTAACTTTAAAGCATAATCTTTTAACGAGTGTTCTAATTTTTTATCAGTATATCTACTTGTTATAGGCTTTTTCACTAATTTGCAAAAAGCGGCGCGCTGTCGCTGAGTCAAGTCTTTAGGATAGTACTCATAACGCTTTAACACTAAAATCCTACTTATGAGTATAACTACTAGCTTTTCTTCCGTTGTACCTAAGTTTGTAGACTCATATACTAACTCAATATCTAATACAACTTGCTCAAACAAGTCACTATTCTGTTTATCAATTTCCTTTTTCTTCATAAAGAAGAAAGTTAAGGAAGCAGAAATCACAAGCAATAGTATTATACCTATCATTTTTTTCATAAATTTCCTCAACTAACTATTTTCTATTATAATCATTAGGGTTATATAACTTTTCAAATGCATAAACTGGCATAACAGGCATTCTCAATTCTTTAGGGAAACCACCTACAAAGATACCATGCCTTTTCCATGCTGCGGGGCCAACATTTAGAGAGCCATGAGTTTGTATCTTCATTAACTCTGCTATGTCTGCCGAACTTCCAAGACCACTGCCTAACGCATACCCATCCAATAAACGACCTGCCCCACCAGGAATCATATCTGTAACGCCAGGAGTTCCCAAGTCTACCAATATATCTTTTGTTATTTCAAAAGCTTCCGTTGATGCCCATTTACTAAAGTTGTATTCGCTAGCTACTCTTAATTCTCCATACATCGATCTTGGTAACATCCCAATATCAATATTATCAGTCCACCCTTTGTACATGGCTGCTTCCATTGGGAAATTTTTAAAGAACTCTTCCCAGTACTCATCAGAATATGCGTCTGTAAGAGCTTTTTTAGGCTTTACTCCATGCATAGCTTTTTCACTTCTTTTACTAATCAAGCTTTTTTCCCCATTCAAAGCCTGCGACATAGCGCCAGTAACAGCACCATTAGCGAACTTCCCACCTGATAACCTAGAAGCAGTACCACCAATTAAACCCGCGACAATTACCCTATGCGCAGTATGACTAGCAGCCCCATTTCCTATTTTATTAACCATAGGCTTAAATGCAGCAGAGAAACCAGCAGACACAAAGCCATGTCCAAATTTTCCACCTTGCAACTCACTCATTACCCCACCGACTAACGCATTACCAAGTACATTTTGCCAAGTCCCGGGGTCAAATGCTTCCCCTACTGCTCCGAAAGCATTGGCAGCCACATAACTTGTAGCAAAACTTTTTATTGCCGAGGTAAAACTGCCAGTCAAATAAAAATTATGATCAGCAGCAAATGCAGCTGAAACAATTTGTCCAACTACAGGAATGAAATTTAAAGCAGTTGTAATAATTCCTACTGCCCACGGTGCATGACGAGCTAAAAACTTATGTAGAGCCCACGCTCCTGATATTTTCATTAAGGCTTTATGTAACTTCTTAAAGAAATACCCCGTCGGATCGGTATAACTCAGCGGATTATTCTTTACATAACTGTAGCGATTCAAACTCTGTGAGTCCGATGGCGCTTGGATATGCGGATCGGCTTGGATAAATCTGCCTAAGGTTGGATCATAAACCCGACCATTCATATGAATCAGGCCAGTTTCATCCATCTGTTCATGGCCGGTAAAACCGCGGCTGGTTCTGGCAGTTGAATCAAACGGGCTTAGAGCAATCGACCAGGCATTGGCATTATAGGTTTTCCAGTCATTAGGATCACGACGCGCGCCAAAGGCATTAAAACTAAACTCTTGTTCAATAGCACCCGTGCTATCGGTAATCACGTCCGTTGAGCCGAGGTGATCAGTATGCAGATAACTGGTAGTTTTTAAGCCATTGGTTTTTTCATCAATAATTAGTCCACCCAGATTACGACGATAGGTAGTGAAAGTATCTGTCGAGTGTTTAATAACTTCCACATTGCCCACATAGTAAGTGGTGGTGGTTTTTGAGCCTTTGATATCCACCCGCTTATAACGGCTGCGTGAAGGCGCATAGTTAAATTGGGTAGTATGACCTCCTTTGGTTACCTGGGTCAGCTTATCAAAAGTGCTGTACTGCATCTGACGTTCTGTATCGCTGACCATATTACCGTTATAGTCATAGCAGTAGCTTTTATTGCCCGTGCTGGTACTGGTCACCGCATGCGGGCCAGCAATGACGCCACATTTGGTTTCACCGTAACTATAACTGCCGACTCCCGTTTTAGAAGTAATATTACCACCAGCATCATAGGTTAACGCCATAGTCTCATTCGAATGCTGAGCATTAAGCAAACGATTTAACCCATCGTAACTAAAGGTTTCAGGCAGCATTTGACCAGTACTTGAATCAAACTTTTTACGCCACTCGAGATTACCTAAATTGTCCCAATAGTATTCTAAATGTTGAACTTTAGTATTACCTTTAGAGCTGATAATGGTTTTTAGACGTCCGGTTTTATCAAAATAGGTTCGAACCGTTTCCACGCCATTACCACTGAGCTCCCGTGTCACATTGCCGCGGGCATCCATCGCCAGAATGGTTTTATAGACTTTACCGTTAACATTATTACGTGCATCACGAACTTGTTTTAAGAAGCCAAACTGGTTATAGACATTACGTACACCAGCATTGGCAAACTCAGAACTGGCCGCATCAAAAGATTGGAACACACGGCCATATTGATCAAAGACTGTAGTTGCCAAATAAACAACACCTTCTATCGTGGTTTCGCTGTAATAGGCACGACCAAGATGGTCATAGTCTGGCTCAACTTTATAGCCTGAGGTTAAGTCCTGTTCCAGCGTTAATTGGCCAGTTGAATATCCAAATTTGTAATCACCATTTTCATCAAATACATCGTTATCGTAAGTCCAAGTTTGCCGGGATTCGGTAGCTCCGCCACTAGTTAGATTCAAACGCTCAACCGGTCGACCTAAACGGTCATTCCAGGTTTGAATTTTTTGCCCTTTGGCATCAATCTGTTCAACCATTTCACCCAAAGCATTATAGCTATAAGTCCATAGTTTATTATTAGCACCACCTTTATCCGCATCCCACATACTAATCTTGCGACCCAGGCTGTCGTAGGTCATGGTAGATTGAGTAATACCATTAAGCTTAAGCTCTAATAGATTACCCGTAGCATCGTAACTATAGGTTAAAACGCCACCTAAATTGTCTGTAACCGAAACGGTTTTACCAGAAGCATCTTTAACTTCAGTTTTAGTTTGCCCTTTAGGGTTATTGCTAGTAGTTGTTAAACCATTAAAGGTAATGGTAGTAATACCGCCATCCGGGTTGGTGACTTTCCAGGGGCGGCCTAAAGTATCATATTCAGAAGTAGTGGCATAGGTGGTATTCGTGCTATCCGGTAATTCATGAGCATCATCTTGTAGTACTGGCTCTGTTGTTCTTATCGCCAAACCACGCTGATTATATTCAGTGCTGGTGACGCTGAACTGACCACCAAAACTGCGAGATGCCTTTTGTACTTCACGACCTAAGGCATCAAAATAGGTAAAGCCTAAAGCACCGCCAGCGGCCCAAGTCTTGGTAAAATACACTGCAGGGCTTGGACAGTCGCTGGTACCATTACACTTAGCTTTAATGGTTTTACTCCAGGCACCGGTTTTTGAGCGAGAGAAATACTTACCGCCAAAGGCACCATAAAGCGTATCAGCCACATCGCCCGATAAAGAACGTACAGAAGTGGGCTGGCCTAAGGCATTTCGAGTTAAAACCTCAGAAGTCACCTGACCAAAAGCATTTTTAGTCAACTTCGGATAACGGCCACTAGTTTCATAAACCGTCTCTGACCAACGGTTAATATGGTAAGCATCAGTATCATCAACAATAGTTGACGATCCACAACTGGTGGCAATATGAGTTGAACAGGTACGCTTTAAGGTTTTATTACCATAATTATCATATTGATGTATGGTCACCAATTTTTGAGTATTACCGCCACTTGGTTCAATAATTTCTTTGATCAAGAAGCCAGTATTAATGGAATCATACTCAAAAGCAGAATTACGAACAATATCAGGCTTACCTGTTCTTGTATGAGTTACCTGTGATGTGGCTAAACGGCCCAGGTGCCACTTGGTTACATTATCACTATAGGTATTAACTGTAGTTTTAGAAGTTACTCCCATCATGTTGGTGATATCGGGGAATGTAGAAACTGGATCAGTATAAAGATTTCCAGTGACCACCTTCATATTCGTCACATTGGCATAGTCATCATAAGCATTTTGAGTATAAGTCTGAGATGTGAAGACACGACCACCGATAGATTTTAAATCCCAGGAAGCTTCCGAACTTTTTAGAATATAAGGGAAGCGAATCTTATTATTGTTAGATAAGGTAATTATTTTTTCTGACCAAACATTATATGCCTGACTCAGCATCAAACCGTTATATGAAGTTGTCGTTAACTTAGGACTTCCGATAAATGGATAATCCTGACGGTATTCTGTTTTGGTTACAATATTGGTTTGTTCATCCTTGGTTTCTAACCATTCAAAGCCCAAGAAACCACGACCTTTGGACTGCATTTTAGCTTCACCATAGCGATAACTAACAGCCACCTTATCATTTGGACTTGCTTTGGTTGGCGATGAACTTTCTACCTTTGCAACCACATACATAGGACCACTGATATCAAATACTGGCGAGCAAGCATTTCGACTGGTTTGCGTAGAGGCAGAACAGGTATCATTTGCTCCCCAGTAATGGCTATAAGCATTATGACCTTTAGTATATAGCTGCGACTGATTAGGATCGGTAAAGGCTTTATAGGAAATAGAGGTTTTATTGCCCATACCATTATCAATAGTGTGGATAACATTCTCATGAACAAATTTGTTTAAAGTAGAATTAACTCCTAAAGAATTAGTCCCTACCAAATTGACTTCAATAAATTCAGGCTTACCATCACCGTTAACATCTGCAAAATTCAGTTGATGATGCTCGTGTACTGGAATAGAAGTGCTGATTTGATTTCCCTGGAAACCAAAATCACTACCAACAAGAATTCGCAGATAATCACCGCTACGATAGGCAATATCGAGTCGACCATCTTTATCGTAATCGGTAAAAGCTGGTGATTGCTCTGTTCCTAAAACCGAAATTTGTACAGCAGCTAAAAAGCCTTTGCCAGTTCCTAATCGATAGTACCAATATTTATTATTGATATCTTTATAAAGAAAATCGACTAAACCGTCACCATTGATATCAACAAATTGACGGACACGGTTTCCATTAGCATCTTTTTCAATCCCCCAATTCGGCACAGTACCAAACTCTTCAAAAACGAAATAACCTTGAGCATCCAAACCTTTTGCAACCAGCGATACATGCTTAATAGTTTCACGTTCTTCACAAGGCATGTCAGAATCTTCTCCATCTTCACATTCAATGGTTTCTATTCTTCTGGTAGCTTTTACAACTGGGTCAACTTTACCATCAGCATTAAAGTCTGCGGCCTGCATATTCTGAAAATCTTTTTTATAATAGGTAACCTCAAAATTTTCTGGCAAAACCTCATCATCAAAACTGGGGATTGAAATTTTGACAGGATAAGCAGGTCCCCACTGGTATGGAGCAGAAGAAACATCGGTTTTTTCCATAAAACGGATTTTTCTGGTATTACCATCCTTATATAAAATATCTGGTAAACCATCAGCATTATAATCCAATGGTTTCGCCGATTCATAATCCGTAGATGAAACACCCGATATTGCAGAGGTGCCATCTATACAACTACCAGCATTTAAAAATACCTTTAAATCATATTTATAGGTACTCCAATTGTAGTCGGTAGTATATAAATCGCCTTTACCATCACCATTGAAATCAATAATACTCCAATTGAATTTATCATTTTGTTGTTTACCAATATCAACAACACATGAGGAATATCCACCAAAACCAGTATCCGTTGAAGTTAAGACTCTAAAACGAATATCATCATAACGCTTTGTAGCGTAAATAAAGTCCGCTTTATTATCACCATTAATATCCGTAATTTGATAATTACTTTGAAATACTTCATTCGAGAATGTTGTTTGTCCAGCAGCGATATAACCCTTAGTACTGCCCTGCCAGGTAAACTTGGTAGGTTCTAAGCTGACCCAGGTACCAGCAGCATTACGAGCAGACTCAGTAATTGAATCTATTCTTAATGGATAGGCAATTGAAGTTACCGTATTAACAGTGCCTGGATTAACATCCTCAGGATCAATAATAATTGGTTGGCCATTATCGTCTCTAGGAATAATGATTGGCTGGGTTTTGGTTAAATAACTGAGTTCATAACGTCTAAGGGCAACTCCATTGTCTTTAGCAATAACCTCACTTAAATACTTGGTAATCCGGCTAACGCCACCAACGCCCATAGCGGTTTGATAGTAAGGGCGATTCTCATAGACAAATTCAATACTATTATTTGGAGCATAATCGATATGCGATAAATATTGCTCGCCATAAGTTTCATTCTTATCGTAGTGATATGAAATTTTATTCGAATTTACTAAGTTTTCATTATCGATAAATTCATTTTGCGCCCAGGTTAAAATTGTTGGAAGAACGATAGTATTAGGGGTAGATCCTGAAATAGAAGTAACAGCGTTAGCCTTTAGGCGCGAATCGACTGAATTACCATAATAACTCACGGAGCCATCTTTACGCTCTACTTTAAAGTACTGTGGGCCATTACCTTCAGAGCCAAATGCCGTTACCCGGGTTTGGCTAGCCAACTCTGTTCGATAAACTGAGCCGGTAACGCCATAAGTTCCTGAATCTAAAATTAAACGCTGACCATCCAAACAGAAACGGTCATCCAAAGTTAGAGTAACAGGCAGGTCCTGACCATCAAGTTCTTCAGTTTGTCGACAGCGACTAATCGCTGAACCTGCGGATAAGCTCCAACCCAAGCCTAAAATGCCTTTACCGCCTTGTGATGAGTAAGAAAGTGCAACTTGCGGAGCAACACCAGCACGACCAGTAGGGGTAAATATCGGTATATTGTAGGTTGCTTGCCCGGACTCATTGACTCTGAATTCACCAGCTATAGCACCAACCGCATCTGAAGCAACTAATTCAGCAGTATTTACCGAAGGAATAGGTTCTACATGAGGAGCTGGAGCTGCTTCTGGTTGAGCAGCTGATTGCGTACCAATAACTTCAACAACATCTGTGGTACTGGAGGAACCACAGCCATCACTATTACAGGCACGAACTTCTACTGTGTAATTTCCGCTTAAGGCAAAATCAATTTGCGCACTATTGGTACTCACTTCAATCCAGTCGCCACAAACACCATCTTGGCAAATACGATATTGATAAGAGGTGGCTCCTGAAACTGAGTCCCAACTTGTTGTTAAAGTTCCATCATTATCTTTCGCGTTAATCGGAACTAAAAATGAAACATCGGCATGAATTAATACAAAGTTGCTGGGTTCATCGGCACCTACTTGCAAATTTTGCACTGAGGACGGAACCGCCGCAAATAGCATATTTGACGCTAACAGCATAATCCCCGCTATAAAAAATTGAATCGTTTTCATTTTTAATTCTCCAGTTTCCTAATATTATTATCTTCTCTTTCTAATCAATCGTTATGATAAACATAAGCAATATCACATCTACCCGAAGATCTTTCGAAATAACCTATAATGATGTCTTGCTTAGCTGTTCTAGCCGCCAATAACATGCTCATCCACTCTTTCGCAACCTTATCATCCATACTAAATTGAAAAGGCCAAGTGCTATCGTTACAAGCCGATGGTGGTGTTGCTACCCGGAATAATACAGTTCCTGAACTATTAACATAAAGAGCATCAACCTGACCTTTAACAGCAGGTGCGGCAAGCGCCGCAGTAGAATATAAGGCCAGCAAAATAATAAATAATTTTTTCATAATAAATACTCTCTGTTAATTAGCATAAACAATAAAATATCTGAGGGTGGCAGACATTGACTGATCAATGCAATCTCCCTCTATTACAAAAGAAACTGTTTTCTTAGCATACATGGCCGACATCAACGCACTAATATATTCTTTGGCCATAGGGCGACTTACTTTATATGAAATATAGTCTCCGTTAGAACCATGACAGGCAGGAGCATTTTGAACACCACCTTCAGGGTAGACATAAATCAAATTACCCTGTTCATAAAATAGTATTCTATCTATCTTGGCAGTCATGGTTCCAGCAGACACAAGAGTTGGTAAAAGCATTAATGCGGCTAAAATTATCTTTCTCACTATTATTTCCTTAATTTTTAATTAGTTATTCTCAATCTAGTCACTCCTGAAAACCATCTGTCAGGAATATCATCACAACTGCTAACTGTAGCGTCACTAGTCCATAGTTTAAGTTTCTTATTTGCTGTAAAGGCAGCTAAAGCAATTGATATATTTCTTGAATTGGCCTGCTCATTAGTCTGATTACAAATGCTTATATCAGAAATAGTCCTTCCATTAATTTTTGCAGAAAACCAACAGCTTCCACTTCCATTACCAGCAGTATCCACCTCCAAAACCTCATCTGCAGTACACCAAACTCCTGCATTTACAGATATAGAAGCCACAAATCCTATCAATAGTAAAATAAACTTTTTCATGATCATTTTTCTCAATATTTATCAATTACTTAAATACATTGCGCCTGGAGCACTTAAGGTGTTCTGGGTTCCTCCATGCCAACCCATATTGACGCAAGAATGAATATAAGCTTGAATTTTTTTATTCGCAGTAAAGGCGGTTAAAGCTGTTGAGTAAAGTTGATCATATTGAGGATGTTCTATTGGAACCCAAATGGTATTCGATGTGCTGCACTCACCAGGATTACCAAAGTCACCGAAAACCATAAAGCCTTGCCCTCTAACTACTTCCAATTTTGTTGGCACAGCATAAGAAGTCGAACCATGAGCCGATAGTACCGCTTCACTAATAAATAAGAGTGTTAAAATAATTATTATTTTTTTCACTTGAGTTTTCCTATTAAAAAACTTCATCTAATAGCTAATAAAGAGTCTATTGACATAGCACTCTGGGGTATCTGCATCAAAGTTTACATTCAATGTTTTACCTGAAGCTCCCGCTGATAAAGCAACACTAAGCATATTTTTAAGAGCAGCCTCCGTTACACTATTTTTACCAACACGAACATAAAAATAGTTAGAGTTGTTAGTACAGCCTGAGTTTTGTTCTTTAAAAGTAAGAACAAAACTGCCATCTGCCAATGGATAAATCCAATTAACTTTACTGGTATGCCAAACAGGAGTAGCTGCTATAAGATGACTACTGGCAACAACCAATAGTAGAAATATCATGATTTTTTTCACAGTGAAGCATCCTTTTTTATAAGAATTATTAAATTTTAAAGCCTTAATCCTATTTCTATTATCGAATAGGAGACATTTTCTTTGCTTATTAAGACATCTTTAGTGTCTTTTTTGTAAAACCTGCAAGATTCTAACAACGAAAACCATATATGCAAGCGTTTCTAATATTAAATTTATTTAGTAATTGTATTTCAATAAGTTAGCATTTTTTTATAAGAAAAAGCCTTAATGCAAATTTGCATTAAGGCTCATATTAGATCCCAATATTAAAATTCAACACAAATTAGTTGTTTCTCTTTGTTGTTCTTTAAATAGCTTTTTCTTTTGTTTTCGATAGGCAATAGCTGTTTTAACTTCTGAACCTAAATGGGTTTCACCGCGTTGTTTGGCCAGCTGCATTTGACGCTCACGTTCAGAATAACGCTGACGTTGCTCTAGAGTTTGTTTGTCAAAACAATGATGACAACTTACACCCTTTTCGTATTTTTTGTGCTCTTTATCTTCTTCCAGAATAGGCATACGACAAGCATGACACTGATCGTATTGACCTTTTTCTAGATCATGATTTACAGCAACGCGGTTATCAAAAACAAAACACTCGCCTTCCCATAATGACTCTTCAGCTGGTACTTCTTCTAAATACTTTAAAATCCCACCTTCCAGGTGATAAACCTCGGCAAAGCCCTGCTCTTTTAAATAGGCGGTAGATTTTTCACAACGAATTCCACCAGTACAAAACATGGCGACTTTTTTATGTTTGTTTTTATCTAAATGCTTTTCTACATACTCAGGAAACTCACGAAAAGTTTCTGTTTTTGGATCGATGGCATTTTTAAAAGTACCAATTGCCACTTCATAGTCATTACGCGTATCTACAAGAACGACTTCTGGATCAGAAATCAGTTGATTCCAATCTTTGGGTCTCACATAAGTTCCAACCACTTCTTTAGGATCGATGCCTTCAACCCCCATAGTCACAATTTCTTTTTTTAGCTTAACTTTGGTGCGATAAAAAGGCATAACTTCATCATAGGATTCTTTATGATCCAGATCAGCTAAACGCTTATCCTGCTTTAGCCACACCAATAAATTATCAATACCCTGACGGCTGGAAGCTACCGTACCATTGATACCTTCTTTAGCTAATAACAAGGTACCTTTAACATCATTTTCCAACATTACATTGAGCAATGGCTGACGCTTGGCTACAAAATCCTCAAGGGTCACAAATTTATATAAAGCGCAGACTACAACTTGTTGATTTAATTGAGAATTTTTCTTTTCAGGAATGGCAGAAAATTCTGCTGTAGAAACAGATTTAGAGATTGTCATTAATGTCCTCGCCTACTGGAACGTAAAACCAGTGCTTATTCGATTAAAATTCGAGCGAAATTGTAGTGATAAAACAACTATGAGTCAATGCTAACCATTAAGCTATTGAGCAGCCTCCAATAAATCCAGCTGTTCTTTAGCAAAATATTCTAGCGCTGGATGCTCAGGATCTGAGAAATTGGCATAGCCTAAAATTTTACCAGACTTATCGATAAAAATTAAAGTAGGAGTGCCGTTAACTCCATACCGCTTTGCAACCAAATCACTATCTAACGCTACCTCAAAATTAAAACCACGTTTTTTCATATAGGCTTTGGGGTTTCCATCTTCACGAATATTCATAGCAATCACGGTAAAACCTTTAGCTTTATACTTCTCATAGACTCGATTTACGCCTGGCAATAATTTTTTGCAATAAGGACACCAGGTTGCCCAAAAAACCAATAATACTGGTTTACCCTGATAGTCGGACAAGCGAATATCTTTACCTTGTAAGTTTTTTAGCGTCCAATTTATTCTTGGATATTTTTCCGGATATTCAGAATTTATTTTTTGTTTGGTCTCAGTCTTAATCAGCTCTTTATTTTTCGACACAGTAGGTTCCGAACAAGCAGATACAGCAAACAAAACCAAGAATAATAAAGTGATAAAGGCTTTCATTGAGGTTAACCCAGCATAAATTTATACCATTAGTCTCAATAATTAAAAGAATGTTACAGATCTAACGATACCAAAGACAATGGGCTTGCTGTGTTAACCAAACTTCAGACTGCTTATAGTTTGGATCATAGCGCTCAACTAACGCCCAATATTGTTTGGAATGATTTTGATATACTAAATGAGATAATTCATGAATGATTAAATATTGCAGCACAAACTCCGGTGCCAATAGAATTAAAGGATTCAGCTGAATCACACCTTGTGCCGTACAGTGCCCCCATTTTGTTTTAGTTTTCCTGAATTTAAAACCACTAATCCTATCTTGTAGCTTCATTTGCTCGGCTTGTAGCATCACCAAATCCGGTAATAAAGTTTTTGCTTGATTTAACAGCCATTTATCCATTTGTTTAATACGGTTTTCAGCTGAATTTTCAGATAATTTCATCTGCAACTCAAGCCCACTCAGTTTTACAGAGTTACGCTTAGCTGTTGTGATGGAAAGCATAATCTGATCGCCAAGAAAAGGCAAAGAAGCTCCATCTGCAATTTGATAAATTTCGCTTTCTTTTTGTTCTTGCTCAATTAATCTATCTAAAATCCATTGGCGTTTTTGTTGAACAAACTCATCAATAAATTGTTTGGATACGTTATAAGGTGCTCTAACTTCTACTTGATTGTTAGCTACATGAATAGCCACACTTTTTCGACGTGAGCGCTTGATTTGAAAATCTATTGCTGAAGAATTTTTTAATAACTCTAAGCTTTGAACTTCTAAAGAACTATCCATGCTTTATTGTTTAATAGTCAATTTCATGGATAACTAAATGGCCACAGGCCAATAATTTTTTTTGTTCTGAGGTTAATTTCTTAACCTTGATTTCAGCTTTTAAAGCAGATGATTTGTCAGAAAATTCATGATGATAAATCATAGTTAAGGGCTGTTTTCCACGTAAGTATTTTGCACATTTAGGGCCATTGGATTGATGCTCTTCAAAACGTCGTTCCAAATCCAGTGTAATACCTGTATACATCTCGCCTTCTCTACATCGAAGAATATAGAGATGCCAACTTTTTTCATCAGTCATAGATTTAATTCCAGTTACTGATACAAACGCCCTGCTCGAATTAAACGTGGTTTAAAATAAGGGTTATTGATTGAAGTTACACTGACTTTTTTGCCACTGGATGGTGCATGAATAAACATCTCATCACCAATATAAATACCCACATGCGATGGCTTACCATTAATATTATAAAACAATAAATCTCCAGGCTGAATTTCATCCAGCGCGATAGGCCTGGAGCTTTTTAATTGAGCATAAGAAGCTCTGGGTACCATCTCCCCAGCATTGCGGTGGGTATAATACACCAAGCCACTGCAATCAAATCCCTGCTCAGGCGAGTGGCCACCATATTGATATGGGGTTCCAAGCATGGAAGAAGCCAGCTTAACAATATATTGGCCTTTGTTTTGCTGCTTGGCTGGCGAATATTTTGGTGTGTAACTTTTACTGGAAACACCTCTTCTTTCTGGCGTACTGGAACAGGCCAAAATAAAAAAAGGTATTACTAATATAGCGCTAATGAGCAAATATTTTTTATTCATGGATTAAGATTAGCATGAGAAAGCTGAATTTACACTAAACAGCACACACTTAAACTTTGAATCTATCAATTTAATCTTAATAGAGCTTTAATGGTGCTTCCTGCATTTCTGCAAACTGAGCACGCAAATCCAGGATATGCTGTTCCCAATAATTGATACTGTCAAACTGAGGAAATGCTTTTGGAAAAGCCGGATCAGACCAGCGCTCAGCAATCCAGGCAGTATGATTAATCATGCGCAAGGCTCTCAAGGCTTCTATTAAGCAAAGTTCACGCAAATTAAAATCACAAAATTCCTGATAGCCTTCCAGAACTTCAGATAATTGCGTTATTCGATTTGTTTTGTCGCCGGAAAGTAGCATCCACAAATCCTGAATAGCAGGCGCACTTCGTGCATCATCAAAGTCTACAAAATGAGGATTTTCATCACGCCATAAAATATTACCCGGATGACAATCACCATGAGTTCGAATAAATTCAAACTCACCAGCTTGCTGCCATAAAATATCAATCCAATTCAGTACATCAGCAACTAAGCTTTGATAAGCCGTTTTAAGCTGAAAAGGAATGGCTTCTTCGATCACAAATTTTATTCTTTCCTGACCAAAAGTTTGTGGGTTAAGCTGTGGACGAAATTTAAATGACCTGGCTTTAGCAACCGCATGAATCCGGCCTAAAAATCGTCCTAAAGTAAACAAGTTGTCAAGATTATCCAATTCCGGAGCATGGCCACCTTTTCGTTCAAACAAAGCCAGATAAAAACCATCATATTCAAATAGACTTTGGCCATCAGGATCTTTTAACGGCGGCACTACTGGAAGTTCAACAGCTTCAAGCTCAAAACAAAAATCATGCTCTTCCTGGATCTGTGCTTTAGACCAGCGCTGTGGCCGATAAAACTTGGCAATAATCGGTTGTTGATCTTCTATACCAATTTGATACACCCGATTTTCATAACTGTTTAAGGTTAATATTCGGCCATCCGTTTGAAACCCATGATGATCGATGGCATCAAGAATAAAATCTGGTGTTAATTGATCAAAAGGATGCCGGGAAGCTGAAGGATCAGTCTCTTCTGAATTAAAAAATGGTTTGGAATCAGGCGAGTTCATCATCCGCTACAAAGTATTTGGGATCGCGCTTGGTGTCAACTTCAATCGCTGCCCCAGCTTTGGTTAGCAAACGCTGGCAGTCAGCACTTAAATGCAATAAATGCAGCTTTTTACCAGCATTTTCGTAACGCACCGCTAAAGCATCAATCACCTCAATGCCTGAGTGATCCCAAACCCGGGAATCAGCAAAATCCACATAAACTTCATCTAAATCATTACGTGCTGAAAATTGCTCGGCAAAGTGGGTAGTTGAACCAAAAAATAAAGGGCCTCGCACCGTATAATAAGCCTTGCCATTTTTTTCTTCACGGCGCACACGTACCCGCTTGGCGCTTTGCCAGGCAAAAACCAAAGCCGATAAAATCACGCCCACAAAAACCGCAAGCGCCAAGTCTGTTAATACCGTTACTATGGATACGGTAATCAATACCAAAGCATCGGCCATTGGAATTTTGCGCATAATGCGAAAACTTGACCACTCAAAGGTACCGATAACCACGATAAACATAACGCCAACTAATGCCGCTAACGGGATCTTTTCGATTAGGGGAGAAGCGAATAAGATAAAGACTAATAATGCCAATGCTGCGGTTATGCCTGACAAACGACCACGACCACCGGAATTAACATTAATCATGGATTGACCAATCATGGCACAGCCGCCCATACCACCGAACAAACCAGTTGTGGTGTTGGCCATACCTTGAGCAAAACATTCACGATTACCCTGTCCTCGAGTTTCGGTAATTTCATCAATCAGGCGCAAAGTTAATAGAGATTCGATCAAGCCAATTGCCGCTAAAATAATGGCATAAGGGAAAATAATTTTTAGTGTTTCAAAATTTAAGGGGACTGTAGGAATATGAAACTCGGGAAAACCGCCAGCAATTGAAGCAATATCACCAACGACTTTAGTTTCAATTGGCAACAAAAATACCGTTAAGGACACTAGGATAATTGCCGCTAGCGAAGAAGGAATGGCTTTGGTCAATTTGGGTAAAAAGTGAATAATCAACATTGTGGCAAACACCAGGCCAAGCATGATATACAGCTCCGAACCTTGCATCCATTGCATCATTCCATTGGTATCAGCATTTTTAAACTGCCCTAATTGCGCCAGAAAAATCACAATAGCCAAACCATTTACAAAACCAAGCATTACTGAATGTGGCACCATGCGAATAAATTTACCCAGACGCAGCCATCCTGCTAACATTTGAATTAGTCCCATTAAGATGACAGTGGCAAATAAATATTCCACACCATGTTTAGCCACTAAGGTTACCATGACTACTGCTAAAGCACCGGTAGCACCCGAAATCATACCGGGGCGACCACCAAATATCGAGGTGATAAGTCCCACCATAAAAGCAGCATACAAACCCACCAATGGCTGTACCCCGGCCACGAAGGCGAAAGCTACTGCTTCAGGTACCAGAGCCAGAGCAACAGTCAAGCCAGATAAAACATCATTCTTGGCACTTGCGGTAGTATTACGGATCAATTCAATCATGTTGCTCTCTTATGGATGCCTTTTGGCTCGGTCAAAATAAAAGGCTGACGCATAGCCAGCCTTTATGAATAGAAATTGCGCGCATTGTACTTAAGCTTTATGACAAGCTCAAGGCAATAGCAAAGATGATATTTTATTGTCTTTCTGCAAATGCTTTAAATTGCTCCATATATTGGTAACTTTGCTTTGGAAAGTTTTTCTTCATAAAAAAGCCCATAATTTTCATAGGGATAGAGGTAAACTCAAATTCAACATCGCTAATCCAGCGAGTGCTGTCTGCACTGGTTTCTTCAAAACGATTTTGCATACTATTAACCATACCTTTAGCTTCATAAGTACCAGCAAAACTTCGTGGTAGATCCTTTTCGGTCACCGTTTCAATTAATTCACACTCACGCTTACCCATCTTATAAAGCAGCCTGGTTTTAGCTCCCACCTGTCCTGGTTCACCACTTAAATGTTCATAACTCACCAAATCAGGTTGCCAATGCTTCATATTTTCAAAACTATCAAACAATTCCAAAACTTCAGCCATTGGTTTATCAATCTCAATATCAAGCTGGTATTTCATAGTTCCTCCACAAGCTTAAGAAGTGGACCTAATCTTAACATAAAGCTGCTCTTAGCGATAAGCTGAGTGGGTTTGATAATAGCTAAGTCTTTGTTTTACCAATAAATTATCCTGTAATATCCAATCACTAATGGCTTGGTTCAGGCCCTGCTCAACAAGATAATGGTATGAATAAGTAGTTACTGCCTCAAACCCACGAGCCAGTTTATGCTCACCCTGGGCTCCAGGTTCAAAAACTGTTAAGCCTTGCTCAATGGCATACTCAATCCCCTGGTAATAGCAGGTTTCAAAGTGCAGCGCAGAACTTTCTATATTGGTGCCCCAGTAGCGCCCGTAAAGGTGGGTATTTGATAGAAAAAATAACGACGCTGCTTGTGGTTTGCCATCCAACAAAGCGAAAATTAGCAGACAATTTTCTGGTAACGCTTTTGATAAGCCCTTAAAAAATCTTCGGTTAAGCTGAGCCCAACCACCCTTTTTTGCAAAAGTATGACTATACAGCTGATAAAACAATTCCCATTCTTGTTCACTAACCTCACTAGCGAATTTTCGCTTGAAACTCCAGCCTGCCTGCTTGACCTTGCGTCTTTCCTGCAGAATATTACGACGCTTTTTAGATTTGAGTCTGGATAAAAAATCTTCAAAACAAGTATAATTCTGATTATGCCAATGAAATTGAATATCAGTACGCCGCCAAAAATCAGCTTGCTCAAACCACTGCTGTTGCTCCTCCGAATGGTTAAAATTGATATGCCAACCACTTAAGCCATTATTTTCTATCCAGTTTTTAGTGCCTTTTATCCATCGATTAAAGGTACCCTGATCCAGCAGCCCCAGGATCTTTGGTGCTAAGCAGGGTGTTAACGGCGTTGCCGTTAGTAACTTGGGATAATAATCCAGACCTGAACGCTCATAGCCATTGGCCCAGGCCCAATCAAAAACATACTCACCATAAGAATGAGACTTAATATAGCTTGGCATCACCGCCAACAACTGTTTTGTTTTTTCAGCAGTAGCAGCCATTAAACAAAGGTGTAATGGCTGCCAACCCTGTTCAGGACTAATAGCACCGGAAGATTCGAATAGTTCTAGCAACGGATAGCTGCACAAGGGATTATCAAGTGATGGCCACTGTTCAATACCGATCTCTGCCAGTTTTAGCTTAGGAATAAGCTCTATGGATTGCTCAGGTAATTTAATCATAAGGTTAGCCTAGTCAGCTTTGCCCTGCTCCTCAAGTAAATTTCAGCATAAAAAAAGGCCAAGCAAAGCTTGGCCAAATTAAAATTACTAACTTTAAAGTTGCTAACTATTGATTAGCAATAAACAGGGGATATGAAAAAAACTAACTATTGAATAAATGTAAACAACATAGTTACAACGACTACTGATACAATTACTATCTCTAATGCATCTTCTAAAAAGTCACTCATAACGTTCTCCTTCAGCTTTATCAAGCTATTGCCTTAACACGGAACGAATTTTACTCCTGTTTTATGTCAAGGTTAAGATAAATTCGCAGGATACTTTTTAATGAATATCATTAATTATTCTAATCCGAAGGTATTAATAGTTCCAATATAAGCTTTGGGGATTGAGGCTAAAGCTAATTTTGTTTAAACAAGGAAAGCAAAAGTTGGGCATACTCGGCCACTTTGTGGCCAAGCTCAGCTAAATAGCCCTATGTGATTATTTCTTTAAGCGCTAAAATATTCTACATAGGGACGCTCGAATATGTTCCTAATTTAGCTCTGCAAAACTAGTAGATACATCGCAATAAGCTTTTCAGTTATGGGAAAAGTTCAATTAGTAAATCTCTGACTCTAATCTACTGTGTTGATTTGCCTTTTCGGAGTGACCATACAAGTACCAGCATTAATCCAATTCCAATACCAGTTATCGTTCCTCCAGCAAGATCTGAACTCATTCCAAATACTGTGTTTATTTCTCTTACATTAGTAATCCAATAGGTGAGCATAAAACAAATGCTAGCTACTAAAGGGATAAATACTACTTTGAATTTTTTAGCCACATTGAGCTCCTTATAAATTCTCATTTTGGTATATAATGCCCCAAATCAGGGGCAATAGAATTACTGGTCATGATTATCTTTATTACAAGAATCTATAAGCTAATCAATTAAACCTCGGCTTTTCAATAAGTACTTAGGATCGGCCTCTTTACCACGGAATTTCTTGTACAAAGCCAAAGGATCCTCAGTGCCACCTTTTGATAAAATATTATCCACAAAGGCTTTGGCGGTTTTCTCGTCGAAGATACCATTCTCGCGAAAGGCTTGGTAAGCATCAGCACCGAAAATATCTGACCAAATGTAACTATAATAACCTGCCGAATAACCACCCGAGAAAATGTGTGAGAAATAAGTGGTTCTATAACGTGGTGCAATTTCATCAATCAAACCATAGTCTTTTAAGACTTTGGCTTCAAATTCATCCGCATCACGAATTTCACCATCTTCGATAGTATGCCAAGCCAAATCGAGTAAAGTCGCCGCCATATACTCGGTAGTAGCGAAGCCTTGATTAAACTTACTGGCAGCCTGGATCTTTTCAACCAGTTCTTGAGGAATAACTTCACCCGTTTTATAGTGCTTGGCAAATTGTGCCAATACTTCCGGCTCTGTCATCCAATTTTCATGCACCTGCGATGGAAACTCTACAAAATCACGCGGTACTGAAGTTCCGGTTTGTGATGGATAAACACCATTCGATAAGAAGCCATGAGCGGCATGGCCAAACTCATGGAATAAGGTACTGGCCTGATCAAAAGTCAGCAAGGTAGGTTCGTCACCAACCGGTCTTGGGTAATTTAAAACATTGACAATGATCGGTTTACGGAATTTACCATTCTCATCCACAAACTGTTTGCGGTAAGAATTCATCCAGGCACCACCACGCTTACCATCACGCACAAAATGATCAGTTAAATAAATACCAATTAACTCACCATTGGGATCGGTTACTTCAAAAGTGCGCACATCTTCATGATATTTCGGCAGATCAAAGCGCTCTTTGAAATTCATGCCATAAAGTTTATTGGCAATATAGAAAACACCTTTTAAAGTGTCCTCCAGCGAGAAATAAGGCTTGGTCACCGACTCATCCAAGTCATATTTTGCCTTACGAATTTTCTCTGCATAGTGACGCCAGTCAGAAGCACGGAATTTAAAACCACCACCTTCTTCATCGATCATCTTTTGCATAGCAGCCACTTCATTTTTTGCCTGTTTAATCGCCGCTGGCCAAATTTGATTGAGCAGGTTATACACATTCTCAGCGTTTTTTGCTACTCGAGATTCCAGGACAAAGTCAGCATGCGTTTTGTAGCCTAATAATTGAGCTTTCTGTGAACGTAAAGCTGCTATTTTTGCAGCAACTTTCTTATTATCATTGGCGTTATCATTATCACCACGATGAGTATAGCCTTTATAAATCTTTTCTCTTAAATCACGATTGGTTGAGTAGATTAAGAAAGGATTTTTAGAAGGTCTATGGGTAGTAAACACCCATTTGCCTTCGTGCCCACGCTTTTTAGCGGTTTCAGCTGCCGCATCAATGACATTTTGCGGCAAACCGGCCAGCTGCTCTTCTTTATCCAGCACCATTTCCCAGTTATTGTTTTCCGCTAAAACATTATCGCCAAATTTAATGGTCAGTTCGGTGATCTTTTTGTTCAATTCGCGTAAACGAGCTTTTTGCTCATCATCTAATTCAGCGCCACCGCGCACAAAACCTTTATAGCGATCTTCAAGCAATTTCATCTGATCCGGACGTAAGCCAAGCTTATCTTTTTGCTCATAAACTGCTTTAACTCGTGCAAACAGCTGAGGGTTTAAATTTACATCATCGCCCAATGCCGATAATTTTGGGCCAATTTCACGAGAAATAGCCTGCAACTCAGGATTTGTGTTGGCGGAAGTCAGGTTAAAAAATACATTGGCAACTTTAGTTAAATCTTTGCCATTATATTCAAGCGCTTCAATCGTATTAACAAAAGTTGGTTCTTCTGGATTATTTGCTACCAGCTCGATTTCTTCTTTGGCCTTTTTAATTGCATATTCAAAAGCCGGACCATAATGCTCATTTTTGATTTGATCGAACGGAGGCATCCCAAACGGTGTATCCCACTTTTCAAAGAAAGGGTTGCCTTCAATATTAGCCTCAGACTTCTCTGCAGCTGCTGTTTCAGCAGGCTTCACCACTTCTTTGGCAACAGGATCTTTAGCAGCAGGAGCAGTATCCTGTGCTTTTTCTTTTTCGCAGGCCATTAATAAGGCCATCGATACCATTGAGGCTATCGCTAATTTTTTCATGTCATACCCACCGTAAATGTTTCAATAATTCGTTTCCAAAATAATCTATCTCTTATACGAGGTTCATTGCTTTGGATCAAGGAAATCGGTTAGAAAATTGTAACAGCCTTTAACAACTTAGCATAAATAATGATTAGCTATTAGCCGTTAATAATGCTTGTTGCTTGCGGCTAAACCAGATCACCAATACGGAGGCAGCAATTAAAGCAGCACCGAGCAAAATCACCAAAGTCGCACTAATTACGCTCAATGGGCCGCCAACTGTCGCGATAATTACATTAGTAATGCAGAAAGTGGTGGTTTGCAGACCCATCACTCTGCCCTGCCCCAAATGGCCAAAATATTTGGATAAATAAGTCGGCACCATACCATTGGCAATGGCAATCCAGCCGCCAATTATAAAAAACAGCGGATAAACCCAGGTGGCGTTAATAAAAGGTTGAATGGTCAATAATAGGGCCAAAGCTAATCCGCCAATAATCATTAGCTTAATCTCACCATAACGATAGTTGGCTTTGTCCACCAAAAAACTGCTCACCACTATCATGCAGCCAGTCAGCGCCACCGTTGCCCAGGCGATTTGTTTACTATCAAATTGCAGATTGTCCACGAACCAGACTGGATAGAAGTCATAAAAAGCATTAAGCCCCATCGAATAGAGAAAATAAAACCAGAATACTGGCAATACTTCTTTGTGCTTTAACAAAGTCAAGGAGTTGTTATCTTTAATTAAACGCCAAACGCTTTGTGTGGGAACTTCTCGATTTTCACGGCGTTCAATAGTGAAAAACACCAGCAGAATAGCGATAAGAATACCGACGGCAGCTATATTAAAAACATTGGCCACGCCATAAACCATTAAAAAACCACCAATTAATGGCCCAATCAACCAACCAGCGTAAGTGGCAGCATAAACCAGTGATATGGCTTTAGTTCGTTCTATGTGTGGATGCAACTCAGCGCCAATAGCTCTGGCGATAGAGATATTTCCCTCACAAATACCAGTAACCAACCTCGCCAGGGTAAAGCCAATAAAAGATTCATAAAGCACAGATATCGCCGTGAGCAAATAACCAACGGCACTACCAAAAAGCGATAATAGCAAAACTTTACGCCGTCCATAATGATCAGAAAGCGCACCAATAAAGATACTGCCAAGTAATAAGCCCAATGGGTAAATAGCAAGGGAAAAGCCTAATAACACTTTGGGGTGCCAGCCCATAAAGTGGGTTAAATCATTGGCCGGATAATCAAGAAAATAAGGCGCCAATACCGGGTATGGCAAAGCAATGCCCGCCGTTCCCAGCAAAGAAATCAGCATCACGCTAAATAAGACCAGTCGTGCTTTTTTAGGTGTCATAGCAGATATTTAGCGAAAACAAAGCTAACCTTGATTGGATATGATGCAGCTATTGTAAAAGATGCCATTAAAGCTGCAATCAATATTTTAAATCACACCGATTGAAAACAGTTAATGCTGAATAGTTTTTGTTCATCCAACCAGGTTTTTATCAACTTAAACCCTGAAGCTTGGGCCATGGATGCAATCTGTTGCTGACTAAACTTATAGGAATTTTCAGTATGGATGGTTTCACCCGTTGTAAAACGGATCTGCTCGCCAAACACTTCATAAGACTGTGCCTGCTTACTAACCAAATGCATCTCAATTCGCTGCAGTTCTTCATTATAAAAAGCCCGGTGTGAGAATTTTCTAATGTCAAAATCAGTACCAAATTTGCTATTAAGATTAGTCAGCATATTCAAATTAAAGTCAGCGGTAATGCCTTTTGTATCGTCATAAGCAGCTTCCAGTAGAGAACTATCTTTATGCAAATCCATACCAATTAATAAACCACCTTTAGGGCCAACCAGTTTTCTCATGTTTTTTAAAAACTCAATGGCATCTTGTGGTTCAAAATTACCAATGGTAGAACCCGGATAAAATACATACTTACAGTCACCAGCATACTCTTCTGGAATTGCAATTGGCTTTGAGAAATCGCTCACCACTGGTGATACCTGCAACCACTCAAAATTTTGCTTAAGCTTTTGTGCTGCTGCATGTAAAAAGTGTTTAGAAACATCCTGCGGAATATAGGCTTTGGGATTAATAGCATCCAAAATCAACTGCACTTTCTGGCAATTACCAGCACCAGGCTCTATTAGCACCACATTCTCACCAATATAAGTTGCCATTTCCTTAGCATATTTTTTCAAGATACGGGTTTCGGTACGAGTAAGATAATATTCCTCAAGCTCGGTAATTGCTTCAAACAGCTCTGAACCCTTTTTGTCGTAGAAATACTTGGGATTCATGCTTTTCTGCTGGGCTTTTAGTCCCTGCAATAAAATTTGTTGTTCCAATTCGTCAGATGGCAAAACGGGTTTTGGTTCTTTAATCATCATATATTTTTAGCAAGTCGTATTCCGGAAAACTGCCAGCGCGCATCCGGATAAAAGAAGTTACGGTAACTAGAACGTATATGATCGCGACTTGTTACACAAGAACCTCCCCGCAAAGCTAATTGATTGCACATAAACTTGCCATTGTACTCGCCAATAGCACCATCGGAAGCTTGAAATCCTGAATAAGCGCTATAAGCACTTGAGGTCCACTCCCAGACATCACCAAATAGCTGCTCGATACTATTTGAATTATTAGCTGCTGCTGGAACTAATAAACCTGACTCCAAAAAATTACCATCAATGGGTTGTTGCTGTGCCAAGTATTCCCACTCAGCTTCAGTTAACAAACGCGCATTAGCCCAACGTGCGTAAGCATCCGCTTCATAAGCACTGACATGACAAACCGGTGCCTCCATATTCAATGGCACCAATCCATTTAAGCTATATTGATACCAGTTATTACCGTCTTTTTGCCAATAAAGTGGTGCTTGCCATTGATTCTGATTGACTGTAGCCCAACCGTCACTAAGCCAAAACTCAGGTCTTTGATAACCACTATCTTCTATGAACTGCAGAAACTGTCTGTTAGTTATCAGACAATTAGCGACTTTAAAAGGATTAATATGTACTTTATGTCTTGGAGTTTCATTATCAAAATAAAATGCCTGCTTATTATCAGCACCAATTTCAATTAGCCTCCCCTCCTGTTTCAACCATCGACTTTTATTTGCTTGTTTCTGCTCTAATAAGGGCTGTGTTTGATACTGAGGGAATAGAGGATTAAAAGACCAACTATAAAGTAAATCCGTAAGCAATAATTCCTGGTGCTGTTGCTCGTGATTAATACCTAATAACGTTAGCTGATAAATCTCTGCGTATTGTTCTAAGTTTTTTTGATTGAACAAATTAACCATTCGCTCAGTCACATTACGGCGATATTGATAGATTTCTTCAACCGTTGGGCGTGATAGCAAATGGCGATTGGCTCTTAAATATTGTTCACCAACACCGTTGTAATAAGAATTAAATAGATACTCAAACTTCGGATTAAAATTTTTAAAAGGAATTTCAAACTGCTTGAGAATAAAAGTTTCAAAAAACCAGCTGGTATGTGCCAGATGCCATTTTACTGGGCTGGTTTCTACCACGGCTTGCAAACCATAGTCTTCAATTTCTAGTGGCTGGCAAAGTTCTTCGCTTAGTTGGCGGCAGGCTAAAAACTGCGGTGTTATGTCCTGAATGGCTGAAAAAGATTTTTGATTGGAATACAAAAAGTTGCCTGTTTTTTTAATTAATAATCTTTACTTTACCACTAATCCAGACCTTTTTCTTTTCAATTTTACTTAAAATAACTGCACCAGATGCTGATAATTGTTTTGCCGTAAATTGTGACTTACCAAGTCTTGATTGCCAATAAGTTGCCAAAATACGATTAGCCGAACCCGTTGCCGGATCTTCGTTAGCACCATATGCTGGCGCGAAATAGCGAAGATAAAAATCATAGGTATTTCCAGCTCTTTGAGTTGCAATTACGGCTCTATGAGTAGAGTCTAATAGAGTTTGAAAATTCAGTGTCAGATTCTTCAGATCAAAAGCTTTTGGCCATTCTAAAATCATATAGCCATTTTCATCACCAACCAGCGCAGCATGACTCGGTGCCTCACTAAATGACGACACCCTAACATCCGACAAGTTCACAGGCTCAAACCGCATAGGTTCAAATCCAATCCATACATTGTTTTTTTCAGTTTTTAGCTCAGCAAAAGCGGATTTTAATGCGACCTCTAAACCAGAGCTTTTAAATTTATCTTGCCGTTTTAAAAAAGCAGCCAAAGCCAACAAGCCATGACCACAAAATTGAATTTCCTGTTTTTGGTTAAAAATTCTAACCCTTAAAGGTTTGGATTCTAAACTTTCTTGCCAAAACACACAGGCGGGAAATCTGGAGCCGGTAGCAATTTTCTGCATCCCGACTTCATCATCCAAATCATAATCGGAAATTATTTCGGCAAAAGTACCCTGACAATCTTGCTCAAAAAACACTTGAGCAAGTGAGTTTTTATACATATTGAAATTCAGTTATAGATATTGTGAAAAAGATTTTATCATCTCTTTTCGCATTTTGGCATCTGGCAAAATGCCGGTGCCTGCCACCATATTATCTCGTAAGTGTTTGATCTTACTGGTAGCCGGGATAGCGCAGGTAACTGCAGGATGGGATATGGCAAACTTTAGATAAAACTGTGCCCAGCTTCTGCAATTAATTTCACCAGCATAAGCAGGCAAAGGCTTGCCTTTGGTATAGCCAAATAAGCCATTAAAAGGACGATTGACAATAACTGCCATGCCTTTATCGGTAGCTAATGGCAATAAGCGTCTCTCCACTTCTCTATCACGGATATTATAGGTCAGCTGTACAAAATCGAACGGCTCTTTTTCAAGAATTTCAGTCAACTCGCTGTGATTGCGACCATGAGAAGTGGTAATCCCAATATGCTTGATTAGTCCTTGTTCTTTCCAATCTCTTAAGGTTCTAAGATGTGTTTTCCAATCCACCAGATTATGAATCTGCATTAAATCAAATTGTTTCAATCCCCAATATTGCATCGACTGGCGCATTTGATCTACTCCTGCCTGTTGACCTTTTGTCCAGACTTTGGTGGTTGAAAATAAAGTTTTAGGATAGCCCAATTGTTTTAAACAATAACCTATAACCTGTTCAGAAGAACCATACATAGGCGATGAATCGAGCATAGCTCCACCTAAAGCAAAAAATTCTTTCAAAAGCTCGACTCTATTAGCAAGAATAGCTGGTTCCATATCCACATTCAGATTGCGATAGGTTCCCATACCAATAACAGGAATCGAAATTCCACTGGATGGAATTTTATTTTTCAGCATTACAATCCTCTTAGGCGCCAATGCTGAAGCTCTGACAGCAACCGAGCTTGCCGCCAGAGTTAATGCAATCTGATTGAAACTTCTTCTTTTCATGGCTAAAAGGACACCGTTTCCATCTCTCGGGCCTTATCCAAACGCTCTTGCCTGGATTGTTTATGTTCCTCTTCGGCAACTTCAAGTAAAGTTTTTTCTTCAAGCAAGGCTATATGCATTTTGCGATACATTTTCAGTGAATAGAAACTAAAGGGGCTGAAGAACAGTTTGATAATCACCGGCATTAATTCAATAGCAATAAAAAATATTTTCAGTAGCCAGCTAAATAAGATCGCTGCCTGACCTATTTCAGGATCACTATGAATACTTTTCAATCCCAGATAACGTCTTAAGAAGCCGGTTTTAACCTCATAAAACAAGCCATCATTTTCCAATGTCACCCGATACTCATCCAGCTTGTTTTGCTTGCGATCTATTTGATTGTTAAGCTCCAGTTTAGCCGCTGTTATAGTCTCTTCTAACCTCACCAATGTAGTTTCATTCGACTCAAAGTTCACTTCACTTTGCGCTAAAAAATTACTTTCTTTTTGTACTTCATTCAAAGCACTTGTTGCCGCTTCAATATCAGGACTTAAAGCTTCAAGCTTGGCTTTTGAATCGGCCAAGTTGGTTTCCAAAATACCTATTTGCTTTTCCAAATCCGTATAGGTCTTAACAGCTCTTTGATATTTAGGACCTTCTGTAGGAGCACGGCCATCTTTACCGGTTCGTTCTAGCAAAGCTTCATTAAACCAATAGTCATATTCTTTACGGGCGCTGGAAATCCGCTCATTAATGGCAGCTATCTCGGCAATCAATACCTGTTGAGCTTTTTGTAATTCGGTTAAATTAGTTTGTTTAACCGATAAGTTATTTTGCACCACATCCGGATCGCTCGATTGTTCGGTTGCCTTATAGGTATTAATCTGATTTCGTAATAAATCAATTTGTGTTTGCAGATCGGCCACTCGCTTTTGATCAACTTCTATTGCCGTATCCAGCTCTTTTTCGTAAGCGGTCAACTTGGCAAAGTACTCACGGTTATTTTGATTGGACTCTTTTTGGATCTGCTCATCAATCGCGGTGGATTGCAAACTGATTTCCGCTAAAGTTGCAAGTCCAATCGCAATAATCAAGGAATATATAATCCTCGGAATTAATCCGAGTAAACTGCGAAATGGCAATCCATTTTTAAAAGGATTTCTTAAGGCCCAATCAGAACCAATAATCGCTTGATCAAGAAAGAACAGCGTAAGTGCAAAAATAAAGCCGGTTATTACCGCTGCTGTAGTTCCTAAAAATAAGGAAACGCCATAGGAAAAGAGTAAAAAGGTAAAAGCGAATGTGACCAGTTGCCGAAAGACCATGGCATAGGCCAACATCCGATCATAACGACCAGAAGAAGCTAAAACTTCAGTGTCGGTCAGGGATAAAAAAGAAACCAGTTTAAACCATAGAGATTCTTTTGGCGGCTGCGGGGAAGTTATCACTTCCTCCTGGTGAACTTGCTCAGATGTATTTTCAGACATGGAAGTACCCAACAATTGATTATCATTGTCAATGTAACCAAGCAGATAGCTTCAATATCCAACTTTTTATTTAATCGCTTTATATCATCTGTTTATATAATCAAGCGATCTTTTATAAGCCCAAGCAGTCTGCTTAGCGATAGATAACTAGTATGACATAAGCATGGGTGTCAAGTTCAGAGAAGTTTTGTAAAGAAATGTTAGCCTGTTTGTAAAATTCAAAGCTGAAAAGCCGATAATGTGACCAAGATCTTTATTATGACTATTTTAAGTTTATTCTGAGATTTCATACCTTGTTTAGACCAATAATATTTTATAGAGTCGGACCAGTTATGTTTATTGAGTAAGCTCAACGATGAAATCTTCATTTAAAATTCTTACGTTATGCCTGGTGCTTATCAGCCTTTCAGCTTGTTCCACTATTAAAGGCTCTTCAGTGCCTGAAAAGCGCAATTATGTGCTAAAAATGCAGCAAGAGACCCTGAATCAGCTTTATCAGAAACATCCTCAAGCTCGCAGTCAGATTGCCAGTTCAGCTGGCTATGCCATTTTCAGCAACATTAATACCAACATTATTTTTGTCACTACTAGCGGTGGCTATGGTGTGGCTACCAATAATGCCTCCCGCCATCAAACCTTTATGCGCATGGCAGGATTCGGAGTTGGTTTAGGTGCAGGTGTGCGTGATATGCGTTTAGTGATGATTTTCAAAAAGCGCCATGACTTTGACAGTTTTGTGGATAATGGCTGGGATCTATCGGGGCAAGCCGGAGCAGCAGCGCAGTCAGATGAGCAAGGCGGTCATGTTAATGCGACTCAATCGGTTGATGCTGATGTTATCACCTACCAATTAACTAAAGCAGGGCTTTCGATTGAAGCAACTATTGATGGTACTAAATTCTGGAAAGATGACGAGCTTAATTAAATTTAAATAAAATAACTTTTAAGTCTTATGCAGTTCATTAAAAACTAATTCTACATTATAGACTGCAACTTGATCGCGGCCGTTGCGCTTGGCTGAATACATGGCTTTGTCAGCATCATTAATTAATTTTCTAAGATCAGCGGAATTTTTAAGGGTGGCATTGGCAATACCAATGCTCACCGTAAAATGAATCTCTTGTTCATCGATAACCAATAGCGTATTTCTAACTTTATCGCAGATATAATTAGCTTTGCGCTCAGCTTGCTGGACATCGCTATTAGGTAAAGCCAAAATAAACTCTTCACCGCCAGTTCGACCAAAAAGATTTTTTAGTGGTGCTTCCTCTGACACAATTTGAGCAAAATGCTGTAGCGCCTTATCCCCAATTGCATGACCATAGTTATCATTAATCTGCTTAAAATAATCCAGATCCAAGACCAGAACACTAATGCTGGTTCCCTTTTCTTCTTCAACCAGTTTTTGACACTCTTCAAAAACAGCTCGTCGATTCAATAAATTGGTAAGCGGATCTCTATCGGCAAGTTTTTTCAGATTATTCTGCAATACCAAATTAGTTAACATGGCAAAAGAAATGGTACTCCAAAAGATAAATACTGAAATCTCCAACATCACCCAAGTCGAACCTGATCCACCTTCTAGCAAAGTTTTATTATCATCTAAATAAAAAGTTAGAAATATACGCGATAAAAAGAAAAAGGCATGGAAAACTAATCCTATAGCTACCATAAGCCCTACTCCTTTTGCACTTTTAATGGTCGGCCAAAGAATGATAAGAGCCCTACACATCACTAAAAAAATCAAGCTATTTATAAGAATAACCCGTGTATTGAGTGAATCTTGTATGTATGAATAATAATAAAAGAGGATTATAATGGTAGCGGTCAGTAATAATTCAAACATTAACGGAACCGAGTTTACTCCTTGGTATCGGCTAACGCCCCGTAAAAAAATGAATGTACTGATAATAATTAAGGCATTGACAATCACTATCGTTATCTGCGGCGACAAAATATCTCGGGAAAGCAGGCATAACAAACCTGCGGCTAATAACCACTGGGTTATAGCCCACTCCTTGGTTCCCCTGACATGCCGATTCATTCGCCAATTGATGGTAAGCATGGCAGCAGCAAGCACACCCAGTAAACCATTGACAAAGACCAGTGTAGGGATATTTAAAGAAAACTCTGAAATAGTAATGTCCTCCGTGAGCGCCATTATGCCACTGTCAGCTTTTTTTACAAGTCATATTTGCATTAATCAGATTGACTCTGAAACAAGACGCCAACTCAAGCTGTAAACTCTGCTTATCAACTGGATCGTTAGCAGTCTAGGAAATATCGCCAGAAGAAGCATATTCAGATAAATATATGCTAACTTGCATCAAATGTCGCGAACAGCTGCTAAATTCTGGTATTGAGGTAAGTCATTGGCATTGCTTGAATGACAGTATCTAGAGCCGAATTCTCACTAACTTCAAATCCTTTACATATCAAGGGTCGCGTGAAGATCAATCTATTGTGATCATTGCTGCTTATATTAAAACCCTTAATCCTCTGGTTTTAGAGCAAAAAGAGCCAAAATCTCTGCTTCTAATGCAAATTGTTTTTGACATTTTAGCCCTATTTTTTCAAGCAGTTTTATTGAAGCTGAATTTTTTGGGCTGGTGATGGCATAAATGTTAGGCCATTGATACTGGGTTATGCCGTAGTCCAAACATGCCTTAGCGGATTCAGTACCATAACCTTGACCATAAACTTCAGGCAAAAAAGCAAAACCAATATCCGGCCAATCCAGATAGTCTCTTTTAAAAAAGCCGCATAAGCCCAGAGGTTCTTTGCTGGCTTTGTCTTGCACCAACCAAGCACCATAACCATTAGCTTGATAGGACTCAAATGGCCCTGTTTTAATAAAGTCCTCGGCATCCGTCAGAGTTTTCACACCACGATCGCCAATAAATTTTAACCAATCTTCAGTATTGACCAATTCTAATATGAATGGAGCATCTGCAAACCTGAAAGGCCTGATGAACAAACGTTCTGTAATAATCAATATTATCTAACCCTTTGTTTTTATTAAATATATCTTAGCGTCAATAGTTTATAGCCACAATGAATTTTATCAGCCTTTTACTGTCTAATTTTTGTACAGATTGATTTTGATAACACTGTTTTTCCTCTGTGAAGGAGTATTGTATGGGACAATTATTGTATGAATCTGATGAATTTATTCCATTAGAAGAAACCTACCACGACTTAAAAGATCATGGTATTGAAGATAAAGATCTGCATGTTTTCGCCAAACATCAAGGAAAAGTGCTCAGACATGGCCTCAATGCCGCAAATTTCTGGTACAAAACTAATTTGGCTAATAGTGCCATTCGAGGCCTATTAATTGGTACCGGAGCAGGCTTGTTAATGGCCTGGTTATTCAGTTCCAGTAATTTCTTTGAAGGTAATTATGGTACCAGCGGATTTATTCTAACCATGCTATTAGGCATGGGCTTTGGTGCCTGGCTAGGCGGGTTTCTTGGTTTGCAATCGCGTAATTATAATCTACGTAAATACTATAAATATGTGGATGAAGGAAAATATTTATTACTGATCGATGCACATGGTAAAAATGTGGATGCCATTAAATCGAGCATTAAAAACAGACATCCACAGCTACTATTTTTAAGTGATCAAATAGAAACCATCGTACCTTTTGAAAAGTTTCAGAGCACTCATTAATCTTTTCGCAAATAAAAATCCTGTCATTCATCACGGGCACTTCCTATGGTCGCCCGTGAAAGCGAGAATAACTAGTAAAGCCTAGTTTTAGTACACGCCTTTTTATATAAAGGCTTTTTTAATTGTAAGCATTAACTTTAATAAACTTATTTTTTAACTGTTTTCCAAACCATAAATCCAATTGTGCAAATTGGCAATGAGTCTGCTAGAGTTATGCAACAACTTCGATAAAAACCAATATGTTAAATGTTACTATGTTAAGAACTATAAAAACCATAAGCCTTATTATTACTTCACTAACCTGTTTTGATTTATTAGCCGCAGACAGGATCACAGGCCATCCAGAAGCCACCCGCTCGGAAATAATAGCACCTAATGCTATGGCCGCTACCAGCCAGCCATTAGCCACGCAAATAGCTTTAGACGTTATGAAAAATGGCGGCAATGCAATTGATGCAGCCATAGCTGCGAATGCAGCACTAGGCTTAATGGAACCTACAGGCTCAGGTATTGGTGGCGATCTCTACGCTATCGTTTGGGATGCTAAAAGCCAAAAGCTCTATGGTCTAAATGCCTCCGGACGCTCTCCTCTTAGCTTAAGTTATACTCAATTGGCAGCAGAACTTAAGAAGCTAAATCGCAAAAACATTCCACCTTATGGTGTTTTGCCAATTTCTGTACCGGGTGCTGTAGATGGTTGGTTCGAGCTGCATAAAAAGTTTGGTCAATTACCCATGAATCAAATATTGCAACCGGCTATCAGCTATGCAGAAAAAGGATTTCCTGTTTCAGAATTAATTACTTATTACTGGGATCGAAGCGTGCCACGTTTAAGCCCACAAGTCGGTGCTTTTAAAGATACTTTTACTATTAATGGCAAAGCTCCGCAAAAAGGCCAAATTTTCAAAAACCCAGAGCTCGCCAATACCTATAAACTGCTTGCCAAAAAAGGTCGAGATATTTTTTATAAAGGATTAATTGCCAACCAAATTGATCGATTTATGCGAGCTAATGGCGGCTATTTGCGTTACGAAGATTTTGCCCAACATAAATCCGATTGGGTTGAACCTTTAGGGGTTGAATATAAGGGGCATACCCTGTGGGAACTGCCACCCAATGGTCAGGGCATTGCGGCATTACAAATGCTACAAATACTAAAAAATTTCGACTTAAAATCTATGGGCTTTAACTCGCCAGAATCTTTACATACCTTAATCGAAGCCAAGAAGTTAGTATTCGAAGATCGTGCTAAATTTTATGTTGATACCGATTTTTCAAAACAACCAATTGCCCAATTAATTTCCGAAAATTATGGTAAAGAACGTGCCAAACTGATTGGTAAACGCGCCGCTCTTCGGGTTGAAGCTGGTAATAAAAACTTGCTGGAAGGTGATACTATTTATCTAACCACTGCCGATTCAGCAGGCAATATGGTGTCATTAATTCAAAGCAATTATCGTGGTATGGGTTCAGGCGTAGTGGTTCCTGGTTTAGGCTTTGGTTTTCAAGATCGTGGACAACTTTTCTCAATGGATAAAGAGCACGCTAATGTTTATGAGCCAGGCAAACGCCCTTTTCATACCATTATTCCAGCTTTTGTCACCAAGGGCGGCAAGCCTTTTATGAGCTATGGTGTTATGGGCGGCGCTATGCAGCCGCAAGGCCATGTGCAAATTCTGGTCAATATGATTGATTATGGTATGGGTTTACAGGAAGCTGGTGATGTGGCTCGTTGGCAACATCTAGGTTCAACCGAACCCACCGAATCACAAGCCAAATATTTAACTAACGGTGGCTATGTAGAACTTGAATCCACAGTGCCGCAAGCAACAGTTAGAGCTTTAAAGCAACTGGGACATGATATTCGTACCGGCAACGGCGGCTTTGGTGGCTACCAGGCCATTATGTGGGATGATAAAAACAAAGTGTATTACGGTGCTTCTGAGTCCAGAAAAGATGGCCAAGCAGCTGGTTATTAATTTTCACCCGCTGAATAATATTCATCAATAATCGGATTGATTATTTTTTTCCATAAAGCCGGAACCAAAGCTAACAATACCATAGAAGCATAGCCTGCGGGTAATTGCGGGCTATCGTCAAAATGGCGCAAAACCTGATAACGCCGTCTGGGGTAAGCATGGTGATCGGAATGACGCTGCAAATGCAGCAATAAAATGTTGGTCAAAAAATAATTGGAGTTCCATGAATGATGATGAGTGACTCGTTCAAAGCGACCATTATCTTTTTGTTTACGCCGTAAACCATAATGCTCAATATAATTAATAATTTCGAGCAAAGTAAAAGCAATAAAACTCTGACCCAAAAAGAAAATCACACCTTGCCAACCCCAGCCAATAAAAGCCAACACTGCCCATAACAAACTAAAGCCATACCAAATAAACAATTCATTGGATAAACTCCAAACAGGTTTACTCTCACGCTTTAAACGTTTGGCTTCAAGTTTCCAGGCGTTGGTAATATTATGAAAATAGGCTCTTGGCAAAAAATGGTAAAGCGATTGGTTATATTGTGCTGAAGATGCATCTTTAGGTGTTGAAACATCCACATGATGCCCTCTGACATGTTCAATTTTAAAACCACCATAACAAACCAGACTTAACAACAAGCCACCGGAATATTGTTCAAATTTGCTGTTTTTATGAATCAGTTCATGGGCCACATTAATGGAAATTACACCGCCAATAATCCCTATATTGATAATCCAGCCGATCTTACCGATAAGAGTTAGTTCAGAAGAAATAAATTGGTTGGCGCCATAAATCAGAACCAGTAGCATCAAAGGAAGGCAAGCTAAAGTTAAGTATCTATAAAAAGCATCCTCAGAAAATTTTTTGGTCAATTCTTCGGGAACATTCATAGGATCTTGACCCAGCATAAAATCAAAAACAGGAACTAGTATAAAGAAATAAACCGAAGCAAAATACGGTGCTAAATTATAAAAACCTGTGCTTTGGCCTAACCATCCTGAAAACAACGGGATCAACAAGGTTGTTAAAAATAAAGCAAAAGCATATTTCTTTAAAATTAATTTGCGACTTAATCTCACCATTTATACAAAAACTATTTCCTATTAAAAATATAAGCGCCCTTTACTGCACCCCATACCTGTTTATCATTAGCATCAAAGCCCTGATCCCAACTTTCTATCCTATTTGGATAAACCGTCACTATTGAAGTCGCATAGCTTGCGCCACGCAAATTACTTTCACAAGCCTTGTCATCGGTACTACCACTATAAATGCCAGAATTATAGGTTAGATAAACAGAACAACCTTTTCGTTCAATCAAATCACCAGGCTCAAGCGCAGCAAATAATGTCTTATTATTTTGGGCTCCGATGAAAATTTTTGGATCTTTAAGCGCATAAACTTTACTTTTGAAACGATTGGGTGCTAGTTGAGTCAGATGATAAACCCTTTGTCGATAAGGCTTATCAAGAGAATCTGAAACCGCTTGTTCCACATAGAGCCAAACACCATCGGTACGCTCTTGCCAAATTGGCCGCATTTCAAGATTGATATCATAATAATTCTTATCTGAAATGGACTGTTGATTGCTATTAAAACTACCTGTCATCCTTTGAGCAAGCTCCTGCAAAGGCGCTTGTTGCCTAGTTTGTAAGCCTACACAGGCCGTTAATAGAATAATAAATAACAATACAAGCAAAACTTTAAACTTCATTATTTGTCCTCAATAGTGATAGGCATCCAAATCGCTTTCCATCGCGTCAGCTTATCTTCTTCAGAAAGCTTTTTCGGTGAAATGTTTTCCAATTTACCAACTGCAGAAAAATCTTCCAGCAGTGTTGCATTTAAAGAACCAATTAATTGTCCGTTATTCTGATAGCTCGCACAAATTACATCATCACAATTTGCACAAGCCAAAAATTGAGCTTGCATGGAACCTTGATGATAACTCTTTAGAACTTCAACAGTTTTTATTGTTAAATACCCATTAGAATTCGACAAATAACTGATATCTCGTTCCATACAAAAATCACAATCGCATTTTCTTGCTACACACTCAGAGAGCTGCTGTTCAAATCGCAAGTCAAACGCTACTTGTCCACAACTGCATTGACCATGATAAAAATACAAACTAGTCCCACTCCTTGTTAAAATCAAGCATAAAAACTGATAATCTAAGCTTAATTACAAAACGAATAATTTATTATGTCACAGCCCTACCCCAACAGCTATTACGCCGCAACCACTAACTATCAATTAGAGTCTAATGAAATTCCCAATAATTTAGAAGTTGAGACCTGTATTATTGGTGCCGGCTATGCAGGTTTAATGACGGCTTTAGGTTTAATCGAACGCGGTCATAACAATGTAGCGATAATCGAAAAACATAAAGTTGGCTGGGGCTGCTCTGGCCGCAATGGCGGTTTTGTGTTTGGTGGTTATTCCTTAGGACCGAAAGCTCTAGTTAAACAAGTTGGTGAAAAGAAAGCCTATGATTTATACCAGCTCACTAAATCTGCAGTGGACTTAATTCGCCATCGTGTTAAACAATACAATATCGACTGCGATCTAGTGGACAAAGGCGTTATTTGGACTAATTGGTTTAAAGACCAAAAATTGCTCAAGAATGAGCAAGCTTTTATGCGCAATAAGATGGGCGTAGACTGGACCTATCTTTCACCAGAAGAGTTGCGACAACAAATTAATACCGAACGCTATCATGGCGGTTTGTTTGAACCCAACGCCATGCACTTTCATCCCTTAAACTATGCGCTAGGGATTTCTCAGGAAATAATCAAACAAGGCGGTCAAATCTTTGAAGATTGCGAAGTGCTTGATATTGACTATCAGTCTGCGGTAAAAACCATTAAAGCTGCGCAAGGCCAAATCAAAGCAAAAAACGTTGTGGTTTCTGGTGGTGGCTATTTAGACAATTTATGCAAACCCATTGCTCGTTCTATTCTACCCATAGCGACCTATGTTATGGCTACGGAACCACTTGGAGAACGTTTAAAAGATTTTATTAATACTCAGGCTGCCATTTACGATACTCGCTTTGCCTTTGATTACTATCGTCCTTTACAAGATACTCGAATTCTTTGGGGCGGCCGCATTCATGCAAATACCAAGAAACCAAAAGATCTCGATCATTTATTAAAAAAAGATCTAGCCAAAGTCTTTCCCGAATTAACTGATATCAAGGTCGAATATGACTGGCAGGGTTGGATGGCTTATGCACGCCATCAAATGGCGCAAATTGGCGAGTTAGCCCCTGATGTCTGGTATGGTATCGGTTTTGGTGGTCATGGTGTGGCGCCTACCACCGCTGCGGGTGAAATATTAGCCGAAGCTATATCTGGGCGAGGTACAACCTACAAACAATTCCAACCATGGGGCTTACCCTGGAATGGCGGGGCTCTGGGGCCTACAGCCGCACAACTTAGCTACTGGTGGTACCAATTAAAAGATTGGCTAAAAGAAAAAACCAGTACTATATAAATCTGCACACTTTTTTCACATGGTTGATGTTAATTTAATTTTGAAATAAGCCGATTCTGTATCCATCATCAAAGGATTAGAGGTTTATTTCAATGTCGTTTTAAGATTAATGACATACCCTAAAGTAGTAGCTTAAAGCGCCGAAAGGCGCTTTTTTTTACCCAACTAATGTTGCAAATATGGAACAGGACTAACCAACTCCACACCATCCATATTACCAAAAATAAAGTCTAACCAGGCTTTATGACCGGCACCATAGACAATCACAATACGATCACCAGGTTTGGCCACATCAAGTAATTTAGCAGCAATCTTGGTATTACGCATCATATAATAGGCAAAAACCTCAGCTCCTGGCTGCTTTTCACCTTGATCATACTTCAACATTTCCAAATAGAACTTTAAAGAAATAACAGGGCTGCCTTTTGAGTTTAAAGCTGCCAAATATTTGCCTAGAGTGTTTTCCTTATAGCTTGCAAAAAAATCATCAAGCTCTTTTTTGATTTGCCCAAAAGCGTGATTAAATTGCTCCTGTTGGCCACTATCAGCAAGGTGCTTAAAAAATTTATCCGCAGGAAAATAATCAGGCTCACCATCAGAAGCTTGTTCATCAATCCCATAAACATTTTTAAGTCCTGCCATATGTGCCAGCCGATAACCCACTTGTACTGTTTCGTTAGGTTCTTTAAGCAGATCTTCCATTTTAAAGCTATGATAATCCTTAGCAATATATTCAGGTTCTTTAGTCTGCTCCTCAACCGCTACCACGGTAGGTTTAAACCTCATTAAGTTATTGGCGATATCCTGCAGCTCTTTTTGCTTATTAGAGGTTAAAACACTATCAACTTTCTTATTGATTAGATCCTGACCAGGATTAGCGAAATGCTCCATACCAATAACCATAATTTGGATAGGTGCTTCACTTTGTAAATCCTTTTTTTCTTTATCAGCGAAAACTACCGAAGAAAAGAATAACATTAATAAAATGACAAGATGAATTATAGTCTTATACATAAGATTTTCTTTAATTTTGTGAATTTGCACTTATAAAGACAGATATTGGTATCAATTTAGATGCAAATAATTTTAAAATAGTTAATAGCACTATTTTTTATGGAAGCTCTAAGTTCCCAATTTTATAACTGCCTCTTATGCTCTCTACCAGAACTAATCCCACCGGGTATCACAAACAGCAGTTCGTTGAATTAACTTTTTACCCGCAGCCAGTGCAATATTTAACTCCTCCCGTCTGACTAATAATGCCGTTGCATAATCACTAAAAGGTCCAACGGCATGACTTTTACCGAAAGCACCAGGTGTAGTTACCTCCTGGGAGCATTCAAAGATCTGTGAGTAATGAACACCTCTTTGATCATAAAAACCACCCTGGCTTTCTCGAATATAAAACCAATACTTCTCATTAGTCTTTGGTATATTAACATTAATCTTAGCTTTGGATTTTGATGCTAATTTATAAATAGGCTCATTTGGGGTATGAGAGCATGAAGCTAAAAACATAGCCAATACCACTAATAAACATTTCATAAATACTCCTTTTATTCAGCTATTTTATAATTCTTTCTATAATCTAAACTACTCTTTAAATTAATTCCAAGTTATTAATTTCTTATTATAACCCTGAACTTGCTTATAATTAAAATTGTACCTTTCCTCTTAGAGATTTCTTTTGCTGGTTACGTTTTTTATTGTCGAGACGGCGCTTTTTAGAGCCGAGAGTTGGGTTGGTTTTGATCCGTTTCTTTTGAGTTTTGATGGCATTTTGGACAAAAGCTTTTAGACGGTTAGTGGCATCGTCGCGGTTTCTGGCTTGAGTGCGGTGAGTTTGCGCTTTGATGATCAACTCACCATTAGTGGTTAAACGATTATCTTTAACCGCTAATAACTTTTGCTTATAGAAATCAGGGATTGATGAACTCTTAATATCCCACCGTAAATGGATCGCACTCGACACTTTATTCACATTCTGCCCACCTGCTCCTTGCGCACGGATAGCGGAAAACTCTAGTTCTTCAAAGTTGATATAAAGATTGTTGTTTATTGGTATTTTCAATTTACTATATTAACAATTAAGTTATTACTTAACTTCTATATTTTCAGCCAATGAGTAATATTTATTTGATACAGCAATATTTTTTTCTACGCCTATTCCATTTTTGTACATATAACCTAAATTTTTCGCTGAAGCATAACTTCCTAACTCTGCTCCTTTTTTAAAAAGGGCCGCAGCTCTCTTTAAACTATTAACATCTCCTAAATGATAATAGATAAGACCTAAATTAAATACTGAGTCTACATCATTGTTATTTACACCCTTTTGATAATAATATTTTGCTCGTTCTATATTTTTTTCAGTACCTTCGCCATGTTCATACATTCGGGCCAAATTAAAGTAAGAATTCTCACATGATTTTTTTGCTGCCTTCGAATACCAGGCAAAAGCTTTAGAATAATCGTTATACTCATTAAGGTATAAGTTACCTAAGTTTGTTAAAGAGTCGCAATGAGGTTGCATTGCAGCTTTCAAGAACCATTTCTCAGCCTCTTTTAAATCTTTACTCACCCCCTTACCTTCAGCATATAAAATCCCAATATCATTTTTTGCTTCTATATTTCCTAGGTTAGAGGCTTCCATATAAATTTTCATGGCTTTTTCGTAGCTTTGTTTTACATGCCAACCATGAAAATACATGACTCCTAGTGCTCTTAAGGCATATGAGTCTTTATAGGATGCAGCAATTTCATAATTATCAAAAGCACGTTTATAATCAATATCAACCCCATAACCATTTAGGTAAATGTTTCCTAGGTATGCTTTTGCATCTTTATATCTAGCCGTATTTGGCAGTTCTGTAAATAATGCTTTTGCTTTAGTGTAATCTTTTTGCATATAAGCTTTTACGGCTTCATTATATTTTCTATCTAATGAGTGATTACATCCACTTACAAAAATTAAGCAAGTTAATAATATAAAGAATTTATAATTCATTGTTATTCCAATTATTTTAATTAAATAATACTCGAATATTACCTTCCATTAATATTCTAGCACTGCGACTCATAATGACTTTCTTGGCTTTCCATTGGCCTTCTAATTCTTCAACGTCTGCACCAACTTTTAAGGTGCCTGAAGGATGGCCAAAACTAACACTATCTCGCTCTCCGCCACCTGCAGCTAAATTCACTAAAGTTCCAGGAATGGCTGAAGCGGTTGCTATAGCCACTGCGGCAGTGCCCATCATGGCATGGTGTAATAAACCCATAGATAAAGCGCGAACATTTAAATCGATATCGTTTTCTGAAATAGCTTTACCACTAGAAGAGGTATAAGATTTTGCTGGTGCGACAAAAGCCACTTTTGGCGTATGTTGGCGAGTTTTAGCTTCTTCAATATTCGAAATCAAACCCATTTTGATAGCACCATAAGCACGGATAGTCTCAAACATTTCTAGTGCTTTTTTATCGCCATTAATATTGCTTTGAAGCTCTGTGCCGTTAAAAGGGTTATCTGTACCATTACCTTGCATATTCGGTATTTCATCGGCATTTAAGAAAATGGTTGGTATGCCTGCAGTGATCATAGTCGCCTTGAAAGTCCCTATCCCTGGAACTTCTAAATCATCCACTAAATTACCCGTTGGGAACATGGGGGTATCGTCTGATACAGGTTCAACAAATTCAACTTTTACTTCCGCTGCCGGGAAGGTGACACCATCGAGTTCAAAGTCGCCCGTCTCTTGCACTTGGCCATTGGTAATGGGCACATGAGCAATAATGGTTTTCTTGATATTGGCTTGCCAAATACGTACTACACAAATGCCATTTTCAGGAATACGTTCTGGATCAACTAAACCGCAACTAATCGCAAAAGGCGCCACTGCAGAACTTAAATTACCGCAGTTACCACTCCAATCCACAAAAGGCTTATCAATCGACACCTGACCAAATAAATAATCCACATCGTGATCGGCCTGTTCACTTTTAGAAACAATGACACACTTACTGGTACTGGAAGTCGCCCCACCCATACCATCGGTTTGCTTACCATAAGGATCGGGACTGCCGATCACTCGTAGCAATAATTTATCGCGTGCTTCGCCAGCAATCTGCGCCACTTCCGGTAAATCGGTTAGCTTAAAAAACACACCTTTAGAAGTACCGCCACGCATATAGGTGGCTGGGATACGTATTTGTGGTGGAAAGTTTTGAGATTTATATTCCATACTCTTACCTGTCATTCCAAACTAGATTTGGAATCTTCTTAATATTTGCATTGCCTTTATGAGATCCTGAATCAAGCTCAGGATGACATTGATATATTTATGAAATTCCTGCGAACGACCAAAGGAAGTACCTTTAGGTAAGCAGGAATCCACTTTAACGACAATGCAAACCTTATTAGTAGACCCCAGCCTACACAGGGGTTTCGTTATTAATTATTCGAAGCTAAAAAATCGTTAGCAAAACGCTGAAGTACCCCACCAGCATCGTAAATAGAAACTTCTTCCGCAGTATCTAAACGAGACTTCACCGGGATCTTAACTTGTTCACCGTTTTTGTGAGTTACGATAACCGTCATGTCTGAACCCGGGCTAATCTCACCTTCAACATCGAAAGTTTCGGTACCATCAATATTATAAGTTTTGCGAGTTTCGCCATTAATAAACTCTAGTGGCAAGACCCCCATACCAATCAAGTTAGTACGATGAATACGCTCAAAGCCTTCGGCTACGATAACTTCAACACCAGCAAGACGCACACCTTTTGCTGCCCAGTCTCGTGATGAACCCTGACCATAGTCTGCACCCGCTACGATAATTAGAGGCTGCTTGCGCTTCATATAGGTTTCGATAGTTTCCCACATGCGCATTTCAGTACCTTCTGGCTCAAGACGCGCTAGAGAACCTTGCTTAATCTCACCATTTTCGTCACGTACCATTTCATTTAACAGCTTTGGATTAGCGAAAGTAGCACGCTGGGCTGTTAAGTGATCACCACGATGTGTTGCATAAGAGTTGTAGTCTTCTTCAGGCAAGCCCATCTTATCAAGATAAGCACCTGCGGCACTCGACTTTTGAATGGCGTTAGATGGTGACAAGTGATCGGTAGTAATGTTATCGCCAAGTACCGCTAATGGACGCATACCTTTCATAGTACGCTCGCCAGCTAATGTACCTTCCCAGTAAGGAGGACGACGAATATAGGTACTCATTGGGCGCCAGTCATAAAGTGGATCTGACTTTTCACCCATATCAACTTCAACATTAAACATTGGCTCATAAACTTTTGCGAAATGCTCAGGCTTAACACTTTGTTTGATCACTGCATTGATTTCTTCGTCAGTTGGCCAAATGTCTTTTAAGGTAATGGAGTTACCGTCAGCATCGTGACCTAATGGATCTTTTTCGATATCAAAACGAATCGAACCGGCGATTGCATAAGCAACGACTAATGGCGGTGATGCTAAGAACGCTTGATCGGCATGAGGATGAATACGACCATCGAAGTTTCTGTTTCCCGATAAAACCGCCGTTGAATATAAATCGCGATCTAAAATTTCTTGTTTGATTTTTGGATCTAGAGCACCACTCATACCGTTACAAGAAGTACAAGCATAAGCTACAACACCAAACCCTAACTGCTCAAGCTCTGGTAAAAGATTCGCTTCTTCTAAGTATAGAGTTACTGCTTTAGATCCTGGAGCTAACGATGTTTTTACCCAAGGTTTACGAGTTAAGCCAAGTTTGTTAGCGTTACGGGCGATTAAGCCTGCTGCAATCATATTGCGCGGGTTTGAAGTATTAGTACAGCTGGTGATAGCTGCAATAATACAAGCGCCGTCCGGCATCAAACCGTCTTCAGAAGAGTAGTCACCGTCACTCTCTTTACGAGCTATGCCTTTCTCAGCTAAATCTTTTACCGCTACACGGGCATGAGGATTTGATGGTCCTGCAATATTCATACCAACAGAAGATAAGTCAAAAGTTAATACACGCTCGTATTCAGCTTTTACTAAGTCGTCTGCCCAAAGACCTGTTTCTTTAGCATAGTTTTCAACTAGCTTAACTTGCTCGGCATCACGACCAGTCAGGGTTAAGTAATCAATGGTTTGCTGATCGATATAGAACATGGCAGCAGTGGCACCAAACTCAGGAGTCATGTTCGAGATCGTTGCACGATCTCCTAGTGTTAATGCGTTAGCACCTTCGCCAAAGAATTCTAAGTAGCTTGAAACTACTTTTTCGTTTCTCAAGAATTCAGTTAATGCTAAAACGATATCAGTTGATGTAATGCCAGCTTGAGGTTTGCCAGTCATCTCAACACCAATAATATCTGGAAGACGCATATAAGAAGCACGGCCAAGCATGACACTTTCTGCTTCAAGGCCACCAACACCAACTGAGATAACACCTAAAGCATCTACCATTGGTGTGTGACTATCTGTACCCACCAGCGTATCAGGAAATGCTACATTGTCTTTGATTTGTACTACAGGCGACATACGCTCCAAATTAATCTGGTGCATAATACCGTTACCTGGTGGTACTACGTTTACATTTTTAAATGCAGTTTTACACCAGTTAATGAAATGGAAACGATCTTCGTTACGACGATCTTCGATAGCACGATTTTTCTCAAAAGCATTTTCTTCGTAACCCGCGTGTTCAACTGCCAAAGAATGATCAACAATCAATTGGGTTGGAACCACTGGGTTGATTTGTGCAGGGTCACCACCTTTTTCTGCAATGGCATCACGAAGTCCAGCCAAGTCAACAAAAGCAGTTTGACCTAAAATATCATGACACACTACACGCGCAGGAAACCAAGGAAAATCCAAATCCGTCTTTCGGTAAATAATTTGCTTTAAGGAGTCAGTTAATTTTTCCGGTTCACGGCGACGAACTAAATTTTCTGCCAATACTTTTGAGGTGTATGGAAGTTTATCGTATGAACCTGGCTCAATCGCTTCCACTGCTTCACGCGTATCAAAAAAATCTAAATTACTGTTTGGTAATGCTTTACGGAAATTGGTGTTCATAAATAAAATTTAAATTCTTTAGTTAATTATCAGCATCTGTTATTAAGGTGGTTTATCTAATATAGACAGACCAGCCATTTGCATTTTCATTGATTACTTGTCCAGCCCAATGAAAACTTACTTCCACACATCTTCCAGAATAAAACCTCATTTCTTTTTTTGCATTTAAAGCAGATAAAGCCATTGACAAAACGCTATTAAATGAAGGGTCTGAACGTTTAATAAATACAAAGTTTGGCTTGCCGCACTCATTCGGATCACCATAATTACCGTGAATCAAAACTCCATCACTGACTAACTCTACAGATGTTGGGATAGCCCAATTAGAATAACCTCCTGCATATACAATTTGTCCAACGGTTACTAGCACAATAGATAGAAAAATTTTTTTCATGAAATCGCTCCTTAATCTCTTTGCCCAATAGGGACAAACTCTAAATTGTCTGGCCCATAATAATTCGCTGACGGACGAATAATTTTCCCATCAACTCTTTGCTCCATTACGTGAGCAGCCCAACCAGTAATACGAGAACATACAAAAATAGGCGTAAACATCGAAGTTGGAATCCCCATTTTGTTGTAAGAAACCGCTGAGAACCAATCCAAGTTAGGGAACATTTTCTTTTCATCCCACATGACAGTTTCTAGGCGCTCAGCAACATCATAAAGTTTCATGTCGCCCTGCTCTTCAGAAAGTTCTTTTGCTACTTTCTTAATCACTTCGTTACGTGGATCAGATACTGTATAAACTGGGTGGCCGAAACCTATTACGATTTCTTTACGCGCTAAACGTTCTTTAATATCTGTTTCTGCATGATCAGCATCGTCATAACGCATTTGGATATCTAACGCCACTTCGTTTGCACCACCGTGCTTAGGACCACGAAGAGCACCAATACCACCACAAATTGCTGAGTACATATCTGAACCTGTACCTGTGATAACACGGCTTGTGAAGGTTGATGCGTTAAACTCATGCTCAGCATATAAGTTTAATGAAATCTGCATCGCGCGAACCCATGAATCAGGGCAAGATTCACCGTGTAATAAATGTAAGAAGTGACCAGCAATTGATTCTTCGTCTGTTTCAAGGTCGATACATACGCCATTGTGTGAGAAGTGATACCAGTACAATAACATTGATGGGAAAGAAGCCATTAAGCGATCAGCAATATCTTTTGCTTCATTCATTGGCTGGCTTTCACGCTCTGGTAAAACTGTACCTAGCATTGAACAACCCGTACGTAATACATCCATTGGGTGAGCATTTGCAGGAATTAATTCTAAAGCATCTTGTACTAATGCAGGTAAACCACGTAATGCTTTTAGTTTACGCTTATAGTTTTTAAGTTCAGCAGAATTTGGTAATTTTCCGTGAATCAATAAGTGAGCAACTTCTTCAAACTCACAAGCTTCTGCTAAGTCTAAAATATCGTAACCACGGTAGTGTAAATCGTTACCTGTACGTCCGACTGTACATAATTCTGTGTTACCCGCAGCAACACCTGATAGTGCTACCGACTTCTTTGGCTTAGGTAATTTTTGTTCTTGATCTGACATTATTAACTCCTACATTAAAACCTTGAAAATTCTTTTGATTTTTAATTGTCATCCTGAACCAGATTCAGGATTTTCTAACCATTGTATTGCCTTTATGAGATCCTGATTTACATCAGGATGACACTAATACTTAGTGTCACTTCTCTTTACCTTCAGAAAAAAGTGTATCTAATTTTTGCTCATACTCGTGATAGCCTAAATGAGCATAAAGTTCTTCACGAGTTTGCATAATGTCAACAACATCACGTTGATGACCATTTGCTAAAACTGATTTATAAAAAGTTTCTGCTGCTCTATTCATAGCGCGATAAGCACCACAACAATAAAGCACGATATCAACACCAACGCCTCCTAACTCTTCACAGGAGAACAATGGTGTCGCACCAAATTCAGTAATGTTAGCTAGGATTGGCGCATCAACTTGCGACTTAAACGTTTGGTAATCTTCCAATGTACGCATCGCTTCTGGAAAAATCATATCGGCACCCGCTTCAAGACAAGCATTTGCACGATCAATAGCAGACTGCATGCCTTCTACCGCTAGCGCATCAGTACGCGCCATAATGACAAAATTTTCATCAGTACGAGCATCTACTGCCGACTTAATTCGATCAACCATTTCTTGCTCGGAAACGATTTCTTTACCAGGTCTATGGCCGCAACGTTTTGTTGCTACCTGATCTTCCATGTGGAAACCAGCGGCACCAGATTTAATTAAAGCTCGTGTGGTACGCGCAATGTTAAAAGTGCCACCGAAACCTGTATCAATGTCTACAATCAAAGGTAATGAGCATACGTCTGTAATACGACGGATATCGACTAATAAATCTTCCGCGGTAGAAATACCCAAATCTGGCATACCTAATGAATTAGCAGCCACACCGCCACCTGAAAGATAAACTGCTTTATGACCAACAGCTTCAGCCATACGTGCTGCATAAGCCGTGATAGTACCCATTAATTGTAGCGGATGGTTTTCTGCAACCGCTTGACGAAATTTTAAACCTGCACTCATGAGTTTTTCTCTATAGTTTATTAAACCAAAACATAGTGCCTACATCAGGAGTCGACGTATTAACATCTTTGTCTCCGGCCATAAGCTTCTTCACTTGTTTTCTTAATCTAAAAATATTTATTAATGACTGTATAACTACTAAGCCAGCGAGTATAAAAACAGCTAGTCCCCACATACTTTCATCTATCGCTTTTGATAAGCCACCTAAACTGATCAAAGTTGTTATTACCAGTGTAATAATGTTTTTATGTTGTGCTTGTTTTATCAAATGATAAATATCAACCGCACTTTCCCTTCTTCGCCTTCTCATATAGCCAAAATTATCCTGCGAGCTTTACTTTCCAAATAGCAGGCCCAGTCTTATGAACACTTTCACCAGCCGAATCAACCGCAACAGTTACTGGCATATCTTGAACATCAAATTCATAAACCGCTTCCATTCCTAACTCTGGGAATGCCACAACTTTTGAATCTTTAATCGCTTTAGATACCAGATAAGCAGCACCACCAACAGCCATTAAATAAGTGGATTGATGTTTCTTGATAGACTCGATAGCAACATCACCACGTTCTGCTTTACCAATCATGCCTAATAAGCCCGTTTTATCGAGCATCATGTCAGTAAACTTGTCCATACGAGTAGCTGTCGTAGGGCCAGCAGGACCAACCGCTTCATCGCCTACAGCATCCACAGGACCAACGTAGTAGATAAAACGGTTATTGAAATCTAAACCTTCTGGTAAGCCTTCACCAGAATCTAATAAATCTTTGATTTTTTTATGGGCAGCATCTCGACCCGTTAATATTTTACCGTTCAGTAATAGAACATCACCCGGTTTCCAGCTGGCCACTTCTTGTTGGGTGATATTGTTAATATCTACGCGTTTAGCGTCGGCAGCAGCTTCGTACTCCATATCCGGCCAATCATCGATAGATGGAGGAGTCAGTATAGCAGGCCCAGTACCATCTAATGTGAAGTGTATATGACGAGTTGCCGCACAGTTAGGAATCATAGCTACTGGCTTGGAAGCGGCGTGAGTTGGCCAGTCTTTAATTTTCACATCAAGAACTGTCGTTACACCACCCAGACCTTGAGCGCCAATACCTAGTTTATTAACTGCTTCGTAGATTTCGATACGCAACTCTTCCACTCGACTAGAAGGGCCGCGCTTTAATAGTTCTTGCATATCAATCGGGTCCATTAAAGACTCTTTAGCAAGAACCATAGCTTTTTCTGCTGTGCCACCAACACCAATACCTAACATGCCCGGAGGACACCAACCAGCACCCATCTTAGGTACGGTTTCTACAACCCAATCAACAATCGAATCTGATGGGTTCAACATAACAAATTTAGTTTTATTCTCTGAACCACCGCCTTTTGCAGCAACAGTAACATCAACCTTATCACCTTTGACCATCTTAACGTGCACTACCGCAGGGGTATTATCTTTTGAATTAATACGCTTTCCTGCTGGGTCCATTAATACTGATGCTCTTAGTGGATTATCAGGATTTAAATAGGCTCGGCGAACACCCTCATCTACCATTTCCTGAATATCCATACCACCTTCAAAGCGAGCATCCATACCAACCTCAACGATTGCCATTGCTATGCCTGTATCCTGGCATACAGGTCTATGGCCCATAGCAGACATACGAGAATTGACTAAAATTTGCTTCATGGCATCTTTTGCCGCTGGACTTTCTTCTTTCTCATAAGCAGCGGTCATGGCTTGAACGAAATCTTTGGGGTGGTAGTAAGAAATGTATTGGAAAGCATCGGCTATGCTTGCGATGAAATCTTCGGCTTTGATAGTGGCCATAAATTCTCCAAAATTGCGCTCGCTAATTTTTCTATATCTTTGCTGTAACAAGCTACTACTCTCGAGTATTCCTATACAACAAGATTGAAAGTCTCTAAAATCAATCCATAATTATAACTGCTGGATCAGGCGTTTCCCAAATTTTAGACGCTAATTAATTGAAGATCGGTGGGTTTTGTCGCTTTTTTGAACAATTTAGGCCTAGATGGGTAATTTAGAGAAACCATTTGTAGAATTTCCATACCGCGATCCAGCCGGAGTTCGTCAATTATTTTCACATTTTGCGGATGAAGAATGGTCATTATTGCTGGATAGTGGCAAAACTATTCATCAAGCAGCTAAATTTGACCTAATTTTAGTTCGCCCTAAGGCTTCGCTTTCTTTCCATAAAGGGAAATCAACACTAAAAGGAGCTGACTTTTCTTTAACCAATCAACCTTTTCAAGATTTAAGGCGCTTTTACCAAGAAGGTTTAGCACATTATTTGCCATTACCAAAACCACTTGCCGCACTCCCTTTTCATGGTGGTATTGCAGGTTACTGTAGCTATGATTTAGGTCGATATATTGAACAGCTACCTGAACTGGCCAAAGCGGATATTGACTTGCCGGAAATGGCCTTTGGGCTTTATGAGTGGGCTTATATTAGTGATCATGCCAAGCAAAAATCATATTTGCTTAAGTTTTGTGATATTTCTGATAGCGACTGGCAAGAATTGGTTGAAGAGTTTCAGAAGTATGCACTAACGACTGACGCACCTAATCATCCAAATTACGTATTAAATAGCGATTGGCAATCCAATATGGATGAGCAAGGATACAAAGAACGTTTTCAAAAAGTGCATGACTATATTCATGCTGGTGACTGCTATCAAGTTAACTTGGCTCAGCGTTTTAGTGCTGAATTTAATGGCCATTCCTGGAATGCTTATTTACAACTAACCGAGCATAACCAGGCACCTTTTTCAACCTATATGAATTTGGGTAAGCAACAGGTTTTATCCTTATCACCGGAACGTTTTATTCAAATAAAAAAGAATGGTCAGAAAAGTCATGTCATTACTCAGCCCATTAAAGGCACTAGACCTCGAAGCAAAGATGCAGCAGAAGATAAAAAGCTATCCAATGAGCTATTAAACAGCGAAAAAGATCGTGCTGAAAACTTGATGATCGTGGATCTCTTACGAAACGATATAGGTCGAACCGCTGAATATGGTTCAGTGAATGTTTCTAAATTATTTGAGCTGCAAAGCTTTATATCGGTTCATCATTTGGTCAGTACCATTGAAGCAGATTTAGCCAATGGCAAAGATGGTTTTGATTTATTGGAAAACTGTTTCCCAGGTGGCTCTATTACCGGCGCACCAAAAATTCGCGCGATGGAAATTATTGAAGAATTAGAACCCCATAGACGCAGTATTTATTGTGGTTCAGTACTTTATTATGATTTTAGAGGTTTACTGGATTCCAGTATTACTATTCGTACCTTAGTAGCTGAAAATGGACACTTATACGCTTGGGGCGGCGGCGGCTTGGTGGCCGATTCTGAAGCTGATAGTGAATATCAGGAAACTTATCATAAACTAAGCCGTATTTTACCGATTTTAAAACCAAATGATTAACCTGCAACAAATTCAAAAAGCTTTAGCAAAAGCCAATCATCTAACACCAAAACAAAACCAGTTGCAGCCTAGTGCAGTACTGGTTCCGATTGTTGAACGTGATACTGGCTTGCAGCTAATTTTGACGCAAAGGGCTGAGCACCTAAAGCATCACCCGGGACAGATCAGCTTTCCAGGTGGTCGTATGGATGATTCAGATAAAAACCTGACTCATACCGCCCTCCGCGAAACGGAAGAAGAAATTGGCATAGTCGCAGACAAAGTTGATGTTATTGGCAAATTAGCGCTACAACCCACCGTTAGCAAATTTATGATTCAACCTATTGTGGGAATAGTCGATTCAGACTACGAAATGGTTATTAATCCGCATGAAGTTGATGAGGCTTTTGAGGTACCACTTGATTTCTTATTCAACCCATTGAACCAACAAAAGTCCTACCGTGAATATAATGGTTCCAAATTTCCCGTTTATGCCATGCCTTATCACGGCAGAAATATCTGGGGCGCGACAGCACAAATCATAGTCAACTTTTCAAAGTTAATATAACCAATTGATATCTGGTCAGATTAGCAATAGCTAGTCACTCAGCCTATTTCTCAGTACAATTAAGCCATTAATTGATAAAGGAAATAGAACTTTGGCTATTAGTGTTTTTGATATGTTCAGTATTGGTATTGGGCCTTCCAGTTCCCATACCGTTGGCCCTATGCGTGCAGCTCGTCGTTTTGTTAAGTCTTTAGCCGAACAAGAACTGCTGACGAGAACCACAAGAGTCGTGAGTGAGCTTTATGGTTCTTTGGGAGCAACCGGTAAAGGTCATGGCTCTGATACGGCGGTACTATTAGGGTTAGAAGGCGAACGCCCTGATGAAATTGATCCTGATATTGTTCCAGAACGCTTAGCCATTATCCGCACAAGTAACCAGATCAATTTAAATGGCCTACATCAAATTGACTTCAATGAAAAACAGGACTTGATCCTCTATAAAAAGAAAAGTCTACCCAAACATGCCAATGGTATGGTTTTTTATGCTTTTGATAAAGATGGTAATGAGCTCGCTTCAACCACTTATTATTCAGTTGGTGGTGGCTTTGTAGTGAATGATGATGTGGATGCAGACAGCCCTATCATGGAAGACAGAACCCAGGTTAAATATCCTTTTTCTACGGCGGCTGAACTGATTCAAGCCTGTAAAGACGAAGGTATTAAAATCAGTACCCTCATGATGGAAAATGAAAAAGCCTGGCGATCCGAGTCCGAAGTACGGGAAAAATTGCTCGCCATTTGGCAGGTAATGAAAGCCTGTATCAAACGCGGTTGTGATCGCGAAGGAATTTTGCCAGGTGGCCTAAAAGTAAAAAGACGCGCTCACGGAATCTATATGAAACTTAAGTCCGATCCACACAGTTCCACCGATACTTTATCGGCAATGGACTGGGTTGATCTTTATGCGCTAGCCGTTAATGAAGAAAACGCCGCTGGTGGTCGCGTGGTTACCGCACCAACTAATGGCGCCGCAGGTATTATTCCAGCAGTTTTATTTTACTACATGAAATTTAAACCTGGTGCCGATGAAGAAGGCGTCATTGATTTTCTGCTAACCGCTGCCGCTATTGGTATTTTATATAAGCTTAACGCTTCAATTTCAGGTGCTGAAGTAGGTTGTCAGGGTGAAGTTGGGGTGGCTTGTTCAATGGCCGCCGGAGCTTTAACCGAAGTTCTAGGCGGCTCACCAGAGCAGGTTGAGAATGCTGCCGAAATTGGTATGGAACATAATTTGGGCTTAACCTGCGATCCGGTAGGTGGTCTAGTTCAGGTTCCCTGTATTGAGCGTAATGCCATGGCTTCAGTCAAAGCTATTAATGCTTGTCGTCTGGCTCTACGTGGTGATGGTGAGCATAAAGTATCACTCGATAAAGTGATTAAGACTATGTGGGATACAGGAATGGATATGCGTGAGAAGTATAAGGAGACGGCTCGGGGGGGGTTGGCCGTTCACATTATCGAATGCTAATTTTAAAAAACCTCTAATCGTCAGCTATTCTTTGTTAAAAGTAATTTGCCTCGAATAACTCTAGCTTAGAGATTTTAATAGAATAGACTAAAATTGATATTTGCCACGTATTAACTTCATACGACAACTATAACTCAAAAAACTCAGAACTTTCACACAGGTTTTGCCTTGAATAACTTTAGCTTTGAAGTTTAATGCTCATAATCTTAACTAGAATTGTTGTTCACCTAACCTTAACTTCGTGCGATAACCATAATGATCTGATTATTTACCTTCAAATATAACCACCTTTATATTTGTCTTATTTCACATTTATTTTATAGCGGTTATTCGATAATAAAGCTTTCATTACTAAGGAGCTGCTATGCAATCGGTTATTATTACAGGGGGGACTGGCTTTATTGGTCGTAACCTTATCCCTTTGTTGCAAAAGGCAAATTACCAGATAACGGTATTAAGTCGCACTCCTGAAAAATACAAACAAGATTCTTTCTATAAAAATATCAATTTAATCAATCAGTTATCACAAGTAGACAAAGCTGATCTGGTGATTAATCTTACCGGTGAGAATTTAAGTAATCGGCGCTGGTCACAAAAATTCAAGCATAAAATTCAGCAAAGTCGCATCCAGACCACGAGAAAGCTTGTGGACTGGATGCAACAACTTGAGCAGAAGCCTCAAACCTTTATTAGTGGTTCCGCCATTGGGTATTACGGTGCTCGTGGTGATGAAGTACTTAATGAAGGTTCCAAAGCAGGTAATGAACACGAATTTCAGGTTAGGCTATGTAAAAACTGGGAAGCTTCAGCACAAAAAGCAGTATCACTTGGCATTAGAAGCTGCATCATCAGGACTGGCATCGTGCTTGGCAATCAAGGGGCTTTGCAACAAATGCTGACTCCTTTTAAATTTGGGCTAGGCGGAAAACTGGGAAGTGGTAAGCAGTTTTTTTCCTGGATCCATATTCAGGATCAGGTCAATGCGATAATGCACCTTGTGCAGCAACAACATTTAACTGGAGTCTTTAATTTAACCGCTCCCAATCCTGTGACTAATCAGCAATTAACAAAAACTCTAGGTAAAATCCTTAAACGCCCTACTTTTGCAAGCATGCCCTCAATTGCTCTAAAAATTATTATGGGTGAAATGGCTGACATACTACTAACAGGTCAGAGAGTTATACCTGATAAGTTATTAGGAAGCGGTTTTAATTTCCATTTTTCTGAATTGGACCAGGCCTTAGAAAATTTAGTTATATAACCAACTGGTCTGAGTTTACTTTTTATAAAATAGGCAGTAGACTCCACTTAAATTAAGTTTATAACTAATGGCATGATTTTGAACATTAGCCTAAACAGCAACCAATTACGACGTCGCAGCCACCGTATTAACGAGGCTGGGAATTAGTTACACCTGAATTTTATTTAAAACCCAGCCATCGGCTGGGTTTTTTATTGCAGCAATAAAACCCTTCCGATGGCTAAACGACCAGAGGAAGTAAGATGCAACATTTTCTAACCAGTGAGCACTGGCAGCAACCGAAGCTTCAGCAACTTATTGATTTTGCAAAAGATTTAAAGAAGAATCCAATTCAACCCCTATTACGCAATAAAACCATTGCGCTGCTGTTTTTTAATCCCTCTCTTCGGACCCGAACCAGTTTTGAAATTGGTGCCTTTCAACTGGGCGCTAAAGCAGTTGTTTTACAACCAGGTAAAGATGCCTGGCCAATCGAATTTGAACTTGGCTCAGTTATGGATGGGGAAGCAGAAGAGCATGTGATTGAAGTTGCTCAGGTTTTATCTTCCTACTGTGATCTTATAGCAATCAGAGCATTCCCAAAATTTCAGGATTGGAACCTGGACAAACAAGATAAAGTAATCAATAGCTTTGCTCAATATTCCAGTGTTCCAGTAATTAATATGGAGACCATTACTCATCCCTGCCAGGAACTTGCACATATTATGGCTCTGCAGGAAAAACTGGGTGATCTAAAAGGCAAAAAATATCTATTGACCTGGACCTATCATCCAAAACCTCTGAATACCGCAGTAGCCAATTCATCACTATTGATTGCCAGTAAGTTTGGTATGGATCTTACTCTGCTATGTCCAACCAAAGATTATATTCTTGATCAGCATTATGTTGAGCAGGCACAAACTAGCTGTCTGAATAACCAGCAAAAATTCCAAATCAGTCACGATATTGATAGCGCCTATCAGGATGCAGATATCGTCTACGCCAAAAGCTGGGGTCCCCTTCCCTTCTATGGTAATTGGCAAGCGGAAAAAGCCATTCGGGATCAATATAAACATTTTATAGTTGATAAAAATAAAATGGATAAAACCAATAGCGCTCTTTTTAGCCACTGTTTGCCTTTAAGAAGAAACGTTAAGGCCACCGATGAAGTTATGGATTCAGCCAGCTGTATTGCAACGCTGGAAGCAGAAAATCGGTTACACGTTCAAAAATCCCTGATGCACCATCTGGTTAACCATAATAGTTAGAGGACAATATAATGAAAAAAACGGTCGTTTTAGCATTTTCAGGCGGGTTAGATACCAGCTTTTGTGTACCTTATTTATTAGCACAAGATTTTGAAGTGCATACTATCTTTGTTAATACTGGAGGCGTCAGTTCTGAAAATGAACAATCTATTGAGCAGAGAGCTTATGAGCTGGGAGCCACTAAACATCATACCATTGATGCCAAACAAAGCCTGTGGGATGACATTGTAGTTCCATTGGTCTGGGCCAATAAGCCTTACCAGGAACAATATCCGACCTTATGCGCTGATCGCTATTTGATTGTGGAAGAAGCGATCAAGCTTTGTAAGCAACTCAATACCAAATATATCGCTCACGGCTGTACTGGCATGGGTAACGATCAAGTGCGCTTTGATCTGGCAATTACGGCACATGGCGATTACCAGATTTTATCGCCGATAAGGGAAATTCAAAAGCAACATAAGCAAACACGTCAATTTGAAATTGATTACTTACAGGCTAAAGGCTTTAGCGTCTCTACCGATCAAAGCCGCTACAGCATTAATGAAAATTTGCTGGGGGTCACCATTTCCGGAGCAGAAATCGATGATTGGCAAGAGCCGCAAGATGATACCTATGTACTATGTAAGCCACCGGCTCAAGTCGAAAAAGAACCGATAAATATTACTCTGAATTTTGAACAGGGAGTTGTCACCAGCCTTGATCAAAAACCAATATATCATGCCGATATTCTGCAATATCTTAATCAGCTCGCTGGGCAATATGGTATTGGTCGGGATATTTATACCGGCGATACTATTATCGGTTTAAAAGGCAGAATTCTGTTTGAAGCACCTGGTCTAAAGCTGCTACAAACTGCCCAAAAAGCACTAGAAGAAGTTTGCCTGACCAATAAACAAAATCAATTTAAACCTATATTGGCTAGTCAATGGACTGAACTTGTTTACAATGGCTTCTATTTTGATCCCTTGTATCAAAATATTTTATGTGGTCTAAAATCAATACAAAATAAAGTTTCCGGCAAGGTAACTTTAAAACTTTATCCTCACAAGGCACTGGCCGTCGATGTTCAGACCAGGCATGCCCTTACTTCTTCTGATGCCAGTTATGCACAGTCAGCCTCCTGGGGCATTGAAGAGGCCGTTGGCTTTATCAAACTATATGGTAAAAGCACTGCCACCTGGTCTTTAGTTAATGCAGATAGTGCTAATGCTGATAATGACGAGGCTGCATTAACATGAACAAGCAATTACTAGCATCTTGCCTGGAGCAGTTAGAGCAGCTGGTTAGCTTTAATACCTGCAATCCACCGAGGAATTATGAAGCTTCAGGAATGATTGAATATTTAACCCAGCAATTAGATTTGCCATCAGTACAAATAGAAGTTATCGATTACTCCAATGATTCAATTAATGTCTTAATACAAAAAGGGAAACCTGAATTATTATTCAATTTTCATATGGATACGGTTCCTGTATCCGAAGGCTGGAATAGCAATCCTTTTGAACTGACACTTAAAAAGAATAAAGCCTATGGTTTAGGAGCTTGCGATATTAAAGGGGCTGCCGCTGCCATGATTGCAGTAATTAAACAATATCATGAAACCATAAGCGATTTTGCCTTATTGTTCTCTTCTGATGAAGAGCATGGAAACAGCAGTTGCATTAGAAACTTCCTACTGGAAACTCATGATTATAAAGGTGTAATTGTTGCCGAACCAACACAAGCAAAGGCTGTAACCGCACATCGTGGTATTAACACCTTTGAATTAACAATAAATGGCGTATCAGGTCATAGTTCTAAAAAACGTGCTTTAGCTGAAAACTGTATTCATAAGTTTAGTAATTGGTCTTATCAAGCCATAGAAGTAGCAAAAACTTATGAAAAACAAAGCTTCAAAAGCTTATCAGGAATTTGTTTCAATATTGGCAAGATTAAAGGTGGTATCAAACCCAATATTATTGCTGATGAAGTCATTGCCAATTTTGGTTTCAGGCCGCTACCAGATCAGAATCCGAATGAGATTAAGAAGCAACTTATGCAATTACTACGCAAAAATATGACTTTATCTGATGGCTTCAGCGCACCATCACTATTTTCTAATCAAACAAAATCTGATAATGAAAAGTTGGTGCAGCAGCTTAAATTACCACTCTCCGAACCGGTTAACTTTTGGACCGAAGCTTCTTTATTTCAGCAGGCCGGCTATCCAGCCATTGTTTATGGCCCTGGCAATATTGAACAAGCCCATACACCAAATGAATACGTATCGATGAAACAGCTCGATAAAGTATTAGAGGCTTATCATAGGATTTTGCATTATGACTAATAAAGATATTAAAAAAACCATCATCAAATTGCTCAGTAATCTTGGCACAGAAAGTGAAGTCAGAAAATATCTAACCCGCTTTTCAGATCCAAAAGTGCCCAGCTTTGCCATCATAAAAATTGGCGGAGCCATCATACAAAAAGATCTGGATAATATAGTATCAGCCATTAGTTTTATTCAGGAAGTTGGCTTGACTCCTATTATTATTCATGGTGCCGGGCCTCAACTTAATCAAAAGCTGGATGAGCATGGGATCAAAACTCAATTTGTAGATGGTAAAAGGGTTACTACCACCGATGTATTGCATATTGCCCGTAAAGTTTTTATCCGGGAAAACCAAAAGCTGGCAACCACTTTCCAATCGGCCAATATTGATGCAACGCCATTAACCAATGGACTCTTTAATTGCCGCTTATCCGATCAAAAACTGGGATTAGTCGGAGAAATAAAATCCATTTCGTTAGATCTGATACAAGAAGTTTTGAACAGAGGTTCGGTGCCCATTATTGCCCCTCTTGGTGAAACAGATTCAGGGCAAATCGTTAACATTAATGCTGATAGTGCTACCTTTGCACTGGCAGAGGCCATTAGCCCTTACAAAATTATTTTCTTAACCGAAACTGGCGGTATTCTGGATCAAAACGACAAGATCATTCCGGTTATTCATTTGAAAAATGATTATGCGAACCTGATCCAAAATGACTGGCTTCACTCAGGTATGTTATTTAAATTACAACAAATTAAAAATATCCTTGATTGTTTACCACAAAGCACTTCGGTTTCAATTACCAGCCCAAGATTATTGGCCAAAGAGCTCTTCACCCATCAGGGCTCCGGAACCTTAATTAAAAATGGTGAGTCAATTCATTGCTATGAAAGCTGGAAAGATGTAGATCATAAAGCCATAACAAATATTATTGATACCAGTTTTGGTAAAAAGCTACACGGTAATTACTTTAACGAAACAAACCTCTCTAAGCTTTATTTGACCGATGGTGATAAAGGCCTGGCCATTATTACTGAAGATTATTCCATACCCTATTTGGATAAATTTTGCGTTAACCCCAATGTTAAAGGTGAAGGTATTGGAACCAGCTTATGGAAGCGCGTCATCAAAGAGAACACAAAACTTTTTTGGAGGGCCAGAAAGAGTAATCCCATCAATGCATTTTACCGCAATAATGCTGATGGTTTTCAAAATGGAGAAACCTGGTGTGTCTATTGGATTGGAGATATTGAACCGCATGAAATACCCAATTGTATTGAATGGGCCCAACAAAAAAAGCCCAACGTAGGATATAGATATGAGTCATAAAATTAAAATCTGTTTGGTTGGTGCTAGAGGTTATGTGGGAAAAGAGCTCATTGCTCTTTTACAAGCACATCCTAAAATGCAATTAACTGCTGCTTTTTCAAGACAGCTATCCGGCACTCCAGTTTTTGAAAATAATCCTGAACTAACTTATCAGGAATCATCTCCTGATGCAGTAGCAGCAGTCGATGCAGATGCCTATATACTGGCTTTGCCAAATGGTTACTGTGAACAATATACTTCCATTATTATAGCAAAGCACCCAGAAGCAGTTATTATAGACTTAAGCTCTGATAAACGCTTTGATCCAAAGTGGCAATACTCAGTACCAGAGTTAAATCTTTACCCAAAACTGCAATACATCAGTAATCCTGGTTGTTATGCCACGGCCATGCAACTGGGAATAGCGCCCTTTCTCAATTTGCTTGTTGGTTCTGTCCATTGCTTTGGCATTTCCGGCTATAGTGGTGCAGGCACAACACCTTCTGATAAAAATGATCCTCTACTGCTTAAAGATAATATTATTCCCTATCATTTAACTGATCATGTTCATGAAAAAGAAGTTACTCACGCACTAAAACATAAAGTTTACTTTACTCCACAGGTGGCAAGTTTCTTTCGAGGCATTGGAATGACCATTCAAGCAGAGTTAAAGCAAAAGTTAAGCTCAAATCAGTTATTCATGATTGCTAAAAATTATTATGAGCAAAAACCCTTAATTAAAGTTCAGCAGGATATTGCTACTTTAGCCAATAACGTAGGACATCATGGTGCTGTTGTCAGCGGATTTAGCGCCTCAAAAAATAGTTTCGCACTGCACGTTACCTTAGACAATTTGCTCAAAGGAGCTGCCACTCAAGCCATGCAAAACCTTAATATTGCATTTAACTTCAACTCCACATTAGGTATTCCACATGAGTAAACTATGGACCAATAAAACTGCTAGTGATAGTAAATTAGAGCAGAAAATCCATGCTTTTTTGGCTGCTAAGGATATAGAGCTGGATAAAGAACTTATTTGTTTTGATATAGAAGCCAGTCAAGCTCATGCCAATGCTTTAGCCAGTATTGGTGTTTTGAAAGGCGACGAAAATTCAAAAATTCAACAGTCACTAAACGGACTTTTACAGAAAATTAAAGACAAACAGTTTGAACTTACCGATAAATTTGAAGACTGTCATTCTGCTATAGAATTCTACTTGATTAACGAACTGGGCGATCTTGGTAAAAAAATCCATACTGGACGCAGCCGCAATGATCAAGTTTTGGTCGCAACCAGATTATACAGCAAACAAAAAATTATTCAGTTAATAGAACTTAATAAAAACATAGCCTCAACATTGCTCGCAAAAGCACAAGAATATCAATTTACCGCCATGCCAGGTTACACACATTTACAACAAGCCGTTGTTTCCAGTTGGGGAATGTGGTTTGCCGCCTTTGCAGAAAGCTTTATTGATAATATAGACTATGCAAAAAAGATCCTGCACTGGATAGACGCCAACCCGCTTGGAACAGCCGCCGGTTATGGCGTTAACTTACCGCTAAATCGAGATTTAACCACTCAACAGCTTGGTTTTTCACGCCTACAAATAAATCCAATCTATGCACAAAATAGTCGTGGAAAATTTGAATTATCAGTTTTATCCTGTTTTAAACAAAGCATGCTTGATGCTCGAAAATTTGCCTGGGATTTAAGTTTATTTTCCATGACAGAACTTGACTTTATCAAGCAATCAGATGTTTTTACTACTGGCTCATCCATTATGCCAAATAAAAGAAATCCTGATGTAGTCGAATTAATCAGAGCAAGCTACGCCAAAATTCAAGCAGCTTATCAGGAAGTCGAAAATTTATTATCGCTACCAACCGGTTACCATAGAGATCTGCAGTTTAGTAAAAGGCCATTAATTGAAGGCATTAGTGAGGCTTTATCTTGTCTTGATTTATTGCCTGAGTTGATTAATGACTTAACCGTCAATCAAGAACAAGCTGAGCAACAAATTACTCCAGATATGTACAAAACGGATCTTAGTATTGAATATGCACTTAAGGGCGTGCCATTTCGAGAGGCTTACCTGGAAATAAAAAATAATACTATGGATTTATCAGGTTATACTCCCGACAAATCGATTCAAAATAGAACATCGCCTGGTGCATGCGCTAATTTGATGTTAGATGAACTAGAAAAGCGACTGCTTGATAACTAAAATTATTTAGCCATAAAAGTCATCTTTACTGTTTGCTTAAAGATGACTTTTATGGATTTTCCTTTGCTTGTTTGACTAAAGCTTTGACATCCTTACGTAACTGCTTGGCATCAAAAACAATACCATCTTTAATAGTATATTTAACGCCGCCAATACGTTGAGCAACATTGTCTAAACCTAAACGGTAGTGACCAGTACCATAGAGTACCTTAAAATTGGCAATGGGATTTTCTTCTACAATGACCAAGTCCGCCAGTTTGCCAGGAATAATCGAGCCAATCTGATTTTCCAAACCTAATGCTTCTGCACCATTTAAGGTTGCCGATTGAATCACTTCCAGCGGATGAAAACCAGCTTCTTGCAAAAGCTCTAATTCACGAATATAGCCAAAGCCAAAAATTTTATAAATATAACCAGAATCAGATCCCGTGGTGACTCGTCCACCATGATTTTTATAATCATTTAAAAAGTCCATCCAAATTCGGAAATTTTCTTTCCAATCAATTTCATTCTGGGTAGTCCAATCGAAAAAGTAGGAGCCATGCGATTCACGGTTTGGTTCAAAAAATGCCATTAACTTGGGGTGAGTATAATCCTGATGCCATTCGGCATTACGTTCACGCATCACATCACGACTGGCTTCATAGATAGTCATAGTAGGGTTAAGCGTAAAATCCAATGCGATCAATTCATCACGAACCGCATTCCACTTATCACTGCCCTGCTTTGCTGCTGCTTTCCATAAACGTCCGGCTTCGCCAAAACGGTGTGATTCATTATTGTAGTTATAATCGAGCGGATAATCTTGAATCACCTTGTCTTCAAATAAAGCTTCCGGTAAACCATACCAATGCTCCATCGTGGTTAAACCCATCCTAGCTGAGTCCAGAGCATTTGTTCCTACCACGTTAAGCTGGGCATGATGCATCGCAGTGCCTAACTTTTGTTTTTTAGCTTCATCCAAAGCCGCTTTCATCATGGCTTTAGGTAAACCAAAAAATTTAATACCCCGAGCACCTTTCTTGGCTATATGGCGCACCCACTTACGAGCCTCTTGCGGCGTAGTTATCTGCTTATTCCAGTCCATATTAAAACCAACGTAAGGAATAATTCTTGGTGCAGTAATGGCATTTGATTGACTCAATTTTTGATGTTTAAGTGTCCAATCCACCCCATTAAAACTACCTGGCTCTCTTATCGTAGTAATACCATGCGCTAACCATAATTTAAAAGGATATTCAGCAGGCAAACCATCAACACTACCAGCGATATGTCCATGCAAATCTACGAAGCCCGGCAAAACATAATGCCCAGCAATATCTATAACTTTATCATTAGGTTTTGCTTTTGGTCGTTTGCTTTCTTTGATTGGAACACCAGGAGCTCCCACCGACTGCACCGCGACAATTTTATTACCCTCGACCACAATATCCACAGGACCCGTTGGTGGTGCCCCTTCACCATTAATTAAGATACCACCGCGCAGAATTAGTCGCTTAAATGGTCCTTCGCCTTCAGATCGTTTTGGAGCATCAAGAGTTGCTGCACTTAGATGACAGTTGCTAAATACTAAAAGAGTAATTAATAGATTAAATAACTGTTTCATTGAATATATCCCCATAAGTCTCTAAGCAAGTTGTCCTGTCCTGCTGCTGATAAAAGGTTAGTTGTTAACAACACCATTAGGCACATGGCCACTGGCAATATGATCTTTGGCCCGTTCAATATGGCCTTTCTGATCATCAAAAAACACATCAGCGCCAAAGGCTTTTAAAAACTCGGTTTTATCCATACCGCCCAGAAACAGAGCCTCGTCAATCCGAATATCCCAATAACGCAATGTACGAATAACTCGCTCATGCGCTGGTGCAGAACGAGCGGTAACTAGTGCGGTTCGGATCGGACACTCTTCAGAAGTATATTCTTTTTGAATTCTATGCAGTGCCGCTAAAAAGTTTTTAAAAGGCCCGCCCTCTAAGGGCTTTTGTGCCGAAGCCTTTTCATGTTTGGTAAATTCTTCCAAGCCACTTTGCTGATAGACTTTTTCAGCCTCATCGGAAAATAAAACCGCATCACCATCAAAAGCGAACTTAATATGACTACTATCACTATTGGCTTGATCGGGCGCCACAATAGTTGCCGCAGCAATACCATTATCTATGGCTTGTTTTACATCATAGGGATTGGTCGATAAAAATAAGTGTGCGCCAAAGGCCGAGGCGTATAAATAAGGACTATTGCCAGAAGTAAAAGCTGCTCGAGTAATTTGCAATTGGTGGTTTTCAATCGAATTAAAAACCCGCAAGCCAGTATCGGCGCTATTGCGTGATAAAAGAATAACTTCAACTCTAGGCTTGTCATCTACAGTAATATTTAAAGCCAAGAGTTTTTTTACCAGGCCAAAAGCAGCACCGGGCTGTAGCAGTTCATCTTCATGTTCGATTTGATACTTAGCATAAGTATCAACACCACTTTCTAAATAAACTCGATGGCTATCGGCCAAATCAAATAAAGCCGTTGAAGAAATAGCTATAACTAAAGTATCGTTAAACTCAATGGGCATAAGAGTTAACTAAAACTCCTCACAATCTTCTTCAAATTCACATTCATCATCTTCAATCGGTGGGTTGCCATCATGAATCAAAAACTGGCGTCTTTGCAAATAAACATCACGAATGAGTTTATAATCATCTGGTGCAGAATTTAGTTGTTCATCTAAACTCAAGAGCCCAGCTCGAGTTTGCACTAGATCTAAACCACGCAAAATAATTTCAGTTTGCGTATCATTATCCAGCTCCTCATATAGATTATAAATCACCGCACTATCTATCACTTGGCCAAAAGCATCTCGAGTGGTTGAGGGTCCTAAAAAAGGTAACATCAGGTAAGAACCGTCACCAATGCCCCAAGTTGCCAGTGTCTGGCCAAAATCTTCAGGTTGATTTTCTAGTCCCATGTCAGTTGCAGGATCTAGTAACCCCGCCAAACCTAGCGTGGTATTAATGAGAAAACGGCCGGTATCTTTAGCCGCTTTCCCTAACTTAAACTGTAGTAAATCATTAATAATGGTTGGGACTTCACCTATATTGGTGAAAAAGTTAGAAACGCCTTTTTCAACCAGATCCGGCGTTACCGCCTTATAACCTTTAGCGGCAGGCTTTAAAATAACTTTATCAACGCCTTTATTAAAGCTCCAGACTTTGCGGTTAAAACTTTCATAAGGATCCCTAGGATCGTCACCCGTGGTAACACAGCCAGTGACCATAAAAAATATAAGTGGAAGACAGAGTGATTTCAGTTTCATCCTATAACCTTTGATTTGATGTTTTTCTACTGAGGTTATTGTAGCAACAACTGAACTTAAGTTATAGATTGACGCCAAGAATTACGTCGCGTTCAAGCAAATCTGTTAAAACCTGCTTACCACCCTCAATTAACTGCTCAGGATTAGGAAATTGCAACTCCTGTTGCAACTGTTTAATAGCTTCTTGTCCGGTAAGCTGCATAGCCTTTGCTCGTTCCGCTTCTTGAAAGATCTCTAACAAACGATAAGTAATAGCATTGGTTTCCATAAAATCCACTTGATGCTCTCGATTACGGGAAATGATTAGAAATGTTGGTTGCTCCGGAGCTTGTTCAGGGATATAAGCATCACCAATCCGATGTACTGGATATTCATACACGAGAGGCCACGCTAATGGTGAAACCACCACTTTTTCATGATAAAGATCACCGTTTCTATCGTGTGGAAACTTCAAAATATCACCGGTGTCGGATAAAGCATTCAGCTCCATCCATTCCCAATGAGCCAACTCAAGCATAAATGGATAATCATCAGCTTGAGGCTCTCTTTCTTCACCCAAATAACTTAAAAAGGCTTTGGAAATATCCTTAAAATAAGGGCTATGGGCTCTATGCTCTACAAAAAACTGACGCACCATCTGATGCCATTTTTGATCGTCAGTTAACTCTCTTAATATAGGAAAGCTATTAGCACAGAAATTTTCTACATTATTATAAAAAAGATCGCGATAAACTTTCATCCGACGATCTTCAATATCAGCAGGCCTGGCCTTATGTTCAGGATCGCGTAAATGACCAGCAAAATCATACTGTAGTTGCTGAAATCTGGCTAAGGTTGCATTTTTATCAGGCAATGGCCTTGCCCTCTATTTGCTTAGCAAGGTATTTTTGCTGAATTGCTTTGATTTTTGCCACTTCTGCAAACAAGTCCGGCAAAGGTGGAATATTAAAGTCACGCTCCAATAAGGTAGGAAAAACGCCAAATTGCTGATAGGCAGTTTCTAACAAACTCCAAACGCCTGATTTTACATCAGCACCATGGGTATCCACTTTCAGATCATCTGCTTCATCATAATGGCCTGCAATATGGGCATAGGCGATACGCTCTCTAGGCAATGCTTTTAGAAACTCTTGCGCATCATAACGGTGATTAATGCTATTCACATAGATATTATTAACGTCTAAAAGCAGATCACAATCGGCTTCTTCTAATACCGCCAATAAAAACTCTAACTCTGTCATTTCCTGACCTGGAGCCGCATAATAGGAAACATTTTCCATAGCCAGCTTCATGCCAATAATATCCTGTACCTGCTTTATACGTCCCGCTACATAATGCACCGCTTCTTCGGTAAACGGAATTGGCATCAGATCATATAAATGACCATCATCACTGCAATAACTAAGGTGTTCACTGTAACTACGAATATTATACTTTTGAATAAACTTTGCGATTTGTTTAACGAAATTTATGTCTAAGGGTGTTGGACCACCAATAGACAAGGACAAGCCATGAAATACAAAAGGAAATCTTTCTGTATATTGCTCAAATTGTTTAATAAATTTACCGCCAAATGGTATCCAGTTTTCTGGAGCGACTTCCATGAAATCCACACAAGATTGACTAACGGCATCAAATTCATTGGAAAATTCTCGCCTTAAGCCTAAACCAGCACCTGTTACCAATTGCGCCATAGAGTTGCCCTTATATACTTTCTACCTTTAAGAAGAAAAGTGGTAGCTAAGCTACCACTTTATTCGATAAATTTAGAAGATTAACCGCCGCACTTACCTTCGCCGCATTTACCTTCTTTTCCTTTCTTGCCTTTTTCGCCGCACTTGCCTTCACCGCATTTACCTTC
>JANQSG010000015.1 GCA_028284185.1 Kangiella sp.
ACCTATGTTGGCGCACAAAGCAACCGCTGAAGCACACGTTGCGGCGGAAGTGATTGCGGGTAAGAAACACTATTTTGATCCAATTACAATTCCTTCAGTAGCTTATACCGATCCAGAAATTGCCTGGGTGGGCTATACTGAAAAAGAAGCTAAAGCAGAAGGCTTGGACTATGGCGTGGGTAATTTCCCGTGGGCTGCTTCAGGGCGTGCCATTGGCGTTAACCGCTCAGAGGGTTTCACTAAACTAATCTTCGACAAGAAAACCAACCGCGTCATCGGTGGCGGTATTGTTGGGGTAAATGCTGGTGAATTAATTGCTGAAGTTGGTTTAGCCATTGAAATGGGTTGTGACGCTGAAGATATTGGTTTAACCATTCATGCACACCCAACATTATCTGAGTCTATTAGTTTTGCTGCTGAAGTGTATGAAGGCGTTTGTACTGACTTGCCACCTACAAGAAAGAAAAAGTAAATCAAAGGAGAAAATGATGAAACTTAAATTAATTTTGGCGACTATAACATTAATATTATTGTCTGCTTGCAAGACTCTGGTGCCTGTGATGGATATTAACAATCACTCTGTGGTTAAAAAAACCAGTGTTGAAAATGTTGAAAAAGCAATTTTAGCAGGCGCCTCGACACGTGGCTGGATTCCAAGAGTGCAGAAACCTGGTCATATAGAGGCTTCTATAAATGTTCGCAATAAGCACCAGGCAGTGGTAGATATTTTCTACGATGCAAAAGAATATTCTATAAAATACCGTGAAAGCAATGGCCTTAAATACGATGCAGCTAGTGGAAAAATACATCCAAATTACAATAATTGGATGAATCATTTGAAAAACTCAATCAATGCTGAATTATATAAGTTATAAGAGTGTTCAATAACTATAACATCAGTTGGTCTGCCTGGGCTCCAGGTATAAGCTCTAAACAAGAGTGGCAAGAATGGGTAAAAGGCAAAAGAGATTTTGACTTGGAATCCAAACCCGATATTTCCTTTATTAAGCCGATGGTCCGCCGTCGGCTTTCTTCATTAGCAAAGATGGTTTTTGCTACTGCAAAACAATTATTAGAAGATAATCAAGAGCCTATGTCACTGGTATTTGCTAGTCGCTATGGTGAAATGGGTAAAACTGTTCAGTTATTGACTAACATTGCGAATAAAGAAGGCCTCTCACCTACTAGTTTTGGTTTATCGGTCCATAACTCATTGGTAGGAATGTTTGGGCTAATCCGGCAGTGGACAACTAGTTCTACTGCTATAGGCGCTGGTGCTAATAGCCTTTTAGCTGGATTAATTGAAGCTTATTCTCAATCTAAAACTAAACAAGCTCCAGTCCTGTACTTTTATTATGATGAGCCTTTGCCTGAGATATACCAATCTTTTGATGAAGGCAATTTACCTCCTATTTGCATAGGGTTGATGGTAGATGCTCAAAACGCCAGTATCAGTAAGTTGATTGAGAGGGTTCGATTGACTGAGCACCTAAAATCACCATTAGCATTTTTAAAATTTCTTTTAAATTCAAATGGTTAAAGAGCGATTAAATTGGATCTGGCGTTTGTTTGCTACTGCCGTAGGCTATACGGTTTTTGGCATAGGGGCCCTAGTTATGGGCTTGTTGTTATTCTCCTTAATCCGGATATTTACGCGGGATCCTCTTTTAACTAAACAAAGAATTCAATATACCATCCATAAAGGTTTTGCCTTTTTTGTATGGCTTTTAAAAAGCCTCGGTATTATGTCTATCGAATACCAAGGCCTGGAAAAATTAGAAGAGGAGCAGGGAGTTATCGTTATTGCTAATCACCCTTCCTTAATAGACGTAGTAATTATTATCGGCCTGATCCCTGCTGCTGACTGTATTGTTAAGCAAGCTTTGTGGAATAACTTCTTTATTAAGTGGATCGTAAAAGCGGCTTATATCCCCAACAGTAAAGCCGAAACACTATTTGATGACTGCTCCAAAGCACTCAAAGATGGTGGGAATTTGGTAATTTTTCCTGAAGGAACTCGCTCAGAAGCGGGTAAGCCTCTAAAATTCCAGAGAGGGATAGCTAATATTGCCATTAAAACCGGTGCTGATATTCGGCCGATTCAAATCCATTGTAGACCTGAGTTTTTAACCAAGCGTTTGAAGTGGTATCAAATACCGGATAAAAAAGCTCACTTTTTAATTAAAGTTGATGATAGAATGCCGACCACGTCGCTCTTAAAGGATGTGAAGCCGACAATGGCCTCCAGGAAGTTGACTCAAATTTTAGAGGATTATTTTAAGCAAAGAGTTGTGTATGAATAATTTAGAAACAAAAATTAAGCAATTGATCATTGATTCGTTGGATTTAGAGGATATCAGTGTTGATGATATTGGATCTGAAGAAGCTTTGTTTGTTGACGGCTTGGGCTTGGATTCGATCGATGCTTTAGAGCTGGGTTTGGCTATTAAAAATGAATTCAATGTGTCTTTGGAAGCAAATTCAGAAGATACCAAAAAACACTTTTTCTCGGTTGCCAGTTTGGCAGAGTTTATTAGAAGCAAGCAGTAGGTCTAGATATGCAAACAAAAGAACAAATATATTCATCATTAAGCGATATCTTGATTGATTTATTTGAAATTCCTGAAGAGGATATTTCACTAGAAGCTAATTTGTATCAAGAGCTTGATTTAGATAGCATTGACTCTGTTGATTTAGTTTTAAAATTGCAAGAAGTTACTGGGGTTAAGGTAAAACCAGAAGATTTTAAGCAGGTAAGAACTGTCCAGGATGTTGTTGATTCTGTGTACGATCTGCTAGAAAGTTAATGAAAGCCATTATCAGGGTAATAATAGGGCTGAGTCTTATAAGTTACCCCTTGATAATTTTCTTTGGCTTAAAATATTTTTCAATAAAATCTATAAGTCTTTTTTTATTAGTCCTTTTTATACTAAGGTTAATTATAATTAGAAAAACTGATCAAGTTTCTGTTTCGATAGGTTGTATTGGTTGTGTTTTAATGTTTCTTGGTTTCTTTTCGGCTAACCAGTTAGCAGTATTACTTTACCCAGTAATGATAAGTTTTACTTTACTGGTATTTTTTGTGGTTTCAATTTTATATCCGCCAACTATTATCGAAAAAATTGCACGATTGACTGATAAAAACTTTACAGAACAAGCTGTTCCATATACCAAGAAGGTTACACTGGTATGGAGCCTTTTCTTTTTTATCAATGGCATTATTGCAGCTTACACTGTCTACTTGGCAGATCTGAAAATATGGACTTTATACAATGGCTTGATTTCTTATGTGATAATAGGCGCTATTTTTTTAATTGAGTATATTATTCGCCAGAAGGTAAAGAAACACTATGGTGAGTAAAAATATACCCTCAATAATGGAGACAGGAAATCTAGAAGCTCTTTTATTAGCAATAGAAGGTGAGCGACTAATCTCATTTAATAGAAATGAGCAGTATTTTTGGCATGCAATAAAACCTAAAGTTTACTCTAAGGCTGTTCATTACCAACAAACCGAAACTATTTATTGGATCTTGTTTGATCATCAGCCACTTACCTTTTTAATCGAATTTTTGGCTTTATGTTTATCGGGAAAAAAGGTTATTTTGCCACCAAATAATAAACCACAAACTTTAAATAAAATAATAGAGTTAATCTCTGGGCAAGTAAATATAGTCGATCCTGATACTAGAATAAATGAAACTACTATAAGTCAAAATAATAGTTTTGAAGATACGAAAAATAGTCAAATTATTTTATTTACTTCTGGTTCGAGTGGAGAACCAAAACAAGTAATAAAAAAATTTATCAATCTAAGTCAAGAAGTTTTGGTTTTATCTGAGCTGTGGAATCAGAGCCAAGTCAGGGTCTATTCATCAATTTCTCATCAACATTTATATGGCTTGATTTTTAGACTTTTATGGCCTTTTTTTTGTGGTAGAGCATTTGCAAATTTTAACATCCAATATCCAGAAGAAGTTGCAATGCTTGAGCAGGGCTCAGTTTTTGTTTCAAGCCCCGCTTTATTATCACGTTTAGATACCAGTTTAGATTACCCTAATCTGAGTGCTATTTTTTCTTCTGGTGGTCCATTAGCACCTGAGCATGCAGAGTCAGTTAAGTATTTATTAAAGCGTTATCCTGTAGAAATTTACGGTAGCACTGAAACTGGTGGCATCGCCCATAGAGTACAACAACATAAAAATGAAGCTTGGTCATTAATGCCTAAACTTATGATTCGGCAGAAACAGAATGCGGTAATACTAAACTCGCCATTTATTTATCAAAAAGAGCTACTATTAGACGATAAAATTGAAATGCTGGATAATAAACACTTTCGTCTATTGGGTAGAAAAGATCGTGTCATCAAGCTTGAGGAGAAACGTGTTTCATTAGAACATCTGGAAACGCTTATAAAAGAAATGGCTTGGGTTACTGAATGTCGCTGTATACAGCTCAATGACATTCGCTCAAGCTTGGCTGCAGTGGTGGTTCTATCTAGTGAAGGGCTGATGCTTTTAGAACAACAGAGCAAATATTTTTTAGTTAAACAGCTAAAGCAAAAACTGCTTACAGAGTTGGATTTGGTGGTATTACCAAGAAAGTGGCGTTTTATTGATAAAATGCCGGTTAATACTATGAGTAAAATCATTGTTGATGAGTTAAAGGAATTGTTTCAATGAGAACACCGCCATTTAATCTGATCGAAAGTACCAATAAGGTTCGAGTCTATCAACTGGAAATCCGAGAAGATCTGGATTGCTTCGATGGCCATTTTGATGAGCAGCCAATATTGCCAGGAGTTGCTCAAGTAACTTTTGCAGCCAGGATTGCGAAAAGTGAGATGAGTCTTAGCGGGACTTTCGTTGGGATGGAAGTAGTGAAATTTCAGCACGTGATTATACCTCCGGCAAACGTGAATTTAAGTTTGGAATACGATGCACAAAAAAATAAGCTGTATTTTAAGTACTACCAAAAACAACAAGTTTTTTCATCTGGACGTATCCTTTTTAAATAAAATGCAGCAGTTTGGCTTTATTATCCCTAACTATAATCATCCTATGGCAATGGCTAAGACACTTAGCCGATTAGAATCTTTTGATTTACCTTGTTTAATTATTGATGATGGTTCGAATAGTGAAACACAGTTAATTTTACAGCAATTATCTGAACGTTATTCCTGGGTGCAGTACCATCAACATCAACAGAATCTGGGAAAAGGCGCTGCGGTTATGTCAGGATTTCGTATAGCTAATAAGCAAGGAATAACTCACGCTATACAGATTGATGCTGATGGTCAGCATGATTTGGAGAATATTGATGAATTAATGGCACTCTCAAGCAAAGAACCTGAAGCACTGGTTAGTGGGCATCCTATTTATGATGAGTCAGTTCCTATGGGGCGCTTTATTGCAAGGTATCTGACTCATTTCTGGGTTTGGATTGAAACCTTATCTTTTTCCATTAAAGACTCTATGTGTGGCTTTCGGGTATATCCGGTAGAAGCTTGCTGCCAACTTATGGATAAAACCTATATAGGAAAAAGGATGGATTTCGATACGGAAATTATGGTCAAGTTATACTGGCAAGGAGTTCCGGTTTTGATGTTGTCTACAAAGGTTATTTATCCTGAAGGAAATACTTCCAATTTTAGAATGTGGCAAGATAATTGGTTAATTACCAAGATGCATACACGTTTAGTTCTAGGTATGTTTATTAGGTTGCCCAAGTTGTTGTGGAGAAAGATTTTTGAAGGTTAAACATTGGAGCGAACAAAAAGAAAGGGGCAGCCTGTTAGGTCTTCGCTTTCTTTTCTTGCTACATCGAGTTTTTGGTAAAACGGCCTTAAAAATTATCTTATACCCGATAATTACTTATTTTTTTATTACCGGAAAAGTTGCCAGGCAGGCATCAAAAGAGTATTTGGCAAACCTTCGTAAACATAATTCAAAAATAGAGAAATTAAGTTCTTTTAAGCATTTTATGCAGTTTGCGGATGCTATTTTGGATAAATTGGTAGCTTGGGGTGATGACCAGTCGATCGAAGTGGAACCAGTGGACCTCGAGGAGTGGGAGCAAATTAGAAAGCTTGATACGGGTGTTATATTTGTGGGGGCACACTTGGGAAATCTTGATGCTTGTCGTAATCAAACCGTAGATATTATGGGTGGAAGGCTTAATGCACTGATGTTTACTGAGCATGCTTCAAACTTTATTAAGCTCGTAAAAAATATAGCACCAGAATTTGAGCATCAGATTATTGATGTTGAAACATTAGGGCCAGAAACTGCCATTTTGATCCAGCAGAAACTTGAGCACAAAGAGCATATTTTTATATTGGCTGATCGGATACCACCCAGACAAGATGAAAAATTTATTGAGCACGAATTCTTAGGTCGCAAAGCGCCTTTTGGAACTGGTGCTTTTGTTTTAGCAGCTATTATGAAAGTACCACTTTATTTTATTAGTACTTTGAAACAAGGTAATAAATATCAACTTTATTTGCAGCGGTTAGAAACTCGGCTCGACGTTACTAGAAAAGAACGTACTGTAGCTATTGAAAATGCCGTCAAGAACTATGCTAAATGGCTGGAAAAACAATGTGAGAAAGCGCCTTTGCAATGGTATAATTTTTATCCATTTTGGCAAAATCCAAATATTAGTAATAAAAATGCCGAATATTAACCTTAATCAAAACCTCTACGTCACTATAGAAGATGTTTATCAAGTTGCTCAGGGGCGGTTAAAAGTAGCTCTTAACTCTGATTCAGAATATAGAACTTTAATTGATAAGGGTCCTCAATTTATAGAAAAATTATTACAAGAGGATGGTGTAGTTTATGGTGTGACAACGGGTTATGGCGATTCTTGTACCGTAGAAATTCCAACAGAATTGGTTGAAGAGTTGCCGTTGCATTTAACTCGCTATCATGGTTGTGGACTTGGTCGTTATTTGGATAAACGGCAAACTTTAGCAGTGATGTTTACACGTTTAGTATCTTTATCAAAAGGGTTTTCTGGAGTTTCCCTGGATTTGATGGGGCTACTGATGCAAATGATCAATCATGAGGTTTTACCTCAAATCCCAGAAGAAGGTTCTGTTGGTGCCAGTGGCGACTTGACTCCATTATCCTATATTGCTGGAGCATTAGTAGGCGAGCGTAGGGTGATTTGGCAACAAAAGTTAATGTTAGCGAGTGAGGTTTTTGAGAAATTAGGGTTAAGTTCTATCAAGTTAAAGCCAAAAGAAGGATTGGCGGTTATGAATGGTACTGCCGTTATGACCGGTTTGGCCTGTTTGGCATTTAAGCGCGCCGAGTATATTAATGATTTGGCAACCAGATTAACTGCAATGGCTAGTATCGCCATTAAAGGTAATGCCAATCACTTTGATGAATATTTATTTAAAGTAAAACCACATGCCGGGCAGCAAAAAGTTGCTGCGAGAATTCGTTCAGACCTAAATTATGAACGACATCCTTCAAGAAACTCGGAACGCTTACAGGACCGTTATTCGATTCGCTGCGCGCCTCATGTTATTGGTGTGCTTTCAGACGCTTTACCTTTTTTAAGGCAGTTTATTGAAAATGAAGTTAATAGTTCGAATGATAATCCAATTATTGATACAGAGCATGAAAAAGTTTTACATGGTGGTCATTTTTATGGTGGCCATATAGCATTTGCTATGGATTCCATGAAAAATGCCATCGCTAATATTGCCGATCTAATTGACCGACAATTAGCCTTAATGGTTGATACTCGTTATAACAATGGGCTTCCGGCCAATCTTTCTGCTTCTGATGATAGTCGTAGTGCTATTAATCATGGTTTCAAAGCAGTACAAATATCTGTTTCTGCCTGGACTGCTGAGGCATTAAAGTTAACTATGCCTGCTAGTGTTTTTTCCCGATCAACGGAATGTCATAATCAAGATAAAGTCAGTATGGGGACTATTAGTGCACGGGATTGTTTGCGAATTATTGAATTGGTTGAGCAAGTGTTAGCTGCACATTTGTTGGCTATCTATCAGTCTATTAGTATTCGTCTAAGTAATGCTGAGTTAGATAAAGAAACGTTAGCTCCACATTTATATAGTTTTTATTGTGATTTAGGTGAGCAGTTTGAGTTGGTTACTGAGGATCGAAGTCTTGAGCAAGATTTAAGACATATAGTGGCTTTGATACGAAGACGTTATTGGAGTCTTTATGAAGAGTAAAGTCTATCTTTCGGCAGAAATTGAACGCACTATAGAATTTTATGATTTAGATCCAATGCAAATTGTTTGGCATGGGCATTATGTGAAATATTTTGAAGAAGCGCGTTGTGCTTTGCTCGATAAAATAGACTATAACTATGATCAAATGGATTTGTCTGGTTTCCACTGGCCAATTATTGATTTGCGAGTTAAGTATGTTAGTTCAGCTAAATTTAAGCAAAAGATCCGTATTATTGCTAGTTTAGTGGAGTTCGAAAATCGAATAAAAATTGAATATAAAGTGGAAGACGTAAACAATACTCAGGTCTTGACCAAAGGTTACAGTATCCAAGCTGCTGTAGATATCGCAACTCAAGAAATGCAGTTTGTTTCACCCCCCATTCTGCTCGAGAAACTTAAAAAGTATTTATGAAAAAGTTTTTTTACCTGATAATGAGCCTAACGATTCTGTCCGTTAATTCCAGTTATGGCTCTGAATCCAATCAGTTAGAAGTATTGGCTAATATTGAACAGGACTATAAAGGTTACTTTGTACAAAAAAGAAAGCTAAAAATCATCGAAAAACCCTTTGTTTCCAGTGGTGAATTTGAATTAAACTCAAAGTTTTTACTTTGGCATATCAAATCTCCTTATGAAGTAATTTATAATATCAGTGCTGAAACAATAGAAGAAACCATTGATGGAAAAATTAAAACACAGGAGTTGAAAAACAATCCGGAAATCGCCTTTTTTTCGCAAATCTTTACTTCTGTTTTAAAAATGGATATTAGCCTATTACAGGAAAATTTTCATATAACTCAATCAAATATGGAAACGGAGTGGAGTTTATTATTAGTTCCGAAAAAAAAACCTTTAAACAAAGTATTCTCTGAAATTAAAGTACAAGGAGATAACAAAATCAATCTTGTGATTACCCGTAGCTTGTCGGGAGATACTAATAACATTCACTTAAGTTATGAGTTCAATTAAAAATACGCAAAATAAAGCTTTAAGCTATTTATGGATATTACTTTCTGCGTTATTTTTTATGGTGGTCATAAAAAATCTGATTATTGATAAAAAAATAAACTCTGATATAGCTTCCATCTTACCTAAAAAGAATAAAGAAGTTGCGGAGCTTAATGCGGTAGTAAATCAAATCGCAAACAACAAACTTATATTATTGCTGAAAAATACAAATGAAGAACAAATCATTCTTTCAGCCCAAAAAGTAAAACAACAACTTCTGCAATCTAATATTTTTAATACTAATGAGCTAAGTGAAGACTCTAACCAGGCATTGTATCAACTTCTGGTTAGTAACCCTGTGGCATTTCTTACAAAAGAAGATCAAGTCCTATTGAAAAATGAGCAATATCAGGTATTCACACAAAAAAGAATTGCTCAACTTTATTCTCCTTTTTCCAGTGTTTCTTCGCAAAAGCTGAATCAAGATCCTCTATTTTTATCTGATGCCTATTTTTCTAAACTGACTAATATTTTAACTGGAGCTAGGCAGTATCAAGAATTTTTAGGTTATGCGTATAATCAGCACCACTATATTATTTTCAATCTTGAACTTAATGACTCGGCCTTTAACTTGGATCTTCAGCGCCATTATTTACAGGAGATAACAGCTATAAAGCAGGTTGCCTATGAGTCTGGCTCAGAAATTCTTCAATCTGGTGTTATCGCTTTTTCTGCTGCAGAAACGGCTCAGGGCTTAAAGGAAGCACAAACGATTGGTTATGGCTCACTTTTAGCTATTTTAGTACTAATTAGCTTGATATTCAGGAGTTTAATACCTTCATTGATACTGCTTTTGGTTATCGCAATCGGTGTTGTTTCTGCTTTAGCTGTGGCATCAATGATTTTTTCTGAGTTGCATGTATTTAGTATTTTAGTCGGTGCCAGTTTGGTTGGTATAGCGGTGGATTATGTATTTCATTACTTAGCAAAGAATACTGAAGTAACTACTGAGAAAGTGATTAAACTTATCATAAAACCTATTAGTTTAGGTTTGATTACCAGTGTATTTGGTTATTTAGCATTACTTTTTTCCGGACTGATTGTGTTGCAACAGATCGCTTTAATTTCGATAGTGGGGCTGATTGCTGCTTACATTACAAGTTTATTATTACTACCTTCGATAGGCTATGACCTAAGTAAGAGGCACTTAGTCAGTTATCAGGTTTTTGTCAGGTTAAACCAATTCATCACTAGGAAAGAATATGTCTATTTAGCAAAATCCCTGGCTTATCTTTTTTTAGTGATTTCAGTAATATCAATCTTAACAATTGATTTTGATGATCGAGTGGAGAGTTTACATGCCAGTCCCCAAGATTTAAGACTTGAGCAACAAGAAGTGGAACAAGTTTTATCTACTGGTACGGATAAAAGCACTTTGCTTTTAAAGGCTCAATCGAAAAATCAGCTGCTGCAAAATTTAGAGCAGTTGACCAGCCAGTTAGATACTTTAATTGGCCAAGGGAGGTTAGCCAGTTATATTAGTCTTAATCAGATAATCGCTTCAAAACAACAGCAACAAACTAATTACCAATTATTGCAAGCATGGGCAAACTCTCAAGCAAAGGAGCAATATGCTAGTTTAGTTGGTCCAGATAGGCTCAACCATTATCTTGCGACGTTAAATGCTCCTACCGAATTTAATAAAACAATTTATAAGGCAACTAGTTTAGAACCTTTAATTAATCAGTTACTCATAGAGTCCGAAAAGCAACAGTTTTATGGTTTGATTCAACTACAAGGATTAGAGCAGCAAACCGCTATACAACAATTAGTGGAAGCCAATGAACAGTTATATTTACTGGATGCAACAGGTCTATTTTCCAGTTTTTTACAGCTGGTACGGGAAAATAGTATCAAGCTGGTGATAGCCGCTTATCTGTTCATTTTAATATTTTTAGTCTTTATCTACGGCCCCAAAAAGGCATGGTTAGTATTTTTACCACCCTTAAGCGCAGCTTTGTTGTCACTATCTATGGCGCATATGCTGGGCCAAAGCATCAATATCTTTCATATAGTCGCGCTAACGTTAGTTTTAGGGATTGGCATTGACTATACGATTTTTTATAGCAAGACCAAGAAGCAAGCCAGTACTGATACGGTTCTTGCTGTCACCTGTTCAATGATTTCCACTGTGCTTGCTTTTGGCCTGATGTCTTTCAGCCAAACTCCGGCGGTTGCGGGTTTTGGCACTATAGTATTGTTTGGTATGATTGTAGTGTTTTTATTAGCACCAATGGCTATACGATCAGACTCATGAGAAAGTTTATTGTAATTCTTGGGGGATTATTGGTTTCTGCTTGTCAATCGACTCTAGTAGGCACAGTTCCTGCACCAATCTATTTATCCAAAGAAATACCTTATTGGTTCTTGTCAGTAAAATCCTCAGCGATAGAGCAATCTTTTACTCAGAAAGTAACTTACTATGATGCCACTGGAAGAGATTTTGATTATCTGGTTCAAACAGAGATCAATGCTGATTCAGATACTATGGCTTTTGTGGCTACCAGTTTACTGGGAATTCCATTATTTTCTTTTGAGGTGAATCACGATCAGGTTGATTCTGTTCAGCGGTTAAATGAGAGGTTACCTGATGCCAGCCGTGTTCTAATTGATATGCAGTTGGTATTTTGGCCGCTCAGGGCATTTACTGAGAGTGATAACCTCATTCGGGTTAATTCTTTATGTAATAAGCAAAATAAGCAATGTCACCGCCAGATATATTCTAATGATCAACTTATTTATCTCATTAGTTACCCTGATGTGGCTAGTGAGCCGATAGTGGTTTTAAATAAACTGCATAATTACCGCATGACAATAAGGAATTTATAAAATAATGGCTGTGTATTTGCATAATTTAGGAATGGTAAATTCTTTAGGCGCTACTAAAGAAGCCATTTGGCAGAATGTTAATAAGCAAACGACTAATTATTTAAATCCTAATGATGAGCTGATTCCAGATAAAAGTATTTTTTTGGGAATGATAAGTGAGACTTTACTAGAAATTCCACAAAATTTATCGAATTACGATAATCGCAATAACCAGCTGTTAATTACTGCCTATCAGCAAATTAAAGATGATTTTGAGCAGTTGAGTGATGGCCTTAAGACCAGTCGTATTGCAATTATTTTAGGCACCAGCACTGCAGCTATGGCAGAAGCCGAACAAGAGTTGGCGCAGGTTTTGTCTGGTGATGCCTTTTCAGAAAGTTATGATTTTATTAATCAAGAAGTGGGAGGCGGTGATCAGTTTTTATCTGAATATTTGAAATTAGATAAAGCCATTCATTATACGGTCTCTACTGCTTGCTCATCTAGCGCTAAGGCCTTGATTGCTGCAAAGCATTTAATTGAAAGCGATATTGTTGATTTAGCAATTGCTGGCGGTGCTGATAGTTTGTGTAAATTAACTTTAAATGGCTTTAATGCGCTCGAATCCTTAAGCAATAATATTTGTAAACCTTTTTCTGAAGATCGGGATGGTATCAATATTGGCGAAGGGGTTGCTTTGTTTTTATTATCGAAACAAAGATCAGCTATAAAGCTTTCCGGAGCAGGGGAAACTTCTGATGCTTATCATATGTCAGCCCCTGATCCTTCTGCAAAAGGTGCGACAATGGCCATGCAACAAGCGCTAGCCCAAGCTCAACTTGAGCCTATTGATATTGATTATTTAAACCTGCATGGCACTGCGACCCCTAAAAATGATGAGATGGAAGCTAGAGCGATATCTGAAACTTTTGCAGGAAATTTGCCGTGGATGAGTTCAACTAAGCATTTGACAGGGCATATGTTAGGTGCCGCCGGCGCTAGCGAGATAGGTTTTTGTTGGTTAGCTTTGACAATGGGGACTGAGTGGCAAGGTTTACCTGCTAACCAGAAAGATATTGGTGATGAATTTAGTCAGTTTCATTTTGTTAGCCGTGAAAGTGTAAAAAGTGCTACTATTCGCCATTGCATGAGTAACTCATTTGCTTTTGGTGGCAATAATATTTCAGTGATTATTTCGAAAGAAGATGCAGCAAACTAGCGATTTTATTGGAAAAAATATCGAACCTTATTCTCCTTTATCTAGAACCATGTGTTTACTAGATACAATAAGAGCTGTGGATACAGATTCTTTTACGGCTTCTGTGGTTTTATCAAAGAGTTCGAGTTTTGCCGAAGAAAATGGGGTACCAGCGTGGGTAGGCATTGAATATATGGCGCAAACCATCGCTGCATTTGCGGGTGTCAAAGCGACTATGCACAATCAGCCTGTACAAATAGGCTTTTTGCTCGGTAGCCGCAAATACCAATCAGATTTAGACACTTTTCCTTTTGATCAGGAAATTTTAGTGACTATAGTTGAGTTATTGCAAGATGAGACAGGTTTGGGTGTATTTGACTGTAAAATTCAGATTCAAGATAAAGTTGTGGCTTGCGCTAAACTAAATGTATTTCAGCCTCGTGACCCGATACGCTTTATTCAGGAGCAGATCAATGAATAAAAGAGTTTTAGTAACTGGTTCTAGTAAAGGAATAGGCCAAGCAATTGTTGAGCAATTAGCAAAAGATGGATTCGATATAGCCATTCACTATAACAGTGACAAAACTTCGGCAGAGGCAATTGCTGCTGAAATACAAGTTAATGGAACTAAAACTTCTGTATTAGGTTTTAACGTTTCGGATAGGGAAGAAACTAAAGCCGTTATTGAGCAGGATATAGAAAAACATGGTGCTTATTATGGTGTGGTGTGTAATGCGGGTATTACGCGTGATAATGCATTTCCAGCACTAACTGATGAAGATTGGGACTCTGTAATACACACGAATCTTGATGGTTTTTATAATGTTTTGCAGCCAGTAATGATGCCTATGATTAGAAATCGAAATGGTGGACGCATCGTTACTATGGCATCGGTTTCGGGAATTATTGGCAATCGTGGTCAGGTGAATTATTCGGCTTCTAAAGCCGGTGTGATTGGTGCAACTAAAGCTTTGGCGGTAGAACTCGCTAAGCGTAAAATTACCGTTAATTGTGTTGCTCCTGGTTTGATTGAAACCAAAATGGCAGATAATTTGGTGGTGGATGAGATTTTAAAAGCTATTCCAATGCGTCGAGCAGGAGTACCTAAAGAGGTGGCAGGGTTAGTAGGTTTTTTAATGTCGGATGCAGCTTCATATATTACTCGACAGGTTATATCGGTTAATGGTGGGTTGGCTTAATGAATCGTGTGGTTATTACCGGAGTCGGTGGCATTACTTCGATAGGTGATGATTGGTCTCAAATCGAGCAGTCATTATCGGCTAAAAAAACAGGAATTTGTACCATGTCAGAGTGGCAGCAGGTTGATGGTCTTAATACCAACTTAGGGGCTCCTGTTCTCAACTTTCAAAAACCCGACCATTATTCTCGCAAGCAAGTGCGGGCCATGGGACGTGTGGCTCTGATGGCAACGATTGCAACTGAAAAAGCGCTTGAGGATGCAAATTTATTAGATGATCTTGCTTTAAAAGATGGTCGAGCTGGAATTTCTTATGGTTCATCAGGTGGCAGTGTCGCACCTATTTCTGCATTTGCTAAATTATCTAATGATAAGGATATGAGTGGTATTACTTCTACCTCTTATATTCAAATGATGAATCATACTTGTGCCGTTAATATAGCGGTTTTCTTTGGTCTACAGGGAAGAGTTATTCCAACTTCCAGCGCTTGCACTTCAGGCAGCCAGGGAATTGGTTATGCTTATGAAGCGATCAAATATGGTCAGCAGCAGGTGATGATTGCTGGTGGAGCTGAAGAGCTCAGTGTTAATGGCGCTGCGATTTTTGATACTTTATATGCCACTAGCATCAAAAATGATGCTCCAGAGCTAACTCCGAGGCCATTTGATATTGACAGAGATGGCTTGGTGATTGGTGAAGGTGCTGGAACTTTAATATTAGAAGAATTAGAGCACGCTAAAGCGCGTGGTGCTAAGATTTATGCTGAGTTAGTTGGTTATGGCACTAACTGTGATGGTAATCATGTGACTCAACCAACTTCCGATACCATGAAAGTTGCTATGCAATTGGCTTTGAACGATGCTCATTTGCCACCCACAGTGATTGGTTATGTTTCTGCTCATGGCACGGCGACGGACAGAGGTGATGTCGCTGAGTCGATTGCCACTAATCATATTTTTGGAGAGCAAATTCCGATCAGCTCAATGAAAAGCTATTTAGGACATACCCTGGGTGCTTGTGGTGCCTTAGAGGCTTGGTTTGCTATAGAAATGATGAACCACGATTGTTTTTCACCTACCGCTAACTTGGTTAATGTCGATGCTGCCTGTGCTGATTTGGATTATATTCTCGATACCCCAAGAAAAATAAATGCGGAATACATTATGTCAAATAACTTTGCATTTGGTGGGATTAACACTTCTTTAATTTTTAAACGCTGGATATAAATTAACCTTCTTTTCGTTCATGTTTTTCTCTACCCGCTAATGCGGTAAGTATAGAGCCAAAAACCACCAATGCAGCACCAACCAAACTTAGGGAATTTGTGGGTTCTGATTCTAAATAGTTGGGGTAGAGGTATTCTAACCATTGCATGAAAAACATAGTCAGTAACGGTGTTATTGCCAGGAGTGCGCTGACTCGGCTGGCTTCCCAATGGGCTAGAGCTTCGGCAAAAGCACCGTAGGCAATTAAAGTATTCAGACAGCAGAAAATCAGTAAAAACCAGCCAAATTTATCAAGGTTTATCGCTTGGGCTGGTTCTACCCAGGGCGATAACAAAGGCACGCAGGCTAGATAGATCACAAACATAATTTGGTTGGATGAATAGTGGTTTAACAATTGCTTTTGCGCTAAGGCATAAGCTGCCCATAGCACAGCAGCGATTAGAATAAAGATTAGCCCCCAAGTATAGCTACCCAAAGAGCCGAAGATTTCATTGAACCTTAAGTTAAAGAATAAAATCAAGCCTACAACAAAAGTCATGAAGCCAATCCACTGCCAACGGCTAAATTGTTCTTTAAACACTACCAGACTCCCTAGTAGCATTAGCATGGGTGCCGCTTGAATTAACACTTGTGCAGCGCTAGGTGTAATCAATTCAACCCCAAATAGATAGACGACATAATTAGCTCCAAGTCCCAAAATTGCTATTAGCATTAAGATCCCAATTTTACCTTTGAGTTTTCTCCAATCAGGTATATTTCCTTTAAACCATAGAAATAAAAAGACTAAAACTGCTGAAGTTAGAAAACGATACCAAGTGACTGTTACCGGGTCCATTTGCTTTAGTAGCAGCTTTAAAGCTATGGGCAGGAGTCCCCACATTAAAATGGTGACCAGGCATAAAAATAAACCATATTTCCAACGGCCAGATACGGTATGCATGAGATTTCTCTTTTGTAATTATGGGTGTGATTATGAGCTAATTTATATTCACATACTAGCCATTTCTGGCATTGAATATCGATGAACTAACTTTTATGATGGGCAGATGATTTTAATGGGTAAATATTATGACAAAAATAATTTCTGTATGGGCTATTGGCAGTTTGTTGGGAGTCACTATGGCTGCTACTGCTGAAAATAAAGAGGTTGAAAATAACCAACTGACGGTTGAGCGTATTTATTCCGATCCCTCCTTAGATGGGCCTGCGCCACGTTCAGTAAAATTATCTCCTGATGGTAGTCGAGTAACTTTCCTGAAAGGCAAAGAGGATGAACAGGAGCGCCTGGATCTTTGGGAATATAATCTAAAAGATAAACAATCGCGTATGTTAGTGAATTCTCGCGATTTATTACCTGGCGAAGAAAATCTTTCGGACGAAGAAAAGGCACGTCGTGAACGAATGCGCTTATTTGCTAAGGGTATTATCAGCTATTATTGGGGTGATGATAGTGAAACTTTATTGTTTCCATTAGGTGGTGATATTTTTGCTTATGATTTGACCAAGCCATCGGATAAGGCGACTAAGCAGCTGACCAAAACAGAAGCTTATGAAACTGACATTAAGTTATCACCCAATGGTGATTATGTTTCTTTTATCCGCGATCAGAATATTTATCTGGTTAATGTCAAAACTGGCAAAGAGCGCCAGCTGACTTTTGACGGAAAAGATACCATCAAAAATGGTATGGCGGAGTTTGTGGCGCAAGAAGAAATGGGACGTTTAACCGGTTACTGGTGGTCGCCAGATTCGAGAAAAATAGCTTACCTGCAAGTGGATGAAGCGCCAGTTAATATTGAAAAACGTTATGAAATTAACGCTGAAGATTTTACCGTTTTTGAACAGCGTTATCCCAGCACGGGCACTAACAATGTCTTGATGAAGCTGGCTGTGTTGGATTTAAAAAGCAATAAAACTACCTGGATCGATACAGGCGAAGAAACCGATATTTATATTCCTCGTGTTAAGTGGTTACAGGATTCGAAAACGGTGTCTTATCAATGGCAAAGTCGCGATCAGAAAAAGTTGGAGTTACGTTTTGCCGATATTAAAAGTGGTAACTATAAAGTTGCTTTAACGGAAATCGCTAAGACCTGGTTAAATCTGACCAAAGATTTACGCTTCTTAAAAAAATCGAAGCAATTTATCTGGACTTCTGAGCGTGATGGTTTTCGTCATGTCTACCTGTATGATTTAGCGGGTAACCTGATCCGTCAATTAACTCAAGGTAACTGGGTAGTGGATAATGTGTATGGTGTTGATGAGAAAAAGGGCTTGCTTTATTTTGATGCCAACAAGGCAAGTCCATTAGAACAACAACTCTATTCAGTACCACTGGGTGGAGGCGACATTAAACAAGTTACGCAAGGTAGTGGTGTGCATAATGTCAGCTTTGCTAAATCCATGGATGTATTTGTGGATTATTTTTCCTCAACGGAGCAACCTTCACAAGTGAGCTTACGCAAAGCCAATGGCGACCTAGTGACCTGGCTTGAGGAAAATAGGCTAGATAAAACCCATCCTTATTTTGATTATTATCAAGCAGCTTCCAAGCCTGAGTTTGGTGTGATCAAGGCTGAAGATGGTCAGAAAATGCAATATCGTTTGTATAAACCAGTACCTTTTGATGCCAGTAAAAAGTACCCGGTAATTGTCGATGTATATGGTGGCCCGCATGCACAACGAGTAAGAAATACCTGGGGTGCGCGTAACACTTACTGGCATCATTTAATGGCCAGTAAAGGTTTTGTGATTTTTTCTTTGGATAATCGTGGTTCCTGGAATCGAGGCAAAAAGTTTGAAGATCCGATTTATCGTAAACTGGGTGATATTGAGTTACAAGATCAGGTTGAGGGAACTGAATTTTTAAAGTCGTTACCTTATGTAGATGCCAATAAAATCGGTATTTTTGGTTGGAGTTACGGTGGTTATATGACCATTATGGCTATGTTTAAAGAACCAGAAATTTTTAAAGTCGGGGTTTCCGTGGCACCAGTGACTGATTGGTATTTATATGATACTCACTATACAGAGCGTTATCTGGATCATCCTAAAAATAATAAAAAAGGTTATGAGGCTTCCAATGTATTTCCATATCTGGATGGTTTAAAAGGTGATTTAATGATTATACATGGTATGGCCGATGATAATGTGCTCTTTACTAATAGCACTAAACTGTATAAAGCTTTGCAAGATGCCAATAAACCCTTCGATCAAATGAATTACCCGGGTTCAAAGCATTCAATTTGGGGTAAAAAAACCAGGACTCATGTATTTAATACCATCACAGATTATTTTGAAAAACATTTAAAGTAACTAATAAAATAGAGGCGCTTAAAGCGCCTTTTTTATAATGATGCCAATAGTTTTTTAGCTTCCAGTAATTCATCAAATTCCATATCGGCATACTGCCAAGCATCTAATACTTTCTGCAAATATTCTTTGGCTTGTGGAATTTGTTCTTGTGCAATAAGTATTTTGGCCATGGCTAAATTATAAGTTGGAAAGCCTGGGGCTAACACTAATAATCGTTCATAAGACTTTTTAGCATTACCCCAATCTTTAGTCTTTAGATAGGTTTTAGCTGGCCACTCAATATAATAGAGGCTATCAGGAAAACGGGTTAAAATTTCAGAAAAGGCCTGTTGAGCTTCTTCATATTGTTCGTTGTAAAACAGGCTTCTTCCCTTATGGTGATTGATAACTGCAGTATTAGAGTCACCATAGGATTCACCTAAGCGAATCAAACCATTATATAAGGCAACGCCTTCTGCCGCTTTACCTTGAAGATTCAATAGCATAGCTCGACCAATTTGGGTATTGATAAGCAAAATATCTTCTTTTGAATCTTCAACCATTTGAACTGCGTTCTGCATTACCTGTTGAGCGATTTTTTCTTCACCAGCTAAATAATATTGCCAAGCATGTAGTGCTTCATCTTGCATGGCTTTAGCTGGCGACTCGGTTTTAGAAAACTCTTCAAATCCTTGTCGAAGTTGCTTAAATGCTTCTTTGCGCTTTCCATATTGCCAGTAATGGTTGGCGAGTTTTCTTCTATTACTTAAAAGTCTTGCTGAAGTATTACTGTTTTCAATGGCATTTATAAATTGCTTTTCTGCTTCCTCAAACTTGCCTATTCGTGAATAGACATCAGCAAGATTGGATAAAGTATTTACATTGCTTGGATCGAGACTTAAGGCTTGTTGATAGTTGCTAATGGCTGAGTCAAAATTACCTTCCTTAATGTACAAATCACCAAGGTTTTTATAGGCAATGGGATTGTTCTGGTTGGTTTTTGCATATTTCTCATAAGCATCTAAAGCAAAATCATATTTACCTATATTATTATAGATATCACCTATCCAGTCCCAAAGGTGGTGTTGTGAGGGATCCAACTCTATAACCTTTTTCAAATTTACTATGGACTCTTCTTCACTGTCCTTATTAAATTGAAGAAATTGTGCTTTCATAAAATAAGCTTGCCAATCGTTAGGGTAAAGCAAAATCCACTGATCGAGGGCCTGGAAACCTTTCTCTCTTTGTTGATTTAAAAAGTGGCTGGTAGCGTTAAGCGCAAAACGTTCTCTTTCTGTAAAACGATAGCTTTGATGTTTTTGTGCTTGTAGAGAAAGCTCCTTGCCCTTAACTATTTTCCTTTGCTGGATATTAAAAAGTGCGTAAGCAAAAGAAGACATCGAAAAGGTAGAATCTTTTTCTAAAGAGCTGATATAGAAAGGCTCAGCTTCTTGTCGGTTACTTCCAAACAAATCGATAATTCGTGCTTTGGTATAATCCTCAAATGCTAACCAATTATTGGTATATAAATCTTCGATGGGTAAATCAGTAAATTCGCTACCATTTGGGAAAAAGTGATCGTTAACGGCCTGAGTTAGTGTATCGATTGCAGAAAAATAATTAGAGTTTTCGGCATTAAAATCGGTAATTTTTCGACCATTTTTGGAGCTATAGAGATCAAGTTGTATTTGATATTGATTTCCATCTTTATTCAAGGCTCCATTGAGTAGATAGTCTCGATTTCGTTGTTTAGCGAAGTTGATTTGAAATGATAAAGGGGTGCCCTTAAAAGTTTGATTTTGACTTTTAAAACCATTATTAATCATGCTGATATCCAAGCTCGAGAAAAATATATTTTGCTGCAGATCTCGATTTATGACTTCAGAGCTAATGGCGGCTAAAGCATCAAGTTCGGGATCATCACTAATATTTTTTAAGGGATATACAATTAATGGCTTAATAAAGGCGGCTTTTGCAACCTGGTGTTTTTGCATTTTCCCGGAAGCATCTTCAACCATAACGGTTTCAACTGTTTTACTTAAATTGGTGTCTTTATACATTTGATGTAAAACTAGCGGGATTGCCAATAAATATATAGGCAAGAAAATTTTTTCAAACAAGCTCCATTGTTGTCTACCTGGAGCGCCGTGATGCCAGGCCAGCACTAAAATCAACGGCAAGCAAAGTAGTAAGCAAACTACTAACACTTCTTCCCAGTTAGGCGACAAAGAATAGCGACCAACCGCCCATTGAGTAAATTCCAATGCGGTCCAACTGCCCGCCAGGAAAATCCCCAAAAATTGCGGGATACGTCTTTTTAATATTTGTGAAAAGAAGCCTGTATTTTCTGACATGAGTTAGCTATTTTAGTATAGAGTTCATTACTTCAGCCAATAGTACGGCTTTCACAAATAGGGGTCAAATATAGCGATGAAAATATGGAGAATAATTCAACTAACGATTTTTAGCCTTTTCTGTTCAGTTACCCTGGCAGCTACCGTTCCAGAAAACTTTAAGATTGAAGTTTTTGCTGAAAATGTGGATGGTGCACGTCAAATGGCCTTGTCCGATACGGGTATTGTTTATGTAGGTTCTCGTCGTCCAGGCAAGGTTCATGCAGTGATTGATACTAATGGTGATTTTAAGGCAGACAAAACCATATTAGTTATCGATGAACTTTATATGCCATCGGGACTGACCTATAAAGATGGCGACTTGTATGTGGCGGAAGTGGATAAAATTCTTCGTTTTAAAGATATTGATAAACATTATGACAAATCACCTAAACCGGAAGTCATTTTTGATAATTTGCCAGATAAATCTCATCATGGTTGGAAGTATCTGAAGTTTGGTCCAGATAACAAACTTTATATTCCGATTGGCGTACCTTGCAATGTGTGTCGCGAGGCTGACGAGCGCTTTGGTACCATTATTGCTTTGGATGTGAAGTCTGGTGAATTTGAATATGTGGCAACCGGTGTACGTAATAGTGTCGGTTTTGATTGGCATCCTGATTCGAAAGAATTGTGGTTTACCGATAATGGTCGTGACTGGTTAGGTGATGATAGTCCACCTTGTGAGTTAAATCGGGTCACCGAAATCGGGCAGTTTTTTGGCTTTCCTTATGTGCATGGTAAGGATGTGCCAGATCCCAAGTTCTCAAAACGCTTTAAAAAGGATCGTGGCTCCATGGACTTTATTGCTCCGGCTTGGGAGTTTCAGGCGCATGTAGCTCCGCTAGGCATGCTGTTTTATCAAGGTAAACAGTTTCCGCAAAGCTATCAAAATTCAATCTTTGTGGCGCAGCATGGCTCCTGGAATCGTTCTAAAAAAGTCGGTTACAAGATTGTTAATTTGCAATTGGATGAAGAGGGCAAGGTAGCCTCGCAACAGGATTTTGTAACTGGTTGGCTAGAAGGGGAAGAGGTGTTTGGGCGTCCGGTGGATCTGATTCATTTATCTGATGGTTCTTTGCTGATTTCAGATGATGGTTTTAGTAAAATTTATCGGGTGAGTTATGCAAAGCCTGAGAATTAAAGAGTGATAAAAAAGCCTGCAATCGCAGGCTTTTTTATGGTTTGCTTACAAAGCTTTTACCAGATTTTAACTCGTTCTTCCGGTGCTTTATACATCTTATCGTCAGGTTTGACATCAAATGCCTCATGGAATTCTGGCATATTTTGTACAGTACCATTAGCACGGAACTCTGAAGGTGAATGCGGATCGGTCTTAATACGTTTGCGCAATTCTTCATCACGATATTTACGTGCCCAAACTTGTGCCCAGCCGTAGAATACGCGCTGATCACCAGTCATACCATCGATGATCGGTGTTGGCTGGCCGTTTTTAGAAAGTTGATAAGCTTTAAAAGCAATAGTTAAACCGCTTAAGTCACCAATGTTTTCACCTTGAGTAAATTCACCGTTGATATGAACGTCATCGAGTACCGTAAAGTCGTTGTATTGTGCCACCAACTTGTTAGTGCGCTTTTCAAATTCTTTACGATCTTCATCAGTCCACCAGTTGCGTAGTTTACCATCACCATCAAATTGAGAACCGGAGTCATCAAAACCATGGCCCATTTCATGACCAATGACAGCACCAATACCGCCATAATTCACAGCGTCGTCAGCTTCCAGATTAAAGAATGGTGGCTGCAAAATTGCTGCAGGGAATACAATTTCGTTCATTACTGGATTGTAGTAGGCATTAACCGTCTGTGGCGTCATAAACCATTGAGTTTTATCGATGGGCTGGCCTAGCTTTTCACGGTTTTGTTTCACCGCAACCATCGTGGCACGACGCATATTGCCTGCCAAATCATCAGCATTAATAGTTAACTTTGAATAATCTTTCCATTTATCAGGGTAACCAATTTTAGGATCAAACTTGGCTAATTTATCCAAAGCTTGTTTTTTGGTTTCCTCGCCCATCCACTCAAGACCTTTAATGCCTTCGCCATAAGCTTTACGCAGGTTTTCTACCAGCTCAGTCATACGCGCTTTGGCTTCGGGCTGGAAATGCTTTTGAACATAAATTTTGCCAACCACTTCACCCAATACGCCATTAATCACGTTTACACCACGTTTCCAACGAGGTTCTTGCTCCTTAACGCCACTTAATACGCCTTGATAGAAACGGAAATTTTCGTCATCCATAGCCTTGTTTAAAAATGGTGCAGCATTGGTGATCAGGTGCCATTTAAAGTAGGTTTTCCAATCATCTAAAGACACTTCTTTAAACATCTTATCAACCGCAGCAAAGTAATCCGGCTGACCGATAATGGCTTGTTCCATAGAGTCAACCCAAGCCGCTTTTTTCCAGGCGTCCCAATTGGTATTAGGCATCAATTCTTTTAGTTCGGGCAAAGATTTTTTGTTATAGCGAGCAACGGGATCTCTTAATTTTTCTTTAGCCCATTGTTTCTTGGCTAATTCGGTTTCCAATTTCATCACGGAATCAGCTTTAACTGCGGCATCTTTTACGCCAGTAAGCTCAAACATTTTAGTCATATGCTCAACGTAGGCTTTACGAATATCAGCACTTTTTTCATTATCTTCAATATAGGTTTCACGACTTGGCAAGCCTAAACCACCTTGCCCCATTTGTGTGATATAGCTTTCTGGATCGCGCGGATCCACATACACAAAAACGCCAATTGGTGCGGTCGAAATCATTTGTGCATAAGCCACGTATTCTGATAGATCGTTTAAATTGGCGATGGCATCAATTTTGGCAAATTCAGACTCTAGTGGCTTAGTACCAAGCTCTTCCAACAAATCAGTATTCATATAAGACTTGTATAGATCGCCGACTTTTTGTGCATCGGAACCTTTTTCCGCATTTTGCTTCGAGGCATTTTCGATAATGGCTTTAACATCTTCTTTGGCTTTTTCTGCTAATTTAGTAAAAGAGCCATAGTTGGATTTATCGGCCGGAATTTCAAAGGTTTTTAGCCAGGTTCCGTTTACGTGCCGGAATAAATCATCTTGTGGACGAACCGAGGTATCAAAATTTGATTTATCGATACCTGAAACCAAAGCTTTAGGCGCTTCAACTTTTTGTTCAACGCTAGTCTCAACTTTGTTTGCTGAAGCATTTGCTTCAACTTTATTTTTAGAGCCATCTGAACAAGCAGCAACCACTGCTAAACAAATGGCACTTGCAACGAATTTCTTCATAGTGCTACCTATTTGTTACTCTAAGTTATTGATATTTAATAATAAGAATTCTTTCAACGAACTATAGTAACAGAAGCGGTTTCAATAGGAAGTAATCTAAGCTTTAGATTGGTAACAGAGTGTTACAACTGAGTAATGTATTGGCAAAAGATTCGTAGTTTTTAGCTTGATTGAAGTTTAGCAATTTTTGCTTTTAATCTTTCCGGTATGACTTCTTTTTTTCCGGTAAAATAATTCAGCATCACGATGCGACTATTGCCGATAGTAGCGACTGTTTGCTGTTGTTCGCTAAAGGCCTGATATTCCATTACAAAGCCGTGTTCTTGTAATTCAGAGATGCGGCAGCCAATATGTAGGGTGTCAGGAAATGTAACCGGACGGCGATAGCGGCAATAAGAATCGGCTAAGATTGGGCCTATGGGGTTTTCGCCTTGCTTGGCATTGGCCAGATCGGTATTCAGTCCAATCGCTTGCATATAGGCAATACGTGCGGTTTCAAAGTAGCGCAGATAAACCACATTATTGACATGCTGGAAAGCATCCATTTCTCCCCAGGCCACATTGATGGGTACTATAACGGCAAACTCTTTTTGGAACTCTTCGAAGGTCATGGCTAAATAGTTTTTATGGTTTATAAGGACAAATTTACAATGTTTAGCTGTTCATTGCCATCTTCTTCCTGTTTAACAGGTTTAAATTCAGGTAGATCAAATAATGAATCTTCTTCGTTGGAAATTTGCTGTAAATTCACAAAATCAAAGAGTTCGTTGTCAGCCAAATGAGATGGTGCCACATTAGTAATGGATTTAAAGATGGTTTCGATACGACCAGGATATTTACGATCCCAGTCTTGCAGCATTATTTTGATATTTTGCCGTTGCAGATTTTCCTGGGAGCCGCATAAATTGCAGGGAATAATTGGAAATTGTTTAATTTTAGCGTATCGGGCAATATCTTTTTCTTTGGCGTAAGCTAATGGGCGAATAACGATATGTTTGCCATCGTCACTGTTCAGTTTTGGTGGCATGGCTTTGAGCTTGCCGCCAAAAAACATGTTCAGGAAAAGGGTTTCGATAATATCATCGCGATGATGACCCAAGGCAATTTTATTGACCTTATTACGTTCTGCCCAACCATAAATAATACCGCGCCGCAAACGCGAGCAAAGTCCACAAGTGGTTTTGCCTTCAGGAACGACTCTTTTAACCACGCTATAGGTATCTTCTTCGATAACCTCAAAAGGGATATCTATGGATTGTAAGTAGTTAGGTAAGATTTCCTGTGGAAACCCAGGCTGTTTTTGATCTAGATTAACTGCCACCAATTCAAAATCAATCGGTGCACTTTTTTGCAGGTTCATCAATATATCGAGTAGGGTGTAGGAATCTTTGCCACCAGAAAGACACACCATCACCTTATCACCAGCTTCAATCATATTGAAATCAGCAATGGCTTCGCCCACGTTGCGGCGCAGGCGCTTCTGTAACTTATTGAAATTGGTCTTGTCTTTTTTGGCTTGCATCATGCCTATAGTACAGCTTGTTTTGGGTTTAAAAACTGGCGGCATTATACAGTAATTTGCTACTATGTATGAATATTTAACTGATAAAAGGCGAGGCAGTGGTTTCTGAGCGCGCAATAAAATTAAAATTACGACGAGCAGAGAAACATTTAGCACAACAGGATGCCAAGCTAGCAAATCTTATCCAAAAATTTGGACAAAGTGCCATTAGCCCCAGTCAGCGCGAGCCTTTTGAATATTTAGTGCGCTCCATTGTTTCGCAACAACTTTCTGCTAAAGCTGCCGCGACCATCGTTGGTCGTGTGGAAAAAAAGTTAGGACAAAAAAAGTTTTTACCCAAGAATATTTTAGCGATTTCTTTCGATGAGCTCCGCCAATGTGGATTATCCAGGGCCAAAGCGACTTATGCTCATGGCATTGCCCAGGCGGTGCTTGACAAGCAAATGGTGTTTGAAGACTTATATTTGATGAATACCGAGCAGGCGATTGAGCAACTGGTGAAGCTAAAAGGTGTTGGCGAATGGACGGCGCAGATGTTTTGTATTTTTGCTTTAGGTCATCTGGACGTGATGGCGACTGCTGATGTAGGTTTACAGCGTGGCTTGCAAATTTTACATGAGTTGGATAGCAAGCCTGATCAGCCGCAAATGTTGAATTTGACTGAAATATGGAAACCATATCGCAGTATTGGCAGTTGGTATTTATGGCGATTGGCCGATGAAAAGTAAAAAATAAGCCAAGATGTCCTCATCATTAAACTTTTTGACCTTTACTCGATAACGTTAGCAAAAAGATTAGGTTACTATTTTTATCAAGGGAAGCAGTTAAAAATAGGAAAGGAACCAACAAAGAGTTAATGAAAATAGCTATTGCAAAATAATAACATACTCTTCCAAGCCCTATAGCTACCCATAGGGCTTTTATTTATCCATTTATTTTATTTATCAAGAATTTAAGGTATTTTAAGGACAAAACAATACCTTTAATTCAAGCATGCTTAATATCCTTTGGTTATTCTTTTTTGTCATAGCTTTTATCCTGGCTTTATACCAATGGTTGGTTCTGGGTAACGTTCAGTCTTTTCCTGGGTTGGTTAAGTCTATTTTCGATATGGCCAAGTTGAGTGTAGAGATATCTATTGGCTTAATAGGTGTTTTGGCTTTTTGGCTGGGGCTTTTAAAAATTGCCGAGAAAAGCGGTTTAGTTAATCTTTTAGCCAAAGCTTTGGCACCCTTATTCAAAAAATTAATGCCTGAAGTGCCAGAGGGGCACCCCGCTTTGGGCAGCATTTCTATGAATATGGCTGCCAATATGCTGGGTTTGGACAATGCTGCTACCCCAATGGGTATTCGCGCTATGGAGCAATTGCAGGAGTTAAACCCGGTCAAAGATACTGCTTCTAATGCTCAAATCCTGTTTCTGGTACTGAATACTTCAGCCGTAACCATTATTCCTATTACGATTCTTTTATACCGCACTCAAATGGGGGCGGCCGATCCGGCGGCAGTATTTTTACCTTTGTTACTAGCTACTAGTGCTTCGACTTTTTTTGGTCTATTGGCGGTCTCTATTGTGCAAAAAATCAATTTATTTAACCGAGTGATCGCTACTTATGGCTTGATATTTGCTGGTTTAATTGGTGGTTTGGTGTGGGCGTTATTGCGCCTGCCGCATGCGCAAATGACCGCCATGAGTTCAGCCATTGGTAATTTTTTGCTGATGCTGGCCATTGTGGTTATTCTGATTTATGGCTGGCGTAAAGGCGTTACCGTGTATGAGGATTTTGTCGAAGGAGCCAAACAGGGCTTTAAAATAGCCGTCACTATTATTCCATATCTGGTTGCTATGTTGACAGCGATTGGTGCTTTAAGGGCTTCTGGAGCGATTGATGCTTTTTCTCAAGGTCTGGGTAAACTAGTGGCAGCTTTAGGTGGTGATACCGCTTTTATAGAAGCGATACCCACAGCTTTAATGAGACCTTTTAGTGGCAGTGGCTCTCGTGCCATGATGTTAGAAACGATGGAGACTCATGGTGTGGATTCTTTTGCTGGAACTTTAGTATCTATTATTCAAGGCAGTACCGAAACCACTTTCTACGTCTTAACCGTTTATTTTGGTGCTGTCGGTATCAAGAAGATCCGCCATGCATTAGCTTGTGGCTTAATGGCAGATTTAGCTGGAATCATCGCCGCTATTTTATTGGCTTACTGGTTTTTTGGTTAAGCGTAAAAACCTGGTAATAAGTAATCACTAACCTTCTAGCAGGCATTAATTTTAGATTCGATAATGTCAAGATTTTTGAGTAAAAAAACTAAATTTTTTTTACTGTTTTTTTAAAGAAATCCACAGATGAGCGCAAAGCCCCGAAAAATAAGGCTTTAAGGTCGCACAAAATCTGAACAGTGAATAAATACACTATCAAAAATATACTAACCTATTGATATATATAATATTTTGCATTTGCTGTTCAAAAAATAACCAGTTTGAGTTCAAAGCCCTTATTTTATTAGTTTTATGCTATTTTCAGCATTGTATCCCCAAAGTTATCCACAGAAAATGTGAAGAAATTGTTGCAACTTTATGTCAGTTTCCGATTAGCGCTGGAGAAGTGCGTAGTTGGTTAAAATCAGGCTTCTTTAGTGGCGCTGGCAACAGTGTAAGCCGGGCCTTGTTTATGTTTTTTGTAGTTGCCAAAAATTTCTTTAAAACCAGTTTTCATAAAATTACGCAATCCGGTAATAGTGACTACGTAAAAAGTGCCGCCAGGTTTTAAGCACTTGCAAGCATCATCCAGGAAAATATATAAAAGTTCATTACCGACTTTAGCTGGAATATTGGATACGATGATATCGAACTCTGTTTCCGGCACTTGACTAAAGCCATTGGAGAGTCGCGCTTGGGTATTGGGGAGCTTGTTAAGCTTGGCATTACGATTGGCGTATTCGACGGCCAGATAATCCTTATCCACCATGATGACTTCACCCTGAGGTGCCTGCTTGGCCATACTTAAGCCTAATACACCATAACCACAGCCTAGATCTAAACATTTGTCAGTTGGTTTAATATTTAGATATTTCAACAGCATAATTGAGCCATCATCAATCGCTTTGGGTGAGAACAAACCCCAGGTGGTATGAAATTTCATGGGGAAACCACACAACGTATCTTCAATCAGTAAGTCATTTTTTAAAGCAGCAATTTGCTCGCGACTGTAATGAGCCATTATTTTTACCGGTGAGCCTTTTATTTAAGTTGGCTTTGTCATTGATATGAGAAATGGATTCTAACATCAGAATGGCTAATTCCCTAGTTTTGAGCAAGAAGGATATAACTTGGTAGGTCAAGCAGTCCTTATGTTAAGATGCTCCTCAAATTGCTTAAGGCACCCCCTTTAGCTGAGAGTTAGCTGAGAAACCATGTCACAAACGCCCTTTATTTTTTTCTGTCGTCCTGGATTTGAGTCGGATTGCGCTGCAGAAATACAGGCTTTTGCCAATGCTTATGATTTAGCAGGCTATGCCAATGCTCAGCCCAATACCGGTTATGTGCGATTCCAGTTATTTGATGCGATCAGTGAGCAGCGCCTGTTTGCAGAATTGGATCTAGTGGATTTGATATTTGTTCGTCAATGGTTTTGGGCTAAAGCCGAGCTTACGGGATTAGCTGCAGAAGACCGGGTGAGCCCGATCATGAAGTTTTGTGCTGACATTGGTATAGCAAAATCCTTACTGGTGGAGCACCTGGATAATGATTCGGGGCGTGGATTGTCGAGATTTTGTAAAAAATTCAGTACGCCACTGACCATTGCTTTGGAAAAACAGGGTCTCTTGTCTAAAAAAACACCTGGAGAGTGCGCTGAAGGGCGTGAGTCCCAGTTGCATATCCTGTTTTTGGCAAATGATCATTGTTTGATAGGTTATTCGCCACTAGGCAAAGCTTCAGCACTAAAAGGCGGGATTCTGCGCTTAAAATCGCCTAAGGATGCACCCAGCCGTTCCAGTTTGAAACTGGATGAGGCGATTCAGGTGTTAATATCCAATAAACAACGAAAAGCGGTATTTCGCTTGGGCCACACGGCGGTTGATCTGGGGGCAGCACCTGGCGGCTGGACTTATCAATTGGTGCAACGAGGGATGCAAGTGACCGCGATTGATAATGGCCCTATGGATAAGAGGCTAATGGCAACTGAGCATGTGATCCATTTACGTGAAAATGCTTTGACATGGATGCCTGAAAAGCCAGTGCACATATTGGTTTGTGATATGGTGGAAAAACCCTCGTTAGTGGCTAAACTGATGGCTAAATGGCTGGTTGCAGCAAAAACTGAACATGCTGTTTTCAATTTGAAACTACCAATGAAAAAGCGTTTTCAAGAGGTGTCTGATTGCATTGGAGAAATGTGTGAGCAACTTGAAGAACATGAAATAAACTATTATTGGCAGGCGAAACATCTGTATCATGATCGCGAAGAAGTCACGGTTTATTTTAGAAGAAAAATGCCCAGACAGAACTAGGTATTAAAGTTAGGTATTGATGATGGATAACGAAATTCTCTTAGGCAAAGCCACCGAATACCCCAATCAGTACGATGCTGCTTTATTGTTTCCGGTAGCGCGTCAGAATAAGCGCGATGAATTAGGTTTAACGGGTGCCATGCCATTTCATGGTGGCGATATCTGGAATGCCTACGAAATGTCGTGGCTTAATGATAAAGGAAGGCCGCAGGTGGCCATTGGCGTTTTTGAGTTCGATAGTAATAGTATCAATATCATTGAATCGAAGTCTTTTAAACTGTATCTCAACTCTTTTAATCAAAGCCAATTTTCTAACTGGCGACAAGTAAAACAGACTTTATCTGAAGATTTATCAAAAGCGGCGCAAGGTCAGGTGTCACTAGAGTTACTGAATCCAATCGAATATAACGCTCAATATCCTATCCAGCAATGGCAAGCAATATCACTGGATGAACTGGATATTGAGATCCAGCAGTATGATTATACTGCTGCTTTGCTAAAACTGGCGACGGATGAAATTGTTAGTGAAAAGCTGAGTAGCGATTTGCTGAAAAGCAACTGCCTGATCACCAATCAGCCAGACTGGGCAAGCATTCTGATTGAATATAAAGGCCCCCAAATTGATCGAGAGGCTTTACTCAAATATCTAATCTCATTCCGTACTCATAACGAATTTCATGAGCAATGTGTTGAGCGGGTTTTTACAGACATTGTGCTGTTTTGCCAGCCGCAAGAATTGACCGTCTACGCCCGCTATACCCGCCGAGGTGGCTTGGATATCAACCCATTCAGAACCAATGTTGTTGGAAAATTGCCTGAAAATATCCGCCTGAGTCGCCAATAGGTAAAATGTTTTAGGTAATAAAAAACCAGCATTTGCTGGTTTTTTATCTAGAGTCGTTTGTTAATCGGCCCCAGCCATCAACTTTTTAATAATTGGCGATATAAGTAGCATTACAACCGCAATACCTATAGCTACATAACCTACTTGACTATAAACATCAACATAAGTTGATTTAGCTTCAGCTATATTGGTTAATTGACCACCAATGGTTTCAGCACCTGTGGTTCGGGCAATTACCCCGGCTAAAAAGTTAGATAAACCAGAATATAAGAACCAAGCACCCATTGTCATACCTACTGCTTGTACAGGAGCTAACTTCGTTACAGCTGAAAGCCCTACTGGAGATACCATTAGTTCTCCCATAGTGTGGATAAAATAGATTAAGAAAATAAAGATAACTGCAGTCATGCCTGCACTACCAGTCATTTTCATACCAGCCACGAGTACCAAGAATCCTAAACCAGCTAAAGATACGCCTAGAGCAAATTTAACTGGTGTTGATGGATTAAGATTGCGTTTAGCCAACCAAACCCAAAGCCAGGCAATTAAAGGAGCGAAAGTAAAAATAAAGAAAGCATTTAGTGATTGGAATACTGGAGCTGGAACTGACCAACCAAAGAAATCTCGGTCTACTAATCTATCTGTAAATAAATTTAAAGAAGAGCCGGCTTGTTCAAATAATGCCCAAAAAGGAATTTGAGCTAAAACAAAGTAAATTGCTGCGAACATTCTTTTTTGCTCATCACCAGAAAGCTTTATTAGCGCGTAACCGATAAGAAGGATGAACATTAAAATACCAATAGGCCCAAGAATTCCACCCATAATTTCAGGGTTCATAACGAAGAACATTGATATGGCGATAATTCCTAGACCCACCAAATAACACATCCATTCATAGTTTATCGGACCAAAGAATTTTTCTTTTAATTTTGCCGGATTTGGTGGTTCAGCCTTACCTTCTAACCAGTCTTGCTTCCATAAAAATGTTAGCAACCCTAGAATCATACCTATACCCGCCAAACCAAAGCCATACTTCCAACCCCAAACAATACCGATAATACCGCAGGAAATTGATGATAAGAACGAACCTAAGTTGATACCCATGTAGAACAAAGTGAAACCTGAGTCACGACGCGCATCGCCAAAGCCATATAAAGAGCCAACGATGGTTGAGATATTGGCTTTTAAGAAGCCAACCCCTGCAATAATTAATGCAAGCGATAGATATAAAGCATTAACGTAGAAATTTTCGCGCTCTATTCTCGTTGAGTAATCAGACTTATTGATAGTAGCAGGGACGCCCACAGCAGAAGGATCTTCTACAATTATAACTTTGTTTTCATCAAAGCTGATGTAGGATTGGCCTTGCTCAGAAACGATTATCTGTTTGGCATCACCACCACGACCATCAAGGGTTAGCTGATATTCAGAGCCATTGTTTAGGGTCATGATTTCTTTTGAACCGTTGCCCTCAAAAGCCATACCTATATGTCCTAGCACTAATAAAATAGCACCAAAAGTTACGGCCTTTCGTGCTCCAAGATATTTATCTGCCAGAGATCCACCTATAATAGTCATAACATAGACTAGAGCAGTATATGCACCGTATAAAATGGTAGATTTTTCATCAGAGAATAGGAAATGTTGAGTTAGATAAATAATCAACAAGCCACGCATACCGTAGTAAGAAAAGCGCTCCCACATTTCGGTAAAAAACAAGATTACTAAACCTCTTGGGTGGCCAAGAATGGTTTTTTCATCTTTAGGAATAACATCGGTTTGAGCCGTCATTGTTGGCAGACTCCTGTTTTTTAGTTAGTTAATATTGGTACATTTGTATTGTTATGGGTTTGAAAGCTATATGGAGCAACTCCAAACCAATCAATCTAGTGTAGCGTCGAAAACGCTGAAAGCAAGGAAAATAAGGGCTTTGGGGCTTTTATTAAGTTAAAAACACGTTAAATTATCGATGAAGTATAGGATCTGGCACAATTTATGCTGCAATTTGAGTTAATAGGTAACAATTCAGGGGAAAAGATTCTGTTGCAAGACGCTGAGTTGGTTTTTTGGCCGCAGTTATTTCAAGCAGATGAATCGAAATTATTTAAGCAATTGATGGAAACTTCCGACTGGCAGTCAGAAACCATTCGTATTGCAGGAGTAGAACGATTAGTACCAAGACTAACTGCTTGGTATGGCGATAATGGTGCTGATTATTATTACTCAGGTGTTAAGCATCAACCAATGGCCTGGACTAAGCCATTACTATTAATTAAAGAAAAAATTGAGCAAAGCTGCGGTGAGAGTTTTAACAGTGCCTTATGCAATCTTTACCGTAGTGGTCAGGATAGTGTGGCCTGGCATGCGGATGATGAGCCTGAGTTAGGGCAAAATCCAATAATCGCTTCGGCTAGTTTTGGCGCTACTCGAACATTCCAGCTAAAACATAAAAAGCTGCTAAAATTAAGACACAAAATGTCGCTGACTTCTGGTAGTCTATTAATCATGAAAGGGGCGACTCAAGCTTGTTGGCAGCATCAGGTACCAAAAGAGCCTACTGTAACTGAGCCTCGAATAAATATTACTTTTAGAAATATTAAAAGAATATAAAAATAGGATTTACTATGTCTTTTTTAGCTTGTCGAGTGTTCAATGAGCCTGACGTTCATCATCAGTTAGTTCAGATGAAGCATGATGAATTGTCTGTTGGCGATACACTGATCAAAGTTGATTATTCCAGTATTAATTACAAAGATGCTTTGGCCGCTTCTGGGCGCGGCAAAATTATGAAAGCTTTTCCACTTAACGCCGGTATTGATTTAGCAGGAACCATTGAATCCAGTGATAATTCGAGTTTTCAGAAAAGACAGAAGGTTTTAGTTAATGGTTGTGGTATTGGTGAAAGCTATGATGGCGGTTTAGCCCAATATGCCAGAGTGAATAGTGACTGGATTATTCCAATTCCAGATGCTTATGATGCCAAAAAAGCCATGATTATTGGTACCGCAGGTTTTACTGCTGCTTTGGCAATTTATCGAATGCAACAAAACGGCCAATCGCCAGGCTCTTTACCTAAGCATGGTCCTATTGTAGTAACAGGCGCTTCAGGCGGTGTCGGTAGCATGGCAGTAAATCTATTAAGCAAACTGGGCTACGAGACCATTGCATTAACCAGTCGCGAGTCGATGCGAGATTATTTGTTCGATTTAGGTGCAACTGAAGTTACAACTCTGGATAAACTGGAATTATCCGATAAACCATTGGCGAAAGCCTTATATGGTGGTGCCATTGATAATATTGGTGGCAAAACCTTAAGTAAAATTATTGCCCACACCAATTTATGGGGCAATGTGGCCTCGATTGGACTGGCACAAAGCCCAAAATTGGATGCTACGGTTTTTCCTTTTATCTTGCGCGGTGTCAGTTTGTTAGGTATTAGTTCGACCAATTGTCCAATGGCTTTGCGCAAAAAAATCTGGCGCCAATTTGGCCGTGAGTTACCATTACCCAATTTTGAGAAAATCCTATCAAAAGAGATCCCGCTGGCTGAGGTTTCGCCTTACTTTGATGAATTAATCGATAAAAAGCACTATGGTCGTTTGATTGTGAATTGCCAGTAGGAATCAGTGTTAATGGACTTTAGTCAGTTTGATCCGAAAACCAGCTTGATCGTTACGGCCAGTCGCCGTCAATCACGCTTTATTCGTGAGCAGTATCAAAACCATCAGGCAGCGCAAAGTAAAAAAGTTTGGCACAGTTTGCAAGTCATGCCCTGGTCAGCTTTTTTAAATAAGTGTTGGTCATACTGCCAATCCATGAATTTAGAACCATCACTGCCAATTCGCTTAAGCGTCGGCCAAAGTCGATATTTGTGGGGGCAAATTGTTGAGTCTTCGCAAGCAGCGCAGGATTTATTAAACAAAAAACAAACGGTAAATTTGTCTTATGATGGCTGGCGGAATTTATGTCAATGGCAAATTGATGAGTTTGATTTTTTACCAGGCGATGAAGATCAGTCAGCATTTGCCGCCTGGTATCGTTCTTATCAGGATCTATTAAATAGAAATAATTGGATCGATCCTTTTCAGCAAGCCAATATGTTGTTAAATCAGCTTACAGGGTTCATTGGCTTAATACCCGAAAATATAGGTTTTTACGGCTTTCAGCAAGCTTCGCCACAGCAAACTAGTCTGATGAATGCTATCAGCGCTAAAAAAACGGTTACTTTTATTGAAAATTCCGCGAATAAAAATAGTCAGTTATCGGTAAAAGCGGCTGTAAGTCAGGAGCATGAATGGGTTGCGGCAGTTCGCTGGGCAAAGCAAAAAATAATCGCAGGTGAAAAAAATATAGCGATTATTATTCCTGAACTTGAGCGAGTTCGATCAAATATTGACAGGATCTTGCAGCAAGAGCTTTATCCTGAATCTTTTATGGAAGGAAAAATCAACCATAGTTTGCACGATATTTCGGTGGATGAACCGCTATTGATGCAACCAATGACCTGTTTATTTAAAGATATTTTGGATTTGTTGACTAAAAAAATCAGCAAAGCTCAACTGCAAAATCTTTTATTAAGCCCTTATTTGTATCAGGATAAAAATAAACACTGGTCAGCGACAAAGCTGGAATTACTGGTTCGTAAATTCAATCGAAATTATTACAGTCTTGAAACGATTGCTGAATTAGCAGCAAAGCAACAAATTGAACTGGATTGGCTTGATAGCATTATACATTCGGTTAATACCATTCATGAAAAATCTAAAGGATTGTTGAGTTACTCAGAATTTATTGAGTATTTGCTAGATTTTTTATCACAGTTACATTGGTCTGGTTATCATGTTTTATCAAGTCGCGAATTTCAGTTACAACAAAGTTTGCTCGAGCAAATAAAAGCTTCGGCAAATATGCAGCGGGTTTTAGAGCCGCAGTTAACAGTTTCCAGGTCGATCAAGGTACTTATTCAGCACTTGGAAAATCAAGGTTTTCATCAGGAATCTCCGCAAGCACCAATTAAAGTTATGGGTTTGTTGGAAGCTGTTGGTTTGCAGGTGAACGCAGCCTGGCTGCTTGGAGCAACTGATACATTATTACCACAAAAAGCAAACCCGAATCCTTTTTTATCCAAAGCTGTTCAACTGAAACATCAGATGCCGGGTTCATCGCAGCAAAGAGAAATCGATTATGCTCAAGCTATTATCAGTTCTTTGTTAACGGTGCCTGATTTAGTGGTTAGTTATGCATTACAAGATAGCGAGCAAGAGCAATTACTCAGCCCACTGATAGCGGGAGTCGCCGCTTCTATTGAAGTCTTAGAAGCTATACCACTCAGCCCAGAATTTTTAACTGAAATTGAAAATAATCATTTGCAACTTTATCAGGATCATCAGGGTCTGGCTTTATCAGACGAAGATTTTGCACGTGGTGGCACGGCTTTATTAAAAACACAAGCAGCTTCACCATTCGATGCTTATGTACGCTATCGGCTGAATGCTTATCCTTTAGAGCAGGATCCTTTGGGGATCTCATTTATGGAGCGGGGCAACTTGTTTCATCAATTGATGCAATTGATCTGGCAGCATTTGCAAGATCAAAAAACTTTACTGGCTTACAGCGAGCAGGCATTAAATGATGTTATCAATCGCAGTATTGAAACGGTGTTAAAACAGGCTTCGCGTCATTTACCAGTATTACATCATGAAAATTTTTATCAGATTGAAAAGCAACGGCTTTATCAATTGGCTAGTGAATCTTTGCAATTGGACAAAGAGCGATCTGAGTTTCGAGTGCTTGCTTGTGAAGCCAAACGTCTTATTGAGGTGGGCGGCTTAAAGCTACAAATTACCATTGATCGGATAGATGAATTGCCTGATGGCAGCTTAATAATTATTGATTATAAAACAGGCCAGCCAAAACTGGTGGATCTAATGAATGATCCTATTGGTGAGCCACAATTATTATTATATGCCATTAGTGAGCACAAAGAGACCTCGCCAGTGACTGGGGTATTGTTTTATCAGGCACATTTAAAAGCGGGTAGATATATTGGGTTTACTGATGAGTCTGAAATGATCAATGGCGTTAAAGCGCTTAAAGATCTAAAAAATAATCCATATGCCAATAAGTTTGATAAAGCTATTCAGGAGTGGCGGCTTATGCTAAAGCAGATAGCTACAGACTTTAAGCAAGGCAGGGCAGATATCACCGAGTACAGCATAAATTATCCAGATCATTACATAATTAGTCGCTGGCAGGAACGGCAGCTTGAAGAGACAATACAGCTATCCGGAGACGTTATCAGTGACTAAGCAAATGTTAGCACCGGATCAAGCGGTACGCGATAGAGCCATTGGGATCACAGAATCTTTTATTGTGCAAGCTCCAGCAGGTGCTGGCAAGACCAGCTTATTGACCCAAAGAATCTTAAATCTGCTTACTATTGTTGAGAATCCCGAAGAAATTATTGCAGTGACTTTTACCCGTAAAGCAGCAGCAGAAATGCGCCAGAGACTGCTGGATGCACTGCATAAAGCAAAGTTAAAAGAACCAGAAGTTGCCTATGAAAAAAGAAGCTGGCGGTTAGCACAGAAAGTTTTACAACGCGATCAGGAGCTAAATTGGCAGCTGTTTAAAAACCCACATCGCTTAAGAATTTTAACCATTGATTCCTTATCGAGCCTGATTGCTAATCAAATGCCATTGCTGAGTCAGTTAGGCGGTTCCTTAGCCATTACCGATTTTGCGGAAGATTCCTATCAAGAAGCAGCCCGCGCAGTCATCAACTATTTGGATGATGCGGATTATGGTGCTGATTTAATGACTCTATTGACGCATCTGGATAATCAGGTTGAGCGTTTAATTTCGCTGTTGGCAAAAATGTTGGCCAAGCGTGATCAATGGTTACGTTTATTGGGTGCAGGTGAGCTGGATATTAAAATTTTGCAAGAGGGGATATTGCAAATTGCTGATCTGCGGTTAAAAAATCTTCAGTCATATCAAGCAGCGTTAAGCAATCTGGATTTTGTTGCGGCTATCAATTTTGCTGCCGGTTATATCGATAAAAAAACTGCTTTAGCCAGTTTAAAAACCATCAGTAAGTTGCCAACGCTTGCTGCTGAAAACCTTACACAATGGAAAGCCATTGCAGATTTTTGCTTAACCAGCTCAGGTACTTTTCGCAAAAGTTTAAATAAAAACCAGGGTTTATTGGCGGATAAAGATTTAGTGGGCGAAGATAAAATTCTTGGTAAAGAAATAAAAAATAATCTCAGACAATTGTTTACAGACTGGTCTGAAATTAATGGTTTTGCTGAAGCTCTGTATGAGATTAACCAGTTGCCCATTGCTCAATATAGCCTTGAGCAGCAACAGCTATTGCAATCTTTGTTAAGATTATTAAGGCTGGCTACAGTAGAATTAAATCTTGATTTTCAATCAAGAGCAGAAGCAGATTTTATTGAAGTGGCTTTGGCGGCTGATAGAGCCTTAGGTTATTTTGATGAGCCATCAGAGTTAGCACTAAAACTGGACTACCAAATCTCACATATTTTGGTGGATGAGTTTCAGGATACTTCCTTTACTCAATATCGTTTGTTGAATAAGTTAATTGCAGGTTGGCAGCATGGGGATGGAAGGACCTTGTTTTTAGTGGGCGATCCCATGCAATCGATTTATCGTTTTCGGGAAGCCAACGTAGGCTTGTTTATTCAAACGCAGCAACAGGGTATTGGTGATTTGCTGATAACGCCATTGACCCTCAAAGCGAATTTTCGATCATCACAAACCATTATTGATTGGGTTAATCATAAGTTTAAAAGCATCTTTCCGCAGCAAGAGGATGTCTTGTTAGGAGCTGTAGCTTATTCAGATGCTATTGCCATGAAGCCAGTTGAAAACAATGATTTTGTAAAGTTTTTACCTCAATTTGATTGGTCAGAACAGACTGAAGCTAAGGCTATTGCTCTGGAAATTGAAGCAATTCAAGAGAAAAACCCTGAGCAGACAGTTGCGATCTTGGTACGAGGCCGTAGCCATGCACAACCCATTATGGAAGCTCTGACTCAAACTGGAATAGCTTACTATGCTAAGGATATGGAGTATTTAAAGCATAAAAGCGTTATTCATGATTTGTTGGCTATTACCCGTTTGTTATTGCAACCACAAGATGCGATTGGCTGGTTAGCATTTTTAAAATCTCCACTTCTGGGCATAAATCTAAAAGATATTACTCAGATAAATAATCAACTGAGGCATAATTACTGGCGCTTACTGGACGAATACGAAACTTTGCCATCTTTAACGCAGGAAGCTCGAGCGCAACTACGTCATGTCGTCCCTTATTTACAGCTGGCTATTGCTGAGTCTTCGCGTAAGAACTTGAGCCGTGTGGTGGAAACTCTATGGCTGCAGCTAGGTGGGCCTCACGTACTTTTATCAACTCATGATCTCAATACCGCAGATGCCTATTTCAAAGTTATTTTGCAGCTGGAAGCCAATGGTCCTATTGGTGAAATCGGACTAATCGAAAAAGCCATTAATGATCTTTATGCTGAGCAAGCTCCGTCTATTAATGCGGTTGAAATTATGACGATGCATAAATCAAAAGGGCTAGAATTTGACACGGTAATTTTACCTTCCCTTGAGCGCCGTAAAAGAGCAGACGATCATCAGTTATTGCTTTGGGAAGAATTTAGCAGCAATGAAGAACAGCATTATTTATTGGCTCCTATTCAAGCTCAGGAACAGAGTGAACCAATTTATCAGTTGGCACGAGATATTCAAAAGAAAAAGGCACAACTTGAGGATGCCCGTTTACTTTATGTGGCAGCAACACGCGCTAAAAAGCGCTTGATATTAAGTTGTCAGCTGAAAACTCGATTTGATGAACGCAAAGACGAGCAAATTTATTCATCAATTTCTCCTTTGTCACTGCTGCATTATTTAAAAGCATTTTATCAGTCTGAAATTGAACAGGCTTTTTCTCAGTTAAATTTTGATGATGAGATTGAGTCTGATAATGCTTTAATATTTAAAGATTGGTATCGTTTAAAGCCAGCAGCTTATAGCTGGAAATTAAAGGATTTATCAAAGCAAACAGATGAACAACTTGAGGAAGCAAGCATCGATTATGATTGGGCCAGTGATGTGGCTCGTGTTGTAGGTTTGATAGTGCATGATTTACTGGAGTCTATTGGTAATGGACATTTAACCTTTAGCCAGTTGGAAAGTCGAGACTATCAAATGCTCAATGTGAAAATAGTTGAATATTTACAACAGCCGGATGAGCAGAAGCAGGCTTTCAATAAAATAATAAAGGCTCTGGAGAATATGCAACAGGATAAAAATGCGCACTGGATTTTACAGCAAAAACAAGAGGCTTACTGTGAATGGTCTATTAGTGGTCTGATTGAAAAAGCTAATGGTGAAAAAGAAATTAAAAACGTTATTATTGATAGAAGTTTTGTTGATGAAAAAAATATACGCTGGATTATCGATTATAAAACCGGTGAGCATCTTGGTGCAGATTTAGATAATTTTTTTGAAACAGAAAAAGTACGCTATCAAGAGCAGCTCGACCAGTATGAGTTTTTAGTGAAGCAAATGGATAATAGAGAAATCAAGAAAGCCTTATATTTCCCTATGCACCAAAGATTAGTGATAATGTGAAAATCCCAACTCTAATTACAAAACGTCTTAAATTAAGGCCTATGTTAGAGGCTGATTTTGTGGCCTATTGCGATTATGCGATGGATCCAGTAGTGATGAAATATATAAGGCCAATTGGTTGTAAAGACGAAGTACGAGAAGCTTTTCAGGGTTTTCAAAAGGACTGGTCGAGCGAAGAAGGACAGTGGATGGCTTTAGCGGTTGAGTTAACTGAAACTGGAGAACTAATTGGTGATGTTGGATTTCGTTATAAAAGTATCGAGCACCAGCAAATTGAAATTGGTTATAAATTTAATCGCCATTTTCATACTAAAGGTTACGGCTCTGAAGCAATGGATGTTTTTGTTAAGTATATTTATGATAATTGGAAGTTTCATAAATTAGTGGCCTATTGTGATCCAAGAAATACTGCTTCTTTTAAACTAATGGAAAGATACGGTATGCAAAAAGAAGGTTTATTTAGACAACATTTTAAATTTGGTGATAAGTGGCAAGATGAATTGGCTTATGCGGTGTTAAAAAAAGATATTCTTTTGGGAGAGACTGATGGATAAAATCAATCTGGCTGAAAAATTTTCACTATTTGATGAGCATTGGAGTCCTAAAGTTTTAGCTGAATCTAATGGTCAGTTGGTTAAAATTGGCAAAGCTCAAGGGGAGTTTGTATGGCATCAACATGATCATGAAGATGAGCTTTTTATAGTATTTAAAGGCCAACTCACATTAAAACTTAAAGAAAAAGATATTGTTTTAAATCCAGGTGAAATGTTCATTGTTCCTAAAGGTGTGCAACATTGTCCTTATGCTGAAGAAGAGGCTCATTTTTTGATAATAGAACCAAAATCTGTTGTTAATACAGGAGAAGCTGAAGATACCCGCCGGCTGGAATCTGATGATTTAGATTGGATATAAGCTGATGCGGCGTCACTTCTGCGTGGCTAAAGCAAATCCTTTTAAGAGAAGTGAGCGACCAAAGAAAGTGCCTATGGTGAACCTATCAATTTAGTTAAAACGCATCTCCGTCTGCGCGGAGATGACGACTATTTTAGTATTTAAAGTTTAGATTCAATCCATTCGTTAATCTTGGTTTTAAGCACTGGCATAGGTAGTGAGCCATCAATCAAGATTTGGCGATGAAATTCTTTAATATCAAATTTATCCCCTAAACGCTTTTCCGCATCGGCGCGCATATTAGAAATTTCACGCTGTCCCACTTTATAGGAAACTGCCTGTCCCGGCCAGGCAATATAGCGCTCTACTTCAGACACCACATCAGTATCGGCCATAGAGGAATTTTCCATCATATAGTCAATCGCTTTTTGTCTTGACCAGCCTTTGGCGTGTAATCCTGTATCCACCACCAAGCGCATGGCACGTAGCATTTCGTCGCTTAAGCGGCCATAGTATTGCATGGGATCGGTAAACATGCCCATCTCTTTACCAATAGATTCGGCATACAATGCCCAGCCCTCGGAGAAGACACTTAAACCACCAAAGCGGCGAAACATGGGTAAGCCTTCCACTTCTTGCTGCAAAGAAATTTGAAAGTGATGGCCTGGTGCTGCCTCATGGATGGATAAAGTTTCCATACCAAATTTAGGTTGACCTTTTAAGTTAAAGGTATTGACGTAGAAGATGCCAGGGCGTGAACCATCGGGCGTACCAGGCATATAGGAAGCTCCTGCGGCTGATTCGGCACGATAGGCTTCTACAGCACGAACTTCGTAATCAGACTTGGGTTGGATGTCGAACATGCTAGGTAGTAGTTTATTGACTTTTGCTTGAAGATCACGATAACCCTGTAACAGATCTTCTTCATTGTCATAGTAAAACTCGGGATTAGTTTGTACATACTTAAACCAGTCAGCCAAAGTGCCTTCAAACCCCACCTGCTTCATCACATTTTCCATCTCACCGCGAATACGTGCCACTTCATTCAAACCAAACTGATGAATTTGCTCAGCAGTTAAATCTGTGGTGGTGAAAGTTTTAAGTTGGTAGTTATACCAGGCTTCTCCATTGGGGTGTTCACTTAAACCAAAAGTAGCACGTGCTTTAGGTAAATAATCATTTCCAATAAAATCGTGTAGCAGTTCATAGGAAGGTACAATTTTTTCACTAATTGCCAAGCTATAGGCTTCAGTTAAGCGTTTTTTGTCCTCATCAGAAAAATCTTCTGGCATATTATTAATAGGGCCATAGAAAACGCTTTGCGTGACATCATCGACAATATGCGCTTTTAATTGCGGCAATACCTTTTCCATTAAAGCCTTTGGCTGAGTAACTCCTTTTTCAATACCAAGCTGCATATTGGCTTTAGCCTGTTTTATAATTTTTACGCCGCTGTCCACACGTTTTAACCAATCCTCATAATCTTTAACGGTTTTAAAGGGTTGAAAGGATTGACCGGAACCTAGCTGGGCGAAAAAGCTGGCAATATTCGATGACTGATTAATCGGAATAAGTTCGCCAGGAAATTGCTCGCCTTCAAGGCTTTGTTCAGAGTTATAAATAAAAATGTCATAACTTAAGCGATCTTGGCCGGATAAAAGGTTGCGATCGATTTTCTTAATTTTTTCTAACCATTCAACGGTAAAATCGTGAGTTTTTTTCTGAAATTCTGATGATAAGAAGTTAGGCAACTTATCGTTATACCCTGGCATTCCAATGGCGGTCGCTTGGATAGGATTTAATGCTAAGCCCGCTTGGAAGTTTTCCTGAAATAGTTTATTTAATTCCACCGAGGCTTGCTCAGGAGTCATTTGAGCTTTTTTTGTTTCTAAGGTTTCTTTGGTTACCTCAACTTTTTTTGCTTCAACGGTTTTATTGGTTTCTGCTTGGTTACAGGCCACAAGAATTGAGCTAACCGCGGCTACTATCAATAACTTTTTCATTAATTTAATTTCCATTGAGTTAATTTTCTAGCCAAAGATTAGCACAATGCACATTAAAAAATATGCTTTGTAACAACTATTTACTAAAAAGTTAGTCTTAATAAATCATGGTCAGACCACTTTACATGGCAAGCCTTAAACGGTAATCTCATAAAAAAAACGACTCCATTAATGAATATGAACAAACCTAATCGATTAGCCCGTGCAGTAGCCAAAACTCAGAACCTACCTGGTTTTTTACAAATGCCAGCGCTAAACTTTGCTTTACGAAGAACGGTGAAACTTGTAGGCACGGCTAAGGTTGAAGTTTTAAAGCTGACCACCAAAGAATCTATATTTAAGCTGGAAAACCGTAAGAAAGTGCAAAATCATATTGGTACTATTCACGCGGCAGGTATGGCGCTGGTGGCAGAAACTGCTACTGGTATGGTGGTTGGTATGAATGTGCCTAATGATAAAATTCCGGTGATCAAAAGCATGAATATTAACTATGTGAAGCGAGCAGTAGGAGCCTTAACTGCAAAAGCACACTTAACAGAAGAGCAGATTGAAAATATTCTAAATACCGAAAAAGGCGAAGTGGACGTGGCGGTGATGGTGACTGATGAAGAGGGAAAAGAGCCGATTGAGGCGCAGATGATTTGGGCCTGGACTCCTAAACGCCGTTAAAATGCCTAAACTTAGCTTAGGCATTTTAATAGATGTACAATAATCTGGCCTCAAAGTTGCAATTTGCCGCCTAAACACTTAGCCAATAAACTTTAAAATTAAGAGTGTATTAGTTACTAAGCATTATTAAATTCAAAATATGCTTGTCATTGCGAGGAGCTTTGTGACGCGGCAATCTCTTGAAGTTAATATTAAAGCCTAGTTAAGAGATTGCTTCGCTAGGCTCCAATGACTTTAAGTTTGCCTCGGTTTAGTTTAAGGGTTTTATTTTTAACGTTGAACTTTATACGCCATCTTCAACGGAGATGAAAATCTCAATTTCGCTTTTATCTTTATAGAACTCAAAGTCTGTGACGAATGCTCTTTTGTATTTACAACTTTCAGAGCTAAAATAACTCCATATTTCCCCCCACAAATCAATGACTGCTTGTGGCATTTCACCAGCCCCATTAAAAACTAAATAGTTGCCAGCATTTATATGAAAATCACTAACTCCTTCTAATTTCTGAGTGTCTGAAATATCCGAGCAGGCAACAACATCGAATGAGCCAGTATGATCGGATTCGTAGTTCGTATAGACGCCAAAAACTCGAGAGTTTTGGCTTAGTTTCGGTGCCAGTTGACTATAAAACTCTTCCCACAGTGCTCCAATTTTTGCAGTTGAAGGGTTCATTTCTTCAGCGTTGGTTGTTCGTACAACCAAGCCTGTAACATTAAAGCTATCAACTTCAATAATACTCATGCTCTTTCCTTTTTAGTTATGTAAGCCTGATTTGTGTGAATCACAGTCCAGGAAGAGAAGGCTTCAATACCATAATCACTAGCGCGGCGACCGGCGTGATCAGTGCTACAAGGCCCCATAGTTCCCACTTCTTATAAATCTTCTTATAGGCTTTCCAAGTTTGCTCGGATGAATCTGTAGTACGCGTTAAGCTGACAATCTCGCGTTGTAGTGGTGCCACCCATATTCCGAAAACGATTCCTGAGATCGAAAACAGAATGATTGACCACAGGATCCAGCCTGTACCTAAGATCGATAAACTCCCATTGATGGCCGCCATAAATCCACTGATGAGGATTCCAATCACTCCAGGAAGAGTAAACCATCGATCGCTTCGAATAATACTGTCAAAGGTGGAAGCGATTAGGGAAAAGTCCCGGGTTTTGTGGGAGCGGGCGGCCCAGAATAAACCAGTTGTGATATTTCCCAAGAAAATGATTACGGAAGCAATATGGAGAAGCTTCCAGGTTAAGTAGCTCATGTTTATCCTCCAATTCTATTCGTATATAACGTCCGTTATACGGTCTCTCTTTTTTTAGCCGGAGTATTCAACAAATGCATCATATTGGTATTGTATGCGGCTTAGCGAACAGCCAATATAGTCGACAATCATTTACTCTTCCCCATAATATATTCTGACTGTTTTATCTAAATCTTCGTCAACGCCATGAATGTCATATGCATCTAGATCATACTTGAAAAATACAGCCATTAAATCCCTTTTGAAATTCTTATCAAACTCCGAATCATCTGTATGTTCTTTAATAATTGGCCACATTTTCAATACTATGCTTGCGCCTTTACTCCAACTCATAAGTGTCTCCTCGACTTCGGTTTACAGAATAAATTTCACATTATAGCTCACAGGAGTAATTCGTCTGCCAGCTAGGGCGTTATAACCGGCGCAGCTTTGCTGCATCCGGCGCCGTAGGCGCGCAGTTGATAACCTTGTTATGCATTATTTCCACCGCCCAATCAACATCAATGTTCGCTCCGAAATTGGGCTGATAATATTTGATAAAACCCACCGTCCTTGATATTCAAATACTAAGCTTACATGTACTTCAGAGGAGTCTTTACCATATATATTTATATGTGTTTCCTTTGAAGAAACTTCTTTTTGACAAAAATATATTGGAAGATCATGGTTCGATATATTTTCATTAGAACATAACTTTATAGCTCCGTGCTTATCGCGGAATTTTAGATACGAAAGTGTATAATCTGAAAGCTCTCTCGGAACAAGAAATAGTACTGCCTTATCTTGTAAATAGGATGCCGATTCTTCATCAATATCTTCTTCAGAGCTAGTTTTAATAGCGGTTAGTATCCGTTCTCTCATACCACTATTGAGAGATTTAAAATTAACGTATTCTGATAGGTCAGACTCCCATTTTTCTCTATCTTTCTTAGGTAGCTTTCTGTCTTCACTAACAAGGTATTTAATACCTAAGCCGTGCATAACATTATCTATGCTTTCATTTTTTATTTCGGCAGTTAGATTTAAACTAATAAGACTTATAGTAAATATTAAGAAAAATTTGAGAAACACTTTATTCTCCATTTGTTGCATAACATAAGAATACCAGAATTCAATGGTAACACATTAATTTACAAAGAAAATTTTTCGAAGTGCCGAAAAGGTGATCAATACTATAGTAAGCAAGGTCAAAAAGTGCATGATCACTTAGATTACCGTTCTTTTTAATACTTAGTAGCTTTTTTCTTGCAAGCCAACCCAAAATTTCTAAACAGCTGGTAGGGTAGGTTAGTGTAGCCTAATCCATGTTACGATAAAGCTGTATTAATTAGATCATCAGCGTTCATTTTAGCGCAAGCTTTTAACTTTTCTCCAGCCAGTTTTGTATCTTCTACTAATTTATCTTTGGATAATTTATAGCGGCCAATGATCTCGTTAACTTCGATCTTAAAGCCAGTGATATGGTGGATCAGCCGAGCGGTTTTTTCTTCGGTTCTTTCAATCCTATAATTAGGTTTATCTGATGGACTGTCTTGTTCAAATTGCTCTGCCATTAGCTCTAAAATCCGATAGAGTTCGTCTGGCTCTTTGGTAGTTTGGCAATGACCTTTGATATGTACCGATAGGCTATTCCAGGTAGGTAGTTGTTTGGTCACATAATCGTTAGGTGAGATATAGCAGTTAGGGCCATGAAAGATTACTGTAACTTTGCTGTTACCCAAGTGGTGGCCATGCAGATTGTTACTCGCCAGGTGGCCATACAAATAGATTTTCTCATTAATTTCTTCTAACACCAAAGGTGCTTGAGTGACTTCAATTTCACCTTGATTACAAGATATTAGTGTAGCGAACGGAAATTGTTTTATCAGTGGAGTTAACTTTTCCAGCTGATTTTCGATATGGATCGAAGGCGGGTATGCAGCTGAGTTTGTAGATGAAAAAGATTGATTTGCCATAAAGATCACTATTTTGTTGGTTTTACTGGCTTTCCAGGAAGGTTTTGGCTATGCACTGTAGGGTATATTGGTTAAAATACACCACTTTTGGGCACTTGCCTATTAGATTGGTGTTAAATAAAAGTTAATCATGTTGGAAGTTAATCCTATCCGTGAACATTTAAAAGATATGGCTGAGCGTGTGACTACGCTGAGGGGGTATCTTTGACTTCGATATCAAGCAAGAACGATTAGAAGAAGTTTCCCGCGAACTTGAGCAACCCGATGTTTGGAATGATCAGGAGCGAGCTCAAGCCTTAGGCCAAGAGCGCGCTAAGTTAGAAGCTGTTGTGGAGACTATTCTTAAATTGCAGCAAGGCATTGCTGACAACCAGGATTTATTGGAAATGTCAGTAGAAGAAAACGATGCTGATTCGGTAGAGATGATTGAGGAAGAGGCAGCTGAATTTGAGAAAACATTAGCCAAATTGGAATTCCGTCGTATGTTCTCTGGTGAGATGGATGAGAACAACTGTTACCTCGATATTCAATCGGGCTCTGGCGGTACAGAAGCGCAAGACTGGGCAAGCATGATCTTGCGGATGTATTTACGCTGGTGTGAGTCGCGTGGTTTTAAAGCGGAAATTACTGAAGAGTCAGCAGGCGAGGTAGCGGGTCTTAAAAGTGCCACCATTAAGATCGATGGTGAATATGCTTACGGTTGGTTAAGAACTGAAACAGGTGTTCATCGTTTAGTGCGTAAATCACCATTTGACTCTGGAAACCGCCGTCATACATCATTTGCATCAGTATTCGTTTATCCAGAAGTGAATGATGATATTGATATTGAGATTAACCCTGCGGATTTAAGAACTGATACCTTCAGAGCATCAGGCGCTGGTGGTCAGCATGTTAATAAAACCGACTCGGCTATACGGATTACTCACATCCCAACCAATACAGTAGTACAATGTCAAAACGATCGTTCGCAGCATAAAAATCGCGCTGAAGCTATGAAGATGTTAAAAGCAAAGTTGTATGAGTTGGAAATTCAAAAACAACAAGCCGAACAGCAAGCGATGGAAGATGGTAAGTCGGATATTGGCTGGGGCAGCCAGATTCGATCTTATGTTTTGGATCAATCACGTATTAAAGATTTAAGAACCGGACATGAGTCGAGTAATACGCAATCTGTTTTAGATGGTGATTTGGATGGCTTCATCGAAGCTTCACTAAAGGCCGGAGTTTAAACTGTCATTGCGAGCGTAGCGAAGCAATCTCATATTACCACCTGAGTTGCTTTTTTGAGATTGCCGCGCAACTTAAAGTTGTTCGCAATGACGAAATAGATAATGAAAAAGAGTTTTAGTAGCAAGAAATGATCATCATAGTGATGAAAGAGGTGAAACAAATAAAATGAGCAATCAAGAAACCCCAGTAGTTGACGTTAACGAGCAAATGGCACTTCGTAAGCAAAAGTTAGCGAATAAACGAAAACAGGGGATTGCCTTCCCGAATGATTTCCGACGCGATACGGTTGCAGCTGATGTGATAGCTGAGTTTGGCGAAAAAGAAAAAGCCGAGCTGGAAGAAATTGGTAAAAAGGTGAAGGTTGCTGGTCGTATTATGTTATTCCGTAATATGGGTAAAGCATCTTTTATCACTATTCAGGATATGTCTGGTCGAATTCAATCTTATGTGCGTAAAGATCAGGTGGGCGATGAAGTTTATGACGATTTCAAAACCTGGGATATTGGCGATATTGTTGGAATTGAAGGAACTGTCTTCAAAACCAATAAAGGTGAGCTTTCAGTCAAAGCTTCTTCGATTCAGTTGTTGACCAAAGCTTTACGTCCGCTTCCTGACAAATGGGGAGGCTTATCCGATCAAGAAACCCGTTACCGTCAGCGTTATGTGGATCTGATCGTAAATCAGGATTCGCGTGCTACTTTTGTGGCGCGTTCAAAAGTGGTAAAAGCCATTCGTGATTTCCTGGAAGCGCGTGACTTTCTGGAAGTTGAAACGCCAATGATGCATGTGATCCCTGGTGGTGCGACCGCACGTCCCTTTGAAACCCATCACAATGCTTTGGATATGCCATTATTCCTGCGTGTAGCGCCTGAACTTTATCTTAAGCGCTTGGTTGTAGGTGGTTTGGAAAAAGTATTCGAGATTAACCGCAATTTTCGTAATGAAGGTTTATCCACACGCCATAATCCGGAATTTACTATGCTGGAATTCTATTGGGGTTACGCTGATTACCAGGATTTAATGAATCTAACCGAAGAGATGTTGCGTTATACGGTTGAAACAGTGCTTGGCAAAACCCTATTTGAGTCGGGTGGCGAAACTTATGATTTTGGCAAGCCCTTTGAGCGTATGTCGGTATTGCAAGCAATTGTTAAGCATCAGCCTGAGATTAGTTTAGAGCAATTAGCCGACTTAGACTCTGCACGTGAAGTTGCCAGGAAATTTCATGTGAAACTAGAAGATTCTTGGGGTTTAGGTAAAGTTCAAATTGAAATTTTTGAAGAAGTGGCAGAATCGAAACTAATTCAGCCGACTTTTATTACACAATATCCAGAGGAAGTTTCACCATTAGCTCGTCGTAACGATGAAAACCCATTTATTACTGACCGTTTTGAATTTTTTGCTGGCGGTCGTGAGTTAGCTAATGGCTTCTCCGAGCTTAATGACGCGGAAGATCAAGCAGAACGATTTAAAGCACAGGTTGCAGCAAAAGATGCAGGTGATGATGAAGCCATGCATTTCGATGCTGACTATATTCGAGCACTTGAATATGGCTTGCCACCAACTGCAGGTGAGGGTATCGGTATTGATCGCTTGGTGATGTTGCTAACAGATTCACCCAGCATTCGGGATGTATTGTTATTCCCGCATATGCGTCCAGAATAAAATAAACTGGTCTTTTTATTGTAATACTTTGTTGTAACCATAATTTAAACTGCGTCATTTACCAAGTAAAATCCTGGTTTAAATTATGACTACGCCTCGTCTTTCAATAAAAATTCTCAGTTTATTAGTTCGGCCTATTAATAAAAAAGCCCGCAAAAGATGCGGGCTGTAAACACTACCATTTAATTTTAGGTAGGTAACTGACTAACGACTTTTTAATTTAATACGTTTTCCATTTAAAGTTCCTGCATAAATACCTGAGTCTTCAATAAACAACAATTCACCATATAAGCCATTTTTCATACTGGCATCTACTGCAAATATTTTTCCATTAAAGTGACTTTCAATCTTTTCAACTGAGGTGTGACCAACGCCAATTTGATTAATAATGTAAAAATCTAATAGCTTATCAACTTGCTTTTCATAACCTTCGGTGAGGTTTCTAAAATAGCCTCGGTACCAAATAGGTCCATGTGGTTTCAACCAATATAATTCTTCTTTGCTAAGTTCTTCTTTATTATTGCGTTTATTCATAGCATTTTTAAATTCATAGTTAATGGTTTGCAAAGAAACTTTATTTTCTGCAAGTTCCGGGTGTACACCACCGTGCAGGAAAATGGAATCATTAACTTTAATTACTACAGGTTTACTACGTAGCCATTGACCTAATAAGCTATTTTTTGAAAATAACTCGGGATAGCTGGTTTCGAAAAGTTCAGCAACTTTAAAGTATTTTGGGTTGAGGTATCTTAAATCACCATTAAGCACCATTTCTTCATGATTACCTAAGATGTATAGCACTTGCCCGCCGGTTTCTGCGGCTTCCTGTTCTAAATGGTATAGAAACCATAGTGTTTCCATAACCTTAGGGCCACGATCAAAAATATCTCCGGTAATGACAAATCGACCATTACCAAAAGTCCAGTGGTTATTATTATCGATTACACCATTATTTTTAAGCAGCGTCATAAATAAATCATGTTGCCCATGAACATCGCTGACAACAGCAATAGGAAAGTCTCCACTGTATTCTACGGGACTTTGTTCGAACTGGGTTTTACCGATATTTGCACTTAATCCGCATTCTGAAAACTGGTACGGGAGTTGTGCGTTGGAAAGACTAAGATTGTGCGTTTGATTATTACAAATCCACTTAACCAAAATTCCAGTTTCTGTGATATCAACATAGGGACCATCTGAAACTACCAAGTCTTCTAGATTGGGTTCAGCTTTCTTGGTAATGGTTTGATTGGTTGTTGATTGTGTTGTACATGCCATTAACAAAATTATTGTTAAAGCCATTAAATAAAGTTTGAAATTCATACTGGATACCAAAAAAAGAAGGCTGAATAATCAGCCTTCGTTAGTTTAAGGTGTATTAGAAAGAGTAATCTACTCCCAGGTAAACGAAGCGTCCAACACTTCCATCATAGAATGAGCTGGAATTACCACGTGTACTAGCTTCAACATCTCCAGAGTTTGGAATAAAAGGTCCTTTATCATCAAACACATTTCTAACACCAGCATAAATACGTACATCAGAATCGTCTAAATCCATTTTATATGATACTGAAAGATCATGCTTCATGTAAGAAGGGAAGAATAAGTAAAGGGGAACTTCTGCCGCACCCGTAGCAAATGCTGCCTGGTTGTTAGGATCAGCGCGAAGCTCCATATAATCATTCAATCTACCTTCATCATCAATGATAGAGCTTAGATATCTGGTTCTCCATGATAAACGCCAATTATCGTATTTCCATTTAATACTAAGTTTGGCAATATCTTCAAAAATACCCTCATCTAAGAATCCAAGGTTATTTATCCGTACAGGGCCATCATTACTTGGTTCTATAGTTTCATGCTCAACAACATGGGTCCAATTTAGACTAAGGCTGAAATCGCCATATTCACTAGTATCAAAATTATACTCTGCTGCAACATCATAACCGCGAGTACTGATTTGGTCCAAATTATATTCACGTTGTAGAATTTCAATTAATTGACCATCAGCATCACGACGTATTAGATTACAGAACTCATTGCCAGAACCAAACGCAACAGAAGCTGAGTTATAACAACTGTTAAGTATGGACTCGTTTGCGATAGATTGGATAGCATCTTCAACGGTAATGTCATAGTAGTCAACAGCGAAACTTAAACCTTCTACTGATGGTGAAGTATAAACAAAGCCAACAGTATAAGTATCTGCAGTTTCTTCAGTTAGGCTATCGTTACCAGCGTTTGGAGAATAACCATTATTTTCATCTTCAAAGATTCCGTTTGCGGCAATAGTTGCTGCAATGCCGGGCTCTAAGCGGCAATTATCGTGACCAGGCTCCATTGATGTAGCGGTTACATCGGCACAAATATCATCAAAGCCATCAAAGTCACCACGAGCAGGCGATAATAGCTCTGTAATACTTGGTGCTCTTTGCGCACGAGAATAACTTGCTCTGACTTGATAGTTATCAATCGGCTCCCAGAGGAAACCTAATTTATAACTGGACATTAAGTCGATATTTGGATGGCTATAGTCGGCCAGTCTTAATGAAGTATCAACAATAAGGTTATCGGCCAGCGGGACAGATAATTCACCAAAAACTTCATACACATCAATTTCACCTTTAAAGGTTGGTACTACGTTAAAGGTAATACCGCCATTACGGTGTCCTTCACTGGTGTTAAGATCCTGGGTATCTCTTCTAAAGTCAAAACCAAAAGCAGCAGCTACTGGTCCACTTGACAGCTCAAATAAATCACCAGCCATATGACCTGACAGATTTATTTGGTCAATTTGGGTATTAATTTGTGGAGTAGCACGAATCCAGTCTGCCATTTCAGGGGTGATTGAGTTAACACCAAAGATATTTAATGGCACACAACCAGCGGCACGAGCATCAGCGTCCACACACTGAATAGTACCATCAGGGAGACGTTCAGCATCTAGCGCTTGCGCCACACGAATAACATTTAACTCATTGTGACGTAATTGCTTTTGCTCATAACTACCTAAACCTAAGGCTACTTCCCAGTCCCAACTGGAGTCAAACATAAAGCCTTTTAAGCCAGCCCAGCTACGAATAGTGGTTCTTTCATTATCAGTGATAATATTACCAACTTCATAGAAACGGCGATCCCAACTGATGCTACTACCGGCGTTATTTGCGATTTCAGCAGGAGCAAAAGGGTTTGTAATGGAAATAGTGCCAGGGCGAACTTCGCCTGGAGCCCCCGTTACCGGATCAAAAAACAGCACATCAGCCCCTTCGTAGTCATCTTCAGGCGATTTATTATTAATCGACTTATTTGAGCTGTATTGGACTTGAAAGAAAGCATCTAAATCATCGTTAATGTTGTAATCAACTTTGATAGCAGAGGAGAATTTATTATCTGGAACTTTAAGTTGAACAAATTGATCGGAATTAACCCCGTAGGTTTCTTCGTTCCAGTCGTCACGCAGGCCACTTTCATCAAACCAGTAGCCACGGGTACCACTACTTCTTTCTTCGAACACACCACCAGCAATACCATCACTACGATCACGCCAGTCACTGGGCGTGATGTCGCGCATACACTGGTATCCATTAGCGGTCTGCATTTGGTTACAAAGTTCACTTTCACGATAACGATATCTTGGTTCTAGCTGAGCTCTGTCGCGGTCTTCAAAAGCAATACCGAACTGCCTATCCCAGCTGTTACTGAAATAAAGATAACCATCATTGTTGGCAAAGCTGGTACCATAGTCGAAATCCAAACTAAATTCCTTACCGCCACCTTCAGGTGTGTAACCGTATCTGGCATTAACGTCAAAACCTTCTTTACCTGATTGGGTGATAATATTGACAACACCGGCAATCGCATCGGAACCATAAACTGCCGAAGCACCACCTGTAATGACTTCTACACTTTCAACTAATCCGGCCGGAATAGTACTAAGACTGATATAGTTACCATTATAGCTATTCGACACGGTACGTCTGCCATCAATCAAGGTTAAGGTTCTATCGGTACCTAAGCGTCTTAGGTTAATGGTGGAAATCCCGGTATTAGAAACTTGAGATTGAGAGTTTTGGTTCGAAAGGCTTTCTGAAATAGCAGGAACCTGATCTGTTAGAATCTCCGATAAAGAACCAAGACCAGAATCTACAATAGTTTCTCGACTAACTTTAATCAAAGGGGTTGGAGTGGATAGGCTTTCCCGCTTAATACGGGTACCTGTCACTACCACCGTTTCGGACTTATCCTTTGCTTCTTCCCCATCGGGTTCTTCGGCAGCGAATAAAGGTTGCGCAGTCCCCATTAATAGCGCAACCTTTAAGGCTATTACCATAGGTTTAACTTTCATATCACACCTCATAAAATGATAAATGTATTAACTTTCTATTAAGTTAGTTAAGCTATGAAGTAAAGCCTTTAATAATAAGACTTGAAGGCTTAATGCGTTATTGTAAGTAATATGGATGTATCTCAATAAAATTAGACACACATTCCCACACTTCATAACTTATCCTCTTTGAGTATGATGGATAAGCGATTTGAGGCATAGACAAATAAGCTCATTTTTGCATCATTTCTATATCTTTTTTTTATCATTTTTGTTGTAATGAATAGAAAATAGATACAAATAAAATTGCTCAAAAAAATACTAACCTGTTGATTAATAAGAAAAAATCTAGTATTTTGGGCTTATTGGTTATTAGATACGGCTAAATATTCTTAGAAATGGCAAGATTTAGGAGGCAAAAGCCTCAAACGGATCAAAAAAACAGCTTTCGAATAAGCGATATTTTAGTAGATCCTACAGAGTTAACCATACAAAAATATACTGAAGAAAAAGTCAGTATTCAGCCTAAATTTGTTGAAGTTTTATATTGCCTTGCGGTTAATTATCCAAGAGTCATTTCACGCGAATATATCATAGAAGAGGTATGGGATGGCAACTTCTATGTTGGTGAGAAAGCACTTAATAATGCCATCTGGCAGCTAAGAAGTATATTTTCCCAAAATCAGGAAAATACTATTGAGACCATTCGCAAAGTAGGCTATCGCCTTACCGTTAAGCCGGAGTGGGATTCCGAGGCTCCTGAGTCAATAGAACCTGAAGAAAAAAGAAGTGATTGGCTAAAACTTTCGTTAGCTATTTTATTATTAATTTTTTCGGCTATATTTGTGATTAATACTGTATGGCTAAGTGATAGTGCTGATATAAAGCCATTAGAAATCATTGATATCACCAGAGCCCCTGGAGCAGAATATTTCCCATCACCATCAGCAGATGGTAGCTTGGTCGTTTATTCAAAAGCCACTACTGGAAGCCAAAATCTTTATCTTATTGATAGGGATGCTAATAGTTTTCAAAGTAAACAGCTGACTTTTTCTGACTGGAATGATCGGTTTTCAGTTTGGAGTCATGATAATAAGCATATTTACTTTGTCAGAAGAGGTACCGTGGATAATGAGTGTGAGTTGATTAAATTAAATGTTTATACTCAAAAAGAAGACACTATTCTAAGTTGTAAAAATAATTATACCTATAGTTATGTCGATATTTCAGCTGATAATCGATGGTTAGCCGTTTCAGGTATTTTCGGAACCAGCGATTCATCCAGAATACATATTTTGGACCTGCATGATCCATCTTTGCCTATGCAAACCTTAGAATGCCAGCCAGCAGATTGTAGTATGATCGAACGGTCAATGGCGTTTAACTCACGTGATGAAAATATTTTAGCTATTACCAAGCGTAAAACTTTTTCAGATGAAAATATTTATCTGGTCAATCGAAAAACCGGAGAACAACAACAATTAACTTTTGGCTTTGAAGATATAGATGGTATTAGCTGGCATCCAGATGGCGTTCATCTAATTTTTGCTGAGGATGTGGCATATGAAAAAAAAGGCTATATTCTTAATACTAAAACTAAAGACATTCAAGAGTTGAATATTAAAGGCTTTAGTTATCCTCAGTTTTCTCGCTTATCCAAAGAGCTTTTTTATCAGGAAAAACAAGTTAAATTTGAGTTAAGCAGTTTAAGACTAGCAAAAGGGGAAAGCTATAATTTATCGCCTTTGCTTGAATCTCAATTTAATTATAAAGACCCAGACTTTTCGGATAAGGCAGATTTGTTGGTATATCTTTCAAATGAATCGGGCCATGATGAAGCCTGGATTGCTGATACGGCCGGCCAGACTCCGCAGCAACTCACGAGTTTTGGTAAAGATGTTAAATACCCTACCTGGTCAAGGCAGGGTGATAAAATTGCCTTTCTTGCACCATCTGAACAATTGAGTGAGGATAAAATTTTTATAGTGGATGTAGCATCAAAACAAATAAAAATGTTGGAAACGCCGTTTAAGAATCATGCCCGTACTAGTTGGAGCTATTCTGATGATGCGATTATTTCTGCGGTAGAAGTGGATGAGGAAACAAATCTATTTAGTTTTGACCTGGATAGCGGTGCATATACTCAGCTGACTTCAGGTGGCGGAGAATATGGCGTTATGATATCTGCTAACGAACTTCTATATACCAAAGATGAAAAAAGTATATGGCGAAGAAATATAGATACTCAGTTTGAAGAAAAAATACTAGAACCAGAAAGCTCTCTTTTGAGCTCCAGCTCTTGGGTTCTTGTTGATGATTTTATTTATTATTTTGTTAGAGGTAAAGATATTGAAAAAGCAAGAAAATATTCTTTATTAGATAAAAGCGACGAGCTGATTATAAACCTTCCTGAAAGCACCTTAAAAGGGGATTCGACCATAAGTTTTTCTAAGAAAACCAATCAGCTCTTTTTTACCAGAAGTCGCAACCCTCAGTCAGACATTAAGGTATTAAAACATCCGCTTTTATAAAGTTTTTTGTAGCATTTTGACAGTAAACTCATCTTTAATGTCTCATACATCAAATTTTAAATGCTCTTTATTAATGGAAAATCAAATGAATAAATTTTTAATTGGTCTTTTGGGACTAAGCTTAAACTTGGGAGTAATGGCTCATTCGGCAGGCCATAATAGTGAAATACAGGTTAAGCCTGTGAAATGGAAATATAAGTTGGCGGAGGCGATGAAATCGGATATTCGCAGTGAAAAAGAGATCAAACGTGATGCCAATCGCAAGCCGATTCAGACTCTGGATTTTTTTGGCTTTTCAGATGATATGTCTGTAATTGAGCTGATCCCTGGTGGTGGTTGGTACACTAAATTACTGGCACCAACCCTGGCTGAGCGTGGTAAATATTATGGTGCGCTATTTACCCGCCGTATTGAAGAAAATCTGGTAGCTAAGCCTGGATTTGAAAAAATGAATATCCTTAAGGTGGATGCCAAAACCAGTCGCAATCAAGAAACCCGCCTAAACTCGATTGACGAGTTTAGCTTTGATGTTGAGCCTGTGGATATGGTGCTAACCTTCCGTAATTATCATAATTTTGATAAACGAGGACGTATGAACATTAACCAAGCTGCTTTTAAGGCACTTAAATCTGGTGGCGTCTATGGGGTTATTGATCATACTCGCCGCCATATGGTGTCCTTTGATAGTGAGCAGCGTCGCCGCATTGATCCGGTTTTGGCCATTAAGGAAGTTCAAGCTGCTGGTTTTGTTTTAGTCGATTATTCAAGGCTACACTACCGCCCGCAAGATGATTTAACAAAAGAAGTGGGGCATGAGTCAGTAACTGGTCAGACCGATCGCTGGACTTTATTATTTAAGAAACCTTAATGAGTGAAGCGTTAAAAAAGAGATGCAGAAAGCATCTCTTTTTTGTTTGAATGGATTGTTTATATTTTCTCAAACAGCAGACTGCAATTGGTACCACCAAATCCAAAACTATTGGACAAGAAACTATTAATTTCAATATTATCCATTCGTTCTCTAACAATAGGTAAGCCTTCGGCTTTTTGATCTAATTTATTGATGTTAGCAGAAGCAGCAATAAAATTTTCTTTCATCATAATTAATGAATAAACAGCTTCGTGTACACCCGTTGCGCCTAAAGAGTGGCCAGCTAATGATTTAGTAGAACCGATATAAGGAACCTTATCAGTAAAAACTTCTTTAATAGCTGCTAATTCAGCGGTATCGCCTACTGGAGTGCTGGTACCGTGGGTATTAATATAGTCAACAGCTTTATCGGTATTTGCCAATGCCATCTGCATACAGCGTGCTGCGCCTTCACCAGATGGCGCTACCATATCGTAGCCATCAGATGTTGCGCCATAACCGGTAATTTCAGCATAGATTTTTGCCCCACGGGCTTTTGCATGTTCGTATTCTTCCAGCACTAAACAACCGCCACCAGAGGAGATGACAAAGCCATCACGAGTGGCATCATAAGGGCGAGACGCGGTTTCAGGAGTGTCATTGTATTTGCTGGAAAGGGCGCCCATGGCGTCAAACAAAACTGTCAAGCGCCAATCTTCTTCTTCACCGCCACCGGCAAACATAATGTCCTGTTTTCCCAGTTGAATTTGCTCGAGCGCGCTGCCAATGCAGTGGGCACTGGTAGCACAGGCAGAAGTAATACTATAATTGATTCCTTTGATTTTAAAAGGAGTGGCCAGACAGGCAGAAGTGGTACTGCCCATGGTTTTAGGAACGGCATAAGGCCCAATACGTTTAGGCCCTCTGGACAGTGCAGTATCGATGGCTTCGACCTGGGCTTTTTGGCCGGCACCTCCTGAACCCATAATAATTCCAGAACGAACGTTAGAAACTAAATCGTCAGCAAGTTGCGCATCTTCGATGGCCTGTTGCATAGCAATATAGGTATAAGCGGCAGCATCACCCATGAATCGTAATTTTTTACGATCAACATATTCGCTCACATCAATATTCGGCTTTCCTGCCAGATGACTTCTTAAGCCGTGTTCTTCGTAGATGTCTATTTTTTTGATGCCCGAACGTCCAGCCCGTAGAGATTTGGTGACTTCTTCAATATTGTTTCCAAGACAGGAGACTACGCCCATGCCGGTAACGACTACTCTTTTCATAATGATTTTTCTATCGGTTTTAGAATTCTTCAGTTGATTGGAATAAACCAACTCTTAAATCTTTTGTGGTATAAATTTCACGGCCATCAATAAGCATACGCCCATCGGCAATAACCATTTTAAGTTTGCGGGTAATGACTCTTTTAATATCAATAATATAAGTAACTAATTTTGCGGTGGGTAAAACTTGACCGGTAAACTTTATTTCACCAGCACCCAGAGCGCGACCTTTGCCTGGATGGCCCAGCCACGGCAGGAAAAAACCAGAGAGCTGCCATAAGGCATCTATTCCCAAACAACCTGGCATCACAGGATCGCCTTCAAAGTGGCAGCCAAAAAACCACAAGTCGGGGTGAATATCAAGTTCAGCAATGATCTGACCTTTGTTGTATTCGCCGCCAGTGTCCTGAATTTTGGTAATTCGATCCATCATAAGCATATTGCCAATAGGCAGTCTGGCATTTCCTGCACCAAACATTTTACCATGTCCACAATCGAGTAAATCCTGTTTGGAAAAAGATGATGGTCTGCTGGTATCTTTTGTGACTGCTTGCATTTTTAAAACCTGAGCCTGTTTAAAACGGGCATTTGACTGTTGGAGGTGGCATTATGCCTAATAAATGGGGCAAATCTGGTTGGAGCAGATCTTAAATTTTTTACTCTCTTAAATTGGTATAAAAAAGCCCTGGTATTCAATGGGTTAGACTGAACCAGGGCAAAAGCCAAGGTAAACACAGTTATTGACTGCGGAAGGATAATTAAGCAAAGCTACTTACTTTATGTGAAAATAAGTAACTTTACCTTTACTTTGGCTTGCTAGGGAAGCGTTTGAATTAAGCTTGGCTTTTATTTGATAACCACTTTGCCTTTGATATCATCACAGGTATTGACGCTGCCAGAACCATCATCAACGGTTAGATCGCTAGCCAAATGGCAAGCGTCTACCGAACCTGAGCCATCGTCAATGTAAACCCGTTTAGCGACATTGGTTATTTTGATGTTACCCGAACCGTCTTCGATTTCGACTTCGCCAGTCACCTGATCGATGTACATTTTGCCAGAACCATCATCCACGTATAAATCACCGTCAACATTGGTAATGGTTAAGCTACCAGAGCCATCATCCACTTTAAGGTTTCCGGTAATATTAGTAATATCCAGATCACCAGACCCGTCATCGAACTCCACATTGGCTTTAATATTGTCGACTTTCGACCAGCCGGAACCATCATCCACTTCCAATGCTAAATGATCGGGCATATAAACCTTCAGATCGATTTTTCGTTCACCATTCGAGCCCCAGTTAAAGAATTTTTTTTCTTCAAAAGTGGCTTTTAATACGGCTTTGCCATTTTTTTCCGTTAAGGTCAGAATCATGTGCTTATTCAGCCAGTCAGCGGCTTCGTCTTCATCTACACCATCCACACTGATTTGTGCATCAACCTGGATCTGTTTTAAATCTGCTTTACCTGAAACTGTCAGCGAACCCGCTCCGGAGTCAATAAAGAATGAATCAAGATTACCGCTATCCAATGATAATTGGCGTTCGGTTTCAAGTGCCAGGACGGAGGTGGATGCCGCTAAACAAGTGCTGACAAACAGTGGTTTTAGTAAGAATTTCATGGCGATTTCCCCTTAACAATTTTAATGGTTACTTTATTATCAGATACTCATAAGATGCCATTTAGAGGCAGAGGGTTTAAATGGATGCTGGTTAGTATGTAACAAAGTATTTCTTAATCGAGTTTTTAATGTCGAAATTCTGAATTAGTGAAATGGATAATTGCCATTTGTTACTGGCTCGTTATGATACTCCCAGTTAATACACATTCTAAGGAGCTTTTTGTGAAACTGTTTTATAAAAGTGCTATTGCATTAGTGGTGATCAGCATCTTATTAACCGCCTGCCAAAAAGAAGAAAAATCGACTGATAAACAAGAGCAAACCGTTGAAAAAATTCAAACTCAGGTCAGCGCTAAAGATCAAGGTACTAACACTGACGAAAATCCAGCGGTCAGCGTTGATACAAAACCAAGCAATGAGCCTACTGAAGCGGAAAAAGCTAAACTTATTTATGAGGAATACTGGCAACGTAGCCTGGAAATGAATCCTATTATGGCTACTTTTCAAGGCGATGACCGTTATAATGATCGCTTGGGTGATTTTGGTTCTACTGAAGGTTTAGCTAAACAAAAAGCTTTTAATCAGGAGTTTTTAAACAAAATTAATCAAATTGATGCTGCAAAATTAATCGGTCAGGATTTATTGAGTTATCAAATTTTTAAGGATGAGCGCCTGGCTGAAAAAGCTGGAGAACGGTATCTGGATCATTTGCAGCCTATTCAGCAGTTTTATAATCCATTTAACTTTTTGGCCATGTTGGGTTCTGGTCAAAGTGCCCAGCCGTTTAAAACAGTTAAGGACTACGAAAATTGGCTTAATCGTTTGTCGGAAGTGCCAACCGCTGTAGAGGTGGTGATTGCCAATATGCGTCAGGGAATGCAAAAAGGAGTGGTGCAGCCTAAAGTTTTGATGCAAAAAGTTTTGCCACAACTTAAAGCGCATATCACTGATGATGTGGAGAAAAGTCTGTTTTATGGTCCAGTTAGGTCCATGCCTGACTCTTTTTCAGAAGAAGACAAAAAGCGCCTATCAGCAGCTTATATAGAAGCCATTAAGTCCATCGTGGTTCCTTCATATAGAAAAATTCATGACTTTGTTGAACAGGAATATTTACCAACTGCACGTGATACTCACGGCATGGTGGCGCTACCTAATGGTAAGGATTGGTACGCTTTTAAAGTCAAACAAACCACCAGTACGGATTTAACTCCTGAGCAGATTCACCAAATAGGCCTGGATGAAGTGACGCGTATTCATAAGGAAATGGACAATGTTATGAAACAGGTGGAGTTTAACGGTACTTTAAAGGAATTTTTTGCGTTCACAAAGAACAGTAAGCAGTTTACCTTTAAAGATAAACGAGCCATGCTGGATGCTTATGAAAGCTTAAGAGAGCAACTGGATAAGGCTGCTCCTAGTTTGTTTAAAGTGATTCCGAAAGCACAATTTGAAATCCGAGCAGTAGAAGCTTTCAGGGAACAATCTGCTTCCAGCGCTTCTTATCAAAGAGCGGCGCCAGATGGCTCGCGTCCAGGTGTTTTTTACGTCAATACCTACGATTTATCGGCCAGACCCAGCTGGACGGTGGAGTCTTTGTATCTGCATGAGGCTGTGCCAGGACATCATTTCCAAATTTCTACCCAGCAAGAGTTAGAGGGTATTCCGGATTTTCGCCGCTTTGGTGGTACTACAGCTTATGTTGAAGGCTGGGGACTCTATTCTGAATCCTTAGGTAAGGAAATGGGGGTTTATACTGACCCTTATCAATACTTTGGTGCTTTGGCCGCTGAATTATGGCGCGCCATTCGTCTGGTGGTCGATACGGGCTTACATGCTAAAGGCTGGACTCGTGAGCAGGTTCTTGAATATATGCAAGCTAATTCACCTGCAGCTGAAGCTCGTCGAGTTTCTGAAGCTGAGCGTTTTATGGCAATTCCGTCTCAGGCATTGGCTTATAAGATCGGTCAGCTAAAGATTCGTGAACTTAGAACTTTGGCGGAGAGCGAATTGGGAGACAAATTTGATGTGCGTGAGTTCCACTATCAAGTGTTAAAAGATGGCGCTTTGCCTCTCAATATTTTAGAAGCAAAAATTAGAAAGTGGATTAAAGCCAGTAAATAAAAGTAGTGTTTTGTTAGAAAGCCGATTTTTATCGGCTTTTTTACTTTTAAAGGCAAGTTAAAAATTTTTGCATCCAAATTAAAACTTGTATGACTCTTATAGATAAACGAACATTATTTTTGAGGTAATTAAGATGCAAGAAGAATTTTGGGTTCCTTTAATAGTTTTTGGTTCATTCGCTGGAGTGATCATCAGCTACTTTATGTATGCACATAAAAACAAGGTGGTGATCATGAAAACCATTGAAAAGGCAGTGGAAAATGGCACTAATTTGACCCCTGAATTATTAGAAAAGTTAAGTAATTCTAAAACGGTACAGCCGCCGAGAGTGAAAGATCTAAGACGTGGTATAGTGTTGGCTTCTATTGGTATTGCTGGCTTTGTAGCAAGTTTTATGTTCTCACATCCAGAGCCACAAGAAGCATTTAGGATCTTATCCATGTTGCCATTATTTATGGGCGCTGGTTTCTTATTGGTCTGGAAACTCAATCGTTACGAAGATTAATCCATAGACTTGATCAGGCTCAAATGAAGTTTTCAGCTAGAAGTGACAATGAGCTGGTGGCTTTGGCTATCAGCTCTTCTGATCAAAAGGCTTTTACCCTGATTGTTGAGCGCTATCAATCCATGATTCGACAGTTTTTAAGACGCTTAACGGCGGGTGATTATCATCTGTCTGATGATTTAGCTCAGGAAACCTTTATTTTGGCTTATCAAAAACTGTATACCTATAAAGCCAAAGGTAGCCTGAAATCCTGGTTACATACCATTGCCTATCGTCAGTTTTTGAAACAGTTAAAGCAACATAAAACTCTTGAGCTGGATGATGGACAGACGATATTGATCAGCGAGCCGCAAAGTGCTTTGGAGGCTGATCTATTGGCGGAAAAATTGATGTTGCGTTTATCACCGGATGAAAGGGTGGTGATGACACTGTTTATGTCGGCAGGGATGAGTCATTCAGAAATTGAAGCAGTAACCCAAATGCCACTGGGTACCGTGAAATCGCACATCCAACGTGCTAAAGTGAAATTGCATAAGTTGATTGATAAAAGTCAATTAGTGGCTTGATCAAGGTTGTGAGGTAAGTGAAATGTTAGAACGATTATTGGAATATCATCAAAATTTAATTTCTGATGAATTTATACAAGCATTGTTAACCAGGATCCAAAAGCGTTATCAGACCCGTGTCTTAGTTCTTGGTATTTTTAGTTTATTAGGGCTGGCTGCCGCATTAATAGCGGTTAATGGATTACTGGAGCTAAACTGGTATCGCAGTTTTGAACAGTATTTAACCGATATGAATTTGACAATGGTGGCTTCTATTGTCGCGGCAATTGGTTTTATTGGTTTCGTTGTTTGGATTTTTAATGAAGAAATTCAAGCTTTTTAGCAATTTTAATTCAAGTTTTATCCAGGCCTTAATCTAGGCTATCCCACATCTGCTTAAGCACTCGCCTGGCATTAGTTTCAAAATCAGGCATAAAAATTGCCATCTCCGTATTACTTAAAGCTGATTTAAGGTTATGAGCCGGATTGGCAGTTCTCCATAAACCTTGCACAAAGTAATAAGAGTCCATTAGCCATTGTCCTGCTTTTTGTCGATCTTCATTTAAAGCTTTGGCCATAGCTGTTGTAAAAGCGGTAAATGCGGCCATCAGGTTTTTATAAAACGCCACCACTTTTTCTGCATCACAGCGGGTTTCCAGAATATTTCTGTAATTTAACAGTTTGAATTTATAGGGATTTTTACTGACAAAATCGATTAATAGCTGGATAATTTCATCGATAGAATCAGTTTTAGAATGGATTTTTTTAGGATCCGCCCACTGTAAAAAGTATTTCTCCAAAAGAGCCAGATAAATCTCTTCCTTGTTTTTAAAATAGAGATATACAGTGCCTTTAGCTATAGAGCTGTAGAGGCAAATTGAGGTTACGGTAGGAAACTCACCATCCTGCTTGATAAACAAATCTTCAGCAGACATTAAAATTTCTTGACGCTTCTCTAATTTTTGAACTGTAGAGTAGGCTCGGCTCATAAACTAATGACTTTGGATCCCAAAATAAAAATTTATGGGGCTATATTAACGTTGTAGGATTCTAAATGACTGCAGGTCATTTGTGAACGAACGATTGTCGTATTTAAAACAATTTTACGCTTATCAGCGCTAACTTATTGATGTAACAAATTGGACTCATAATAATCTTATCAAAGCTTATGTCATAATCATTTATTGCGGAAGGTCTATATATTTATGAAAACCATTAAAATTAGTCTTATTTTAGCTCTGTTGCTAGGCTTTAATGCACCACTAAAAGCGATTGATAGAACCCAGATAGCTGAAAAAGCATCGGATGTAGCCCCGATCCTAATTGGCGAAACCATACCCGACGTCACTTTGTTCAGTCCTGAAGGTAAGCCATTGAATTTAAAGCAGGAAGTGGCTAAAAAGCCAACCATTTTGCTGTTTTATCGTGGTGGCTGGTGTCCTTTTTGTAATGCTCAATTAAGCCAAATTCAACAGGTTGAAGCAAAAATCAAAGACTTGGGCTATCAACTAATCGCCATTAGCCCGGATACGCCGGATGCTTTAAAAAAATCGATAAAAGAGCGTGAGTTAGATTATCAGTTGGCATCAGATTTTAACCTGCAAGCGACTCGTCAGTTTGGTTTAGCTTTTTATATTTCTAAAAAATATAATGATAAAGTTAAAAGTATTGGTGGTAAAACCCAGAAACTTGAAGGTGATGAGCGCAGTATCTTGCCTGTGCCAGCGGTCTTTATTCTGGATCAAGAAGGTGTGATTCAGTTTGAATACGTTAATCCTAATTTTCGGGTTCGTGTGAATCCGCAGTTGTTAATAGATGCTGCTCGTTATGCTCTGGGTGATGGAGTAGCAAGCAAGATGAAAATAAAGTAAAAATAAAGAAAGGGCTCAAAAGAGCCCTTTTTTATACTGTTAATTTGATTGCAGAGTCATTAATACTCAATGGCTCTGCGCTAGCGTTATCCTTAAGGCTGATTAAAGCCTCTAATCCGTTTTGGCCGAGTGCGCAATTGATCAAGGTTCCTACTTTTCTTTGATTTTGATTGGTAATATCGGTGCCAGCTTCAATAACTGAATCACTCTCAATAAAGGCTTGATGAGGGTGGATTTTTAAACTGCCGCGATAATGCATCCTCGCCACCACTTCCTGGCCGGTATAACAGCCTTTGTCAAAACTGACCCCGTTATTTTCAGTAAGACCCGTATAATGGGGAAGCAGACTTTCGATGGTACTGGCTAGCACCATAGGAATCGAGTTTCGAACTTGCTCAAGTGCCAATAGATCGGTTTTTGTAACTGCATAGCCTGATAAATGAGCTTGCTTAAACTGCTCCCAATGATCTGGATTTAACGCAGAAACCGTTAGCTTGCCTAAAATAAACTGTTGGCCATAGTCTTCAAGAGACGCTTGGCTGAAGTGTTTAAGTTTTGGGCTATTATTAGCAGCAAGCAGTAATAAATTTTGTTCAATGCTGATATCCACCTGGAAAAATACTGCGTATTTTGCAAGGTTGCTGACAAAGTGTTCAGCGACTTCTTTTGGCATCACAAGCCAATACTGTATGGGCTCCGGCGATGTTTGCAGCAAATAAAAAGTAGCGTGTAAACGTCCTTGTACATTGCAATAGCCACCTAAAATGGTTGTTTGACCATCAGCTTGATTGACGTCACAAGTTAATTGGCCTTGCAATAACTTACTGCTATCGGATCCGGTAACACGGACAATGGCGTATTGATCCAGTATTTGATATTGGGTTTGCTTTTCCATTGATTGGATAAAAGTCACTTGATTTAAAAAGGTAGTTAAATTTTACTCTGAAATTTAGTGCTTTTGTACTATAGAAGTTATAATTAAACCAATCAAAAGTTTGAAATTCAGATTAATGGCAATTTGATGACGCAATCAACAGATTCTAACCAAGATGAGCTAAAAGATGAATTAAGGGCAATGCTTTGGGCGACGCGCCGGGGGATGCTGGAACTGGATGTGATTTTAACACCTTATTTACAGCAAACTTTTGCCAGCATGAATCAAGAGGCAATTGCGCATTTCAAAAGCTTTTTAGAGCAGGATGATCCGGATTTATATGCTTGGTTAATGGGCTTTGAAACACCAAAAGCTGAATTTCAGGAACTAACGCAAAACATTCGTCAATTTATTGATAGTAAAATTCAATAAGCCCTGATTGGGTATTAACATGTTGTTTTTAAAAGGATTTTCAGCTGAACTTAAATATTAAACTCCACAAATCCCGTCAGATTTTTTATTGGTCTGGACTCTTTTGGTTGGGTCTTTATGGCTTTGTTGGTTATTTATGGTTTAGCCAAAAGATTCAACTAAGTGGTTTTATTCTAGTATTTATTGTGTTTTTGTTGCTGCTGACTACTTATTTGCATTGGCGCCAGCTTGAACGGATTTTGACACAGGTTAAGGCCATTTACTGGAACCAGCAACAATGGTCATTATTAATCAATAAACGAAAGCGCCCCATTGTGCTCAGTACTGCTAGCCGCATCCTGCCTAATCTGATTTTGCTGAAATACCATTTCAGGCATACTGCGGAGCGAAAAATAATGGGTGAGTATAGCCTGGTTTTGGCCAGAGACGCCATGAGCGATGAAGATTTTCGGCACCTTTCCCGTACCTTAAAGTTTCTGGGAGCGCTAGATAAGGACTAGTCAGGAATTAAATAGGGGTTAATCAGGAGCTATGTGGGTTTCTTTGGTTTCAGCTAACAGTTCAGGGTAATCCAGTGTGTAATGCAGACCGCGACTTTCTTTACGGGCAAGTGCACAGAGCACAATAAGTTCAGCAACCAGCACCAGATTACGTAACTCAATTAGATCGTTGGATACCTTAAAGTGAGCATAATACTCCTGAATTTCCTGTTTTAACAATTCAATCCGCCTTAGGGCGCGCTGTAAGCGTTTATCGCTGCGAACAATGCCAACATAATTCCACATTAACTGGCGCAGTTCGTGCCAGTTATGATTAAGGATCACTTCTTCATCTGAGTCTGTTACCTGACTTTCATCCCAGGCCGGCAAAATTCGGGGTGGCGTGAGATCATGCCAGTTACTTTTTATATCATTAGCGGCGGCTTGTGCAAAAACCAGACATTCCAATAATGAATTACTGGCCATACGGTTAGCGCCATGCAATCCGGTACAGGCCACCTCGCCAATGGCATAAAGGCCAGGCAAATCAGTTTGGCTGTGTAAGTTAACCTTGACACCGCCACAAGTATAATGCGCTGCAGGAACTACCGGAATCGCATCTTTGGTCATGTCGATACCAAATTCCAGCAGCTTGTTGTAAATGGTGGGGAAGTGGCTTTTAATAAAATCAGGATCCTGGTGGCTAATGTCGAGATAAACACAATCGATACCGAATTTTTTAATTTCGTGATCAATAGCCTGTGCCACTATATCGCGTGATGCCAATTCTGCACGTTCGTCATATTCCGGCATAAAGCGCTCACCATTGGGGCGGCGCAAAATAGCGCCTTCGCCACGCAGTGCCTCGGTAATTAAAAAGCTGCGCGCTGCGGGGTGGTACAGGCAAGTTGGATGAAATTGATTAAACTCCAGATTAGCGACGCTACAGCCTGCGCGCCAGGCCATAGCAATGCCATCGCCACTGGCGATATCGGGGTTAGAAGTATAAAGATAAACTTTACTGGCGCCGCCGGTGGCTAAAATAACAAAGCGGGCACTAATGGTTTCGACCTTGTCTTGAACCAAATTTAGCACATAGGCACCGACACAACGATTATCATGGGCAGTGTTGCCCAGCTTATGCTCGGTGATTAGATCGACCGCTATATAATGCTCAAGGATTTGGATATTAGGTTCAGCTTTAACCGCGGCAACTAAAGTGGTTGAAACTTCTTTGCCGGTAGCATCATCGGAATGAATAATGCGTCTTTGGCTATGGCCACCTTCGCGGGTCAGGTGGTATTCTTGATCCTGCTTACTAAAAGCCACGCCGCGATCAATCAGCCAATGAATGGCTTCAGTGGAATGTTCTACAGTAAAGCGTACAGCCTGTTCATCGCATAGACCACCACCTGCAATCAAGGTATCGGTTACATGGGCATCTACACTATCATTTTTATGTAAAACCGCGGCAATACCGCCTTGCGCATAAAAAGTTGAACCTTCGGTGACTTCGGCTTTACTTAAAACTGTAACCTTACCCAAATCAGCCAGCCTTAATGCTGCTGATAGTCCAGCAGCGCCACTGCCAATGATTAAAATATCCGTTGCTATTGATCCCTTAGTGTGCTGATTATCGGCTGTCATGGGGCTTTGACCTGTTATTTTTTATTCAGATGGTTGAACTTTTCGTGTGGCTCTTAGGTCTGTTAAGACTATTGTGTAAACTAAATGTACTGCTTTATGTCTTGGTTATCGCTTCTACTAGAGCTGCTTCAACTAGGGCGACTGTACCATAAGACATTTGGCAATCCCATAGCTTGAGTCGGGATTTTCTTTTATTAGAATAAGCCGATAAAATACATTAAGATCCAAAGTTGTGCATTATATAAACCGAGTCGAAAAATATTACTAATCAGACTAGCAATAACAACATATTGAAGGGGAATTTAGTGTCTGAGCCAAATCAAGACTCAGAGTTGGTCGCGCGCGTCCAAGCTGGTGATAAAGCTGCATTTGATTTGTTGGTGAGAAAATACCAACATAAAATTATGAACCTTATTTCTCGTTTTGTTAAAGATTCGGATGAGGTGATGGATGTTTCTCAAGAGGCTTTTATTAAAGCTTACCGTGCTTTACCAAGTTTCCGAGGCGATAGTGCCTTTTATACCTGGCTCTATCGAATAGCGATTAATACAGCTAAAAATCACCTGGTTTCACGTGGTCGCCGTCCACCTGGTTCGGATATTGATGCGATTGAAGCCGAGCAATATGAGGGCGGCGATGCTTTGCGTGATACTGGCAGCCCTGAACGCCTCATGTTTCGTGATGAAATCCGCAAGCTGATCTTTAAAACCATTGATGAGCTGCCAGAGGATCTAAAGACCGCCATTAGTTTGCGCGAAATGGAAGGTTTGAGTTATGAAGAAATTTCTGAGGTGATGGAGTGCCCGGTGGGTACGGTCAGATCGCGCATTTTTAGGGCGCGAGATGCGATCGATCAAAAAATTGCTCCACTGTTGGAGCAGGGTTGGCGTTCATAAAAACAGAGCTTATTGCTGAATAAATCCTGATTTTTGAGTAATAAGACAAATTTATTTACATTTTTTGTGAACTTTTTACCAAGTGATTAGTCAATTGGTTAACTGAAAAACGTATAAAAATATCAGCTTGAACTGGTTTCAACGTATTTTTCAGACTTAAGTTTTTGATATTTAAGTAATTATTGGGTTTTAGAGGATAAAATATGGTTTTCGATTCAAAACAAATAGCCAGTAAATTTCTTGATGGCGATTTGAATTCGAAAAATGACTTGTTGCAGTTGGTATCTGATAAGGATGCCAAGGTTGCTTATAGTCGTTATCAATTAATTGGCAATCTAATGCGCCAGGAAGCCATAGCACCAGATGTTTGCATTGCAGATGGTGTGATGGATGCTTTGGCTGATGAAGCTACTGTTTTAGCTCCTCGTAAGGATAAAGTTGCGGAATCTCAGCAAGGTTCCAGTGTTATTAGTTTACCAGCTCGCCTGGGTAAGCGAGTAGCCAAGCAAATCGGCGGCTTTGCCATTGCTGCTTCAGTGGCTCTGGTGGCGTTGCTCAATACCAATATGTTAGGTCAGAACTCCCAAATTCCACAAGTTGCCGGACAAAACTTTGCCACTCAGGTCGTTGCCACTAATACAGCTGTTGCTGCAATAGATGTGGATCGTGAGCAGTTGGAGCAGGCTCATCAGTTTTTCTCTGAGTTGTCACAATTACAAAATGCAGGTTTACCCGTTATTCAGACCGTTTCCAACCAAAAAGCTGTCGCCATTCAAGTACCTTTGGCAAAAGCACAGGAGCAAGAGGTCAAACAGGATGATCGTGACCTGATAAACAAACAGGAAATGAAACAATAGCTCAAATTCATCTTATTGATTGCCCTCGTAAGTGAAATTAAGCGTATAATGCCCATTAACTAGCAAATTAATGGGCATTTTTTTGCCTGAATTTTAAGATAGGCTATTGATGTTAAAAGAGCTGGGGCTGGTGATCGAAGCCAAAGATGATATGGTCATGGTGCAAACGGTGGCCAAGACTTCTTGTAATAGTTGTCAGGTCAATGCCAGCTGCGGCATTGGTATTATCAGTAAAGCTTTTGGTGAACGTTCTTTTATCACCCCAATGAACAACTCGATCAAAGCGCAAGAGGGCGATCAAGTGGAAGTGGGTATACCAGAAAATCTGGTGGTTAAGGCTTCTTTTCTGGTTTATTTATTACCCCTAACCTTGATGATTCTGGTCAGTTTGCTTGTCACTTATTTTTTTCCTGATATGCCTGAGATTTATCTAATGGGGATAGCTTTGGCAACTCTTATTTTTGGTTTTTATCGGGTTAAAAAAACTGGTGAAAAAATAAGCAAAAACAAATATTTAGAGCCAGTTTTGTTAAGAATTGTCAAGAGACCCATTACTGTGAAACAAGTGGAAACATCTTAAGCTAAAATTTTGGATGTTTAATGGAACCCATTGACTTTTTATTTTTCAAACCCCATACAGATTGACGTTAACCTTATCTTTTTCTAAGCAGGATCGGAGAGAGAATCATTTATGAAAATTTATAAGATGACAAAAAGCCTAACTCTATTTTTTATGGCTTTATTGATGGTCATTAGTAGTGTCCATTTAAAAGCGCAGTCATTTCCTGATTTCACAGGCCTGGTCGAGCAGATCCAGCCGAGCGTGGTGAGTATTAAGGTGGATGTGCGCCAGCGCGGCCGTATTGGTAAAGCGGGCGGTTCCGGCTTTATTATTGGCAAAGAGGGATATATTCTAACCAATCATCATGTGGTTAATAACAGTGATCGGGTTTCGGTTAAATTATCCAATGGCCGTGAATACCAGGCGGAAATTATCGGTAGCGATCAGCTGTCTGATGTAGCCTTGATCAAGATTGATGGCAAAGGTTTAAACTTAAAGCCAGTTAAACTGGGTAGTTCACGCAATTTAAAAGTGGGCGCATGGGTATTGGCTTTCGGAGCGCCGTTTAATTTAGAGCAGACTGTAACTGCGGGCATTGTCAGCGCTAAAGGACGCGGTAGTGTTGGTTCGCCTTTCGTGCCTTTTATTCAAACGGATGTGGCTATTAATAGCGGTAATTCCGGCGGCCCTTTAATTAACTTGGCTGGTGAAGTGGTTGGTATTAACTCCATGATTTATAACCCCATGATCTCTACCGGTTTATCATTCTCTATTCCAATTGATCTGGCTGATTCGGTGAGTGAACAGCTGGCTGAATATGGTCAGGTGATCAGAGGGTATCTCGGCGTGCGCTACGAAGAAGTGGATGCGGGCATGGTGGATTATTTTGAATTGCCACAAGTTGGTGGAGCTTTGATTAATTTCGTAGAGAAAGAGTCACCTGCGGCTAAAGCAGGTATTAAGCGTGGCGATATTATTACTGAAATTGAAGGTAACCGGGTCAAAAATCATCAAGATTTACCTTATTATATTGCGCAAATGACGCCTGGTAGCAAAATTAAATTAAAGGGCTATCGCGACGGTAAGGCTAAAAGTTTTAAGGCGACTTTGGTTTCTCGTGAGGATAGTTTTGTTGCTGCTCGTCAGCAGGCTGATGAGAATCACTTTGGGGTTGAAGTTAAAAACATTGGTAATTTTATTCGACAACAGCTAGGCATTGATGCTGGTGTGGTGATAACCAAAGTGGAGCCAGGCAGCCCAGCACAAAGAGCCGGTATTTCGCAAGGTGATGTGATTACCGAAGTGAATCGTCATGAAATTAATAATGTACAAGATTTTTATCAGGTAATGGATAAGTTGAAGTCTGCCAGTAAACTGCTGGTTTTAGTGACCAGTCAAGCGGGCAGTGATTACCGGATTGTCTATCTTAATTAATAACCTGGCTTGTAAATATTGTTGGGACCAGCCTGGTTAGGCTGGTCTTTTATTTATAGACCCTCAATGACCTTTTCCTATACAATAGGGCGCTTTGATTTTGGCTTTGTGCCTGCTAGGAAATTCCTATAACCATGGCTTATACAGACTATATTCGAAACTTTTCCATTATTGCGCATATCGATCACGGCAAATCGACTTTGTCCGATCGTTTGATCCAGCATTGTGGCGGTTTGTCTGAGCGTGAAATGGAGGCGCAGGTTTTGGACTCTATGGATCTGGAGCGTGAGCGCGGCATTACTATTAAAGCACAAAGCGTTACTTTGGATTATAAAGCCAAAGATGGCCATACCTATCAATTAAATTTTATTGATACGCCTGGCCATGTGGATTTTTCCTATGAAGTTTCTCGTTCTTTAGCCGCTTGCGAAGGCGCTTTATTGGTGGTGGATGCGGCGCAAGGGGTGGAGGCACAAACTCTGGCCAATTGTTATACCGCCATTGAGCAGGATCTGGAAGTGGTTCCGGTGCTAAACAAAATTGACCTGCCGTCAGCAGATCCCGATCGGGTTATTCAGGAGATCGAAGATATTGTAGGTATTGAAGCGATGGAAGCGGTGCAATGTTCGGCCAAAACCGGTGTTGGTATTGAAGAGTTGCTGGAGTCTATCGTTAAGGATATTCCGCCAGCTTATGGCGATCCAGATGCGCCGCTACAGGCTTTGATTATTGATTCCTGGTTTGATAATTATTTAGGTGTAGTGTCGCTAGTACGCGTTATGCAAGGCACCATTAGAAAGAATGACAAGATGCAGGTGATGTCTACAGGTAAGAATCATCTGGTGGATCATGTGGGTATTTTTACTCCAAAGCGTCAGGACTTAAGTGAATTAAAAGCGGGCGAAGTGGGTTTTGTCATTGCTGGAATCAAGGAAATTCAGGGGGCGCCAGTGGGTGATACTATTACTTTGGCTAAAGAGCCCGCAGAAGCTCCTTTACCAGGTTTTAAACAAGTTAAACCACAGGTTTACGCAGGCTTGTTCCCGGTAAATTCTGATGACTATGAAAGTTTCCGTGATGCTTTAGCCAAGTTAAGCCTTAATGATGCATCGTTATTTTATGAGCCGGAAAATTCAACAGCTTTAGGCTTTGGTTTTCGTTGTGGCTTTTTAGGTATGCTACACATGGAAATTATCCAGGAGCGTTTGGAGCGCGAATATAACCTGGATCTGATCACCACAGCGCCAACGGTTATTTACGAGGTAGAAACCACCGATGGCGAAACCCTGTATGTGGATAATCCATCCAAATTACCTCCAGTGTCTAATATTAAGGCCATTCGAGAACCAATTTGTGAAGCCAATATTTTAGTGCCACAAGAGCACTTGGGCTCGGTGATTACTCTGTGTGTGGAAAAGCGCGGCGTACAAACCAAGATGCATTATGCCGGTAATCAGGTCGCATTAAGTTATGACTTGCCAATGAATGAAGCGGTTCTCGATTTTTTTGATCGCTTAAAGTCCGTCAGTCGTGGTTATGCTTCTTTGGACTATAGCTTTAAACGTTTCCAGGAAGATAAACTGGTGCGTACCGATATTTTAATTAATGGCGAGCGAGTGGATGCTTTGGCCTTGATTGTGCATGCCGATCAAGCTCAATACAAAGGGCGTGAACTGGTGGAAAAAATGAAGGAAATTATTCCACGCCAGATGTTTGAAGTAGCCATTCAGGCAGCTATTGGCAACCATATTATTGCCCGTTCTACGGTCAAAGCTTTGCGTAAAAATGTACTGGCAAAGTGTTATGGTGGTGATGTTTCGCGTAAACGGAAATTGTTAGAGAAACAAAAAGCAGGTAAGAAGCGTATGAAGCAGGTGGGTAAGGTGGAAATTCCACAGGAAGCGTTTTTGGCAGTATTACATGTGGGCAAAGACAAATAAACTAATTGTTACAATTGCTAAGAGTAAATTGGCAAACAATATCTATAATTAATGTGATTTAAAAATAAAAAGGCAGCTATGGTATTTTACGATTTTGGATTTTATTTAACGGTTGGTGCCGTTATTACCGGTATTATTACCCTGATTGATAAGTTGAAGTGGCGCAAAGAACGGGTTGCCAAAGGGTTAAAATATGATGAAAAAGGCAATGAAATCATGCCTTTTTATATTGATATTTCGCGTTCCATTTTTCCGATTATTCTATTCGTTTTAGTGCTACGCTCTTTTGTTTATGAACCTTATCGTATTCCTTCGGGCAGCATGAATCCAGGGCTGTATGATGGTGATTTTATTCTGGTTAATAAGTATGATTATGGGATCCGTCTGCCCATTACCAATACTCAGATTATTCCAGTGGGTGAACCACAGCGCGGTGATGTTATCGTTTTTCATCCACCAAAATTAGATAATCCAAATGAGGCCATTCAACCAGCTTATATTAAAAGGCTTTACGGTTTGCCGGGCGATACTTTACGTTGGGATAAGGGCACTTTAACTATTGAGCCAAAATGTGAAGCTGATGAAAAGTGTGAGTCAATAGTGGTTAAACCGGAACTAGTTTCAGAACAGGCGCCAGAGTTAGTTCAGGGACAATACCAGTTTAATTTATTCAAACAAAATGTCGATGGCAAAGAACATCAATTATTATTTTATAAACCAGAATATGGTTATGAAGTTTATCGTCAATATCAGCATAAAACGGCCTTAAATAACAACTGGAGTTATGTGATTCCGGAAGGTAAGTATTTTGCAATGGGTGATCATAGAGACAATAGCCGTGATATTCGTTATTGGCTCAGTCAGAATTCGGATGCTTTTATTGATCGCGAAGCTATTATAGGAAGGGCGGCTGCCAAGTGGCTTTTTATTACCTTTACCGATGAGCCAGTTTTGTTTGGCTGGCATTTACCAAAGGGCATAAGTTTTGGTAGAGTAGGGGCTATCAAATAAGGAACGAGGATAACAAGATGCAATCAAATGGGGTTAAAAAGATGTTAAATAACAAGTATCTTCAAGGTGCTACAGCCGCAGGCTGGTTGATTATTGTTATGGTAGTTTTATTCTTTATTTATATTACTATCAAGTTAGTACCAGTTTATATGGAGTATGGTAGCATTAAAAGCTCCATGACTTCTTTATATGAGCAGAAAGTAGCTGGCGAAACCAATGGCAAAATTAAAGATTTGCTGCAACGCCGCTTTGATATCAACAGTATAGATTCCATTAAAGGGCGAGATGCAAAGATTAAAGCAACTCCACAAGGAAAAACTTTGGTGATTAAATACGACAAAGTAGTACCTTTATTTGGTAATGTCAGTGCGCTGGTTCAATTTGAACACGAACAACCTCTACAATAAATTCTAAAAAAACAAGATGCTTTAATGTCCATTACTTATGCCTAATAAGAAAAGTTTGCAAGAACGGTTATTAAAGCGTCTTGATTATCAATTCTCTAATCCAAAACTTTTCAAACAAGCCTTAACCCACCGTAGTGCCAGCGGTGCTCATAATGAGCGCTTGGAATTTTTGGGTGATGCCATTCTTGGTATGGTCATTGCTGAGGCCTTATTTAGTAAATTTCCCAAAGTTGATGAAGGAAAGCTGAGTCGTCTGCGCTCAAGTCTGGTTAGAGGGAAAACCCTGTCGGAATTAGCACAAGAGTTAGCGTTAGGCGATTGTTTATATCTGGGAGAAGGTGAGTTAAAAACGGGCGGTTATCGTCGCGGCTCTATTTTAGCGGATGCATTCGAAGCTTTGCTTGGAGCTGTATATTTGGATTCGGATTTTTTAGCAACTAAGACACTAATTTTGGAGCTTTACAAAAGTCGTATCGATGCCATGTCTTTAGATACGGTGGTGAAAGATCCTAAAACCCGGTTGCAAGAGTGGTTGCAATCTCGTAAAGCAGCTTTGCCAGAATATGAAATGGATAAAGTTACCGGAGAAGCTCACCAACAAAAATTTTTCGTTTCCTGCCGAGTAGATTTTCAGGGTGAAAAAATCACCAAAGGCAAGGGTTCCAGTCGCCGCAATGCCGAGCAACAGGCTGCCGAAAAATTACTTAACCTATTGCTTGATACACAAAAGGCTTCCTGATGGGTTTGGATACCAATCCAGATTTTCGCTGTGGTTATGTAGCTGTGTTAGGTCGCCCTAACGTGGGTAAATCGACTTTAATGAACCATATTCTGGGACAAAAGGTCAGTATTACCTCACGCAAGCCGCAAACCACGCGCCATCGAGTGTTAGGCATTTATACTGACAAGGATGCACAGATTTTATTTGTTGATACGCCCGGGATCCATAAAAAGGAAGCGCGCACTATTAATCGTTATATGAACCGTGCCGCCATGAGTTCGATTGATTATGTGGATATTGTAGTTTTTGTGGTGGATGGCACCATTTGGAGTGAAGATGATGAACATGCTTTGCAAAAACTCAAAGAAGCGAATTGCAAAAGTATTTTGTTCGTGAATAAAGTTGATAAGATCAAAAATAAAGAAGAGTTGCTACCATTTTTAGAAGAGCTTGCTAAAAAACATAATTTTGACAAGGTTTTTCCAGGTTCAGCGCTAAAAGGCGATAATTTAGAATCATTATTAGAAACGCTGAAAAAGTGGTTACCGCAAGGCGATTTATTTTATCCGGAAGATTATATTACTGATCGTAGTTCACGTTTTATGGCAGCAGAATTAGTGCGGGAAAAATTGATGCGTACTCTTGGTGATGAATTGCCGTATTCTGCTACGGTCGAAATAGAACAATTTAAACAGCAGGATAATGGGGTACTACGAATTAATGCCTTGATTTTGGTGGAACGTAACAGCCAAAAATCAATTTTGATTGGTAAAGCTGGTTCACGCTTAAAGCAAATTGGCCGTGATGCACGGATTGATATGGAAGAGCAGTTTGGGCAGAAAGTTTTCCTGGAAATATGGGTTAAGGTTAAAGATGGGTGGGCGGATGATGAGCGGGCGTTGCGTTCTCTCGGTTACGATGATTTGTAGTATTATGGTTATTTCCCCATTTTTCTTCGTTAAAAAGAAAAGCCAAAATACTCACTTATTAGTATAAGCTCCGTGTTTTTCTTTTCTTTTTGCCTCGAATAATGAAAAAATATCTCATAAGGTAAAAATATAAAGATAAACTAGGTCATTGCGAGGAGAGCTTGCTCGACGCGTCAACCTTTTAAGGTGATTTTAAATTTGTTTAAAAATGTCTAAAGATAATTCGACTAACGCTTTTATCCTCCACACTCGGCCTTTTAAGGAGACAAGTTTGTTGGTGGAAGCTTTTAGCCAAGAAGAAGGACGAGTCAGTTTAGTGGCAAAAGGTGCTCGTTCAACTTCTAACAAAAATCAAAAGCGAGCGCTATTACAACCTTTTACGCCGTTGCAAATTAGCTGGTCGGGTAAAAGCAATCTTAAAAATTTAATTCAAGTGGACTCAAATGGTTTGCCTTTTAAGTTAACTGGTATTCCTAATCTTTGCGGGCTTTACTTAAATGAGTTACTTCTCAAGTTGCTTATTCAGTGGGATCCGCATCCTGAACTATTTGATATTTACACCGAAGCCATTAGACAGTTGGCTGCAGACTCAAAACCTCAGGTTATTTTAAGGGAGTTTGAACTTTATTTAATTGAGGAGTTGGGTTATGGAATTGATTGGTCTGCGGACAGTTATGGTGATTTGATTCAATCACAAAGCCAATATACCTATATTCCACAGCAAGGTTTTTTATTGGTATCGTTAGTTTCTGCAGGTGTTATAACTTTTCCTGGTCAGCTTATTCGAGCCGTAGCTGATCAGGATTGGCAGCAAAAAGGCGCTTTGGCTTTAGCCAGAAGTATTAATAAAAATATTATTGACCAGCTATTGGATGGTAGAGAGCTAAATAGTCGAAAACTTTTGCAACAAACACTTGCACTTCAATCCTAAGCTTACTAGCCTATCACTATAATTTTAGCCAATGCTGAGGATCTCAAAGAGGGTATAAAAATGAGCTCAACTCCAAATTTTCAGCCAATTCTTTTAGGGGTTAATATTGACCATATTGCAACTTTGCGCAATGCACGCGGTACTGATTATCCTGATCCGGTTCAAGCGGCTTTTATAGCCGAGCAAAATGGCGCGGATGGTATTACTATTCATCTGCGTGAAGATCGTCGTCATATCACTGATCGTGATGTAGAGTTGTTGGCTAATATCATTCAGACGCGAATGAATCTGGAAATGGCAGTCACCGATGAGATGTTATCCATTGCGGAAAAAATCAAGCCGACTTATGCGTGTTTAGTACCTGAGAAGCGTGAGGAACTGACAACTGAAGGTGGCTTAGATGTTAAAAGCCAAGAGTCAAAAATTAAAGAAGCTTGCCATCGTATGGCAGAAGCGGGTATCAAAGTATCACTTTTTATTGATGCCAACGAAGCACAAATCGATGCTGCTGCAAGAACTGGCGCTGAATATATTGAGTTACATACGGGTGAATATGCCGATGCTGCTTCTGAACAAGCTCAGCAAGAAGAGTTAGTCCGTATTCAACATGGCGTTACCCACGCAGTTAATGAAGGTTTATTGGTCAATGCGGGACATGGCTTGCATTATCATAATGTACAAGCAATTGCAGCCATTCCGGATATTATTGAATTAAACATTGGCCATGCCATTATTGGTCGTGCGGTTCTATCGGGTTTGAATAAAGCGGTTTACGATATGAAGAAATTAATGATCGAAGCCCGTCAGTCGGCTAATTAGGTCTGATTTTATAAAGGGCTAAAAATGATCTTTGGAATTGGCACAGACATTATTGCTTTACAAAGAATTGAACAATCACTAGAGCGACATGGTGACAAATTTGCTGAGCGCATTTTGTCTGAATCTGAGCTTGTTGAATATCAGGAACTGCCAGGAAAACACCCTAAAAGCAAAGTGGCTTTTTTGGCAAAACGTTTCGCGGCTAAAGAAGCTATTTCAAAAGCATTAGGTACCGGAATGCGTAAAGGTATCGACTTTGTGCAGTTTTCGATTTCCCACGATGCGTTAGGTAAACCAGTGGTTACCTTATCGGGTAAAGCCCAAACCTGGGCAAAACAAAACCATATCCAAAAAGTTCAAGTCACCATTTCTGATGAAAAACACTATGCAGTGGCTTTTGCAATAGCGGAAGGTTAAGGAGCGAAGTTTGAAATATCTTTTAATTTTAATAGTTATGTTGCTTGCAGAAATAAGTTATGCAGAAAGCGATAGAGTCATTGTTATTGTTGGAGAGTTTCATAGTATTAAAGAACTGCCAGATCTTTGTGATGTTGAAGAGCAAAAAGCGAATGAAGCTCATGAGAAAGAAAAGGCTTGTATTACAATGGACTTGCTATATGAAGCATCATATCAAATAGAAGATATACTGTATGGCGAGTATGAACATAAGAAAATTACATTCAAACTTGCTGACCATTATGGAGAACCAGATTTTGCTGAGTTCAAAATGGCGCTATTATTTATTCATATAACTAAAGATGGTAACTACTTATCTAAATATATGGGCTTTCCACTTTTTAATACAGTAGATGGTGATAGAGCTATGTGCGGTATTCCTTATAAAGATGCTGAAGAGCACATTGAAAGTATTATATTTAAAAAAGATGTGGTTTTTGCAGATATGAGTATTTATAGTTCAGAGTACTTTTTGAGGTATTATGACGAACGGTACTATGAAGTGAAAAATAATAAGATTGTATGTAAAGCTGGAATTAGACAAAAGAAGCTTTTTGAATATATTAAAAAAGGAATTATGAAAAACCGTGGTTATGATCTGAATTAGTAAGGAAAATAGTTAACGACTGGGACATCATTTCTTATCAAATACATCTTTGTACTCTAATTTTGGGGCTTGATTTGCCATTCAAAATTGCTCCAGTAATTTTGTGGGTTTGTTTTCTTTGGACAAGCAAACGGCCATAGGAAGTCTCTTAGAGAGAAAATAAACAAATAAAACAGTAGTAAGATTATTTTTTAAGGTGCTTTATCGATTAACTCATACAGTTAATATTAGATCCCAGCCTTCGCTGGAATGACACAAATAAAATCAATCCAAAAACAAATCCTTCTTAATATGCTCTTCAAACTCTGGGTTATAAGCATATTTAGTAAAGTCAGTTTCACCAGCAGCTTTCAACACTTCTTCGTCAATCAACCATAGGCCTGTGTAGTTTTGGCTGGGGTGGGTCAATATCACTTTAGCGGCATCGGCCATAATGGCAGGGGTTCTAGCATAATTGAGCGTTTCTTTATTGCCAACAGCAAATTCAATCGCGGCGGTGGCGATATAAGTTTGCGGCCATAGGGTATTCACTGCGATACCGTACTCTTTGAACTCTTCCGACATACCTTTGGATAAGATACTCATGCCGTATTTGGATAGGGTATAAGGTGAGTAATCCTTGAGCCATTTAATAGCTAAATTAACCGGTGGCGAAAGGCTTAAAATATGTGGATTGTCTGAGTGTTTGAGATAGGGCAGCGCATAATGGGCAAAGGCATAAACTGCACGTGAATTAATTTGTTGCATCAGGTCATAACGCACTGGTGAAGTATCTTCGACTTTGGTTAAACTGATAGCGCCAGCATTATTTACTACAATATCAATACCGCCAAACTGCTCGGCTACAGATTTGCAAAGCTTCCTAATGGCTTTTTCATCGCGAACATCTAACTGAACTGCAACTGCACGACCACCGATATTTTCAATTTCTTGGGCAACCGAGTGAATAGTACCTGGCAGTTTTGGGTGTGGTTCAGCAGATTTAGCAGCAATAATAACAATAGCACCGTCTTTGGCGCAGCTAATCGCTATCTCTCGGCCAATACCGCGACTGGCCCCTGTGATGATAGCGACTTTGTCTTTTAATGAAGTGTTATTAATGTTTGGCATGGCCTTAAATCCCGTCATTACGAGGAGAGGAACGACGAAGTAATCTCATAAAGGATTATCCTTATTTTAAGGAGATTGCCACGAGCTTAAAACCTCTAGCAATGACCGTTATCATTTTACTTTGCAAGCGCCTTCTCAATCGCACTTTCCAGCTTATGCGGCTTGGTAATCGGAGCGAAGCGTTTTACTACCTTGCCATCCTTACCAATTAAAAACTTATTAAAGTTCCACTTAATGTTTTTTGTGCCAAAAAAGCCACGAGCATTATCTTTTAAATAAGCAAAAGCGGGGTGAGTATTATCACCATTGACATCAATTTTAGAAAACAAAGGAAAGGAAATATTGAAATTCAAATCACAGAAATTCTTAATTTCCTCATCCGAACCTTTTTCCTGATTTTTAAATTGATTGCAAGGAAAAGCTAAAATCTCAAACCCCTGATCGTGATACTTTTTATAAAGTTGCTGCAAGCCCTCATACTGAGGAGTTAAACCGCAAGCACTGGCGGTATTTACAACTAGTAACACTTTTCCCTGGTATTCACTTAAAGAAATTTCCTTGCCGTTATTTAAAACCGCAGAGTAATCGTATATGGTAGGCATCAATCTGACCTCGCTATGGTTAGTCTTTCAACTCTAACTGACTGGTCGGTGCTGTCAAGATTTTTGCTCGAGAACCGAACAACTTTGGAAGTCATTATGCAAATCAATAAAAAAATATTCGTTTTAAGCTTGCTTGTATCAAGCGCTTTGGTTTTTACCGCTTGTGATAAGAATAAAGGCGCTGACGCTCAAACCAATAACAAAACTTCTGAGCTTGCAGCAACTTCTCAGACACAAGAACAAACATCAAAAGAAGCGAACCGTGAAAAAGTTAACAACGAAGAAATTATAAATGTTGATGGTTTTTTAAGTGCTGACGATATCGCTATCGCACAACAGCTTCGCGATGAAGCACTTAAAAGCTCTAAAGGTTATTCAATTGTAGAATCCTTGACGACGGAAGTGGGTCCCCGAATGGCGGGTACTGCTGGTGATGCGGCGGCGGTAGTTTGGGGCGAAGCAAAATTAAAAGAACTGGGTTTTGATAAAGTTTGGAAAGAACCGGTGACTTTCAAAACCTGGAAGCGTGGTATTGAAACGGCGGAAGTGGTGGCGCCTTTCCCGCAGCCATTAGTAATTACCGCCTTAGGTTTTAGTATTGGTACGGCACCAGAGGGCTTAAGCGCAGAAATAAAGGCTTACGACACTTTGGATGATTTAAAAAAGGCACCGGAAAATGATGCCAAGGGCAAAATCGTCTTTATCAAATACCGTATGAAAAAAGCTCGTGATGGTTCTGGTTATGGCCCTGCGGTGGCGGCGCGAGGTTCAGGCGCGGTAGAAGCAGCTAAAAAAGGTGCTGTAGGAATTTTAATTCGTTCCATTGGTACTGATTCACATCGTATGGCGCATACCGGTATGATGCGTTACAGCGCTGAAGTACAAAAAATCCCGGCGGCGGCACTTTCTGCGCCGGATGCAGACTTATTGGAAAATATGCTTAATCGGGACAAGCCTGTTACCGTTAAAATGACGCTAGGTGCGTATGATGGGCCTGAATATACTTCCTATAATGTAATAGGTGAAATTACTGGTTCTGAAAAGCCGGAAGAGTATGTGCTTATTGGCGGTCATTTGGATTCCTGGGATTTAGGTACTGGTGCGCTGGATGACGGTGCTGGTATTGCCATTACCGCGGCTGCTGCAGAGTTAATTAGCCGCTTGCCAGAAAGACCAAAACGTTCAATTCGTGTGGTGATGTTTGCCAATGAAGAGCAGGGTCTGGTAGGTGCAAGAGCCTATGCCGAAGCGCATAAAGATGAATTGCATAATATTATTACTGCGGCTGAGTCAGATTTTGGCGCTGGCCCGATTTGGCGAATCGATTCGCGGGTAAAGCCAGAAGCTTTGCCAGTGGCTAAAAAGATTGCCGAACTGCTTAAACCATTAGGCATTAAATACGGTAATAATCGTGCTGGTGGTGGCCCGGATCTAATTCCACTGCGTCAAAAGGGCATTTCCGTTTTCTCATTGCGCCAGGATGGCACTGACTATTTTGATTTTCACCATACGCCGGATGATACTCTAGATAAAATTAATAAAGAGCATCTTGATCAAAACACTGCGGCTTATGTAGTCTTTGCCTATTTAGCGGCACAAATGGAAGGTGATTTTGGACAGAAGGTAGAGTAAGGCTTTTTTCGTCATTGCGAGCCACCAAGTGGCGCGGCAATCTCTAATTATCGGGAGTAGCTTGGGGTGAGCTTGCGAACCCAACGATTTAACATATTCCTATAAAGTACAGTTGTTAGTCTTTTGATGGATTAACTTTTCCAATAACAAATGAAATAAAGCCAAAACTTAAGGCCAAACTTAACACCGGCTTCCATGAATTCTCAGATAGCGCAGAACTTTGTAATTGGATAACACTGCTATCACTGTTAAGGCATGCGGCTACTGCTAATGCAATAGAGCCTGCCACAGCACCAACAAAAGGTCCTATAAATGGCAGTAGTAAAGTTAGGACTGCTAGCCAAACTGGTAAGCCTGCTATTGCAGCAGCAGTTGTAGCAGGCAGAAGTGCTGGAAAAGCCACCAATATAGCAGCAATAATTATTGCTGCTAAAGCGATAACTCCAGCAGCAGCTAAAATAATCGCCAGTGGTGGAAGTATACAGTTTAGAAATTCCCCCATGTCCATCCTCCAATTTATTTGTATTTTTGATTTCCGTATTAGTCATTAAATATTAGCAAAACTAATGGATTATTCAAGCTTTAAAAGGGATAGGGTAATCTTTATATTATTTTTATCGTCTTGTGTTGGATAACCTGCTCTATATAATAAGCGCCACTATTATTAATTCCATAATTCATGCTTTTCTTTGAAAACACTTCCTTAAGACGCGGTAAAAAACTACTGTTTGAGCAGGCGTCTTTTATTGTCAATCCCAATGATAAAGTGGGGGTTACTGGGGCTAATGGTACGGGGAAGTCATCGTTGTTTGCTTTGGTGCGTGACGAGCTTGAGGAGGATGAAGGGGATTTTTCTAAATCGAATGGTATTGTAATTTCCAGCGTGCGCCAGGAAACGCCAAGCGTGTCTATTCCGGCGATTGATTATGTATTGCAGGGCGATAAGGAGTTAATTGAACTGCAAAAGCAGCTCGAAACTGCTGAAACTGATAATCAAGGTACAGCTATAGGAGAGTTGCATCAAAAACTGGCCGATATTGATGCTTATACCGCTCGCTCTCGTGCTGGTGCTTTAATGCATGGTTTGGGTTTCTCTGCTGAACAGGAAACTTTACCAGTAAATAGTTTTTCTGGTGGTTGGCGCATGCGTTTAAATTTAGCACAGGCTTTGATGTGTCGTTCTAATTTATTGTTGCTGGACGAGCCTACTAACCATTTGGATCTGGAAGCGGTAATCTGGCTGGAGAAATGGCTGAAATCCTATCAAGGTGCCATTATGCTAATTTCTCACGATAGGGACTTTTTGGACCGAGTGGTTAACCGGATAGCGCATATTGAGCAGCAGGGAATTAAGCTGTATAGCGGTAACTATTCTGATTTTGAAATTCAAAGAGCTGAACAGTTAGCGCAGCAGCAAAGTCAGTATGAGCGTCAGCAAAAAGAAATTGCTCATATGCAGTCTTTTGTTACGCGCTTTAAGGCAAAGGCTACCAAAGCCAAGCAAGCGCAAAGCCGCATTAAGGCACTTGAACGGATGGAGTTAATTGCTCCTGCTCATGTGGATTCGCCATTTAATTTCCAATTTCCCGAATTGGGTCATGTTCCAGCACCTTTATTGCAACTTAAGGAAGCAAGTGCAGGTTATTCTACAGAAAATGGCCACGTAATCATTTTAGAGCAAATTGCTTTTTCTTTATTACCTGGCGATCGGATTGGACTTTTGGGTAAAAACGGTGCCGGTAAATCCACCTTAATCAAATCACTGGTTGAGGAAATACCACTAGTTTCCGGTGAAAGAGTTGCAGCAAAAACTATCAATATAGGTTATTTTGCACAGCATCAATTGGATCAACTGCATCCGGAAATGTCACCCTTGCAGCATTTACATCGCGATTATCCGGAAAAAACTGAACAGGAATTACGCAACTTTTTAGGTGGTTTTGATTTTAATGGCGATAAGGCTTTAGAGCCAGTGGCGCCTTTTTCTGGTGGTGAAAAAGCACGTTTGGTGTTGGCCTTACTGGTCTATTCCAAGCCGAATGTGCTGTTGTTGGATGAGCCTACTAACCATTTGGATTTGGAAATGCGGCATGCCATGACGGTGGCTTTTCAGAATTTCGAAGGTGCAATTTTATTAGTATCGCACGATCGCCATATGCTTAAAACTGTTTGTGATAGCTTGTATTTGCTGGCTGATGGCAAAGTGGAATTATTTAAAGGTGATTTGGATGATTATGCCCGCTGGACACTAGAACAGGAAAAGCTGGAGCAGGACAGATTAGCCGTATCCGAAGTCGCCAATTCAGCAGCAGAATATACTCTTTCCAGAAAAGAGCAGCGCAAACTGGAAGCTGAGAGGCGTAAGCAACTGCAGCCACTAAAAACAAAACTAAAGAAGCTTGAACAGCAGATGGAAAAATTGCAAAGCAGAGCAGCTGAGCTTGATAAACTAATGGCAGACTCGAGTTTATATGAGGGATCCAATAAGCAGAAAATGCTTCAAGTCACTGGCGAATCACAGGATCTGAAAAGCCGGTTGGAAGTTTTGGAAGAAGACTGGTTATTGCTGAATGAAGAGTTGGAGTCTTTTTCTTAGCTATTATTGAAATCAAAGCTCTTTGGCAATAATCCCTAGCGGTTTTAACTGTTCTATCAGCGCCTTTTGGGTTTGTTTATCTTTTAAATAGACGGATGATTTACGACCCATTTCAATATCATCCACGATGCGTCTGGCTTGCAGAGTGTCAGCTTCTGACAATTGCACAATCAATTGTTCGGCTTTTAATAACTGCGAAGTATCCGTCATTTTAACCAGTTGCACCATTTTATAGTCGCCGCCTGCCGCATGACCATAGGTCAAAAACCAGGAGTAACTTAAACAATAAATCGAGGTAATAATTAACCCTGGCAGTATGGTCAGGAAAAGATTGGGAGTGCCATTAATAAGGTGACCACCAATCACAAAGCCGTAAACCACTAGCATGTTGGTAATAACCGCCATTAAAAAGCGTTTCAGATTATCTTCTGACAATCTCACCATAAACTCCATAATGGCGCTGCCAACCAGAGTAAAGACAAAACTCAGGCTACCTTGTACCCAGGCGGCGCGCATGGCGATATAGTGACCTTCATTATAGTTGGCGAGATAGGCCCAAATCCCAAAGCCAAAAAAGGCGGCTATGGCAGAAATGGTGACTCTTAGCACTGGATTTTGCGGGATTATGCGCATGGGTTTAGCTTCTTTAAGTCATTATTTTTTATAGAGAATACCTAAATCTGACGAAATATGGAAATCCTGGGAAATCTGGCGTCAGGCGTTTCATCTAGTGCCAAGCCTTGATAGACTTAGAGCTCATTAGAAAAGACCAATTAAAGCATGATTGAGCACGATAGAATCATTAATCCGAATGAAATAGCTGATGAAGATCATTTTGATCGAGCTATTCGGCCAACCAGCCTTGATGAATACGTGGGCCAGCATAAAGTTCGTGAGCAGATGGAGATCTTTTTATCTGCTGCTAAAAAACGTAAAGAGGCGCTGGATCATGTACTGATTTTTGGTCCGCCAGGTTTGGGTAAAACCACTTTAGCCAATATTATTGCCAATGAAATGGGGGTTGCTATTAAGCATACTTCAGGGCCGGTTCTGGAAAAAGCGGGTGATTTAGCTGCCATGCTGACCAATCTTGAGCCGCATGATGTGTTGTTTATTGATGAGATCCACCGTTTAAGTCCACATATTGAAGAAGTCTTATATCCGGCAATGGAGGACTATCAGTTGGATATTATGATTGGTGAAGGCCCTGCCGCACGTTCCATTAAGCTGGATCTACCGCCTTTTACTTTGGTTGGCGCTACCACTCGGGCTGGTTCATTGACCTCGCCATTGCGTGATCGCTTTGGCATAGTGCAACGTCTGGAATTTTATAATCTCAAAGATTTGACCCATATAGTACAGCGTGCCGGCGGCATTTTGGGTCTTAGTATGGATGAAACCGGTGCACAGGAAATTGCCCGGCGCTCAAGAGGCACGCCCAGAATTGCTAACCGTTTACTGCGGCGGGTGCGTGATTATGCGGAAATTAAGGCCGATGGAGATATTAATCAAGGCATTGCCAGCCGTGCTTTGGATATGCTGGATGTGGACGATAAAGGATTCGATATGATGGACCGAAAATTGCTGCTGACCATTATTGAAAAGTTTGCTGGTGGCCCAGTGGGGCTGGATACTTTGGCAGCAGCGATTGGCGAAGAACGCGATACAATTGATGATGTGTTAGAACCATTTTTGATTCAGCAAGGCTTTATTCAGCGTACGCCCAGAGGCAGAATGGCAACTAAACTGGCCTACCAGCATTTTGATATTATTCCCGGTGATGGAGATTTGTTTGATTGATTTTTGTCAAACAGATCCTTGAGACAAAAATTAACACTATTTACAAATCTATACGTTAAATTATTATTATGAATGATATAAAAAGACCTGAATTTATTTTGCCGATTCGAGTCTATTATGAAGATACGGATGTGGCTGGCGTGGTTTATTATGCCAATTATTTGAAGTTTTATGAGCGGGCGCGCACAGAGTGGCTGCGTTCTCTCGGTTATGATCAGGACGTTTTAATTGAGCAGGGGCTGGCGTTTGCGGTAGCTCATGTGGATGCGCGTTATTACGCGCCAGCTCGCTTTAACGATAAATTAATGGTTAAAACACAAATAGAAAAATCGCGTCGAGCCAGTGTGATCTTTAAACAAGAGATCATCACTGATGATGACGAACAAACCGTTTTAAATAAAGCTACTATTAAAGTAGCCTGCGTCGATTTAAAAAGTATGCAGCCGAAATCGATGCCACAATATTTAGTAGAGGAGATTGCCAGTGACTGGTGCTGAAATGTCAATTGCTGATTTAATTTTAAAAGCAAGTTTGGTGGTGCAAGCCATTATGGCTTTATTGCTGTTAATTTCGGTGGTTTCCTGGGCCATGATTTTTCAACGCTCAGCGGTATTAAATTTTGCTGCGCGCAATGGCAGGAAATTTGAAGATAAATTCTGGTCTGGCATTGACTTGGGTAAATTGTTTTCTGATCTAAACCAAAGGGTCAAACCTACTTCTGGCTTGGAATCCTTATTCCAGTCGGGTTATCGCGAATTTATGCGCTTGCGTTCACAGCAAGGCACTTCACCTGATGCGGTGATGGATGGTACTCACAGAGCCATGCGTGTATCCCATAGCCGTGAAATTGAAAAGCTGGAAAGAAATTTATCCTTTCTGGCAACGGTCGGTTCGGTCACCCCTTATATCGGTCTTTTTGGTACCGTTTGGGGCATTATGAATTCTTTTATTGCATTGGGTTCAGTTAAACAAGCGACCCTGGCTATGGTGGCACCAGGAATTGCCGAAGCCTTGATTGCAACAGCTATGGGTTTGTTTGCGGCAATTCCAGCGGTGATCGCCTATAACCGCTTTACCAATCGCTTGCAACGCATTGAAACTCAATACGAAAATTTTCTGGAAGAGTTTTCCGGTGTGTTACACCGTAAAGCACATAGCAGTAAGAAAGGCTAATAGCAATGGCTAATGAGGAGTTGTTATGGCTCAATTAATCCGTCGCGCAAGGCGCAGGCCAAAAGCAGAAATTAACGTAGTACCGTACATTGATGTGATGCTGGTATTAATGGTGATCCTGATGATTACCGCCACCGCCATTACCGCCGGGGTGGAAGTGGATTTACCCAATGCTGCGGCGCCACCCTCAGAAGCCACCTATGAAAATTCAATGATTTTGCAGGTGACTCCTGACGGTGAATATAAATTTGCCGATGATGAAGTCACTTACGATCTGGATGACATTGTGGATTTAGTGAAAGCGCGTTTAGAGCAAAAGCCCGAGCTGCTGGTATTGGTTGGCGGTGATAAAGGAGCTGATTACGGTAAGGTGGTTGAACTCCTAAGCATGATGAATGAAGTGGCTGGCGTTGAAAAAGTCAGTTTAATGACGAATCCAGTGAAGTGATAATGAAGCAAAAGTTTAAAGCAAAAGGTTAATCGTTTTGTCATATAAAAAGAATATAGTACCGATTACTTTAGCTGTATTGCTGCATTTGGCCATCATAGCGGCTTTATTGTGGAATTTTGCTTTTGTGCATGATGATTCAAAAAAGCAGTTTGTGGATGCACCGGTAAAAGCAAGATTGGTTACTGCACCGGAAACACCAAAAAAAGATGCTAGCAGTTTGAAAAAGCGTCAACAAAAGCAACGAGAGCTTGAAGAGGCCAAGAAAAAGCTGGAGCAAAAAAAGCTTGAAGAGCAGCGCCAGCAAGAGCAAGAAAAATTAGAGCAGCAGAAACAGCTTGAACGTGAAAAACAACTTGAACAAGAACGAAAAGTTGCAGAACAGAAAAAACTGGATGAACAAAAAAAAGCTGAAGTAAAGAAAAAAAGATTAGCAGAAGAAGCTGAAAAGAAACGTAAAGCTGAGCAAGAGCGCCAGAAAAAAGAAGCCGAAAAGAAGCGTTTGGCTGAAGAAAAACGCAAAAAAGCGGAAGCCGCACGTAAAAAACGTGAAGCAGAAGCACGAAAGCGTAGAGAATTAGAGGAACAATTAGCCAATCTTGATGACGAACTGTTTGAAGCTGATAAAGGTGATGTGCGCCAAAGTCAGGTGATGAATGAGGTTGAGAAAATAAAGGCTGCTATTGGTGCGAAAATACGCCGGAACTGGTTTAAGCCAGGTTCTGAAGGTTCTTGCAGTGTTGCTATTCAAATGGGGCCAGGCGGTGTTTTGCTCGGTACTAGTGATAACGGTGGAGATTTTGATTATTGTGAATCAGGTATTTTAGCCATACAAAAGTCAGCCCCTTTCCCATCTTCTGATGATCCAGAAGTGATGCAACAGTTAAAAGACATTACCATCACTTTTGATCCTAGTTTTAAGCAATAGCAATGACTATTGGAGTTATAAGTAATATGAAAAATGTATTAATGGGATTTTTAATGGTTTTGAGTCTGGTTTCCTTTAACTCTCGAGCCGAAATAGAAATTGTGATCACGGAAGGGCGTGATGATGCGCGCCCTATTGCCATTGTGCCTTTTGCCTTTGAATCAGACAGTTTAGTGGTCGCTCCGCCATTTGATTTTGCCAAAATTATTGCTGACGATTTGGCACGTTCGGGTAAATTTAAACCGACTGCTATTAGCGATTTACCACAAAGGCCAGCAACTGTTGATCAAGTGGACTTGAGTGTGTGGAAGCAGTTAAGTGTGGATGCGGTAGTTTATGGCATGGTGCGTGAGAAAAGCCCAGGAACTTATCAAGTTTCTTACGATTTGATTGATCCTTTTAATGATAAAGCGATTTTTGATTCGGATATTGAACAAGGTTCTTACCCATTAATTCCTCAATCGCAGCATTTAATGTTGTTAAAGGATAAAATTATCGGAGAAAATAATTTCCGCTGGAATGCGCATGTGGCTGCCGATGAAATTTATGAAGCCCTAACTGGTGAGCGTGGCGCTTTTGCTACTCAAATAGCTTATGTGGAAGTGGATCGTTCCAAAGCCAATCCTTATCAGTTGTTTGTGGCGGATAGTGATGGTTATGGTGCGCAGCGTATTTTTTCATCGCGTCGCCCGATTATGTCGCCAGCCTGGTCACCCGATGGTAACCAATTGGCTTACGTCAGTTTTGAAAATGGTCGCTCGGAAATTATTTTGCAGGATCTAGCTCAAGCCCAACGTAACACTTTAGCCAGTTATAAAGGCTTTAACAGTGCGCCGGCCTGGTCGCCGGATGGTTCCAAAATGGCGATGGTTCTATCAAAAGATGGCAACCCTGAAATCTATGTAATGGACTTAGCGACTCGTAATTTAAAACGTTTAACCCGACACTATGCTATTGATACGGAGCCTTCTTGGCATCCTAATGGACAGAGTCTAGTGTTTACTTCTGATCGTGGCGGCAGACCGCAAATTTATCAGGTATCGTTAAGTAATGGGGATGTAAAAAGAGTTACTTTTGAAGGGCGTTACAATGCTGGGGCAGAGTTTGCACCGGATGGTAATTCGATTGTAATGGTGCACCAGTCTAATGGTAACTTCCATTTGGCCACGCAGGATTTAGCCAATGGCAACATTAATATTTTGACCAAAACTAATTTGGATGAGTCTTTATCCATAGCGCCCAATGGTAGTATGATTATTTATTCGACGGTTAATGGCCGACAAAAAGTTTTAAGTAGCATTTCGATGGATGGTCGATTTGGTACACCAATACCGAGTACTACTGGTGAGGTTAAAGCGCCAGCTTGGTCACCTTTTTTGATGTAAGTTTTGTGTAATATAGGCTGACATAGCTCAAAAAATTTAAAATTAATCTTAGGAGAGAAACAATGAAACATTTAATAAAACTTATTACTTTGGCACTTTTTGCTTTAGTAATTTCGGCTTGTAGCACTACTAAACCAAGCGAGTCAATTGATGAGCCTGTGGTTGAGACAGGGCCAACCGCTGAAGAATTAGAGCGTCAGCGTGCTGCCGAAGAAGCGCGTCGCCGTGCAGAAGCTGAAGCGGCTCGTATTCAGGCTTTATTGGATAGCAATGTGGTTTATTTTGGTTATGATCAGGACGTTTTGGATTCTGAATATACTGAAATGTTGCAATTACATGCGGATCGTATGGTTAAAGAAAATCGTTCAGTAACTTTAGAAGGCCATGCAGATGAGCGTGGTACGCCAGAATATAACCTGGCTTTGGGTGAGCGTCGTGCTAAGGCGGTAGCTCAATTGTTGCGTACTTTTGGCGTTTCGGATAGCCAGATTGAAGTAGTGAGCTTTGGTGAAGAATCACCGGCAATGGCTGGTCATGACGAAGCTTCCTGGGCTAAAAACCGTCGGGTCGAACTTAATTATAAGTAACTCGTCCAAGTTTTGAGTAAGTGCTATATAGGACAAGAAGGTAATCCTGATGAAATTTATCGATAAAACTGTTTTGGCTGTTGGTTTAACTTTGGCATCCGCTGGCTTAATGGCAGCCGCTCCGGTGGTTGATGCGCAAGATGCCAGGGCTCAGCAGCAGGCACGTTCAAGCCAGCAAAAGCAGTTGATTGCAGAGTTGGTATTGCAAATCAATCAGTTGCAGCAGGAAGTGCGTCAGTTGCGTGGTCAATTGGAAGAGCAGGATTACCGCATGCAGCAATTGGCTAAACAGCAAAGAGAGCTTTATCTTGACTTGGATCGGCGGATTCAGGCGGGAGTTACTGCTAGCGGAGCAAGTGCTGGTGAAAATGTTGAACAAGCTGCTGGCGATCAAGTGGTTGCCAGTGAAGTACAGGCTGCTTATAACAAGGCTTTTACTCAATACAAAGACAAGAAATTTGCTTTTGCCAAAAGTTCTTTTAAAACCTTTCTAGCCAATTATCCAGAAGAAATTCTGGCATCCAATGCCCACTTTTGGTTAGGCCAGTTGCATTTAAAAGATAAAGAGTATGAGCAAGCGGAAACTCAATTTAAGGCAGTTTATGAAGGTTTTCCTGGTGCTAATAAAACGGACGTAGCTATATTAAAACTGGGTCAGTTAGAAGAAGTTCGAGGAAATTCCAAAGCTGCAAAAGCTTATTATCAGAGAGTAGCTAAAGAATTTCCAGATACTACCGCTGGTAAATTAGCCAGGGCTAAGCTGGATACTTTATAAGTTAATGACTAGTAATATAAAAGGCGCCTAGTGCGCCTTTTTCTTTGTCTTCAATATGCTGAATCGACTATAATTCGCGCACTATTTCTTCAAATCAAGAGTTATTGGCTATAAATTTTGAGCAAATTGCGTATTACTGAAATATTTTATTCCTTGCAAGGCGAAAGTTTAATGGTTGGTTTGCCAACAGTTTTTGTGCGCCTAACCGGTTGTCCACTACGTTGTGTCTATTGTGATACCGATTATGCTTTTGGTGGTGGAGAATGGATGACGTATGAGGAAATTCTAAATGAGATTGCTCAATATGATTGTACCAATGTGTGTATTACTGGTGGCGAGCCTTTAGCCCAGCAGCGTGTTTTTGATTTTTTCACCCTGCTTTGCGATAAGGGTTATCAAGTTTCTACTGAAACGGGTGGTGCTAATGATATAGCGCCGGTGGATAAAAGAGTGATGGTGGTGATGGATTTAAAAACCCCAGATTCACAAGAAATGGGTAAAAATCTTTATTCTAATATTGAGTATTTAAAGTCAACTGACCAAATTAAATTTGTGATTTGTAGTCGGAAAGATTTTGACTGGGCAAAAATGACGCTGGAACAATATAATTTAATAGATACATGTGAGGTTTTATTCTCACCAAGTTATGGTCAGGTGGAGTATCAAGATTTAGCGGAGTGGATATTAAAAGACAAACTTCCTATTCGTATGCAAATCCAATTGCACAAGGTGATCTGGGGAGAAAAGACTGGTGTATAATGAAGAAGAAATAGTAATAAATACGAAAGCTCAAATTATGGATGTGCATATGGAGCTATTTCAGGAGTCACTAATAGTAGGCTTTATAAGCTCTTTTTTTTATTTTCTAGTGATTGCCTTCTTATTAGTAGCTACCTATAAACTGCATAAATATGCTGCTAATCGAGGCACCTTCTTAATGCTGATAAGTGCTAGACTTATTTTGCTAATATATGCCCTTATGACTGTTCTTGGTTTTGTTATAAATGCAGCTAAGGCAGGCAAAGCTATTTGGTATTTATTTCAACTTTTTGAGTTGCTTTTAGCTGCCTCATGGCTATTAGGCGCTTATGGGCTTTTAAGGTTTAGTTTGAATAAGTCTAAAGAGACTCGAACTGATGACTAAAAAAGCAGTGGTTTTATTATCAGGTGGTTTAGACTCTACAACAGCGTTAGCAATAGCCAAAGAGCAAGGTTTTGAGTGCTACACCATGAGTTTTAATTATGGTCAGCGCAGTTTGGCAGAGCTTAATGCGGCTAAAAAAATATCCAAAACATTCAATGCGATTAAACATATCGAAGTGAATTTAGATATGACGGAAATTGGTGGCTCAGCTCTAACCGACCATTCGATTGATGTTCCTGTTAATGAAGAAATCGAACAACAAGAAGCTATTCCTATAACCTATGTTCCAGCCCGAAATACAGTTTTTCTATCAATAGCTTTAGGCTGGGCTGAAGTTTTAGAAGCTAGCCATATTTTTGTTGGTGTTAATGCAGTGGACTATTCAGGTTATCCCGATTGTCGCCCTGAGTTTGTACAAGCTTTTGAAAGCATGGCAAATTTAGCCACAAAAGCAAGTGTTGAAGGCAATAAATTAACCATTGAAGCGCCGCTTATCAATATGACTAAAGAGCAGATCATCGCAGAAGGAATTCGATTAGGTGTCGATTACAGTCAAACCGTATCTTGCTATAAAGCAACTGACGATGGACTAGCATGTGGTGAGTGTGACTCCTGTATTCTGCGTTGCCAGGGATTTGCAGGTCAGGGGATAGTTGATCCGACTCTTTATATCTAGCCTAAGTTCATTGCCTAAATTCTAGGCTTTCTGTATAATTCCGCGCAATTTCTGGGTTAGCTATGGCTAGCCCTATTTTCTTGTGATTTATCTGATTAAACGGAGTCCGAAATGGCTATCGAACGTACTTTTTCTATCGTTAAACCTGATGCAGTGGCGAAAAATGTCATTGGTGAAATCTACAGCCGTTTCGAGCGTGCTGGTCTGCGCATTGTTGCTTCTAAAATGATCCACTTGTCTCGCGAAAAAGCGGAAGGTTTCTACGCTGAGCACGCTGAGCGTCCATTCTTCGGTGCTTTAGTGGATTTTATGACTTCTGGCCCAGTGATGGTTCAAGTGTTAGAAGGCGAAAATGCCATCAAAGCTAACCGTGAAATTATGGGTGCTACTAACCCAGCAGAAGCGTTACGTGGCACTATTCGTGCAGACTATGCGGTTTCAGTTGATGAAAATGCTGCGCATGGTTCGGATAGTCCTGAATCAGCAGAGCGTGAAATTAACTATTTCTTCAATGCAGATGAAATCTGCCCGCGCACTCGATAAAAACGGTTATTTTGCCCAATTTCTTTGTTAAAAGTTAAATTTCAGGCTTCTCATTAACTAGAGTTAACTACGAATCTGAAATTCATCTTTTGCCTCAAACTTGAACAAAATCCCACGTTTTTAGGTAAGAGTTTATAAGAAGGCTTTTCATTTCGATGAAAAGCCTTTTCTTTTACGCTCTGAAATCTTTCCTTTGAGCTAGCTGAAAGAAGAAAAGTTATAGCGTAAATTGGGCAGGTGACCATCGGAAATCCCTTTAGGGAGATAGCCCAATTTAGCAAATTCGAAACAGGATGTTTCGTTTTGCGGCGCATTAAGTAACTTTGATGAATGAGGGAAGTGCGAAGCACCTGGCGATGGGATGTCCTTTCTTTTATGAAATACATCCTTGTATTTCACCCTTCGGGCTGGCTTCGCCATTCAAAATTGCTCCTGGCAATTTTGTGATTCGTTTTCTTTAGACAAGTAAAGAAAATGAACAGGTAAAATATCAAGGTTTGTTTTATATAACACTTGGTATTACTTAACTCAGGCCTTGAAATAAGTATAGGTGAAGGGTAGGGCTTTGCTATTACAACTATAAAAGCCTAAAATATAACCAAAGTTAATAGCTAATTAGCTGCAAATTGTATCTACATTGTGTAAAGGTAATTAATGAGTAACAAAAAAATTAATCTACTCAACCTGACGCGCGATGGAATGGTTGAGTTCTTCAAAGAGCTTGGTGAAAAGCCATTTCGTGCCACTCAGGTTTTGAAATGGATTCACCAGTTTGGTGTCGAAGATTTTGCTGAGATGACCAATATCAGCAAGGCTTGTCGCACTAAACTGAAAGATATCGCTGAAATTAAAGGCCCGGAAGTAGTAAGTGTACAAGAGTCTGCTGATGGTACCATCAAATGGGCATTACATATTCCTGGCGGTCAAGCCATTGAAATGGTGTTTATCCCTGAGCGTCATCGCGGTACTCTTTGCGTTTCTTCGCAAGTAGGCTGTGCTTTAGAGTGCAGCTTTTGTTCAACAGGCTATCAAGGCTTTAACCGTAATCTTTCTACCGCTGAAATCATTGGCCAGGTCTGGCTGGCTGCGCGTCATTTAAATGGCCTGCATAAGTCGGATAATCGAGCGGTTACTAATGTGGTTATGATGGGTATGGGTGAACCTTTGGCTAACTATGAGCCGGTGGTTAACGCTATGGAATTGATGATGGACGATAATGCTTATGGCTTATCCAAGCGCCGCGTGACTTTAAGTACCTCGGGCATGGTGCCGCAGTTAAAGCGTTTGATTGAAGATATTGATGTAGCTTTAGCCATTTCTCTGCATGCGCCGAACGATCCGCTACGCGATATTCTGGTGCCGATTAATAAGAAATATCCGATCAATGAATTGATGCCGGCGATTCATCATTATCTTGAACGATCCAATGCGGCGCGCAAAGTGACGATTGAGTATGTGATGCTAAAAGGGATTAATGATAGTCTTGAGCACGCCAGGCAGCTGGCGAGCTTATTGAAGGGCACTCCCTGCAAGATTAATCTGATTCCTTTTAACCCATTTCCGCAGTCAGATTATGAGACGTCTACCCAGCAAAGCATTGATTTATTTAGTGATTTTTTAATCAAGAAAGGGTATCTTGTGGTAACAAGAAGAACCCGTGGCGATGATATTGATGCGGCTTGTGGTCAATTGGCAGGCAAGATTAATGATAAAACCAAACGTCAGTCGCGACGTGAACAAGATACTAGTAAAGAGTATCAAAAACAAATAGCCGTGGAGATAAGGTAATTAGCTAATTAAGGGCCAAATGAATATGAAGTTAGTAACCGTTACATCATTGTTAGCTTTAACATTATTGATTGGATGTGAAACCACCAAAAGACAAACGGATACCTTTGCAACCAATGACCGAATCGAAGTTAAAGATCGTGGACCAGATTATAAAGCCGCCGCGGAAAAACGTCTGGCATTGGGCTTAGGCTATATTGAGCGCGGTTTGTTTGAGCGTGCTAAAAAAAACCTGTTGATGGCTGAAGAGCATGCGCCTGATAGTCCGGATGTGATGTTCGGTTTAGCTTATTATTATCAGCGAGTTTTTGAGTTTGATAAGGCAGAAACCTATTATAAGAAAACCATTAAACAGGATTCCGATAACCCTGATTATTTGAATGCTTACGGTGCTTTTTTGTGTAAGGCGCGTAAGGATTATGATGGGGCTGTATCCTATTTTATGAAAGCGATTGATAAACCGGAATATACTTCTGTGGGTGAAAGCTATGAAAATGCGGGTTTTTGCTCATTAGAAGGGGGTGATCAAACTCAAGCAGAATTATATTTTCAAAAAGCTATGACTTTTAATCCACGTTTGGTGCGGCCCTTATACGGCTTAGCCTTAATGGCTTTTGAATCAGGTCAATACAACAAAGCGGAGTCTTTTTTATTACGCTTTGAAGGAAAGTCGAAACCTACTGCTGATAGTTTATTGCTGGGTTATAAAATTGGCCGCCGTCTTAATGATCGTTTTTCTATGGAATCTTATGGTGAAAAGCTGATGCAGCTTTTCCCTGATTCGGAACAAGCATCCACTTACCGCAGAATGAGCAGTTAAATTACTAACCAAATAGAAGACCAGAATGACAGAAGATACAGCAGAAAATGGTAATTTTGGTCCGGGAGCATTTTTAAAACAGGCTAGGGAGCAGCAAGGGATATCCATTAAGGATGTTGCATCTCGGCTGAAATTGATGGAACAGTCTATTCATAATATTGAATCAGACAACTATGAAGATACGCCTATAGCTTTTTATAAGGGGTATTTAAAGAATTATGCTCAGTTTCTTGGATTGGATCCTGAGCAAGTAGCGGAAAAGTTTAATCGCTATGCTGTTAAGCAAGGTTTAGAAGTTGATCCTGTTACTCGCCCCAGTTACTCCGCGGAAACCATTTCCCGAAAAAACAGCCAAAGATACGCACGACTTTTCGTTAAACTGATTTCCTGGTTGATTGCTTTGGCATTAATTTATTCGGTTTATTATTTATTGGCCGAAAAAGGTTACTGGAATAAATTTATCAATAGTTTTGATAAGAACCCTACGCAAGAGCAACCGTTGGAAACCGATGATAATGAAGGTGAATTAATACCAGAAGTTTCAGCGCTTGGTTCTGCCAATGATGATCAGAAATTAAGTTTAGAGAAAATAGATCGAGATACTCAAGCCGATTCAGGGAATGAACTTGCTTTAAACCTTGAACCAGCTGAAGCAGAAACTACCCTGCAGGAGTCCAGTGGTTCAAATTTTGAAATGGCCGATCATAATGCTGAAGCGACTGAGTATCGAATGGCTACCAATGACCAAGAGTTATTATTGCAATTTTCAGATGAGTGCTGGCTACAAGTAATTGATGCTAGTGGAAAAATTCTTGTAAGTGGTACTAAGCATGCTGGCCATGTGTCTCGTGTTAGTGGTCGAGCCCCTTATCGATTAACCATTGGCAAAGTTGCTGCCATTAAAATCGAATATCAAGGCAAAGAAATCGATCTATCGTCATATCCTGATGGTAGAATAGCAAAATTAATTATTGGCGCTTAAAATAGTGCCTACAAGTCCAAAACTCTAACCGTATGATAGGCAATTCTTGGATCCAAAGACGCAAATCGCGTCAAATCATGGTGGGAAATGTTCCTATTGGTGGCGATGCACCGATTGCAGTGCAAAGCATGACTAATACTGATACTTGTGACGTAGCTGCTACCGTAGCACAGGTTACTGCATTGGCTGATACTGGTGCCGATATAGTGCGGGTATCAGTGCCGACCATGAAAGCGGCGGAAGCTTTTAAGTTGATCAAAGAGCAATCACCAGTACCATTAGTAGCAGATATTCATTTTGATTACCGTATTGCCCTACAGGTTGCTGAATATGGGGTGGATTGTTTACGGATCAATCCAGGCAATATTGGTGCTGAAGCACGGGTTAAAGCGGTGGTGGATGCAGCCAAAGCGCGTAATATTCCGATTCGTATTGGCGTTAATGCAGGTTCACTGGAAAAAGATTTACAGGAAAAATACGGCGAACCAACGCCAGAGGCTTTGGTGGAATCGGCTTATCGTCATATTGAATTTCTCGAAAAATATAGCTTTAAAGATTACAAAATCAGTCTAAAAGCCTCTGATGTTTTTATGACGGTTTCTGCTTATCGCATCTTGGCTAAAGAAATTGATAATCCACTGCATTTGGGTATCACTGAAGCAGGTTCTTTCCGTTCGGGAACGGTTAAATCTTCGGTTGGTTTAGGTATGTTACTGGCTGAAGGGATTGGCGATACCATCCGTATTTCGTTGGCTGCCGATCCAGTGCTGGAAGTTAAAGTTGGCTATGACATCTTAAAAAGTCTGGGGCTGCGCCAGCGTGGTATTAACCTGATAGCCTGTCCATCCTGCTCACGCCAGCAGTTTGATGTGATTAAAACGGTAAATGCTCTTGAGGAACGTTTAGAAGATGTGAATGAACATATTGATGTAGCGGTGATTGGTTGTGTGGTCAATGGCCCTGGCGAAGCCAAAGAAGTGGAAGTGGGGTTAACTGGCGGTCATAAAAAATCAATGCTTTATTCTAATGGCGAAAAGAGTCATAAAGTGGCTAACGAAGACTTAGTTGATGAACTGGAAAAGCAGATCCGTGATAAATTAGCTGTCAAGCAGGCACAAAAAGATCAAATGACCAAAGGTAAGCAAGAGCTTGATATTAAACAAGTTTAGTAAAGTTTTACTCGTATTAATTTTTATGCAGGCCTCGGTATTGGCACAGGAGTCAAAAATGCAAAAAGTAGAAGGTAGTTTTGAGATTCAGATGACACCAGCAGAAGATGAAATTGATGTTGGTCGTATGTTCATGAACAAAACTTATACAGGCTCTTTATCGGGTACGGCAAAAGGTCAGATGCTAAGTCTGCGTACCGAAGTTACTGGCTCTGCTGCTTATGTGGCGCTTGAACACTTTGCAGGTGAGCTTGAAGGTAAAAAAGGTTCTTTCTCGTTAATTCACAAAGGTCTGATGAAGCAAGGCAAAAGCGGCCTTGAGGTGAGTATCGTTGCCGATTCAGGTAAAGATGAACTAAAAGGTATTAGTGGTTCTCTGGATATTATTATTGAGGATGGCAAGCACTTTTATGTGTTGGAATATCAGCTGCCTGAATAGAAATTTTTGCTGTGTTATTCCAGCGCAAGCCAGAATCTTAAAATCTTGATTTTGGTCAGGATGACAAGAATAACGTATCTATACTAAAAACCGCTAAAAAACCTACTGTTTTGCTGTAAATCCGCTATAATCTCGCTCTTATTTATAAAATTTACCGTATCATTCGGAAAGCGCCTTGAGTCAGAAAATTCAAGCCATTCGCGGCATGAACGATATTTTGCCGCAACAAACTCCTTATTGGCACCAGTTGGAAGCCATTTTACGCCAGCTGATGGCAGCTTATGGCTATAACGAAATCCGTATGCCAATTGTGGAAAAGACCAGTTTGTTTAAGCGGGCGGTGGGCGAAGTGACCGATATCGTAGAAAAGGAGATGTACACTTTCGACGATAGAAATGGTGATAGTTTGAGTTTGCGTCCTGAAGGGACAGCTTCTTGTGTACGTGCTGGTATTGAACATGGCTTACTTTATAACCAGGAACAGCGCCTTTGGTATATGGGTCCCATGTTCCGCCATGAGCGTCCACAAAAAGGGCGTTATCGTCAGTTTCATCAGTTAGGTGTTGAAACTTTTGGTCTAGCTACGGCGGATATTGATGCTGAATTGATTTTAATGACGGCGCGTTTGTGGAAAGCGGTTGGTATTGAAGATACGGTGCGGTTGGAACTGAACTCACTAGGCTCGAATGAAGCGCGTGCTGAATACCGTGATGCTTTAATCGCTTATTTAACGCCAATCAAAGATCAATTGGACGAGGATAACCAAAGACGCTTAAGCACTAATCCATTACGTATTCTGGACTCAAAAAATCCAGAAGTGCAAAAACTGGTAGCGGACGCCCCCAAGCTAAATGACTATTTAGATCAGGAGTCAAAAGAGCATTTTGCACGTTTGTGCCAGATTTTGGATGCTAACCATATTGAGTATGAGGTGAACTCAAAGTTAGTACGTGGATTGGATTACTACAATCGCACCGTTTTTGAGTGGATCACGGATAAACTCGGTGCTCAAGGCACCATTTGCGCGGGTGGTCGTTATGATGGTCTGACCGAACAATTAGGTGGCCATGCAACGACAGCCAGCGGTTTTGCTATGGGTATCGAGCGCATTGTGGCCTTGATGGAAGAATTGTCTCCGCTGGAAATGACTGATGCTGATGTCTATTTGGTGGCATTAGGTGATGCTGCAGAAATTAATGCCATTCAATTAGCGGAAATCCTGCGTGATGAAATGCCTTATATTCGAGTGCGCAGTAATTGTGGGGGTGGCAACTTTAAAAAGCAGTTTAAACGTGCTGATAAAAGTGGTGCTACCCTTGCTCTGGTATTGGGAGAACAGGAAGTAACGGATAAAACTGTGGGCGTAAAGTTTTTACGCGAGCATAAAGAACAACTGATGATTTCACAAGCTCAGCTTTGTGAAAAAATCGCTGAATTTTTATAGAAATAGTAAAGTTAGATTAGGAGGCCAAGTGTGGCTCAATTTGAAACCGAAGAACAACAAGTCGAAGCGATTAAGAATTTTTGGAAAGAAAATGGCAATGCCATTATTTTAGGCGCCATTATTGGTTTTGGCGGTCTGTTTGGCTGGAGATACTACCAGGATTATCAAAAAGAGCAGGCGGAAATAGCTTCTGAGCAATATGCGGCGGCGGTTAAAGCCATTAAAGCAGGCCAAACTGAAAATCCTGAGTTTGTGGAAAAAGCCAAGACCTTGATCAAGGAGCATGCGAACACTAGCTATGCCAGTCTGGCAGCGTTGAAGCTTGCACAACAATATGTCACTGAAAACAAATTTGCGGAAGCTGCGGAACAATTACGCTGGGTCGCTGACAAAGGTAATAGTACCTTTAAAGCTATGGCGCAGCTTCGCTTAGCTCGTGTTTTATTGCAGCTGGAGAGATATGACGAAGCAGTAGCGGTGGCTAAGGCGATTGATACTGAAGCACATAAATCCACCAGCTTGATGTTGCAGGCTGAGGCTCTGTTGGCTCAAGGCAAACAGGATGAAGCGGTAGCCTTGTTTAAGCAGGCTAAAGACGCAGTGGATGGTATTACCGATCCAATATTAGCGATGCGTTTAACTGAATTTGGTATTGAGTAATCAGTAATACTAGAATTTCAAGCAATAGGAAAACCTTATATGTCATTCAAATCTAATCACAAAATTCATTGGTTGAAAAAGGCTGCTTTAGTGAGTTCAGTTGTTTTATTGGCAGCTTGTGCTGAAGCGCCATTAAATGAGCCAACTGAGTTAGCAGATATTCAGGAAAAATTTGAATTAGATAGAGAATGGCGTGAAGTGGTAGGTAACAGTGATGATGGCAAGTTCAATAGCTTAACGCCTGCGATTTGGGAAGATAAAATTATTACCGCCGATCCGACGGGTTTAGTCACTGCCTTTGATAAAAATACTGGCGATACTCTTTGGGAAAAAGAACTGAATGTGTCTTTATCCGGTGGTGTCACTGCGACTGCAGGTTTGGTTGCTCTGGGTACACGCGATGCGGAAGTTTATGTATTGGACGTTAATGATGGCTCTGAGCAATGGAAAACGGAAGTTTCTAGTGAGATTTTAGCGCCTCCAGCGATTGATAGCGGCAAATTAGTTGTGCGTACTGCCGATGGCCGAATTTTTGGCTTGGATTTAACTTCTGGTAAGCAATTGTGGTTCTATGATCGCGTTTTACCTAAATTGACTTTGCGTGGCACCTCAACCCCAATTGCCATTGGTGGTATTGTGGTTTCAGGTTTTGCTAATGGCAAGATTGCAACTTTTAATATCGGCAATGGCGATTTGTTGTGGGAACAGCGTTTGTCATCGCCACGTGGTGGTTCGGATATTTCGCGTATTGTTGATGTTGACGCTTCGCCAGTGATTTATGGCAATAATCTTTATGCGGCGGGATATAACGGCTACGCTATTGCGCTGGATTTACAAAATGGTCGTTTCTTATGGCGTCATGCAACCTCTGTATTACGCGATCCATTGGTGGATAGTGTAAAAGTCTATTTGGTTAATACTGATGGTGAAGTTGAAGCACTTGATCGTGCTACTGGTCAGCTGGTTTGGAAAGCAGAAAGCTTAAAATATCGTAATTTAACTGCCGCTGCTGATAATGGTGATAGCATTGTGGTTGGTGACTTTGAAGGTTATTTACATTGGTTGGATAAAGATTCCGGTGATGTGATAGCAAGAGTACACCTTGACGATTATGGTATCTCGCAAACACCTATCGTAACGCCAGAAATGATTTATGCCACTAGCCGTTATGGCTATTTGTATGCTTTTAAGAATCCTAACTATCAGCCAGTAGAGTCAATAGATACTGAAGCTGTGATGGATGCCTCTGAGTAGTTATTTTGTTCAGGCCCAAATAGACTAATCATATGTTACCTGTCATTGCCCTGGTTGGCCGCCCTAACGTTGGTAAATCGACCCTGTTTAATCGCTTAACTAAATCGCGAGATGCGTTGGTGGCTAATCTGCCAGGTTTAACGCGCGATCGTCAATATGGCCAGGCGACTTTAAAAGGCCAGAAGTTCATTGTGGTCGATACTGGTGGCATTGCTGGGGATGAAGAGGGGATTGATGGCTTAATGGCCGAGCAGTCGCTACAGGCTATTGATGAAGCGAGTATCGTTTTATTTTTGGTGGATGCGCGTACTGGCATGACGGCTGCCGATGAATTTGTCTCTGAGCATTTGCGCCGTCAAAATAAACCGGTTTTATTGCTGGTCAACAAAGTTGATGGGGTGCACGAAGAAGCTGCTATGGCTGAGTATTACAGTTTGGGCTATGAGTATGTACTGCCAATGGCGGCAGCGCATGGTCGCGGTATCAACAATGTAATCGATAATATCTTTGAACAACTGGAGCTTGAAGAAATCGATCTTGATGCAGTACTCGAAGAAACCGCGCAAGGTGTAAAGCTTTCTATCGTTGGTCGACCTAATGTGGGTAAATCCACCCTGGTTAATCGTTTTTTGGGTGAAGAGCGAGTGGTAGTTTACGATATGCCAGGTACTACGCGCGATTCGATTTATATTGAAATGGAGCGCCGAGGAAAAAACTATACTTTAATCGATACTGCAGGTGTTCGTCGTCGCGGTAAGGTTAAAGAGGCGGTAGAAAAGTTTTCTATACTTAAAACTCTGCAAGCGATTAATGATTCTAACGTAGCCATTATGGTCATGGATGCGCGTGAGCCGATTACCGATCAAGACTTAAGTTTAATCAGTTATATTGTCGATGCTGGCCGCTCTATGGTTATTGCCATTAATAAATGGGATGGCATGACGGAAGATGATCGCAATGAAGTAAAAGAAGAGATCGATCGTCGTTTGGGCTTTATCGACTTTGCCAAGATCCATTTTATTTCTGCACTGCACGGCTCAAACGTAGGCCATTTGTGGGAATCTGTTGATGAAGCTTGGGAATCAGCTCAAGTGGAAATGACTTCTTCACAATTAACTAAGTTATTAGAAGAAGCTTACGACAAACATCAACCACCAATGATTAAAGGCCGCCGCGTTAAACTGCGTTACGCCCATCCTGGTGGTCATAACCCGCCTATTATCGTGATTCATGGAACAGCTTGTTCTAAACTAGGGGATAGCTATAAACGCTATTTGATTAACTTTTTTAGAAATAGGTTGAAGTTAATTGGAACCCCCATTCGACTGGAACTTAAAGAAGGTGATAATCCTTTTAAAGGCCGTAAAAACGAAATTACCCGCCGCCAAAGGCTAAAACGTAAAAGAGCTATTAAAAAGTTTGGTAAGAAGTAAACTAATTTCTATATAAGTCGATATCTATTGCAGTACCTATTTCGTTTAGAAATTTAATTGTTTTTGTTGAAAATCCTAACGAAAGTGTTGAAATTTCATCATTTGTTGAAACAAATAATACTACTTGTAAAATCAAAGTAAGTTCATGTTTTTCTCTTTGGCGCTTCAAAATATTTGAGTAGCCTTTAAAGTGTTTAAGAATACCTATGGTAATTTCTTCAACATCTATAATATCGGCAGATATGTTTCCAGATGAGAATATCCACATATTGGTTCTTGGAACTGTATCAGGAATACGAGATTCTTTAACTTTAATCAGTTGGAGATATTCCTAGCTCTTTAGTTATTTCATCATGAACTAGATCATCACCTTTAAAAGCTAAATATACTTCACAACTATTAGTACTCATTGAAATTCTTTAATCCTGCTTTTAATTTCACCATCAGAAAATTTAGTGGTGAGTTCTTTAGCTTCTTGAGCTTGTTTTACTGAAGTTAAAGGCTTACCAGTTTCATCTTCAGTAATGGTGTAACCGCGTTTTAGTGTTGCTAACGGGCTAAAATCATTCAACTGCTGCATAGATAGTGCCATTTGCTGTTGCTTAGTTTTAAGTAAGTCTTTAAAAGATTTCACTAAATTATCTTGGGTAATGACTAATTCATCTTGCCTCTGTTCCAGTTCAAACTGAGGATTAAAAGCTTGCAAGCGATATTGTAAATCAATTAAGTCTGCTGAGCGTTCAGAAACCGTTTCTCTAAAAGCTGCTAGTAGATTTTGCGTCAGTTCTCTGAGTTCGGCACGAGATTCCACCATTTTTTCTTTGGGGTGGACGATTTGTGCTGTAAGTCTATCCAATAAGGCTTGAGTAACCTCGAGTTTATGTTCAGTTTCATTGAACAATCGCCGTTTTAATTGATTAAGTTTATGCCGGTAGTCGGATTGATCGGGAACCAGTAATTCTGCCGCTGCGGATGGTGTTGGAGCGCGTAAGTCGGCCACCAGATCGCTGATGGAAATATCTACTTCATGGCCAACTGCAGAAACAATGGGTAATTCGCTGGCAAAAATGGTTTCGGTTAAAGCTTCATCATTAAAGCACCACATATCTTCGAGTGACCCGCCACCACGAGTTACTAGTAAGACATCGCAAGCTTTGTCCTGATTGGCTTGCTGAATTTGTTTGATTAGGTTCTGAGCGGCGCTATCGCCTTGTACCAAACTTGGATAAATTACTACCGGTATTTGTGGCATGCGGCGTTTAAGAACTGTTAAAACATCTCTTATGGCTGCGCCACTGGCAGAAGTAATAATGCCAATTTTATTAGGTACTTTGGGGATAGGCTTTTTATGAACAGAATCGAATAAGCCTTTGGCTTTGAGCTTTTCTTTTAGACGGTTAAAGGCTACTTGTAGTGCACCTTCGCCAGCTGGCTCAATATATTCTCCTATCAACTGTAAATCACCACGCGGTTCATACAAACTCAATTTGGCGCGAATCAAAACTTGTTGCCCATCTTCTGGGGTAAATCTCGCGATGCGATTACGATTCTTAAATATGGCGCACTTTAGCTGGGCATTGGCATCTTTAAGGGTGAAATACCAGTGGCCAGATGTGGGCTGCATAAAGTTAGATATTTCACCGCTGATCCAGATCTGACCAATCTCGCGCTCCAGTTGGCGACGAATGGTTAAAGCCATTTCTGATACCGAATAGATTTTTCGCTTTTCAGCAGGTTCTTGTGGTTGCAGAATCGGTTGGATCATGGTTTATAGTATTTATTAATCTATTGAAAATAGTTATTTACCTGCTTATTAATAAAAAGGTATAATAACGCGCTTCATCAAGCCAGAGCAGAGGATGAATAACAGTGTTCAGCCCGTTTTTGGCACATAATACGTGGTATATGATATGCGCATTATAGAGGAAGCTCTTACCTTTGACGATGTTTTATTAGTACCTGGTCATTCGACCGTACTACCTGCGGATGCCGACTTACGCACCCAAATTACGCGCGACTTTTCTTTAAATATCCCATTAGTTTCTGCCGCAATGGATACGGTTACCGAAGCCCGTTTAGCGATTGCTTTGGCGCAGGAAGGCGGAATAGGTTTTATTCACAAGAATATGAGCATTGAGCAGCAGGCCAATAATGTTCGTCGTGTTAAGAAATTTGAAAGCGGTATCGTAAAGGACCCTATTACTATTCCACCAAATACTACGATTGGTGAAGTGAAAGCCATGACTGAGCGTCATGGTATTTCCGGTATGCCCGTAGTTGATGGGGATCAGCTGGTAGGTATTGTGACCAACAGAGATATTCGTTTTGAAACCAATTTAGATCAACCGGTTTCGAATGTGATGACCTCAAAAGAGAACCTGGTGACGGTAAAAGAAAATGCTTCTAATGCAGAGGTGTTGGAAAAGCTGCATAAACATCGTATTGAAAAAGTTTTAGTGGTTGATGAGGCTTTTGATTTAAAAGGCTTAATTACGGTGAAAGATATTCGTAATGCTGAAAACAAGCCAAATGCCTGTAAGGATCGCGAAGGTCACTTGCGTGTTGGTGCAGCGGTAGGTACAGGTGCAGATACCGAAGATCGGGTTGAGGCTTTGGTCGAAGCCGGGGTTGATATTATTTTAGTGGATACTTCCCACGGTCACTCGCAAGGCGTATTGGACAAAGTAAAATGGGTGAAGCAAAAGTATTCACACAAGCAGGTTATTGGTGGCAATATTGCAACTGCTGCGGGTGCGCGTGCGCTGGTGGATGCAGGTGCTGATGCGGTAAAAGTAGGGATCGGTCCAGGTTCTATTTGTACTACCCGGATCGTAACCGGCGTTGGGGTTCCGCAAATCTCAGCAATTTCAAATGTAGCGCGAGAGCTTCAAGGTTCTGGTGTGCCCTTTATTGCTGATGGTGGTGTGCGCTTCTCCGGTGATATTTGTAAAGCCCTGGCTGCCGGGGCTTATTGTGTGATGGTTGGTTCCATGTTGGCAGGAACTGAAGAAGCACCTGGTGAAGTAGAACTGTATCAGGGCCGCTCCTATAAATCCTATCGTGGTATGGGTTCATTAGGTGCTATGAACCAAAAGAACAGTTCAGCAGATCGCTATTTTCAAAGCTCCAATGCGGCGGATAAACTGGTGCCAGAAGGGATTGAAGGTCGAGTGCCTTACAAAGGTGCCATGAACCAGATTATTCATCAGATGATGGGTGGTTTGCGTTCCAGCATGGGCTTAACCGGTTGTGCCAGTATTGATGAAATGCGTAATAAGGCGGAGTTTGTGAGGGTGACGAGTGCGGGCATGAACGAAAGCCATGTGCATGATGTGACCATAACAAAAGAAGCTCCCAATTATAGGAGATAAACTACTTAAATTGTCCGATTTCTTTGTTAAAGTTTAATTCGGTTGTGCTCATTTACTAAAGTAAACTCCGCAACCTCATTAAACTTTGCCTCGAACTCAAACAATTTTATTGTTTCTCTCAAGTGCAAACAAGTGAGTTCTTTTAGAGAACTTTAAAAGTTAAAGAAAAACCATGGAATAGAAAGAACCGCAGAGAGCCTGCGGTTTTTTGATTTAAGAATTTTTTATGCCTAACCGAAGAAGGTAATGCTGATGCAAGCGAATATTCATGATCATCGAGTTCTGATTTTAGATTTTGGTTCTCAATATACCCAGTTGATTGCGCGTCGTGTCCGTGAGATTGGGGTTTATTGTGAGTTGGTGCCTTTCGACATTAGCGATGATTTTATTCGTGAATTTAATCCAAAGGGAATTATTCTTTCCGGTGGCCCTGAATCGGTAACTTTGGATGATACGCCAAGAGCTCCCGATTTAGTGTTTCAGATGGGCGTACCTGTTTTGGGTATCTGCTATGGCATGCAAACCATGGCGCATCAGTTAGGTGGTAAAGTTGGCACTTCTGATAAAAAAGAATTTGGTTATGCCGAAGTTACGGCAACCGATAATAGGTTATTAAAGGGTATTGAAGATCATATTGTGAATGGCAAGGCTATCCTTGATGTTTGGATGAGTCATGGCGATAAGGTAGTGGAAGTACCGCCAACTTTTGAAGTGATTGCGTCAAGTGATAATGCGCCAATTGCGGCTATAGTACATAAAGAAAAACCTTTCTATGGCATTCAATTTCATGCAGAGGTTACTCACACTAAACAGGGTGGTCGTATTTTAGAACGTTTTGTTGCTGATATTTGTGGCTGCGAAAAATTATGGACTTCGGCCAATATTATTGAAGATGCGATTGTACAAATTAAGCAGCAAGTTGGTGATGAGGAAGTGGTTTTAGGCCTGTCAGGTGGTGTGGATTCCTCAGTTACAGCCATGCTTTTACACAGAGCTATTGGCGATCAATTAACCTGTGTATTTGTGGATAATGGCTTGCTTCGTTTAAACGAAGGTGATCAGGTAATGGATATGTTTGCTGGCAAATTTGGCTTAAACATTATTCGCGTTGATGCTGAAGATCGCTTTTTATCAGAGCTACAAGGGATTGATGAGCCAGAAGCCAAACGAAAAATTATTGGCAAAGTATTTGTTGATATTTTTGATGAAGAATCTCAAAAGTTAGTTAATGCTAAGTGGCTGGCTCAAGGTACTATTTATCCTGATGTGATTGAATCTGCCGGTGCCAAGACCGGTAAGGCACATGTAATTAAATCCCACCATAATGTTGGTGGTTTGCCTGAAGATATGGAATTAAAGCTGGTTGAACCGTTACGTGAGTTATTTAAAGATGAGGTACGCAAGATTGGTCTGGAGTTAGGTTTACCTTACGATATGCTCTATCGGCATCCATTCCCAGGACCAGGTTTAGGGGTGCGTATTCTGGGCGAGGTGAAAAAAGAATATGCCGATTTATTGCGTAAAGCTGACGCAATATTTATTGAAGAACTTTATAAGTGGGATTTGTATCATAAAACCAGCCAATCCTTTACGGTATTTTTACCCGTACGCTCGGTTGGTGTGATGGGCGATGGTCGTAAATATGACTATGTGGTAGCTTTAAGAGCAGTAGAAACTATTGATTTTATGACTGCTCGTTGGGCACATTTACCATACGAATTCTTGGAGCATGTTTCGGGTAGGATTATTAATGAGGTAGATGGGATTTCGAGAGTGACTTACGACATATCCTCAAAGCCACCAGCTACTATTGAGTGGGAGTAAAAATTCAATATATTATGTTAGACTTTAAATTGAACTTTGAAACTGAATCCTTCTCTTTGATTCAAACTGAAGATTTTCATTTTGAGGAGTTATATTCGGTTGCAAGTAACCCAGTTATTTGGGAACAGCACCCTGAAAAAGATAGATGGAAGAAGACGATATTTTCAAGTTTTTTTCAAACTGCCATTCAAAATGAATTAGGATGTTTTACTATTCTTGATAAGAAATTGGATAAATTTATTGGGTCTACAAGATTTTACTCTCATGATGTAACAGATAGTTCAGTTCGGATCGGATATACATTTCTTTCTCCCGAATACTGGGGAACTTCTGCTAATCATCAAATAAAAAAAGTCATGTTAGATTATGTTTTTCAATATATTAAAAAAGTCTTTTTTGATATTGGGGAAAATAATGTTCGTTCAAGAAAAGCAACTGAAAAGTTAGGGGCAGTTCAGTACAAAAAAAGGGATGATGGTATATTGATTTATATGTTACTTAAGAAAGAATATCTCTTGAGAAATTTGTAGGATAGAAATGATAATTTTGCATAAAGTTAATACAAAGTTATAAATACACACTATAAAATCTATGTTCGAAAAGAGGAAATCTGGTATGCATCTATGGGGGAGGCATTACTTGAAGTTGAATAAGAAATTTATTGGATGAGTAAGTTTTCTCAAAAAGACAATCAGTATATGCAGCGAGCTTTTGAGCTTGCTGTATTGGCGGAAGAAAAGGGCGAAGTACCGGTGGGTGCGGTTTTGGTTAAGGATAATGAAATAATTGGTGAAGGATTTAATCAGCCAATTTTAAATCACGACCCGTCAGCCCATGCGGAAATTATGGCTCTACGCCAGGCAGGTCAAAAACTTCAAAACTATCGCCTGGTTGATACCACTTTATATGTAACTTTAGAGCCTTGTGCCATGTGTGCAATGGCTTTGGTTCACGCAAGAGTGAGCAGAGTTATTTTTGCAACGAAAGATTCCCGAACAGGTGCCGCAGGTTCAGTTTTTGATATTTTAGAGCATGATGCTTTAAATCATCATTGTGAAGTTCAATCAGGTTTGCTACAAGCAGAAGCAAGTGCGCAGTTAAAGCAATTTTTTAAGAACAAAAGAAAATAATTATTTATGGATAATCAAGCCTATCAGGCTCCTCAGGCTGATATTACTCTAGAGAAGGAAACAGATAAGCAAGCATTTAAACTTCTCGATTGGAAAGGAAGAGTCGGACGACTTAAGTATATTCAATTATCATTCTTTTATCCCTTCCTTGTATCTGTAGGCTTGATAATTACAAGTATCTTATCATTAACTTTATTTTCTAACAGTCCTTCAACCATTAAATCTACAGGAATACTATTTGAGTGGCTATACAGTGGATTAATGATTTATTGGCTCTTGATTTGGATTTGGTGCAGTATTCAACGAATTCATGATATTGACCTAAGTGGTTGGTTATTATTCTTTTGGTTAATGCCAGTAGTAAATTTATTGTTGCTTATTATTCCAGGAACTATGGGTTCCAATAGATATGGTAAAGAAATGAAAGAAGTTAATTTATTTGTGAAAATATCGGCTGGGATAGGCGTTTTAGGAGTAGTGATGTTTTACTGGTTTTTTTATCTTTGGATTAGATTTAGTCTCTTTTGGTTTTAAGTCGTAAACATTATTGACATTAAAATTAAATAGCTTTGTAATGCATACTACATTACAAGAATAAAAGTAAATTAAATAATTTAATCAAATAACAATATAGGGGTACAAAATGGATAATAATGTTTATCAGTCGCCAGAGAGCGATCTTTCTACTCGTGATGATGATGCTACTCAACCGGTAAAACTATTTAACGCCAGTGGTCGTATGGGACGTGTAAGGTATATTGCTTATACCGTTGGCTTGCCTATGCTTATGTTATTGCCAGTGTTCATCATCGGGTTTGTTATGGGACTTACCGGCAAAGGTGATTCTGGCAGTATTGGTGACGGAATTTTATTTTTAATCTTAGGGGTGATTTTTTATACCGTGGTAATTGCTGCGGCTATATGGGCAACTATTCAGAGATGTCACGATTTTGACACTTCCGGTTGGCTTACTTTATTACTGATCGTTCCGTTAGTGCCTTGGATTTTCTGGTTTATTCCAGGAACTAAAGGTGAAAATCGTTTTGGACCAAAGCCAGAGCCTAATAAACCTATTCACTGGATCGGTGCTACGGTTGCTCCAGTTTTGATGATAGTTGGTGTTTTAGCTGCTATTGCCATCCCAGCCTATCAGGATTATGTGGAGCGTGCTAAACAGGCTCAAATACAGTCTTATAACCAAGAGTGATTGACAACAAATAAATTTTAGCTAGACTAAAGGCCATGAATTTATCTACTTGTAATAAAAAACGTACTAAAAAGGTATCTAAAAAAGATGCTAAGGCGAACTATTGCGGGTGAAAAATTAATCACATCATGTTAAAAACCCGCTTAAGGCGGGTTTTTTTATAGTTACTAAAAAATACTACGAGAAGGTATTGGCAATGGATCATAACAACTCTTGGCAAGTGTTAAAGTTTGGTGGCACCAGTGTGTCCTCAAAAATCAATTGGGATAATATTGTTGCTATTGTTAAACATAAACTCGCCAAGAACAAAAAGCTTTTTATTGTTCACTCGGCTTTGAGTCAAGTGTCTAATCGGTTGGAAGCCTTGGTTGCTTTGGCTGAAACGGGCGATAAGGCTGCATATAAGAAGCTTCTGGAGCAAATTGTTCAACAGCATCAGGATTTGGTTGGTGATTTGTCGGTAGATGCAGAGTTATTAAGTGAAAATTACCAATATCTTCGTGATTTGAGCGATGGTATTTATTTGCTCGGAGAAGCCAGTGATAAAAGTAAAGCCAAAGTAATGGCACAAGGCGAGTTATGGGCCACTAAAATTGGTCATGCCTATTTACAGCTACAAGTTTCTGGGCACCAGACATTATGGTTAGAAGCCTCGAAAACACTAAAAGTTATTGATGAGCAGCAGCAAAGCTATCTTGCAGCTAATTGTGTTTTTGCTCCAGATTCAAAGCTTCAAGAGCAGGTTAGTAGCTATGATCTGGTTATTACTCAGGGTTTTATTGCGGCTAATAATGAGGGTGACATTTTATTGTTAGGGCGTGGCGGTTCAGATACCTCAGCAGCTTATTTTTCGAGTAAATTGGAAGCAGAGAATCTGGAGATTTGGACTGATGTTGAAGGTGTTTTTAGCGCCAATCCGCAGCAAGTCGAAAATGCTCGATTGCTGACACATTTGAGTTATCAGGAGCTGCAGGAAATGGCATCGGCTGGAGCCAAAATCATACATCCAAGAACCATTAAACCATTAAGGCAAAATAATATTCCACTCTATATTCGCTCAACCTTGTCGCCAGAATTAGCTGGAACCGAGGTTAATCAAGGTCAAAGTACCGTTGGCATGGTTAAGGCGATTAATGCTAAGCGTGGCGTGACCTTAATTTCTATGGAAGCCATGAATATGTGGCAACAAGCGGGCTTTTTATCGGATTTGTTTACCATTTATAAAAAGCATCAAGTATCAGTGGATCTGGTATCGACCTCAGAAACCAATGTCACTGTGACCTTAGATAGCTTAACTCAGACTTTAAATCCAAAACAAATCGGGCAGTTAGTGGCTGATTTGTCTAGAGTTTGTCAGGTTGCAGTGTTTAATGAGTGCGCTGCAGTTTCTATTGTTGGGCAGAATGTTCGCTCCAGCTTGCATAAAATTGCTCCAGCTTTATCTATTTTTGAAAGTTACAAAGTTTATTTGATGTCACAATCGGCTTCAGATTTGAATCTTACTTTTGTTGTTGATAATGAGCACTGTGATAAGGTTATTGCTTCGTTACACGAGACTTTAATTAGTAATAACCCTAATAGTCAACAATTGGGGCCGACCATTTCCGAGCTAAGAAAACTTCATGCTAGTGAAGAAACAAACTATTGGTGGCAGTCTAAGCTGCCAGCGATTCACGATTTAATGCAACAGCAGGATTCCGCTTACTTATATGATTTATCAGTTGTTGCCAATAATGCTCAAGAATTAAAATCAATTAGTGCGGTGGATGAGGTTTTTTATGCAGTCAAAGCCAATAATAACCTGCAAATTTTAGATACTATTTATAAACAGGGTATTAATTTCGAAGCGGTTTCAGTTGATGAAATTAGGCTGATAAGAAAGCAGTTCCAACAGAATGATTATCGAATATTTTTCACGCCAAATTTTGCCGCAAAAAAAGAGTATCAAGAAGCTTTATCTTATGAAGTTACTCTTTGTTTAGACAGTAGCTATCCTTTGCAGCACTGGCCGGAAGTGTTTGCTGGCAAAGAGATTTTTCTGCGCATCGATCCCAATGTTGGTAAAGGTCATCATCAGTTTGTGAAAACTGCAGGTGCTTCATCCAAGTTTGGTATTCCTCAGTCAGAACTGGAGCAATTAATTCCTATACTAGCCAAGCATCAGATCGAGGTTATAGGGCTGCATGCCCATGCTGGAAGTGGTATTTTAAATAATGACCATTGGGCTGAACATGCGCAATTTTTAGTAACATTAGCGTCTCAATTTAGTGGTGTTAAGTACCTAAATCTGGGTGGGGGCTTTGGTATTAAAGAAAGGGAGCAACAAACGGCGCTGACCATGAAACTGGTCGATCAGCATTTACAGCAAGTGAAAAAAGATCACCCTGAATATGAGTTCTGGATCGAGCCTGGTCGTTTTATGGTGGCTAATGCTGGTGTGTTATTGGCTAAAACTACTCAGGTAAAACAAAAAGATAACTACTATTATGTAGGCCTTAATACTGGTATGAATTCGTTAATGCGCCCAGCACTTTATGGTTCATATCATCCAGTTTTTAACCTTAGTAAGTTTGAACAGGCTAAGGATAAACTGGCAACCATTGTTGGTCCAATTTGTGAAAGCACCGATAAACTGGCCATAGAAATTCCGTTTCCAGTAACTGAAGAAGGTGACTTGGTTTTAATCGATAATGCGGGGGCTTATGGCCACGTTATGTCAAATCATTACAATTTACGCACGCCAGCTAAAGAGTTTTGTTTAGAGGTTTGAGCTCATTTTAGTTCAAAAGACGATATTGATATTCAACTTGGGTAGCATCTGTTTGTCCGGTCCACATCAGGCAATGGGTGCTACTGGATTCAATTAAAATAGTTTGGCTAATAGAGCGAGTGATTTGTGATTTAACCGGATAGAAACTTTGTTTATCTTGATGATAATGGACATTAAAAGATATGGGTTGACTGGCTTTAATAGAAAAGTTGAGCACCTGGTCTTTAGTGACATCAAAACAAATTTCACTAATTTCACCGCGATTGGAAATCAGTTGACCCAAATGTTTTATTGAGTCATTGGATATTTGCGGCAGGTTTGATTGGCAACCGGCTAACACTAGAAAAGTGCTGATAGTAAAACTATTTAGCTGTTTTTTCATATTAGCCATTTTTTTATAGTGATTTTAGCTCGCTAATTTGCTGTTGAATTTTGGTTAAAGTACTTTCAACCTCTTCAAGTTTGCTCCGCTCTTTGGCTACCACGGCCTCTGGTGCCTTATCGGTAAAGTTTGCATTAGACAATTTACCGGAAATACGGCCCTGTTCTTTGCTAAGTTTTTCTATTTCTTTAGTTAATCGTGTGACTTCTTGTTCGACATCAATTAAGCCTGCCATTGGAATAAGGATCTCCATTTTGCCTGCTAAAGCTGTTGCAGACATAGGCGCTTCTTCTCCAGAAGCTAACCACTGGATAGTCCCCAGTTTGGCTAGCTTACTTAAGAAGTTTTTGTAGTTTTCAAGACGAGCTTTGTCTTGGTCTGAACCGTTTTTGAATAAAGCATTTAAGGGTTTACCTGAGGCAATATTCATTTCACCACGAATATTACGAATAGCCACAATTACTGTTTGTAACCATGCAATATCATCTTGCGCCTGTTGATCGAGCAGGGCACCACTCGATGCTGGGAAAGATTCCAGCATAATGCTCTCGCCAGTTTTTCCAACAAGTGGTGCGATTTTCTGCCAGACTTCTTCGGTAATAAATGGCATAAAAGGATGCAGTAGGCGTAGTAACTGTTCCAAAACTGTTACTAACGTATGACGAGTGCCACGCTTTTCTGCAACAGAATAATCTTCGCCATAAAGAATCGGCTTTGATAGTTCTAAATACCAGTCACAATAGGTATTCCAGGTGAATTCGTATAAGGCGTTAGCAGCAATATCAAAGCGGTATTGTGAAACTGCTGCTTCAAATTCGGTAATGGTGTTTTGCAACTGACTGATTATCCAACGATCAGCAACACTTAAGATTTTTTCTGTGTCACCAAGACCGGTATCCTGGCCTTCGGTATTCATCAAAACATAGCGCGCTGCATTCCAAATCTTATTACAGAAATTACGGTAACCTTCAACTCGATTGAGATCGAAATTAATATCACGTGAAGTGGAGGCCATAGCACAGAAAGTAAAGCGCATAGCGTCAGTTCCGTAGGCTGCAATACCTTCAGGAAATTGTTTGCGAGTGCGTTTTGCAATCTTATCGGCTGCCTGCGGATTCATCATGCCATAGGTGCGTTTGGTCACTAGATCTTCAAGTTCAATACCATCAATCAGATCAATTGGATCTAAAACATTACCTTTGGACTTGGACATTTTCTGGCCTTGCTCATCACGGATTAAGCCAGTGATATAGATCTCTTTAAACGGCACTTTACCGGTGAATTTCAAACCCATCATAATCATTCTGGCAACCCAGAAGAAAATAATATCGAAGCCAGTGACTAACACATTAGTCGGTAAAAAAGTTTCTAAATCAGGCTTTTCTTCAGGCCAGCCTAAGGTGGCAAATGGCCAAAGGGCAGAGGAGAACCAGGTATCAAGTACATCTTGATCACGTTTTAATTCGATATCACCAAGATTATACTTTTCCCGAACTTCTTCTTCATTGCGACCCACATAAACCTTGCCTTCATTATCATACCAGGCTGGAATTTGATGCCCCCACCATAGTTGGCGCGAAATACACCAATCCTGAATATTTTCCATCCAGTGATAATAGGTATTTGACCAGTTTTCGGGCACAAATTTAATATCACCGTTTTTGACCGCTTTTAATGCTGGCTCGGCCAACGGAGCAATCTTCACATACCACTGATCAGTCAAATAAGGTTCAATGACTACACCAGAGCGATCGCCTCGGGGAACCTTTAGCTTATGAGGATCAATTTTTTCTAATAACCCCAACGCCTCGAAATCTTCAATGATTTTCTGGCGTGCAGCATAGCGCTCCATACCCTGATAGACTTCAGGCGCGTTGCCATTAATATGGGCCGTTTCCGTTAAAATATTAATCATGGGCAAATTATGACGTTGCCCCATTTCATAATCATTAAAGTCGTGAGCAGGGGTAATTTTTACACAACCAGAACCAAAATCCTTTTCCACATAATCGTCGGCAATGATCGGAATTTCACGATCGGTTAACGGCAGCTTGATCGTTTTGCCAATTAAATGTTGATAGCGCTCATCGTCTGGATGAACTGCCACTGCAGTATCGCCCAACATGGTTTCCGGACGAGTAGTGGCAACGATTAAATGGTCTGAACCATCGGCCAGTGGATAACGTAGATGCCAAAGATGACCATTCTCTTCTTCTGATTCAACTTCCAGATCGGAAACGGCGGTCAGCAGCTTCGGATCCCAATTAACTAAACGCTGACCCCGATAAATCAAACCTTCTTCGTACAGTTGCACGAATACTTCCAATACTGCATTGGACAAGTCTTGGTCCATGGTGAAAGCTTCGCGCTGCCAGTCGCAAGAGTCACCCAAACGACGCATTTGATGGCTAATGGTGCCGCCGGATTCTTCTTTCCATTGCCAGACTTTATCAATAAATTTTTCACGGCCTAGATCGTGGCGACTGATATTATCGGCTGCTAACAAACGCTCAACCACCATTTGGGTGGCGATCCCCGCATGATCGGTACCGGGTTGCCATAAAGTATTGTCACCTTTCATCCGGTGATAGCGAGTCAGCGCATCCATAATAGTGTGCTGGAAAGCATGCCCCATATGCAAACTACCTGTCACATTGGGCGGTGGGATCATGATGCAGTAGCTATCCTGGCCTACTTCATTGGTGGCATTAGCAGAAAAGTATTGGTTATTTTCCCATTGTTGATACAACTTTTGCTCAATGCTTTGGGGATCGTAAGCTTTATCCATTGTTAGAGTTCTAATTTATGGCGTAAAACCTTGAATTATAGCGTTTGTGGGCGATTTATCCATTACTTTTAAAGCTCTTACGGGCTTCTCTTTCCTCTATAAGCATTTCGTCAATAGTTTCTTGATAAAGCTCAAACATACGCTTGGGCATGAATAGTTTGTAGAGTTTCTCAGCTTTTGAATATTGAGCAGAAGAGACCATTTCGCTAACGCTATTGTATTCGTATTGAGTGCGGTTAATTTTTATATAAGGTTTACTCATTTTTTCGCGAATAAACAGTTTGATTTCTTCATCGCTGGCATCTGGTGATATCTTATCAAGGGAGTTGGCTTTTTTAGAGTTTCCAGAGGGAGCATTAAAGATTTGTGGTCTTTTTAAGTCAAAGAAAAGCTTAATTGCTATTAGTAAAAAAGCAACCGCGGAGGAGTTCTCTAAAACAAGAGCAATTAAACCACCAGCAATGATCGAAAGGTGAAGAATAACGATTCTTTGATAAGGCCTAGTCATTTCTTCGCCCATGCCAGTAATCAATTTGTTTTTATAGGCTGAAACATAATCGACTAAATGACCAACAAAAAGCCCGGCAAAAGCTATTAATAACCATTTATCCTGGAGCAACTCAAAGCTGCTGCTTAGTAGATTGTTTTGGTCGCTAATATCAAGATTTTCACCAAAAAGGGCAAATACGAAAGTACCGTGACCGTAAGTAAAAAAACCGTAGTGAAAACAGAAAAAAGCGGATAAGAATAAGCCACCAATCATGAAAATAGGGGCATTATCAGGTCGGATTAATAATCTTAAAATAACAAATATGCCAATGATGACATTCTCCAGCCAGTACAAAAACACTAGATCAAAAGCTGACCAACCAAAAAGCAATATACCAATTAGAGGTATTATATTGGTTAGTGCGATGGCAACTTTGCCAAGACTGTTTTGATTATCAAAGCCAAATTTCAACATATTAGATATAATTTATTTTTGACAAATATAAATAAAGGCTGGCGGCGCATTCCGTAACACAAATTTCAGCTTGTTATGGCTGAAATACTGATAAATGAATTTGCGGTCTTTCAGAATGTATTGATACTGAATAAATAAACCGCCTGGCTTCAAGGTTTTATGAATAGCGGTTATTAATTCTTGCTTCATGGAGTTTTTGAAAAGAGCAAGTGGCAAACAGGATACTACCGCGTCCACCGAGTCTGGAGCAAAGTCATTTTTGATTTCAAGTGCAGAACGTTCAAGAATTTTCAGGCGCTGGTCAGCAAAGTTATTTTTTAATAACTTGACAAATGTGTCATTAATTTCATAACAACTGAGTTTAGCATCTTGCGGCAAGTGATTTAATAAGCTTTTAGTAACAGCACCATTACCAGCACCCAGTTCAACCAGAACTTTTGTATCGATTGGCAACAGACGGCTGATCTTATCGGCTAAAAAGCGTGAGCTTGGGAAAAAGGTACCAGTGCTTTTTAAATTGCTAATGGCATTTTTAGTAAAGACTCTGCTCATGCAGGAGTTTCCTTATTATTGTTATTTATCAAGTAAGCACATTAATGTTTATAGTGCTGCAAAGGGTAACCGTGGCTACGATAAAACTTATAGCGTTCCCGTGCCTTGATTTTGGCTTCTTCTTGATTGGGAACTAGCTCAAAGCAATGCAAAAAATAACTAAAAAAACTTTGTACCTCCGCGCTAAGATTGATTAAACAGTCGTGTTGATTATCAGGAGGCTCCTGATAACCAATTTGTACAGGAGGTGCTTTATTAGGACCTTCACCGACCAGATTGTGTGGAATAAAATCATCCAGCTCCTGAGTCCATAACCATTCATCAATGGCTTCGGCCTGTTCTTTCGATTCAGCGTGAACATAGATTTTTTTGGACTGACGATAAAGATTTTGCACCTGTTGGCCTATCAACTGCAGATAGGCTTTCTCATCAGCTTGCGATTCCAGAATATGAAACTCGATACTGGTCATAAGGTTATGATTTATTAACGCGGTTTAATACGATTTGGCTTAATAGTGGAACCGGACGACCAGTTGCACCTTTCTTAGAACCACTACGCCATGCGGTTCCGGCAATATCCAAGTGAGCCCAGCGATACTTTTTAGTAAACTTAGATAAGAAACAGGCAGCGGTAATGGTACCTGCCGGACGTCCCCCCAGGTTACTGAAATCCGCAAAGTTAGATTTCAATTGATCATGGTACTCATCCCAAATGGGTAAACGCCATACCCGATCATGGGCCATATCGCTGGCATTTTCGATTTCATGTGCCAACGGATTGTTATTGCTCATTAAGCCACTAGCCTGATGTCCCAGGGCGATAATAACCGCACCGGTTAGTGTGGCGATATCGATCACAATTTCCGGATTGTATTTTTCAACATAAGTAAGGGCATCACATAAAACCAAACGGCCCTCGGCATCGGTATTTAAAATCTCAACGGTTTGCCCGGAAAGAGTTGTTACCACATCGCCAGGTCGCGTAGCGTTGCTGGCTGGCATATTTTCAGCTGCCGCCACAAAACCCACCACATTAATGGGTAATTCCATTTCAGCTACAGCCTTCATCAAACCAAAGACCGAGGCAGCACCGCCCATATCGAACTTCATCTCGTCCATAGCGGCACCAGGCTTAAGAGAAATACCACCAGTATCGAAAGTAATGCCTTTACCCACAAACACCAGTGGTTTTTCATCTTTAGCTCCCGCCATATATTCCATCGCAATCATTTTCCCTGGTTGTTCGGAACCTTGTGCCACTGAGACAAAAGCGCCAGCCCCCATTTCTTTTAGCTCAGACTCATCCAGCACATCGACACTAAAATGTTCGTATTGCTCAGCCAAAGCTTCGGCTTGCTCAGCGAGATAAGTTGGATGACAAATATTGCCTGGCAAATTTGCTAAGTCTTTAGTCAGACCTTGACCTTTACTTATCGCCTCTGCCTGCTTAATGGCTACCTCAGATTGTGGCAAGTCAGCGCGTGAGTCGATTAAAAAGGTTAGTTTGCGCAAAGGACGGCGGCTTTCGGATTTTTTACTTTTCAGCTGGTCAAAGCGATACAAGGTATCGTTAGCAGCTTCAATTCCAAAGCGAATTTTCCAATACAGATCCTGGCTTTTAATATTCAGATTATTTAAGCAGCTCATGGCGTCAGTAGTGCCTGTTTCATCTAAAATAGCTATGACTTTTTTAGAGACTTTTTGATAATTGCTAACGCTAAATTCACGTTCTTTACCGCAACCGACCAGTAAAATCCGATCACAGTTGGTATTGGGAACAGAATGTAATAACAGGGTTTGGCCTAATTTTCCTTCCATATCACCTCGGCGCAAAATGCCGCTTAAATGTCCATCGCTAAGCTCATCGACCAACTGAGCTTGTGGAGAAAGTTTGCGAGAGGCAAAGACCCCCAGGATCAGACAACCTGTTTTTTGTTTTTCTGCGCTGCCGCTTTTAACAAAGAATTCCATACTACACCTGCAAATTACTGATTTTTAGTTATAATGCTCGAAAGTTGGATTAGTTTAACCGAAATTGGGATTTATGCCAGTTTCAATTGTCTGAATAAAAGATATTAAGAAAACCTAAACCATCAGGACTTAACATTTGATCATTAGTCGTTACCTCAATCGGGAAGTTTTTACCAGTACCAGTGCCATTTTGGGGGTTTTGTTCGCTATATTTATCAGTCAGAGGGTGGTGAAATACCTCGGACAAGCAGCTAATGGTGATATTTCCGGTGTTATGGTCTGGCAAATGGTAGGGTTGTTTTCACCAGTACTGGTTGGTTTTTTATTGCCGCTGGCTTTTTTCTTAGGTTGCCTGTTGGCTTTTAGTCGCCTTTATGTAGATAGTGAAATGGCGGTACTGCGCTCTTCTGGCGTGAGTGAATATCAGTTGATCAAAATGCTATTACCAATTGCCATAATAGTGGCCTTAATTGGCGGCGCGGTTACTTTATGGATCTCACCCTGGGCTAATGAAATCACCTATCAACTCAGGGATGAACAAGCTAGCAAATTAGAGCTAAGCATGTTATCACCAGGTCGCTTCCAAACCTTCCAGCAAGGCAATGGAGTGGTTTATGTAGATGAAGCTGGAGAAGGCGCTGCCTCTGATAGTCAATTAGGGAATTTTTTCTTAGCGGAAATTGATGTTGAAGAAGGTGAGAAAAGTCGTTTAGTCGCTGCTAAAAGTGCTGAGCGTTTTTATGATGAGGTTCAAGATAAAAATTTCCTGCAATTGAATGATGGTTTTGTTTATGAACTGGATGAAAATAATCAGATTCGCAAAATTACTGAGTTCAAGCATTATTATGCGCGGTTGGAGGCTGAACAAAGCTTTGTTTCACGCCGTAAAATTTCTGCAACGCCAACCCATAAACTTTGGCAGGCCCGTGATAATTTAAGTTGGGCGGAATTACACTGGCGCTTAGCGGTGCCTTTGTCGGTACCATTTTTATTATTGTTAGCGGTACCACTAAGTCGAGTCAGGCCACGTGAGGGGAAGTTCGCCAAAATTCTACCTGCACTTTTGATTTATATTGGCTATGTGATTTTTATTGTGGTGTTTAGGCGCTGGATCGAAGATGAAAAACTGCCTGGCTGGATTGGTTATATCCCGATTTATCTGGTTATGGCTTTTTTGGCGGTGAGACTTTTATATTTACATAGTCGTGCTAATACTCATAACAATAAAAAAGCAGCAACAGAAACTGCTAACGATAATAAAAGCGGGTAATCATCATGAATATACTGCGCTTTTATATCGGTAAAACCATTCTCACTACTTCGTTGATCACTTTATTTGCTCTGGCCATTATTCGGGTACTTTTTACTTTAATTGATGAGATGAATGATTTTGGTAAAGGCGACTATCAATTTATGGATGGCTTGATTTATTCCTTGATGCTAGCACCTAAATACATTTACGATTTTTTCCCAATGGCGGTATTGATTGGTTCCATTGCTGGGCTGGGGATTCTAGCTTCACGTTCAGAATTGACGGTGATGCGTGCCATTGGCAAAACCACTGGGCAGATTGTATGGGCGGCTTTAAGTTATGGTTTGATTTTGATTGCATTTGCTATTTTCTTAGGGGAGTTTGTTGCGCCAAAAACTACTCAGGCTGCAGAAAGTCTGCGTAATCGAGCTATTTATGGAGAGCAGCTGGTAAAAAGTGGTCAGGGTATGTGGCTAAAAGATGGCCAGCAAATGATCCATTTGGCTGAGGTTTTAGGGGAAAGTCGACTCAAAGGCGTAACCATTTATCAACTTAATCAACAGCAACAAGTAGTACGTATAACCACTGCTGCTTCTGCGACTTTGGTTGACAATGCCTGGCAATTAGCCAATGGTAGGCATACTTTAGTATCGCAAGAGCAAATTGATACGCAAAAATTTGATGCTTGGCAATGGGATACTCAGATCTCACTTGAACATTTGGCAGTACTTAGATTAAAGCCTGAAAATTTTAATGCCCTGAGTTTGTATGATTATCGCAGTTATTTAAAATCGAATGGGCAAGATACTAAATCCTATGACTTGGAATTTTGGCGTAAAATGATTCAGCCTTTTAGCACTGCAGTGATGATTATTCTAGCCGCTTCCTTCATTTTCGGGCCCATGCGTAGCGTTTCTATGGGAGCCAGGGTTTTAGTTGGTGTAATCACAGGTTTGGTTTATTTCTTCACTGTTCGAGCTTTTGGCCCGGTCAGTTTAGTATTTGGTTTACCCGCGATTCTAGGCGCCATGTTGCCACCAGTGATTTTTGCGGGTATTGCCTGGTATATGCTTAGGCGAGCAGGTTAAGAATTCTTTTGGTTTTTAGGTTGATCCGGTAATAAAACTACCCGAGTACCAGTTGCAATATCATGCCAACCCCGTTTCTGCCGATTGAAAACGCTGGATAAAATACCTGCACCAAATAGTGATAAAATGGCTCTTGATGAAGCTTGTAGCCAATTGACTCGGGCTCCATCAGTTTTTACCAACATCAATTTCCAGGCACTCATACCAACCGTTTGACCGGTTTTAGCATGGTTATAAACAAAGTAGAGTAATACCAGAATCCAGGGAGTGATCATATAATATTGGTACGCAGTAGTTTCTCGCCAACTAATATCTGCTAACCAATCCTGATTACCACCAATAATCCAGCGAATTAATGGTGAAGTAAAAGTTACCCATAAAAAATAAATTGCTATGGCAATTAAAGCATCATACAGCCAAGCGCCGAGTTTCTTGCCTAACGGTGCTGGAGTGGTAACTAAGGGTTTTGACATCTTTGAAGGTTTCGGTAATTTTGCAAAACTGTTGCTGGTTAGTGTAGCAAATGTTTAGCTGAATGTAAGTAGGAGTCATAGTTATTGGAGCTGTGGCGAGAGAGCTTTAATCGAAAGCTTTTTCCTGTTATAAAAGGGACACGAAATTAAAGGAAAGCAATATGAAATTTAAAGTCCTGGTAGTCGCCACAGCGCTGATGGCAGTCAGTTTAAGCGCTAAAGAAACTGAGCTTAAAACACAACAAGCCGATAAACAATTACATCAATTGTTTGAAACTATTTCAGATTATCGAGCGAGCCTTGATCCTATTGGTGCAACTAGTCGGGGCGATAAAACTGCGCGTGGTAAATTAGCTGACGCTAGTTCTGAATATCATCAGCAAGTTAGAAACAAGCTAGCAGCTTTCAGGCAACAGTTGAATGAGATCCCTAAAGGCAATTTGTCCAAACAGGATCAGGTAAGCTATCAAATGATGCTAAGGGATCTGAATATTCAGATCTCAGATGTTGATTTTAAAACTTATGAAATGCCGCTTAATTCAGAATATGGTTTCCATGCCGGAATGACTGGTTTCGTCAATCGTTTGAGTTTCAAAAATGTAGAGGATTATGAAAACTATCTACAGCTGCTAACCCAAATCCCTAAAGTATTTGAACAAAATATCACTAATATGAAGGCTGGGATGGCACGTGGTTTTACTGTGCCTAAAGCGGTTTTGGCAGGTTATAGCGATGGAATTAAGGCTTATATTCAAGAAGATCCAAGTAAAAGTTTATGGTATCGACCTTTTAATTCACTTCCTGACTCCATAAGCGAAAAACGGGCAAAAAAACTTAAGGCCAAAGCTAAAAAAGTTATCAAGGAAAAGGTCACTAAAGCTTATCAGGAATATTTAAAATTCTTTGAAAAGGATTATTATCCCAATACCAAAAAGACCATTGCTGCAACCGACTATCCCGATGGCAAAGCTTTTTATAAAGCGCAAATTAAACGTTATACGACTTTGGATCTAACGCCTGAAGCAATCCATGAAATTGGCTGGAAAGAAGTCAAACGTATTCGTGCGGAAATGGAGCAGGTGATTAAAGATACTGGTTTTAAAGGTAGTTTTGCCGAGTTTTTGCACTTTTTAAGAACCGATCCCCAGTTTTATGCCAAAACTCCAGAAGAGTTATTAAAAGAAGCTGCCTACATTTCCAAGAAGATGGATCATAAGTTACCCAAGTTTTTTGGTAAGTTGCCACGTCAGCCTTATGGTGTGGTGCCAGTAGCTCCTGAGATAGCACCAAAATATACCACTGGACGCTATTCCGGAGCACCCATTGATAGTGATAGAGCGGGGGAGTATTGGGTGAATACCTATGCATTGGATAAGCGCCCTTTGTATAATCTGGAAGCATTGTCATTACACGAAGCAGTTCCTGGACATCATTTGCAAACTGCGTTAGCGCAGGAATTAACAAACTTACCCAAATTTCGTCAAAATACTTATATTTCAGCTTTTGGTGAAGGTTGGGGTCTCTATTCTGAGCGTTTGGGTTTAGAAGCTGGTTTTTATACCGATCCTTATTCGAACTTTGGTCGCTTAACTTATGAAATGTGGCGGGCTATGCGTTTAGTGGTAGATACGGGAATGCATGCCATGGGCATGGGCCGTGATGAAGCCATTAAATTGATGGAAGAGAATACCGCACTTTCAAAGCACAATGTCAGAACCGAAATTGATCGTTATATTAGTTGGCCAGGACAAGCGTTGTCCTATAAACTCGGTGAAATCAAAATTCGTGAGCTTAGAGTTAAAGCGGAACAAGAGCTGGCTGAAAACTTTGATTTACGAAAATTCCACGATGCAGTTTTAGGACAGGGTTCAGTGCCTCTGTCGGTGCTGGAAGAGCAGATTCATGATTTTATTGATGCAGAAAAGAGAGCTATAAAAAAATAGAAAAAGTAGTTAAAGCAGTTAACTGATTCTTTTTAAAGGGGATTTTAATTTAAGCCTCATGCCGAGCATGAGGCTTTTTTATTGGGTAATCAAATAATAGTTGACTTGGGGATGTTAAGCTATCATAATGATACCTTAAAGTATCAAAAAGATTATTTAAGGTATCTTTTGGATACCTTATGGTAAATAACATATTTGAGGTGAAGATTAATGAGTAAATCAATGAATTGTGCAGAGGCTATTGATCGAATGCACAAGTATATAGCTTGGGGCATGTTAATTTGTGGTGTGACCTATTTTATTGTCGCAGCAGAAAAGGTTTTTGAGCAGCAACCACTGAATGATTATCTTGATGTTGCCAGTGGGTTTGGTGCATTTTTAACGGCAGCGGTTACATTTATAGGAATGATTCCTGTAATTAGATTAAAGATCAGTGGAACATTTCTAATGAAAAAAGAACCTGAAAGCTTTATGACTGACGCTATGCACACCAGTTTTAAAAACTCCTGGATTGCGACTATGATGTTTTTAGTCTTGTTACTGGCATTACAAAGAAAGTTAGATGAGTTTGCTTTGGACGGTTCATTTTATTTGATTTCACTGTTTGGTTTTATGGCTTTTACAGCATCATTAAGCTTTTTATTTTTAACGCGAAATGATGGTTTGGATGAATTGGAGGAATAGACATGAATGGAGAATTGGATAATCGAATTCGTGTATTTCGCGCTGAGCATCGTATGAATCAATCTGAACTGGCAGAAGCCATTGGGGTTTCACGAAAAACCATTAGCACCATCGAGGTAGGGCGTTTTGTACCATCGACGGTCATTGCGTTAAAAATCGCCCAATATTTTAAAGTACCAGTCGAAGAAGTTTTTTCACTAAAAACAGGCTAATAGGGCTAATGATGAAAATCAAACTCATTTGCTTATTAGCCATACAGACGAGCATTGTCTTATCCATACTGATTAAAGATATCGGTGTCGAGAAGTCATCAATAACCAGACCTGAAGTGCCCTCGGTTAAGGCTACCGACGTAAGTACACAGTATTATTATAATCACTTACAGCGCTTTAGTTTAATAGGTGTTAATACCAGGCTAAACCTAAGTCTTTTTGGTTGTAATACTGCTTACTAATCAAGGTAACGTCTAGTATCCATTTAATTGCTTGTAAGCTTTTTAATAGTGGCAGGATTTATCAGTTAACCATCTTGCAAATGTAAGTCAATTGTTTATAATGCCTCGCACTTTCAGATGCTATGCAAAAGCATTGAAAACTGTAGTATAAAAGTGGTGCTGAATAGATATGCAGTACTAAACTTACAAATAGCTTTAGTGCCAGAGTGGTGAAATTGGTAGACGACCTTGGGAGTACCTTTAGGTACACAGGGGTTGGAGCGAAACTCCAAAAGAACGAATCGCCACTGATGAATCTGCAAGTAATAAGTTAATGCCAGAGTGGTGAAATTGGTAGACACAGGGGATTCAAAATCCCCCGCCTTTAAAAGCGTGGCGGTTCGAGTCCGCCCTCTGGTACCATTAATTAAAGCATTGATTTATCAGGGCTTTTTTGTCTGCCGTTTATAAATTTCCTTTAAATTATCTCTTATATTTCCCTTCCTGCGCAGAATGATCATAAATACTATTTAGCAGTTATAATTAATGGCTATTTAATATTTTGTATATTTACTTGTAATAAAAAATAACCCATACTGATTATGTAGGAATAAAAAATAAATTAAATGGAGTTTTGATAATGAAAAAAGCCTCTATTACTTTTATAGTTTTACCATTCTTGTTTATTTCAAGTTGTAAAAATGTACCCATAAAGCCTGGCGAAGTTAAAGCTAAATGGTCCAGAAACTTACATCAACTTGGAATTGTACCTGTATTTCCACCCCGTGAAGATATTTATGTCGGAGATGTATATTCTTTCGAGACGAACCCAGATGCCGGAAAATATCTTGAGCAATTATTCAAAGATTATGAAGAGTTAAGCCAGGAAGAACAAATCGAGTTAATTTCTTTAGGCATGGGCTCAAGGTTAGCTAGATTACCATTAAACGAGTTAATTTCAGAAGAATACGAGAATACTATTTCTATTCCACAGACCTCTAATGACTATAATAGTATTCTTGGTAATCCATCCGTAGCGGCGGTAGAAGACAGTATTAATGAACAAAAATCAAAGATCACAGAGGTTGAAAATACAATAGCTGCCTTGAATAAAGAGAATAATGATGCCGCTGAACGATTAAAAACAGCTACCAGAGCTAAAGAAGATGCTGATTCTGAGGTTACCAGGTTAGCTGCTGAGTTAAGTGCAGCGAAAGCAAAAAATCCTATTCCTGGCGATAGCTCGCAAATAGATATACAGCTCTCCCAAGCTAAAGCTGATAAGAGGCAAAAGGAAGATGAGCTGGCAGAAATAAAGCACAAAATCATATTATCAGAGCCTGACTCAGAAGAGCATAAGAGTCTAAAGAGGAAAGAGGCAATTGCAACTTACGAAGTCTCTAAACTTACGACACAAATATCAAGATTGGAAGAAGATAAAAGAGCAATTCCATCTACTCCTGTAGATTACTCTAACGAGCAAGCTCTATATGACGCTGCAATACAAAAACAATTAGCTGATCAAAAAGAACTTACAGAAGCAACACGACATAATACAGATACTATCGAAAAAAACACACCTGAAATAGCCGAACAAACTGCTAAGTTAACAAAAGAAAAGGAGAAATTAACTGAGTTGAATGAACTAAAAAAAGCAATAGTATCAGCGGGTGCAAAATCATTATATAAACAACCTGATACTGCCCAAAAAAATCTATTTAGCTGGGTAGATATTAATGCAACAGAGGATGCTTCTCGTGTAAATCGATTAAAACTTGTGGCTTTTCCTGAGTTCGCCAGCACTATGGTGAGTCAAAAAGATTTATCGGCACTTATCCCTGCAGAAGCTCTTGCTCTTAACATATCCTCATCGGCAGTAGATACGGTTAGTATTAAAATTCCGTCGGCAGAATCCTACGGTATATCTTTTTTTAATTTAGCAGACATTCTTTTTAAAATTGATAATAGTAGTAAGTTAACTATTAACCAAGATTTTGAGAGTTTAGTTCAGGCGGCTAGAGTTCGTGCATCTTTATTTAAAGAAGGTGAAATAAAACCTACGGATAAGGTTTATTTACGTATCATTACCGAGGTGTTTTATGCAAGAGCATTCGATATCAGCTTATTTAGTAACGACTCATTTGGTGCTCTGATTGATTATGCCAAGTTTCCCGAGAAGCAAGCGGAAGATGAAGAGGAACAAGAAAACGCAGATTATTCTCAATTTACTGGTGTTATCAATTCATCAGCTGCTGGTGATTCCAATGATCTGTTATCTCAACTAAGATCTAATTTGTCACGAACCCAAAATGTTCCTGGAGGAACCATTCAAATGTTGAATTACAGTGACAGTTCAATTGGTTTGAGAAGAGTTTTTGATAGGCCGATAGCCGTAGGTTTTAGAGGAATAACGCTAGAGTTCTATCCTTGTTACGCTAAAGACTCTTATGGTGACTGCTTAACCAAAATCGGAAAGTTAACTACCGCTACTTCACCAGTTCCGACAGTAGTACCTCGATAAAAAATAAGGTTTTTTTAATCAATGGTTATTTAAGCGTTAAGCTCTAATGCAGTCCCTTATACGCTTTGCAGATAAATTGTATCCAATTATAGGAATCCTGCGGTTGTTCCTTGATTTCCCTATATTTTTGTTATTCAATGACTGCTCAAAAAATACTCAAAGTCTAATCTTATGGTAAAAAATGTAGTAATTATTGCGCTAGCGGTTATGTTGGTTGGATGTAAAGCTACTGATCAAGAAATGAACGATTCCGATTCACAAATTTCTAACTCTAAACTGCCGATCATTAAGCCAAATTGTTCGGCACCACCACCGATTGAAAATATCTGGGTATTAGAACCTATGTTGACTGAAAAAGGTTTGATTAAAGAGGGCATGAGTCAAGAGAAAAAAGAAAGCGTTATTCGCTCTTATATTCATAAAAAAAATCAACAATATAGCCGATGCTTGAAAGGTAAAGACTAATGAAACAAATTCTTATTTCTAGTTTATTTGCTGGAGCAGTTTTATTGGCTGCTAATCCGGTTTATGCAAAACCGATTGATTATGGTACCACGCCTAAAGATATTGCTATCGCTAATAAAGACAGCATTGTTTATTGGTTAACCAAGCGTGGTGAATTATCAGCTAATGCTTCTGAACATGAGAAGCGGTTGGCTTTTGAACAGTATGTTACCAAAGCTGCCAAGATAGCAACCATTTTGCCGCCAGTGGTGGCCAAACAATATAATGAGTTGCAACGTAATTTTGAGCAAAAAAGTGCCAAACACCTGCATAAAAACGCTGCTAATAAAACGGTAAAAATATTAACGGTTTTAATCGATTTTCCCGATTTAAAATATAACAACAATGGGTTGACCAGCAGTGATACGCCTATGTATTACAGTGATTATAATATCGCTCATTACAAAGATTTAATGTTTTCTCAAACTGGATATGCAGGCCCCAGTGGACAAAACCTGATATCCGGTTATCAGTATTATCAGGCTGAGTCTGGTGGTACTTTTAGTTTTACAGGTGAGGTTTACAACTGGGTAACGGCTGATAATAACGCTGCTCATTACGGTGGCAATGATACTAACAATAATGATCGGGATAAAGACCCTGTAGCGTTAATTAAAGAAGCGGTTACTAAAGCGGTTCAAGCCAATAATATTAATTTAGCGGATTATGATATTGAAGACCCTTATGATCTGGATGGTGATGGTAATGTTGATGAGCCTGACGGCCTGATTGACCATGTTTCGGTGTTTCACTCTAGTATGGGTGAAGAAGCTGGTGGCGGTAAACTTGGTGACGATGCTATTTGGTCGCATAGATTTTTTGTTGATGGGCAACAGGGTGGTTACACAATCCCAGGAACTAATAAAAAATTATTTGGTTATGTGATTCAACCAATCGATGCTGCTGCAGGCGTGGTAGTTCATGAATTTGGCCATGATCTAGGCTTACCGGATTTATATGATCTTAATGGTAATCGCTCAGATAATACTGCTGGCTCACCGGTTGGTCGCTGGTCGGTAATGTCTGGTGGTTCCTGGGTAGGCAGTATCCCTGGAACTGAGCCCAGTAGCTTTAGCCCTTATGGCAGAGCTTTCTTGCAGGCAACCTATGGCGGTAATTGGGTTAGTGAGCAAACTTATACCTTAGAGCAAGTCACCGCCGGTATTAATAATATTGATTTAGTACATGCCGCAAACCATACCGGTTTAAATCAAATTAAAGTTGAATTGCCAGAACCACTGATTGAATTTACCAAACCTTATACTGGCTCTTATCAATACTATTCCGATCAAGGTCACTTGATGACAAATAGTCTGCAGTTTGAGCAAAGCTTGCCTAATAGCACAGATTTAAAGTTAAGCATGAAGGCGCATTGGGATATAGAGCTGGATTATGACTATGTGCAGGTGTTGGTCAATGATACAGCTATTGCGGGCAATCACACAAAAGTAAATAATCAGTATCATGCTTCAGTTAAAAATTTCATTACCGATAAGTCTAAAAATATTACGGGCGCTGAAGGCACTTTAGGCTGGCTTGACTTAAATTTTGACTTAACTGCTTACGCCGGTCAAAGTGTTACCATTAAGATTCAATATGTTACCGATCCGAATACTGGGGGCTATGGTTTTGTTGCTGATGATATTCAGATTCTGGATAAAAGTACAAACATCTATAGTGATGGCGCTGAAGCAGCGAATAGCGTGCAACTGAATGGTTTTTTACGAGTAACCAACCAAAAGCCAGGTAAAAGTCAGCACTACTGGCTGCAATTAAGAAGCTTCACTGAGCAGGATGCAGGCCTTAATTCAAGTAACTATAGCCCTGGAGTTTTAGTTTGGTTCGGTGACTCTAATACACCGGATAATAACTCTAGTGAGCATCCTGGAAAAGGGTTAGTGGGTGTTGTTGATGCTGATCAGGGTGAGATTAAAAATGGTGCCAATATGGTTTCAACATCTTCGTTGATCCGTGATGCGGCATTTAGTTTATATGGGCAAAGAGCCTCTAATGGTGATAATGATTTGACTCCTAAGTCAGTGTTTAACGATACCGATGATTATTCCTTCTCGGCTCAGCCAGAATCCGGCGTTGTTTTGCCAAAACATGGCTTTAAAATAGAAATCCTGAATCAGGCTACTAGCAGCGAAACAGCGACTTTAAAAATTTCATCAGTACCTTTAGTGTTAACAGCAGCGTTTGCTTCTGAAATTGATTTTAGAACCGTATCTTTTAGCAATAATACTGCTGGCGGTGCTCCTGCCTATAGTTATGCCTGGGATTTTGGGGATGGTTCAAGTAGCACAGAAGCTAGTCCTGTTCACACCTACGCAACGAGTGGTAATTATCAGGTGACACTAACGGTAACTGATGCAGATAGCACCGTGAGTAATACTCAAAAATTCATTAGTATTGCTGAGCAGTTAGCAGTAGGTATTAGTGAAACCATTAATGGCGCATCAGTTAGTGCTACTGCTAATGTTACTGGTGGGGTAGCGGACTTTAGCTATGTTTGGGATTTTGGAGATGGCACCACTGTGAGTACGAGTCAAGCAGACCATACCTATCCAAAATCAGGTCAATATACCCTTAGTTTGACAGTAACCAGTGCTGACAAGCAAAAAGCAACTACTACTAAGGCTGTTAATGTGGTGGTTCCGCTGGAGGCTGCCTTTACTTCTAGCAGAACCAACTTAACTGTAACATTTAATAGCCAAATTTCAGGTGGCGATGGGTCTTACAGTTACGCCTGGGACTTTGGCGATGGTTCTAGTAGCACTCAGGCTAATCCTAATCATTCTTATTCTTCTGCGGGTACTTACACGGTTGAACTGGAAGTTACAGACGGTACTGGTGTCAAAAAAACGACAAGTCAAAGTATTACTGTGAGTGAACCTCCACCGCCACCATCACCACCTTCTAGCGGCGGAGGCGGTGGAAGCTTTGGTTTGTTTGGAATTTTATTATTGGGACTCTTTGGTATAAGAAGAAAAAAATAATTTAAAGGTCATTTAAAATTAAGCCGTAACTTTGCAGTTTGCAATTACGGCTTTTTTTATGCATTGGGGAAATGTTGTTTAATGAAACTTACTTGGTCAAAAAAGTACACTATATTAATCGTCATGAATTAAATCTTGAAAATCATTTCGATAGCTTTTGAGTTTTTTGATAAAGCGTTTTTGTTGTTTTTTCGTTATAGTTTGATAAAGTTTTAACGCATAATTTTTTTCCAGTTGGGCATTAAATTCAATTCGCGATTTTAATTCAGGTTTCTGCAAGGATCTGGGTTCCAGAATTAGTTCTTTAATGGTTTGTTTGCCTTCAGGGGTTTGACGTTGACGAAGCGCATAGTCCATTGATAGTCGCCATAAGTTGCCATATTCAAAGCGCAACTCGGCAGTTGGTTGCATATCATTAACCCATTGTTTAATAAGATTTTTTTGCTCTTTAGTTAATCTTCCAACCCACTCTTTATAACCATCTTCAATATTTTTCCGAACTTTTTTCAAGCGTTTTTCAGGCTTGGTCTTTTTAAATTTTTGCAGTTGCTTGTTAGCTTCATCATTAATATTGCGCATTAGTTCATCAATTTGTTTTTCCTTAAGCTGGCTGATTTGCTCAATGATTTGGGGGGATAGTTCGGTGGCGATAGTGCGATAAAAATCAATAAAGGAGTCGCGATAGTTGTCATAGTTTTGTGCTATGCCATTATGTTCAATGTCATAGATTAAACTATCAATCAGTTCTACGTAACGGGGAAGCTGAGTGCTACGATGCCATTGTAATTTTTCGCGCACCAGGGCTTCAAGTCGATCTTCTTGTTTACTGCTCAGTTCAACAAAATCATCTACTTGCCAACTAACTAACCAGTCTAAGCGGTTATACCAGAATTTTAAGCCGCAAGATTGTAGGAAGAAAATTGCACTGAAAATGATAAGCAAGCGTTTAATTGACATAGATAATTAAAATTATTCTTAATTATTAAATAGGCAATTAAAGTAGCTTTAAGTTCCTTTAAGGTATTGTAAGTGATTATGGACATAAAAAAGCCCTGAATTATCAAGGCTTTATATGGTTTGGCTTAGGCCACTATATCCAGTAGCTCAATATCAAATACCAGCGCCTGATAAGGACCTATATCGCCACCAGCACCTTGCGCGCCATAGGCTAAGTCGTAAGGAATATACAGTTTCCACTTTGAGCCAACGGGCATTAATTGAAGTGCTTCCGTCCAACCTTTGATTACGCCACCCACAGGAAATTCGGCGGGTTGGCCGCGACGATAAGAGCTATCAAACTCTTTACCATTGATTAAAGTACCGGCATAGTGGGTTTTTACAGTGGATGTGGCGGTTGGAATTTCTCCCGAACCTGTTTCGATGACTTCGTATTGCAAACCACTGTCTAATACGGTGACCTCATCCCTTTTTGCATTCTCGGCTAAAAAAGCCTCGCCTTCTGCGGCATATTGTTTAGCATCTTCCGCTTGTTTGGCTTGCAAACGTTGCTGGATCTCCTGGAACGCCGTGTTGATTTCATTGCCATCAACTTGTGGTGCCTGTCGGTTGAAGGCATCTTGAATACCTGCAACGAGTGCGTCTAAAGTGACGCCTTCAAAGGCGCCATAAGCTTGTTGGCCCATTTGTAAGCCAATTCCGTAGGAGGCTTTAGCTTCGGTGCTTGAAAAATCAGGATTGGACATGGTTTTTATTACCGGGTTTATGTATGAGCAGTTGATATGGGGTTGTTTGGCTAGAATTAAAGCCTGCCAAAATAATTAGACTTATTGGCTGCTTTTAAATCCAACTTTATATGGCGAGTGAACAGAATTTTAGCGATAATGCAGCCTGGTTTTATTCTAATAACTAAAAGAGCTTTTGTTTTCTATGTGGTTTCGCAATTGTCATATCTATAAATTAAGTCAGAGCTTTGATGAATCAGCCGAATCTTTAGTCTCAAAACTGGAAGCCAAGCGTTTTAGCGCTGCTTCTCGTCAGGATACTGAGTCATTAGGCTGGGTTTCACCATTGGATCGCCATTTGGAACTATTGGTACATACAGCTAATGGCTGCCATTTGTTGTGTATGCGCAAGGAGCAAAAGGTGATACCTGCCAGTATGGTTAAAGAAACCCTGGACGAGCGGGTAAAAACCATTGAGGACAATGAAGGGCGCAAAGTTTATGGCAAGGAAAAAACAGCACTTAAGGACGATATTTTAAGCCTGTTAAAACCCAAAGCCTTAAGCAAGTCCAGTCATATTTTTGGCTATATTGATCCCAGAAATGAATTGTTGATCATTAATACTGGCTCAAATTCAGTGGCCGATACTTTTCTGCAATTGCTAATAGATTCTTTGGGTTCGCTGGGCGCGGTTAAGTTAATGGGTGAAGAAAATCCTTCAGCCATTATGAACCAATGGCTATTAACCGGTTTGCCGCAAGGTTGGCGACTTACTGGCCAATATGAGCTAAAAGATCCGCAGGATGATCGTCTGGCTAAATTTAAAGATAATGAAACCGCTAATCAGTTGATTAATGAATTATTAGAAGATGGTTATTGGATTAAAAAGCTTGGTATTGATTACAAAGATCAATTTAATGCTATTATCCAAGATGATTTGCAAGTTAAAGGTCTTAAGTTTGTCGAAGAGTTAATCAATGAAAACGACGATATTGATAATTCAGAGCAGTATGCCCGGTTTGATGCGGATTTTGTATTAATGACACAGACTTTAGCTGAGTTTGTAGCAGAGTTAGTGAAACATTTTAAAGTAAATATTGAAAAGGAATAGATGTGCCTGAAACTAATAAAGAGCAAAGTTTAAGTACTCAGCAGAAAGCCTTAAGCGTTAACCTGGATAACAGCCAGTATGGCACTATTGTTGAGATTGGCGCTGGGCAGGAAGTAGCGCGTCAGTTTTTCTCGGCAGGAGCAGCGGCTGGCACTGTGGCTAAAACCATGTCGGCTTATGATATGCAAGTCAGCGATGATATCTATGGTAAGGCAGGGCGCTATGTGAGCCGCGAACGCCTAGAGCAAATGCTAAGCCATGAATATGAGCTGTTGCATAAACGTTTGGGTGAGGTGCGTGCACCAGAAACTCGGTATTTTAGCTATGCCGCGACGGTAACTGCTAAAAGTTATAGTCAAAAAAATGAATGTCATGGCTGGATTGGCTTAAAGGTTCAGTTGGAGTCACACGCTGAACCCAGCGAAATCATTATGCACGTTCGTATGCGGGACGATAGCAACCATGAACAGTCTGAAGCTTTGGGTATTTTTGGCGTCAATGTAATTTATGGTGCTTTTAATTATCATCAGGAGCCTAAGCGTTTTATTGAATCTTTATTGGATAATTTGGTTGACGGCTTTGGTCAAAAGCGGATTGAGGTGGACTTAATTCATTTTTCAGGCAAGCAGTTTGCATCAGTCGAAAATCGTTTGATGAACTTGCACCTGGTTCGTTCCTGGTGCTGTCGTGCGGTGATGTTCGATGCACAAGGTAAGTCAGAAGTTCCGGGAAGCTTATTGCGCAAAAAAGATGTAATGGTAATTCGAGGCTCTTTTAAACCGCCGACCAAAGTGCACCTGGATATGACAGAAGCAGCGTTGCAGCAATTTTTAAAAGAAGACGGGGTAGAACCTGAAAAGGTCTGTACTGTGGCAGAAATCACTATGGCCGAATTGGCTACTGATGGTGAGGATAGTGATGCCAGTTTCTTGGCGCGGGTTGATTTGCTAAATAAGCTTGGTTATAACGTTTTGATTTCGGATTACCTACGCTTTTTCCGTTTACGCTCCTGGATGCGCCGCTACACCCAGAACAATATTGGTATTGTTTTAAGTATTTTAGATTTTGATCAGCTGTTCAATGAAAAATATTACGATGGGCTTGAAGGTGGCTTCCTTGAAGCTATGGGAAAATTGTTTTCTGGTGCTACTCATGTTTATGTGTATCCGACGCGTCGAGATGGCAACTTAATTACCCTGGATAATGTTAGAGTATCAGAAAACAGCAAGTTTTTATTAAAGCACTTAATCGAAAATAAATTGCTCGTGGCTACTGAAACCTGGAATGATGAAAATCTGCACATATCTGCTCGCAACATTGCTCAGGAAATTCCGCTAGGTCAAGGCGAATGGGAAAAACAACTTCCCGAGGCTATTCGTGATGAAATTAAAGACAGGTGCATGTTTGGTTATTGTGAATTACCAGAGCAATAAGTCGTTTACTAAAAATGGTTTGTCCTTGCCAAAATAAATCTGATGAAAAGGCTAAAGCTTATAGTGATTGCTGTGAGCCATTACATTTAGGTTTAATTAAAACAGTTACAGCTGAACAATTGATGCGCTCCCGCTACAGTGCTTTTTATTTAGGGTTAGGCCAATATATTTATAATACTCACTACCCTGGTTTTCGTGGTAATGCAAACGTTGAAGATTATCAGGCAAGCGCGGAAAATACTACTTGGTGTCGACTGGAAATCCTCAATAGCCAAACCACAGGAAATGCAGGAATCGTAGAGTTTAAAGCTTACTTTATAGAGAAAGACAAACTACATTGTTTACACGAAATTTCAAACTTTGTTTTAGATAATGAGCAATGGTTTTATACCGATGGTAATTATCAACCAAAAAAAGTGGAAAAAATTTATAGAAACGATCCTTGCCCTTGTCAAAGTGGCTTAAAAGCAAAGAAGTGTCATTTGGCATAAACGTCAGTCTTAGCTAAACCTTTTGCTCCTTTTAGGCATCTAATATATGGTAGATTAATAAAAATAAGCTAGGGTAAAAATGATTAAATTAGAATCTATTTCAAAGCGCTTTGATGCTGTTCAGGCGGTAGATAACCTTTCTTTTACTATTGATCGTGGCGAAATTTTTGGCCTGCTTGGCCCTAATGGCGCTGGCAAAAGCACCTCAATTGCCATCATGTGTGGCCTGGTCTCTGCTGATAGTGGTAAGGTTGAATTGGAAGGTTTAACTCCAACGACCATAAAAGCCAGGAAAAAAATTGGCCTTATCCCTCAATCCATTGCCTTATATGAAGAATTAACAGCGTTGGATAATCTTAATTTCTTTGCGGACTTATACAATATGGATAAGGAGCTTAAAGATCAACGTATTAACTGGTCATTGGAGTTTGTAAATTTACAGGATCGAGCTAAAGATACGGTTAAAGGGTTTTCAGGTGGTATGAAAAGACGTTTAAATCTGGCGGCATCTTTATTGCACGATCCGGATTATATTTTTATGGATGAACCGACCGCCGGCGTTGACCCCCAATCGAGAAATAAATTATTTGATAGTGTTTTAGAGCTTAAAGAATTTGGCAAAACCATCGTTTATACCACTCATTATATGGAAGAAGCGGAAAAATTGTGCGATAGAGTAGCTATTGTTGATCAAGGCAAATTAATGGCTTTGGATACGGTTGATGGTCTGATCCGGGCGTATGGTGGTGAAAGCCAGGTGACTGTACAAACGAATCAGGGGCTAGAGCAATTTGAATCTACAAATCCAGCGAAAGACTTGGTTAAGGTGCTACAAGATTCCGTACAGCTTGAAGACGTTACCGTCAGGCGTCCTGATTTGGAAAGGGTATTTTTAAATCTTACTGGCCGCCAACTGCGAGATTAGGGAGAAGTATGATGTTAAAACCGATAATTGCCTTAATGAAAAAAGACATCAAGCTTTTATTCAAAGATAAGATGGCGGTGTTTTTTACCTTTATTTTCCCGTTAATTTTTGCATTTTTCTTTGGTTCAATTTTTTCTGGCGGCGGTGGTGCCAGTAAAGGCATGAAGATTGCTGTTGCTGATTTGGATCAAACCACTAATTCTGAGTATTTTGTTGAACAGTTACAAAAAGCTGATGAATTCAGAGTTGAAATCCTGAGTGAGTCAGCCGCTCGCGAGTCGGTACGAAAAGGAAAAAAGGTCGCTTTTATTATCCTACCAGAAGGCTTTGGTGAGGATTATGCTGGCTTATTTAGTGGCAATCCTCCTGAATTGTTAGTTGGTCTTGATCCTGCACGTAAAGCCGAAGCTGGTTATTTGCAGGGTTCTTTAATGAAGCTTGGGATAGGGCGCTTTGAGAAAGCTTTTGGCGATACTGAGGAAATGATCCAACAACTCGACGATTCGATTGCCAGTGTGCAAAACAGTGATGATATTCCAGAGGATTGGAAAGCCTTGCTTAAGGATTATTTGCCGAAAATGAAGGACCTAACCCAAAAAGAACTGGATAAACAAAAAGCCAGTGGTGAACAGAGTTCTGGTTTTAGTTTTGGCGGAGAGGATGGTGATAATCCTATGATGCCGCTAAAAATAACGCAGCAGGAGGTTAGTGTACAAAAATCCGGGCCACGCAATGCCTTTGCCATCACTATACCGCAAGGCGTCATTTGGGCCATTATGGGCTGTGTTATTGGTTTTGCGGTAAGTTTGGTACAGGAAAAAACTCTAGGCACAGTCAACCGTCTGGCCGTTGCGCCTATTTCTCGGACACAAATTCTGGCAGGTAAAGCACTGGGCTGCTTTTTAGCACAAGCTCTGGTGGTGACGCTATTATTTGCGATTGCTTATTTTATTTTAAAAGTAGAATTTAATTTGCTTAAATTATTGATGGCTGTGGCAGCGGTTGGGGTTTGTTTTGTTGGCGTGATGATGTTTTTTGCTTCACTGGCCAAAACGGAACGCTCGGTTGCCGGCTTAACCAATGCTTTCTTAGTGATTATGGGTATGATCGGCGGTGCTATGATTCCACTATTTGTTATGCCTGGCTGGATGCAATCCATTAGCCATATCAGTCCGGTTAAATGGTCTATTTTGGCCATTGAGGGAGCCATTTGGCGTGACTTTAGTTATACAGAAATGCTTCAGCCTATAGCTATTTTATTAGTGGTTGGCCTTATAACCTTCTTCCTGGGCACAAGAATGTTGAAGCTCGAAGAAGCATAATATTTTTATTATAATAGCCATATTAAATTTAGTGTGGCTTTTTTATGAGTGAAATATTAGAACTACAGCAGCAACTGGAAGAGTTGCAAACCAGGCTTGCTTTTCAAGACGATGCAATCGAACAGCTAAATAAGGTTATTACCAAGCAGGATGCGATTATTCGTAAGATGGAAGAAAAATTTTTAGCGATAGGTGAAAAGCTGCAGGACATGCAAAGCCAGCTGCCTGATAAATCCTTTAATCCAGCTGATGAAATTCCGCCACATTATTAAAAAGCACCTTAAGACTAAATTCATGCGTCTATGTTAAGATCGCCCGGATTAACTCTTTTTAGCTAAGGAGGCTTTATGAACAAGCAAAAAGTGAGAAATCCGGTGGCACGCAATCTTTATCAAAATCGAGGTGGTGTGCATGAGAAATCAAAAAAAGCCAAAAGGGCAGCGAGCAAACAAGAAACCAGAAGAAAAGTTTCGGCAGCCATGAAAGAAGTCATGGCAAGCCGCTCTTCTTTTTTAAGATTCTTCTTTAACTAAGTCCTTTCGATTTACCACAAATAAATTACCAACACCAATCAGCACAATACCAATGGCAATTGGCCAGGTCCAAACAAAGCCTTCAAAAAAAGTTGAAATCAAAAGCGCAACCGCAGGAAACATAACCACTACATAAGTCGCTTTATGGATACCGATACGCCTTAATAAGGTTAAATAAGCACCAAAGGCTAATACCGAGCCGAATAAGGATAGATAAAGCATACTAATGCTATATGCTGGTGCTGTATCGTAGCTCAGTGTTTTATTTTGTACTAAGCCAATAAGCAAACTTAATAAAGCACCATAACCCATGGCATAAGCATTCATTTGCATAACGGGTAATTGGTACTTTTGAGTTTGCACCGAAACCATATTACCAATAGAGGCGGCCAGTACCCCTATTAATGCTATAATAAGTCCATACAGGGTTTTATTTGCAAAACTAAAATCGCCAATATCTTTCCAGAAGATCAATAAGATTCCAACTAAGCCAATGACCGCACCAATAATCACTTCTTTGTTGATTGGTGTTTTAAAAAATAACCACGAATTAAAAATATTAACAATTAATACCGAAGAGAAGATCACTGATGCCATAGCCGAAGTTAAGTACTCTTGAGCTTCATACACCATCAAATAATTAAGGCAAAAAAGCGTTAGCCCTAATAAAGCCATCCATAGGTGATGTTTAAGATTAAAATTCAGGTTGAGCTTTTTATAAAAACAGTAAGCAAATAACAATAGACTGGCTAAAGCAAAGCGATAAAAGCTGGAATACTCGTGTGGTACCACGCCTAACTGATATTCAATAGTAAACCAGGTACTACCCCATACAATTACCGTGAAGATATAGAGGAATAAAGTGGAAGATAAAAATTTCACAATAGCCAGAGCCAGAAAATAATAAGTTGATTGTATAGTGTTTTAAAATCGAATAATATAGTCAGCATTAATTGTAGCCGTTGGGAGAGGAGCAGTGAACATTTAATTATTAATGCCAATTAAAAGGTCTTTTTTAATTCATTAATATAGGTTTACTGTTTATGACTGCGATTACGCTTAAAAGTGTGTTCCAGCACTTTAAAAAACCAATTTCTTTTACTTTTTTGCTTACCACCTTAGAAAATTCCTTAGGGCTTTTACGTCCTTTATTGTTAGGTTTTGCCATTGATGCTCTTTTGGCTAAAGAGCTTAAATTCCTATTTGTTTACCTTGCTATTGAGCTGCTATTGTTGATAGTAGCCACTGGAAGAAGATTGTATGATACTCGTGCTTATGCTGGGATATATCGTAGTTTGGCATCGAATTTAGCCAGTCGCCAGAGGCAAAAGTCAGTAGGTACTGCCGTAATGGTCGCTAGAGCTGATATGCTACAAGAGTTGATTGATTTTTATGAACATGATTTACCAGCAACTTATTATTCGATATTTGGCGTTGTCGGTGGGCTTATTATTTTAACTTTAATTGATGTAGCTTTATTGTTTGCTTGTTTAGCGGTATTAGCTGTTATCACTATCATTTATGCTATTTCCTATCAGCGAATTTTCAAGCTTAATAGCTTGGTAAATAATGAGTTGGAAAGAAGGGTAATCGCAATTGAAAAAGAACAATCTACCAGCATTAAAAGGCATTTCTTCAGGATTTGTAAATTTAGAATTCAATTGTCAGATAACGAAGCAATCAACTTTAGTATTATCGGTTTAGGACTGATGGTTTTAGTTGCTTTTGCATTATATTTTTCAGCGTTTGTGTTGCAGATGAGTGCAGGGACTATATTTTCGACTCTTACTTACATAGTACAATTTGCGGAAGCTATTGTTATCCTGCCTTTGGTATTTCAGCAAATGGTTAGATTAAAAGAAATTTCTACTCGTTTCACTGTTTGATTTTTATACTAACGCTTTGCTGAGGGGTGCATGAAGTGGCATGTATTGCGTCCCATGGAAGCCACGCTTTTTATGGTCGGAATAAATTTGAGCAACTTGTTAGGCAGTAACTACACTCTATATTAATCATGCTTTTCTAGATTAAGTTCTGAATCTAAGGATTGAATCTGTTGAATAATTTTAATAAGTTTCTTACCTGACGAGGTTAATGAATATTCAGTGCGAGGTGGAACCTCTGGAAAGCTTTTCTTTTCAAGCAATCCATAGGATGTCAATTTGCGTAGCCGCTCGGAAAGTACTTTTTTAGAAATGCCATCAATACTACGCTCAAGGGCTCCAGGGCGATTAGTGCCGGAATTAATAGAGAGCAGGACAGATACCGACCATTTACAACCGACCACATCTTCAAGCTTGCGATAAACATTTACGCCGCGGGAGCTTATTTTTTTCTTCTTAGAATTCATGAAGATTCACCAGAAAGTGCCTATGGCACCTTTTTGTTCCTACTTTTTTACAAGCAACAAAAACGCTACTGTTAGGTTGTGCGCACAATTTCATTATAACCTATCACTTGGAGAAACATTATGAAAGCAAAAGCTGTTTTTTACCACGCTGGCTGTCCTGTTTGTGTAGCAGCTGAAGACAAAGTGGCCAGCGCGATAGATACGTCTAAATATGATGTGGAAATTGTACATCTGGGAAATGACAAGTCTCGTATCGCAGATGCTGAATCGGCAGGTGTCCAGTCTGTCCCTGCACTGCTTCTGGACGGAGTGCCTTTTCATATCAATTTTGGCGCATCACTTGCTGACGTAAAGGGAGGTGCTTAATGTTAAAGTTCTCACTTATTGCAGCATTTATAACTGCCAGTATTTCACTCACTGCTTGTGCACATGAGCGCCATTCTGGCGGAATCCAGGCAACAAAAAGCAAGAATATACTGGCACCTTTTGACATAATTCATACCAAAATCACGTCCAAAGGAAATGTTGCTACATTTCACATGTCTGTTTCAGGCAAAGCTGGTACAAGCAAGCCAACGCCTACAGGGCAGTTAGCTGGTAGTCATGTATTCTCATATGTATGGCCAACTTCAATCGATAGTTATGAGGTCGGGTTTGATAGCAAGGCCGGAATTTTAGCGTTAGCAGTAACCTCTCATCCTGATTTTGACGATACACCGCTGTTTGATGAAAACGGCGATGGGAATACCACAAATGACGGAAATGTATGGCACAGTCATTGGGTAGTACTACAACCGAATAAACAATGTGGAAAGGGCGCTTTAGGTGTTGTTGATATACCTGAGGGCGCTAAGCCAAGGTTGCCAAAGACTTGGCCGGGCTTTCCTATCCTGTTGGACAGCCCTGGCTGGAATCCTGTGTTTGATTCAGAGACTGTAGAGGTTCGTGTGCCTTTTGATGACATTGGCGTTATAAAAGACACGACCTTTGATGGTGTTACGGCTGGACTTCGAGTGAATCAGAGTGTCCACGCGCCATTACTCTGTGTGGTTGACGTGATGGATATTGCGTCCGGTGATTTAAGTTTGCCGGGGCAAATTAACAAATAACAGCATTTTAAAGTTTGCAGCCTCCATATTTTGATTTACGTCTAAATGTGGAGGCTTGTATTATATAACGCGAAGCTAACCCGGCAAATTGCGAGCAAGTCTGCGAGTAATTTGTCGGGTTGAACGTTTTATTATAGGTCATCACTACGAACCCTAACATTTGCAAACGCTTCAACAAACAGCTCTTGTAATTCTGGTGGTGTAATAATAAGCCATGTGCAAGCGATAGTTGTAAATGCTTCGATCTTGTCTACAGGACTTTCAAATTCAGCAGTTGGTCGAATTGCACTCACAATGTCATTAATAGGTCCCAAATCATTCATTGAAACATTCGCATCTATCCTATGCCCAAACTTATTTCGAATAGCATTTAATTTCTGTATGCCTGGCTTTACAAACGCTACAGCATTAGCAGCCGTGGGTAACAACTTGGCTTTTTGTGCAAAAGTTAATCTCACGCTGTCGAAATTATCAATTCCATAATGACCGGTGAGAAATCGGTCCATATACGATTCGATAATTAAGTGGCTCTTCAGTATTCGTCCAAGTTCATCATGCTCTCTACTGAGCAGTGCTTTGAAACGTTCATTTTCAGCTTCAAAATTCTTATCGAATTCTTCCATGTGTGGGCGCAATATTTCAGCAGCTTCTTCGATTCCTTCTATTTCCCGCATGCTTCCATTACCTATGCCGCCAGCAGGGGCCGAAACCAGAGCGAAGCGGCGGTTTTTTGGTCCCTCTGGCTGGCCTTGTTAGATTTAGTCATACAGCAACATGGTGTACTTTTGTTCGTAAAGAGACTCATATGTTATTTTAAGTTGCAACCTATTAATGATGGTGTTCATTTCTTCTCTTGATGGCCAATCTTTCTCAAAATTAACTTTGAATATTCTCATTGAATCACCAACTTTCATGAGGTGGTTTTTCCCTAAAAATCCGTGCTCAATAGAATAGGAGTAACCTTCAAGTAAAGTTTCAATTGCCTGTTTTACAGGTTTATAGCGATCTCCAGAAACATCGACATTATCTAGAAAAACAGCGAACGACATTATTCTTGCAGGCCCCATTCCATTGTTGTGAACAAGCAGTTCAAACTCACCATTTTTGTGCCATTCATTGTAGATCGTAGTAAGAAATGGCCTGGTTGATAGCTTGTTATATCTTATTCCCACGCGTCCTTGCCATACTGCGAGTCCTAAGGCGCACAAAGCAATAAATGTGCTAATTATCGATATGTATATTTCAGGCTTCATAGAAATCTAACGCCGCCAGAACCTGCGCCGTAGGCGTCAGGTTGCTGGCTTTGTTATACATTATTGTCCAAGGTTTAGATCAAGTGGCTTATTAAGATCTGGAACTCCGTCTACTATCGGAAATAATATGGACTTTGGTTTGCAAGCAGGGCTAGCTCCATCTAAAAGAACGCCTGCTGTTTTTAAACCTGCTATGGATGTTAATGTTTCTGGTATTTTACTATCAGAAGTCTGACCGACTTTCGTTAGCAACCCATTTGAAAATTCAGCAGACAAAGCTGATGAACCGTACCCAGAGCTAAAATCAAGATGTCGCTTTTTACCTGGTAATGACACTACGGATGCAGAGCTAATACATTTGTCAGTAACTGAATAAAACAAATATGGTAGCGGCTCGTAATAGACCGCACCATCCTCGTCGGCATCGAAGTCGACATTCGCACAGCCTACGATTATTGAGGTCATTAATAAAATTGATGCTATTTTCATCCTCTTGATCTCCACTTTTAAGTCCGATAATTGGAAAGCAATTTTTTAGCGCCTTTGCTACCACCACACTGACCGACGACTTTAATGTAGCGTGCGGTACTTTTCTTAACCCACTTTTTTAAATTTCCGCATCCATAATTGGACGAGCCTCCGGGCTCTCCCGGTCTCGGGCCTCTATAGTAATGTACTTTGTCACCACTAAATGTAACTCGATTCCCATAACGTCCCCACTTTCCAACAGCCATGACACCTTCGGCGTCAGAATCCATTTCTGAGTCTTCATCACCGGGATTGGCTTCAATTTCAGCCAAGAATTCTTCAGTAATGTAATCCAAGTCTGATTCAGGTACACCTAGATTTTTTGCGGTTTCTTTTTTTACGTCTTTTACATTCATATCGTCTCTCCATTGATCTTCAGTTTTATTTCATGCGGTTGATCAGGCCGCATGAATACTGCGATATAATTTTATGTATAACGCCGTGGTAAACGGCGACGCCTTGTGTCGTCCGGTGCAAGCTAAAGGCCGAAGCGTAATTGACCACCTTGTTATACGGTGACACGAGTTACTTGCAAGTTAACGTTGCGAGCGCACACGCGACCCGTAGTTAAAAAAGGGGTTAGAAGGGCTTAGCTTACTGCCACCAAATTAAGAACACTTAACTACCTGTAACCTTGTTCTTTTCTATTAGCACATCTTAGCAAAAATACTGTACTTGGTGAACCACTTTATTTGTTGTTAGCGCCGTATAACGCCCACATAAGAGGCGGAGCGTCAGCGACGTCCAGCGCAACGAAGTGGAGCGGTTTTTAATGTGCTTGTTAGGTGGTTTTATCTCAATTTTTTCCAAAGTAGATTACCAAAATAATAGATTAAAAAGCATATAGGAGCAGCAAACAAAATGACAAATCCTAAATACAGAGGCATGAATGATTGCCCCCATACACATGCTTCTGATGAACTACTTTTATAACAATCAACTGCTACCCAAACTATTGGAAATAATGATATTAAAAAGACGATTATCCCAAAAGGCTTATACGATTTTTGCTTTATGACTATATACAGTGACAAGCAAAATACCGAGAAAATTAAGAGCGACCAAAAAACTAAGGCTCCATCCACAATTCAATACACCTAACATAGTAATATATGAATTCGATTGTAACAGCTTAATTTATAAGAACAAATTTTAGAAATGTCGATTTTGTTGCTATTTTTAGGATTAGTGTTCCCTTAACCTTATTTGAGTTTAATTAAATCAATGGCTTAGTCTGTGTTTAGATATTATCTGAGTTCGCTTTTGCTGGTTTTAGTTATTTAAGTCTTTATAATCCAGATATTCTAATAATCTAGTTTTAGGTTCTTTTTTGCAATCCATTGATGTATTAATTATTGGCGCGGGTGCGGCAGGTTTGATGTGCGGGATTAGTGCGGCTGAGCGTGGGCGTCAGACTATGATAATTGATCATGCTAATAAAGTGGGCAAAAAGATCTTGATGTCCGGTGGTGGGCGTTGTAATTTCACTAATTATTTTACTGAGCCGACTAATTACCTTTCCCATAATGAGCATTTCTGTAAGTCGGCGTTAAGTCGCTATACCCAGTGGGATTTTATTGCTTTAGTGGAAAAGCACAATATTCCCTATCATGAGAAAAAGCTTGGCCAATTATTTTGTAATAACAAGGCTAAAGATATTGTTAATATGCTGCTTAGTGAGTGTGAAGAAAGGGGCGCTGAAGTCCGGATAAAATGCTCAGTTGAATCCATTAAAAAAACTGACAAAGGTTTTATCGTTTCGACCAATCAAGGCAAATGGCAATGTCAATCGCTAGTCATTGCTACAGGCGGTTTATCCATTCCTACTATGGGCGCGACAAGTTTTGGTTATGATATCGCCAGGCAATTTGGATTAAAAATTTATCCGACTTGGGCAGCGTTAGTGCCTTTTACCTTAAATCCGAAAATGCTGGAGGATTTTAACGGTTTATCAGGTGTTTCTACTGATGCTTTGGTTGCCTGTAATGGTCAATCTTTTCGGGAAAATATTTTATTTACTCATCGTGGATTAAGTGGCCCTGCGATTCTGCAAATATCTTCTTATTGGCAGCCCGGCGATACCCTTGAGATCAATTTATTTCCTGATATAAATTTATTTGAGCAACTCAAACAGTGGCAACAACAAAAGCCAAAATCACAATTAAACACTTTATTGGCAGAGCAACTTACAAAGAACCTGGCCGATAGATTAAGCCAATTATGGTTTGCAGAAATTGCTCATAACAATATTGCTGATATCAGCTTTGAACAACTGCAACAAATCGCTAAACAATTTCAACATTGGCAACTAAAGCCGACTGGTACCGAAGGCTATCGCACTGCCGAAGTCACGATGGGTGGAGTGGATACCGATGAAATTTCCTCAAAAACCTTTGAAGCCAAAAAAGTAAAGGGTTTATATTTTATCGGTGAAGTTTTAGATGTAACGGGTCATTTAGGTGGCTTTAATTTCCAATGGGCTTGGGCATCCGGTTATTGTGCAGGACAATATGTTTAACTGTTGAAATGTAAATTTTTAATGCAAATATGCTTTGCTACCCAATCAAAACAATTAGTTATTTAATGCAAATTTGCATTAAATAAATTTCAAATTGAGAAATCAATGGACTTACGGTATAAGGCGATTCTAAAAATTAAATCTTACAATAATCTAAGGACTCTGAAGGATGAAAATCATTAAAACCATTTTCTTGGTAGGCTTCTTTTTTGGACATTTGTTTTATTTTCCAAACGTTTATGCAGATGACCCTCCTAGAGTTATTGATATAACTGTTAATGGAAATCAGGTCTGCCAAACATGGCAAGGATTTGTTGCACGTCAAGGTGTAGCTGGAATTATGCAGTGGACAAGGTGTTTTACCATTGCCAGCCCAATTGATACTAATCTGTTTAATGATGATCCTTATGGAGATGGTGGTGGTGATGAGGGCAATACCCAAGAAAAAGATCCGGAGCAGAAGGATCCGGATGATTGTAAAAAGGCTGAATCGAATCCGATTGTGATCAGTACGGGCAATAAGATCCAGCCG
>JANQSG010000027.1 GCA_028284185.1 Kangiella sp.
TTCTCGCTCTCAACATCAATTAATTGCTGGCGTGGATGAAGTCGGACGGGGGCCATTAGCGGGGCCGGTGGTCGCTGCTGCGGTGATTTTAGATCCCGATCAGCCGATTGAGGGTTTGGCGGATTCGAAAAAGTTAAGTGAAGCCAAGCGAGAGCAATTATCCATTGAAATCAGAAAAAAGGCGCTGGCCTGGAGTATTGCGCGTGCCGATATTGAAGAAATTGATCGGATCAATATTTTACAAGCCAGTTTGTTAGCCATGAAAAGAGCGGTTGAATCTTTATCCAGGCAACCAACTTTGGCACTGATTGATGGCAATAAGTTGCCGGATCTGAATTGTCAGATGGAAGCTATTATCAAAGGCGATTCCAAAGAAGCTTGTATTAGCGCGGCATCGATAATTGCCAAAGTTTCGCGCGATCAGGAAATGGTAGCGATGGAGGAGCTTTATCCGGGTTATGGTTTTGCTAAACATAAAGGTTATCCCACTAAACAGCATCGAGATGCGATTCAAGAGTTAGGCATTACGCCTATTCATCGCAAATCCTATGCCCCAATTCAGCGCTTGTTATTTTAGAGTGGAATTTTAAGCACTGGCTTTATAAGTGCCGGCTTTTTTGAAGAATTTGCTATTGGTTGCTGAAAAGCCGGACAAGTGTCCTTATAATGAGTTTAATCCGTTAATAAAAATAATTATTTCTTAATGAGTCAAGGTTTCGTTCATCTGAAATTACACACCGAATATTCGATGGTGGATGGTTTGGTACGTGTAAAGCCTTTGACCCAGTCCTGTGTTGAGCAGCAGGCGCCAGCTATAGCCATGACTGATCAGATGAACCTTTGTGGCTTGGTGAAATTTTATTCTATGGCCGTAAGTTCAGGCGTTAAACCCATCGTAGGCGCTGATCTGCTCGTTCAATTTCCAGATGAACAGGAACACTTCCGAGTAACCGCTTTATGTATGAATGAAGCTGGTTATCTTAATCTAAAGGAGCTTATATCAAAGGCCTATTTAAGTAATCAGCATCGCGGCCTGGCTTTGGTTGAAAAGCAATGGCTTGCTCAGCACAATCAAGGTTTAATTATTCTTTCTGGTGCGCGCGATGGTGATGTGGGTAAAGCCTTGCTGGCTGATAATATGGACGCTGCTGCTGATAGTTTGGGTTTCTGGAATCATCACTTTAATGATCGCTATTATCTTGAGTTGCAAAGAACCGGTCGTCCGCAGGAAAACGAATACATCCACCAAGTCATTGGGATTGCGCAAGGTTCGAACACGCCAGTAGTTGCAACTAATGATGTATGCTTTTTAGAATCTGATGATTTCGGTGCGCACGAAGCTCGAGTTTGCATTAATCAGGGGCGGGTTTTAGGTGATCCGCGGCGTCCCAGAGACTATTCTAACCAGCAGTATTTACGTACTGCTGAAGAAATGATCGAGTTATTTTCAGATATTCCCGAAGCCATTGAGAATACGCTTGAAATTGCCAAACGCTGTAATCTGGACTTATCACTGGGTAAATACTTTTTACCGGATTTTCCCATACCGGAAGGCATGACCATTGATGAGTTTTTCTCTGAAGAATCGCGTAAAGGGTTGGAAAAGCGTCTTGACCATTTATATGATCGAAACTCTGAGAACTTTGCGGAGATTCGCAAGCCGTACGATGAGCGTCTGCAAATCGAGCTGGACGTTATCAATGACATGGGTTTTCCCGGTTACTTCTTGATCGTTGCCGACTTTATTCAATGGTCAAAAAATAACGGAGTACCGGTGGGCCCAGGCCGTGGTTCTGGCGCTGGTTCTTTAGTGGCCTATGCTTTGGACATTACCGATCTCGATCCTTTGGAATACGATTTACTTTTTGAGCGATTCTTGAATCCTGAACGTATTTCCATGCCGGATTTCGATGTTGATTTTTGCATGGAAGGTCGTGATCGAGTGATTGATTATGTGGCTGAGACCTATGGCCGCAACAGTGTTTCTCAGATTATTACCTTTGGTACTATGGCCGCCAAAGCGGTTATCAGGGATGTTGGGCGGGTGCTAAGCCATCCGTATGGCTTTGTTGACAAACTGGCTAAGCTAATTCCTTTTGAAGTGGGTATGACGCTGCAAAAGGCCTGGGATCAGGAACCGGAAATTCCTAAGCGCTATGAAGATGATGGTGATGTACGTGAGCTTTGGGATTTAGCCAGAAAGCTAGAAGGGATAACCCGAAATGCGGGTAAACATGCTGGTGGTGTGGTTATTGCGCCGAATGATTTAACCGAATTTTCGCCACTTTATTGCGATGAATCCGGCTCTAATATCGTTACTCAATTTGATAAAGATGATGTTGAAAAAGCAGGTTTAGTTAAGTTTGACTTTCTGGGTTTAAGAACCCTGACCATTATTGATTGGGCTCTGGAAACTGCTAACCGTCAATTGACTAAACGGGGCCAGGAGCAAATTGATATCACCAGAATTGATACCGAAGATCCAGACGTCTATAAATTATTACAAAAAGCCGATACCACAGCGGTATTCCAGCTGGAATCCCGTGGTATGAAAGATCTGATTAAGCGACTACAACCCAGTCGTTTTGAAGATATTGTGGCGCTGGTAGCGCTGTTCCGACCTGGACCACTGCAATCAGGCATGGTTGATAACTTTATCAATCGTAAGCATGGTCGTGAAAAAATATCTTATCCGGATCCTAATTATCAACATGAGTCATTAAAAGAAATTCTGGAACCAACCTACGGCATTATTTTGTACCAGGAGCAGGTCATGCAAATTGCCCAGGTGCTCTCCGGCTATACTCTTGGTGGCGCGGATATTTTGCGCCGTGCTATGGGTAAGAAAAAGCTGGAGGAAATGGAAAAACAAAGAGCCATCTTTAAAGAAGGAGCCATTAATAATGGTGTTGATGGTGATTTATCCATGAAAATTTTTGACCTGGTTGAAAAATTTGCTGGTTATGGTTTTAACAAATCACATTCGGCGGCTTATGCTTTGGTTGCCTATCAAACCGCCTGGTTAAAAACGCATTATCCCGCAGCTTTTATGGCTGCGGTTATGTCATCGGATATGGACAATACGGACAAGGTGGTTACTTATGTGGAAGATGCTGAAAATAGCGGTCTAACCATTCGTCCACCTGATGTAAATGAAGGCCAGTATCGTTTCTCGGTGGATGATGATGGGAATGTGGTTTACGGTATTGGTGCGATTAAAGGTGTGGGTGAAGCTGCCATTGAATCTATTGTTTATGAAAGAGAGGAAAATGGAGCCTATTCGGACTTATTTGATTTTTGTAGCCGTATTGATCTAAAAAAAGCCAATCGCCGTGTTTTGGAGTCTTTAATTAAAGCGGGTGCTTTGGACAAAATTGGCCCCAATCGTGCCACTTTAATGGCCAGTTTGGATGAAGCGATTAAAGCTGCTGAACAGTTTAATAAAAGCCAGGAAGCAGGACAGGATGACTTATTTGGTTCAGTAGTGGCTGAAACTGCAACTCAGCAACATCAATACATTCGGGTTAAACCATGGACTGATGAACAGGTTTTACAGGGTGAAAAAGAAACCTTGGGACTTTACTTAACCGGCCATCCCATTGAGCGTTATCTGCCAGAAATCAACCAGATGTCGATTCGCCGTTTGCGTGATTTGCAGCCTACTCGTCGTGGCGAAAGCACTAAAATTTCAGGTTTAATTGTCGGTATGCGGGTAATGAATACCAAGCGTGGTGATAAGATGGCAATATTGACTTTAGATGATAAGTCCGGTCGTTGTGATGTTGCTGCCTACTCTGAAACCTTTGAAAGTTATCGTCATTTGCTATCGAAAGATAGTGTCATAGTGGTGGAAGGTGAAGCGCGTCATGATGAGTATTCTGGTGGCGTCAGTGTTAGTGCTAAAACCATTATGTCGTTTGAAGAAACGCGCGAGCGCTATTGCAAAAAAATACAGGTTACTCTTTGTGATTCGGTGATTGGCCCTGATACTTTGAACGAGTTGAAAGAGCTTCTGGCTATGAATAAAGATGGAGCCTGCCCATTAACCATTAAACTGCAATATCCGCAAAATAAAGTAGCTGGTGAGTTTGGTCTATCAGATGATTGGACTATACAACCTAGTGATAGCCTGGTCTTTAGCCTAAAGCATTTGCCAGGTTGTATTGAGCATAAAGTGGTTTATTAGGTTAGATTATACCTTCATGTTTTAATAACCATTCTTTAGCTGCAAGACCACCAGCATAGCCAGTTAAAGAACCATCAGCACCTATGACTCGATGGCAGGGTACGATAATTGAAATAGGGTTTTTGCCATTAGCGGCGCCAACTGCGCGGCTGGCATTTTTATTTCCAATGGCTTTAGCTAATTGACCATAATTCCAACTCTGGCCAAAGGGTATTTCACATAGGGTCTGCCATACTTTTTGTTGAAATTCAGTGCCATCGGCATCTATAGGTAAATCAAATTGACGTCGTTTGCCAACAAAATACTCACTTAATTGTTTTAAGGTATTTTTTATAATGGCGTTTTCTTGTTGAATGATTTTATGATCATTGGCTTTAGACCAAGCTTTAAATAATACAGCTTTTAAGGCTTGGTCGGTGGTATAAATATAAATTTTACCAAAAGGGCTTTCAGATTGCTGAAAATATAAAGTGGTATTTGATGGTCTCATAAACTATTCCATAAATGTAAAGTGGCGTAGCTGCGCCAAGGTTGCCATTGTTCGGGCTGAGTCAGTTGATATTTTTGCATAGCCTTGATAATGCCTAAATCTTTTTCTGGAAAAGCGTCAGCGTCTTGTCCACTACGCAACTTGATGTATTCGTAAGTCCAAGGGCCAATACCTTTTAAGTCTAAAATAGTTGCTAAATTCTGGCCTTGCGTGGATAAATACCATCGGGCAAAAGTTTTCAGTGTTTGTTTACGGCTGTTCGGCATTTTTAAAAAAGATAGATCGGCTTTGGTAACTTTTTCTGCAGTTGGAAATAAATGGTAATCCGCGCAATATGTTTCCCCTAATTTCTGAGTCAGTTTTCGGGTATGGCCATAAGCCGCTTTGACCGAAACCTGTTGCCCTAAAATTGCTTTTACACCAGCCTCAAAGCTATCCCAACAGGCCGGCAAGCGCAAACCTTGCTTGAGTAAAGGTTTAAGTCGTGAATCCTGCGATAGATGTTGCTCGATTTGTTCTATATTGGCATCAATATCCAAGACACGTCGTATTTGTGCTACGACTGACATTAAATAATTAACATCGTTAAGCTCAATAACTAAATCAAAAGCTTTTTGCTTGGCATTATGAGTCGCTTTAAACTTCCCTATGACGCTTTTTTGATTTTCTGCAACAAGGCGGAAACTTCGCTGGTAACGGTTAGCTTCAACTTTTTCGATTTCCGGTATTTCGCGTTGTTTTAGAAAATCATGCATCAAAGGCCAGTTGTAACTGCCGTGGTAATTTAATTTGAGTTGAATACCTGATTGGGTGCAGGGTGCATAATTGCGAATTTCACTCGGAGTCAGTTTGATGTTTTTTTTAAAAGCATCATTAAAGCGCCGAATACTGTTAAAGCCGGCACTAAAAGCAATATCCGTAATTGGCATTTTGGTTTGATGTAATAGCTGTTTAGCAAACATAAGGCGCACATGATTGAGATATTTTTGTGGTGAAGTACCAATATAATCCTGAAATAACTTACGCAAATAACGCTCAGAAATACCTAAGTTTTCACAGAAAGAAGCCATATCACAATGATTTAATTCACCTGCCTGAATTTTCCTGATAGCTCTTTTGAGAACTGCTTGGGTACCAATCCAGGCTGCCGATTGAGGCGCTGATTCAGGGCGGCAACGTCGGCATGGTCGAAAGCCGGCTTCTTGTGCTGCAATAGCACTATCAAAATAAAGCACATTGGATTCTTTAGGCGATGGCGCCGGACAAATAGGGCGGCAATAAATTTTTGTAGTTTTAACGGCCACAAAAAATTTGCCATCGTAACGGGCATCCCTGGCTTTACGCGCTTGTTGATATGCATTCATGCGACTAGCGTATAGTTGTGATTGATTTGATTTTAGCACTCGACAGGAATAAAAATAGCCATTTTCGGTACTTAATGATCATTCAATGAAATGAACTAATGACTGTTAAATTATTCAAAGTTACTAACTTAAGTTGAAAATGATTTGATATGAATAAAATTATCAGCCTTGCTTTGGTTTTGTTAAGTTATAGTTGCATGGCTTATGCTGAGACTCGTTCGGAGCAGCTGGTTGCTGCAGCCAAAGAGCGTACTCGATCTTTTGTGATTTATAATGGCAGTTACCGCCAAATTGATTATCCGATGGGTGATGTGCCGGCAAACATTGGTGTTTGTACCGATGTTATTATTCGTTCCTATCGTAAGTTGGGAATTGACTTACAGGAACTGGTGCATAAGGATATGCGGGGTAATTTTTCAAAATATCCAAAAATTTGGGGCTTAAGCCGTCCGGATACTAACATTGATCATCGGCGAGTGCCGAATTTAGAAACCTTTTTTAAACGTCATGGTGATGTTTTGTCGATCAGCAATAATAGTGCGGATTATCATCCTGGTGATATTGTCAGTTGGCGATTGGATAGTAATTTGCCACATATCGGCATTGTTTCTGATATTAAAGATCCAGAGTCGGGAAATTATAAAATTGTGCACAATATTGGGTTAGGGCCAAAGCTGGATGATATGCTGTTTAATTACAAAATTGTTGGCCATTATCGCTATTTGCCTGAAAATACGGACAATCAGTAATTGTCTGACCAGTATCACTATAATACTTCTTTACTTTCCCTAAGTTACTGAAAAAAGGTAGAATAGGCGGCTTAGACAGTGTTGAACCAACCGAAACCATAAAGATAAGCATGAGTTTAAACTTTTTAGAATTCGAACGCCCAATTGCTGAACTTGAAGCACAAATTGACGAACTTCGCCTGATGGGTGAAGACAAAGAGTTGAATATCAGTGAGGAAATTGAACGCTTAAGAAAAAAGTCATTTGATTTGACTCAACAAATTTTTTCAAACTTGACTGAATGGCAAAAAGCTCAATTAGCCCGGCATCCACAAAGGCCTTACACGCGAGATTATATTAATTTAATTTTCAGTGATTTCAATGAGTTATCAGGTGATCGTGCTTTTTCTGAGGATGCTTCAATTTTAGGTGGTATTGCTCGTTTGGATGGCCAGCCGGTAGTGGTGATAGGCCATCAGAAGGGGCGCAATACCCAGGAAAATATTAAACACAATTTTGGTTCTTCCCGCCCCGAAGGTTATCGTAAGGCCAAGCGTTTGATGGAAATGGCAGAGCGTTTTGATATACCGGTAATTACCTTTATTGATACCATGGGGGCTTTTCCAGGCGCAGGAGCGGAAGAGCGTAATCAAAGTGAGGCGATCGCGCGTAATTTAAAAGTCATGGCAACCTTAAAAGTACCCATTATCGCGACGGTTATTGGTGAAGGTGGTTCTGGCGGTGCTTTGGCTATCGGTGTTGGCGATAAGGTCAACATGCTGCAATACTCTACTTATTCAGTAATTTCTCCAGAAGGCTGTGCTTCTATTTTATGGAAAGATGCAGCTAAGGCACCAGAAGCTGCGCAGGCGATGGGAATCACGGCTGATCGTAATAAAGAGTTGGGGTTAATTGACTCGGTTATTAAGGAACCTTTAGGTGGCGCTCATCGTGATTATGATGAAATGGCTAAAAGCTTAAAGTCTCATTTAAAGCAGGATCTGGAAGAATTACAACGTCTTAGCACAGAGCAATTGCTGGATAAACGATATAAGAAATTTATGTCTTTTGGTCAGGTCAACGAAGAATAAAGCATTCACATGACTAAACATTTGCCAGTCATTGATGCACTTGAGCAATTTCTGGCTTATCGTTTTATTCATCCCATTCACGGTAATTTCTATCCTTGTGCAAAATTTGCAAGATTTGTCGTTGCCTTAAGTGGCGGCAAGGATTCTATTTGTTTATTAGATGCTTTAACACAACTGCTTGAACCATCTAAAATTCAAGCGGTTTATGTGGATCATGGTTTACAGTCCGAGGCTAAAAACTGGTCTCAATTTAATCAAAATTTTTGTCACAGACTCGGTGTTGCCTATCAGTCCATCGAAGTTACCGTTGATACTCATAAAGCCAGTATAGAGCAGGAGGCCCGTATCGCTCGCTATCAGGCTTTTGAACCATTGATAGATGAAAATAGCTGCTTGCTAACTGCGCAACACCTCAATGACCAAGCTGAAACTTTTTTGCTGCAACTGTTTCGTGGTGCTGGTAGCAAAGGACTTTCTGCAATGCCCTATATCAAACCTTTTGCCAATGGTTTTCATGCCAGACCTTTGCTCAATGTTAGCCAGGCAGGGATTGAACGCTATATTGCAGAGCGTCAACTTGACTATATTGAAGACCCTTCCAATCAGGATGTAAATATTCGGCGTAATTATTTGCGCCACCAGGTGATGCCGGTATTAAAAGAGCAGTGGGATAATTTAGATAGGATTTTAGCCAATGCTGCGGATTTACAGGCTGTTAATGAATCTTTATTATTTGAAGTGGCTAAAGATGATTTAGCTAGAGCCAAAGATCCGGTTTATGGTGATAAGTCACTGCTCATTGCTAATTTACTGACTTTATCCAAAGCAAGGTTGAATAATTTATTACGCTATTGGCTGGATTTAAACGGTCTGAAAATGCCGAATAGAAAATTACTGGATGAAATTGCTGAGCAGTTTTTGTTTGCCGCTACGGATGCTAATCCATTGATTGAATATCAAGATTTTCAGTTAAGGCGTTATCGCAATAATCTTTATCTGGTTGCACAAGAAAGTCTGGTTCCAATTTCAAAAGATCGGCAATGGGTATGGTTATTGCAGGATGATTTTAAAATTAATGAGCAAGTTGCCATTTGTTTGGCCGAGGTTTTGTTTTTGTATCCTGAATTGAAAGGGCAACAAGTTGAAGTTCGCTTAAGGCAGGGTGGTGAAAAATGTACCTTGCCCAATAGAGCGCACCGAATCAGCGTTAAAAAGTATTTACAGGAAAAAGGCGTACCGCCCTGGCTTAGAGAGCAAACCTTACTGGTTTGGCATCAGGGGCAAGTGATCTTTATTCAAGAAAAAAAGCTTTAATGTGTTTTTCCTCCAGCATGGCATCTTGATAGCCCACTTCCATCAAGCGCTGGGTAAAAGGCGCGTAAAATAATAGATAACTGAGAATACTTTCACCTTTATCTTTACCAATACCAATCCGTCGGAAAAAGAATTTAAGGCCCCTGGGTAATTCATCAAAATAATGGCCAGCCAACTCAGCCGGATCGATGCTTGGCGATATAATCAAAGCATCAATAGGTTTTAAAGAAAGTTGTTCCTTAATGGTATCGCTTTGTGGGATATGCTCTAGCAATTCATTCACCCGGATCAAGCGTTCAATATCGCTTTCTAGGCTATCAATAAAAATACTATTAAGCAGATGGCCACTAATATCACCTAAAGATGGAATATTGATATGCACTTGTTCTTCAACGTTTAGTGGATTTACTGTTACCACAAACAGTTTTCTGGCACCAAGATGTAGTGCAGGACTTAATGGTGTTAAAAAGCGCATGGCACCGTCACCATAATGAACTCCATCAATAGCGGTGGATGGAAACACCATAGGGATAGCCGATGAAGCTAATAAATGATTTACCCCAATGGTATCAGCTCTGCCTAAACGTCTAAATCGTTTCCACTCATCAAGGTTTTGATGGCCTTGATAGAAGCTGACAGAGTCTCCGGTATTGTAATCATAGGCTGTAGTGCAAAGGGCTTCCAGAACGCCTGATTTAATGTTGTTATCAATATTTTTAAATTGAACCAGTTCAGTTAATAATTCTTTTAAAGGAGTGTTATCCAGCAAAGCCATAGGTTGCTGTAGTTGCTTTTTGGGGCGTGTGAGCCCCCAAAACCAGTGAGCCAGATTTTTAGTCAGATGGTTTAAATCGGTTCTGTAAACCTGGTTAGGTTGAAAGTTCTGCCAAATCCGCGACAGTCTTGAAAGGCCTTCAGAAAATTGATGGCTATGAGTAGCTAAAACACAGCCATTAATGGCTCCAGCAGAAATTCCGGTAATGATGGGAAAAGGACTATTTTTAGGGGTGTCCAAAACTTTATTGACTGCTTGCAATACCCCTATTTGATAGGCTGCTCGAGCACCGCCACCACTTAAGACTAGGCCTGTGCTTGTTTCAGCCATTACAGAGCCCACCGTTTGCGCAAAGCATTATAAACTTTTCTAGGGTACTTCATTTTGCCGCGTGAACCATTGTAACGACCTAAGGCAAGGGTGGTATTACCTTTTTCATACTTTAGATACAGTTTGTAGATATAGCAGCCGTATTTAATATTGGTTTCCATATCAAACAAATCATCTTTGGACTGGCCGATTTCTTTGACCCAAAAAGGCATGATTTGCATCAAACCACGGGCATAGGCTACTGAAAGTGCGTAGCGATCAAAATTCGATTCTACCTCCATAATGGCCAAAACCATCTGTGGATCGACCCCGGCGCCATTGGCGTGTTTGTGAACCAAACTTAAGATTTTTAAGCGTTCTTTCTCAGGAATATGAGGAGCGCGTTTAGCCAGGCGGATAGACATATCCTTCATCCAGACTTGCGCGTCGTATTTATCGACAAAGTGATGTTCAGCATTTAACAGCTGCTTTAACTCGTTTTTAAAGGCTTGCCCAGGTTCTTCTTGAGAAAAGACAAATGGTGCTTTCAGCGATATGAATATCGCCAAAAGCACTGTTACTTTTTTGTTTTTTATCAATGAGTTATTCAAATTTAAGGATAAAAATATGAACTTAGAGTAATTCTTCCACAAAGGCTTCAATATTTTCAAGGGCAATATCCTGTTTTTCACCGCCCTGACGCGCTTTGTATTCCAGAGTGCCATTAGCGAGGCCGCGTTCGCTGATAACAATACGATGTGGGATACCGATTAATTCCATGTCTGAAAACATGACGCCTGCACGTTCCTTGCGATCGTCAAAAATAACGTCAACACCTTTGACTTGTAACTTTTGATATAAATCTTCAGCCACTTGTTGCACTTGTTCTGACTTGTGCATATTCATGGGAATCAAGGCGAGCTGAAATGGCGCTATGGCTTCAGGCCAGACAATACCGTAATCATCGTGGTTTTGTTCAATGGCCGCCGCCACAATACGGGAAACGCCTATGCCATAACAACCCATGGTCATGATCAAAGCTTTACCATTTTGATCGAGCACAGTTGCGTTCATGGCTTCCGAATATTTCGTACCCAGTTGAAATATATGACCCACTTCAATGCCGCGCTTGATTTCCAGAATGCCTTTACCATCAGGACTGGCATCACCAGCTACCACTTCACGTAAATCAAAAATTTCATTAAATTGAGCATCACGCTGCCAGTTTACCCCAGTATAATGATAGCCATCTTCATTGGCTCCACACACAAAATCTGCCAATACTGCGGCATCACGATCAACAATAATATGTAAGTCTAAATTGACTGGACCAATGGAACCTGGAGTGGCACCAGTGGCGGCTTTAATCGTTTCAACTTGTTCAATAAACTCCAGAGGTGAAGCAATTAATTCATGTTTTTCTGCTTTTAACTCATTAAGAGTATGGTCACCGCGCAATACCAGACAAATAATAGGTTTTTCCTCGCTCGTTCCTTTAACCAGTAAGGTTTTTACGGTTTGCTTGGTTTTCAGTTGCAAGAATTTGGAAACTGCATCAATGGTTTTGCAATTGGGGGTTTCTATTTTTTCAAGCGTTTGCGCTGCTGCCGGAGCTGAGCCAGTTGGTGCCATGCTTTCAGCTTTTTCCACATTGGCTGCGTAGTCACTTTTGGTACTAAAAGCAATTGCATCTTCGCCAGAAGCAGCTAACACATGAAACTCATGGGAAGTGGAACCGCCAATAGAACCGGTATCAGCAATAACGGGGCGATAATCCAAACCAATGCGATCAAAAATATTGCAGTAGGTTTGGTGCATCACCTGATAAGTTTCTTCTAATGATGATTGATCCGCATGGAACGAATAAGCATCCTTCATCAAAAACTCACGAGCCCGCATGACCCCAAAACGAGGGCGAACTTCATCACGGAACTTGGTCTGAATTTGATATAAATTAGTTGGTAATTGCTTATAGCTATTGATTTCATCGCGAACTAAAGTGGTGATGATTTCTTCGTGTGTCGGGCCCAGACAAAAATCACGTTGGTGGCGATCTTTGAAACGTAGCAATTCTGGCCCAAATTGATCCCAGCGACCAGATTCCTGCCATAAGTCAGCAGGTTGCACACCTGGCATTAAAACTTCTACCGCGCCAGATTTATCCATTTCCTCACGTACAATGGCTTCAACTTTACGTAATACTCGCAAACCAGAAGGTAGCCAGGTGTACATGCCGGAGGCGATTTTGCGGATCATGCCCGCTCGTAACATCAATTTATGGCTGATTAACTCAGCATCGCTTGGCTCTTCTCTTAAAGTAGCTAATAAGTAACCGCTGGTACGCATTCAATTCTCAGTATTAGTTTTTAAACTGTGGGCATTGTAACAAGGTTATATCCAGGGCTAAAGATCATAAATTTGATATTTGAGAATTGGAGGTTTGATTTTTGGCTGAAAAATGTACTATATTGGGCAAGAGTATTTTCATCTTTTGAAACGGATTGAGGAACCTTATGGTGAAAAAAGTATGAGCAAAGTTACTCTATTAGCGATCTGTGCGACCGTTTTATTGGGTTTATCAGCTTGTAGTAGCACTTCGAGCAAATATGCAAATGTATCGGATAACGATAAGTATGTATATGTGGTTGACTATGAAAAAGTGGCTGCGGTTGAAAGAGCTGCGAGAAGATCTACCGGTAGCGTTAAAACCTATTGGTTACGCTACCCAATGAAAAAAATTAAAAAGAGCGAATATTTAAAAGCCAAAAATAATAAACAGTAGTTTTATTCGCTAGTTATAAAAATCTGGACACCATTGACCCAGGTTTCTAGGGCCTTTGTTTGCCAAATATCCTTTACATCCTTAGAAAAGATATCTTTATCCACTAAAATAAAATCAGCTTTTTTACCAGCCTCTAAAGATCCAATCTGTTTTTCCCAAAAAGAAGCATAAGCACCATTGATGGTAAAAGAAGTCAAAGCTTCTGCTGGAGTTAATGCTTGTTCCGAGTACCAGCCATTTTGTGGCTTGCCCTCGTGATCCTGACGTTTTATTGCTGAAAACAAACCATGAAAAGGATTAGCCAGTTCTACCGGAAAATCTGAGCCAGAAGCAATTAAAACATTATTTTCCAGCATTCTTCGCCAGGCATAGGCTCCTTTGATACGCTCAGAGCCGACCCGATCTTCAGCCATATTCATGTCCGAAGTGGCATGAGTGGGTTGCATCGATGCAATAATCCCCAGTTGACTAAATTTTGGAATATCTCCTACAGAAACCACTTGCGCGTGCTCAATGCGGTGACGTTTATTTTTGATAGAAGATTTTTTGTGTAATTGTGCAAAGGCATTTAATACTTGTTTATTAGCCTTATCACCAATGGCATGCACATTGATTTGAAAGTCATAACTGCTAATAGTATCAAAAATTGATTGAAGTTCTTTGTCTGACTTAAACAACAAACCAGTATTATCGGCATCATCGCTATAGGGTTCGATTAGCGCAGCACCACGACTACCGAGAGCACCATCGCTATAAAGTTTTACTGATTGGATTTTTAAAAAAGGTTGATCAACTTTACCCAATTTCAACATAGTGGACAGGTTTTTATCACCGCCACTTAACATGCCATAAACGCGAATGGGCAACTGTTTTTTATCAGATAAATTCAGCAAAGCTTTATAGGTATTAAAATCAATGCCCGCGTCATGTACCGAAGTAATCCCAAGACTAAGTAAGTGCTCAAAAGCAATTTGTAGCGAATTTTCTATTTCCAGTTGGCTTTGGGGTGGAATTTTATCTTCGAGCAAATCCATTGCAGTATCGATTAAGATTCCCGTGGGCTCACCCTTTTTATTTTTCAGGATTTTACCGCCTTTAGGATCGGGTGTTTTACTGCTAATCCCCGCTAACTCCAAAGCTTTGCTATTGGCCCAACCGGCATGGCCATCAATACGCCGTAACCAAATAGGGCGATCTTTGGTAACTTTATCCAAATCCTTTTTACTGGGGAATTCTTGCGGTTGCCATAAAACCTGGTTCCAACCGCGCCCTAAAATCCAATGCTTTTGGGGATTGTTTTTAGTATAGCCTGTTACTTTTTCAATAGATGCTTCAACCGAAGCGATATTTCGTAAATCAATCAGCTGCAAATTATTACCAAGGCCCAATAAATGACCATGTGAATCAATCAATCCAGGAAGCAATATTTTTCCTTTGCCATCAATACTAAGGCTAAAACTGGCTTTTTTTGCAATGTCTTGCTTGTTGCCAATGGCCAAAATGGTATCAGCTTCAAACAAGATGGAATTAAAAGTTACCAGTTCGCCATTATTAATACTGTAGCCTTTGACGTTGTGCAGTAATTTAGGAAGGGCATGAGAAGCAAAAGATATAGAAAGCAAAATCAGGCTAATAACTATTTTCATATTGTTTTAAGGTTCATTGACTAGATTTAAAATTACTTTAATACAGCTAAAGCTCAAGATAAAGTCGATGTATTAATGAATCACCAGTTTTTAGGATTTGTGGTTGATTTTTACAGCTTAATTTTGCTATTAAATGCTACGATTGGCGAGCTCCTAGCTTGCTTAGATAGTCTGTGTGGCGTACCATATGGCGTTTTTCCAGGTACTTGCCTTGAAGTCTAAATTCAAAAGTTTCGGACACAGAATTCCATGAGTACAAAAATGCGTAGTCACTATTGTAGTGAACTTTCAAAAAGCAATGAAAATCAATCAGTTACCTTATCAGGTTGGGTGCACCGTCGGCGTGATTTAGGAAGTTTAATCTTCTTGCAATTGCGTGATCGTAGTGGTGTATTGCAAGTGGTAGTTGATCCGGATTTTAAAGAGTTGTTTGCTATAGCTGAGCAGCTGCGTAATGAGTTTGTGATCCAGGTTAAAGGCTCGGTTCGTGTTCGCCCGGAAGATATGGTCAATAAAAATATGGCTTCTGGGGATATCGAAGTGCTGGCTCAGGAAATCACTATTTTAAATAAAGCACAGCCACCTGCCATTCCGATTGATGAAAATCTGGAAGCATCGGAAGAGATGCGCCTGAAATACCGCTATTTGGATCTGCGCCGCCCAGAGATGCAGCAAAAATTGTTGTTCCGCCATAAAGTAACCAGTGCTATGCGCCGCTATATGGATGAGCATGGTTTTGTGGATGTGGAAACGCCAATTTTGACCAAAGCCACGCCAGAAGGGGCTCGAGATTATTTGGTGCCAAGCCGTGTTAATAAAGGCTCTTTTTATGCACTTCCGCAGTCTCCGCAGTTATTTAAGCAGCTATTGATGATGGCAGGTTTTGATCGCTACTATCAAATCGTTAAATGTTTTCGTGATGAAGATTTGCGAGCGGATCGTCAGCCGGAATTTACCCAGCTGGATATTGAAACCTCTTTTCTTGAGCAAGAAGAAATCATGCAATTAATGGAAGGCCTGGTGCGTTATTTATTCAGTGAATTAAAAGCAGTTGAATTGCCTGAGTTTCCGCGTATGAGTTATGCCGAAGCGGTGGAGCGTTATGGTTCTGATAAGCCCGACTTGCGCATGGAAACCGAATTAGTCACAGTAGATGATTTACTTAAAAATGTTGAGTTTAAGGTTTTTGCTGGCCCTGCTAATGATGATAATTCACGAGTTGCAGCTTTAAGAGTTCCTGGCGGTGCTCAATTTAGCCGTAAGCAAATTGATGAATACACTAAATATGTAGCTGTTTATGGCGCTAAAGGCCTGGCCTGGATCAAAGTTAATGATGATGGTTTGCAAAGCCCAATTATCAAGTTTATTGGTGATAATGTAGCTGCCGCGATTGTTGAAAAAGTAGCTGCCGTTGCAGGCGATATTATTTTCTTTGGCTCGGATACTAAGCGGATTGTTGCGGATGCTATGGGTGCGCTACGTTTAAAAACGGCTGAAGATTTAGATCTGGTTTCCGACGAGTGGAAACCATTATGGGTTGTCGATTTTCCGATGTTTGAGGAAATTGATGGCCATATCCATGCTTTACACCATCCGTTTACCGCGCCAAAAGAATTAGACGTCGATACGGTTCGCGCCAATCCTACAGAAACTTTGTCAAAAGCCTATGACATGGTATTAAACGGTAGCGAAGTTGGTGGTGGCTCTGTTCGTATTCATGAGCAAAAAATGCAGGAAGCCGTTTTTGATATTTTGGGTATTGATGAAAATGAACAGCAGGAAAAGTTTGGTTTCTTATTGGATGCATTAAAGTTTGGCTGTCCTCCGCATGGTGGATTAGCTTTTGGTTTGGATCGTTTAGTAATGTTAATGGTTGGCTCGGACTCAATCCGTGACGTTATTGCTTTCCCGAAAACCACAACCGCTTCATGCCCATTAACCCAAGCACCAAGCAAGATTGAAACGGTGCAATTGGATGAGCTAGGAATACAGGTAAAATCAAAAGGAAAAAGTTAAATATAATAATTATCGAGTCTGAGGTAGAAGAACGCTTTAGACTAAATAATTTCGAGGCATAAAGTTTAATTGATGATTGAGTTTATAATGATAAATGAGTGAGTCAATTAAACTTTATAACAATGAAATTATAACGACTAAAAGTTCGACAGGAGTATTAAATGGCGGGTCATAGTAAATGGGCAAACATCAAACACCGTAAAGCTGCCCAAGACGCAAAGCGTGGAAAAATATTCACCAAAATCATTCGTGAATTAGTGGTTGCAGCTAAAGCTGGCGGACCAGAACCGGATGATAATCCTCGTTTACGTGCTGCTATTGATAAAGCTTTAGGCGCTAATATGAAGCGCGATACGATTGAAAAAGCGGTAGCTCGTGGTGCTGGCAATACTGAAGGCGATAATTATGATGAGCTTTCTTATGAAGGTTATGGGCCTAGTGGAGTTGCGGTATTCGTCGAGTGTATGACGGATAATCGTAACCGTACCGCCGGCGAAGTTCGTCATGGTTTTAGTAAACATGGCGGTAACTTGGGCACTAGCGGTTCAGTAGCGTTTCTTTTTGAGCGTAAAGGGCAATTTATTTTTTCTGATGAAACTGATGAAGAAGCTTTAATGGATGCGGCATTAGAGGCTGGAGCTGATGATGTAGTTACTCATGAGGACGGTTCCTTTGAAGTTTTAGCTCCCTGGGAAGGTTTTTTAAGTGTTAAAGACGCTTTAGCAGCTGCCGGCTTTAAAGCCGAAAATGCAGAAGTGACGATGCTACCTTCGACTCAGGCCGAGTTGGATGCTAGTGAAGGTGCTAAAGTGTTACGTTTGATTGATGCGTTGGAAGATTTGGATGATGTTCAAAACGTTTATACTAATGCGAACATTCCTCCTGAATCCTATGAACTATTATAAAATGTCTATTTATCGGCTATGCTTTGTTAAATTGAATTTTTGAGTCGTCATTTACAATTAGTAAAATCCTTTATCAAAAATTCAATTTGCCGCGCCTAGCCTTCATCATAGAACATTTTGTTAGGTGAAAATATCATTACAATTACTCTATCTTTAAGACCATACAGAAGGTATTAGAAACTAGGTGAAGCATCACTTTTCTAACTTCAATTTGGTAGTTAATAGTAGATGTGGTTATTTGTGTGTAAAAGTAAGAGCAGTCATTGCGAGAAGCGAAGCGACGTGGCAATCTATACTATTAATGATGATGCTTTATTGGAGCTTTAAATGTCCGTTATATTAGGGATAGATCCTGGCTCTCGAGTTACTGGATTTGGCATAATCCAGGTAGGGGACGCTATTCCTACCAATAAGCCTAAATATATCACCAGTGGCTGTATTCGTATTAAAAATGGGCCGCTTGATCAAAAACTTAAACAAATCTTTGATTCAGTTTGTGAATTAATTTTAGAATTTAAGCCTGATGAGTTTGCCATTGAATCAGTTTTTTTATCGAAAAATGCGGATTCAGCTTTAAAACTTGGACAAGCTCGTGGTGCTGCTATTGTGGCTGCAAGCCATTATGCTTTAGGCGTTTCAGAATACCCTGCACGTAAGGTAAAACAATCGGTGGTAGGAACTGGCGCAGCGGATAAAACCCAAGTTCAGCATATGGTTAAAATGATTTTAAATTTACCATCCAAGCCACAAGCAGATGCGGCAGATGCATTAGCAGTGGCTTTATGTCATGCTAATACTGCCAGTGGTTTGGATAAATTATCTGGTGCGAAAGCCGGTGCAAAAACAATAGCTAGAGGGCGCTTACGTTGATTGGAAGAATTCGCGGAATATTAATAGAAAAAACGCCGCCATTTGTAATTATAGAAACTTCGGCTGGAGTTGGCTACGAAGTACAGGTTCCGATGACCACCTTCTATCAATTGCCGGAAGAGGGCGTAGAAACAACTCTTTCTACTCATCTTTCGATTTCTGAAAACCTGCATGCACTGTATGGTTTTATTTCCAGCAAAGATCGTTCTTTATTTCGAGAGCTAATTAAGGTTAATGGAGTTGGTCCTAAATTAGCTTTGGCCATTCTTTCAGGGATGGAGGCGGATGAATTCGTATTAACAGTGCATGATCATAATGTTGACCGCTTGGTAAAACTTCCTGGTGTAGGTAAAAAAACTGCAGAACGTTTATTAGTTGAAATGTCCGATCGCCTAAAAGATTGGTCGATTTCAGCTGAGTTAGTTGAGAAAACAGAAACCACTACACCTTCAACTGGTGGCCGCTCAAATGATCAAACCCAAGAAGCGATTAGTGCCTTAGTGGCATTAGGCTATAAACCACAAATCGCCAGCAAAGCTATTTCACAAGTGGCACAAGAAGGTATGAAATCCGAAGAAATTATTAGAATGGCATTAAGGCAGTTGGCGGGGTAATACTTAGAAGAAAAGTAACTCGCTGAGAAGCGAAACACTAAGTTCGAGTTATGCCACAAATTATAAAATTAGTAATTTTACTTATTTGTAGTAGAATCCCGCCTTCGCGGGCGACCAAAGGAAGTGCCAGTGGCGAATGACAAAAGTAGTTTTAAGAGATTGCCACGCCTTTTCAAGGCTCGCAATGACTGTTAAAAAGTCTTGATAACTCATAAAAAGAAACCCCTGCGAAAGCAGGGGTTTAAGTTTACGGCGATAATAGCGTTAATATGGATTCCTGCACGGTAACTGCTCCTGCGTTGCTCTAACTCCCGCCATTCTTGGCGGTCGTTCGCAGGAATTTCATTAATTATTTATTCATCCCCAACAAATCCATAAAGAAAGCATACTCCATTGCGGTTTGCTTTAGGCGTTTAAAACGACCGGAAGCGCCGCCATGTCCTGCTTCCATATTGGTATGGAATAATAATTTATTGCTGTCAGTTTTGTATTCACGCAATTTAGCAACCCACTTCATGGGCTCAAAGTATTGCACTTGTGAGTCATGCAAACCTGTTGTGACTAGCAGGTTTGGATAATCTTGTTTTTTGATTTGATCGTAGGGCGAATAAGACAACATATAGTCGTAGGAATCTTTATTTTTTGGATTGCCCCATTCGTCAAATTCGTTAGTAGTTAATGGAATGGATTCATCCAGCATGGTAGTTACTACGTCCACAAATGGGACATGGGCTGCTACACCACGATATTTTTCCGGAGCCATATTAATTACCGCACCCATTAAGAGGCCACCAGCGCTACCACCAGCAATAAATACTTTGTCTTTTGCACCGTAACCTTTGGCTACCAAGCCATCGGTTACGTCAATAAAGTCAGTAAATGTATTGATTTTATTGAACATTTTGCCATCTTCATACCAGTGACGTCCCAAAGTTTGCGAACCACGAATATGGCCAATGGCATAGACAAAACCTCTATCTAACAAGGATAAAATGCTGGAGCGGAACCAGGGTTCAACATTGGAGCCATAAGAACCGTAGCCATATTGATATAATGGGTTGGTACCATCTTTGTTAAATCGATCTTTACGATAAACAATTGAGACTGGTATTGATTTGCCATCGCGAGCTTTGACGGTAATGCGTTCGCTGGCGTAATTATCAGCATCAAAGTCACCAAGCACTTTATCCTGCTTCTTTAGTTCTGATTTGCCAGTAGCAATATCATAATCATAAGTCGAACCTGGTGTAGTCAAACTGCTGTAGTAATAGCGAACTTTGCTGGCATCAGGATCCACATTGGTGCTCAATCCCATGACATAGGCAGCATCATGTGCTGGAATCTGGGTGAAATTACCTGATGCTTTATCCAGTAAACGAATACGGCTTAGGCCATCATTGCGTTCACTTAAAGCCAGAAACTTATTAAAGGCAACAACGCCTTGTAATAAAGTATTTTCATCATGTGGCAATACTTCTTGCCATTGGTTCATGTCCGCTTTATTTTCAAAGCTGGTTTTCATTAGTTTAAAGTTTTGCGCATTTTTATTGGTGCGTATATAGATGTCGTCGCCGGATTTGGCGATGCTGTATTCATGGCCTTTTTCCAACGGATAAAATAATTCAAACTCACCAGTAGGATCATTGGCCAGCAAAACGCTGTTACCTTTAGTATCAGTGCTGGAATGCCAAATGACTAATAAAGAATCATCCATGGTTTTGCCAATGCCAGTGTAGAATGATTTATCTTTTTCTTCATAAACCAAAGTATCTTCAGATTGTGGCGTGCCTAATTTATGGCGGTAAACTTTATCCGCCAGTAAAGTTTGTGGGTCTTTTTGCAAATAAAATAAATGCTCATTATCATCTGCCCAGACAAGATTGCTATTGGCATTAGTCAACTCATCTTGATAGGTTTTGCCAGTTGCAAGATTTTTAAATTTAATAGTATAAATTCGACGACCTTGATCATCTTCGGCGTAAGCCAGAATTTGTTGGTTTTTGCTTAAGGATAAGCCTGAAATGTTAAAATAACCTTCTTTTGGCGCATAAGCATTAACATCCAACATAATTTCTTCTGGCGCATCCAATGACTCTTTTTTACGTGCATAGATTGGATATTCCTTATCTTTCTCAAAACGGCTGTAATACCAGTAACCATTTTTGTAGTAAGGTACACTGGAATTATCTTTTTCGATACGAGAAACAATTTCGTCATACAAGGTTTTTTGCAAGCCTTGAGTATGCGCCAGCATTGTTTCTTTGTAAGCATTTTCTGCTTCAAGATGAGTCAGAATTTCCGGATCTTTTCGCTCGTCATCACGCATCCAGTAATAATTATCTATTCGAGTATCGTCGTGAATAGTCATCTTATGAGGTTCTTTGCGCGCAATGGGCGGTGTTGGTTCTAATGTATTGTTTGCTGGTAATTGTGTGGCTTGAGGTTGGTTATTACTTGCCATTTCTTTACTGGCTTCCTTTGTAGTTTGAGTTTTCGTGGAGTAAAAATAAATCCCCAAAATCAATGCCAATAAGCTAATAAAGATTAATAAATACTTCATGCTATCGCTTCCTCATGAGTTTTCTTAAGATCTGACACTATATCTCAGTTATTGCTGATTGCTAGCAGTATTTTGTATCGAATTATGAAATTCGAGGCTGTTTTGGGGTGAAAATATCAGCAATTTCAAGGATAATGTGCGCCCTTAGATATTTTGCATGATGATATTCATTTTATTTTCATTAATTGGGAACCACGGAGAAAACCATGAGTTGTGATTTTATTGCTTTAGCAGGCGCGGGCGTACAACAGTTACATCCCTATCAGCCAGGAAAGCCGATTTCAGAATTGGAAAGAGAGTTAGGTATTACCAATATTGTTAAACTGGCGAGTAATGAAAACCCAATTGGTATTAGTGCTAAAGCTCAGACAGCAATGGAAAAAGAGTTTTCCGATTTGGCTCGTTATCCTGATGCTAATGGTTATTATCTGAAAGCCAAATTAGCCGAACGTTGTGGGGTGGGTATTGAACAAATCACTTTAGGTAACGGTTCCAATGATGTTTTAGAGTTGATTGCGCGGGTATTTGTGCAGCCTGAGCATGAAGTGATTTATTCGCAACATGCCTTTGTGGTCTATCCGATTGTGACGCAAGCGATTGGTGCTAAAAAAGTTGAAATTCCTGCTAAAGATTGGGGCCATGATTTAGAAGCTACTGCAAAAGCCATTACTCCCAATACACGGATTATTTTTATTGCCAATCCTAATAATCCAACGGGTACCTGGAATAATGCGACTGATTTAAAAGCTTTTATGGATAAGGTGCCTAGTGATGTTATTGTGGTGGTGGATGAAGCTTATTATGAATACGTTGAGTTTGCTGAATATCCACAAACCATTCCCTGGATCAAAGAATATCCGAATCTAATTGTTACTCGTACTTTCTCTAAAGCTTATGGTTTGGCGGGGGTTCGTGCGGGTTATGCAGTTGCCAACGAAGAAATTACTGGCCTTATCAATCGTCCACGCCAACCATTTAACATGAATTCTTTGGCATTGGCGGCGGCTGAAGCAGTATTGGACGATCAGGAATATCTGCAACGTGCAATTGATGTTAATAAAGCGGGTATGCAGCAGTTGGTGAGTGCTTTTGATGAATTGGGTTATGATTATATTCCATCGGTAACTAATTTTATTACCGTGGATATGAAACAGGATGCTGGGCCTTTGTATAATGAAATGCTGCAAAAAGGCGTGATTGTGCGTCCGGTAGCGAATTATCAGATGCCAAATCATTTGCGTGTGTCCATTGGTCTTGAAGAAGAAAATGCCAAATTTATTCGCGTGCTAACTGAGATGACTAAATAATGACTCAACCAAATACGGTTCCTGTTATTACTGTCGACGGGCCTAGCGGCTCTGGTAAAGGCACCATTAGTCAAATTCTAGCCACAAAGCTGGGTTACCACTTGCTGGATAGTGGGGCGCTTTATCGTTTAACGGCTCTGGCAGTTATTAAAAACGATATTCCACTGGATGATATAGCAGCGATTGAAGAAGCAGCTTTGAATTTAAATGTGGTTTTTCAACCTTCAAGCGAAGGAACAGAGCAAAAAATCTTGCTTAATGGTGAAGATGTTGGAGTGCAATTGCGTTTGGATGAAACCAGCGCAATGGCTTCTCAAGTAGCCGCCATTCCTGAGGTCAGAAGTGCGCTTTTGACCCGTCAGCGTAAATTTCGTCAGAATCCTGGTTTAGTGGCCGATGGACGCGATATGGGCACAGTGGTTTTTACCGATGCTCAGCATAAGGTGTTTTTGACTGCAAGCCCCGAAATACGGGCGCAGAGGCGCTATAAACAGTTGATCGAAAAGGGCGTAGATGCTAATATTTCGCACCTTTTGAAAAGCATCATCGAACGAGATGAGCGTGATCGCACTCGAACTGTGGCTCCATTGGTGCCTGCAGAGGGTGCTTTTGTTGTTGATAGCTCAAATGTGACGATTGATGAAGTGGTTCAGCAAATTCTTGATTTTATTAAGAATTCTGGATCTAAAAGTTAACATTTTTTTGTGTTTGCTTGCAAGGATTGATAAGCAGACTTAACTAACTGACCCAGTATTAGCGGATCTTAAGCTGGTGATTTTGAAAACAAGTCTCAATGAATCATTTTTGGCATTGAGGTATCAGGTACTAACTAATGAGCGAAAATTTCGCAGAACTTTTTGAAGAAAGTTTAACTAACGTAGAAATGCGTCCGGGCGCAATCATTACAGGTGTGGTGGTTGATATTGATAATGAAGTAGTTATCGTTAACGCAGGCCTTAAATCTGAAGGCGTTATCCCTCGTAACCAGTTCCTAAGCGATACAGGCGAGCTGGAAGTGAGTGTTGGTGACGAAGTTCAGGTAGCATTAGACGCAGTAGAAGATGGTTTTGGTGAAACCCGCCTATCACGTGAGCGCGCTAAGCGCTTCGCAGCATGGGGCGTGTTGGAAACTGCTCACGAAGCACAAGAAACTATTAAAGGTGTTATCACTGGTAAGGTTAAAGGTGGTTTCACTGTTGAAGTTCAATCAATCCGTGCATTCTTGCCTGGTTCTTTGGTTGATGTTCGTCCAGTACGTGATACGACGCACCTTGAAGGTGTAGAACTTGATTTCAAAGTGATCAAGTTAGATCAAAAACGCAACAACGTTGTTGTTTCTCGTCGTGCAGTTATCGAGTCTGAAAACTCAGCTGAGCGTGAAGAATTGCTTGCTAACCTGGAAGAAGGTTCGGAAGCTAAGGGTATTGTCAAGAATTTGACTGACTATGGCGCATTTGTAGATTTAGGTGGCGTTGATGGTTTATTACACATCACGGATATGGCATGGAAACGTATCAAGCACCCAAGTGAAGTGGTTCAAGTTGGCGACGAAATCGACGTTAAAGTATTGAAATTTGATCGTGAACGTAACCGTGTTTCTCTAGGTATCAAGCAATTAGGTTCTGATCCTTGGGTAGATATCTTAAACCGTTACCCAGAAGGTGCGCGTCTACAAGGTCGCGTAACCAACTTAACTGACTACGGTTGTTTCGTTGAAATTGAAGATGGGGTTGAAGGTTTAGTTCACGTTTCTGAAATGGATTGGACTAACAAGAATATCCATCCATCCAAAGTGGTTAACCTAGGCGATGAAGTTGAAGTAATGGTATTAGATATCGATGAAGAACGTCGTCGTATCTCTCTAGGTATCAAGCAGTGTGTGCCAAATCCGTGGGATGAATTTGCTGCTAACTTCTCTAAAGGCGATAAAGTGACTGGTAATATCAAGTCGATTACTGACTTTGGTATCTTTATCGGTTTGAATGGCGGTATTGACGGTTTGGTTCATTTGTCTGATATTTCCTGGACTTTGACTGGCGAAGAAGCGGTCCGTAACTTCAAAAAAGGTGATGAAGTAGAAGCGGTAGTCTTAGCGGTTGACGCTGAGCGTGAGCGTATTTCTTTAGGCATCAAGCAAATTGATTCGGATCCATTTGCCGAGTACTTAGCGGCACATCCTAAAGGTTCAATCGTTAAAGGTACGGTTAAAGAAGTTGATGCTAAAGGTGCTTTAATTGAATTAGCTGAAAATATTGATGGCTATTTACGTGCTTCTGACATCAGTGCTGAGCGTGTAGAAGATGCTTCTAAGCACTTAAGTGTTGGTGATGAAGTAGAAGCCAAATTTGTTGGTGTTGACAAGAAAAGTCGTGCCTTAACCTTATCGATTAAGGCTAAGGACCATGCTGAAGAGCAAGCAGCTATTAAAGAGTTCAGTAATGACAAGTCTTCGCCTTCGACTTTAGGTGACCTTTTAAAAGAGCAAATGGGTGACTAATTCACTGTATTTGATCTTTTTACAAAAACCCACCGTTTGGTGGGTTTTTTTATGAGATTGAATATTTTCAGATCTAATTTCCCCAAAATGGAAAAAATGTTATATAATTAAGTAAGTTAGATGCTTTTTTGCCGCTTTTGGCACTACTTTATACGCCAGTTTATCTATTGGGGTAAGTTGAAATAAAAGCCTATTAATCGTAACTGACGATGAATAATAAAGGATTCAGTTTATGACAAAATCACAGTTGATCGAAAAGTTGGTAGATAAGAATCCACAATTATCGGTACGTGATCTGGAATTGGTGGTTAAATCTTTAATTGATCAAATGTCTGAGTCTCTTGCTAATGGTGAGCGTATTGAAATTCGTGGTTTTGGCAGTTTTTCTCTGCACTATCGTGCTCCAAGAGTCGGACGCAATCCAAAGACTGGTGAATCAGTGACTTTAACGGGCAAACATGTACCGCATTTCAAGCCCGGTAAAGAATTACGCGAAAGAGCCAACGCGGGAAAAGATAAACCAATAAAACCCTAACCAACAGTACCTCAGGAGTTACTGGTGCGACTATTAATCGCCATTATTTTGCTGTTAGTAGCATTTGGCTTGGCTTTTATGTTTGCCAATCAAAACGATCAAACCATCCAGCTTAACTATCTTTTTGGCGAAACCAGCATTGATTTGATATTTTTACTGACTCTTTGTTTGGCATTAGGGCTTATTGTTGGTTTAGCCATGTCAGGTATTTCTTTAATGAAAACCCGAGTACAACTTAAGAATTGTCGTAAAAAACTTGCCAAAGCTGAGCAGGAACTTAAAAATTTAAGAACCATGCCGCTCAAGGAAGATTTATAGGG
>JANQSG010000018.1 GCA_028284185.1 Kangiella sp.
CTGTGAAATATTGTGCTGGTAGCACGCCATATCCCGAGACGGATTGGTTGCCAAGATAGCATGCCATTCGATCGGATAGCCTTGTACTTCAGCATTTTCCAATAAAGGGGACAGTTCGCCGGTAGACAGAAAATTAAGCCATGGCTCATAGCTGGGGACAGTACTCACATCCACATCTTCATCAAAATAGCTTTTCTGGTATTCAACCACCCTGCCCTGTACGTGCTCGCACCAAGCCTCGTCAGTTATTAACAACCTACTCTCAATATCAATGGTCATGTCTAGCTCTAGTCGTTTATCGTCAATTGTTCGTCGATCAAATCTTTTGCAGTGGCTTCGGCCAATTTCACACCCTGATCCTTTTGAGGTTTAATTTTGCATAACACTTTAATAATCGGATGCATTTTAGCGCATAGTTAATTGACTTGTTATGAGTATTATTTCCACTGGCCTTCTTCTTCCAACAATACCTTATTTTGCTTGTTGTCTATTGCTGTTAGTAAACCGGAATTCATGACCCGATATTCAATATCACCATTTTTGAACACATAACCAACCGGCATATCGATGTAAGCTTTTTCATCTAGCTTCATTAATACTTTACCATTAAGAGTAATTTCACTTTTATTTTTTTTGCTTATACCCCTATAAATAACGTCGTCACAAAAAAATAGTCCTAATTCACATTTACCAGTTAAAATAATGTCGTAATTCTTTGTACTGAGTATTCTATTGTTCTTAGCGCTTTTTATAGGGCAGCCATAAATTTGTATACCATCTTTTATCTCATTCTCTAGAAGTTTTAATCTTTCACCAGACTTAGATGCCATACATGAGGTATAAGCTGACGAGTGTGCAGAACCACACGAGCCGATACAGTGGCTTAAAAAAGCACAATGACGAGCACTGAATTCCTCCCAGGCTAATTCTCTATCGTCAAATTCTTCAAGAAGCTTTTCCTTATTACAATTATCAGAATCATGGTGTTTTATTTGATCTTTAAAATACTGTTTTATACGCGCAATGCGTTGTCTGTTATATTCGTCATGGCACATACTTGCAGTTTTCCAGAAGACGTTATCACAATCAGATTTTTTCATGTTTGAGCTTAGCCAAGACGGGTCAGCATTAACAATTGGTACTGTAAGTAAATAAAATGTAAGAAGAATAAGTCTCATATTTCACTCATAATGTGCTATGTGGAGCTTTGTTGTGTAGAGGAGTTGGGGGTACATTGGCAAAATCACCCAAAGCGGGGTGTAGCAACAAAAGTCCCTACGATAAGCTTGTTAAATAAACTAATTTCTTACCCACTCATTCTCTACAATTGTATATGCCTGTACGTACATGCTTGATTTAGTATTATACAAATAGATCATTACTTGGTTAACACCATTACTATCTTGCAACACTTTATATCCGTTAAAAACGTCACCGGTCGAATTTAGATTCAAGTTAAACGCTTTAGGTATAGATCCAAGAGCTAAATTCTCAGTACCTCCACCTATATCTACGTAACAACCGTCACCATTTTTGATATAAACCACGCTGTATCTAAGTCCACTAGTTGGACCTCCGGATACAAAAGCAATTTTTTCACTGATGCCATCTCCGTTAAGATCGTAAAAGTCTCTTATTTCTTCGATATTGCCGTTACTTTGATCGTCTCTAATTTCATGTAAACAAGTTTGCGAGTATGTTGGAGCCGATATAAGAAAAACTAATATTAAAACGTACTTTTTCATTGTATTGGTTCCCTCACAATTTTCACTTAACGCCGCAAGCAAAGGCGAGCGCTTGTGCGAACCCAATGGCATGAAATGCCACGATTTTGATTTGTTATACACTATTTACCAATTCTTTTAACTTAAGCACAGTGTTCAAATTTCTACCAGTGTAAGAAACACCCAAACAAGATTCAATATTTGAAACCAATTTAGAGCGACCGATACCATTCGGGGCGTGTAAATAAAAAACCTTATCTTTCAATTCATAAGCTTCATTATTTGAGAGTAAAGATTCAATTTTGGATATGTTCAATTTTGGTTTTCTGGCACAAAAATAAAAATGGACAGTTTTACCCTCATATGATTTATAGGGATTAGCTCTAATTACATCTTCGAACCTCTTTTTTTCAAAAGATAATATTTTCGGCTGAAATCCAAATTTTGATTCTACAATCTCTGCCACCCTTTCTGATGGGTCTGATTTGGATTTCAAAATCACATTTCCACTCTGTATATATGTCTTTACACTTTCATAGCCTTCACTTTCCAGATGGCTTTTGAGTTCTTTCATCGGGACGAGGTTATTACCTCCAACATTTATTCCCCGAAATAGCAAAATAAAAGGCTTCATGGTTATTCCGTTTTGTATGTATAACGTCTTTGCAAGGAGCACGTTGAAAACGCGTCCCACATAGTGAGTGGGACCAACGTAGCAAATTTTGCAAACTTGTTAAAGATCACTTTATACAAACTTACACATCCCTTTACCTAAAGGATCTCCAGATCGTTCATAGTAACCATATTTTGTATAAAAGCCTTCTTTCCCTTTCGCTGCAAGAAGGCCAATGGTAGAACCTTTTTTAGCATTTTCGCTAAGATAAAGTTCAATCTCTTTCATCACCATAGCTCCTAATCCTTTGTTTTGATATTTTGGTTCAACAATAACATCTTGAACATAGAAATACATATGGCCATCACCGACTATGCGACCCATACCGATTAAACTATCTTTATCATAAATAGAAACATTAAAAAGAGAGTTATTTAAACTATTCTTCGCTAGCTCAAAATCAATTTCATCCCAACCAATTGACTTTCGTAAACGAATAAACTCTTTAACGTCAGGTGACTGATGAACGATTTTATAGCCATGACTCATTTACTTGCCTCTCTAACGCCTTGCACCAAGCTGGCGAAGTGGTTTGACAGTCCAAGGTAGCAGCATTGTACTGCAACTTGTTATATGCTTAACCACTCTTTGTTTTGTGAGAACTTCGAATACCAAACCAAAAACACTGAAACTAAAATTGGCATTGCCACAATACCAACAAGTTCACTCGACGAAAAACTAATGCCTAAATTTAGTGAATGCGCAACTGCCACTAAAGTACCTAATAAGGAAGCAATGAAAAGATAAAAAGACGTCGTGCTTTTTAGGAGAAGAAATATACAGCCTATTGCACCACCAAATACGGACAGTGCAAACCCCAGCGTTGCCCATAATGGCCGGCCTTGTATGATTGCCTGCTCAGTTTCTCGGTAAGATGAAACCATATCTGGATTCATTTGCATTATAAAGTTTAAGCAACCCATCAGATTCCATACAAGCATAAAGATTGACACCAACCAAAAAGACCAATGGATTTTTCTTTCAACTTTTTGATTCATTCCATCTCCTTGCTAAAATTCACATAACGCCTCTATCAGCTAACGCATTATCGGTCAGTGACGTTACACCACCCGATTCCTCAATAATATCAACTAATTTCATGACAAAGTTAAGATAGCCATTCCAACCTTTTGCATTAGTCATGACAGCAATGGAAAACTCTTTATCGGGAATTAGAATTAAAATAGATGCAGCGCCTGCTTGCCTACCTGTATGCCCTATCATGCCAGGTTCATATTTTGACCAAAGCATGATGCCGTAGCCATATCTGGTTTTATTTGGCATTGCATCTCGCCAGCTTTTTTTACTAGTGGTATCAATTTCATCAACCGCTACAGGAGAAACCATCAGTTCTCTGACCTTTTGGGATACCAAACCTTGATTAAATGTAAGGGCAAATCTCACGAGGTCACTTGCGGTAGAAAGATAACCACCTGCAGGTAAGTTTTCGCTGACATCCCTCGAATCAGCGCGACGAATTGTTCCATCTCGATAGAGTCGATATCCAGAAGTTCTATTCGGAATAATTGCCCAAGCATCATCGGCAAGAGTATTTTTCATATTAGATTTTTTAAAGATTGAATCTTCGATTAAAGTTTGAAATTTCTGACCGGATGCCCCCTCCATCACACAAGCCAATATTCGATAACCAAAAGACGTATACGACCAATCTGTGCCCGGTTCAAATATAAGTGGGTCATCTTTAAAAATATTAAGGGGGGCGGTTACCTCTTCGTACCTGGTATGTTGACTCAACTCTTCCTGGAGTTGTTTAAACTTGAGTATCTCTACTTGTTTTGGATCATTATTATTTTTGATCAGTTCCTGGAAGTCCAAATATCCTCTAATACCGGCTGTATGGGTTAATAATTGTCTTGTTGTAAGCTTCCATTTTTTTTGGGGAAATGCAGGGCAATATGTTTGAACTGGCTTGTCCAGATCGAGTTTATCAGCTTCAACTAACGTCATAGCCGATGTGGCTGAAAACCATTTTGCTATTGAGGCTGTTCTGTATTTAGTTTCTAGTTTGGCTAATACCTTATTTTCTAGATCACTAAATCCATATGCGTTTTCGTATAGAATCTGATCTTTATAACCTATCGCTATTTGTAGTGAAGGAGTGCCACTATTTTTTATTTCTTCTTCAGCTAGGGAGTCAATTTTCTTAAAAATATATCCGTTTTCTAACGCAAACGAATTATTCAACCATAAAATTGTTACCAAAAATAATAATGTGATTCTCATAGTTTTCCTTTAGTTATTTAACGCCCAAAACAACGGCACACATTAGCGTGTCCAACCCATAGGGCGATGCTGCTTTTTTTGTTATAAGCCAATACATGCTAGTGCAGATTGGGTTGATTGAAAATTTATAATGCTTGGATTATGGCTAAATTTACTGCCTACCAAAACAAATTTATACCCAAGTTGGCTAGATGCTTCTTTATCCCATGTGCCATCACCAAAGTATGTGCAAGGACATTGATTATTTGCGACTATTTCAGAAGCCCTCTTCATTATTTCAATTCTTGAATGATGGTCATTTGAAGATACTAGCGGAATAGAAGAAAAGTTAATACCTGCTGATTCAAGCTTCAAGATAGCACTCTCTCGCCAACCGCCCGTAGCTAGAGATACAACAACGTTATTCTTTGATTCAAGTAGTTTTAAGAAAGCGGATGCTCCCAAGACTTCTTTGACTGGTTGGTGTGCCAATGATGCTTTGAGCTTTTTGAGAAAGAGCTGTTTCACTTTAATTTTAATTTCTTCTTTATTTGGGCAGCCATCAGAGAGCAAAACTTCATTGAGTATTCCTGAATCAGTTACATGCTGATATTTAGACCAGTCAGAGTTTATAGATAATCCAGTGATATCTTTGACGGCTTCAATGAAACATTGCGAATCTATTTCATAAGACTCAACCAGGGTTCCATCTATATCGAACATCACATGATGCAAATCAGAACTCTCCTTGGCTTATAACACCGCCAGTAGGGGCAGACAAAGCGCGTATATGGTTATTTTTTTGGCCTGAGTTTCTCTATAAATTGCGCATCTACCCAGTATATATCAACATTAGGAAGTGCATCGCCAACGCCAGGACTTATCATTCTATTAAAAAAGAAATATTTTCCGTCTGGCGTTACATATCCCGCTGCATCCCAAGCGCCTGTATTAATTTTATCCCCTAAATTAATGGCCTGACCCCACGAGCCATCTTGCTGTCGATAACTGATATAAAGGTCAGAATCGCCATGCCCGTCATCTCTAATCGCATCCCAAATTAAATAGGATTCATCGGGAGCGATAAAAGGGTGATTCAGTTGTGTTCCTGTATTAATTTCTTTGCTTAATGGTTTGGGTTGTTCATATTTCCCATCGACAAGTCGTGAGTAACGAATAGGAAAGTCCTTATTCGATTTATCCCATGTATCAAAAAAATAAGTGCCACTGGAGGACGATGTGAGACGCATGATACGGATGTCTGTAAACGGTAAGTCCAAGTTCTTCCGCTCTGACCAGCCGTTATTAGTGCGCTCCAAATAACGCCTGCCTAAATGCATCGTCTTGCCATCGGGAGAGAATGCGGGCTGTCCCAATCTTGGAGACATAATCGCTCCATACCATCGATTATTTTTTCTTTTATAAGCAACAAACTCTTGTTTTCTATTGTCTCCAACGCCCTTGATGAAGTAAAACTCGTTCATGTCTGGAGTGAAGACGCCGCTATATTCATAGCCCTCTGTCGAAATCACACCGGGAGCGAAAGCTTTTGGAATTAAACCCGGAGGTTTTTGCCCTAAGTAGGCGCCTTCAAGCACTGGAAATTTATCTTGGCTAAAACCTTTATTGCTCATAGCCATAGTAGAAAGAATTAGAATAATTGACGTACAAATATGTTTCATAATTTCCTCTGTGTAAAATTTAACATGCTTGTTATGTGATTATCGCTGTATGCAATATCGATTGTTAACAGGATACATGGTTTTTAATACCATTGTACCTACCCCTTTGCCCCTAACGAAGTTTGCCTGATAACAATTAGTAGGCTCCCCATTTGACAAATAACCTACTATTTCACGATTATTCTCTCCCTTTTTATAGCAATTGTTAGGATACTTGGCATCTGGGTTCTCAATTGCATCACTGCATGTTTTTACTAAATCTTGACAATAATAGGGTACAAATTGTTCTGGCCCATTTCCAGGATTCTTGCAATGCTTTTTTTGGATATGTCGAATTGCATTTTTATCATTGCACTCTACATGTAGTACTGCATCTGTAGGACAACTGGCAGCGAACAGTTCGGTACTAATAATCAATGTGAATAACACTGTGAGTTTCTTCCTCATTTCGTCTTCTCCTTTTAACGTGTAGTACATAACGCCGCCGTAAACGGCGAGCCACGTAGTGGCGAGTCCAGTGGAGCGCCGCAAGCACGGAACGGTGTTTGACGGCCTTGTTATACATTTCGCACAATCTTTGATGTATTGAAGCCTTCTTTTGGCTCCGGTTCTACAAAATATTTGGTGACAGCCTCAAACATTTCGGGGGTATCAGTGGCTTCTCTCTCTGGCTGCTCAATACGTCTTTTTCCAATTTGTTCTAGGCAGATTTCATTGGGAAGATCAAGATACACCAACGTATGAGCAGCACCGATTTCCGAAAATATTTCCCGGAACCAATTTCTCTGGGAAATCGTATTAGCGGGAAAATCCATTACGACGTCTGTTCCTGTTGCTAAGATTGATTGCACAAGTTTTTTAACTTGAGGCTTAATTAGATTTGAATATTTAACATAGTCGTCAAGTGACCTGACCTTATTTGGATATAGCGATTCAAGCCATTCATCCTCTGAAAGCAGCACAGCATTTTTGTCTTGCGCGATTTCGCTAGACTTTGTAGATTTTCCTGCACCCATCTTTCCGCAGAAAAATATCAATTCTCCTTTGTTCATTTTTGATCTCTATAGAATGTATAACGCCGCAATAAGCGACAGAAAATGCTTGGCTAAACTTTGCGAGGACCGAGCACAAGCCAAGCATTTTGTGTCCGTTCTTGATTGCTTTGTTAGCCGCTTTTCAATAAAGCTAGCTTTGAACCAAACGCGATAAATACGACACCTGTAATAGAGTTTAACCGCCTTTTAAATTTAACACTACTAGTTGCTGTTTTTACCTTTGATAGCATGATTACCATAACCGAGAACCAAACGAAGTTAACCATCGAATGTGCTGTAACTAATGCGTAAGCGTTAATTGCACTCTCATTTGCAGACATAAATTGTGGAAATGCAGCTAAATAAAACATTGATACTTTAGGATTTAAAACATTTGTTAAGAAGCCTTCAAGGAATGCTGCCCGCATTGAAACTTGCTTATAATTTTGTTGTGAAGAAGTTAATGCTGTTGAGCTTTCGCTGGCGCTAAGTCCGGCATAAAGGGCTTTTAAACCTATCCATATTAGATATGTAGCTCCTACCATTTTAAATATAAAAAAGGCTTGAGCCGATTGAACTAAAAGTATGGATATTCCAAAAATGGATAGGGTACCATGCACATAAAATGCAGCAACGAAACCCCATATATTAGCAAATCCTGCTTTTTGCCCAGAAACTGGCACTGTTTTGGCTATAAGAAACCCGTTGGGACCAGGAGAAATTACTAATAATGTAGCTACAGCAATGAAAGTTAATATAGTGCTTATATCCATAATTACTCCTTAAGATAAGTAACGCTTGTAAAGACGGCTAACGCTTTTAGCACGGGCCGGAAAACCGCGTAGCGGTTTGGAGGTCCAGCCAAAGGCGAGCGTGGCTAAACTTGTTAGGCTTTGCCACTTAAATATTGCCATGACTGTTTTATGCCCAATATATAAGTAATGCCGAGCGCAAGACATAGACCAGAGCTTACTAGCCAAAAAGTTAAAGAGTTGCTTGGAAAGGCCTGCATTATGAAATAAAACCCAAACGCACGTGCTAACAATGCCAAAGATATTAAACACAACCCAAGTCGCGCAAGTGGTAGCTTTATAATTAAACCAGCTCCCGAAAAAGCATATGCAGACCATAACAAGAAAATAGAAACAATTATGCTCGTTACTATCGTTGGGTAAGGGTGCCCTTTTTCTGCTAATTGAGCCATTTGCTCCCCTGCACCCAAAAAACGATACCATTCTGCGCCAAAGATTATGCATCCCAAATGCAGTACTGCAACTAGCACAGTCAATATTCCCGCTAGTGTCAGAAATTTGAATCTTTTACTTCTCATCTTCTAATTCCATGTAAGCCTAACGCCGTGATAACGGGCTGAGCATAAACGAGGTCCGGCCGCAGCTTGCTGCGGCTAAGTGTTTGGTCTTGTTATACGCTGATTTGCTACCGCGCCATGAAAGTGTCAACAAAATCACCTCTAACTCCGATCGTAGTTGGTGTATCATCAAGTATATTAGTGTCATATGTGGCCAACCCAAACTCATTTTGACGTGTATCGTAAAATACTAAGTAGCCATTTTTGTCATCTGCTACTACCCAAAGGTTTTGAAATTCGGGTGGATGATTATCAATTTGTTCAAATGTGCATCGGAGCTCAAATTTGCGCTCGTATGGATTAACCAGCGAAGCTTTACATTCTCTTAACTGACTCTCAACTCTATCTAAGCCCCAAGCATTTCCTACAGCAGAGTCAGGTACGCTGTATTCATAGTTGGTCACTTCATTTTCACAGTAGGATTTCAATTCTTCAATGTTCATACCGTATAACGCCGCGTCCGAACGAACGTAGTGAGTTAATGTGTTTCGCCTTATTATGAAACAAGTTGCTCCCCAGTTTGTAGATCAAAAGCACATAAATTAAGCTTTTTTGCCAGCTCAATCGCTTGCGATTGAAAACAGCCTTTTAACCTTATTAAATTGCTATCACTATACATACTAATTTCGTAACCGTGATTGGTAAAACAACCTTGAGACCAACAACCTCCTTCAGGCAAATCGTTCCACTTTAATTCACCAAGAATACTTTCAAATGCCTTTTTAATTTCTTCACGAGTACCGATTGGTTGTGACAAGTCTTCACTCCACTTGTTCATTGGAGGAGTACTTGAATCAGCTTTGTATACCCATTGATCGTAACTCATCAGTTCTCATACCGCATTCGTAAACGGCGAACGACGCAGGAGCGAATCCAGTGGAACACCAAAGGTATGTAGCGATATTTGACAAACTTGTTAGGTCTTTTCATTTGCAAATGCCTTAGATAATACTACAGACGTGATAACAAGATATAAAACTGTAGCAATGTGCTTCGCAACAACACCAAGCGGAGCCTCTGCCTGGTATGCTAGATAACCATCTGTTAATGGCATTACTGTACCAAGTAAAGCCGCCCACATAAGAACTTTGAACTCTCGAAAGTAAAGCAAAGCACCAATTGTTAGAGATATGAATAACGTACGAGAAGCGTATATTTGTACCCAATCTATATCTTCATTTGAAACAAGGGCTGTACCGCGAACATTAGCGAAAGCGACTGGGTCTAAATAGGCAAACGCCCCATAGAACCCTTGAAGCAAAGCCATTAGTAAAACCAATACAAATCCTATTTTTCTTGCCATTTTTATTTCCCCTGTACGTTGTGTTTGTTCTATAGCGCCTTTAAAACGGGTGCCGCTTACGGCGTCCGAGCGGCGAAGCCGCGTTGTGCTGCATCTTGTTATGTGGTTGAGTCACAATGCCCACCTTTTTTATTTTTCATTGCTTTTAAGCGTGAAGCTAAATCACCAACATGAATCTCTAAATGCTGACCATCTGGGTCACAGAAATAAAGAGACTCTCCTTCACTACGATTTTCCTTCCAGATGTTCGTTCCTGAGGCAATAATCTTTTTAGACAGTGATTCAAATTTTTCTGTCTCAATATCAAACGCGATATGACTATAATCTTTACTTGGCTGAACACTGGTATCGGGAGAAAGACAAAGCCAAATGTTACCTGCCTCCAAGTAAGCGCCACTGTCCCATACGTGAACCTGTTTACAGCCAAGTAGGTCACGATAGAAAACGAGAGATCTTTCTAAATCAGAAACTGCCAATGTAATGTGATTGATTCCTGAGATCATATCCTTGCCGTATAACGCCTAGCTCACCGAGGAGCTGCGTAGCAGCGATCCGGTGAAGCTACTTGTTATGTGTTGATTACTTCTCATATAGTTCAGCCAGGACTTCACCAGTTGAGGCGCGCATATATTGAACCAACGATCTTTCATTATGCGTAGTTTTTATTTCTTCTCTCGGGTCTAGCTGAGAAAGCTTTTTAACCAACTGTCTCGTCATTTCCTTAACCTGATTTGGTGGATTAATAGCTCCCTTTTCAATCATCTCCAGCCTAAAGGCAATGTCTGGAAGAAGCTTTTCTACGGTTGTATTCATCTTAGCCCCTTAAGCACATAACGCCGCAAACAGTGGGGAGACGCACGCAGTGCGGCGATTCGCTGCTTTGCCTTGTTAACAGTTGTCATTTTGAGGCTCATATATATCTAGATACTTTAGTGGGCCATTAACAACATGCGATGCTTCATCTAATGTAAAGTGAAACCACCATTCTTTTCCCGAAGATGAGTAATAACTAAAACAAAATAGCTGTTCAATAGCATCATACCCTCCGCAGTAATGTTCAGATTGAAACATATCGCAAGATTCAATCTCTGCCCACTCATCTTCAGTCTTTCCTTCCGAAGTAATTCTTCGGCAGATTTCAACAAGCTCTTCATCTACTGTGAGCTGATCCCTGTCTCTTAATATCTTCATATCAATTACTGTTAATGCTTGAACTAAACGGCCGCTGCGCAGCAGCGATCTGATTTAAGTGACTTGTTAACCGCCGTTGAGTAATTCATCTACTTTCTCTTTCCCAAAATACTCAGATGCATGGTCTACTACAAAATACTTGGTATTAAACCTTTTAACTTGATTTGGGTCATCAAAACCATCCAAACTAATATACCAATCTTTAGTTACAGCATCTATATATGCAGAATGCTGTAGATAAACGAACGTAATATATTTACTTGTGTATTCTCCTTGAATAGTTTCTATAACTTTGCCTTTATACTTGTGCCAAAAATTCCAAGGAATACATATTGTATTATTAGAACTTGCATCTTGATCATTACAACCCTCATCTTCAGTGTGATCAAAATAGCCAACGAATTTTACTGATACACGTAAAATAGTTTTCTCTTTACCTATTGTTGTAGTGAATTCACTTGGTGCAAAGGCACATCCCGAAATAAACAATGCTAAAACTATAGTAGGTATATATCTCATTAAGCGGTTAACGCCGTGCTCTGGGGCAAACCGGAGCGCAGCGTAGGTTTGTCCCTAGCAGCACCTTGTTATGCCTCCAGCAATTTGTACTTTTTACCCCAAGAAATAGCTCTACTTTTAGCTGCGCTACCCTTGGAAATGATCTTGTTTATTATTTCTGCCGCTTCAATTCGGTTACCTTCAATAATTGCTGTAGCCGCGGCCGTGAATGGATTTTGCCCTTTCAGTTCGACAGAGGCATTTGAGATTGACGAGTTACTTTGTAACCACGGCAAACCATATAGCTCTACTGAACTTGAAAGATCAGTGGCCAATTGCTGCATATTTGAAGCTGGTGTTAACTGCCACCAGTAGTCCGTTTTATCTGGCTTTAGGTGGCCTATTCTTTTTGAAATTGAGCAGTCTGGGACGCTCGGTATAGCCCCAACATTTCCAAAGCCGACCATTTCATATATTTCCGGGAAAAATACACCCAGATTTACGGTATACTGTGCATCCTGGTTGTCGTTGTACCTACTACCTTGCACGTTAACCAATAGAAAAACGCCACCATCAAGCTCTTTATAGAAATTGCGCGCTTTCTTCTTGAAGCCATTAGCCTTCATTAAAGCTTTTAGCTCCATATTTATAATTTCATCTATTTTTTTAGATATTTCGCTCATGACTCTTAAAGGGCATAACATAGTAATACATGAATTCGATTGTAACACCTTAATTTATAAGAACATATTTTTGAAGTGCTGTTTTTATTAATATTTTGTGGATTAGAGGATCTCTTAATTACTTTATAAAACTATAAATCAATAGGTTAGCAGCTAGATACATCCATTATCTCACTCTTTTTTCAGATTTTACTTATAGTCGCCGCGTTGATCTTTATTTCATAATAGGCTTATCAAGTATACAAGGATTGTATTATGACAGGTTCCCCTTTTATCGACTCCATTAGACAGCATCTTCGATTAAACCAATACAGTTATCAAACTGAAAAGGTTTACCTCTACTGGATTCGAAACTTCATTCGTTATTTCGAGTATGAACATCCTCAAAACCTTACCGAAGCAGATGTTGTTGCTTATCTAAGTTATTTAGCGAATTCAAAAAACGTTGCAATAAATACACAAAAGCAAGCTCTTAATGCAATTTCTTACTTATATAAACACATCATTGGCAATCCATTGGGTAAGCTAAAAGGGCTTACAAAAAGCAAAAAGCCTAAACGACTACCTGTAGTTTTTACAAAACCTGAAGTCGTCGCTATTTTAAAACAGTTAAAAGGAGAGTCCTTATTGATCGGCCACCTGCTTTACGGTGGAGGTCTTCGTATTAGCGAAGCTTTACGAATTCGTATTAAAGATATTGACCTAGAATCATCCAGTTTAACTATTCGAGCTAGTAAAGGTGATAAAGATAGGGTAACTATTATTTCCGACGTGACGTTGCCCTATCTTTCCAAGCAAATCAATAAAGTTTCTGAATTATACGCCAAATGGCAAAATTCAATTTCCTGGAACGGGGTTCATTTACCAAAAGCTTTAGGCATTAAATATCCACAAGCCCATTTTTCTTTTGGTTGGCAATTCCTATTTCCATCTACAACTTTTCCTCCCGATCTAATAACCGGGACACGTCGAGGTTTTCATCGCCATCCTAGAACTTTTGGGAAGCGTCTTAATCATGCTATAAAAATGGCAAATATTTCTAAACATGCTACCAGCCATGCTTTCCGCCATTCGTTTGCAACCCATTTATTGGAAGATGGTTACGATATTCGTACTGTTCAAGAACTATTAGGACATAAAAATGTGGAAACCACTCAGATTTATACTCATGTAATGAATAAAGGGGCTAATGCAGTGAAAAGTCCTTTAGATAGTTTATAACTTCATTTACACAACAAAAAGGACAAAGAATGTCATTAGCTATTGTTTATTCTCGTGCAGGAATTGGAATCGAAGCGCCTTTAGTTACCGTAGAGGTTCATTTATCCAACGGACTTCCATCTTTAAGTATCGTTGGTTTACCGGAAACTGCTGTTAAGGAATCCAAAGACCGCGTTCGCTCAGCAATTATTAATTCTAACTTTGATTTTCCCGCCAGACGCATCACTATAAATCTTGCACCTGCGGATTTGCCAAAAGAAGGTGGGCGCTTTGATTTGCCGATCGCCTTGGGAATCCTGGCGGCATCAGGACAAATTAATGGCGACTTTTTAAATCGTTATGAATTTGTGGGTGAGCTGGCTTTAACCGGTGAGCTTCGATCCATTAAAGGTGTTTTGCCCATTGCATTGGCCTGCCAACAAGCACAAAGAACTTTAGTAGTTCCAGCCAACAATGCAAAGGAAGCTGGCTTGATCCCTACCGCTCTATCAAAACAAGCTAATCACTTGCTACAAGTTTGTGAGCTACTGAATCAACAAACCGAACTAGCCTCTTGCCCTCCGCCATCTCATGTTAATGGTCATAGCTATTCGTTAGATATATCTGATGTGATTGCACAGGAAGCCGCAAAACGTGCTTTGCTAATTTCTGCCAGTGGTCATCATCATTTAATTTTTATTGGTCCTCCCGGAACGGGTAAAAGTATGCTGGCACAACGAATGCCAACCATTTTATCCCCCATGCAAGAGTCTGAAGCAAAGGAATCGGCAGCTATTTATTCGGTTAGTCATTTTGGGTTTGATGCCAGTAGCTTTTTTAAACGCAAGATCAGAAATCCACATCATTCCTGTTCTGCTCCAGCATTAATCGGTGGTGGTAGTCATCCCAAGCCAGGTGAAATTAGCCTTGCACACGAAGGTGTTTTATTCCTGGATGAATTTACCGAGTTTAACCGGCACGTTTTAGACAACCTACGCGAACCTCTTGAATCTGGCAAAGTCACCATTTCCCGTGCCGCTTCTCAAATGGAGTACCCGTCTAAATTTTTATTATTGGCAGCTACTAACTTATGTCAGTGTGGCCATTACGGAAGTTCAGTAAAGAGCTGTAGATGTACCCCCGATCAAATTCGGCGCTACCTCGGTAAAATTTCTGGACCTTTGTTGGATCGGATCGATTTGCAAGTGGAAGTTCCTCTATTATCGGAAGAACAATTAACTAAAGGTAATCCGGCAAATACCGCTACCAGTCAAGACTATCGACAACAGGTTGTACAATGCACACAAATTCAACTACAGCGGCAACAAAAACTGAATGGTCAATTAGGCACTAAAGAGTTGGAACAGTTTGCTTTGCTATCAGATAAAGCTCAAACTCTAATGACTCAATCATTACAACAATTACAACTGTCGGCACGCTCCTATCATCGCATCATCAAAGTGGCACGCACCATTGCTGATCTGGCCCAATCAAAAACCATTGAGCCAGAGCATATCAGCGAAACCTTGGGTTATCGAAAACTCGAGCGTTACTTGGCGCAGTTGCCTTAAAATCACTGAGTTTGATTTGATGCCCGATCTGCAGAAAGTTGTAATAGCTAAAACTCTTCACCAATAATGATTATTACAAATAACCATTTTATCTAGGTAATAGTTTATTTATTTCCAACTTTAAGGCTGTTCTAGCTCGCCATAAACCGACAAATTTTCCGATACCGGCACTGGCAATCATCACAATAAAACCAAGAGTAACGACTTGCCACAAGGGTAAGTAATCTAGCTTATATAAGCTAATTAGTGCCGGTGTAACAAAAATCATCACAAAAACGGCAAATAGATTGCCTGCCCCACAACCGCAACTATTGTGATAACTCATTAAGCGTCGTTTTATGTTTTCGGTTTGCTCTTCGGGAATAAGATCATGAGCAAACTGTATATCAGTATAAGTTTCTTGCGCTGTTAATAGTTTATTGAGATCCGTCAATTGCTCTACCATCAATGTTAACTTGTATTTTGAGCTCATCTCCCACTCCTTTGCGAGACAGAAAAATAATCCATCTCTTAAAAATAAACACAGTGGCGGCTGGTACGCACGGCAGAAATTTGTACATTATCAAGTACCGGCAATAGCGTTGAGCGCCCCCCAGTATCCATAAGGTTGTTGCCATCAGTTGATGTCACATGCCCTAGTAAACAGGCATGCCCAATTTCGTGGGCGACGGTATCAACAAAAGGACCGGGTGGAACCTGTACTGTAACGTAATTGTGAGTAGCCGACATGGAACAACCCACTGCGTTTTCAATGTTATTGACAATCACAACGGTTATCTCACCCCCATGTCCGATCGCTCTGCGCCAATTACTTTGAAATTTACAGCCAATCTGAATGAATTGAAACCATGAGCCATCTAGCCACCAATCAGCGAAAAAGCCTTCTGCGCCACAATTAACGCTAATACTTCCACCAGGTGGTTCTACTCTAGTTCGACAAAAACCGGTAAATCGCAAATCAATATTGCAAGTCCGATCATATATTTCAATAGCGGTATCTACCCAGGGCTGGATGTCAGCCTCCTCCATCAATGCTCTATCATTGATAACAGGAATAATTACACCAAAATACATCTTCTTGCGGGGACGAAAACCGGCCAAACTGGCCAGGAACTCTGGGAAAGAAATAATACGCCAAATAATTTCAACAACCCAATTAAAAACGGTGCGAATAATGCCACCAATTATAGGTATAGAAAGAATCAATTCCCAAAGTGCACCCAGCAGATCTAAAATCGTATTAACTGCGGTGCAGACTACCCTTGTTACTAAGGTTTTTACTATCTCTGTTACCCATTTAATAACTTTAACTAAAATGATTTCTATCCAGCAAAACCACTTATTACAGCATAAACACCACCAATTACAGCGACGTCTGCGGCATCGTTCCTCTGCCCTTTCCTCCCACTCTTCTATCGGGCGTTGAATCTCTTCTTCAACCCATTCTTCAATTTCAGTACACGATCTACCCATGGTTCACTCCTTTTATCCATTAGTAAATTTTCATATAACTATGTTGCAATTCTTCCGCTGAAATTTTTTTATACTAATCTTTATTCGCGGGATGATCTGATTGATTCATCTGCCTTAAGCCAGAACTAAAGTGTTTGTAATCCCATGCCACACTATCTCCTGCATTCAACTTATATGCCGCAAAACCGACTGATGGCATATTTCCATTTACAAAATATACCCAATAGTAACCATTACCTCCTTGATTATTCTCCACTCCGTCAATTGAAGTTAAATATTCACTGTCACCAGATCCCGTTGATGTGTAGTTAATACTAGGATTGCAATAACTTTTCGACTCATCCAATAAATCTTTCACTGTCGATTTGCTAGAAACTATTGGCAGATCATTGCAAGCTTGCCATGGCGGTTGATGCCATTGCTGTTGCCAATCGATGAATAAATTTGCTGTATTAGACATAACTCTCTCCCTTAAAGAATGGTTCCATTTATTTCAGTCAACTCCATGTTAACTGACTATTCAGACTCCTTAATTCTGATAATTTAATCATAAAACATTTATTCTTTTTGTCTATTATCGACTCTTTATTTTTATTTATTTCTTTTAATTATGTGAGCGTTTTCTATGCATATTTGCATTAATGACAACATAATTTACACAATCACAACTCTTGCTAATCTGGCTGAATCAAAAATCATTGAGCCGTAACATAATCAGCGAAACTTTGGGTTATCGAAAACTTAAACGTTATCTGGCACAGTTACCCTAATCATTATTCAGGGTTATCGGTTGATAATTCCAATAAGGTGGACTGCTCACCAATGGTTGTCACCAGATACAAATGCTGATATTGACTTTCATCCATCAACTTTACTGCTTTTCCTGATAACAGCGTTGCTAGTTTTGGCGTTGTATTGGAATGACCAACTACCAGGATTTTTCCCGATTTGGTTTTAAGTTTTTTAGCAAAAGCTGTCAAATTACGCGGATCATAAAGCTCTACCTTCAAGGCTAATTCCTGGGCCAATGGCTTGGCAGTCATTAGGGTTCTTTGGTAATTAGTAGAATAAATTTGAGTAATACCGGTATTTTTTAGCAAAACAGCTATTCTTTGAGCACGGTTTTGACCTTTTTCCGTTAAATCAGGATTTCGAGTACCGTCAACCTGCTTTTCAGCATGACGCACCAAGAAAATCTGGTTATCGGCCCTAAGCCTTTCTACGGGTACAAAAATTATAGCGATTAATAAAGAAAAAACTAAAGATTTCATTAGGTTACTTAAACCATCAACTACAAATGATAAATGCTAGTATAACCCGATTTGGCTTGCTAGTATGATCATCGCTTATTTACTAACAATTTTCCTTGTATTTAGCCGTTATTTTGCTACATTAGCCAAACCTAATATAAAGTAAGCATTACATGAGTTTAGAGCAATATTTTGAGCCATTCCGGCGAAATATCATCGGCCACAATCATCATTATCCTGAAAATCAGGATAAAAAGATTATTTATGCTGACTGGATTGCCAGCGGCCGCTTGTATGGCCCGATTGAAGATTATATCAGTCGCGAACTGGGCCCCTACGTTGCTAATACTCATACCGAAACCACTCTGACCGGTACTACCATGACCCATGCCTATCACGAGGCACAACAGATTATCAAAGATCATGTGAACGCTAATCAAGATGATGTGTTAATCGCTGCCGGCTCGGGTATGACTTTAGTAGTAAACAAGTTCCAGCGAATGTTGGGCTTACGAATTCCAGAAAAATGGCGCGAAAGAGTAACTATTGCTGATCATGAAAAGCCTTTGGTCTTGATTACTCATATGGAGCATCATTCCAATCAAACCACCTGGCATGAGTGTGAGGCCACGGTAGAAATTATTCGCGCTAATGATAAAGGCTGTCCCGATCTGGATCATATGCAAGAATTATTAGAACAATATAAAGATCGCCCGATCAAAATTGGTTCCTTTACTGCTTGCAGCAATGTTACTGGTATTAAAACACCTTATTATCAAATGGCAGAAATTATGCACCAGCACGATGGCCTTTGTTTTGTGGATTTTGCCGCTTCAGCGCCATACGTTAATATCGATATGCACCCTGAAAATCCTGCACAAAAACTGGATGCCATTTTTATTTCGCCTCACAAATTTTTAGGTGGTCCTGGCTCAAGCGGTATTTTAGTATTCGACAAAAAACTCTATGATTGCAAGGTTCCCGATCAGCCCGGCGGTGGTACTGTATCCTGGACCAATCCCTGGGGCGAACACCGTTTCTTTGATGATATTGAAGCACGCGAAGATGGCGGTACTCCAGCGTTTTTGCAAACCATACGCGCAGCCCTTGCTTTTAAGGTTAAGGAACAAATGGGCGTGGATAATATTGTCGCGCGCGAAAAAGAACTGTGTAACTATTTAATGGGGGAACTGGCTCAAATTCCAAATTTGAATATGTTAGAAGCCGATAAAACGGAGCGTTTATGTGTAGTGTCTTTCTATGTTTTAGGCTTACACCATAATTTAATTGTGCGTCTGCTTAATGATCGTTTTGGCGTGCAAACACGCGGCGGCTGCTCCTGTGCCGGAACTTATGGCCATATCTTATTGGATGTGGATCAAATGACCAGCCTGGAAATTACCAAACGCATTGATCAAGGCGACTTAACCGACAAACCAGGCTGGGTACGAATCTCCATGCACCCCACTAGCACCAATGAAGATGCACGCAAAGTCGTCGAGGCAGTTAAAGCGGTAGTGGAGAATGCTGAAACATGGTCAAAAGATTATCAATTTGATTCCTGCTGTGGTGAATTTAAACCCCAACACAAACATCACTATAAATCCCTGGCAGAATTTGCAGTTTTGCCGGAGAAACTCTAAGCTTAGGCCACTATAAATCCAGGACTTAATCAATGTCAGAAGTAGCAACTTTAATGCCAAGCCAAGCTGCCATCACTGATGAGATGATGGAGCATTCGGCACAGGCAGCCAACTTACTTAAAATTTTATCCAATGAGCAACGCTTATTGATCTTGTGTATCTTGCACGAACGTGAATTATCAGTCGGCCAACTTAACGACATGTTGCCAAAACTCAGTCAATCAGCATTATCACAACACCTTTCACTATTGAGAAAAGAAAATTTAGTGATTACCCGTCGTGATTCACAAACTATTTACTATAAATTATCATCACATAAAGCAGCACGTGTTATTCACCTAATGCACGAAATGTTTTGCTCGGAGACTTGTCAATGAAAGCTTGTATCGCCAACTATATGGCTGAAGTAAAAAGCCAAATTACCGAAGTGACGGTGGATGATTTACGCCAGATTTTAACTACTGATGCCCTAGTGTTTGACGTACGTGAACCCCAAGAACATGCGCAAGGTGTAGTGGCTGGTGCTATTGCTATTCCACGCGGTGTTTTGGAATTTAACCTCTTTAATTTGCCCATGCTAAAAGATATGGATGAAGCAGAGGCCCTCTCTAAACCTATCTATATTTATTGTGCTTCTGGTGGTCGTTCTGCTTGTACTGCCCTGGCTCTGCAAAAGATTGGTTTTAGCAAGGTTTATTCAGTAGCCGGCGGAATCAAAAAATGGATCGAGTCTGGTGGTAGCTTAATTAAGCCATAAATTAAAAATACCCTTAAAAACTATACCTTAATCTTAAATAAGCATTGGTGGCATCTTCAAATTGACCAAAGAAGCTTGTCACTTTTTCTCCTTTAAAAAGGTTAGCGCCAAACATTAAAGACCAATCATCATCATGTCGATAATTGATTGAAGGTCGCCAATAACTATCTTTGTCGCTCGGTGAATAAAACATAAATAGTGACCAAGTTAACTTATCCTGCATTGCACGATAACTTATTCTGTTGGTGATCAACTGCCGACTTTCTTTGGGCTCAAATTCTGGGGCTAAAGAATTAACGATAAGTTCATTATAATTTTGTGTCTGCTCTAGATAGTATTGTCCAGACCAGGTTAAACGTGGTGCTAACTCTTTTTCATAACCCAGCAAGAAACGCCATTGTGAGTTTTTGACTAAAGGATTGGTTCCTTGTTTATCTTTTCTAGCAGCATGATAAGCAATCTCCAGATTGTAGATCCCCTCTGCTATTGAACCGCGTATACTTGCACCAAACACATTCTTACGATGAAAAGTTGCAACTAAATTCGGTGTAAGCCCATTAGGTTCTTTTTCAAAACCTCGATAGGCATAAATAGCATATTCAGTTCCCTTAATGGTTTTATAAAGCCTTAATGCCAACTCGCCGTTCGATATAGATTTATTTGGTTCAACGGGATTAACCAAATCCTGACCGCCAATTTGTTGATTCATTAATGGCGAAAACAATGAAAATCTTTCACCATCAATATAACGATCGGGTTCAAACTGCGGTGTCCAAACCAAATCGATATTCAGTGCATCAAAGTAACTGCTTATACGGACAGCATTGGCTGGAGCCTTTAAATAACTTTGTTCCCTACCACTAAAAAAAGATTGCCAATCTTTTGGAAATAAATCATTTAAAAATAATAAGTCACCGGTTCCCCAGGTTGTCACTTGCCGACCTATTTTAAGATCGGTATTTCCAAAAATTGAAAAATCAATACTAAGCTCACGCAAATCTGTTTCAATATCATTGGTAACTACGTCATACCAAAAATCCGTTTTAAAAGAAAAGTTGACTTCCTCACCACTATAATCAGATTCTATATGTAAACGGGTTTCATTTAATGTTTGCTTGCTCGTAAAAAGCTGATCAGTTTGTAAACGCTGACCATAGGCCAATTCCGCAAAGCCCGACCATTGCCAATTAGATTCCTGTTGCCACTCATCATCAGACCACTCTTTACTATTAGACCAATTCTCCCCATCGCTCTTCACCGTTTGTGCGGCCAATGACAACAACGAAATTGAGATAGCTACAAGGGTACTTTTCTTTAGCAACATTTTAGCGAGCTTTTAGCCATTTTTTAGGTGGTTTGCGTAAAGCACGTGAACTAAAGACGGTATCCGGAATACCTAAATTATACGCAGGGCGCCTAAATTCCATTAAGGTATAGCCTCCTGTTTCGTAATTACTAACTTTTGATTTCATTACCGTTGGAAATCCTTGAGTTTCCTTTACTTCCACCACCTCAACTTTTCGATAAAGTTGATCATCTGTTTTAAAGTACTCAATCTGCATGGGTAAAAAAGTTTCTTTATCAATCTTCATCTGATAATAAACAAACTCAACACTATCAACTGCCTTTGGTGTACTTCGAATAAAATAGTAATCTTGATCTTGTGATAAGAGCTGATGCTGATCGGCTTCGGGGTTTCGGCCTGAAACATCTTCATAGAAAAAGTCCGAGCCCACAAAACTGGTTCTTTTATCGCCAGCAGAAATCCTTTTTTCTAAATCCAATGCTGGCAAATATAACCATCGATCGTCTTCTCTTTCCAAGTGCTTATTGACTAAAAATACCGTGCCACGAACATCAGATGGACGACTGAACACCACCAAAAAATCCTGATCGCTTTTAGTTGCTTTATTTTTTCTGAGAATCACAAACTGACGAATTTGCTTATTGCCAGATTTATCAACAATGATCATTCGTGCATCACTACGACCATCATTACCCGCGTAATAGGAGGCCTGATTAGCGCGATTAATAATATCATTGATATTTATTTCTGTAGCCAAAATCAGACTCGGTAAAACCATCATTAGTAAAACTAAAAACTTAATTACTGATTTCAACATAATATTTCCTTTTATTTTGACACCCTTTATTTAATATTCCTGCTTTTAAACAGGAAATTCTTTAGCAGCGACATTGCTGACGGCAATAATAACAGTGTTACTAAAGCAGATACCGCCATGATACTGGCCAAAAAGAAACCCACGGTAACGTATGGTATTAATGGTGCTAACAGTAGCGGTGTAAACCCTAAGGCTATAACAATAGCATTGCGACTAATGGCATTAGCTGGCTCTGCAAACATTTTCAGCATGGTTAATTTAAAATTATTGGTTTCTGCAAAAATATCCCTTGCCCGCTGCAAAAAGTGGATCGCAAAATCCACCGATAGGCCCAGGGTTAAAGCAGACAGCACCGCTATCGGCATATCATAATCTTTACCTATCCAACCGATTAGGCCATAAATTACCAAAATAGTTATAGTCAGCGGCAGCATGGCCAAGACCCCGAACACTAAACTACGGAACAGTAGTATCATCATTATCAGAACGACCACAAAAGCACTGATAAGACTGATTAACATACCTGCAACCATTTCGTCTTGCCACACCTTATTCAGATAAGTTTTACCGGCCCATTTGGCGCTAACTCCCTGACTTAACGGATTTTCATTCAGATACTGGTTAATCTGACTCACAATCTTACTCATCTGCTGATTATCACCACTGGTCATTTGTACCCAGATCAAACTGGAAGAATAATCCTGGGTGATAAAATGCCAAAGGTCGTGAGGCCTGTGTGATGATTGATATTGCAATAAAACTTGCGCCACACCAGCTTGAGTTGCAGGTATTTTATAATCCTTTTCGGTACCGGAAACCAAATCACGATTCACCGTTTTCACCGCATCAGCCAAACTCATACTTTTTCCTACCAGCTGAGTATCAAGTAAAGCTGCTTGAATGTTTTCAATGATTTTTAACTGCTGCGGCTGTTGGAAAAAGTTTAGTTCTTTATTTAAAACATCGATGTCATTTAAGGCCTTACCCAAAGCCTGATTATCAGGATCATCAAACAGTTCATCCTCCAATGTCATTATGGATTCACTGAGTTTTGAACCTAGTGGTAAATCATTATTAATAGATATCTCAGCCTGTTTTAAGATTTGCTCCAGTTTTTGAGCGATTTCCGTTTGATCTTTTTCCAACACTAAATAAGCATCATAGGTTCCGGCAAAATGTTGATTTAACGTTTTATCAGCGATACGAATCGAATGATCCGACTTAAACCAGCGCACGGGATTATCATTGATCTGAATCTTACTTAAGCCCCAAATACTTATAGCTATTAAAGCCATAAAAACCATGATTAAAACCCTGCTATGGGCTAAACTTTTTTTGCCCAACACTGGTAACCATTTGTCCAGCCAACTGGTTTGATTATTTGCTTTGGTTAATGATGCTAGTGATTCTGTTTTTAATACAGATAAATACGCCGGTATAAAAATAATGGTTAAAGCAAAGGCCAGCAAAATGCCAAAAGCAATAAAAGCACCAAAAATTTGTACTGGCGGGATTGGCGTTAATAATAGCGAAGCAAAACCAACTGCCGAGGTAATGCTAGTAAATAGCATTGGCTTGAATAAATGATGGATCACCCGCCGGATCACATCTTTGCGATTGCTGTTTTGTTTATAATTATCAGCAAATTCTGACATGATATGAATGGAATCGACCACCGCTATCGGCATTAAGAAAATAGCGATCATGGAACTCATAATATGCACCTTAAAGCCCATACCAATCATAATGCCCATCGTGATAATTACCGTTGCCATAGCAATAATCATAGGTGCCGCAATAAATTTCAGGTTCCTGAAAAACAACCACATCAATCCAAAAATCATCAAGGCCGCCAGCGGTGCCGAAATCCCCATCTGCACGAACATCTGATAGCCAAAAGTATCTTCTGCTACTGGTAAGCCAGTGATGTGATATTCATCTTCGGTCTCAAGATTATTAATTATTTGCTGTATTTCAGTTGCAATACGGTAACTTTCGTTCTTATCCAGAATCGGTACATAAATAATAGAAGCCTTGTCATCTGCTGATACCAAAGTATTTTGTAGTAGTGGTAGCCGATCTATATTTTGATTAATCCAATCCGCTCCCTCTTGATTGGTCGGGGCTTTTTTCATCATCCACTCAAATCGAATAGCACCATCTTCTTGTGAAATATTATCAACCGTCGATAGCGCCATCAGATCAACTAGTACTACACCATCAATTTTACTGATCTGTTCAACTAAGCTCTCAATTCCCGACAAGGATTGGGGATTAAAAATGCTCGTTTCATTAACCGTGCCCACAACAATCGCATCATGGAGATTAAATCGCTGCTTGATTTGATTATGATAAACGCGCTCAGCCTGATCGCTCGGCAACATATTTTCCGGATCAGTATCAATTATTATTTTGGGAATCAGGGCTGCAGCAACAAAACTTGTCAGTAGCGTCGCTAAAAAGATCCATTTGGCATTAGCCATTGAGAAATCAGCTAAACGGCTTTTCATGTAGAAAGATAAATATTTAATTTGCCACAATTGTATATTAGAAATTGCTAATATACAAATTATTCTCTATACTCGCTAACATTAACTCCTTACATTACTTATACATTTTAACCATGAATCCAACGATCCGTTCATTTCATGACGTCAATACCGGCACCTGGAGTTACCTGGTTTGGTGTGAAACCACCAGAGAGTGCGCTATTATCGATCCGGTGCTGGATTTTGATTTAGCTTCGGCAACCATCAGTTATACCAGTGCAAACCTTTTGTTCCGCAAGATTCAGCAGCTTGGTCTTAAGTGTCGATGGATTCTGGAAACCCATGCTCACGCCGATCACCTAACCGCTGCCGATTATCTAAAACAACAACTTAATGGAAAAACCGTAATTGGTCGAGGCATTCAGCAGGTCCAAAAGCATTTCGCAAAAGTTTTTAACCTGAATATAGCAACCGATGGCAGCCAATTTGACTGTTTGGTCGCAGAAGGTGATAAGCTTTTGTTGGGCCAATATAAAATCGAAGTTTTTGAAACTCCCGGCCATACCAGCGACAGTGTTATTTATAAAGTTGGCAATAATATCTTTTTAGGAGATACCTTTTTTCATCCACAGTCCGGTACTGCTCGTTGTGACTTTCCTGGCGGCGATGCCAAGCAGCTATTTTATTCGTTGAGTAAAATTTTAAGTTTTGATGATGCAACACAACTATGGCTATGCCACGATTATCCCGGAAACGCACGCAAAGCCACTGATAGCTTTAGTGTTAAGCAAATGAAAAACAATATCCATTGGCAGGCCTCTGAAAACAATTCAGAAAAATATCAACAACTCCGAGCAAGCCGTGATGCACAATTACCAGCACCAAAATTATTATTGCCCGCTTTGCAGATCAATATTTGTGCCGGTAAACTTTCCAAAGCAGAAGATAATGGCACTAACTATTTGAAAATTCCTCTAAAGTTTAGCCATTGAAAATTTTCATTAAAATTAACGGCACTTTCCTTTTTATTTCGACGGCTAACCTTGCTAAACTTGCCGCCTGTTTTTAATTAATGATATATCCTCTTGCACAAGCTAAATCCTCGCCAGCATGAAGCTCTAATCAATACTACAGGTCCGCTGTTGGTATTGGCTGGCGCTGGTAGTGGCAAAACCAGTGTGATCACACGAAAGATGGTTTATCTGATCAAGGAAAAGGGTATCGCTGCAAAAAATATAGTGGCTATGACCTTTACCAATAAAGCAGCACGAGAAATGAAGCAGCGGGTAAGTAAGCTAGCAGGCTCCAGTGCTACACAGGGTTTAACCGTTTCCACTTTCCATAACTTTGGCCTTAATTTTATCCGACACGAATATAAGGCTTTAGGTATTAAGCCTAATTTCACCATTTTTGATGATCAGGACTGCATGGCCTTGTTAAAAGATTTGGGTTTTAAGGAAGCGGAAAGTGATAAAGAACTATTACGAAAATTGCAACATCAAATCTCGGCCTGGAAAAATGATCTGATCGAAGCCGATCAAGCAGCTACAACTGCTAACGATCAAGAACAATTGGTTTTTGCCAAAATCTATCAAAAATACAGTCGTAGCATGCAAGCTTATAACGCCGTAGATTTTGATGATCTGATTATGATCCCAGTGTTATTGTTACAATCCAACCCTGAAGTTCGTGAAAAATGGCAAAACAGGATTCGTTATTTGCTGGTGGATGAATATCAGGATACCAACACTTCTCAATATGAGTTGGTGAAATTACTTTGCGGTGATTTTGGTAATTTTACCGTAGTCGGTGATGATGATCAGTCCATTTATTCATGGCGTGGTGCTCGGCCGGAAAATTTAGACTTATTAGCTAAAGATTATCCCCATTTAAAAGTAGTCAAGTTAGAACAAAACTATCGCTCTTATGGCCGTATCTTAAAAGCTGCCAATGCCTTAATTGATAATAATCCTCACGTTTTTGAAAAAAAACTATGGTCCGATAAACCCTATGGCGATATTTTAAAAGTAGTAACCTGTAATGATGAGGAAGAAGAAGCACAACGTGTAGTGACTGAAATTTTAAGCCGCAAAGTCAAATACAGGGACTTGAAATATACTGATTTTGCCATTTTATACCGAGGCAACCACCAGGCTCGCATCTTTGAAAAAACCTTAATTGCCAATAAAGTACCTTATAAAATTTCTGGTAGTACTTCCTTTTTTGCTCGCACCGAAATTAAAGATATTATGGCTTACTTAAGATTAATGGTGAACCATAATGACGATAATGCTTTTTTGCGTATTGCTAATACGCCTAAGCGTAGTATAGGCCCTTCTACTCTGGAAAAACTTGGTACTTATGCGGCCAACCGCCATATCAGTCTGTACCAGGCAACCACCGAAATTGGTTTAGAACAATTTCTACAAGGTGCCGGCTTGGAATCGGTTCGACGTTTTTCTAAAACCATTGGCCTGGCAGCCGATAATGCGCAAAGAGGCGATGCTATCGGGGTGATCCATGATCTGATTGCGAAAATTGGTTATCACTCTTATCTATATGAAAATTCCAGCAGCCCCAAAGCAGCCGAATTTCGCTGGAATAATATTCAAGAGCTATTGGGCTGGGTTGAAAACTATATTGATGAAAATGAATTGGATGATAATCCTTTCGCTGCGGCAATTGCCAATTTAATGCTGCGCGATATGCTGGAGCGAGAAGAAGAGGAACAAGAATCGAATCAAGTTCAACTGATGACTTTACATGCCGCTAAAGGCCTAGAATTTAATCATGTTTATTTAGTAGGCATGGAAGAAGAATTACTGCCACACAAAAGCAGCATTGAGATAGATGATATCGAAGAAGAAAGGCGTCTAGCTTACGTCGGCATTACCCGTGCGCAAAAAACTCTGACTTTTACTCTTTGCAAAAAACGTAATCGCTTTGGTGAGCTGGTTTCTTGTCAACCTAGTCGTTTCTTGGATGAAATTCCTGAAGAGGATCTGGATTGGGATGCCAAAAGAAAGCCCTTAACCGAAGAACAACAGCAAGAATTAGCTGAAGATAATTTAACCATGCTTAAATCCTTATTTTCTTAATATTCTTGCTTTAAATTTTTATCAAAATCTTACATTCTTTTACTTGAGTAAAGAGTAACTTGATCGCATCATACCGGCCTTGCTTTAGAAAAGGACAGCTATATGAACAGCACTTTATGGATCCTGATTATTATCCTGGCTTTGGTTATCAGTTTTATCGGTTATGTTGGCGTTATTGGTAAATTACCATTTAGTCGTAAATCGAAAAAAACCGATCTTGATCAAAACCAAGATTAAAAAAATATCACTAACTCAGGACACTCACCCAATCTGAACTTATAAATTTAGATACCCCAAAAGCCCTTGCTTAAATCAAGGGCTTTTTGAGTTTTAGGAATGGTGCATAAATCCAGTTTTAGTACACTTCTCACCATAAGCAGCTCTTTTTATTTAAAAGCAATAACTAATTAATTCAAACGCTGGAAAATCGTAGCGATCCCCTGACCTAAGCCGATACACATAGTAGCCAACCCAATTTCTTTATCTTTATTTTCCATCAAGCGTAGTAAAGTGGTAGAAATTCTAGAACCTGAACAACCCAAAGGATGGCCAAGCGCTATAGCTCCACCATTTAGGTTAACCTTATCTTCCCAACCGGTGCGCATACCTAAACCATCTAATACGGCAATGGATTGAGCGGCAAAAGCTTCATTTAATTCAAATAACTCAATATCTGTTAACTCCATCTTGGCACGTTTTAAAGCCTTTTTCACTGCCGGCACCGGACCAAAACCCATGATGGATGGGTCACAACCAGCCACACCCATGGATACAATTTTCGCAATAGGTTTTAAACCCAATGAATCCGCTTTAGCGCGCGACATAACCAGCATAGCCGAAGCGCCATCAGAAATTGCCGAAGAAGTTGCTGCGGTTACTGAACCATTACGTGGATCAAATACTGGTCGCAATTTGGCTAAATCTTCTACTGTTGACTCCGGGCGAATCACCTCGTCATAATCAAACAGTTTTAAAGTACCATCTATATCATGACCTTCCATCGCCAGGATCTCTTTTTTGAAACGACCTTCCACCGTAGCTTTATGCGCCAATTGGTGTGAGCGGTAACCGAACTCATCCTGCTCCTGCCGCGAAACCTTATGAATTTGCGCTAACATTTCAGCGGTTAAACCCATCATGCCTGCTGCTTTTGCCGTATATTTGGCCAGCTCTGGATCAAAATCGATACCATGATTCATGGGTACATGGCCCATATGCTCTACACCACCAATAATAAATACATCACCATCACCGACCATAATGGAGCGAGCGGCGGTATGTAATGCCTGCATGGATGAACCGCATAAACGATTGACCGTTTGACCCGCTACATGATGCGGCAAGTCAGTTTTTAACATGGCATTTCGCGCAATATTAAAACCCTGCTCTAAAGTTTGCTGCACACAGCCCCAGATCACATCTTCCACATCCGCTGGATCAAGTGCTTCATTACGATCCAATAAACCTTGCATTAAACGCGCCGATAATTCTTCCGCACGCACATTTCTAAACATGCCACCTTTCGAGCGTCCCATAGGAGTGCGAATGGCATCGACAATTACTACTTCATTCATGATCTTTTCTCCTACGAATAAAATTTTTGCTTATCTTGAGCCATCTGCAACATGCTATCGGTTGGCTCGTAAGCTTTACCCAAGTGGCTGTATTGATTGGCTAAATCGACAATATTCTGCATACCGCGATCATCCACATACTTAAAGACACCACCTCTAAATGGTGGGAACCCTAAACCATAAATCAGCGCCATATCACCTTCAGCTGGACTATCAATAATACCTTCATCCAAGCAGCGAATGGTTTCAATGATCATGGGCAGCATAGTGCGTGCAATAATCTCTTCATCAGAGAAATCTTTAGTGTCACTACAAACTTCTTTCAGCAGATCATAAGTTTTTACATCAGCCTCTTTGGTTGGTTTACCTTTTTTATCGGTACCATAAACATAAAATCCGGAGCCAGTTTTTTGACCATAACGACCATGCTCAAACATCACATCAATCGCATCTTTTTCATCTTTGCTCATGCGCTCAGGGAAACCTTCCGCCATCACTTCTGCCGCATGCTTACCTGTGTCCATACCCACTACATCAAGTAAATAAGCAGGTCCCATTGGCCAGCCAAACTTTTTATGCATTACCTTATCCACTTGCTGAAAATCACAACCATCGCGCAATAACTTAGTAAAACCACCAAAGTATGGGAACAAGACACGATTGACAAAAAAGCCCGGACAATCGTTGACCACTACAGGTGACTTACCCATGGCTGAAGCATAAGCTACCACACTGGCAATAGTTTCATCGGAAGTATCTTCACCACGAATTACCTCTACCAACGGCATCTTGTGTACCGGATTGAAAAAATGCATACCACAGAATTTATCGGGACGTTTTAGCGGCTTGGCCAAACGATTAATCGAAATGGTGGAAGTATTCGAACAGATAATGGCATCTTCTGGCATTAAAGACTCAACTTCAGTAAGTGCCGCTTCTTTAACCTTTGGATTCTCAACTACCGCTTCGACCACAATATCCGTATGCTTGATTTCATCATAACTTAAGGTTGGTTTAATACTGGCAATACCTTGTGCCATTTGTTCGTTGCTAATCTTTTTATATTTAACACCTTTACCAAATAAAGTTATCGCTTCTTTCATGCCTAAATCCAGAGCGCCCTGGTTAATATCTTTCATAATCGCAGGCACGCCACGCGATGCTGACTGATAAGCAATGCCGCCACCCATAATGCCAGCACCTAAAACGGTTGCTGATTTCACCGCTTTATCGGCAACTTTTGAGGCAATTTTGGCTTTTTTCTTTAAAATCTGATCGTTTAAGAATAATTGAATTAAAGACGAAGCCTGCTCCGTTTGCGCCATATCAGCAAAAGCTTCATGTTCTAACTTAATGGCCTCTTCCAATGGTAAATAAGCCGATTTTTCTATTAATTCCACACCACGAACTGGCGCAGGGTAATGCGGACCCGCTTGTGCTGCAATATAGCCTTTAGAGGTCATAAAGCTCATGGCGGCTTCGGTACGGTTTAATTGCAGAGGGCTTTTCTTTTCAGCACGACGAGAGTGCCAATTAATTTTTCCAGAAGCAGCATCCAATAACATTTGTTCGGTAGCTTCAATCAATTTCTCTGATGGAACTACCGCATCTAGTGTGCCCAATTTCAAAGCTGCATCAGGCTTGTAGCCTTTACCCGTTGCCAGCCATTCAAAAGCATTATCTGGACCAATCAATCTAGCTAAACGCACACTACCACCAAAACCTGGCACCAGTCCTAATTTTGATTCTGGTAAACCGACTTGTGCTTTTGGTGTACCAATGCGTAAATCACAAGTCAGACACATTTCCAAACCACCACCGAAAGCAATACCATCAATCGCCGCAGCTGTTGGGAAAGGTAAATCTTCAAAGCCAGTAAAAATTTGATTGGCTTGAATTAACCATTCGATTAGCTGCTCACGACTCGAAGCAAACAACTCATTAAATTCGGTAATATCAGCACCCACAATGAAAACCGGTTTGCCGCTGGTGGCCATCACCGCTTTAACAGCACCATGATCTTTTAAAATTTGGGTAACTTGTTTCCATTCTTGCAGGGTATTGCGATCAAATTTATTGACCGACTCATTTTGATTATCAAAGCGCATTTCAGCGACACCCGAGTCGCGCAAAAAGCACTGGATCGATTGACCTTCAAATAACATTCTTATTCTCCGCCTGATGTAAGTAACAGCTGTTAGATATAGCTTTAAACTGTTAAAAGCTGCCGTGCATATAGGATAGATAGACCCGTCAGTGTACTGCTCGGAGGCAAGCGTCACAAGAGATCAGGATCTATTCTCCATCGACCTTTCTGGTCTGACCAATCATAACGAACTTTTGTTACAAACAAAAGCACATACAAGCTTGGGCAAGTCAAACTTTTCTGAAATAATGGAGATCATTCGAAATTATTAAAAATTATCGCCATGTCATTGGAAGAAACATTTAAAAATCATATAGATACGGTCACAGATCGTTACTACCAAGCGATGCAAAAACACGCTTTTGATCATCTTTTGATCCCCGCAGGCTCTCTACATGGTGTCTTCCTGGATGATACGAGCTATCCGTTTAAAGCTAATTTTCATTTTAATAGCTTTGTGCCACTGACGAAAATTCACGACAGCTGTCTTATTCTAACTCCAGGTCAGAAGCCAATTCTGTGTTATTACCAACCGGTAGATTTTTGGCACTTAGTCGCTGGCGACCCGGAAGGTTTCTGGGTAGAACATTTCGATATTAAAATGATGCGCCAAAAAGATGAAGTTCGCGGCTTTATGCCTTCCACTGGCAATATCGCTTTTATTGGAGAAATGGACGCGCCATTTCAGGATGATGACTTCGATGCGATTAATCCACTTGGCTTGATCCATGAAATCAATTGGTACCGTGCCCGTAAAACCCCATATGAAATTGAGTGTGTTTCCCGTGCCAATAAAATGGCAGCACTGGGTCATTTGGCGGCTAAAGAGATGTTCTACCAGGAAGGCTCTGAGCTGGAAATTCATTTGGCTTATCAGCTAGCTGCGGGGCAATATGAAAACGATCTACCCTACAGCAGCATCGTGGCTTTAAATGAACACGCGGCGATTTTGCATTACGTCAATTATGAAACTCAACGTCCAGCACAACATCGCACCTTTTTGATCGATGCCGGTGCTCGCTACAATGGCTACGCTGCAGATATCACTCGCACCTATGCCTTTGAAACCAATGCGTTTTCTGAATTAATTAATGACCTTGATGCAGTTCAACAACGGATTAACCATAAGGTCATTCCTGGCCATTCTTATGTGGATTTACATATTGATTATCATTTAGAAGTTGGGCGATTATTAAATAAATACCATTTTTGTGATATGACGCCAGAATCCATGCTGGAAACCGGTATTACTGCCACCTTCTTCCCGCACGGACTCGGCCATCAGATTGGCCTGCAAGTACATGATGTAGGTGGCCATCAAGCCAATATTGAAGGCGATACCACACCACCACCATCAGAACATTCCTTCTTGCGCAATACCCGTCCGATTGAAGCAGGCCAAATTGTGACGATTGAACCTGGTTTTTATTTTATTGATTCCTTATTAGGCGATCTAAAAAGCAGTGATCAGGGTAATGCTATCAACTGGGATCGGGTTGCTGAATTTATGCCTTATGGTGGTATTCGGATTGAGGATGACGTTTTAGTCACTGCAACAGGGCATCGCAATTTAACTCGCGAGTATTTGCCCGACTAATGAATAGTAAGGTGGCTTATTCGGTGCCAATTCAAGGCACAGACAACCCCTTTCAAGTTGAAGAAATGATTAAAGGCAGCCGCTTTATTGGTCGCCTGATCTTTAGTCCCGATGTAAAAACTGCCAAAGACTTTATTAGACAATTGAACCTTAATGAACCGGAAGCAACTCATCACTGCTGGGCTTATATTATCGGTAATCCGCAAAGCACTACTTTAATTGCCTGTTCCGATGATGGCGAACCTAGCGGTACAGCCGGTATGCCCATGCTGAATGTATTAAAACATAGTGGTGTGGGTGATATTACCGCAGTGGTCACCCGCTACTATGGCGGAACTAAACTGGGTACTGGTGGCTTAGCTCGAGCTTATGGCGGCAGCATTAAACTGGCTATGAAAACTCTGCCCCGACAAGAGCGCCTTTTTACTGACAAAGTAACCATTGAATGCTCCTACGACTTACAAAATCAGGTTGAATACCTGTTAAAAGAACACCAGGGGCTAATTACAGATTGTCAGTTTAGCAATAGAGTTGCAATTAGCGCCGAAGTACCGCAAGATCGTTGGCCTGACTTGCAGCAAGCTTTAGCCGCTTATCAAAATAAAAATCTACTTGAGGTGATCCATGTACCTGGCGCTTAAACACATCCACATGACTCTAGCCATTATTTCGATTGTCGGATTTTTAGTTCGCAGCTTATGGCTATTTCTGAATAATAAAATGCTATTGAAAAAACCCGTCAGAATCGTACCACACATTATTGATACTTTTTTATTGGCATCAGGCATAACTCTGATGGTGATGACCTCTCAATATCCTTTTAGCCTGACCTGGATGACTTATAAAATTGGTTTTATTTTAACTTATATTATTTTTGGTATCGTTATGTTTCGTGCCAAACAAAAAACCGCTCAAGCTGTTTTTTTCATCTTAGCTATTAGCTCTGTAGCTTTGGTCCTTTATTTAGCCCACCATAAAACGTTACCCTTTTAATTTAGCAGAGAAACAAAATGATTGATTCAAAAACCATCGACGAATTGGCAAAAAAGCTTTCCGAACTAGTCCCTGAAGGCTTAAAAAATGCTGGTGATGATTTAGGTAAGCAATTCAAACAAGCCCTGCAATCTGGACTGGCTAAAATGGATTTAGTGACTCGTGAAGAATTTGACGCTCAAACTAAAGTGCTTGAGCGTACTCGTGAAAAACTTGAAACTTTAGAACAGAAAGTAGCTGAATTAGAGTCCAATTAAATAATTTTTTAGTTGGAATCCATTTGTGCGATAAATCGATTTGCTTCGTCAATTGATAAGTTCATTTCCCGAATCAAATTGCTGACATTCGATTCAATTCCTGATAACTCATCACGCAAAGAAGCAATCGCTCTGGCATTAAGATTATGCTTTAAATACAACACCTGATCATTAAAAACCGTTAACACCGGTTGAATAGATCGTTCAGCTTTACGCATGGCACTGATCAGCCCAGCGTATTGTTGCCTGGTTTGATAAAGTTGTGTCTGACTTTTACGACGAAGCTCGGCACTTGAATACTGCTCCAGTTCTTCGGACCATTCATCAAAAAGTTTCTCCGCTACATACTCAACACTATCAACCCGTTTCTTAACATCTTCTGCGCGATCTTTACTGGTTTCATATTCGCTATTAAGGCGATCATAAACTTCTTCCAGTTCTCCACCATCAAACTTAACCACACTTTGAAATTCTTGTAGCGCCGATTGAAACTGCTCCTTAGCTTCCAACTGCGCATCGCGAGCCTTTTCTATTCGCCCCACTAATACATCCCTTTTTTCAAAACCCAGCTGCTCCAAAGCGCCCAATTTTACCGTTTCACAGGCTGCCAATAACCAAATTAAACCAATTGTTATCGCTAATCTCATTTTAAACTCCATCTGTTTTTTAATAATTATATGCCGATATAGTTAAGTCACAAGCGACTTGTTTTTCAAATTATCAGTTTTTACATTTTTTTATGCTTTATCTGGGCATTTCACCAAGTCAGGACTTGCCTTTTTTAGCGCATGTTATAACCTTGTGTCATTGAATTACTCTATGGAATTTCTATGCTTCTTATTGGCGGCAATCCCGAACAACAACATATTTCTTTAAATCCCAAAATGGCTAATCGTCATGGTTTGATTGCTGGCGCTACCGGTACCGGCAAAACCGTTACTTTGCAGGTATTAGCCGAAGGTTTTTCCAAAATGGGAGTTCCCGTCTTTACGGCCGATGTCAAAGGTGACTTATCCGGCGTGGCAGCAGAAGCAAAAGCCCATCCTAAAATTGACGAACGGATTGAAAAGATCGGCATCGAAAATTATCAGGCTCATACCAACCCAGTTATTTTTTGGGATGTGTTTGGCAAGCATGGCCATCCGGTTAGAACCACCATTTCCGAGATGGGCCCAATCTTATTAGCCAATCTTTTGCAATTAAATGATACCCAGGAAGGGGTGTTACATATTGCTTTTGATATTGCCGACGAACAAGGACTGTTATTACTGGATATTAAAGATTTGCGTGCCATGTTGAACTGGGTCAGCGATAATCGCAAAGAACTGATGCGTGAATACGGTAATGTTTCCCCACAATCAGTAGCAGCAATTGTGCGCAAGCTGTTAGTGCTGGAAAATGCCGGTGGTGATCATTTCTTCGCGGAACCAGCACTTGATATTCGCGATATGATGCGTGTGGATCATAATGGCAAAGGCATTATTAATATTTTGCACTCAAAGGAGTTAATGCTTAATCCACGAATTTACGCTACTTTCCTATTATGGATGCTATCCGAGTTATTTGAAGAATTGGATGAAGTCGGTGATCCGGATAAGCCTCGCCTGGTATTCTTTTTTGATGAAGCCCATTTGTTGTTTGATAAAGCGCCGCGAGCCTTATTGGAACGTATTGAGCAAGTAGTACGCTTGATCCGCTCTAAAGGGGTTGGGGTTTTCTTTATTACCCAACATCCCACGGATATTCCGGAGGATGTGCTTGGGCAATTAGGCAATCGGATCCAGCACGCACTAAGGGCTTTTACCCCAAAAGACTTTAAAGCGGTTAAAACTGCTGCGGAAACATTCCGACCTAACCCTAAACTGGATGAAGAAGCACTGATTACCACTTTGGGTGTAGGTGAAGCATTGGTTTCTGTGCTCGATGAAAAGGGGCGACCATCGATTGTAGAACAAACTTTAATTTGCCCACCTGAATCACGCATTGGTCCTTTAAATCAAGCTGAACGTAAAAAAGTGCAACAGACTTCACTTGTTGCTGGCCTTTATGATAAGGCTATTGATCGGGAATCAGCTTATGAAATCCTGATGGAAAAAGAAAAAAAATTAAAAGAACGCCAAAAGCGTGAAATGACGGAAGCTAAAAAACGTCGTGAGGCAGAAGAAAAGGCCAAAGCTGCAGCCAAGAAAAAGCGCTCTGGATCACGCCGTCAATCTAATTCTGAAGCTTTTATTAAAACTTTGATTAGAACCATTAGTTCTAACATTGGTCGTAAATTAGTAAGAGGGGTTTTAGGTGGCTTGCTAGGCGGGCGATAATCACCATCAATTTCCAATAATAAAAAAGGAACCTAAATAGGTTCCTTTAAAATTAAACTTTTTACTTAGTCTTTTAAGACAAATGTGATTTTCAAGTTCACACGGAAACCAACCACTTCACCATCTTCAATGATTGCTTGTTGATCTTTTACCCATGCTGATTTTACATTATCCAAAGTTTTGTTAGCGCGTTTCACACCTTTAGTTACCGCATCTTCAAAGCTTTTTTTAGAATCAGAAATAATCTCCGTTACGCGAGCTACTGACATTTTTATATCCTCTCGGTTAGTTTATATCAATGAAGGATTTATATTACTCTTTTTGCTTTTCAGTGCAAGTTGCATCTTTTTAAAATTTGTAAAATTGTTGATCTTATTCAAGTTTTTATGTTTTTATAGGTAAAAATTATTGGTCCTCTAATCTATGTTTACAGCTATCGATCACTCTTATCAGATTCCTTTTGATGGAAATTTTTCTTTGTCTGATTTTCCAACCCTGGACAAAACTAACTATACAAAAAAAGACTATAAAAAACGCTTAAAAGCTAAACAAAAAGAGCTGGACGATCTACAACAAGCACTTTATGCCAATAATCAGTATTCAGTATTATTGGTATTTCAGGCTATGGATGCTGCGGGCAAAGATTCAACCATTCGGGCAGTGCTTAAAGGTATTAACCCTGCCGGTTGTCAGGTTTACAGCTTCAAACAACCCTCAAAAGAAGAGCTGGATCATGATTTTTTATGGCGTAGTGCCAAGTCACTTCCAGAGCGTGGTCGTATTGGGGTTTTTAATCGCAGTTATTATGAAGAAGTGTTGGTGGTGAAAGTACATCCGCAATATTTACAAGCGCAAAACTTACCTGACTTACCCGACTTTGATGATAAGGCAGCGATGGATACTTTCTGGCAGCAGCGCTATGAATCTATTCTCGATCACGAAAAACATTTAGCGCTTAATGGCACCATTGTTCTAAAATTCTTTTTAAATGTGTCACAAAAAGAACAACATCGCCGCTTTCTCTCACGGATTGAGAATCCTAAAAAGAACTGGAAGTTTTCACCATCGGATCTTAAGGAAAGCCAACACTGGGATAAGTACCAAGCCGCTTATCAACAAATGTTAGTCAAAACCTCAAAGCCCTGGGCACCCTGGTACGCCATTCCTGCCGATAACAAAGAAACCATGCGTTTAATGGTTTGCGATATTATTAAACAAAGTCTGGAAACCCTGCATTTGCCTTATCCAAGCCTGAATAAAGAAATAGCCAGCAAGCTAGATGAATATAAAAGTCAGCTAATTTTTGATTAGCCATAAAAGCTACCAGCAAACTAAGGTGCTAGCCAAATTTATAATTTAAACGTCTAAGTTAGCCACTGATAAAGCATTTGACTCGATAAAGTCACGTCTTGGCTCAACCTGATCACCCATTAAAGTAGTAAACAGTTGATCGGCCCCAACAGCATCTTCAATGGTCACTTGCAACATGCGGCGGGTTTCCGGATCCATAGTGGTCTCCCACAATTGATCAGGATTCATTTCGCCCAAACCTTTGTAGCGTTGAATATGTTGACCGCGACGAGCTTCATTCATTAACCAGTTTAGAGCCTGGCGGAAATTCGAGATTTCCTGAATTTTTTCACCACGTTTGACATAAGCACCACTTTGCAATAAATCCGATAGCTCTTCACCTAAAGTCGAAATTTTACGATAGTCCCCAGAATTAAAGAAGTCTGTTAAGAGTAAGTAATTACTTTCTACTCCATGATGGTGCATTACAATATGTGGCAAATAATGATCTAGCTCATTATCTTTACGCAGATTCAACTCATAGCGTATTGCACCAGAACGATTATCGGTATTTAAAAACTCGGCCAATTGATCAGTCCAGGTTTGAACTTTGGATTCATCGGCCAGATCTGCTTCCTGCAACCGATCATGATAAACCAACTGGTTAAGGATTGTTTTTGGGTAAAGGCGGGATAAGCGCTGAATGGTGTGCTGTACGCCTCGATATTGATTCACCAGCTTCTCTAATCCAGGCCCACTGATAGCTGGAGATTCTTTATTGATATAGAGTTCAGCGTTAGTAAGCGCCAACTGCGTTAGATATTGCTCTAATGCTTCATCATCTTTTAAATACTGTTCTTGTTTACCTTTTTTGATCTTATACAAAGGTGGCTGAGCAATATAAATATAACCACGTTCAATCAATTCTGGTACTTGACGATAAAAGAAGGTCAACAATAGGGTTCGGATATGGGCACCATCCACATCCGCATCTGTCATAATGATGATGCGGTGGTAACGGGTTTTATCAGGATCAAATTCTTCACGGCCAATACCACAACCTAAAGCAGTAATTAAAGTACCCACTTCTTGCGAAGATAGCATCTTGTCAAAACGCGCTTTTTCTACATTCAAGATCTTACCTTTTAATGGCAAAATGGCTTGATTCTTACGATCCCGCCCCTGTTTCGCCGAACCACCTGCAGAATCACCCTCCACTATGTAAAGCTCTGATAAAGCGGGATCTTTTTCCTGACAATCGGCCAGTTTGCCTGGCAGACCGGCGATATCCAACGCGCCTTTACGGCGAGTCATCTCACGGGCTTTTCGGGCTGCTTCGCGCGCTCTGGAGGCATCAATCATCTTATTAATAACCGTCTTGGCATCCTGTGGATTTTCCAACAGAAAATCCTTTAGGTTTTCCCCCATAGCCTGTTCAACCGCCGTTTTTACTTCACTGGACACCAACTTATCTTTGGTCTGTGAACTGAACTTTGGATCCGGTACCTTAACTGAAATCACTGCCGCTAAACCTTCGCGCGCGTCATCACCGGTAGTCTGCACCTTACCTTTTTTATTATAGCCCTCAGACTCCATGAAATTATTCAAACTACGGGTCAATGCACCTTTAAAGCCAGCCAAATGAGTGCCACCATCACGCTGTGGAATATTGTTGGTAAAACAATAGATATTCTCCTGAAAAGAGTCATTCCACTGCATCGAGACTTCTACCGTAATGCCATCCTCACGTTCCTGGGTAAAGTGGAAAACCTTCTCGTGGATAGGGGTTTTCTTTTCATTAATAAAGGCCACAAAAGCACTAATACCACCCTCGTATTTGAAATGTTCTTTTTCCCCAGAGCGCTCATCAATCAGCTGGATACTCACACCTGAATTCAAAAAAGACAATTCCCGCAAGCGTTTAGCCAGAATATCGTAATGAAACTGGATATTGGTAAAGGTTTCCGCACTCGGTTTAAACCGTACTTCCGTCCCAGTGGTTTTGGCGTCGCCTACTACTTTCAATGGTTCCTGCGGCTCACCGTGTACATAAATCTGTTCGTGACGTTTACCATCTCGGCGAATGGTCAGTTTTAATTCTTCAGATAAAGCATTCACTACCGAAACACCCACGCCGTGCAAACCACCTGAAACCTTATAAGAGTTATCGTCAAATTTACCGCCAGCGTGTAAAACGGTTAGAATCACTTCTGCGGCAGAGCGACCCTCTTCCTCATGAATTTCAGTAGGAATACCACGACCATTATCTTTAACCGATACTGACTCATCGGTATGAATGGTCACAATAATATCGGAACAATAACCGGCCAGAGCTTCATCAATGGAGTTATCCACCACCTCAAACACCATATGGTGCAGACCGGTGCCATCATCCGTATCACCTATATACATACCTGGGCGCTTGCGCACCGCATCTAAACCTTTAAGAACCTTAATACTTGAGGAGTCGTAATTGGTCTCTTCTGACATTCTTTATTCCTATTGTTATAAACGCATTCGAACCTGTCTCAGCAATTTGCCTAGACCTTTGTTCTTTATTTTTTCAATGATCATTGTTGCTTAATAGCACCATGTTCCACGTGGAACAATTTAACCCCATTATACCCTTTTATCAGGCTTTTGAGGGGATCTAAATGCACCGAAGTGATAAATATTTGTTGCTTTTTAGGCTGTTCGGCCAGGAAGTTTAGCAAGACTTGTTGATGATGCAAATCCAACTCTGCTCCAATGTCATCCAGTAAAAACACCGGATACCTATCCGTCAATTGCTGCATTAATTCAAGCTGAGCTAATTTTAAAGCAATGGTAACCAATTTCTGTTGTCCACGGGATAAATACTCTGCCGCTAGCTGTTCATTCACCAAAACTTTCAGATCGGCTTTTTGAATACTGGAGTGGGTAAAACCGGTTTTTCTATCCGATTCAAATTGGCGCTGCAATACCTCAGATAAAGTCTCATTCTGCTTCCAACCAGGATATAATCCTAAAGTTGCATCCAGTTCCGGCAAAAACTGTTTCAAAACTCTTTGATAAATCGGCTCAAGCTGTTCTATATAATACCGCCGTCTTTGATTAATGGTTTCCGATAAAGGTATTAATTGCTGATCCCAGGGCGTTAATTCCGCATAGGAACGACATCGTTTCAGGGCTTGATTACGCTGCAATAAAACCTTTAATGCTTTTTGCCAGTGATTTAAAAACGAGTGTTCCACGTGGAACACTCCCCAATCCAACAATTTACGCCGACCCGCAGGGCCTTTACTCAAGAGCTCAAATTGCTCTGGTGCCAAGATTTGCAAAGGTAAGGTTTTACTCAGATCGCTGAGTTTTTTTAGCTTTTCACCATCCAGCTTGATTTGAATATCACCATTACGAAAACGCTGTAATCCCAACTGATGTTTTTGCTCTTGGCTGAATTGACTAAAAAGAGTTAAGGCTTCCTGGCCTTGTTTGATAACCTTGGCATGACGAGCCGTACGAAAAGAACGGCCATTACCTAAGATGTAGATAGATTCTACGATGCTGCTTTTGCCAGCACCATTATCACCATAAAATATATTCAGTTGAGGAGAAAACTCAAGTTTGCAATCAAGCAGGTTACGCAGACCTTGAATTGCGAGAGTTTGAATTTGCACGAAAGTCGAAAAAAGCTAAAGTTATTAAAGCCTCATCGGCATCACTACGTACAAACTTTCACCACCATCCACCTCTTCAATCAGGCTAGAGCTGTTGGCATCAATAAAAGTCATCTTAACTTGTGGGGTTTTAATGGTATTCATAACATCAATCATATAGCTGACATTAAAACCAATTTCCAGATCGGAGCCTTGGTAATCCACACCGAATTCCACTTCTGCTTCTTCTTGCTCTGGATTATTGGCGTGTAATTTGACCTGCTCATTGGATAGCATAAAACGCACCCCACGAAACTTTTCATTACACAAAATCGAAGCGCGAGACAGGGAGTCTTTAATTAACTCACGATCCACCAATACCACCTTATCACCATTACGCGGCAGTACCTTATCGTATTCAGGGAAACGACCATCCACCAATTTCGAGGTAAAGCTGTAGTTGGCACTGGTGATCTTGATATGATTAGAACCCAAATTTATGGATACCAACTCATCAGAATGATCCAGCAAACGAGCTAATTCCATCACCCCTTTACGTGGAATAATAGCGCTGACCTTATCATCGGTTTCTATCTCTACTGATTCCCGAGACAGTGCCAAACGATGGCCATCGGTAGCTACCGTAGTCAATTGATTATTATTAAATTCGAATAACATACCATTCAGGTAATAACGCACATCCTGCTGTGCCATAGCAAATTGAGTTTTTTCAATAAGGTTTTTTAACAGGGTTTGTTGCAATTCCAGATTTACTAAGCTGGCGGTTTCTTCCACATTTGGGAATTCGGTGGCCGGCATAGTCAATAAACTAAAACGACTAGAAGGTGTTTTTAGGGTTATGCGCGACTCACCCATTTGAATTTGAATAAGCTCCTCCGCGGCAAAACTCTTTACAATGTCCAATAATTTGCGTGCCGGCACGGTAATTTCACCAGGCTCAAACTCACCCTCAATCATCACTTCGGTTTTTAATTCCAATTCCAAATCGGTAGCTGTTAGTGATAACTTACTATCATCAATAACCATTAAAACATTGGATAAAATAGGCAGCGTTTGCCTTTTTTCAACAGCACCACTGATCAGTTGCAATGGATTTAAAAGTTGTTCACGATGGATCGAAAAGCGCATAATATCACCTTAATCGGCAACAGCATCCCGCACTGCAGCCTACTATAATAATTCTTAACTGGATAATGTTCTTAACAAATTCGAAAAATCTTCTTCAATGTCGTTACTTTCGCCTTTGAGCTGATCGATTTTACGACAGGCATGCAAAACCGTCGTATGATCCCGGCCTCCAAAAGCTTCGCCAATTTCTGGCAAGCTATGATTGGTTAAGTGTTTAGCCAAAGCCATCGCCATTTGTCTGGGCCTGGCAATCGAACGACTTCGCCTCTGAGATAATAGCTCAGAAACCTTGATCTTGTAATAGCTGGCAACGGTTTTTTGAATGTTTTCTATGGAAATCATCTTATCCTGCGCAGCAATTAGATCTTTGAGCGCATCCTTTACAAAATCCAGAGTAATAGCCCGTCCAGTAAATTGTGCATTAGCAATGACCCGCTTTAAAGCACCCTCCAACTCACGCACATTGGAGCGAATACGTTTAGCAATAAAGAAAGCCACTTCATGGGGCAATTCAGTGTTCGAAGCCGAAGCTTTGCTCATCAAAATCGCCACCCGTGTTTCCAGTTCTGGCGGTTCAATGGAAACCGTCAAGCCCCAGCCAAACCGTGACTTTAAACGCTCCTCCAAACCTTCCACTTCTTTGGGGTAACGATCACAAGTCATAATGACCTGCTTGTTATTTTCAATCAAGGTATTGAAGGTATGAAAAAATTCTTCCTGAGTACGGCCTTTATTGGCAAAAAACTGAATATCATCAATTAACAGGGCATCCAGCGACCGGTAGAAGTTTTTAAACTTCTCCATAGTATTGGTTTGTAATGCTTTAACCATATTGGCCATAAAGCGCTCGGAATGTAAATAAATGATTTTGGCTCCAGGGTTTTGCTCCAAAATCAAGTTACCGATCGAATGCATTAAGTGGGTTTTACCTAAACCCACACCACCATAGATAAACAAAGGGTTATAAACAATTCCAGGGTTCTCAACCACTTGCTGAGCAGCAGCCCGTGCTAACTGATTCGACTTGCCTTCCACAAACTTTGAAAAAATAAATTTGGGGTTAAGATTATTTTGTTGAAATAAATTATTGGCTACCGGATCGGCTGCTGGCGATGAACTTGATTGAACTGAACTTGTAGGTGTATTGGTTTGCAACTGGCTTGGTGTAGTTTGAGCTTTTGCCTGACTTGATGCCACCTGCAATGAAACCTGCTTAGTTTGCTCTGCAGAAGAGTCAGACAAATACTCATTAATTCGACTCAAATATTGCTGTCGGATCCAGTCCACAAAAAAAGGATTGGGTGCAAACAGACTGACTTCGGAATCATTTTCTTCAACCTGCAAAGGCTTAATCCAAGTATTGTACTCAGTTGCAGAAAGTTCGGATTGTAATTTTTGCAGGCAACTACGCCAAGCAGTCTGGGCCATTGTATTGAATCGCTATCAATTATTGTTGTTATCTTGTGGTCATTAGTTAAATTGTTAATCTACTAACCGAAGCCAATGACCCCACCATCTTCATTAGGATAGATAGTGTAGATCGACTCATAAAAATAATCCACAAGTATCCTAAAAATATTTACCCAAGACGCCTAAAAAGCTTTAAAGCCTGGAAAAAGCTAACTGCTCAATAATTCTCTAAATCCTCAACAACTCAAGCAAAAAGGATAATTCTGTGCAGATAAAGAGTATAAAATCCGTATATATCTGTGAATAAGTAATAAAAACAGTGAAAAATCAAGTTTTCCATTTTTTTAACACAGGGATAAAAACATATTATACCGAGAGTTTCATTTAAAATAACTGTTTGATTTATAATATAAAAATAAGCTTATACACAGAAAAACATCTTGTTAATAATAATAAAAAGATCTTTAAATAATAATTCTATTATTATAAAGCTAAGAATTAACTAAAACCCCTTATCTTAAGAAGATATACCAATAAATTTGGGCAAATTGATAAAAAGCATCAGTTTAGTGGTTAAAATATTTAATAAACGGTTTATATATTTGAATTTAAGTTGAAGTTTGTTTTCCACAAATAAGGTCTTAATCATATATCTTGTGGTATAATCAGCTACTGTAACTAGATATAGTTTTACTTCGTTCAGCCGCAGAAACACCCTTTAAAAAATGCTGCTTTTATGCGGTTTTAGCGTTGCTATTGATCCTTATTTACTATAAAATCTCGCGTCCTTGTGAATAGGACTGACTTTACACAGTTCAAACTTATTAACAGTGATGGGTTATCCCGATGAAAAGAACATTTCAACCAAGTAATTTAAAACGTAAGCGTACTCATGGTTTTCGTGCACGTATGGCTACTAAAAACGGCCGTGCTATTTTAAATCGTCGTCGTGCTAAAGGACGTAAGCGTCTAAGCGCTTAACTGCAATCACCTTTTGTATTTCGTTGTTTTGAGGTGAGTGATCCCAAGCTTGAACTAACCGAGCGGTTTCCGGCTGATTATCGATTACTCACAGCAAAACAATATAAGCAAGTCTTTACTAACCCCAAAAAAGCCACCAGTCGCAACTTTACCTTATTGGCCTGTGTCAATTCACTAGATTATCCCCGTCTTGGTCTGATTGTTGCCAAAAAAAATGTCCGTTTGGCTGTCGATAGAAACCGCATTAAAAGACTGATCCGGGAAAGTTTTCGTCAGCACAATCAACATTTACCGAAAATAGATCTGGTGATCCTGGTGCGTCGTGCTAGTAGCGAGCTACCGAATCAGGTATTATTTGAGCAGCTTGAAGGCTTGTGGAAAAAAATAGCTCGTAAATTCAACCCCGATGCGCTGGCTACTGATTAAATTGGTTCGTTTGTATCAGCTGACTTTAAGTCCGCTTATCGGTAACCAATGCCGCTTTTATCCTACCTGCTCCAACTATTCGATTGAAGCTTTGGAAAAGCATGGTGCTATGCGTGGCAGTTGGTTAACCATAAAACGGCTGTCGCGTTGCCATCCGGGTTGTGAAGGCGGTTGTGATCCGGTACCGGAGCCCCAAGATCTTCGCAAAGACAATAGACAATGATAGATAAAAAGAGATAACACCATGTTGGAATCCAAACGCGGTTTTTTGTTTTTGGCATTTGCCATTCTAAGTTTTTTGCTTTACCAGGCCTGGCAAAAAGACTATGCGCCAGAGCCGGTTAAAGCGGCAAATAATGAAGTAGTAAATCTAACCACCAATAATGTTAATGGCGATCAGTTGATCAGCATTACTACTGATTTAATGGTGTTTAAGTTGGATCCAGTAGGCGGTGATTTGGTTTATGCTGAAGCTCTGGATTATGACTTACGCTTGAACAACCCTGAGCAAAAAGTGGTGTTGTTTGATTATCGTGATCGAACTTATTATGCGAAGTCTAAAGTTTTAAGTAAAAATAATGAAATTGGTTTTAATAGCAATGGTTTAAGGTTTGTTGCAGATAAAAAGCAATATTCTTTGGGTGAAAAAGAAGTATTAACTGTTCGACTAAGTGCATCTGAAAGCGGTGTAAACTTCTCCAAAATTTATACATTTAAGAGGGGTGAATATTTAATTGATGTTGATTATGAGGTTTTCTCAAGCTTAGAAAAAGAGCAGAATTTTGATTTTATTGCCAGTCTAATACGAGATCAAAATGAAACCGGTCTAGAAGAAAAAGGTGCTTTTGGCATGAAGCCCTTTATAGGTGTTGCTTATTCACCAGAAGATGAGGTTTATGAAAAAGCTGACTTTAGTGATTTAGAAGATGAACCTGTTGAAGAAATTAGAACAGGAGGCTGGATTGGTTATATACAACATTATTTTGTTTCAGCATGGATTCCCAACCAGTTATATAAAATTGAGATAAAAGCATTCAACTCTTCGGAAAGTAATCTTGATAAGTTGGAAAGTGACTCTAGTGGCCTGACAACAATACAGTACAGATCGCTTTTGAAGGTAAAACCACAAGAAACATTTAAGTTTTCTTCTGGTCTTTACATAGGCCCCAAATTATTAGAACAAATGGAAACCGCAGCGCCAGGCTTGAATAAAACTATGGATTTATCCTGGGTTTGGTGGATTGGTTTACCTTTATACAAGATGTTAACCTTCTTCTTCGGCTTTTTAGGAAACTGGGGTTTGGCTATTATCGCCATTACTATTGTGGTAAAAACCATCCTTTATCCACTATCCAAAGCGCAATACAAATCAGCGCACGCTATGCGTAAATTACAGCCAAAGATGCAACGTTTAAAAGAGCGTTATGGTGAAGACAAGCAGCGCATGCAGCAAGAAATGATGAAGATGTATAAAGAGGAAAAAGCCAATCCATTCGGTGGTTGTTTGCCAATGTTATTGCAGTTTCCAATTTTCATCGCCCTGTATTATGTATTGTTTGAAGCGGTAGAATTACGCCATGCACCATTCTTTGGCTGGATTAATGATTTGTCGGTGCAGGATCCTTATTTTGTGTTGCCATTGTTGATGGGTGCCAGCATGTTCTTGATGCAAAAAATGCAACCAGTGTCGCCAACTATGGATCCGATGCAGCAAAAAATGATGCAGTATTTGCCTGTATTTTTTACTGTCTTTATGCTGTTTTTCCCGGCGGGTTTGGTTTTATATTGGCTGTGTAATAACTTAATTTCGATTACCCAACAACAGTACGTGAATAAGAAAATTGAAAAGCAGGAGGCTTTAGGTAAGAATGAGGCAAAGAGTAAATCCAAGAAAAAAGGATAGGTAAGTTATCACCTCAAACTGTGAAAAAAGGAAATTCTTTTAGCGGGTTTAGGATCTGTTTAAAAAGATCTTGTGCTTGGTTTATAACATAGAGTTCGAAATGGATAAACAAGAGACCTTTCAGCAAGATACGATTGCTGCAATTGCTACGCCACCTGGTCGAGGTGGCGTTGGTATTATTCGGGTTTCAGGCAAGCTTTCTTCAAAAATCGCACAAAAAATTCTAAAAACAGATCTGAAAGTTCGTGATGCAACTTATTTGCTTTTTTATGATGATCAGGATCAAATTATTGATCAAGGGATAGCCATATTTTTTAAAGCACCAAACTCCTTTACTGGCGAAGATGTTTTAGAATTACAGGGTCATGGTGGTCCTGTGGTTTTAGATATTTTATTAAAAGAATTATTAAAACAAGGGGTTCGAATCGCCAGGCCCGGCGAGTTTTCCGAAAGAGCTTTTTTAAATGATAAACTGGATTTGGCACAAGCCGAAGCCATAGCCGATCTGATTGAATCTACTTCAGAGCAAGCCGCTCGTTCAGCTATTCGCTCACTACAAGGTGAGTTTTCCAACAAGGTTCACTCATTAGTCGAAGAGTTAATTGCACTGCGAATTTATGTGGAAGCGGCAATCGATTTTCCGGAAGAAGAAATTGATTTTCTGAGTGATGGTAAAGTACTTTCTGATCTCAATAACATAATCAATTCCATTAAAACACTACAAAAAGAAGCACAACAAGGATCGATTTTGCGCGAAGGCATGACGGTGGTCATTGCAGGAAAACCCAATGCCGGAAAATCTAGCTTGCTCAATGCTCTAGCAGGTAAAGAAGCCGCGATTGTTACCGAAATTGCTGGTACCACTCGTGACGTGCTTAGAGAGCATATTCATATTGATGGGTTACCACTGCATATTATTGATACCGCAGGTTTGCGTGAAAGTAATGACAAGGTTGAGCAAATTGGTATCGAGCGCGCCTGGAGTGAAATTGAAAAAGCGGATCAGATTATTTTGGTAGCCGATTCCAGCGAAGTAACCGAATATTCGCCACATGCGGTCGATCAATCCTTTACCCGTTTTGAGCAGTTTAAAGATAAGCTGCTAATTGTTGCTAATAAAACGGACTTATCCAATTTAGATCAGCAGCAAGTTCAATCTGACTATAAAGTAATTCCCATTAGCGCTAAACAGGGTAATGGAATTGAACATTTGAAAACAGAACTCAAACAAATTGTCGGTTATCAGCAATCCGCCGAAGGTTCTTTTTTAGCTAGGCGCCGTCATTTAGATGCTATTCAAAAAGGTTTAGATTTTTGTATAAGTGGAAAGTCACAATTAGTAGATTTCAATGCAGGCGAGTTACTTGCTGATGAATTAAGGCAAGCACAAAACTCACTGTCAGAAATCACTGGTGAATTCTCTGCTGATGATTTATTAGGAAGAATTTTCTCCAGCTTTTGTATAGGGAAATAATTGTAAGATATTGTCCTAACAGTACCAAAAAGATCTAAATTCCGAGCGATCATGCACTTTAAGGCCGCCTTTATTATGGTATTAACCATAAAATCGACACTTCAAAATTTTTACTTTTAAAATCAGAATGTTACAATCGAATTCTGGTATTCTTATGTTATGAGTAATAGAGTTTTACAGTGTTAGTAAAAGAAAAACTGCAAGAATATTACGAAAATTCTCCTTTTAATGAAGATGGAGATATAAACAAAGACACAATTCTTTTATATGCTGGCCCGTATCTAATTCCAATGCCAAATTCTGGAATAAGACGGGAGGCTATCCCGTATCATGACTTGCATCATATGTTTACCGGCTATTCAAATAGTCGAATTGGCGAAGGTGAAGTGGGGGCATGGGAATTGGGCAGCAATTGCTGGCAACGACCAATAACAGTATTTTTAAATCTAGGTGGTGTGTCTACAGGGCTTTTATATTCCCCCTATCGCATGTACAAAGCTTTCTTAAGAGGTTGTAGTTCAAAAAATTTATATTCTTTGCCGCTGAATAAAATTTACACAAGCAACGTGCCTGAAATAGAGTCATACTTATTTATAAGCAGCAAAGGCAACAATAAATTTTTAAACTACCTTAGCCTTTTGAGTTATTTTGGTTTGGCTGCTTTAGCTATACCGTTTTTACTGGTTTGGGGGTGGGTTTATGCAAAAACTCATAACAAATAGCACCAGCCGGAGCAATTTTTCGCTGGCGCTCCAAATTGCCCGCTGTGCTGGGCGTTAGCGAACCAATAATTCGAACTACGAGGAAAATATGAAATATCAATTGGCGCAGGTAAATATTGCAAAGTTTCGTCTCCCGCAGGAGAACCCCATTAATGATGATTTTGTGAATAACCTTGATAGGGTAAACGCAATAGCGGAAGCTGAGCCAGGGTTTGTTTGGAGATTTAAAGGCTCTGGCAATGATGCACTTGATGTTCAGGCATTCGGCGATCCAAATATTGCAATAAACATGTCTGTGTGGTCTGACATCAAATCTCTAGTTAATTTTGTATACCGGAACAATGACCATAAACAAATCATGCGTAGACGTAAAGAATGGTTTGAAAAAATAGATTTCTATATGGTTCTTTGGTGGATAGAAGAAGGTAGATGGCCAACAATCGAAGAAGCAAAGATTCGCCTGGAGTTATTGCGTCAAAATGGCCCAACCTATTCCGCATTCACGTTTAAGCAACCTTACCCAGCTCCAAGCGGAGAAGTATTGAATCCCTTCAAAGATGAATGCGCATAAAGTCACTAACAAGTACATCCAGCAGGACAAAAATTCCGCTGTGCTCCAAGCCAGCCGCAAATGCGGGCGTTAATTTGAAGTTTTACTATTTAATAAGGAGTTAATTATGGCAAACAATCCTATTGGTTGGTTTGAGATTTATGTAAACGATATTGATCGTGCTAAAAACTTTTATCAAACAACCCTCAATATTGAATTAGAACCTTTAAGCAGTCCCGCAGAAGACTCATTAACCATGTGGGCGTTTCCATCGAATATGGAAGCTTATGGTGCTAGTGGCGCTTTAGTGCATCATGAGAATGTGAAAGCGGGTGGTATGAGCACTATTGTTTATTTTCAGTGTGATGATTGCGCAATTGAAGAGTCACGAGCTGAAGCTGCTGGCGGAAAGGTTGAAAACAGTAAAATGTCGATAGGTGAATACGGTTTTTGTAGTTTGGTGAGCGACACCGAAGGTAATATGATTGGTTTGCACTCAATGAAGTAGGAAAAATCTAAAATTAGGAACTAAAAATCCCCTTTATATTTAGCTGAGTAAAGTCATAGGCCTAAATATTTGGGGAAACTTCTTTTGTGAAATACATCCCTGTATTTCACCCTACGGGCTGGCTTCGCCATTCAAAATTATTCCAGACAATTTTGTGGTTACTTTTCCAAGTTGGGAAAAGTAACTCGCCGAGGGGCGAAAAGCAGAATCAAATGAAACGCTAAAAATAACTGAATAGGAAAAAATTAATAATTTTTCTGGATCCTGCGGTCAAGCCGCAGGATGACGGGACAACAAAAAAAGAGTGTAAAACTCCTTTTTTATTTAAGAATTTCTGGGAAAATTAAATTCCGGTATCACATTGAGCCAAATCACCTGATTGAATACCACGATTAAACCATTGCATTCTTTGTTCGGAAGAGCCATGAGTGAAATTTTCACGGCGTGGTGGTATGCCAGCTTCGCGCATAATTTTATCATCGCCTACAGACGCTGCTGCCCGTAGTGCTTCTTCGATATCACCACGTTCTAAGAACTGAGTTCTTTGCTGAGTATGGTTGGCCCAAACTCCTGCCAGGCAATCTGCTTGTAGTTCCATTCTAACCTGCAAGTCATTAGCTTGAGCTTTACTGCGTGCACGGGCCTGCATTTGACGTACTTTTTGCGAGGTACCAGTAATAGTTTGAATATGATGGCCCACTTCGTGTGCTAAAACATAAGCTACCGCAAAGTCACCCGAGGCGCCCATTCGCTGTAGTTCACTTAAAAAGCGTATATCAATATATATTTGTCGATCCCCGGGACAATAAAATGGACCAGATGCTGCCTGGCCTACACCACAAGCTGTTTGAGTGGCTCCCCGAAAGGTAATGAGTTTAGGAGCTGGATAGCGCTGATTGGCGCTTTGGAAGATGCGTCCCCAAGTGTCCTCAGTGTCAGCCATGACTACTTCCATAAAATGTTCAACTTCTTTTTCTTGTGCTGATGGTTGATAAGGAGCTTGTTGACTTTGAGTTTGCTGAGTTTGTTGTAAAACTTTAGCAGGATCCTGACCCAGTACAAAAATTGCAATTAAAGCAGTGATAATCCCGCCACCACCTATAGCTGCGCCACGCCGTATATTTTGTCCACGACGATGTTCAACATTGGTGCTACGTCTTCTACCTTTCCAGCGCATATCAAACCTCTTGCTTTATTTGCTGATCTTAATTGGGTTGAACTCAAGACTTTAGCATAAAACGGGTAAAAAGTTAGGGTTAGCAATACAAAGATTGTAAAATCAAAACAAGAAAAAGCCTGCGGTTGCAGGCTTAATAATAAAATTTTAAAAGCTTAGTTTGTAGCCTCAACAGGAGGAGTATATTCGCGGCGGATCCGCAAATTACTAATCTCATTTAATTGGAAAGGCTTGGTTACTTTATTGCCAGTGTTAATTTCATAGCGAATGGTTGCGCTGGAGCCGCTAACGGAAAGAATTTGTCCTTTATATTTTTGTCCACGGTAATCGAAATATGCATCATAGCCTATATAACGCCCAATGCTGGATATTGCTGTTGGTTGAACTCTCAAGCCATAAATTGTGGTTATTCCGTCATCTTCGGGAGTAACTTTATCCAGTTGTGGTAATTCAGAAGGATCGGGTTTATTGCCAAATAATGGTGTGATAGAAACATCATTAATTAATATTTCGGCGTTTAATAAGCTTAATAAACGACGAGCCGAAACCCCCATTAAACTCATAGGCTGTAATGAATCACTGGGTTGAAAATTTAATTTAAGGCTACGGGGATTTGTATGATATTTTGCATATTGTTGGTAAAACTCCGGGCTTAGATAAATATTTTCCTGGAACAATAAATGCTTTAAATAAGAAATATGGCGCTCGGTAAATTGCTTTTCACTTAATTCATTTTCCTTTGCACATAGGGCAATAATATTTCTTTGAATACCATTGTCGGAAAATTCAATTGAACCACCACCAATACCCATACCAAAAGGATTGTTGAAATTAAAATTATTTAAAGTAAATTTTAATTTGGTGGTGTTAAATTTATCGAGGTTTATATAAACATCAGCAAAAGCTTTGCTTGAAGTTTGATCTATAGACATTTGGACTCTTGTATCAGTTAAAAGACTGGAAATGCCGAAATCCGATAAATCGGCAACAGACAGGTCTAATCTGTCACCACAACCAGCAAAGGTTGCTTTATTAAAAAATAAATCAGAACCACTGTTAGCGCTATCCATTGCAGGATCTAATGGTAATCTGGCTTCTTTAACATCTAATACAAGATTAAAGTGATCCGGTAAAGAGTCTAAATCATTAGAAGCAAATGCTTTGGAAACCTTAAAATTAGATAACAAGCTACCAGTGCCAACGCGGACTTCTGAAATTGTTATATTTTGACTGGACCCAGGTAATTGAAAATTAATGTCGGTGGTCACGCTGTCGCCATTAATATCAACATAGCTACTTTTATAACTACCACCATTTTTGACGATAATATCATCAACCGCCTGCTTGTTTTTATGCCAGGCATATCCGTAAGCTGCGGCTGCTAAAATGAGTAGGAAAATAAAAAAACGTATAAAAAACTTCACCTGAAACTCCTGTGATTTTAGATGGTTCCCGCTATCATTAAGGTTGCATTATAACCTGCGTGCAGCACTATGGGATTGAGTATAGATTGGCTTTTATAGCGGATGATTGCAAGCATTAATGCCAGACAAAATACCGCAAACCAGGCCACCCAGTATTGATAGTATTCAAATAAATGAAATAAAGTAAAAATAAATGATGACACCAAAATGGCGATTAATTTGCCGTGGTGCTTATTCAAGCTGTCGAAAATCAAGCCTCGAAACAAATATTCTTCGAAAATAGGTGCCAATAAAATAGCCACAATCAGAATAATGCCTTTGCTTAGCCAATTGCCTTTATAGGCCTGTTCAATGGTAAGTTGAATATTTTCCGGCGGTAGGAAAAAGTGTTGTGCAGCCAGAACCAACAAAGCAAAAGCTACTGCGGTGCTTATGCAAACAAGCAGCCATTTAAGATTGGTGCCAAGCGCTGTTTTAAAGTGTTGTTGCCAGTAGTTTTTGCTTAGAGTAACTAACAAGCCATAACTCACCAATATGGAAAAAAGGACACTAATGGCAATGGTTTGGGGTTTTAACTCCAAATTCTGTACATTTTTGGAGTTAAAAACTTCGGGTTGTAGCGCCAGGGTGGCTATAAGTGATGTCACAATCATGGCAACCAATACCATCAGAGCCAAACCAATGGCCTGGCCTGTTGGTGGAATGGTTCTGAATGATTCAATGGAATCAAAAGAGTTTTGCATCTTTTTATAAAGATATACGCTAATAGATTGATTTTATAGATAAAACAACTCGATTTATAGGTTTATTCCACAAAAATTAAGCACAAAAAGTTGTTCAAAAGATAGCCAAATATCGGTATGATCCCTGACCCTCGTAAAAGTCCAGAGTTAAGTGTGGATTTAAGCGATTATTAGTTTTAAGTGTTTAGGTTAAATTGATGCGTTATCCAGAAAGTTATTCGGTGATTATTGTTGGTGGTGGTCATGCTGGTACTGAAGCAGCTTTGGCTTCGGCACGTATGGGCGTTAAGACGCTATTATTGACCCACAACATCGAAACTTTAGGCCAAATGTCTTGTAACCCTGCCATTGGCGGGATTGGTAAAGGTCATCTAGTTAAAGAAATCGATGCTTTGGGTGGCGCTATGGCTAAGGCCATTGATTTAAGCGGTATCCAGTTTCGCACCCTGAATGCTTCCAAAGGCCCTGCGGTACGTGCTACTCGTGCTCAGGCAGATCGTGCTTTATATAAAGCGGCTATTCGCTCAATGCTGGAAAGTCAGCAGAATCTACAGATCTTCCAAAATGCAGTAGTTGATCTGATCGTTGAAAAAGAGGGTGATCAGCAAAGAGTTGTTGGCGTTAAAACCCAGATGGGTCTGGATTTTTATGCGGATTCTGTGGTTTTAACGGTTGGTACCTTCCTCGGCGGTAAAATTCATATCGGGTTGGAAAACCATTCCGGTGGTCGTGCTGGTGATCCGCCTTCCATTGCACTGGCGGAGCGTCTTCGAGCTTTACCTTTTAAAGTGGAGCGCTTGAAAACTGGCACTCCACCCAGAATTGATGCTAAATCCGTAGATTTTTCGGTGATGCAGGAGCAGCCGGGCGATACGCCAGTACCAACTTTTTCTTTTATGGGTAAAGCGCAAGATCATCCCCAGCAAATCAGTTGCTGGATTACTCATACCAATGAACAGACTCATGAGATCATTCATAGCGGTCTGGATCGTTCGCCTATGTATTCTGGTGTGATTGAAGGTGTGGGGCCGCGCTATTGTCCGTCGATTGAAGATAAAATTGTCCGTTTTGCCGATAAAAGCAGCCACCAGATTTTTGTAGAACCCGAAGGTTTAAATAGTGACGAACTCTATCCGAATGGTATTTCTACCAGCTTGCCGTTTGATGTGCAGATGGAGCTGGTGCGTTCGATTAGAGGCTTTGAAAATGCGCATATTACTCGTCCAGGTTACGCTATTGAATATGATTTTTTCGATCCACGTGATTTAAAAGCTTCTTTAGAAACCAAATTTGTTAATGGCTTATTCTTTGCCGGACAGATTAATGGTACCACCGGTTACGAAGAAGCGGGCGCGCAGGGCTTAATCGCCGGTATGAATGCTGCGCTGCAAGCGCAAGGCAAAGATTCCTGGTCGCCGCGCAGAGATCAAGCTTATATTGGGGTTTTGATTGATGATTTGATTACTCGAGGCACTCAAGAACCCTATCGCATGTTTACTTCACGTGCTGAATACCGTTTGATCTTGCGTGAAGATAATGCGGATGCGCGTTTAACTGAAAAAGGCCGTGAGCTTGGTTTAGTGGGTGATGAACGCTGGGCGGTTTTTTCTAATAAAATGGAAGCGATTGAACAGGAATCGAAGCGCTTGGCAGCTTTGGTGGTGCGCCCTGATAGTGAAGCGGCAAAAGCGCTGAATCAGCAACTACCGGATCCCATTAGCCGCGCTTATAAAGCACAAGAATTATTGCGTCGTCCGGATTTAAGTTATAAAACTCTGGTCAATTTGCCGGAGTTAGGCCCAGAAGTAGCCGATCCAAAAGTCGCGGAGCAGGTTGAAATTCGGGTTAAATATGCCGGTTATATTGATCGTCAACGAGAAGAAGTGGAACGCAATCTTCGCAATGAAAATACTGCTTTGCCCGCAGATCTGGATTATTCTCAAGTTAAGGGTTTATCCAATGAAGTGGCGCAAAAACTGGCGAATATTAAGCCGCAAACTATTGGTCAGGCCGGTCGGATTTCTGGAGTAACACCCGCGGCGATTTCATTATTGTTGGTGTATCTAAAAAAACGTAAACACCTAAAAAGTGCTTAAAAATAAAGGTTGTTTAAGTGGAGTCACAATTAATCTATCTACGCCAAAGTTTTATCAATAGATGTTCTGAATTAAATATAACTTTGACAGAAGTAGAAACGGATGCCTTATTGCACTACCTTTCTTTACTGCTCAAGTGGAACAAGGCTTTTAATTTAACCGCCATAACAGATCCCAGAGAGGCTTTGGATTTACACCTAATAGATTCGGTAGCAATATCGCCTTATATTGAACCATTCAATACTTTGCTGGATGTGGGAACTGGTGGCGGCCTGCCCGGAATTCCGCTGGCTATTTTAAATCCCGATAAGCAGTTTAGTCTGCTGGATACTAACTCAAAGAAAACCCGTTTTTTAAAACAAACGGTTTATGAGTTGGAATTAAAAAATGTTGAAGTGGTTAATTCAAGAGTGCAAGACTTTAACCAGGATTCAGGGTATGCTTGCATTCTTTCGCGTGCCTTTGCATCGATTGAGGATATGGTGGCGTGGACTCAGCACCTGCTGGCGGAACAAGGTCAATGGCTGGCTATGAAAGGAGTTTACCCTATAGAAGAGTTGGCAAAACTGCCAGCCCATATAGTCTTATCTAATAGTGAAACTATCCAGTTACCCAATCGAAGTGAAGAACGTCATTTAATCTATTTACAAAAACGATAAATCGCACGAGGTTATTGTGGCGCGAGCAAGAGTCATTTCAATTACCAATCAAAAAGGTGGGGTCGGTAAAACCACCACCAGCGTCAATTTGGCAGCATCAATGGCTCAGGAAAACAAAAGAGTCCTATTGGTTGACCTGGATCCGCAGGGTAATGCCACCATGGGAGTGGGTATCGAGAAAACCGAATTAGAAGTTTCGGTTTACGACGCCTTGATGGATCCCAGTGAAGCTAAAAGCCATATCACCATTTCAGAAGTTGCTGGTTTTGATGTGTTGCCATCCAATGCGGATTTGACCGCTGCCGAAGTGCACCTTTTGCAATTGGACGATAAAGAGCGCCGTCTTAAAAAGGTTTTAGCTGAAGTAAGTCATTACTATGATTATGTATTTATCGATTGCCCACCGTCTTTGAATATGCTGACTTTAAATGCTTTGGTGGCATCTGACTCGGTAATTATTCCGATGCAGTGTGAGTATTATGCACTGGAAGGCCTATCGGCTTTACTTAATACTATTAACCAGGTGCAGGCACATGTGAATGAAGATCTGGAAATTGAGGGAATTTTGCGTACCATGTATGATCCACGCAATCGCCTGTCGCTGGAAGTATCGCGTCAGTTGTTTAATCATTTTCCAGATAAGGTTTATCGTACCGTGATCCCAAGAAATGTGCGTTTGGCGGAGGCACCAAGTCATGGAGTTCCGGTATTATTGCACGATAAACACTCTTCCGGTTCGAAAGCCTATATGGCTTTGGCGGGTGAGATTATTCGAAAGCAGTAATTAGGTAAATTTAGCCTGAAACTCCTGCGGAAGCAGGAGTCCAACAATAGAAATGTAACATGGTTAAGGTGGATCCCTGCTTTCGCAGGGATTTCAAAAACACATGAGATTTAAGTATGAGTAAACCAGGATTAGGAAAAGGCTTAGACGCATTATTAGGCGGAGCCATTAGCAAGAAGCCTAAGGTGAGTAAAGAGGCTCAACAAGCCGAACAAAATGAGCTGCGTGAAATGCCGGTGGAGTTTTTGCAGCCAGGCCAATACCAGCCACGTCGGGTAATGACGGAGGAAGGTTTAGACGAATTGGCTGAGTCGATAAAGGCTCAGGGTATGATCCAGCCGATTGTGATCCGTCAAATCGGTAAAGACAAATATGAGATTATTGCGGGTGAGCGTCGCTGGCGCGCAGCGCAACGGGCGGGTTTACATCAAATTCCGGTTTTGCTGAAAGAAGTTCCCGATGAAGCTGCTATTGCCATGGCGCTGATTGAAAATATTCAGCGGGAAGATCTGAATGCAATGGAGGAAGCCTACGCTTTGCATCGTCTGATGGAAGAGTTTGCTCTCACGCAACAGCAAACGGCTGATGCGGTGGGTAAAAGTCGTACGACTGTTACAAACCTATTGAGATTATTACAACTTTCTGAGCACTGCAAAACATTACTCGAGCATGGTGATTTAGATATGGGTCATGCACGTGCTTTATTGTCCTTAGAGCCTTCTATGCAGACGGATACCGCTAAAGTGGTAGTCGCGAAAGGTTTAACCGTTCGGGAAACCGAAAAACTGGTGCGAAATATCAATGAACCTAAGCCAAAAAAGGCCAAAAAAGACAAAGATCACCACATTTTGGCGTTAGAGCAACAATTAGCCGAAAAAATTGGTGCCAATGTGGTGATTGATCACGGCGTTAAGGGCAAAGGCAAAATGGTAATTAATTATCACAGCCTGGATGAGCTGGATGGGATCTTACAACATTTAGGTATTTCCAGCGACTAGAACACAAGGTTTAGTAGTATTAGAAAAACTAATCAATGCCAGCTAAACCGACTAGAAAAAAAACACCAATGTTACAGTCCTTTGGTTGATAAAAGTGTCTTAAATCTTTATACTTGCCGCCCGAATGAATGGTGAAAGGCTCTATTTTGTGACGTTTTCTCAGAGTTTGGTTTCGATTACAAAAATTAGAGCATTAAGAAAAGGCAAGCTATGAGTCAAACCATAGCCAAAAAGCAACGCCAGGCAGCCTATAAGATGGTTTTCGTGCAATTAGCCATCAGTGTCATGTTAGGTTTGATCGGATTGTTAATTTCGAAACAAATAGCCCTTTCTTTATCAGTTGGCGCCCTCATAGTAGTAGTGGCCAACTTTATTTTTGCCAGTATGGTTTTTCGTAAATCGGGAGCGCAAGCAGCAAGTGAAGTGAAAAAATACTTTGCTATGGGTGAAAGCCTGAAATTGCTGTTAACCATTGGGCTCTTGATAGCTGTATTTATATTATTACCGGTGCACCCTGCGGCATTACTGATTGGCTACGTCATTATAGTGCTATCGCAATGGTTTGCGCCTTGGGTGGTTAAGCCTGATTTGTAATAAGGCAAACAGGTTAAATTGATTAACAGGTTAAAGAAGTAATGGCATCTTCAGAAAATCAAACCAGTGTTGAATATATCAAGCACCATTTGCAAAACCTTCAGGTTTGTAAAACCGATCAAGGTTGGGTTTGGAATCACTGCGAAAGCGCAGGGTTTTGGACAATACACGTCGATAGTTTAATCGTTTCATTCCTTTTGGGTGCCTTGTTTTGTTTCGGTTTTTGGCGTGTGGCAAGAAATGCAAAAGTAGAAAATCCAGGTCGTTGGCAGTCTTTTGTAGAAATGATTTTTGAATTTGTCGATAAATCGGTAAAAGATACTTTCCACGGTAAAAATCCTTTAATTGCTCCGTTGGCATTAACCATTTTCGTCTGGATCTTTTTAATGAATCTGATGGATTTGGTACCGGTGGATTTATTACCCTGGGCAGCAAGTCAAGCCGGAGTGGGCTACTTAAAAGTTGTACCGACCACTGATGCAAATATTACTTTCAGCCTATCGCTGGGTGTATTCTTATTAATTATTTTCTACTCGATTAAAGTTAAAGGTTTTGGCGGCTTTATTGGCGAGCTAACGCTACACCCTTTCTCGAGCAGCAACAAATTTGTGCAGATCCTATTGATTCCAGTGAACTTCTTAATGGAGTCAATTGGTTTACTAGCAAAACCAGTGTCATTGGCACTGCGTTTGTTCGGTAACCTTTATGCAGGTGAGTTGATTTTCATCTTGATTGCGGTCTTGATGAGCGCTGGCATCGGCGGCTTTATTGGCGGTGGTATTGCCTATATGATTTGGGCAATTTTCCACATTCTGGTTATCGTATTGCAAGCATTTATCTTCATGATGCTAACCATTGTTTATTTAAGCATGGCGCATGAGGATCACTAATCACTGGTAACGGTTATTAGTAATTTAGGTTTTAGTTTTACTTTTTGTTTTTTACATTTAACTATTAATTTCTCGATTGGAGGAAAACAATGGAAACTTTATTCGCGTTCACTGCACTGGGTGTATTGTTAATTTTAGGTCTTGGTGCACTAGGTACTGCGATTGGCTTCGGTCTTTTAGGTGGTAAATTCCTGGAAGCATCTGCACGTCAGCCAGAGTTGGCACCTATGTTGCAAACTAAAATGTTCCTGGTAGCAGGTCTTCTTGACGCGGTAACCATGATCGGTATCGGTATCGGCATGTGGTTCACGTTCGCAAGCCCATACGTTGGTCAATTACAAGCTTTGGTCGGCTAATTCGATAAAGTTTGGCAGGTTTAACTGTAATTTTGACTAACTAACGGAGGGGCGAAAAGTGAATATCAACTTTACCCTATTTATTAATATGATTTTCTTTGTGGGCTTTGTGTGGTTCTGCATGAAGTTCGTATGGCCACCAATTATGGCGGCTATCAAAGAACGTCAAGATAAAATCGCTGAAGGTTTAGCCGCTTCTGAAAGAAGTGCTAAAGATCTTGAGTTAGCGCAAGCTAAAGCAGCAGATATGTTACGTGATGCGAAAACTCAATCAGCGGAAATCGTAGATTCAGCAAAAAAACGTCATGCTGAAATCGTTGACTCTGCTAAGGACGATGCTCGTTCTGAAGCAGACAAGATTAAAAATGGCGCTATGGCTGAAATCGACCAAGAAGTTAATCGTGCACGCGAACAGCTTCGTTCTAAAGTAGCTACTTTAGCGGTGGCTGGTGCAGAGAAAGTGATTGAGCGTAACATTGACGAAGCAGCTAACAACGACTTGTTCGACAAGTTAGTGAAAGAGCTATAAGGAATTATTATGGCTGAGTTGACGACAATCGCACGACCATACGCTAAAGCAGCATTTGAATATGCGCTAGCTAACAGCAATGTTGCTGATTGGGCTGACGCATTAGATTTTGCTGCGCAAGTCGCCAGCAATAAAGAAGTTACAGCTGTGATTAGTAACCCTGCCCTTTCTTCTGAAGAAAAAGGCAATGTGTTATTGAAAATCGGTGAAGGTAAAGTATCGGATAAAGTAGAAAACTTTATTAAGTTACTAGCCCGTAATCATCGTCTTGAAGCATTACCTGCCATTAAGCAGCGCTTTGAGGTTTTAAAGGCGGAGTATGAGAAGGCTGCGGAAGTTGAAGTTATCTCAGCCAATCCTTTAAGCGATGAGCAGCTAGCGCGTCTTAATGAAAAGTTGACGACGAAACTTGGTCGCAAAGTAAATATTGAAACTAGAATCGATGCGTCATTAATCGGCGGTTTGGTTATCCGAGCTAACGACATGGTGATTGACGGATCGGTACGCGGTAAGCTCGACAAGCTTTCCGAAAGTCTAAGAGCTTAAGTAGAGGAACAGGCATGAGTGTGCAACTGAATCCATCTGAAATTAGTGAGCTGATTAAAGAGCGCATCGATTCGTTCGAAGTGGTTTCTGAAGCTCGCAACGAAGGTACTATCGTCAGCGTTTCTGACGGTATTTTACGTATTCACGGTTTGGCCGACGTAATGGCTGGTGAGATGATTGAATTACCAGGCGGCAAATACGGTATGGCTTTGAACCTGGAGCGTGACTCTGTTGGTGCGGTAGTGTTAGGTGATTACACCGATATCGTAGAAGGTATGACCGCTAAATGTACTGGCCGTATCTTAGAAGTACCAGTAGGTCGTGGTCTTTTAGGTCGTGTGGTTGATGCATTGGGTAACCCAATTGATGGTAAAGGTCCCATTGATAACGACGGCTTCTCGCCAATCGAAAAAATCGCGCCAGGCGTTATTGAGCGTCAATCAGTAGATCAACCGGTACAAACTGGTATCAAATCTATCGATGCAATGATTCCAGTAGGCCGTGGTCAGCGTGAGTTGATTATTGGTGACCGCCAAACTGGTAAAACTGCTATCGCAATTGATGCAATCATCAACCAAAAAGGCACAGGCATTGTTTGTGTTTATGTAGCGGTTGGGCAAAAAGCGTCAACCATTGCTAACATTGTGCGTAAATTAGAAGAGCACGGCGCTATGGATCACACCATTGTGGTTTCAGCTTCGGCTTCTGATGCGGCGGCATTACAATTTATCGCGCCTTTCTCGGGCTGTACCATGGGTGAATACTTCCGTGATCGCGGTGAAGATGGCTTAATCGTTTATGATGACTTGACTAAACAAGCTTGGGCTTATCGTCAAATCTCGTTGTTGCTACGTCGTCCACCAGGTCGTGAAGCATATCCAGGTGACGTTTTCTATTTGCACTCACGTCTTTTAGAGCGTGCCTCACGTGTTAACGCTGACTATGTAGAAAAATTCACTGATGGCACAGTTAAAGGCCAAACTGGTTCTTTGACCGCATTGCCAATCATTGAAACTCAAGCGGGTGACGTATCGGCTTTCGTACCAACTAACGTAATTTCGATTACCGATGGTCAGATTTTCCTGGAAACTGACTTATTCAACGCCGGTATCCGCCCTGCGGTTAACGCTGGTCTTTCGGTATCGCGGGTAGGTGGTGCAGCACAAACCAAGATCGTTAAGAAGCTTGGTGGTGGTGTTCGTTTGGCATTGGCTCAGTATCGTGAATTGGCGGCTTTCGCTCAGTTTGCATCTGATTTGGATGATGCAACTCGTGCCCAATTAGAGCATGGTCAACGGGTAACCGAATTAATGAAACAGAATCAATATGCTCCATTATCGGTTGCTGAAATGGCGGTTTCTTTGTATGCAGCAGAGAAGGGTCATTTACAAGACGTTGAAATCTCTAAAGTTGGTGATTTTGAAGCTGCTTTGTTGGATTACTTCCGTAACCAACACGGCGATTTGATGAAAGAAGTCAACGACAAGTGTGATTACAACGACGAAGTTGCTGCTAAATTAGAAGAAGCAGTAACTAAGTTTAAAGCAACACAAACCTGGTAATTTTTTTAAGATCAAGAGCGTTTTTTAAAAGCGTTCTTGGTGCTTAAAGAAAATACCGATTTGTTGAATTAACAAGACTAACTGGAAAAAAGTATGTCAGGCGCTAAAGAAATTCGTACCAAAATTGGGTCGATTAAAAATACGCAAAAGATTACTTCTGCAATGGAAATGGTTGCAGCAAGTAAGATGCGTAAAGCGCAAGATCGCATGGCCTCTTCTCGCCCTTATGCTGAGAAGATCCGCAACGTGATCAAGCACATTGCACAAGGTACTCCAGAATATCGTCACGCTTATATCTCAGAGAGAGACATTAAGCGTGTGGGTTATATCGTTGTTTCAACGGATCGTGGTTTGTGTGGCGGTTTAAACATTAATTTGTTTAAACGAGCATTAACGGACATGCAAACCTGGTCTGAAAAAGACATCGAAATTGACTTGTGCTTAATCGGCAGCAAAGCAACCGCGTTCTTCCGTAAGTTCGGAGGTTCAGTAGTTGCGAAAACTTCAAATCTGGGCGATACGCCAGATATTGAAGATCTGATTGGTTCAGTAAAAGTAATGCTTGATGCTTATGACGAAGGACGAATTGATCGTTTATTTGTAGTATCCAATGAATTTGTTAACTCTATGACCCAGGATCCAACGGTAGAGCAGTTGTTGCCGTTGCCCGTGGGCGAAGAAGAAGAGTTAAAGCATCATTGGGATTACATCTATGAGCCAGAAGCGAAGCCGCTTTTGGATAAATTGATGGTTCGTTTCATTGAGTCTCAAGTGTATCAGGCGGTGGTTGAGAATATTGCTTGTGAGCAAGCAGCGCGTATGGTGGCGATGAAAGCCGCTTCCGATAACGCTGGTGATTTGATTGATGATCTTGAGTTGGTTTACAACAAAGCTCGTCAGGCAGCAATTACTCAAGAATTGGCAGAAATTAGTGCGGGTGCGGCAGCAGTATAGCTTAATCCCCCTTTTGGCAATTGAATAGTTAAAGTAACAGTTTTTATAAGCTTAAGATTGAGGAAATCAATATGAGCACAGGTAACATTGTAGAAATTATCGGCGCGGTTATCGATGTAGAATTCCCGCGTGATAGTGTTCCTAAGGTATATGACGCATTAACAATTGATGGCAAAGACTTAACGCTGGAAGTTCAGCAGCAGTTAGGTGATGGTGTTGTTCGTTGTATTGCGATGGGTTCATCAGAAGGTTTACGTCGTGGTTTGGAAGCGAAAAATACTGGCGCGCCAATTCAGGTACCGGTGGGTAAAGAAACCCTCGGCCGTATCATGGACGTTCTTGGTAACCCAATCGATGAGAAAGGCCCTATCGGTGAACAAGAGCGTATGGCGATTCACCGTAAAGCACCTTCTCTAGAAGAGTTGGCTCCTGCTAATGAGTTGTTAGAAACGGGTATTAAAGTAATCGACTTGGTTTGTCCATTCGCTAAGGGTGGTAAAGTTGGTTTATTCGGTGGTGCTGGTGTTGGTAAAACCGTAAACATGATGGAACTTATCCGTAACATCGCGATCGAGCACTCTGGTTTCTCGGTATTTGCAGGTGTGGGCGAACGTACTCGTGAGGGTAACGATTTCTATCACGAAATGACTGATTCGAACGTAATCGATAAAGTATCTCTAGTTTATGGTCAGATGAATGAACCACCTGGTAACCGTTTACGTGTTGCTTTGACGGGTTTGACGATGGCGGAAAAATTCCGTGACGAAGGCCGTGATGTATTATTATTTATCGATAACATTTACCGTTATACACTGGCGGGTACTGAGGTATCAGCACTGCTAGGCCGTATGCCATCTGCAGTAGGTTATCAGCCAACCCTAGCAGAAGAGATGGGTGTACTTCAGGAACGTATTACTTCAACCAAGACTGGTTCGATTACTTCGATCCAAGCGGTATATGTACCTGCGGATGACTTGACTGACCCGTCACCAGCGACTACCTTCGCTCACTTAGACGCGACAGTTGTACTTTCTCGTCAAATTGCTGAGTTAGGTATTTACCCTGCGGTTGACCCACTGGATTCGACTTCTCGTCAGCTGGATCCATTAGTCATTGGTAACGAGCATTATGAAGTAGCGCGTGGAGTACAAGGTGTATTACAGCGTTATAAAGAATTGAAAGATATTATCGCGATTCTTGGTATGGATGAGCTCTCTGAAGAAGATAAGCAAACAGTATCACGTGCTCGTAAGATTCAGCGTTTCTTATCACAGCCTTTCTTCGTAGCAGAAGTATTCACAGGTGCACCTGGTAAGTATGTTTCTTTGAAAGACACCATTTCTGGCTTTAAGGGTATCTTGAACGGTGAATACGATCACCTTCCAGAGCAGGCCTTCTATATGGTTGGTTCCATCGAAGAAGCCGTTGAAAAAGCTAAATCTATCTAAGCAACTCTTGTAAAAGAAGTTGTTCAGATAGATCCCATAAAGGGGATTTATAAATATGGCTATGACAGTACATTTAGACATTGTTAGTGCAGAGAGTGAAATTTTCTCAGGTCGCGTAGAGCGTTTGATTGCTACCGGCGACCTGGGAGAGTTAGGTGTTGAGCCCGGTCATGCTCCCTTATTAACTTCGTTAAACCCTGGTCCAATTAAAGTAACTATGGCTGGTGGTGAAGAAGAGTTCTTCTACGTATCGGGTGGCATGTTGGAGGTGCAACCTCATCAAGTAACCGTATTAGCGGATACAGCGGTTCGCGCTGAAGATGTTGATGAAGTAAAGGCCATTGAGGCAGAAAAGCAGGCCCGCGAAGCTCTAGCCGATCAAAGTTCTGAAATTGAATATTCAAAAGCTGCAGCAGAACTGGCAGCAGCAGTTGCCCAGCTTAGAACCTTGCGTTCTATTAAGAAAAAAGCTGGTAAGTAACTGATTTTCAGTGAAAAAGCATGAAAATATTGATTTAAGGGTAGCTCTTGCTGCCCTTTTTTATTATGGTTTAGGCAGTTTTAGTAAGGAAATTATTCAATGGGGTTAAGTGTTGTTATTTTAGCTGCTGGTAAAGGTTCCCGGATGAAGTCGAGTATGCCTAAAGTGTTGCATCCGATTGCCGGCAAGCCGATGTTGCAGCATGTGATTGATGCTGCCAAGCAGTTAGCAGCAGAGCAAATTGTAGTAGTTGCAGGACACGGAATTGATCAAGTTCGAAGCTATCTGGTCGCACAAAAGGTAGAGATTGCTGAGCAAGCCCAGCAGTTGGGTACCGGCCATGCGGTAGATCAGGCTTTACCGTTAGTTAATGCCGATAATGATGTGTTGGTGCTTTATGGTGATGTGCCATTAATTCAAAAAGAAACTTTGTTTAATTTATGTCAGGAAATTCCAGCCAGCGGTATTAATTTATTAACGGTCAATTTGGGTAATCCGCAGGGTTATGGCCGCATTATTCGAGATCATAAAGATCAAGTGATGGCAATTGTAGAACAAAAAGATGCGGATCAGGATCAATTACTGATTAATGAAGTGAATACCGGAATTTTGGCGGCTAAAGCTTCTGATCTATTAAGCTGGCTAAAAAACATTGATAATAATAATGCGCAAGGCGAATATTATTTAACCGACACTATCGCCATGGCTGCTTCAGAAGGTGGTGTAGTGGCTAGTCAGCCAGCATCTGAGATTGAAGTAGAAGGTGTTAACAGTCGAATGCAACTGGCTACTTTGGAGCGCACTTACCAGTTGTTACAAGCAGAACAATTGATGGCGCAAGGGGTGACCTTGATCGATCCAAACCGTTTGGATATTCGTGGTGAACTTGAGTGTGCCCATGATGTCTTAATTGACCTTAATGTGATTATTGAAGGTTTGGTGAAAATCGAAACCGGTGTCCAAATTGATGCTAACGTGATTTTAAAAGATTGTGTAATAGGACAAAACACTCACATCAAAGCTAATAGTATGGTTGATGGTGCGCTCATCGGCAAAGATTGTCAGGTAGGTCCTTTTGCTCGAATTCGCCCGAATACGGAATTAAAGGATGAAGCTTTTATTGGCAATTTTGTGGAAACCAAAAAAACCACACTAGGTAAAGGTAGCAAAGCAAGCCATTTGGCTTATATCGGCGATGCCTCGGTGGGCGAAAACGTCAATATTGGCGCTGGTGTCATTACCTGTAATTATGATGGTGTTAATAAATTTAAAACCATTGTTGAGGATGGAGCTTTTATTGGCTCTGACTCACAATTGGTAGCGCCAGTCACCATTGGCAAAATGGCTACGGTTGGTGCTGGCACTACGGTGACCAAAGATGTACCTGCCAATAATTTGGTGATTAGTCGGGTTAAGCAAAAGCATCTTAGTGATTGGCAAAGACCTGGCAAAATAAAAACAGAGGAAAAGCAGTAGATGTGTGGCATTGTTGGTGCTATTGCGCAACGTGATGTTAGCCAGATTTTGGTGGAAGGCTTAAAACGTCTGGAATATCGTGGTTACGATTCAGCCGGAGTGGCTTTATACGATTCAGAACATAAAGCTATTCAGCGTATTCGTCGTTTAGGTAAAGTTTCTCAACTGGATACAGCTTTAACTGAAAATCCAATTCATGGCGGCTTGGGCATTGCTCATACTCGTTGGGCAACCCATGGCGAGCCCAGCGAGCGAAACGCCCATCCGCATATGTCGGAAAATAATATTGCTTTAGTGCATAACGGTATTATTGAAAATCATGATGAATTACGCGATGAGCTAAAAACGTTAGGTTATCATTTCGATTCGGATACGGATACTGAAGTGATGGCCCATTTGTTGCATTATGAAATGAAAAGCCATGATTCACTGTTATTGGCTTTGTTATCTGCTACCAAAAAACTGGAAGGCGCTTATGGCACGGTAGCGATAGATGCTAATCAGCCAGATAGAATGGTGGTGGCACGTTCAGGATCACCATTGGTTATTGGCAAAGGTATTGGTGAAAACTTTATTGCTTCTGATCAGCTTGCTTTACTTCCCGTTACCCGAGAGTTTATTTATTTGGAAGAAGGTGAGGTTGCTGAAGTTAGACGGCATTCAGTGGTTATTCTCAACGCTGATGGTGAGCCAGTATCACGAGAGTTTGAAGTTTCTGACATTCAGCATGATGCAGTGGATAAAGGTCATTATCGCCACTTTATGTTGAAAGAGATCTATGAACAACCAAATGTGGTGACAGAATCTTTAGAAGGGCGCCTGGTTAATCATAAAATTTTTGTAGAAACTTTAGGCGAAAACGCCAATAAAGTTTTTGAGAAAACTGAAGCTTTACAAATCATTGCCTGCGGCACTTCTTATCATGCGGCAATGGTGGCTAAGTATTGGATAGAAGATCTGATCGGTATTCCTTGTCTGGTAGAAATTGCCAGTGAGTATCGTTATCGTAAAACAGCAGTTCTAGCAAACAGTTTGTTTATCACCATTTCGCAATCAGGTGAAACTGCGGATACTTTGGCGGCACTGAAAAAAGCCAAAACAGAAAACTATTTAGCCAGTTTAACTATTTGTAATTCTCCTGCTTCGTCTATGGTGCGTGAGTCAGACTTTACTTTAATCACCAGAGCAGGTACCGAAATTGGGGTAGCCTCAACCAAAGCTTTTACCGCGCAACTGGTTTCTTTGTTGTTGTTGATGGTTTCTATTGCCAAAGCAAAAGGTTTATCAGAAGCAAAGGAAAAAGAAATTGCCGTTGCTTTGGAGCATCTGCCTAACGAAATTCAGGATGCTTTAGAACAAGCCGAAGATATAGATCGGCTTTCCAAGCGCTTTGCAGAAAAACACCATACGCTGTTTTTAGGTCGTGGCCAGCAGTATCCGATAGCGATGGAAGGAGCCTTAAAACTTAAAGAAATTTCCTATATTCATGCCGAAGCTTATGCTGCCGGTGAATTAAAGCATGGGCCATTGGCGCTGATAGATAAAGACATGCCGATTGTGGTGGTAGCACCGAATGACAATTTATTGGAAAAGCTGAAATCGAATATTGAAGAGGTGCGCTCGCGTGGTGGCAAACTATTCGTTTTTGCGGATGAGTCAGCTAAGATTCAGGAAAGCGATGGTATAACGGTTTTGTCAGTAAAAAGTAAATACGAGATTACCGCTGCCATAGTCTATACAATTCCATTACAATTGTTGTCCTACTATGTGGCGGTCATTAAGGGTACTGATGTGGATCAGCCTAGAAATCTGGCTAAGTCAGTTACCGTAGAATAGACGCTATAAATAAGTTAAGAGGTCAAAATGAAATTAAAAGCTATTTTAATTGCTGCAATGTCTGTGTTTGCACTAATGCAGGTGGCTTGTGCGGAAACCAGCAAGGTACCAGCGGCTAAAGCTAGTAAATATAAAGAAGGCAGGGATTACACGGTAATTTCAGGGGTTAAGGGTATTAACAAGCCTCAGGTTATTGAGTTTTTCTCTTATACTTGCCCGCATTGTTACAATATGGAAGGTTTTTTGCACAATTGGCTTCCTAAAAAATCCAGTAATATTGAGTTTGTTCGAATTCCTGTATTTATGAGCCAGGTTCCACACTTAACACAGGGTTATTATACCGCTGAAGTGTTAGGCGTTTTGGACAAGGTTCATATGGATATTTTCAATCAATGGCATCGCGACAAACAAGTGATCCGTACCAAGCGCGATTTATACCCTATTTTTGAAAAAGCAGGTATTTCAAGTGCTGATTTTGAAAAGGCTTACAACTCTTTTGCGGTTGCCAGCAAAGTGCAATATGCCAAGAAAATGGTTAAGGATTTCAAAATTACCAGTTTTCCGCGATTAATCGTAAATCAAAAATATGAAGTGAAATATGCAGTGAAAAATTACGAACACTTAGAAAATTTATTAAGTGAATTACCGCTCGAAAAAGCAAAATAAGAGTTACTTTTAATAGAAATGCCAGCTAAGCTGGCATTTTTAGTCTCTAAAAATTGTTAATCCAATGAATAGCAAAGCCAGTCAATCTAAACCACTTAAAACGCGTTTGATTTGTACTGTGATTTGGATTTTTGCCAAACTACCTTTTTTTATCAGTAAACCCTTAATGAGTTTTTGTGCAAAGCTAGCCATTTTTTTTCAGAGTCGTTCCTACCAAACCACTAAAACCAATATTCTGCTTTGTTATCCCGATAAAACTGTAGCAAAACAAAAAGCACTGATAACAAAAAGCTTAAAACATACTTTCAGAATTGCTCCGGAAATTGCCAAAGCCTGGATAAATCCTTGTATTCAAGACTGGATTGGCAATGTATACGGTGAAGAAGCTATTAAACAGGATCTTAAAGACGATAGAAGTGTTTTGATTACTGGGGCCCATATAGGCAATTGGGAAGTGGCTTTGTTTTATTTGGGCAAAACCTTCGATTTTACCTGTATGTATCGCAAGCCACGTTATCAAGAGCTGGACAATGTTATTTGTCAGGGACGTTGTAAAAATGAAACTAAAATGGTGCCTGGTGATGCTCAAGGTTTGCGTCAATTTTTAACAGACTTAAAAAAATGCCGGGTTGCAGCTTTGCTATCGGATCAAGAACCCGGTGGGGATACGGGTGTGTTTGCTCCTTTTTTTGGTCACTCTGCCAAGACGATGGATCTGATCCAAAAGATCCAGAAGCGCTCCAAAGCCAAGCTTTATCAAATTGCGGCAATTCAAAATGCTGAGGGCTTGTATGATATACATTTAGGGCCAATCAATATTGATTTAGAGTTAGAGTCACAGCATTTTGCTGCTCAGCTCAATTTGGCTTTGGAAGCGATTATCCGACGTTATCCTGAGCAATATCAGTGGAGTTATAAACGCTTTAAAACTACAGAAGATGGTTCACCAAATCCTTATTCTAAATAATCTTCGATAGTTTCAATGAAAAGTTTTATTTCATCACGTACTTTACGATAGCAATCCAGCTGTTTTTCTTCATTTTCAAAGGCTTTGGCTAGTTTGGGTGGATCCTCAAAACCCTGGTGAAGGACTTTGGTTTTGGCCAGAAAATAGGGGCAATGTTCATCTGCGTGACCACAAACGGTAATCACATAATCAAATTCCTGTACGGCTAGTTCATTAACCGTTTGTGATTCTTGACTGGAAATATCAACACCAGCTTCTGCCATTACTTTTATGGCATTAAGGTTTTGGCCGTGTTTTTCGATGCCAGCGGAATAAAAGTCAAAACTTTCTTTTTTTAGAGCTTTGCCCCAGCCTTCCGCCATTTGGCTGCGACAAGAATTACCCGTACATAAAAATAAAATATTTGGTTTCATAAGCATTAAATAATCAATGGTGGTGGTTTTTACAACTGTCGTGCTGATGCACATGACCATGTGAGATTTCTTCTTCGGTTGCCTGGCGCACTGATAAGACTTTAACTTCGACTTTGACCGATTGGCCGGCTAATGGATGATTAGCGTCAATGGTGACAAAGTCATCAGTAACTTTTTTAACGGTAACTGCGTGAACTCCATCTTGTCCTTCTGCGGCAAGGCGCATACCTTCGGTTAGATTTTCCACTTGGGCAAAAGCTTCCATTGGTACCTGAGTGCATAAATCTTCCTCGTAAGGACCGTAGGCCTGTTCGGGTGACATTTCGATCTTAAGCTTCTGCCCAATCCCCTTGCCTTGTAGTTCCTCTTCCAGCCCAGGCATTAATTCTCCATAACCGTGAAGATAAACCCAGGGACCACCTTCGTCAGAAGATTCCCAAATCTTGTCGTTAAGATCCATTAATTTATAGTCGAGCTCAACGACCGAGTTATTTGTAATTTTCATCTTAAAGTTGGATTCCAAATAAAATCTGGTTGACCAATATCAACCAAATAAAAAGTAACACAATAGCGCTTAATACAAAGGCAACAAAACGATGCATTACCTTATTATAACTGCAATGAATAATTGAGTGGGTGGCGCGAAAGATTACATAGGCCCAGGCTAAAGCGACCAATAATCTGCTGTTGCAGTTGGTGATATAAATGGTGATGCAGGCCAAATAAAACAAGACCGGCATTTCAAATAAATTCAAATAATTATCAGAAGCACGGGTGTCAGTTAGCTGTTCTAAGGACTGAGTGCGAGTCTGTACCTTTTGCGGGTGGATGCGATGAGTTTTCATAAAGCCGATGCGATGAAGGTACATCCGAATGGCCACCAGTATGGTTAATAACACCATACCAAACATCGGATAGAGAATCTGTGTTTTATCCATTTTATACCTCCTGAGTTAGCCTTGAATTTTATCAATCGTTAATGCTGCCCAGGCTTGGCTGGTTGGCATTAACTCAATAGAATTGATATTAACATGCACTGGTTGTTCGGCTGCCCAAATTACCGCATTAGCAATATCGTTGGCGGTTAAAGCCTGGGTATTTTCATAAACCTTATCGGCTTTGGTTTTATCGCCGTGGAAACGAATCAGCGAAAATTCAGTCTCTGCCAGGCCCGGTTCGATATTGGTTACGCGAACTTGAGTACCTAACAAGTCGGCACGCAAATTACGGCTGAACTGCTTAACAAAAGCTTTAGTAGCACCATAAGCATTTCCGCCAGGGTAAGCATAGTTGCCGGCAATAGAGCCAATATTAATGATATGGCCGTTTTTATGCTCTACCATCTTGGGTAAGATTTTTCGAGTCATTAAATACAAACCCTTGATATTGGTATCCACCATTTGATCCCAATCGGTCAGCTCTGCTTTGTGTGCAGGCTCTAAACCCAATGCCAATCCTGCGTTGTTAACCAGAATATCAATTTGTGCAAAATTCTCAGGCAGGCCATCAATCATGCGATTAATTTGCTCTTGCGAAGTTACATCCAAAGGCATTACATAAACTTGACCGCCAAATTCTGCTTGTAGTTTCTCCAAACGCTCACGCCGCCTAGCTGCAGCAATAACCTTATAACCTTTATTGGCAAAACCTTTGGCTGTTGCCAGCCCAAAGCCGGAACTGGCACCTGTTACCATCACGGTTTTTTCAATGAAATTTGTCATTCTTAAACTTAAGTCTTTGATAATAGATTAAATAATATCATAGGCTTGCACCAAAGCCAGTTACATTAGATACTAACTTTAAAGAATAAAATATAGAGTCATCCAACATTCATAATTTTACTGTGTCGTAGAGAGGGACAGAAAGAAGCATGAGTGAATATCAATTTCAAATTAAAGTCGCAACTCAGTATCTGGAAGATCAATCTGAACCGGATAATGAACGTTATGCTTTTGCTTATACCATTCGTATTACCAATTCTGGTGAAACCGGTGCCAAGCTTAATGCCCGCCATTGGTTGATTACGGATGCTAATGGTGAAGTGACGGAAGTTAAGGGGCAAGGTGTGGTGGGTGAACAACCCTATATTGAGCCTGGTAAAAGTTATGAATATTCCAGTGGCGCTGTCTTGACCACGCCAATTGGTTGTATGCATGGCTGTTACCAAATGCAGGGTGAAAATGGTGAGGAGTTTGAAGCGTCCATTCCGGTATTTAGTTTAAGTATTCCAGGAGTGTTGCATTAAAATTAACAAGAATAAATTATAAATGGCGACCTATGCGATAGGTGATATACAAGGCTGTTATCACGAACTAAAATTGTTACTTAAAAAAATCCAGTTTGATCCCAACCGCGATCAACTTTGGTTGGCGGGCGATCTGGTGAGTCGTGGGCCCAAGTCATTAGAAGTTTTGCAATTGCTTTATGATATTCAAGATTCCTGTATTGCTGTTTTGGGTAATCATGATCTGCACTTATTGGCTAACTATCATCTTGATGGTAAGTTCAATGCTAAAGATAAACTAAAAAAATTATTAAAATCCAGTGAGTTAGAGAGTTTATTGCATTGGTTGGCTTCTCAGCCAATGGCTTATTATGATCCTGACTTTAAGATGCTGATGTCTCATGCTGGAGTTCCGCCTGGTTGGGATTTAGAGCAAACTCTGGCTTCCGCTTTTGAGTTGGAGATGGTCATCAGTGATCCTGAAAAAGCGAAAAAGTTTTACCGTAAAATGTATGGCAATAAACCACAGCATTGGTCAGTGGATCTGAAAAAGCTGCAAAGACTCAGGTTCACCACCAATGCGCTGACCCGGATGAGGTTTTGCGATCTGAATGGCAATTTGGATCTGCTTCGAAAAGGGGCTCCTAGTAAGCGCTACAAAAAATATAAACCCTGGTATGAGTTTCAAACTAAACTATTAAAAAAAACCGGACTTATCTTTGGTCATTGGGCAGCACTAAATGGCGGGGTTAAAATACCGAATTTGTATGCACTGGATACAGGCTGTGTTTGGGGTAATAAATTAACTGCCTTAAGGTTAGAGGATAAAAAGAGATTTCAGGTTAAAGCACTAAGGAAGTGGGCTTAATGCTTTAATAGCCAAAGTTCTAGGTAGGTAGCGAATCAGCGTATGCAAATAATGATGGTGCTCCACCAGTATGCCAAAACAGTACTTTGTCTTTTTTGCTCAGTTTACCAGAACGGATCATATCAATTAATCCACCCATAGCTCTGCCCGTATAAACAGGATCTAAAAGAATGCCTTCGTGTCTAGCAGTTAGTGCAATGGCTTCCTTTTCTCGCTGGCCAATAACGCCATAGCCATCACCAATATAGTCTTCATTAAGGATTAAATCTTTATCCGAAAATCTAATATCAGAATCTATAAAATGGCTGGTTTTGTTTGCTAGATTAATGATGGATTTAGCAAAAGAATTGGCAGCGCTTTCGTCCTTGTCAATGTTTATACCAACCAGGCGGTACTTTTTATCGAATAAAGCTTTGCCAAGCATCAGCCCGGCATGAGTGCCACCAGAGCTTGAAGCAAAGATAATGTGTGAAATTTCTTCGGTGTCCAGTTGTGTTTCCAGCTCTTGCAAAGCGCGCACAAAGCCGTAGGCTCCCAGTTCATTAGAACCACCATAGGGAACCACATAAGGCTGTTTTCCTTTAGCTTTTAACTGTTCAAAAATTTCAGGAATATCTTCACCTTTGCGGTTGCAGCCAGCCCAATGAATGGTTGAGCCCAAAAGGTTATCCAGTAATAAATTGCCATTGGCCACTTTAGGAGCCTGTCCACCAAGAACCAAGTGGCACTCTAGTTGTAGTTGCGCCGCTGCTGCTGCCGTTTGCCGACAGTGATTTGACTGGGCGGCACCAGCAGTAATAACCGTATCGCATTTTTTGGTTATGGCATCGCCCAATATAAGTTCTAACTTTCGAGTTTTATTGCCACCAAAAGCCAGCCCGGTAAGATCATCCCGTTTCATAAGAATTTTAGGCCCACCTAAAGCAGAACTAAGATGAGTTAGTTGAGTAATCGGCGTTGGGAAAAAGCCCAGATCAATTTTAGAAAGTGATTTAATTTTCATATAAGCTATATTGGTATTTGTTTTATAAGTATTATTGTAAAGGTTAGTTAGTGCTTATTAGTAGAGTAATTATGCTTTCTATTTTATTTAAAGTCCTCACTTACAGAAGTGAAATAGGCAAAAACTAACATGGAACCATCAATTAGGCTAAGAGAGTGCGAAATAGTCGATTCCATAGGACTTAATACTGAAAACCCCATCAATAATTCTAGCGGTATATTTACAAGCATTGTTATAAAAAATACAGTTCTAACAACTTTTATTCTAAACAATAGTCCTAGATTTATAAAACAATATAGAAAATACCTAAGGCGATAAAAGTGCCTGTATCCATCAATAAAACTGAAGATGTGCCTGAATAAGACAAAATAAGTAGCTCATCTTCATTCAGCCACTTGTAATTAATTCAGGGCAGTATCCAGAAAAAAATAGTTAATCCTAAACTGATTAAAACCAATAAATTAAATAGTTTTTTTACAAGGTTTTCTTTTTGAATTTCAGTTTTAATCTTAGGTGGTTGATACATCTCGCTAGTCCTTAACATTTTAATTTTATAAATTTTACTGATTGTAGCAATTATTCAATACAGTTAAAGAAATTAACATGGCACTTAGATCTCGCCATTTTTTATAAAGATCGGTACAATTCAAGGTTCATGCCGAAAAAAATGGCTATAGCAAGGTAGCAAACAGTGTTCGGCGCTAACTTATTGATATTTAAAGATTTTATTAAGAGTACGCATGGTTAGAAGCATGACCGCTTTTGCCCGTCAGCAGCTTGCTGCTGATTGGGGCACTTTGACTTGGGAGCTGAAGTCAGTTAATCAACGGTTTTTAGAGCCGAATTTCCGAATGCCGGAGACTTTTCGTCATCTGGAATTTGAGCTGCGCAATGGACTACGTAAGCAACTCAGCCGTGGCAAATTAGAGTGTAGTTTGCGCATTGAATATAACAATACCGATGCGACGGCCATGAAACTGGATCAGAATTTGGCACAACAGTTATTGACTATTCACCAAGAGCTACAAGTCTTGTCGCAGGAAAACCAATCACCAAATTTAATGCAATTGATGCGTTGGCCAAATATCCTGCAACAGGAAGAAGCTGATACCGACAGTATGGAAAAGGATGTGAAAAGCCTTTTCCAGATGGCGATAGAGCAGTTGATTCAGGTGCGAGAACGCGAAGGCCAGGACTTGGCTAATATGATCGAAGAGCGCTTAGTGGGCATCGAGACTGAAGTGGCAAAAGTGACGGAATTAATGCCACAAATTATCCAGTGGCAAAAGGAGAAGTTGCAAAATCGTTTTGCTGAAGCACAAATTGAATTGGACTCCGAGCGGGTTGAGCAGGAAATGGTTATGCTGGCCCAAAAGCTCGATGTGGCAGAAGAACTGGATCGTTTAACCACTCATATTAAAGAGTGTAAACGTTTATTGAAAAAAGGTGGTGCTATTGGTCGCCGTCTGGATTTCTTGATGCAGGAGTTTAATCGCGAAGCTAATACGCTGGGTTCAAAGTCGATCAATACTGACATTACAACCAGTGCGGTAGAGTTAAAAGTCTTGATTGAACAGATGCGCGAACAAGTTCAGAATATGGAATAAGCATGGAACAAGCAGCGAAGATTCAAGGTATTTTGTATGTGGTTTCAGCGCCATCAGGTGCGGGTAAAACCAGCTTGTTAAAAGCGGTTTTGGCGGAAATGCCGGAGTTGAAATTATCGGTTTCGACCACCACTCGTGTGCAAAGACCGGGCGAAGTGAACGGTGAAGATTATAACTTTGTGTCGGTGGAAGAATTTAAAGATATGCTACAGCAAGATGCCTTTTTAGAGCATGCACAAGTATTCGGTAATTTTTATGGCACTAGTCAATGGTGGCTCGAAGAGCAGTTAGCCAATGGGCAGGATGTGATTCTGGAAATTGACTGGCAGGGTGCACAACAGGTTCGTAAACTGATGCCAGAATGTCAAAGTATTTTTATTTTGCCGCCATCACAAACCGAGCTTTATAATCGTCTGACTCATCGAGGTCAGGATAGCGAAGCAGTAATTGCTGGTCGCATGCAGGCAGCAAATAATGAAATGCAGCATTTTGCAGAGTATGATTATTTAATCATTAATGACAATTTTGAGGCTGCTAAAGAACAATTGAAATCAATTTTTATGGCGCAGTCGCAGCGTATCGAAGCGCAAGCTATCCGCCATCAAAAGTTAATTGATGATTTATTAAGTGGTTGATAATAAATTGGCTGAAAAGTTTTAAAGTATTTTGGGTAGGAGTTGAGAAATCCGATGAAGGCCCAGATTTAAACACTGTAATAGAGGTAAATTATGGCACGTGTAACGGTACAAGATGCAGTAGAAAAAGTAGGTAATCGTTTTGATTTGATTATGTTGGCAGCAAAGCGCGCCCGACAAATTGCGACGGGTGGTCATGATCCAAAAGTAGATTGGGATAATGATAAACCGACAGTAGTTGCTTTGCGTGAAATTGAAGAAGGTATTACCGATAAATTAACGGTTGAAGCCGATGAGCGTATGGCGAAAGCAGAACAAGAGTCAGGTCCGGTATTGTTCTAAGTCAGATAATTTAACTTAGAATTTAACGGAATTCTTATGGTTTATTTTGCAGGGTTAAGAGAAGTTTTAGATACTTATCTTGAGCCTGCTCAAGTTGCAGACATTGAGCGTGCTTATCAAGTGGCTAAGTCGGCACATGATGGTCAAATGCGCTCTAGCGGTGATCCTTATATCACTCATCCAGTGGCAGCCGCACGAATTCTGGCGGAATTACATCTTGATCATCAAACCATCATGGCGGCTTTAATGCATGATGTGATTGAAGATACACAAGTCAGTCGCCAAGACTTAGCCGAGCAGTTTGGCGATCAGGTGGCAGAGCTGGTTGAGGGCGTCAGTAAATTGACGCAAATTAATTTCCGTTCAAAAGAAGAAGCGCAAGCAGAAAACTTCCGTAAAATGATGATGGCTATGGTGCAGGATATTCGTGTGATCCTGATTAAACTGGCTGATCGTTTACATAATATGCAAACCTTAGGTTCATTAAGGCCTGATAAGCGCCGTCGCATTGCCCGTGAAACTTTAGAGATCTATGCCCCCATTGCCAATCGTCTGGGTATTTATAAATTAAAGGAGCAGCTGGAACTATTGGGCTTTGCCAATATGCATCCAATGCGTTACAAAATTCTAAAAGCTGCAGTAGATAAGGTTCGTGGTCGGCGGAAGAAAATTATTGAAGGTATTTCTGAGCAGCTAACTGAGCGACTCAAAGCTGCGCATATTAAAGGCATGGTATTGGGTCGCGAAAAAAGTGTTTACAGTATCTATAAAAAGATGCGCGATAAGGTTGGCACCTTTAACGAAGTGATGGATATTTATGCTTTTCGTGTGATTACGGATAGTGAAGATTCCTGTTACCGCGTATTAGGTCAGGTACATAATCTTTTCAAACCGATTCCCGGGCGCTTCAAAGATTATATCGCTATTCCCAAAACCAATGGCTATCAATCGTTGCATTCCATTTTGCGATCCAAAGATCAGGTAAGAATTGAAGTTCAGATCCGAACCGAACTTATGGATCAGATGGCGGAACATGGGGTAGCTGCGCATTGGTTGTATAAAACGGGTGACTCTCATCCGGCTGAAAACAAGGCGCGTGAATGGCTGCAGTCACTGCTTGAGTTACAACAAAGTGCAGATGATTCATTGGAATTTATTGAAAACGTCAAAATTGATTTATTTCCTGATGAAGTTTACGTTTTTACACCGAAAGGTAAAATTATCCAGCTACCTAAAGGTTCAACGCCGGTAGATTTTGCCTATGCGATTCATACTGATGTGGGTAATACTTGTATTGCCTGCAAGATCGATAAGCAGTTTGCACCGCTGAGTACCAAAATTTCCAACGGCATGACCATTGAAATCGTTACAGCACCAGGTTCCAAGCCTAATCCTGCCTGGCTGAGTTTTGCGGTGAGTGGTAAAGCGCGCGCCAATATTCGTAGTTTTGTAAAAAATATGCGTCGTGATGAGGCGGTTAACTTAGGCTATCGCTTACTGGAGCAGTCCTTATCGGCTAATCTTGATACTTATGAGGTTGAGGATTTAGAAAAAACCGCACAAGCGATTAATTATGATAGCTTTGAGGATTTACTCGCCTCTATTGGTTTAGGACGGATTGCCTCAGTATTGGTGGCCCATCGCCTAAAATATCAGATGGATGAAGAAGAGCTGCCTGCAGTGGAAGAAGTGACGGAGCAGGATGCTGATCCTATTGCAATTAAAGGTACTGAAGGCCTGGTGGTGAAATATGCCAAATGTTGTCGCCCAATTCCTTTTGATCCGATTGTAGCTTATGTTAGTGCAGGTAAAGGATTTACCATTCATCGTCAAACCTGCCCGAATGTGAAGCGCGCACATAAACAAAATGATCGCTATGTACCGGTGGAATGGTCGCCGGATGTACAGGGTGAATTCAGTTGCGATTTGGAACTTGAAGTTTTTAATGGGCGCGGCGTTTTAGCGCAAATCACCAGTATTATTTCCAATCAGGATATTAATATCGTCAATGTCAGTATTGATGAATTGGATGGCAATATTAACCTGTTACACTTTGAAGTCAGGTTGCATAACCGTGCTCACCTGGCATCAATTATCAAAAAACTGCGTGTGGTACCTTTTGTCAATAAGGTTCAACGCCAAAACTAGAAGTAAGATTATGACGAAAAAAACCATTCATACCGATAAAGCTCCAGCCGCCATTGGCACCTATTCGCAAGCGGTTCAGGCGGGCGATACTTTATATTTGTCAGGCCAAATTCCTTTGGTTCCGGAAACCATGGAGCTGGTGCAAGATTTTGAAGCGCAAGTGCATCGCGTATTTAAAAACTTAAATGCGGTTTGTGAAGCAGCGGATGCTACATTGCAAGATATTGTTAAGCTGAATATTTTTATGCTGGATTTGGCTAACTTTGCTACGGTAAATGAAATTATGGCGCAGTATTTTGAACAGCCTTACCCGGCTCGTGCAGCTATTGGGGTTAAAGAGTTACCCAAAGGTGCCGATATTGAAATGGATGCTGTGGTTTATTTAGGCAAATAGGGTTTATGCAGGATCAAAAGCCGGAACGTTTAGAAAAAATTCTACAGCTGGTAGCTAATCGTCAGCCCGACTTAACGGTTTTTATGGAGGAGGTGCATAAACCGCACAATTTGGCAGCCATTGTGCGTACCGCCGATGCGGTTGGGATTGGTGAAGTGCATGCCACTTTTCCGGAAGATGTAAAATACACAGGTCATCATACTGCCAGCGGTTCCAAGCGTTGGGTCAAAACCCATCCTTATGAAAGTTTGCAGCTAGGCATTGCGCAGATTAAAAGCCAGGGTATGCAGCTTTTGTGCGCTCACTTTTCCGATCAGGCAGTGGATTTTCGTAAGATTGATTACACTAAACCTACCTGCTTGTTGGTGGGTTCAGAATTGGTGGGCGTTTCGGAGCAGGCCGCTGAATTAGCCGATCAACATATAACCATTCCCATGCTAGGCATGGTGCAGTCGCTCAATGTTTCCGTAGCAACGGCTTTGATTCTTTATGAAGCACAACGGCAAAGAGCTGAACAAGATATGTATGGACAGTGCAAAATACCGCAGGCAGAAGTGGATTTGTTGATTTTTAAATCATTGCATCCAACGGTGAAAAGCTATTGTGATAAACATCAGATCCGCTATCCACGCTTGAATGAAGTGGGTGATATTGAGGATGAAGAATGGCACCAGCTACGAAAAATGCTATAGTGTGAAGATTGGCTGAATTAGGAGAAGCCTGTTATGTCTGATTTTGAATTAAAAATGGAACCGTTGGATAAAAATTTGAGCGATGATCTGGCTGAGCAGGAAAAGCAAGCCAGACCTACTCGTCGTGAAAAGTTTCATGTGGATACTCGTTCTGGTAAAGAACGTCGTTCAGGTTTGGATCGTCGAAAATCGCTTCGATTTGAGCCGGATCGCCGTTCCGGCAAAGATCGCCGAGCCAGCCCCAGTGATCCTTGGGCGAAAAATATTTAATATTAACTCAGGTTAACAATAGCATTTTGTTACGATTTTTATTTTGTCTGGCCGTGAGGGCTTAGGATATAGTTTACTAATAAAATTAGTAAGCATAGGGATAATTCGTGTCAGTTACACCAACCACTAATCGTTATCATTCTTTAGATCTAATCCGAGGTATTGCTATCTTGGGCATCCTGGTTATGAACATTGCAACTTTTGCTGATGTGAATGCCTTTTATATGAATCCCTATATTTATGGTGAACCGAGTAGTACCAATTTAACCACTTGGCTGGTTACCCATTTTTTTGCCGATCAAAAGTTCTACACCATCTTCTCTATATTGTTCGGTGCTGGCATTATGTTGATGGCGCAAAGAGCCAGTAGTAAAGGCTCAGCCCCTGGCCCAATTCATTATCGTCGCATGGGCTGGATGTTGTTTTTTGGTTTACTGCATGGCTTTTTTATCTGGTATGGCGATATTTTGGCCACCTACGCCTTAATGGGCATGTGGGTTTATTTACTGGCTTTAAACACTCAGGCCAAGACCAAAATTTATATTGGTGCCGCTCTTATCGGTCTGTTCTTTTTGTTGATGTATGGTTTTTCACAGCTGTTTCAGTGGCTACCAGAAGCCGATACCGCTGAAATGCAACAGGGCTTTTATCCGACTCAGGATATGATTAATGAAGAAATTGCTGCTTATAAAGGTGACTGGCTGGATAACCTGACGCACAGAGCAAAGTTTTATGGCATGGCCTTGATCAATATGATCACTATGGTAGGGCCGATGCGGATTGGTGGCGCCATGTTGATCGGCATGGCCTTGTATCAAAAGGGGATTTTAACTGCCCAACGAGATACAGGTTTTTATCTCAAGTTTACCCTGATTATGGCGTTACTGGGTTTTGGTTTACAGTGGCTGGATTATCGCGTCTTGACTCAGGGCGAATTTAGCTTTGATGCACTTTGGATGTCCTTTGGTGTTATCAATAGTGCTGCTGCCGTTTTTACCGCTTTGGCTTATATCGGTTTATTGTGCTTATGGATTAAGTCAGATGCTTTAGCCTGGTTCCGCCGAAAATTTGAAGCGGTTGGTCAAATGGCTTTCACTAACTACATTATGCAATCGATTATTTGCACTACTCTTTTTTATGGCTTCGGACTTGGTTGGTTTGCGGATCTAGAGCGTTATCAACTTTATTATGTAGTTGGAGCCATTTATCTCGCACAATTGGTTTGGTCAGAGCTTTGGCTGAAAAAATTCTACTTTGGGCCACTCGAATGGCTATGGCGCAGCTTAACCTATGGCAAAACCCAGCCCTTCTCTCGCGCTCACTCTTGAGTCCATTGGCAAAGAACAAACGCCACTGATAGATTTACGATCTGCTACAGAATTTGTAGCAGCTCATCCACCTGGTGCTAGCAGTATTCCATTCGAGCAACTCGATCGGGCTTGGCATGAACTTCCGCCAAAAGGCGCTCAGTTGGATTTATTGATGAATCGCCATCAATCAAAATCGGTACAAGCGATTTTCGAGCAACAAAGCTATCCCATTCGGAAACTATTATTGGCCGAAGAAGCGGAGCAATCACAATGGCAAGCGGATAATCTAAGTCAACGCTTATGGCGAGCCAATCCTTTGCTGGAAAACCATATCGATCTGATCAAACAAGCACTGGATTGGGAAGATGGCAAAAAGCCATTGGCTTTTGATATTGGCTGTGGTTCTGGTCGCGACTCGTTATTTCTGGCGCTACATGGTTTTGAGGTATTGGCTTTAGATAATAATAAGCATGCCCTTGAGCGGCTGAGACAGTTTGACCAGCGTTGGCAAACGGGTGTCAAATCCCTCAAATTTGATTTGCAGAATCAAGCAGCAGATTTCCAAAAATTACTCCGGAAGCAAGCGCCACAACTTATTATGCAGGCTCGTTATCTGCATCGACCTTTGCTGGCAGATTATCGAAATTTATTACCATCGGGTACAGTGGTTGCCATTCATACCTTTTTGGAAGCGGCTGCGCGTTATGGCAAACCGAAAAACCCTAATTATTTACTTAAAAATCAAGAGCTTGAAAAGTTTTATGCAAGCTGGAATATTCTTCTAAACCAACAACACCGGCTTGAGGATGGTCGTCCTTTATCCTTATTTTTAGCTCAAAAGCGATAACTGTTTATATATTAAAACTATATACAAGAATCTACTTCTATAACCTTACTTTGGTTATTTGTTTGGTAGCACTTATCTAATAATGAACAATAACAAGCACTTATTTTTAAATGCCAGCGTTCTTTATTTAGCTTCTCCCATTGTTCTTTGTTCCAATCATTTTTATTTAAAGCTAAAACATTGATTTTTCCACCAGGTATAATGATCTTATTTGATGTTGTACTGGTTAATAGTCTGGCTTCGTCTAATAGTCTGGCTTCGGCATGATGTTTTTCCAAAGCTTCTTTGAGGTGCTCATAATATTCTTGCTGGCTAAAACAGCAAGCCTTTAGGAAAGCAAAAATTGTTTTATAAGGCTGATTTTTGTATTCATATCTCATGGTTTTGATTAAAGCAGGCCCCGCTCCAGAATTATTTACTGAAATCGTAATACTCTTAGTTTTGTTAATAGGGTCATAATTACCATGGTTAAATTCTAACCAGGGCCATGTTTCTGCTTTAACCTGCCTTTCAGCAGCATCTGCTTGCAGGTAGGTAGCATAAAAAGAGGCCAATGATATTAAAATGGCGCAAATTGCTAAAATAAAATTCAGCTTCTCGCTATTCATATTTCCAAACGTTTCTTTAGACATGGCTTTAAAACCTATTATTAAAATTACAATGCGGCTTTTTTGGACAAAATTATTGTGATTCTAGTTATATAGTTAGATGTTGATTACGGACTTATAGTTTAAATTATGTCTGTAACTTTTATTCAGCTTACAAGTCAAATTATCAATCTTTAATTATAGATAGAAAAGAACTATTATTAACCAATAATATAGAGAGGAAATAATAATGACTCTAACTGAATTCCGATACATTGTAGCAGTGGCACGTGAACAGCATTTTGGTCGTGCTGCGGAGGCTTGTTTTGTTAGTCAGCCAACTTTGAGTGTAGGTGTAAAAAAATTGGAAGAGCAGTTAGGGGTGGTGCTTTTTGAGCGCAGCAAATCGGATGTTAAGGTTACGCCACAGGGATTACGCATCGTAGAGCAGGCGCAGCGTATTTTGGAGCAGGTAGATCAACTAAAGTTGGAAGCTGCACAAAATGCCAATCAATTGGAAGGCGCTATTCGCTTGGGTGCTATTTTCACTATTGGTCCTTATTTATTACCAAGCATAGTACCTGAGCTAAGCCGGATTGCACCGAAAATGCCGCTACATATTGATGAAGACTATACGCATAAACTAAAGACTAAACTTCGAAATGGCGATGTGGATGCAATTTTTGTCGCTTTGCCATTTGATGAAGCGGAAATTGATACCATTCCTCTGTATGAAGAAGAATTTATGGCTTTATTACCGCCCAAACATCCCTGGGTGAAGAAAGATAAACTTTATTTAGCAGATATTGCTGATGAAGTGATGATTATGCTGGGGGCTGGTCATTGTTTTCGCGATCAGGTGTTAGAGGCTTGTCCGCAGTGCCGCGATAATAGTTTAAATCCACAAAAAGACTGGATCACCGGCAGTTCGATTGAAACCATTCGACATATGGTGGCCAGCGGCCTGGGGGTCAGTATAGTGCCCGCTTCGGCTGCTGAGTTTCAGAATGAAAAGTTGGGTTTAGTAGTGAAATCCTTTGCCGATCCAATACCCAGTCGCAAAGTCGCTTTGGCCTATCGTCGCAGCTTTCCGCGAAAAGAAGCCTTGCAGGTGATCCAAAAAGCACTTAACAGGATCAGGCTGGCCGGTACCAAGCCGTTATAATTATTGATAGCAGATGCCTTTGGATAAGTCATTAGAGCAGATTGGGGTTGAAAGCCTGAAAGGGGTTGGCCCTAAATTAAAAGAAAAATTAGCCAAGTTGCAGATCCATAATCTTTTGGATCTGTTATTTCATTTGCCCCACCGTTATGAAGATCGCACTCAAGTTAAACCATTGATAGAAACTCAGGATGGTGAAAGGTGCATGATTCGGGTTATGGTGGAGCACAGCCAAATCCAGTATGGCAAAAGACGTTCTTTAATTTGCCGGGCTTCCGATCAAACTGCCAGTATTGACTTTCGTTTTTTTCACTTTATGAGCAGCCAAAAACAACGTTTACAGGCGGGAACTGAGTTGTATGCTTTTGGCGAGATCCGCCGTTTTGGTCGCTCTTTGCAAATGATCCACCCTGAAATTAGTTATATTAAAGTTGGTGAATCGGCACCTTTGCTGGAATCCTTAACACCAGTCTATCCAACTACGGAAGGGCTGCATCAAGCCAGTTGGCGCAATTTGCAAAAACAGGCCGTAGCATTACTAAAACAAAAGCCTACAGAAGATTTATTGCCATCGGAATTACAGCAAAAGTGGCAATTGATGGATATTAATCAAGCGCTTATTTGGCTCCATCAACCACCTAAAAATACCCCCATAGAACAGCTTAATAGTGAAGATTCACCAGCGATTAAGCGCTTGATTTATGAAGAATTATTATCGCAACAATTGAGTTTATTAATCAGGCGAAAACATAACCAAAAAGCCAATGCCTTTATTATGCGCAATCAAGGCCAGCTAAAAAATAACTTATTGCAATTATTGCCCTACCAGCCGACTCATGCACAAATTCGTGTTAGTCAGCAAATCCAACAGGATTTGGAGTCCAGTCGCCCTATGCTACGTTTATTGCAGGGTGACGTAGGGGCTGGTAAGACGCTGGTTGCAGCTATGGCGGCGTTTCATGCCACCGAATCGGGCTTTCAGGTGGTGATTATGGCACCGACAGAGATTTTAGCCGAACAACATTATTTGGCTTTTAGTGACTGGTGTCAGTCATTGGACGTGAAAGCAGCATTTTTGGTCAGTAAATTAAAAACTAAAGAAAAGCGTGAGACCTTAGAATCAATCGCCAATGGTGAGGCTCAGTTAATTATTGGCACTCATGCAGTCTTTCAGGAAGAAGTACAATATGCCCAGTTGGGTTTGGCGATTATTGATGAGCAGCATCGTTTTGGGGTCAATCAGCGCTTGGCTTTGCGCAATAAGGCACCGCAGGGAAAGCAGCTTCATCAGTTGATGATGACAGCAACGCCGATCCCGCGAACATTGGCCATGACTGCTTATGCCGATATGGATTTATCGGTTATTGACGAATTGCCACCTGGTCGAACGCCAGTGCAAACTATGGCTATTTCTGAACAAAAACGCGATCAAGTGATCAAGCGAATCGAGTGGGCTTGTCATGAAGAAAAACGTCAGGTTTACTGGGTCTGTACTTTAATTGAAGAATCGGAAGAAGTTCAGTCTCAAGCAGCAGAAACTACCGCTAATTTATTGGCAGAGCAGTTACCGACTTGTTCTATTGGTTTAGTGCATGGCAGATTAAAACCTGAGCAAAAACAAATGGTTATGCAACAATTTAAAGCGGGCCATTTGGATGTGCTGGTGGCGACTACGGTGATTGAGGTTGGGGTGGATGTGCCCAATGCCAGTTTAATGATTATCGAAAATCCAGAACGCTTAGGTTTGGCGCAATTGCACCAATTGCGAGGCCGTGTGGGGCGTGGCTCTATAGAAAGCCATTGTCTGTTGCTCTATACGCAGCCTTTGTCCGATAACGCCAAGGCGCGTATTCAGGTTATGCGCGAAACCAATGATGGTTTTGTTATTGCCGAAGAGGATTTGAAGCTTCGTGGCCCAGGTGAATTTCTAGGGACTCGCCAGACTGGTGAAATGGCCTTGCAGTTTGCTGATATTGTGAAAAATGCAACTTTGATCCCAGAAATTCAACAGACAGCAAAGGAATTGATTAAGAACAATCCTAAACTGGCAGAAGCTATTTGTCAGCGCTGGTTAGGTTATCGTCAAGAATTTGCAGAAGTTTAAGGAAATACACTATGAGTTGGAAAATTTTTGTATCCCTTTTATTTTGGATAAGTTTAGTTGTAATAACCAAATTAGCTTGGCCATATAAAAAAGTAGGGCCCCATTTTCAAGAAGTTATAAAAAAAGCACATCCGTATGATATAGAAGTAAATGTTGTCCTTAATGGATTTTCACAGCTCACTGATAAGCTTCTGTACAAAAAATATGAGCAGAATAAGGGCACATTATCAGTAAACGCTCGCATTAAAACACCTGCTAATATCTATACTTCCAATTATCTTAAGCAAAAGCATTTCACTCCTGAAATGAGCTTAAAAGACTGTAAACGAAACTCCCCGAGCCAATTGGCACAATATTGCTCCTCTGGAGCTTTACAAGCATTTGAAAAACAATACACTGGCGATGATAAATCTTTCGATATATGGAGCGTTTCCCATGTCATCGCTCAAAAAACTCCTGCAACAAATTTTAGCGATATAAGTTATTCATACAAATTTGAGCTTTGTAAGACGGAAATGCAATGCCAACTATTTCAGGAAAGCGGTCAATTAGTACATTCACAAGTAAGCACATGGTATTCGCCTATTTTTGGGCATTTCAATGATCATGCATTAGTAATACCCTTTTTAGTCCTTATCATCATATTATTAGTGATTTCACTTTTTGGGTTAGTTAAGTCTATCAAATCTAAGAAACAAGCTAAGCAATGGTTGTCTGCTGTATCATTATCTCTGGTATTAAGCCCTTTATGTGCAGCACTTTTAGCATGGCTATTTACTTTAGGAACTACTGAATTTGAAGGAACAAGAGGATTCGGAATGCTCTATCTCTTTGTTTTTCTTACACCTATTCTATTCGTTATTTTTTTATTGGCGTTTAAAATATTCTATGCAGAAAAGAAAACACAAAAATGATAGCTACCTTATGCGAAGAAACTCTACAGGCATAGGATTTAGGTGTTAATTATGATAAAGTTGCGCCCTATTTTTGTTATCTCCAACGATTGAGGATTCAGGAATGAAACAACCTGTTCGCGTTACAGTTACCGGTGCTGCCGGCCAAATTTGTTACTCATTATTATTCCGTATTGCCAGCGGTGAAATGCTGGGCAATGATCAGCCAGTAATTCTAAACCTATTAGAAATTACGCCAGCTTTAAAAGTGTGTGAAGCGGTGGCGATGGAACTCAACGATTGTGCTTTCCCTTTGGTAAAAGATATCGTAGTAACTGACGATCCTGCGGTTGCTTTTAAAGATGCACAAATTGGTTTGATGGTGGGCGCCAAGCCGCGTGGACCAGGTATGGAGCGTAAAGATTTGATTGCTGACAACGGCAAAATCTTTAGTTCATTAGGGAAAGTGATTGATCAGGTTGCTGATAAAAATATCAAAATTTGTGTCGTGGGCAATCCAGCAAATACTAATGCCTTTATCTTGGCGGCAAATGCTCCAAGCATCAATCAGCGTAACATTACTGCCCTAACTCGCCTTGATCACAATCGTGCTTTATATCAATTAGCTGAAAAGTCAGGTTCTGATATTGCTGATATCAAAAAAATGATCATCTGGGGTAACCACTCTGTTACTCAGGTTCCTGATATTGCATTTGCAACGGTTGCTGGCGATGCAGCAGCAGGCAAAGTTGATGCTGCCTGGGCCAAAGATGACTTTATGCCAACGGTTGCCAAGCGTGGCGCAGCGGTAATTGCAGCGCGTGGTTCTTCTTCAGCCGCTTCAGCCGCTAATGCAGTGTTAGATCATATGCGCGACTGGTGCTTAGGTTCAGAAGAAGGCGATTGGGTATCAATGGCGGTTCCATCCGATGGCAGCTATGGTGTAGAAAAAGGTTTAATCTACTCATATCCTATTGTCTGCAAAGATGGTGATTACCAAATCGTTCAAGGCCTGGAAGTTTCAGATTTTATCAAAGGCAAGATGGATGAATCTGAGCAAGAACTTAAAGAAGAAAAAGCTACCGTAGCCGATTTAATTTAATAAGTTACGACTTTCTGATAGATTAAAAGCCCAGCATTTGCTGGGCTTTTTTATTTTTAAAGTAAATTGAATTTTTTTGCATCTAAATTGAGAACATTATGACTCTCATAGATAAACCAATATTATTTATAAATGCTGGTTTCTTATTGGTTTGGAAACTTAATTGTTACAAAGATTAATCAATAGACTTGATCAAGTTGGAATGAGACTTTCAGACAGAAGAGATAATGAGCGATGGCTTTGGCTATCAACTCTTCTGATCAAAAGGCTTTTACTATTAAAATATTTAAAAATTAATACATACTAAGAAAGGAAGGCTAAGCATGAAAATAAAAATTCTACAACTAATTGCACTATTCTTTTTACAGGGCTTTTTTAGCAATGCTTATGGACAAACATCATTATGCAAAGACAATAGGAACTGGGAGACAATTCGGGATGAATATAAAGCTAAAATCTCCTCATTCGTAAAAAATAATGATCATAGAGGTTTGGGAGATTACCTGATTAATCAAACACGATATTTTTATTGTGCAGTACCGAGAAAACAAAGACTCCCTTTTTTGGATGATTTCATAAAAAACACCCCTCAAATAGATTATCTTTTGGGGCTTCATCAAAGTGAAGTAGCAGCTACTAAAGAACCCTATGGTAAAGTAGGGCCAAAGCTTTACGGTAGGGCGATATGGCACCTTAATATTGCAGGAAGTAAAGGAATTAAAGAGGCGTATAAACATATAGGCGATATTATCCTGAAAGCACCTAGCATAGGCTATCCACGCTATAATGATTATGCCTATGTTTATGATATTATGAAATCTTTGGACTGGAGTGCTTATAAGTTTGAAGATGAAGAAGAAAAGAAAGCGGCAGCTTATAGTTATTACATTTTCTACAAGCAATCCGGCTGGCCTGCTGATTATTATTCAACCGTAGCAGGCTCAAAATGGAAAAGCCTGGATCAGAAAGTCCAAAAACAATCGGTGGAAATGCAGCTTAAAGCTTATGAAGTCGGTAAAAAGCCAAAAGCTCTGTTTTTGGCAGCTGCGTCATTATACGCGGCTGTAACAAAAGATGCTGCAAATAAAAAAGAAAGATTATTGCAGTGGGTAAAAGAACTGGATAGTTTAAATTATGACAAAACATACATTAAACATTTTATACCATTTTTAAATCGCTTTTACCCGAACGATTCAGTGCTGACAAAATGGAAAGAAAAAAGAAAAGCAGAGTTGGAGAATGTATCCGAAGGAGATAAACTGATTTTTCTTAACGGCTTTCATTTCCCGCAAAATAGTGACCATACCTGGAGAAAAGATTATAAAGGGCTATATGAAAGCAGTCTCTATGCTATTGTTGAGTTTGTTAACCCTAAAAACGGTAAGTTTAAAGTCAGAATCGAAGGAGATATGGGTATTGATGACGATAACATTCCCCGCTTATATAGCGTAGACAGTGCCGGAGCCAACAAGAAAGGATGGGACAGTTACAATGACCAGCATATTTATGACCCCTATATCTGGGTATCGCCCAACGACCTGCGTTGGTGGAAGTCTGAGGAGTGAGCATATTATATAGAATTGAGTTGTGTATAATTTAAGAAAACTCATGAATCAAACCAAAACAGCGATGGGCAATTTGGATAATCAAGACTACAAAAATTGTTAACATTCCAAATACGCCAAACAGCCCCGTTAAATTATCTCCCGGTAAGGACAGTATTGCTGGGATAAATAATACTGAAATCACCTTCCTATCACAATCATCAACACCATCGAGGCAAAAAATCCAAATGTCGTCAAAGTGGGCCGGAAAAATAACGACAACATAATCATATAACCTGCTGAGTGAATCTTGCCAGCCTTTATCAACTAAATTGTAACAATAATAAACAAGCTGCTACCAAACATTATGAAAATCTAAACAATGAGAAAATATGTTTTATTTAAATAAAATAATATTTTGTTAGAAAGCTGATTTTTATCGGTTTTTTTATTTTTAAAGTAAATTGAATTTTTTGCATCTAAATTGAAACTATTGTGACTCTTATAAGAAACTTAATTGTTACGAATATTAATCAATAGACTTGATCAAGCTGGAATGAGACTTTCAGACAGAAGTGATAATGAGCTATGGCTTTGGCTATCAGCTCTTTTGATCAAAAAGCTTTTATACTGATTATTGACCGCTATCAGTCTATGAACAGGCAGTTATTAACATTAATTAGCATGGCAGTTGATAGTTTTATATGGAGTAGAGCAGTATCAGGAAGGTGCTCGTTACTATCGAAGAATCTGAACTAACGCAAACACTTTAAAAAGACTGTTTTAAACATAAGCGCCCGTGTTTTTCAGTCAATAATATTAAATAGGGTGATTAGATTAAAGGTAATAAAAATGAAAAAGATTATTCTTATAGCATTGGTTGTTTCTGTTTTGTCGGCTTGTCAGTTTCTGCCTCAGGGTGATTACATTAGACCTTCTGATATATTGGCTGATAGAGATAAATTAATGGGCACGGTTGTAAACGTTACTGGTTTTGTAGTTTGTAATGGTGATTTTTGTCAAGTGTATGAGAAGAAATCAAGAATAGGAATACCGGAAGGGGCTAGAGTAGGCCTAAAAATAGATAAACTTCCCCATGCAGATAAAAAGTTTTTTATGAATGACTGTACCATGTCTGCAAAGGATATGTGTACTTTGAAGTTGACAGGACAATTAAAAAAAGGGGCTCTTCCATCTACTCCTGATATTCAAGTAACAGCTATTCAGAAACTGGGAGTTACTGGTTTATTAGGTTCATTCTAAACAATTAGAATTATAGGTGGGTGAAAACCTCTAATATCATCCTTATGATTATAAGTTTTAAACCATTCTATTTTTAATATGTAAAGAGGATTAGTTAGTGAATGTGGGGTGTGCCTAGTTAACACTCCACTGGCTTTTACTATTAAAAAATATTCCCTTAGAAAAAATTAATCTCAATAACGGAAAAATAAGAATAGCAAGAAAATTACCTGTTCTTTATTCGTACAGACAAGAAGCTCTACATGGCGACAAAAGATAGTAGATCAAGATTGTATAAAATAAAAATATTGGCTGAAATTTTATTGGTGTTGACAGTCGTTTTTGGTATTAAATGGATTACAGATTATTTTAAAATTATTGGCGCTGGATCAATAGCAATTTGGTTTGGAATAATTACCGCCACCTTTTTTATGAAGCAAAGAAAGATTCGTTGGTATGATTTTGGACTTATGTGGCCAAAAGGAAGAAAACAATGGCTTATTCAAATAGGGTTGGGTTTTGTTGCAATTATTTCTATAATTTTTATCACAGCATTAATACTTTTTGTGATAGAGCCCATTTTTGGAATAGAACGAGCTCCAGATGCTGCCGATCGTTTCAACTTCTTTTTGGGAAAGCCTATAGTATTTATAACTTATCTGGTAACTATTGTCTGGTTTGGTGCTGGTCTAGGAGAAGAGCTACTTATGAGAGGATTCGTGTTAAATCAATTAAAATGCTTTATAGGAAATTATAAACTAGGATGGGTAGTAGCTATTATTCTACATTCTATCCTATTTGGATACATGCATAGCTATCAAGGATCTGCTGGCATGATTATTACAGGATTTATTAGTTTTTTCTTTGGTTTAATTTATTTATTTTCCGGACGGAAACTTTTTCCAGTAGTTTTTGCCCATATTATTTTTGATACTACTACCATGCTAGCTTTCTACCTTAATAATGGAGCATAAGAATAATTTCTATTCTTTTAAGTCAGAAATATTTAAGCCAAACAGATCACTAAAGTACTATAATTATTTTAAAGGAGTTCACTATGAACAAGCTAATAATTTCATTGCTTATTGTTTTATTATTAACAACACAAGTGGGAGCGGACGAAAAGAAAGAAAAAGAAACAAAAGAAAAACCAGCAGTTATTTTTTCTACCTATTATGGAGGTGCCGGTACTGATGACTGCGATGCAATCGCTGTAGACCTTGTCGGGAATTCATACCTAGGTTGTCATTCAAATACGCTGCGCCTGCCCGGCGGAAGTGAGCAGGCATACAAGTTTGGCGGCAAAATGGATGCGTTTGTTGTAAAACTGAACAAACAAGGCAATAAGGTAAATTACCTGACTCATTTGAGGGGTTCCAAGTGGGAAGCTGTACAAGGATTGGCCACAGACTCAGCGGGTAACCTCTACGCAGTGGGGACCACTTACTCACATGATTTTCCTGTAAGTGCTGGTGCATTTCAAACCACTTTCGGAGGCAAAAGCGATGCGTTTGTAGTGAAACTTAACCCTGATGGAAAAGTGGCATGGTCAACATTTTTGGGGGGAAGTGCTGACGAGGATGGTCGAGATATTTCTATTGATCAACAAGGCAGAGTGCATATTGTAGGGCGCACAAAATCAAGCAATTTCCCAACCAAGAATGCACTGCAGATTCAATCGGGAGGGGGAATTGACGTATTTTTTGCAACGCTTGATGCTGACGGGAAAATGATTGCCGCCTCCTACTTAGGCGGCATCGGTGATGATATTGGTGCTGCAATCAAACTAGACAAAACTGGACGAAGATACCTTAGTGGCACTACTGATTCTTCAGATTTCCCTGTAAAGAACGCATTACAAGCTAAACATCAAGGTGATGATGATTTATTTGTAGCGGTAATCAATGAAGCAGGTTCGATTCTTGAATTTGCCAGTTACCTGGGGGGAAGCGGAACCGATAAAGGGTATGATATTGGTTTAATGCCTTCTGGTGATTTGTTGGTTATGGGAGGCACCAAGTCAGAGAACTTTCCAACCACAGAGGGTGCTTTTCAGAAAATACTATCCGGTGAAAGTGACATCTTTGTTGCTCGGGTTAACCTGCAGGAACCGCATCTTGTCTACTCGACTTTTGTGGGGGGAGAGAAAGGCGAGGAACCTAAAAGACTTGTCGTTGATCATAATGGCAGGGGCTATGTCGTTGGTAAAACCGCCTCGCACAATTTCCCTACGACTAATGGTTTACAAATAAAGTTGCAGGGAAGAGCCGACGCATTTGTTACGGTACTCGACCCTACGGGAACAAGTCTTGCCTACTCCAATCTTTTTGGCGGAGGAGGTTTAGACGTCTTTGAAGATGTTGCTATCGGTGCTGATACTACTTTAACCATGTCAGGTTTATCAAACTCTACGAATTTCCCATTGCTAAATCCTCTACAGAGTACCTTCAAGGGGGGACGATTTGACATAATAGTAACGCGTATTACGATTCCCTATTAAGAGAGTAAATGTTAACGCAAAGATTAACTCTTGCCTGATTTTTAAATTTGATCCCTGCTTACGCAGGGATGATAACCAATCTTAGATTCCAACTTTCATTGGAACGATATTTGATATTAAATGAACCAATCTCCTTTTTGCTTCGTCTTGTTAGTAAAGGCATAAAATAAACAGTATGAAAACGAGTCGCGAAGAGTTTTCAGCACAAGCAGGCAATGAAGCTATTTCCACGAGCTGGATGGCAACAAGCAAATGTGCTTTGTATAGTTGAATAAAGCCTATTCACAAGATTTTGGGTCATTGGGTTCAGAATTTTTAATTGATGTTTATAGATATTATTGACTGACAGTCAATTCCACCACTTCTTTTTTAGCGGCCACTTGTTTGGTTATTAACAGTTGGGTTTGATTGACATCGGTCAGGTAATCGACGTCTTCACGCACCGCCCCCAATACAGTAAACGTTTCACTGTCCAGATCATAGGACCACAATTGGTGATTGCTGTTGATGGCGTATATCGTATTGTTTCGTATCACGAAGGTGGCGGCCCGGTCTCCTTGATTGTTTAAGGCTGTAATGGGTTGCGGTTCAGCGGGCCCAGGTTGCCAAAATTGATCCAACTGATCCTTGTAAATCAAGCGGCCATCGGCGGTTTTCAGCGCCCATTGGATGGATTCATCGGTGATCACTCTGAAGGTTGATTGGATCAAATCGTATTCAACGAATTGGATGATGCCTCGTATGCGTACCAGTAATAAGGCTTGCTTGTTCTCACTGTCCCACTGGAACAGTTGCACCACAGAATGTGGCATTGGAAAATCTTGTTGCTTACCGTCCAGATGAACTTGGGTGAGTACGCCATTGGCGTTGACCAACAGGCTTTGGCCGTCTTTCGCCCAATCAATGCCACGGATATAGGTGTCGGTAGGAAAGTGGGTGAGTTGTCGTGGTGTTTGGCCATTGCTGACCCACAGTTGCTGTTCGCCAGATCGTTTTGACCAGAAAGCAATCAACTCGCCATCGGGTTGGAACATTGCATAATCCTCACCAAGGATGGAACGCTCAAAAGGTGTGTATGTCTCAGTCGCTGCCATTTGATTGCTTGCGTCGTCGGTCAATGTATCCAAAGGCATTAACACAATGTCACTGTCATACGCCCCTTTGATCATGAGCAAACGGTTGCCTTCAGGGTGAAACACGGGTTGAATCATCTGGTCGGTAAAGGGCAGGTTAATTTTATCGATTTGACCATCGTATGAAAGAGTGAACAGTTGTCTGCCAGTGCTGAAGATCAGTTGGTCATTCAACGGGTCAAAATTCGGACGGATGCGACGAAATTTGGCAATCTCTGGCGGCTGCTTGATCAAGTGACTGGATAACAGGCTGCCGTCAGGTTTGAGCATTTCGATGTATTGCTGACCATCGCTGTGGATGCGGTTCACCGCAAGCAAATCTTTTTGCGCAGAATAAGCATAGTCGATGAGGGTGCCGTCGGTTGGGTTGTACAGGTCGGTGCTGGTGTTGTTACTGATTGAATAGTTAATCAGCCTCCAGCGCTTGGTTTGCCTTTGTAACAGGGCTATGTTGTCATCGCCGATCCATTGGGGTTTGACGGTTTTGTATTTTTTGCATTGCAGCAGCACGTTCGGCTGCTGTGGGTTTTGTAAGGCTTCGGTAAAATCCAAAGACACCAAATCAAAGCAATCCGTTTGGGTCACCGGTTCATCACAGGCTTCGGTGGCAAAAAACACCAGTTGCTGACCATCCGGTGAAAAGTCATGACTGCCATAAGCACCCCAATCTTTGGTCAGTTGGATCTCTTGTTGGGTCTCGATGTGTTTGGCCCAAACCTTATTGATGCACAACTTACCTAAATACCGATGGAATACAATGTATTGACCGTCCGGTGAATAGCTTGCATCAAACTCCTTGTCGTCAGTGGCGGTCAGTGAGCGTAAGGTATCAAAAGTGATTGTGGATGATGGTTCAGGTGCCAGGAACTTGGCCCCCAATACCCCCAACAGCAAAATGGCAGCAGCAACAACCATCGGTTTATATGCTGACCTTGAAGTTTGAGGCTGATTGGCTTTCTCAGAGCTGCTGTCATCAAGACCATGACTGTCTAAAGTGTTGGGTCCGCTCGGGTCGGTATGATCATGCCACCTGACATCGCACTCCAGGCTGTAACCTCGTTTGGCATGGGTTTTGATGTAGGCTTGGCCTTTGCCATCATCGCCAAGCGCCCGTCGCAGTTGGGCGATGCTTCGTTGTAAGGTATTGGGTGAAACGATGGTGTCTGGCCAGACCTGGGCCAACAAATCATCTTGACTGACCACCTGGCCTTGATTTTCCGCCAGACAGGTCAGTACCGCCAGTGCTTTGGGTGCCAGAGTTTGGGTTTGTTGGTTTTGGGTGATTTGATTTCTGGATAAATCAATATAAAAACCACCGATCCAATACTGTTTTGTCATAGGTGAATCTATTTGAGCATTGGTCTCAATTGTAACTAAATTAACAATAGCTACCAAAATAATATTTCAGTATCAGCCAAAAATCAGCAGAACTTCAGGTATTTTTAATTGTGTGCCACTTAATATTGGTGGCTTAATAAGTGAGCACCTGAATCCGATGAAGAAAAAATTATTCATAGTATTTTTATTTTTGCAGCCCTTAATCGGCCTTGCTGCCAGCGAGCGAACAGCTTATGAAATGCCCAGAACACACGTTATTCCAATCCATGATTCAACGTCAGACAAACAGTACGAACTGTACATCAAGCTACCAGAAAACTATGTTGCAGAAGAAGACAGTGTCTATCTCGTGATCTATTTCACTGATGCCGCGTGGCAGATCGAAATGTTATCTGCTACCACGGCATTCATGATGGAAAACGCCATTTTGGTTGGTATATCCTGGCAAAAAGACCTGGATGAAGCAATCATTAAGGAGGTGGGTGAACATGCCAGTCGCTTCAGCGATTATTCCATCCGGACATCCAATGACCCAGACCGTCAAGCCAAGTATCATTTTGGTCAAGCCAAAAACCACCTGACTTTTATCCGCAACGACGTGATCAAGTACGTGGAAAACAACTACCGAACCGATCCTGCCAACCGCACTTATTTTGGTTATTCCTTGGGCGGATTATTTGGTGCTTACGTCCTGGCAGCGCAACCGAACACCTTCAAAAATTACATCCTTGGCAGCCCATCTCTGAAGCGCGATAACCCTACGCTTGCAGCACTTAAACCAGATCCGGCAACCATTGATGGTGGTCTGAAGGCCCATGTTTATATTTCCTATGGCAGTTTGGAACAGGAAAGGGCTGCGCCGATTAAGGCATTTACCGACCTGATGAAAAGCAGATACGGTCAGCGCCTGTCGGTCACGCCTGCCGTGATTGAAGGCAGCCATCAGACCGCTTTTCCGTTGACTGCGGTGAACAGTGTGAAATGGCTGGTCAACTTGACGCCAGGAGAACAACAATGAAACTCCAATTGATTTTTGTGGTACTGCTTATGGTGTATTCGACCAACAGCCACAGTGATACACAAAGAGAATTTCCAGTCCTCAAAGGCCCCCTTATGGGACAAAAGCCACCAGGCATGGTGGCGGAACCTTTTGCCCCTGGCATCATCTCCAAAGCGGGCTGGGAGCTTGAGGGCGTGTTTGCTCCTGGCATGCAAGAGTTTTACTTCACTACACGCAACGGTAACGGCAAATCCAGTATGGTGGTCGGCTTACGCCAGCACAATAATGTCTGGAAGAAATACATTGAATTCAAACGTCGTGGAGAAGTTACGTTTTCACCAGATGGCAAACGCATGCACATGGCCCAAGGGTATAAAGATCGCATCGGTGATGGCTGGTCAAAGTTAAAAAGTCTTGGTTCCCCGTTTGAAGACTTCCGCATCATGCGCCTGACGGCTTCGTCAAAAGGAACCTATGTATTTGATGAAGCAACTAGAGATGGAAATGGTGTTATTCGCTATTCACGCCTGATAAACGGTAAGCGTGAAGCACCGAGGCCTTTTAGTAAAGAGATAAACACGGGTAAATGGAGCGCTCATCCCTTCATTGCTCCAGATGAGTCTTACATTATTTGGGACAGTGAGAGAGAGGGCGGATATGGTGATAGTGATCTGTATATTAGTTTTCGACAACAAGATGGTTCATGGGGATCTGCCATCAATATGGGTGAGCAAGTTAACTCTCCCCAGTGGGATGCCTATGCAACCGTCACGCCAGACGGCAAGTACATCCTTTTTAATAGAGGCATTGATGACAACAATGAGAACGTAGACATCTACTGGGTGGATGCACAAATTATTGAGACCCTCAGGGCTAAAGATAAAGGGTGTTGTTTCGAAGAAAATAATGGCCCCGCACCGGAGGCAACAGCCGCCCAAGCCAAGCGCTCGTTCAGGGATATTCCTGATCTCAAAGAAGCCTTTATCGATGCAGCGCCAACGCATAGAAAAGACGGTATATCCGTTGGTGAGTTGGGTGTCGATGGTGGCAATAAAACGATGATTGTCAAGCTGGCTGAGGAAATCGCTGACAACAAGCATGGTAACTACGACAGCCTGCTCATCGCCCACAAGGGCAAGCTCTTATTTGAATCCTATTATTTACGCGGCCGCATCAACCTGCCCCATTTCCAAGCGTCAGCGACTAAAGCCTACACCAGCTTGGCACTCGGCCGTGCTATCCAGTTGGGTTATCTGACCATGGCCGATTTGGACAAGCCATTGGTGAGTTTTCTCAAAGATCTGGACCCAACAAAATTTGTCGAGGGTGTAGAAAAGATCACCCTCCACAAAGCGATGACAATGAGTTCGGGACTTAGCATTACGGAAGAACAGCTTAACGAATTCAGGAAAAATCCTGATCAGTTAAAAGGCCAGGGCCAAGTTCAAGTTTATCTTGAGCGCAGTGCGCCTGTTAGTTCAGAGTCTCAGAAATTTGACTATAAAGGAACTGATCCAGACATGGTGATGCAAGTCATTGAGGCCGTCGTGCCAGGCACCGCCCAGGATTTCATCAAAAATGAAATTCTCGACAAAATGGGCATCATGAATTATGGCTGGCGGACTAATGTTAGTGGCCTGCCAGAAGCGGGTGCTCGTGCGAAAATGACTTCGCGCGATATGGTCAAATGGGGAACCTTGGTCAACAACAAAGGTAAATGGAATGGTGAACAGCTTATTTCAGCAGATTTTCTAGCGAAGGCCACCAGTGGAATTACTCAGCCTACAGAAGATTGGCAGCCCGAAACCTATCGCTACGGTTATTTTTGGTATCAAACGAATATAATAGTCGGCGATAAAAGCTATCAGGCCAATTTAGCTTGGGGTGGAGGCGGGCAGCACATCATAGTGCTTGAAGAGCTTGACTTAATTATTGCGATCACTGGTCATGACAGGGAAGATACCATAATGACTCAGGTTTCAAAAAACATCATACCTGCGTTTGCTAAAGATAAATTCCCAGTCCTGGAAGGCCCTTATATTGGGCAAAAGCCTCCTGGGTTAACACCTAAAGTTTTTGCTCCTGCTATTGCCTCGACAGAATATCGTGACTGGGGCGGTAGCTTCACGCCGGACATGAAAGAGTACTACTTTACGAGGAGAAATAACAAAACAGGAAAGTCATCGAAATATGTTTTTAAATCCGAGAATAATCGGTGGTACGAGTCAGCAGTGGATTGGGGGGGCTTTATCTCGCCTGATGGTAAAACTATGTATTCCAAAAAGAAGTATAGAGAGCGCACAGATGACGGTTGGTCAGAGTTAAAAAGTCTTGGGCCCTTGTTTGAAGAATTCCACATCATGCGCCTGACGGCTTCGTTAAAAGGAACCTATGTTTTTGATGAAAGAGATGAAATCGGCACCATTCGATATTCTCGAATAATAGATGGTAAGCGTGAAGAACCGAAAAAATTTGGTAAAGAAATTAACACTGGTAAATGGACCGCTCACCCCTTCATTGCTCCAGATGAGTCTTACATTATTTGGGACAGTGAAAGAGAAGGCGGATATGGTGATAGTGATATGTATATCAGTTTTCGACAGCCAGATGACTCATGGGGTGCCGCCATTAATTTCGGGGATAAAATAAACACAGATGGCGAAGACGGTGGGGGGTACGTCACGCCAGACGGAAAATATCTTTTCTATTGTCGCCGTTGTAGCCCACCAGATTTTGAAATCATGTGGGTGGATGCGCAGATTATCGAGAGCCTTAGGCCTAAAGAGAGCAGTTTCAGCAGCTTTATTGCGGCAAATGTCGAAGAAAATAATGGCCCCGCACCGGAGGCAACAGCCGCCGAAGTCAAGCTCTCATTTAGGGATATCCCTGATCTCAAAGAAGCTTTTATCGATGCAGCGCCAACGGATAAAAAAGACGGTATTCCCGTGGGTGAATTGGACGTTGATGGTGGCAATAAAGACATGATTGTCCAGCTGGCCAAGGAGATCGCTGAAGGTAAGCACGGAGAGTTCGACAGCCTGCTCATAGCCCATAAGGGCAAGCTCTTATTTGAATCCTATTATTTGCGCGGCCGCATCAACTTACCTCATTTCCAAGCGTCAGCGACTAAATCCTACACCGGTTTGGCACTCGGCCGTGCTATTCAGTTGGGTTATCTGACCATGGCCGATTTGGACAAGCCATTGATCAGCTTTCTGAAAGATCTGGATCCAACAAAATTTGCGGAGGGCGCAGAAAAAATCACCTTGCATCAAGCATTGACCATGACCACGGGTATTCGCATCAGTGATGAAAACTGGAAAAAAATGCAGAAAAACCCAAGAAGGTTAAAAGGTCAGGGACAAGTTCAGGCACTTTTTGAGTATAGCACTCCTATTACTGCAGAGGCACAGGTGTTTCGTTACAGCGCCGGACCTCAATTAGTGATGCAAGTGATTGATGCTGTCGTACCGGGGACGGCTAAAGATTTTATAAAAAATGAATTCCTCGGCAAAATGGGCATCACGAACTATGATTGGCAGACTGCCGTTAGCGGACTACCAGAATCTGGTTGGAAGGTAAGCGTAACATCACGAGATATGGCCAAAATTGGAACATTGGCCATGAACAAAGGTCGATGGAAGGGTGAACAGCTGATTCCAGAAGCCTTCATCACTCAAGCGATCAGCAGGATCAACTATTCTGGTGATGAGGATATTTTCGGCGGTGGCAAAGATGTCTCTAATCAGGGGTATGGTTATTTCTGGTGGAGCGGAGATTTGAGAGTCGGCAATAAAAGTTATTTCGCCGCATCGGCTCAGGGTGGTGGCGGTCAGTACATTATTCTGATCGAGGAGCTTGACCTGATGGTTGTGGTTACTGCTCATGACAACGATAACCGTACCCTGCAAATAATCGCAGAGAGGATCTTACCAGCTTTCATCAATTAAACTGTAAAAGTAATAAATAAGCCGTTACCAAATATTATGAAAATTTAAACAATGAGAAAACATATTTTATAAGGTAAATTCACCCGACGCTAAAAAGCGAACTGATTAACGATGTTATATTTAATTCAGTAAGTGTAGGTTGAGGTGAAGCATGAACCCCAACAAAAAGGTTTTCTTTGTATCGTCGGGGTTCACGGGCTCATCATTGACCTACGTCATTTCCGCGTAGGCGAGCGACCAAAGGAAGTGCCCATAGTGAATCTATAGCCAGCCCAATTCTATCTATTAGATGGATTCGCGCTTTCGTGGGATGACAACGGTACGTTAAAACGTATAAATTAAATGAACCTCTTTTAATTTTCCTACGTCTTGTTAGTAAAGACATAAAATAAATGGTATGAAAACGAGTCGTGAGGAGTTATTGGTGATTTCAGCACAAGCTGGCAATGAAGTTGCTCTTGCTGAACTCTATCAAAACTTTTATCAGCCATTAGTCAAATTTGCTTATAAGCTTTGCGGTCATCACGACTGGGCACAGGATGCAGTGCAAGATGTTTGGTTGGATGCGGCCAGGAAGCTACGCAAACTTAATGATCCAAAAGCTTTTCGGAGTTGGATGTTTCGTGCAGTGCGCTGGCGCTGTATCGATTTAGCCAGAAAAGCAGGCAAAAGTCAGCAACTTAATGGTGAAGAAAATATCGCTCAAGAAATGCAAACGCAAGATTTTGGTCTGCTGAAATTGATCGATGAGTTACCAGAAGTCGAACGTCAGGCAATCTATTTGTTTTATCTGGAAGAAATGTCACTTGCCGAAATATCAATTGTGTTAGAGGTACCACAGGGCACAATAAAGTCACGATTAAATCGAGCAAGAAATCATTTAAAAGAATTACTAACCTAAGATGAGTAAAGAGGTAATAGCTATGAAAATTGATGAACGAATTAAACAAGAATTGGAAACTGAGTCAGCTCAACTGGATAAAATTTTAGCCGAAGAACCTGGTTTATTTGGTCAGGTAGCTGGAATTTTTAAAGGCGGTCTTAAATTCTGGGTTATTGTGGTCAATATTTTTGTGATGTTATTTACAGTAATCATGATTTGGTCAGGCTATGAATTTTTTGTGGCAGATAATATTGATAACCGTATATTTTGGGGCGTTATAGTTTTAGCATCACTGAAGGCTCAAGTATCTTTAAAGGAATGGTTGTTTAGTGAAATGCGTCGAAGTTCTTTAATGCGAGAAATTAAGCGGCTGGAATTATCCGTTGAGTATTTGCAGCAGAAAATTGAAAGTTAATTTAAGAGTGAGTTCGAAGGTGGTGTTTTAAAGAATAGAGTTTGACTGTTTCTTGAAATCGGTTATGGTTGCGGTATTGTTTTTTACTGGCCTATAAACATGAACCAAACTCAAGTTGCTCAAAAATCAACACCTAAAATTGCTCTATTATTGCGCAGGTTAACTAATTATTTAACTCTGGACTTTTTAGGTGGTCCCAGACTCTGGAAATTTTCCTGGGTAATTAATTTTCAAAAAGCGGGTACTTTTTTCTTTTTAGGTTTTTTGATTTGGTATTATCAAAACACCTCTAGCGCAGCTTGGGTTTATCTAGCAATGCATGGCAGTTATGGCATTGTTTGGATCATTAAAGATTTGGCTTTTCCCGATGCCAATTGGCAAAAAAGAATTACTATTGGCGGCGGCTTGGTTGCTTTTTTTGGTGTTCTATTTTGGTACTGGGTTTTTGGCTGGTTACTAATTTCAGGAACGGTTAAACCTGATTATCCGCTTCCCCACTTTATCTGGTATTGTTTGTGTATTTCATTATGCATTATCGGTTCAGTTATTATGATTGCTGCAGATGCACAAAAGTTTTTTACTTTACGAGTACAAAAAGGCCTAATTACTGATGGCATGCATAGATATATTCGTCATCCCAATTACTTAGGTGAGATGATGATTTATGGTAGCTTTGCTTTAATGGTATGGCACTGGTTACCGGTAGTGATTTTGGCTTATGTTTGGCTCTGTGTTTTTGCGGTTAATATGGTGCTAAAAGAAGCCAGTATGTCACGTTACCCTGAGTGGGCAGTTTATAAAAAAAACAGTTGGTGGTTAATCCCCTGGGTTTTCTAAATTAGTGTTTTCTAGGATTTTTCCGGCGCCATTTCCAGGGTTCAATTCTTTGATTCTCCTCTAATGCCCAGAGTCCTTTTTTATCTTTGCGTGCCTGGCCTTGTAGCCACTGTAGCTTTAGATTATCGCTATAGCGCCAAACCCAGGCGTGGCCCGTTTCAATCATGGTTTTGTTAACGGATATCTCCTTTTCTTTACTTTTTATAATGATATCCACCAGTTGACGGCCATAGCGATCTTTATCTTTTCCTATAAGCTGCAAGGACTTATCGGCAATCAGCTGTTTTAAAAACTGCCGTGATTCCTGAGCAAAAGGCTGGTGTTTTTCGGGAGCATCAATATCCTTGAGTCTAACGATAAAAGTCTTACTTTTTTTATTGCAACACAGAATGACGCTATCACCGTCTTGTACATATTCAAGTCGATATTCTCCGCTGACTCTTTCACAACCAATCAGCAGAAAAATTAAAATAATAATTAAACTGGACTTCATTTTTTTTGCTTAGGTTTTGGCAAAGTGGCAATTGAAGAAATCAATAAACCAGTTACTAAAGAGATACCAATAATGATCATATTAAAAGCAGTTTCAATACCACCAATAATGTCATGATCCAAAATAGCAGTAAGGCTTTTAAAGCCAACACTGCCAGGAACTAAAACAATAAAACCTGGCATCATAATCGCAGCGGTAGGTACTTTTTTGATGAGGTATGCCAGATTAGCAAACAAACCAATGGATAAAGCACCTAAGAAAGCTCCGGTGGCAGGTCCCATTGTGGTCACGCCCCAACGGGAAATGTAGAAAGCGGCAAAGGTTGTGATCAGGATCCAGGGAAATTCTTTCCAGCGAGTCTGGAATAAAATAGTAAGAGACCAGGAGGTAGTTAAAAGGGCTATCCACAAGGTCCAATCAGGAAGTGAGCTAAATCCGGCCAATGGCATTGCAGGAAACAGGTAGTTCGCCAATTGACTGCCAATGGCCACACCAAAAGTCATTTGAATGAAGATCATGCCAGCCCCAAGTAAGCGTGAGGTTCCTGACACCAGGTTTTGTGTGGCTAATTCGGCCATTGCTATGGTTAACATTAAACCTGGAACCAGTACAATAATTCCTGCCACGATGGGAATATAGGTTGAATGCAGGCCTAGCCATTTATTAAAAGTGAAGGAGATTAAAGACGCTAAAAAAGCACATAATGCGGGCATTAAACTGGATACAGACTGGATACGTGGACTGTTATTAATCAATAATCCAACTACAAAGCCGATAGTGGCGGCAGTAACGACCTCGTGCCAACCGCCATTGAAAATTCTGGCGATAGAAGCCGAAACTAAGCTGAAACAAAACACCATCCAATATTTATTATGTACGGGTTTGGCTTTGGTGATTTCTAATAATTCTTGAGCGCCCTCTTCGGCATCCATTTCCTTATGAATAACCGCATTAGCGACATCCATTGTGCGGCGCAATTTTTCCACATTAACTTCGCCCGAATTGGAGCGGATAACATAAGTTTGGGGATTATCTTCCTGCTGCATGAAGGTCATGGTAATGCTGGTGGGTACGGCGATAATCTGTACCCCATAATCAAGCTGATTGGCAACTTTTGCCATCAGGCGTTCCAATTCATAGGTAGGTACGCCATAGGTATGCAAAGCTTTAACCAGACGCAGCATAAAACCAATCGGTTTATGGCGTTCAGGAAAGTTGGGTACCTTATCCAATCGACGTTCAGCGATGGAGCTTGGAACCTTATTACTCATCTTATTTAGATCCTCTAATTTTTCGGTTTAATGCTACCTTTTCTGGACAGTTTTTGTAACAATTATTTACCGATTACTCAAGTAGAAGGTTTGAGTTTATGCTCGTTTAAGTTTATGATCTGTCGGCTTAATTGGAGATTAGTATGAGCAAACTATTTAGATCCGGCTTATTTATGCTGGCCCTTTGGGCACTGGCATTGTCGGCTGTTGCTCACGTTAATGCACCATACCACGATTCTGCTGAGTGTACCTTTTGTCTTTATCAGCCCAACACGGATCTGCAAAGCTCGGCTAATGAATTAATCATTGCTGAATTTACCAGTATTTCCGAACGGTTTGCAATACGCTCAGTTCCTTTTTATGTTGCTCAACGCATCAGCCCTTTTTTTGGTCGCGCCCCACCATTTTTTACTTAATTTCAAATAATACATCGTTATAAATTTTATTCATACAGCAGCTCACGGTGGCGGTATGAAATTTGCATATATTAGGAATTTTAAGCATGAACAAAAAATATTTTAAGCAGTCGATGGTGACTCTTTTAATGGCTGGTTTATTTACTGGTCCTTTAATGGCTGAAGCCAAGAATTTAACAGGTGTGGTGCTCGATGATAAAGGTGCCCCTATTGCAAATGCCGAGGTGCATTTACGCGCTTTAAACAAAAAAGTGGTGACTGACGACAATGGCAAATTTACCTTTGAGGCTTTAGATGAAGGACGTTATGTGCTTGATATTGAAGCAGCAAAGATTGGTCATATTAATCAATCGGTGCGTCATGATGGTAGCCCGTTAAGCTTAACGGTAACGCATGACAATGCAAAAACTATCGTGGTTACTGGTAATCCTTTGGAGCATTCCAGTCTGGAAATGGCTTCGCCTGCGGTGGTGATTGCCGGCGATCAACTGGTAAAAAACCGAGGTACTAACATTGGTGAAACCCTGGCAGAAGTACCTGGAATTAACTTGTCCAGTTTTGGGGTTGGTGCTGGTCGTCCTGTGATCCGTGGTCAACAGGGTAATCGGGTGACAGTTTTAAGTAATAACACTTCTACTCAGGATGCCTCTAATGCCAGTCCTGATCACTGGATTGCTGCAGAGCCATTGTTGGCCAAACGAATTGAAGTTTTAAAAGGTCCTGCAACTTTGCTTTATGGTGGTGGTGCGGTCGGTGGTGCGGTTAATGTAGTGGATAATAAAATCCCTACCGAAACACCTGATGGTATTGATGGTGGTCTTGAGGTGCGACTGGGTGATTCGGCTACTGGTGAGCGTTCAGTTGTCGGCACTTTGACCTCTGCAGTTGAGTTAGATAGCGGTTCCCTTGCTTTTCATATTGATGCTTTTGACTCAAAGACTGATCCAATAGAAATTCCGGGTTTTGCTGAGTCTCTGAGATTACGAGAACTGGAAGAAGCTGAAGGTGAAGCCGGACATGGTGAAGAAGAGCATGAAGAAGGCTTTGGTGTATTAGAGAATAGCGATACTGACACACAAGGTGGCAATATTGGCTTTTCCTATATTACCGATAACGGCTACTGGGGGCTGTCATATACTAAATTTGATCGAAACTATGGTTTACCTGGTCATGCACATGAAGAGGAAGAAGAAATGCATGGAGCTGGAGAGGAGGAGCACGGAGAAGAGACCATTCGCTTGGATTTAGAACAGAAACGTTGGGATCTTAAAGGCCAATGGAACAATCCTTTTGAGGGTTTTCAAAACTTAAAAATGAGCTTTGTCAACACTGATTATCAGCATCAGGAACTTGAAGGAGAGGAAATTGGTACCACTTTTATTAATGATGCCAATGAGTTGCGACTAGAGTTGGTGCATGAAGCCTGGTCTGGTTGGCAAGGTGCTTTTGGCTTGCAGTATAGCGATGGCGATTTTGCGGCTATCGGTGATGAGGGCTTTATTCCAATGTCTAACACCAAGAAGCTTGGTCTTTTCTGGTTGGAAGAAAGGGATTTGGGTAATTGGCATACGGAATTAGGCTTGCGCTTTGACCGTCAAGAGCTTGATGCAGGGTCTTTTGGTTCACGCGATGATACTGCTTTTAGTTTTGCGGCAGGACTGGTCTGGCATATAGATGGTAATTGGTCATTACCGATGAATTTTGCTCGAGCCCAACGTTTGCCACAAGTTGAGGAGCTGTTATCTAATGCTGGTAATAGTGAAGATAACTATGTGCCTCACCTTGCTACTCTAACTATAGATGTCGGTAATCCGAATCTGGATAAGGAAACGGCTAATAATCTGGACATAGGTTTACGCTATCATACGGATAATCTGCATGCTTCTGTTGCGGTATTCCATAATCGAGTGAATGACTTTATTTATCAGGAGTTGCTGGAAGAAGATCACGCCGCAGATCCAGATCATGAGCATGAATTGCCCATCTTGCAGTTTGCTCAACAAGACGCAGTTTTTGAAGGTGTTGAAGCTGAAATTGATTGGGTTTTTGCGGAAATGGATAGCGGTTACTGGAAAGCAGGATTATTTGGTGACTATACTCATGCAGAGTTTGATAATCCCACTGGTGCTTATATTCCACGTCAACCTGCCAAGCGTTTTGGTGCCTCGTTAGGTTTTGAGCGCGGTGATTTTTCAGCCAATCTTAAAGCAATTAAAGTAGCCAAACAAGACAAGCTAGCACATGAAGAATTAGCAACGGATGGCTATGATTTACTGAATTTGGATCTTGGTTATAATCTTTATTTTGATAATGCAGAAGCGTTACTGTTTTTGCGTGGCCAAAATCTGTTAGACGAAGAAATTCGGGATCATGCATCTTTCTTAAAGGATAGAGCGCCTCGTGCCGGTCGTTCTATTACCGCCGGTATCCGAGTTCTCTTTTAAGACAAAGCGATACTTTGACATTAAAAGCTTGTGCGCTATGCTTGGTGCACAAGCTTTTTTTGTTGAGGCTTTTGTGCCGAAAAAAACCTTAAAACTTCCTATTAATATTGTCGCTGCCAAAGGCGGCTATTGTGTGCAAATGGAGATCGGTAGTCAGCAGGTAAAAGTTAATTTATTGCTGGATACAGGAAGCAGCACCTTAGCCGTTGAGTGCAAAAAATATAATCCGCAAAAAGATTTTTATTTAAGAAGTACCGTTTTTGCCCAAGCGATTATTTATGGTTCCGGTGGCTGGGCCGGCCCATTAGTAAAAACTAATCTACAGTTTGAAACCGAAGAACGTAAAATGACCTTAAAAAAAGGTCGGGTAGCCATTATTGAAAGTGAACAGCAGGATAATTTTTATGGTGCTGACGGAATTTTGGGTCTGGCTTATCGACAGCTTAATCGAGCCTATAATCTGACCAACTATTTTGTAGAAAGAGATTACTATCCTGAAAAAACCTTTCCATGGCCTTTTAAGGTAGAGGAAAATAAAAAAGCAGTAAGAGTCTTTAAGAAATTTTTACGCAATTATCCTTCAAAGAAACCCTGTGCTTTTTTTACTGAACTGGAAGAACATAAGATCTGTAGAAACAAATTTTCACTCTACTGTAAACGCGCTTTGGTTCATGTTGCTGACAATGACTTGACTCAAGAACAATTAGAAGCTGATCCTTTAAATCAAGGCTGGATAATTTTAGGCTCTGGTGAAGAGCATCGGGAATTATACGATGGCAGCTTGAAAACCATTGATGTGGTGCACGATGCTTATTACAACACTCAGCTGCTAGCTATGCAGGTTGCTGACGGTGAAAAAATAATCGTACCAGAAGCAACAAGAAGGGAAAATAAACCGCGTTATTCAAACTCGATTATTGATTGCGGCAGTAGCTTTATTGTATTGCAGGAAGAATTGTATCAAGAGCTATTGGATCAATTATTGGAACTCAATATTAACTTTATCAAGCAGATTGATAATTTCCAAAATGCGGGACAAGAGGGTTATTATCCAGACGATCTGGATTTGTCAGTTTGGCCCGATATTCATTTTTATTTTAAGGGTGAGAATAACAACGATGTCACTAAAGTAAGCTGTACACCGGATAATTATTGGCAACTCAATGCTTTAAATAAAGGTCGAGCCTGGTTTATGATTATGCCGGAACTCGCCAATATTCCGAATATGTCAATTATGGGATTGCCTTTAATTTCCGATTACTTTGTGATTTTTGATCGCGAAGAAGATCAAAATGGTGTTATTAAAGTAGGTAAAATTCAACTTTAAGAAAATGTTAGAGGCTAATCAATGAGCTATTGTGATACAGCTTCATTTGGTAAGTGACAGGAATATGAGGTAATCGTGGAGTTACTCAGGTGTGGCTTTGCTTATGTAAGTTAATGTTTGAAGCGGGCTTTATTAATTTTGTTGATAAGAGTTTTTTTTCAAGCGCCCAAGAGTATAAACCCCCAGCCCTGCCCATATTAGGGCAAAGGTTATCAGCAAATCACGATTGAACTCTTCACCAAAGAAAAAGACCGCTAGAATAAAAGTTAAACTGGGCGCTATGTATTGTAAAAAACCTACCGTATTCAAGGGTAATAAGCGTGCACCGGCTGAGAACAGGGCCAGCGGTATGGTAGTAATGATCCCGCCCGCCAGCAGTAACCAATCAATAGAGGCGGAGGTGTGTAAAAAAGCGCCTTGCTCGGTGATTGCTAAATAAATGATATAGCCTGCGGTTAATGGCAGGACTATCAGGGTTTCAACCAATAGTCCTTGCAGCGCTCCTATATCAACTTGCTTGCGCAACAGGCCATAAAAACCGAAAGAAAGGGCTAACCACAATGAAATCCAGGGTAAACTGCCCAGGGCGTAAACTCGATATAAGACTCCGCTAATGGCCAGTGCCAGTGCGATTTTGCTCCAGATATCGAGTCGTTCTTTTAAAATTAAAACGCCCAGGGCTACGCTGATCAAAGGGTTGATAAAATAGCCCAGGCTGGTGTCCAGAACTTTTTCATTGGTGACAGCCCAGGTAAAAATCAGCCAATTGCCGGAAATCAAAAAGGCAGTGAGAAATAAAACGCCCAGAGTTTTTTTGTCCTGAAAAATGTTTTTCGGAAAAGGCCTTTTAATGATGAGCATAATAATGATGATTACAGGCACCGACCAAGCAACCCGGTGAGCTAAAATTTCTAGCGCGGAAACCTTTTCGAGGGCTTTAAAATAGATCGGTGCCAGCCCCCAAATGATAAAGGCCAAGCTACCATAGATTAAACCTGCACGTTGCTTGCTCATTAGATTCTCTTTATTGGTATTGTTATAAAAACCAGCCGTTAATTAACCCACCAGGTAAGTGCCAGTGGCAACGGCGATTTGCATTTCCTGCTCATTGACCAGCTCCATGCGAACGACTGCTATTTTGCTGCCGGTTCTTAACAGGCGAGCTTTGGCATAAAACATCTTGCCTTTACCGGGCCTTAAATAATCCACTCGAATATCAATGGTGCTCAGTTTGCTCAATTTATTTTTGAGCTTGCTAATATGGGTTGCTGGATTATCGTTAAGCACTCCTACTGCTGCCATAGTGCCGCCAACCATATCAAGTGCTGCAGAAATCACGCCGCCGTGCAAAATTCCTTGAAAATAATTACCTACCAATTCAGGCTTCATGGCAAAGTGGATGATACAAAGATCATCGCTAACACTGTCAAATTCAAACCCTAAGTGGTGATTAAAAGGGATTTTATTGACCATCAACTCGCCAATGGCAGCTAAGGCCTTTGTTTTTAAAAAGCCCATAAGTCTCTGTCTGGTTGCTTGCTAGGCATAATGGCCAAAGTGTGCCTGATCTAGATCAAAAAAGGTATCATTAATTGCTGGATTTCCAGGATCCAGGCCAATTGGCTATTTAACCGCAGGGTGAATGCCGTTATAATGCTTCCGCGTAAGAAGATTCATTGACTTGTGGAAGGCTTTTAACTTTCCCAATATTGAGAGACCGAAGATGAAAACAATTAAATTAATTGGTATTTTTACCTTGAGCCTAGTGATCGCTGCTTTTGCTGGCGATGCTGCTGCAACCCATTTAAGCAAAAAGAAAGTTGATAGCCGCATCAAGCCTGTTTATAAAGTTTATGTTGAAGGTGATAAAGTTCCACAGGTGGCTAATGAATTGCCTAAAGCGGCAAAACCAGCTGGCCCACGCTCAGCTGAAGATATCTACAATACCTATTGTACCGCCTGTCATGGTACAGGCGTCGCAGGCGCTCCCAAGTTAGGTGATGCTGCTGCTTGGTCAGAGCATTTAGCTAAAGGTATCGATGCGGTTTATGCCAATGCCATTAATGGCCTTAATGCTATGCCAGCTAAAGGTACTTGTGCCGATTGTTCTGATGATGAAATCAAACAAGTGGTTGATTATCTTGTAGAAAACAGCAAGTAATTATTAAATAATTAAAGCCGATGCTGTTATAGTGACCGCATCGGCTTTTTTATGTTTGAAATATGGAATTAAGAGAAGCAAATAAGGCAGATTGTTTATTATTAATGAGTTGGTTTGAAGATAAAGCTGCTCTTCAGATCTGGTCAGGGCCTAATGTTCGATATCCATTGAACCAAGAATCTTTCACAGAAGATATTCAGCTTGCCAAGTTAGATTCTTATATTCTTGAAGATGAAGATAACAATTTAGTGGCTTTCGGCCAATTTTACGAGCGTTTGGGGCGTTGCCATTTAGGACGTTTAGTGGTCAATCCAATTTATCGACGTCAGGGTTTTGGAGAGTTGCTTATTAAAAAGCTTGGTCAGAAAGGACAAAGTACTTTAGGACTGAAGGGATTGTCTTTATTTGTGCTGAAAACTAATAAAGTAGCATTGGCTTTATACCGAAAGATGGATTTTGAAATTACCGATTACCCAGAACCGTTGGCAATTGATGGTTGTTTATATTTGATAAAGGTTTAAATATGAAAAGGGCTCTACTCGTTGTTTTGTTATCTGGGGCTTTGGTTGCTTGTAATCAGACGCCGCAAGAACGTGATGGCGAGACGATATACAACCAATCTTGTTTTAGTTGTCATGAGCGCGGTCACGGCGGCGCGCCTGTTCGTGGCGATCTGGAAGAGTGGCAGCCGCGTTTAGCCAAAGGAAAGGATGTTCTGCTGAAAAACCTGAAAGAGGGTTATAACGGCATGCCACCAAAAGGAGCCTGTTTTGATTGCAATGATCAAGAATTACAAAAAGTGTTAGCCTTTATACTGGACCCCAATAATCAATAAGCTATAAAAGCATCTATTTAAAACCACAGGGCTTGATATAGTATCGTGATATTGGGCAAGATTTGTTCATTTTGTCACAAAACTTAATCAAAAAAATACAATTAAATTGATAAGGGATTAGTAATATCCAATACTTTTATATCAACAATCAATACCATTATTTTTAACCCTTTAATACGGAGACTTTATGAAAAAACTAACCTGTTTATTATCCATAGTGGCAATAACAGCACCATTGGGTGTTGCTGCAAAATCCAATAATGCCAAGCCTGTTGCCGATAAGGTTATTGCTGAGCAACGAGCAAAGCTGGCAAAAAACACTGAAAAGCAAGGATTTGGCCCACAATCACCGCGTAATATTGATTCTACTGCTGGCAGTAACCGAATCGTATTTAGCGCTGCTCCTGCTTACAGCCAGATGAATTTATGTAATATCCATTTCCATAAGAATGCCGAACATGCTGGTGGACAGTTTACAAAATATGCGGGCAATGGCGATGGTCATGGGTATAAAACAGGTTATTTATATTCGGGGAAATTAAGCAAAAAGGAAAAGAGGCCGATTAGAAAAGCCGCTTGCCCCAGCAAAAAAAGCAAACTACAAACAGGTGACACTATCGAAGTCCATTATGTCCATAGCTCAGCACAAATAAAACCAGGCCCAACCTTGGGCGCCTGTCTTAGCGACTCCATTAAAAATCCTCAACTTCGAGTAGAAGCACAAGTATATGTTTTAGTTAATGATAATGATGCGCTAGATTTTGCTGAGTTAACTCAATTTGCGCAAAAAGACGGTTTTTATCAAGCGCTAAAGATCCCAAATAGTACTGGTACGCCAGTTGTTTATGCCGGTTCAACTACTGGGCCTAACTATAACGAAGCAGGTTCACCCTTTCAGGTTACCTGGAGTGTACGTCCTGAGGTGGCTAAGGTTGATATAAAAACGGTTGCCAAATGGTGTCAAGGTAATGACTTCAATGAAGATCATGCTCATGGTGTAAGAAATCTGGTGGTTAATCCGGATCTGCTTTCGACTATAAAATAAGCGTGCTACTGCAATCAATATAGCCGGCGATAACAGCCGGCTTTTTATCTTTATCTAAATCAGATAGCAGAAAAATCAGCTTGCTTCTTTAGCAAACAAACTTCCTTACAATTTTCCAAGATCAATATCCGGTCATTTTTTTGCCAATTGGCTCCAACCTAACTATATTGCTAAATTAGGGTTAATCTATTCGGGATCAATAAGAGCTAATAATGAATATATATTCTTTTAAGAAAATCGCACTGTTATCAGGTTTATTAATCGCTTCTTCGGGTTTGGCTGTTCAGGCCAAAGAGAAAAAAGACGATCAAAAATGGGATGTGAACAAAGCGCCAGGTAAAGCGGTTTTTGCGGACATTAAGGTGGATGAAGGTACCTGGATGAATCTGGACGTCAGTCCGGACGGCAAAACCATCGCTTTTGATCTGTTAGGCGATATCTATACTATCCCGATCGGCGGGGGTGAAGCCAAGAATATCACTAATTCGATGGCGTGGGATATGCAGCCACGTTTTTCACCAGACGGTGGTCAATTGTCTTTTACTTCTGATCAAGGTGGTGGCGATAATATTTGGGTGATGGATATCGATGGTTCGGATGCTTATCAAGTGACAAAAGAAAAATTCCGTTTATTGAACAATGCGGTTTGGAGTCCTGATGGCAATTATCTGGCTGCACGTAAACACTTTACCGGAACCCGCTCTTTAGGCGCCGGTGAAATTTGGTTGTATCACAAATCAGGCGGCAATGGCATTAAGCTCAATAAAAGACCGAATGAACAAAAAGATCTGGGTGAACCAGCATTTACTCCAGATGGCCAATATGTTTTGTTCTCACGTGATTCGACATCAGGACGCTATTTTGAATATAGTAAAAATTCTAATGAACAAATCTACGAAGTTTTTGCCATTGATCGCAATACGGGTGAGATCGAAACCTGGATTTCGGGTCAGGGCGGTGCCGTTCGACCTACCCCGTCCCCCAATGGTAAATACATAGCTTTTGTGCGTCGCATTCGTGAGAAAAGTACGCTTTATTTGCAGGATCGCGAGACCGGTGAAGAGTTTCCCATTTACAAAGGCCTTGAGAGAGATATGCAAGAAACCTGGGCCATTCACGGGGTTTATCCTAATTTCGCCTGGACACCTGACAGCAAAAATATTGTGTTTTGGGCTAAAGGCAAAATTCATACCATTGATATAGAATCAAAAGAAGTCACTAATATTCCCTTTTCAGTGATTGACCGTCGCGAGATGCGTGAAGTTGTTAGTAATATTAATCAGGCAGCACCGAAAGACTTTGATGTCAAAATGCTACGCTGGTTGCAGGTGGCACCGAATGGAAAAACTGCTATTTTCCAAGCGCTAGGCCATATTTATAAAATGAGTTTACCCAATGGCAAGCCACACCGAATCACTAATCAAAATGATCATTTTGAATTTTATCCACGTTTCTCTCCTAACGGTGGCAGCATTATTTATACCACCTGGAGTGATAAGGATTTAGGTACGGTGCGTATTCATTCATTGTTTGGTGGCGGGCAAAGGATCATTAGTCAAAAACCAGGACATTACACTAATCCATCACTAAGCTCCGATGGTCGCACCGCAGTATTCCAGGCTATTTCCGGCGGTTATTTGACCAGCCCGCTCTATTCCAAAGAGCGAGGCATTATCGTTGTAGATTTGAAATCTCAGCAACAGAAACGCATCAGCAAATCAGGTTCCCGTCCTTTCTTTAACCGTGATCCAGAGCGAATTTATTTCTCAGAATCTAAAGCGGATGGTGAAGTTCGTTCGCAAAAGTTAGTCAGTGTGGATTTATCCGGTAATGATAAGCGAGAGCACTATCAGGGCAACTGGATCAGTGATTTTGCCATTTCTCCAGATAGCCAGTGGCTTGCTTTTACCCAGCGTTATCAGGTCTATGTCACACCATTTGTAGCGGGCGGAAAAGTTATTAGCACTGGCCCGAAAGCATCAAATTTACCAGTGAAACGTTTTTCAAAATTTTCCGGTGCTAACCTATCCTGGTCATCGGATAGTCAAAATCTGAATTGGTCAATGGGGCCGAATTTATACCAGCAAAAATTGGGTGATAAGTTTGGTTTTTTAAATGTTGACGGTGAAGCGCCTGAAGATGCGGAAGCAAATGTGATTCATATTCAATTACCGACTAAAGCTGATGTGCCAAAAGGGTTAATTGCTTTAACTGGCGCTAAGATTATCAGCATGAAAGGCGATGAGGTGATTGAGAACGGCACTATTTTGGTGGAAAACAATCGTATCAAGACGGTGGGTAAAACTGATGAGGTGACGGTTCCATCTAAAGCACAACGCTTTGATGTAACAGGAAAAACCATAATTCCAGGCTTGATCGATTTCCATTGGCATGGTCCTTATGCTAACGATCAGATACAGCCGCAAACCAACTGGAATGCACTGGCGTCTTTAGCCTTTGGTGTGACCACGACCCACAATCCATCAGCTAATACTGAAGCAGTTTTTTCCGCTTCGGAGATGCAAAAAACAGGTCAAATTGTCGCACCGCGCTTATTTTCAACTGGCACTATCCTATACGGCGCCAATCACTATATTACCGCTGACGTAAACAGTCTGGATGATGCTATTGGTCATTTGGAGCGCATGAAAGCGGTGGGTGCTTTTTCAGTCAAAAGCTACAATCAACCACGTCGTGATCAGCGTCAGCAAGTATTAGAAGCAGCGCGCAAAACAGGCCTGATGGTAGTGCCAGAAGGTGGCTCTTTATTTCAGCATAATATGACTATGGTGATCGATGGCCATACCACAATTGAGCATTCTTTGCCGGTGGCAAATGTGTATGCGGATGTGAAGCAGTTAATGGGTCAGGCTGATACTGCCTATGTACCAACTATGGGCGTAGCCTATGGCGGTATTTTTGGTGAGCGTTACTGGTATGAAAAAACCGATGTCTGGAAGCATCCTATCTTGTCAAAATATGTGCCCAGACAGATTTTGGAAGCACGTTCCGTGCGTCGTTATAAGGCTCCAGAAGAAGATTATAATCATATTAACGTAGCGCGCGGTGCGGCTCAGTTGCAAGACGAGGGAGTAAAAGTTTTGATGGGCGCGCATGGCCAGCGCGAAGGTTTGGCAGCGCATTGGGAAATGTGGATGTTTGAACAAGGTGGTATGACGCCAATGGAAGCTTTACGTACGGCCACTATTGATGGCGCTAAAATCTTGGGGATGGAAAAGGATTTAGGGTCGATCGAGGTGGGCAAATTAGCCGACTTGGTGATTTTAGATGCTGATCCCAGCAAGAAGTTGCGCGATAGCGATAAGGTGAATATGGTCATGCTTAATGGTCGCCTCTATGAAATCGCTACTATGAATCAGGTGGCGCCAGAAAAAGTGGAGCGCGCTAAATTTTATTTTGAGGATTAATTGATTGAAAAATAAGACAAAAGCAATGCTAATTCGCATTGCTTTTGATTCAATTTTGAATTGCATTAGTGTAGAGTAGCAGTATCTGGGGTTATTAAGGTAAAGGATAGTGTGACGCCGAAAAGGATTCTTGTAGCTTTTTGCTTATTTTTAGTTAGTAGTTCTTTACTGGCCAATGAGCAGCTTTTAAAGCAAATGTATGAGCTTGCCGATCTCTCCATTTCAGTTCGTTCCCAAGAACAACACCTCAAAGATATCAATGAGTTATTATTACAAAACCCACAGGATCAGCATTTACAGGGCTTGGCCAATATACTGAAAGCCAGTTATTATATTTTTCAGGAAGATTTTGTTAAAGCCCAGCAATTTTTAACCAAAGCTAAACCTTTTAAAGATACGGTTCAATTGGAAAAACTGAATCGAGAATATGATTTTGCGCAGGTTTTTTTATTACGTTCTGATGGACAAGTCGATAGAGCGATGGAGTTGGCCACAAAACTTTATGATGAAGTTATAGCAATCTGGCCGAAACATAAATTAAGTCATTTGGTATTAGAAAAAGCCTATCTTGGTTTATTTCAATATAAATATGGCGATTCTCTAGATTTTTTGCAGGTGGCTTTAAATTATTCTTATGAAAGCAATGATCCTTATCAGATTGCCGCAACCTATAATTTATTTGGTATTATTTATTCTGAACTGAATGATGAAATTTCAGCCAATAAATATTATAAAAAAGCTGTGGATCTGGTGGAAGCCTATCCAAAGCTGGGACATAAATCCTATTTGCTCAGTAATCTGGCAGATTCTTACCGAGAACTTAAAGATTATGAAAAAGCAAAAGAATATCTGGATAAGTCAGAAGCTAGGGCGCGAAAAGAAGAAGATATTCCAGCGATTGCTTTTGTCCATCAAATATATAGTCGACTATTTGTTGATCAGAAAAAATATCAGGAAGCGCTTGAAAATCTATTGATAGTGGCAGATCTGTCAGAACAAATTGGTGAGAGTTTATTTGGTTATGATTTACATGCTGATTTGGCTTCTATTTATTTGGAACTGGATCAGGTGGAAAATGCAGAAAAGCATTTAAGGTTGGCGGAAGGGTATTCTGAAAAATTAAATGAAACCTACTTGCATTATGTCAGTCGTTTAAGAGCCAATACCTTTGCAAAAAGAAAAATGTATAAAAAAGCTTATGAAGCTTTAGATAAATCCTATACTAATTACCGCAAATATTTTAATGATAGTCTGACCAAGGTTTCTAGTCTGGCGCGGGAGCAACTCGATAAAGCACAATTGAATTTTGATAATAAATTGTTGGCCAAAGAAAATGAATTACATGAGAAAAGCGTTGCTGCCAGTAAGAGTTTTAATGAGACGCTTTGGTTCTTAATTGGCTTATTATTGACAGCTATTTTAGTGTTATTCTGGTTTATGTATCGCTATCGTAACTTGGCTAATGAAAATCAGCGATTGGCTTTAACTGACAACCTTACTTTAATGCCAAATCGTCGCCATATTTTTAGAAAGCTTGATATTTACCATGAAAAAAGTGAAACCAGTGATTTTGCTTATTCAGTAATTTTATTTGATATTGATCGTTTCAAAAATATTAATGATAGATTTGGTCATCATATTGGTGATAAGGTGATTCAGGCAACTAAGGATATTTGCCAAATCATTTTAAGAGCTACGGACACCATTGGTCGTATTGGTGGTGAAGAGTTTTTGATTATTCTTCCTAATACCTCAAATGATAATGCCTATAAAATCGCCGAACGAATCCGAGAACAATTTGAGAACTATGATTTTGATGCTTTGGCTCAAGGGTTAAGGGTGACCTCCAGCTTTGGTGTAACTCAGTGTCTGCCAGCCGATGAAAATCTGGATCATGTGATTAATCGAGCGGATCGGTTACTTTACAAAGCCAAGAATGAAGGCCGCAACAGAGTATTTGCCGGCCTTTCTTAGACTTTAAGTTAAATTTCCGACTAGGCTTGCAGATGAGAGCGAAGCATCCATGCTACTTTCTCATGCACAACCAGACGATCTGAAATTAAGCTTGCCGAGGATTCATCATTGGCATCAGTAGCGATGGGCAATATATCTCGCGCGGTTCTGACCAAAGTTTCATGGCTTTCCACCAATCGCTTAAGCATTTCATTGGCACTGATATTGCCAGCAATTTCCTGAATACTGGTTAATTCAGCAAATTCGGCATAGGTGCCTGGAGCTGTGATGCCTAAGGCGCGAATGCGCTCGGCAATATCATCCACGGCAATAGCTAACTCGGTGTAATGAGTTTCAAAAAGCGTATGTAACGATTGGAAAAAAGGTCCGGTTACATTCCAGTGGAAGTTGTGAGTTTGTAAATAAAGGCTGTAGGTATCGGCCAATAAGCGCGCAAGGCCTTGCCCAACATTTTGCCGATCCTGATCATTAATACCGATATTAATATTTAAAGTTGTTTGTGACATGAGAAGTTCCTGGTGATTAATAAACTATAGGATAATTATTACATTTGTTAGCTAATAGTTTAAATAGAATGATTAAAATCTATTAATAGTTAATAACTATTAATAGATAAAAGAATGATTGAAAATTTCTAATAAACGACTAAAATTTGCCCACTTTTTGATCTTTAGCCAGAATTTAGCCATGGATAGTTGTCCATTTCAACAGTTTGATCGCCAATACGATGCTACTGGCTTGCGTTGTCCAGAACCGGTGATGATGGTGCGTCTGAACGTACGCAAGATGCAGGATGGTGAGGTGTTGTTGGTTTTGGCTGACGATCCTTCGACCACACGCGATATTCCCAAATTTTGTACCTTTATGGATCACCAGTTGCTGGCTAGTGATACAGAATCAGTACCTTACCGTTATTTAATTAAAAAAGGCCTGACCGTCTAGGATACTCAAGTTCAATGCCACAGGATAATCATTTAAACAAGCTGCTTAAGCAACTGGAGGAATCGTCTTCAGAAAAAAAGTTACCGCCCGTTGAACAATGGGATCCGGATTCTTGTGGAGATATGGATTTGCTGATTAAGCGTGATGGCAATTGGTATTATCAAGGTTCACCCATCAGCCGTAAGCGCCTGGTAAAATTATTTTCAAGGGTTCTTAAAAAAGAAGGTGAGGACTACTTTCTGGTAACGCCGGTCGAGAAATTGGGCATTAGAGTTGAGGATGTGCCTTTTCTGATGGTGCGGATGAGACTGGAAGAAACTGAGCAAGGCTCAGTGATAGTGTTTGAAGATAACTGCGATAACCAAGTCGCATTAACCAGTGATAACCCTTTATGGATTAATTTGAATTCCAAAACTGGAGAACCTTCGCCTTATATCAATATCCGAGGTAATTTAAATGGATTGATTCATCGCAATCTATTTTATGAGCTGGTCGACATGGCGGAAGAAAGAATGATTGATGGTGAAAAATATCTCGGTATTGTTTCTGCTGGTGAGTTTTTTAGTTTGGGGAAAATATGATAATTATCAATCGTTTACCTAAATTCACCTTGATTTGTTACGTCCTATCACTGCTAATTATTGGCTTTGTGTTTGCCGAAAATTATTATCAATGGGGATTTTATGGGCAACAGTTTCGTATCGGTTTATTAGTTGTTGCTGCCATTATTGGGGTCGCTGGTTCAATGGTAAGTATTATTAAACAACTGAGAAATTATTTAAAAATTAAGCAAGATTAATCAAGTATTTATATCTACAAGTTAGGACAATAGCAGCTTGTTAACTGTTCATGAATAATGATGCGAAATCAAGATGAATCCTTTATAAAGCTCTTTGATTATATTGCTGAGCACCTTGATAAGGCTATAGTTCTGGAGCAATTAGCAACTCTCGTCAATCTATCAAAATTTCACTTTCATAGAAGATTTTCGGCTTTGTATGGTATTTCTATTATTGAATACCTTCATAAGTCGAAACTACGAAAAGCAGCCTATCAACTTGTGTTTAGAGATATAAACGTAACAGATATTAGCCTCGAAACTGGGTATTCAAGTTTAGAGGCCTTTAGTCGTAGTTTTAAGAAAGAATTTGGACAAAGCCCTAGAGCGTTCAGAAAGAATCAGGCTTCTGTAGATTGGCATTACGATAATTTGTATAAGGAGCTTGTTATGCCAAAGAGTGAAACACTTTATTCTGTAGAAGTCTTAAATTTTACAGAAACCAGAATTGCCAAACTAGAGCACAAGGGTAATCCAAATAAAGTGCTAGATACCGTTAAAACCTTTATTGACTGGAGAAAAACTCAAAAACTAAACCCCAAAATTAGTCGTACTTTTAATATTTTGTATGAAGATCCTGAAACAGCAAGTCTGGAAGAGTATAAAATTGGTCTTGCTTGTTCAATAAAAAGCCCGGTTGAAGCTAATACCTATAATGTTATTGAGGACAAAATTCCTGCTGGTAAATGCGCAAAAATATGCCATATTGGACGAGATATAGAGATGAGATCAGCAATCGAATTCTTATATGGTGAATGGTTATCAAAGAACAACTACCAACTTAGAGATTTCCCACTATTTATAGAACGAATTAGCTTTTTCCCAGATGTAGCAGAAACTGAAGCAATTACTGATATTTATTTGCCGATAGAGTGATTAACGAAAATCACAATCTAAGGTATGGTCGTTGACCATACCGCAGGCCTGCATAAAAGCATAACAGATGGTCGAGCCGACAAATTTAAAGCCATCTTTTTTCAGTTGTTTTGACATGGCATCGGATTCAGCGCTGTTAGCGGGAACTTGTGAGCGCTCTTGCCAATGATTGATAATGGGTTTGCCATCGACAAATTGCCAAAGGTAATCGCTAAAGCTTTGACTTTCCTTGATTCGCAGGTAATTTTGCGCATTGACAATAAAAGCGTTAACTTTCAATTTATTGCGAATAATTCCAGGGTCAGCCAGTAAATATTCACGTTTTTTTTCGCTGTATTGGGCAATTTTGGTGGCATCAAAGTTATCAAACACTTTACGATAGTGTTGACGCTTTTTCAGTACTGTTATCCAGCTTAATCCCGCCTGAGCTCCTTCTAAGCAGAGCATTTCAAATAATTGCTGGTCATCATAAATGGGTTTTCCCCATTCCTTATCATGATAGTCGATATACAAGGGATCGTCTGAAACCCAAAAGCAGCGCTTGGTCATATGCAAAATCCATAGGGAATTTGCTATTTTTTACCATAAAAAGGCTTGAAAGGTTAGAAAATATAGGGATTTACCGTATAATTTCGCTCTTTGAGCGAATTCGGCAATAAATGTAATGTTGAGGTCTGAGGAAAAATTGTCTTGAGCGCAAGTTTGGTGCGGCGAAAATTATAAGAGAATAGGAGTTTATATAGATAAATGAGTATCTTTCGCATAATTTTCAACAAAACTAAAGTAAGCGTAATAAATTTTTACCAGGCCGTTAAATGCAAATACCACTATTGGAGTATAATCAGTGGCAATCGGTAACGAAAATACAAAGACATTTCAGGGACTTATCCTAACCCTGCAAAACTATTGGGCAGAGCAAGGCTGCGTTATTCAACAGCCATTGGATCTGGAAGTTGGAGCAGGCACTTTTCACCCGGCGACCTTTCTCAGAGCCATTGGCCCTGAACCCTGGAGTGCTGCCTATGTGCAACCCTGTCGCCGCCCTACCGATGGTCGTTACGGTGAAAACCCTAATCGGTTGCAGCATTATTACCAATACCAGGTGGCGATTAAACCATCACCATTGGAAATTCAGGAGATGTATTTAGGTTCGATGAAGATTTTGGGCATCGATCCGCTGGAGCACGATATTCGCTTTGTGGAAGACAACTGGGAGTCGCCAACGCTTGGCGCCTGGGGGCTTGGCTGGGAGGTTTGGCTCAATGGTATGGAAGTGACCCAGTTTACCTATTTTCAGCAAGTAGGTGGCCTGGAATGTAAACCTGTTATGGGTGAAATCACTTATGGTCTTGAACGTATTGCCATGTACCTACAGGGAGTAGATTCAATTTTTGATCTGGTCTGGACTGATGGTCCTTTAGGTACCGTCTATTATCGCGATGTGTTCCATCAAAATGAAGTGGAGCAATCTACTTATAATTTTGAACAGGCCAATGTGGAAAAATTATTTGAGTTTTTTGATTATTGTGAAAGCGAATCTGCGCGTTTGATGAAGCATAATCTGCCCTTACCCGCTTATGAAATGGTGCTCAAAGCATCGCATGCTTTTAATTTGCTGGATGCCCGTCATGCGATTTCCGTAACCGAGCGTCAGCGCTTTATTTTGCGCGTGCGAACTTTGGCTCGCTCAGTTGCAGAAAGTTACTATGCTGCGCGTGAAGCACTGGGTTTCCCCATGTTACAGAATGCTGAGAATCAAAATAATCAGGAGAGCAACGCATGAGCAGGCAGGATTTATTATTCGAGCTTGGCACAGAGGAGCTGCCCCCCAAAGCTTTAAAAAACTTGCGTGATGCCTTGCGCGATAATGTGGCTGTCAACTTGCAAGCACATGATTTTGAATTTGATTCTATTGAGGCTTATGCTGCACCACGCCGACTGGCTTTAATTGTACATCAATTATCCGAACAGCAGCCAGATAAAAATATCGAGCGTTTAGGCCCTGCGGTTGATGCGGCCTTTAATGATGACGGCACAGCCAAACCAGCCGCGGTGGGTTTTGCCAAATCCTGCGGTGTGGAAGTAGATGAGTTAGAGCGTATAGCAACTGACAAAGGTGAGCGTTTAGGTTATACCATTGCCCAGCAAGGCCAGCCATTGGCTAATTTTATCGAGGAAATTATTAATGGCGCACTGAAAAAATTGCCCGTTCCCAAAGCGATGCGCTGGGGCGATCGAAGCGAACAGTTTATTCGTCCCGTACATTGGGCGGTATTATTGCATGGCGATAAAGTGTTAGATGCAACTATTGTTGGTGTTAAAACAGGCAATCAATCGCGCGGTCACCGTTTTATGGCTTCTGAAGAAATTGTCATAAGCAATGCCAATAGCTATCTGGCTCAACTTGAATCGGCCAAAGTCATTGCTGATTACGAAAAACGTCAGCAACTGATCAAACAACAGATTGAAGCTGAAGCGCAAGTAAGTGGTGGTGTTGCACAAATTTCTGATGATTTACTGGATGAAGTCACGAGTTTAGTTGAATGGCCTGTTGCTTTAACCGGAAGATTCGATAATGAGTTTTTAGAAGTTCCTACGGAGTGTTTGGTATCTTCGATGGCCGAGCATCAAAAATATTTTCATGTGTTTGATAGTGATGGCAACTTGCTGCCGAATTTTATTACCGTTGCCAATATCGAAAGTTCTAATCCGCAAAGCATTATTAGTGGTAATGAAAAAGTCATTCGTCCACGTTTGGCCGATGCTAAATTCTTTTTTGAAACGGATAAAAAAGTAGCGTTAGAAAGCCACCAGGAACAGCTTAAGAAAGTAGTATTCCAGAAAGAGTTGGGTTCAGTACAGGATAAAGCCGAACGTGTTGCTGCTATCGCCAGGTTCATTGCGCCTTCGATTGGTGCTGATAGTGCGCAAGCTGAACGTGCGGGTTTATTATCCAAGTGTGATTTAGCTACCAATATGGTTGGTGAGTTCGATAAGTTGCAAGGCATTATGGGTACTTATTACGCACGTCATGATGGCGAAGATGAAAATATTGCTATCGCCATGACTGAGCAATACCTGCCAAAATTCTCAGGCGATAAATTGGCACAAAATCCTGTGGGTCAAACGGTGGCGATTGCCGATCGTATTGATACTTTGGTAGGAATCTTTGGTATTGGTCAAATCCCTAAAGGCTCAAAAGATCCTTTTGCACTGCGCCGTGCTGCTATAGGTTTATTAAGAACTTTAGTGGAAAAGAGTTTATCACTGGACATTAAAGATTTAATCAATGCTTCAGTTGCAAGTTTTGGTGATAAACTGAGTAATGAAAAGATTAAACAGGAACTTTTTGATTTTATTCTGGAGCGCTTTAAGGCTTGGTATTTGGATCAGGGCATTGATGCTAACATCATTAATGCAGTGATGGCCTTAAAACCATCAATGCCAATAGACTTTGATGCGCGAGTTAAAGCAGTACAGTTTTTCCAAACCTTACCAGAAGCGCAAAGCTTGTCTGCTGCCAATAAGCGGGTAAAAAATATTTTGGCAAAAGCGGATGTTGCAATTACTGATAGTGTTGATAACGATTTGTTAGTTGAAAGTGAAGAAAAAGCTTTAGCTGATACTATCAAGCAAGCAGAAGCTAAACAGCAAAACCTGAATAACTATCAAGAAAAATTAGAATACCTTGCCAGCTTGCGTGACGAGGTAGATGCCTTTTTTGATAAAGTTATGGTTAATGCTGAAGATCCTGCTATAAAAGCCAACCGTCTTGCAATGTTGAAAAAGCTACAAGGTCTGTTTAGCTCGATAGCCGATATTTCATTGCTGCAAAATTAAGTACTAAAATCAATGATCAATTGGTCAAAAACTAAAGCAGTTATACTGGACCGTGATGGAGTCATTAATCACGACTCAGATCAATATATTAAATCTGTTGATGAATGGATTCCCATTGCCGGTAGCCTGGATGCGCTTAGTCAGTTAAATAAAAAGTTTAAGGTAGCCATTGCCACTAACCAATCAGGAATTGGTCGCGGTTATTATGATGAGCCAGTATTAGAGGCTATGCATCAAAAGATGCACAAATTACTAGCAGAAAAAAATGGCCATATTGATCATATCGAATTTTGTCCACATCATCCGGATGATGGTTGTGAATGTCGTAAGCCAAAAACCTTGATGCTGCAAAGAATTGCTGAACAATTTGATCTTGATCCGAGTGAAATGGTTTTTATTGGTGATTCACTGTCGGATTACGAATGTGCCCAGGCCTTTGATTGTGGGTTTGTGTTGTTGTTGACGGGCAAAGGATTAAAGACTTTGGAAAAGCTGGCGGGTAAAGATGTAGTTATCGAAAAAAGCCTAGCTAAACTGGTGGAAAGCATTGGCCAATGATTATCAGCTAATTGTTGGTACTGGCGTATTAGGAAAGCGTTTTTACCAGTTTTTGTCGCAAGGAAATAAAGAGCTTTTTACCTTATCAAAAAGCTATAAAGCTTGGTCGCAGAATCATATTGTTTATGACTTATTGGGCTCTGATGAAGCTTTACCTGAACTTCCCAAACTAAAAAATGTTTTTATAATTCTTTCTCCAACAGAGCGAACTGAAGCTGCTTACCAAACTATATATTTGGATGCTATCAGGAATTTTATTTTCCAGTTACATCAGCAACAAAAAGATTTTCATTGCACTTTTGTTTCTTCGATCAGTGTTTATGGAGCTCAACAAATGGGCTTGATTGATGAAGCAACTATTACTCAGCCGGATAATTTTCGTGGCAGGATTTTATTGGCCGCTGAAAAACAGCTAGTGGCTCTACACCCTGATACTTCGGTGGTGCGAGCTGCAGGACTCTACTCAGCAAAAAGGAAGAAGCTGATCCAGTCGCTTACCGATCCAAAGCAAAAAGATAATCCAAAGTGGCTGAATTTAATTCATGAGCAGGATCTTTGCCATTGGCTACGGCAGGCTAGTCAGGGTCAATGGCAAATCTCTTTAGCTGCAGATACCAGGCCCTTTCAAAGAGTTGCATTATTTGATAGTTCTTTTGTTATTGAGCAGAGGGCAAGAACGGGTAATTACCGAAAAGTTTATAGTCGATATATAGATAACATTAAGCTGAAATATCCAAGCTTTATCGATTGGTATAAGAATCATTACACAGAGTGATAAAGAATGCGGATTATTTACAATAAATATAAGACTCTTGACAAAGCTTGAGGTAAAATTGCGCTTCGTTTTTGAGAGGCAAGTTTTATGAAATTAATAAAATTATTTTTGGCTGTCATTGCGATAGGTGCAATGACAACGGCTAACGCTGGTGGCTTATTGGGTGATGCGCCTGAGGAAGGCTCGAAAGGTAATCTTGATCTGGGCTTTGTACAAACTGGCGGTAATAGCGATACAACTAGCTTAAATGGTGCTTTTGACTATCTGATCCGCGTATCTGATCCTTATGCTATGGGTTTTAGAATTAAAGGTTTAAATAACGCAAATGATAATGTGCGTTCGGCTGAGAAATATAGTTTTATCTGGAACCACCGATACGATTTGAGTGAGCAAAGCTTTCTATATGGCACTTTGGACTATGTGAATGACTATTTTGGTGCCTATGACTACCAAACAGGTTTGTATTTGGGTTACGGTTATCAATTATTTAAAGATGACAGTGGTCATTTTTCATTAGGGTTTGCCGTAGGTTATCGAGTCAATGCAGTTTTTGTTGGTGACGATGAAAAAGAAGCCGTTGCCCGTGCAGATTTAGATTATGGTTATCACATTTCTGAAACCGCTACCTTTACTCAGAAATTAAGTATTATTTCGGGTGAAGAGATAGATACTTATAACTCTGAGTCAGCTTTAACGGCTAAACTTTCAGAAAGTTTGGCTTTAAAAGTGGCTTATTTGGTTACGCACAACTCAATAGTTCCAGTTGGTCGTGAAAAAACCGATACTACTTTATCTTTAGGCGTTAGCTATAGTTTCTAAAAGCTATTTATTAAAAAAGGCCAGCAGTCGCTAGCCTTTTTTAATAATGATATAAATACCTAAAGTTTTAAATATCGCTATCAGAAAGATGTTCATTTTTGATCCGAACATAATTGTTGGCGGAATATTCAAAAAAGCTGATTTCTTCTTCCGTCAGTTTACGAATCTTACGTGCTGGTGAACCAACCCATAAATAACCGCCCTCTAATTCACGACCAGGCGGCACCAAACTGTTAGCACCAATAATAACGTGTTCACGAATAATGGCACCATCCATGACTACGGCGCCCATGCCTATTAGGCAATTATCCTCAATATGACAGCCATGTAAAATCGCTTTATGTCCAACAGTGACATTATCGCCTACAACCAAATCATAACCGCCGGGATCGAAAGGGCCATCATGAGTAACATGACAGACAGTACCGTCCTGGATACTGGTGTGTTTGCCAATACGAATAGAATGAACGTCGCCACGCAGTACTGCCATTGGCCAAACGGAACTGTCTTCACCAATTTCAACGTCACCCAAAACCAAAGCTGTTGGATCAATAAAAACGCTATCGGCTAATTTAGGTATATGTGATTTAAAGCGTCGGATCGACATAAACAGGCCTAAAAGTAAAGAATTTGGTTATTTTAACGGCAAAAGTGGTTATCTGAAAAGCCTAAAATGATACTAAATTTGGACAAGAGGCTTCTGCTGGTTTATTCTTAGGCAGTTAATTTTTGGACTACCAATACCAATAAGGATCCCTTATAAGTTTTGATGCCAGATAACTCGCCAATTCCAGATTCTTTACTGCAGAGCATTTGTCAGCAGGGCTTTGCTGCTATTCTGGTATGTAATAAAGAGCGTGTCATCAAAGTTTTTAACAATCAAGAGAGTTTGTCTTCCTCTAAATTTTTAGGCGTAGAATACCGCAACTGGTTACCCAAAGAGCTGATTAAAGGCAAAGTCCAACGATCGCTGGTGGGCTTGCCGGATTTTGATTCGGGGCAAGATTATATTGCTTCTATAGTCGATTTACCTAAAAGTAAAACCTTATTTGAAACAGTTATTACGCTACAACCAGTACCACCTAATCTGGTTGGTCAAGCGCTCGAATATAATAAAGTGGATGTATATCGCAAAGCTTTGCTAAGCAAATTGCCTATTTGTATTTTCCATTTAGACTATAAAACCCAACTGTTTTCTCAGGGATTAGAAGATTTTGCGGCTTTGCTGGGTTATAGCGTTGAAGAAATTAAAGCTATGCCAGAGGGAGTTTATACTCCAGTACATCCAGAAGACAGATCTTCAATTGAAGAACAAGAAAAAAGCCTGGCCAGCTCTAAAGAAGCGACTCTAATTGGTGTTAAATTCAGGTTAAAGCATAAAGATGACTCTTGGCAGTGGTACCAGGTTAATGGCATTGTTGCAGAGCGGGATGAAAATGGAACACCAGTCAGTGAGATTGGTGCTGTTATGCCAGTTTTTCAACCACTATCTGAATCTGAATTATTACAACGTCAAGAGCGTTATTATAAAAGATTGGTTGAAAACAGTTATGATTGTATTTTGATTTTTGATCAAAATTTTAATGTAAGCTATATGTCGCCATCGGTAACTAAAGTTACTGGTTACACCGAAGAAGATTTAATTGGTAAGCGTTTTGCGCCTTATATTTATGCTGAAGATCGTGATGAATCGTCAGAGCATATTAAATATGTAGCCGAAAACCCTGGCATGATGTCGGTGGTTGAGCGCCGTATTAATCATAAAAAAGGCCATACTTTATGGATTGAGAGTCGTCTGGTCAATCATTTAAATGATCCGGCGATTCAAGGTGTTGTGATCAATTTTCATGATATTACCGAGCGTAAAAAATCTGAAGTTCGTATTCACAGCTTAGCAAATTACGATCCTTTAACAGAGCTGCCTAATCGCTATTTATTGCGCAAAAGGTTACTAAAGGGTTTAGCAGAAGCCAGTACTCAATCACATAAATTGGCCTTCATGTATATTGATCTGGATCGTTTTAAAGAAATTAACGATACCTTAGGTCATACCGTTGGCGACGCTTTATTAAAGAATGTGGCTAATACTATTCAAAAGTGTTTACGCGATACCGATACTTTGGCGCGTTTGGGTGGTGATGAGTTCGCTATTGTATTGCCCAACTCCAGCGAAAAAGAGTCAGGCGCTATTGCTGCCAGAATTTTAGAGCAGTTCAGAACTCCTTTTAGTGCGGGGGAGCATACGGTACAAACGGGTGCTTCGATTGGTATTAGTATTTACCCTAACCATACAGAAAAAGCGGAAGACTTGTTTCGTTTTGCTGATATCGCTATGTATTCGGCCAAAAAAGATCGCAATTCTTATCAGTTCTATCAACTACGTCACACCGAGCAAGAGAATAAACGTCGCTCTACCGAGAAAAAGCTTAAACTGGCCATTGCTAATGGTGATTTACGACTTTACTACCAGCCGCGAGTGGATATTCAAACAGGTGTGATTAAAAGTGTTGAGGCTCTTTGTCGCTGGTATGATCCCGATTCGGGTGATATTTCTCCTGGATTGTTTATTCCGATTGCTGAAGAAACCAGCATGATCAACGATTTGAGCAGGTTGGTTACCGACATGGCCTGTCGTCAGGTAAATGAATGGCGTAATATGGGCATCGATACTAGGGTTGCTTTAAATTTATCCATTAAAGATTTAAAAAACTTTAATGTCATTCGCCAGTTCTCAGATACTATGGCCATGTATAACATTAGTGGTAATGCGCTTGAAGTAGAAATTACCGAAAGTGCAGCTATGACTGATGTACTGAATACGGTGAAAGTACTAAATCAGTTTAAAGAACTTGGGATCAAGCTCTCGATTGATGATTTCGGTAAAGGTTATTCTTCTTTAGCCTATTTGAGTCAGTTGCCTGTGGATAATTTAAAAATCGATATGTATTTTGTCTCTCAACTGGGCAGTCAGAAGCGGGATAGAATAATTAACGTCAATATTATTCGCAGTATTATTTCGCTGGCGCAAAGTCTGGATATGGATACGGTGGGTGAAGGCATCGAAACCGTACAGCAAATGTCGATTTTGAAATCTCTTGGCTGTGATATGGGACAGGGTATGTTGTACTGTCGTCCTTTGTCGGCTAATGCGATTACTGATATTTTAAAACAGGGCATTATTTCTTTTCCAGCGCACTAATTGTTACAAACCTGATTTATCAACTGAGCCCTCTTTTTGTTACTCTTACAGAAAAATACCGAGAATAAATTTTATGAAATTAGCTATTGCCAGTTGTGCCAACTTACCGGACTGGGAAAAAGATGATGTGCTCTTTTTTGAAGCACTTATCAATCAAAAGATTGAGCATCAGGTGTTGGCTTGGGATGCTGATGTGGATTGGAGTCAGTTTGATGCCTGCTTGATTCGTACCACCTGGGACTATCAAGAAAGGTTTCCAGAATTCACTCAATGGATCGAATCAGTTAGCCAGCAAACTAGGTTATTTAATAACAAAGAGGTTATGCTTTGGAATAGTCATAAACGCTATTTAAAAGAGCTGGAGGATAATGGCATCGCCATAGCGCCCTCGGAATGGTTGTTGCAAGGTGGCAAGTATGATGTGGCTGAAATTATGGCAAGACGCGGTTGGAACAAAGGCTTTATCAAGCCATTAATAGGCGCTAATGCTCGTGAATGTTGTCGCTTTGATTTGTCAGCCAAAAATCTGGAAATTGCGCAGAAGCATATTGATCGCTTAACCCCGAATGAAGATTTGGTATTGCAACCGTACCTGTCATCTGTAGAAAAGTTTGGCGAAACCTCTGGCATATTTTTTGATCACCAGTTTAGTCATGGTACTCGCAAGATACCGGTAACCGGTGATTTTAGGGTGCAGGATGATTATGGCGCTAAAGACTATCCTTATGAGTTAAGTGATGCTGAGAAGATGGTTGCTGACAAAGCATTAAGTTGGGTTGCTGAGCGCTTTGGCCGTTTATTGTATGCTCGAATCGATTTTTTGCATGATGAAGATGGACAGGCCTATCTAAATGAGATGGAGTTAATTGAACCTTCACTATTTTTTAGGCATGGTGGCAAGGCCAGTTGCCAATTATTAACGCAAAAGCTATTGCAACAAATGAATTAAGTCGAGAGAGAAAATGAAAAAGTTATTACTATTAATAAGTTCAATTGCCATTTTAGTTGGCGGTTTTTATCTTTATAAACATTTGAATAAAGCGCCTGAGAATAATACGGATAAAAAAGAAACTTCTCAGTCAATTGCAATAAAGAACACTAATGGCAAGGTTGTTTCAGAAGCAACCAAATCTAAGCCCGCTCAAGATGTTAAACAAACAAACTACTCTCCTGCCATTTGGAAAATCGAGCATAATGGCAAAACTTCGTACTTGTTTGGTTCAATTCATGTGGGTGATAAAAGCATGTACCCATTGCCGCAAAAAATTATGGACGCTTTTGCGGCAGCAGATGTTTTAGCAGTAGAAGCCAATATTAATAACATCAACCGAATGGAAATGGCACAAATGGTGCAGCAATTGGCTCTGGACTTGGAAAATCCGCTACCGACAGTATTATCGCCCAAAACCAAAGAGAAATATGATGAGTATTGTGAAACTAAAGCGGCAGTTTGTAATATGGTTAAGGTTTTTGAGCCCTGGATGGCAGCTATGACCATTGAGGTGATGGAAATTGTTCAGGCTGGCTATCGTGAAGATTTAGGCATTGACAAGTTTTTTCTTAAAGGTGCTGACAATAAAAAAATTGTTGAACTCGAATCTATCGAAGGTCAGTTAAAAATGTTGGATCAAATGCCGAAAGAATTACAGGATTATATGTTAATGGGTGCTGTTAGCAAAGATGCAGATGATTTTGAACAATTAATGGGTGCCTGGAAAATTGGCCGCACGGAAGATGTGTTGGCTAAAGCTGAGCAAGAATCTAAGGCTTTAGGTATTCCTGAAGAGATACGTTCACAATTTAATGATATTTTTTTGTACCAACGCAATCAGGTAATGGCTGATGGTATTGCAGAACAAATCAGGCAAGGTAAAGCGGTTTTTGCAGTAGTGGGTGCTGCGCACTATGCGGGTAAAAACAGTGTTAACCAATACCTTGAAGAAAAAGGTTTTAAAGTTATTCGCTTATAAATTTTTCCTAACCCAGGTTTCAGTTTTTGGCTCGAATGTTTTTACTTTTCAAAAGTGTTGTTGAGGACAGCCATTATCGCTATGCATAAAAAGAAATTGTCCATTACTAAACGCCTTATAAAATGGTTTGTATTGGTTTTACTTTTAATCAGTTTAATTTATCTTGTACTTAGCTATTATGTTGATCAGCAGCTTGCTAAAAGAGCAGACTCTATCATTTTAGCAACACAGTGCCATAAAGTATGGGCCACACGAGGTTTGGTTGACAAGCAGCACAAGTGGGATCCTTCTTATTATAATTCTATTGCAAGCCTACAACAGGCCATTGATGCAGGTGCTGCTGGTTCCGAAGTAGATCTTTTTTTCGATCCAAAACTTGATCGATACATTATCTCTCATGATCGTCCATATAATTTAAAGCATGGGAAATTACTGACCTTAGATGAGTTGATAGGAGGTATAAGTAAGCCTTTATTTATATGGCTGGATTTTAAAAAAATGCGCAAATTAACTAAGCCGCAAATTACCGCAGCAGTAAATAGGTTAGAATTTATTTCACAGAAATATAACTTCAAAGATTATTTTTATATAGAGGGAGCCGATCCTATAAACCTGGGTTATTTTAGAGATTCAGGCTTTAACACTATTTTTGATATTCATCCCTTACCAGAAAGTAAAGGACTCACCTCGATCATAGGTAATGTATACAAAATGGTTTATTATTTTGGAGACTTTACTGTAGTTGCGATGAACAGTGGCGATAAAGATGATCCTATATACGGCGAAACTATGACAGAGATTTTTAAGCGTATTCCACTATTTATTTATCATGTGCCAGATGATCGTGAGTTACTGATCAAAATATCGAAAAATAGTGATGTCAGAGTCTTGATTCAAAGAGATCACACAATAAATAATTATGATATCAACGTATGCCTAAACCCAAATTAATGGCTTTCTTATCTTGATCTGCTGTTCAAAAAGCCTTCCTTAAGACTTTAACAGTGTTTTTATAAGCTACATAGTCACAAACTCTTCTGCTGACGTCGGATGAATTGCTACTGTATTATCAAAATCTGCTTTAGTCGCCCCCATTTTAAGAGCAACCGCAAAGCCTTGTAAAATTTCATCCATAGCAAAACCAATACCATGAATACCCACCACTTTTTCGTTTGTGCCAACACAAACTAACTTCATCCGGGTAGGTTCGCGATGCTGAGTTAAGGCCGAATACATAGCCGTAAACTGGGATTGATAAACCTTAACCTGATTTTCTCCATAGCGCTGTTTGGCTTGTTGCTCGGTTAGACCTACGGTGCCAATGGGCGGATGGCTAAAGACGGCGGTAGGCACATTGGAATAGTCTAAATGTTCGTCAGCTTTGCCGTTGAAGAGGCGCTCAGATAAACGGCGCCCTGCTGCTACGGCAACAGGCGTTAAAGCCAGGCGTCCTGTATTGTCCCCTACTGCATAGATACCATCGACATTGGTATTTTGGTATTTATCGGTGATAATAAAGCCTTTGTTATCCAGCTTGATATCGGTATTTTCCAGGCCTATTTGTTCGTTGGCTGCTTTGCGTCCCACTGCCCAAATGATTTGTTCTACTGGCTCAATGGTTTCGCCATTTTCCAAATGCAACAGTAAGTTGCCATCGGTCTGCTTTTCTATCAATTTGGGAGTGCTGTGAGTATGCAGCTGAGGCCCGGCTTCCTGCATGATTTCTACTAAAGTATCGGAAATTAGATCATCAAACTCTCGTAATGGCTTATGCTTACGAACCACCAGTTCGGTTTTGGTTCCTAAGGCATGAAAAACTCCAGCAATTTCTACCGCAATATAACCTGCGCCAATCACGGCAACACTTTTTGGTTGCTGCTCAAGGGCAAAAAAGCCGTCCGAGTCAATGCCTAACTCAGCGCCAGGAATCTCTGGACGGGACGGATAACCACCAGTGGCAATCAAAATATGATCGGCGGTTAGGTGCTGACCATTAACTTCAAGGGTTTTATTGTCAATAAATTTGGCAAAACCCTTAATTACATCAACCTGGTTATTGGCTAATACCCGATCATAACTTTGGTGGATACGGGAAATGTATGCTTGGCGCGATTCAATTAATTTAGACCAGTCAAAATCAAGCTGCTCAAAACTAAAACCATAGTCATGAGAATATTTAAAAGCTTCGGCTATTTGTGCGCCATACCACATGGCTTTTTTGGGAACACAGCCAAGATTGACACAGGTGCCGCCTAAGTCTTTGGCTTCGATAATGGCACATTTAGCGCCATGCATAGCGGCGCGATTGGCGCTGGCGATACCGCCACTACCACCACCAATAGTAATAAAATCATAATGCTTTCTAGTCATAAAAAATCCAAAACTTAAGTTGTGCGACTTGATTATACGTATTTAACGCACCAATAGCAGAATAAGTTACAAATTCGCTGTAAAAATCGTTATGATTAGTCATCCTTTAAAATAGATTTGCCTATGAAAGTAACCTTACCTGATTTTTCACAAGCTAATATTTTAGTGGTTGGTGATGTGATGCTGGATCGCTATTGGCATGGTGATACTTCGAGAATATCGCCTGAGTCGCCAGTGCCTGTGGTTAATGTCAGCGAAGCTGAAGATAGAGCTGGTGGCGCAGCCAATGTGGCACTGAATATTGCTTCATTGGGGGCGAGAGTCAGCTTATGCGGCATTACTGGCAAAGATCCGGAGGCAAAAAAGTTAATGGCCTTGCTGAGTGACAAAGGTGTAGATTGTTACTTTGAGCAACGGAATAATCAAACCACGATTACCAAATTGCGAGTAATTAGCCGTAATCAGCAACTTATCCGATTGGATTTTGAAAAAGATTTTTCATTGCACCGGCCTCTGGAGTTAAGTACTTTTGATTTAAGCCCATACCATCTGATCGTGTTGTCGGATTATAACAAAGGAACTTTGGCCAATTCACAAGCCATTATTCAAGCAGCAAAAAGTAAAAACATTCCAGTGGTTATTGATCCTAAAGGTAATGATTTTACTAAATATCAGGGTGCAACCTTATTAACTCCAAATCAGTCAGAGTTTGAGGCGATTGTTGGCAAACTTAATGATGATCAGGAGCTATTAGCAAAAGCTGAAGAGTTACGCCAGGAATTGGAACTGGATGCCTTATTGATTACACGAAGTGAAAAAGGCATGGCCTTATTGCAACAAGACAAGGAACCTTACCTGCAACCCACTCAGGCCAAAGAGATTTCAGATGTGACGGGTGCTGGCGATACGGTAATAGCAGCTTTAGCTGCCACATTAGCCTGTAACAAAGATTTTATTTTAGCCAGTAAAATTGCCAATCAAGCGGCTGGTATTGTGATCAGTAAACTAGGCACCGCAACTACCGATGCCAAAGAGCTGCAATTAAGTTTTGACCAACAAGTTGCACCCGAGCATGGAGTTGTTTCTGAAGGGCAGCTAGTAGCGTTAATTGCTGCGGCCAAGTCTAACAATGAAACGGTTGTTATGACCAACGGTTGTTTTGATATATTGCACCCAGGGCATACCGCTTATTTAAAAGAAGCAGCTGCTTTAGGGGATCGTTTGATCGTAGCAGTGAATGATGATGATTCGGTAAAGCGCCTTAAAGGATCTGAAAGGCCTATTAATCCATTAGAACATCGAATGGAAATGCTCGCCTCTTTGTCGGGTGTTGATTGGGTTGTTGCCTTTAGTGAAGATACTCCGGAAAGAATTATTTCTGCCTGCTTGCCTGATATTCTGGTTAAAGGTGGTGATTATAAAGCTGAAGAAATCTCCGGGTATCAGGCGGTTATAACTAATGGTGGCAGGGTAAAAATATTGCAATTTAAGCAAGGCTATTCTACGACCAATTTAATAGAAAAAATTAAAGCTAATTCTTAACCTTGTGTATGAAAACTCCAAAAGTACTGAATTTTGTTTGGGTTGGTGATGAATATAATAAGATGAGGCTAATATCTTTTGCCAAAAATGAATTGGGAAGAGTATGACAAAATTAAACTGCAGTGTGTTTATTATCACAAAAAATGAGCAAGAGCATATCGCACGGGCTATTAAGAGTTGTGCAGAGTTTTCTGAAGTGATTGTTGTTGATAGTGGCAGCACCGATAAAACCATTGCAATAGCTAAATCTTTAGGCGCTAAAGTAATTTTCAATGAATGGCCTGGTTATGCCAAACAAAAACAGTTTGCCATGTTGCAGTGTAGAAATGATTGGGTGTTAAACTTGGATGCTGATGAGGAGTTAACGCCTGAACTTATTGAGCGTTTTGCAAAAGTTATTGAGCAAGATGATGCCGATTATGTACGCTGTTATCGAAATGATCGATTTATAGATCGGTTTTTCTCAGATGTGATTCATAAACCGAATAACCATCGACTATTTAAAAAACAAAGTGCTCAATATCGAGTCAACGATTTGGTACATGAAGGACCAGATTTCAAAGGTAAAGAACTGAAAATCAATCAAGCTTTTAATCATTATGGTTACAATGAAATCGAAACTTTAACCGACAAATATAACCTGTATTCGTCATTGCGAGCAGAAGAGCGGTTTAAAAAAGGTAAAAAATCATCACCATTAAAATTATTCACTATTGCTTTTTTGACTTTTATTAAGGTGTACTTTATTCAGCGCTATTTTTTGGGTGGTGTAAGAGGTTTTATCTATGCCCAGCAATCGGCCTATTATGCTTTTATGAAAGAAGCAAAACTTTTTGAACAACATAAAAAAAATTTATCGGATCAGGAAAATGATTAATCCACTATTAAATCTAAAAATATTGCCACCTTTTTCTAAAATAGAACCCAGTCATATGACGGAATCAATAACAACCATTATTGATGAAAGCCGTAACGCAATAAATGCACTTGTTAAAAAGCATCGTTCAGAAACAATAACCTGGGAAAATTTTGTATTTGAAATGGAGGCTATTAGTGACCGACTCGATAGAGCCTGGGCGCCGATTAGCCATATGAATGCAGTGGTTAATAGTGACGAAATTCGTAACGCTTATAATGCTTGTTTACCGATGCTGTCAGAATATGGGACAGAAATGGGGCAACATCAAGGTTTATATCAGGCAATACAACATCTTGATGATAAAGCTGATAAGTTAAATCTTAATCGAGTGCAGAGAAAGATCCTTAAAGATGATTTACGGGATTTTAAATTATCTGGTGTGGCTTTGGATGATGAAAAGAAAAAACAATACGGCAAAATTCAGTTGCGAATGTCAGAGCTCACTTCCAAGTTTGAACAAAATCTGCTGGATTCAACTATGGCCTGGCATAAAGATTTAACCAGTGCAGAAGCTTTAAGTGGATTGCCGGATTCGGCTATAGCGGCAGCCAAACAAACCGCAGAAGCGAATCAGGTTGCAGGCTACCGCATTACTCTGGAATATCCTTCCTATTTACCGGTGATGATGCATGCAGATGATCGTGAATTACGCAAAGAAGTTTATACTGCTTTCTGTACCCGTGCATCTGATCAGGGACCACACCAAAAGGAGTATGATAATTCAGCTTTAATGCCTGAAATTCTAGCGTTGCGTTATCAGTTAGCGCAGTTATTGGACTTTGATTCCTATGCTGATTTATCACTTGCTACCAAGATGGCAAACAGTACAGATGAAGTATTTAATTTTCTGAATGGCTTGGCGGTAAAGTCAAAGGCTCAAGCTGAAAAAGAAATTCAGGAGTTGACGGATTATGCCCAAAAACAGCATGGTATCGGCAAGTTACAAGCCTGGGACTTGGCTTATTACAGCGAAAAATTAAAAAAAGAAAAATACAGCATTTCACAAGAAGAGTTGCGACCCTGGTTCCCTGAAAATAATGTGCTTGCAGGGATGTTTGCTATCACTGGTGAATTATTTAGCATTAGTTTCAGTGAGCGTGATGATGTGGATATTTGGCATCCAGACGTGCGTTTTTTTGATATTTATGATGAAGATAAAAAATATATTGCCAGTTTTTATCTGGATCTTTATGCGCGCAAAAATAAACGTGGTGGTGCCTGGATGGCCGATTGTATTGGTCGTCGTTTAGATGGCGATCAAGTTCAGCACCCGGTGGCTTTTTTAACTTGCAATTTTAATGGTCCCATTGGTGATACTCCGGCACTCTTTACTCACGATGAAGTGACTACCCTGTTTCACGAGTTTGGGCATGGTTTGCATCATATGCTGACTAAAATTAATCATTCAGCAGTGGCCGGAATTAATGGGGTAGCCTGGGATGCGGTAGAGCTGCCCAGTCAGTTTTTAGAGAATTTTTGTTGGGTTGAAGAAGGTTTGGCAAAAATTGCCAAACATTATGAAACTGGAAAAGCTTTGCCTAAAGAAAAGTTAGATAAATTATTAGCCGCGAAAAACTTTCAATCTGCCATGCAGATGTTACGTCAGTTAGAGTTTGCTTTGTTCGATTTTAGAATTCACAAAGAATTTGATCCACAGCAGCCTGATAAAATTCAACAAACCTTAAATGATGTACGTAACAATGTGGCGGTAGTTGAGGCCCCTGGCTTTAATCGTTTTCAACATGGTTTTAGTCATATTTTTGCTGGTGGTTATGCAGCAGGTTATTACTCTTACAAATGGGCGGAAGTCCTATCAGCAGATGCTTTTTCCAGATTTGAAGAAGAAGGAATTTTTAATCCACAAACCGGCCATGATTTTTTGCAGCATATTTTAGAAAAGGGTGGTTCAAAAGAAGCCGCTGACTTATTTAAAGCCTTCAGGGGTCGCGAGCCATCAATTGAACCACTGTTAAAACACTCAGGAATAGAGCTTTAAAGAGTTAGCAAATTAAAAGGCGCTTAGCGCCTTTTAATTATGGAGCTTTTTTTACACCTTCCACATCATACCAAGGCGTTGGATTGATTGGGCAACGGTAGCGGAAGCCATCTTCAGTAATTTCCACGCGTGAAATACGAGTTTCATTGGGATCTAGAGGAAACTTATCCAGCTGTTCGTGCGTTTTATAATTTTGTATCTGGAATCCAACCACTTTATTTGTTTTATTAGTAACCACAAATTCATAAGTACCAGCTTTCAGACTAGCTAAAGTTTCTTTAGCATCGAAATATCCGCCGTATTGGTCCAAATGGATTTTTGTGACACCATTTTTATCAGTGGTAGGCAAATCTGCATATGTCAATGAAGCAAAAAGAGTGGTTAATGTTAACAACCCAGCTTTAAGTAAGGTTTTAAAAGCTTTCATCATATATCTCCTATTAAAAATAAATTAAGTAATGTTTGCTACGAGATGAATCTTAATACCAGTTAATGTATGATTTATATTTAAAAGTATAAAATTATTGTTCAATCGTATTTTTCGGATAGTTTTATGGATATTGTTAGCAAAATATTGGCTTCATTACATTTTGATGCCAGTATCTACTTACACTCACAATTTTGTTCGCCGTGGCAAATGCAATCTGATAAGCCTGGTTTGGGTACCTTTCATGTGATTGCCTTTGGTCACTGTTTGATCAAATTGCCGGATGGCAGAAGTATTCAGCTTAATGCTGGTGATTTAATCTTTTTCCCACATAATATTCAGCATCAGATTGAAAATTCAGATGAGCAACATGCAGTATCGACGACGCTTATTTGTGGAAGTTTTGATTTTGGTAATAAAAATAATCCTCTGCTAAGCTCGCTACCTGACTATATCCATATAAAAGCTACTGATATCAGCCAGCTGCCTTGGTTTGAATCGCTGTTTCGACAAATTGTTAATGAAGCAGAAGCTGGAACTGATGGCCGTCATTTAATTTTAGATAAATTAGCAGAAATCCTGTTTGTTTATATCTTGCGTTATTATGTATTGCATAACCAAAATTCGGAAGGAGTACTGGCGGGTTTGTCTGATAGACAACTAAGTAAAGCACTAGAGGCTTTTCATAATAATATGTCGGAACACTGGACGGTCGAAAAACTGGCAGGCTATGCTTTGATGTCACGTTCGGCCTTTTCAGATCATTTTTCAGATGTGGTTAAGGTTACTCCGATGCAATATGTGACTTATTGGCGGATGCAATGCGCTTTTAACATGTTGAAATCAACTAATGATTCTATTTTGGCTATTGCTTTAAATCACGGTTATCAATCTGAAGCTGCTTTTAGTAAAGTATTTAAAAAGCAATTTGGTATGCCTCCTGGAAAGGCTCGTAAATTAAAACAATTATGACCAAAAAGTCCACAATACTTGCTATCGACAATGGTACTCAATCGCTTCGAGCTATTCTATTTGATTTGCATGGTAATCTTATTGCCAAAGTACAAGTGCCTTTACTGGAGGCTTATTTCTCCGATCAAGCTGACTGGGTTGAACAGCATCCACATTATTTTTGGGATTCTTTATGCCGTGCTTGTCAGATGCTTTGGCAGCAAGAAGGGGTTGATAAAAACTCGATAAAAGCGGTGGCTGTTACCACCATGCGTAATACCGTCATTAACCTAGATGATTCGGGTGAAGCCTTAAGGCCAGCAATAATTTGGACCGATAAACGTAAAACCAAAAATATTAACCCCATTACTGGCTGGTGGAAATACGCGTTTAAATTGGCTGGCGTTGAAGATACTATCCAAAATTTTCAAACCAGCTGCCAAGCTGCCTGGATTGCTGAAAATCAGCCTGATATTTGGAATAAAACTCATAAATTCTTGCTACTTTCTGGTTACTTAAATTTTAAACTGACGGGTGAATATAAAGATTCACTGGCTTCACAAGTAGGCTATATTCCATTTGACTATAAATATCATCAATGGGCTAAAAAAAGCGATTGGAAGTGGCAGGTAGCACCAATTGATAAGGATATGTTGCCAGAATTGGTTAAGCCCGGTGAACTGATTGGCGAGATTAATGAGGCGGCTGCCAGCGCAACTGGTATTCCACAAAATATTCCAGTGGTAGCGGCAGGCGCTGATAAATCATCAGAAGTATTAGGCTCTGGTTGTATTCATGGTAATCAGGCTTGTTTATCTTATGGCACTACCGCTACCATTAATGTCACCAGTGCTAAATATATTGAACCGTTCAGGTTTGTACCGCCCTATCCTTCCAATGTGACCAATTCCTATACCATTGAATATCAAATCTATCGTGGTTATTGGATGGTGAGTTGGTTTAAAGAGCAGTTTGGTCATATCGAACGGGATTTGTCGGAAAGAATGGGGGTAGCAGCGGAGCAGATTTTTGATGATGCTATTACTCAAATTCCACCAGGATCGGAAGGGCTGATGCTACAGCCTTATTGGTCACCCGGCGTAAAAATTCCTGGCCCGGAAGCCCGTGGAGCCATTATTGGTTTTAGCGATGTGCATACCAGAGCTCATGTTTATCGCGCGATTTTAGAGGGTATTGCTTATGGCTTGCGTGATGGTATGGAATCCATTGAAAAGCGTACTAAACATCCTATACAGGAATTAATTATTTCTGGTGGTGGTTCACAAAGCTCGGTAGCGATGCAGTTGACTGCCGATATTTTTAATAGGGCTGCTATCCGTCCCAGCACTTACGAAACCTCAGCGCTAGGTGCGGCTATTAATGCGGCAGTGGGGATTGGCTTATTTAAGGATTACCAAGAAGCCGTATCGGCCATGTGTCATCATGGTGAAACTTTTGAACCTATAGCAGAAAACGTAGAATTGTATGCGTCTTTATATCAACAGGGTTATAAAAAAATGTATTCACAGCTAAGACCAATTTATCAAAAGTTTAGGGAATTGTTATCTTAGGTATTTTTAGCAAGAAAAAAGCCGCAATAAAATTTACTGCGGCTCGCGCCATAAATTTGCATTTACTTGTATTGGGGGTGACAAGCTAGGTTTTGTCATTTGGGGGGACAAAAACCTTATGCAAACAACAGGGAGTAATCAGGCGCTTAAACTTTTAATGTAATCTTTTAAACATTCTCCCGCTTCATCAAAAGCCTGATCATTCATGTAGCATTTACATTGACCAATAATCCCTTCCATAGCCGCAATCAAAAAACGCGCTACATTATTGGGTTTGACGTCTTGGCGGATAAAACCATTAACCTGGCCGCGATCAAAAGCATCGCTTAAGGCTCCGTGCCAAAGTTTCCAGATTTCTGTAATACGTACCCGAAAAGATTCATCCAAAGGTGACATTTCTTGGGTTAGATTATTGAGTGGGCAGCCTGTATGTAGCTCAGTCATATTAATTTCCTGACGCGCTTCGGTCAGCATCTCGATCAAATCATCCACTGGATTCTTAAAATGCTTTAAAGGCTCAACCCACTTTTCAACAATCCAGGGTCTTAATACTTCATCAATCACTGCATGGCCTAAAGCCTGTTTGCTGGCAAAGTGATGATAAAAAGCACCTTTGGTTAAGTTGGTCATTTTTAAAACCTGATCCACGCGCAAGCCCTGATAACCTTTGAGTAGAATCTCTTCAAAGGCTACATCAAGGATCTTTTGCCGGGTCAGATCAGGATTACGCAATGCTACTGCTGACATTATTTTGCCCGTTTTAAACTGCTTTTGTTAAAGTCTTTGTCGGTTAAACCAACATTAAACTTATATTCGCCCCAATTAATGGTGGTACTCTTGCCGGTTTGCACATTTTCCATTAGCTGCTTATGGGCGCGCCAGAATTTATCTAAATACAATCGGTAATCGCTAAAAGTCATGACTTTTAATAATTTATCTTGCTTATCGAAATATTCAATTTTACGTACCCGATAATGTTCCTGATCGATCCAGGAAATGCTTTTGCTATAACCTGAATTTTTGTACTTGGGATATAATTCTGTCACAAAAACTTTATCGCCATCGACTTCATCTTCGCGTAAGAATTTATAATCGTATTTTTCGATTTCAAAAGAAGTTAAGTCTTCATTGGCAAATTCGCTGCCCATCCAGGGGCCTGATTTGTTGGAAGAAGAAATACGTTTAACACGTTTTAACGCTGGTAAGTATAACCATTGATCATCATTACCCTGAATATGGGTAAAAGATAAAAAGGCGGTGCCTTTAACATCTCGGGGCTCATCAAAAATACTTAAGCCTTTATCACCATCGTCTTGTATTTCTAAAGATTTAGAGCGGACTTTACGAATGGTTTCACGGCCTGCTTTGTTGCGTAAAATCATTTCCATGCTAGCTTCACTATCACCCCAGCCCACGTTACGGGCTTTGGCCTCTTTGGCAATGGCTAATCCTTTTTCTTCAGGCGTTTCAGCGTTTAGATTAAAAGGTAAAACAGCGGCTAAACTTAATAATAAAACTGCTGGTTTTAAAATTGTTGATTTTAATAGAGTTAATCTCATGCGTTCTCTCCAACGGGTTCTGCTACAACTTTTTCGCTCTGTTTAAAGAGCATTAATAGTGGTGGTAATAATAAGAAATCGATAATTAAAGCTGCGGCTAAAGTAATGGCAGTCATAATGCCCATTTCAGAATTCATCACATAATGAGACATACCCAATACCAGGAAGCCTAACACCAATACAATAGTGGTTACGGTTAAAGCCATGCCTACGGTGTGGAAGGCATAACGTACTGCCTCAGCCTGGTCCATATTTTTTTCGCGACGCGCTCGCAGGTATTTACTCAGGAAATGAACCGTATCATCCACCACAATACCTAAGGTCATGCCCATCACTACCGATAAACCCATGCCGACCTGACCTTTAAAGATGCCCCAGATACCAAAAGCTACCGCCATAGGAATAATATTGGGGATCAAACTTAATAAACCAAGTTTGAAGGAGCGTAAAGCGATGCCAAGAATAATTGAAATCAAAATTAAAGCGATGGCAGTGCCTTCAATCATGGAATAAATATTACGCTGACCAACGTGTGAAAACATGATGGCCGGACTCGAAGCAGAAATTTCAATACCAGGTGCATTTTGCTTAAACCAGGCAGCAAATTTTTCTTCCAGCACAATCACTTCTTTACTGGAAATATTTTTTAGCGATAATTGCATACGGGTTGATGATTTATCGCCATTTAACTGATTATTCAGATCCATACCGCGCGGTAAAGAAGTTTCATACATCAAAGTATATTGAGCAGTTAATTCACGAATACGTGTATTCAGATCCACGCCTTCTTCATCCGGTTCTTGTAAAACCGCATTACAGCCAGTATCTAACGATTGTTTTGGCAATTCATAACAAGGATTCTTATCGCCATTCATACTTTTATTTAAACGTTTCATCACATCGCCATAGGATTGCACATGCAAAACTTCTGGCTGCTGCTTGGCATAGGCTGAAAAAGCTTCAATCGTATCCAGGAACTTTGATTCATGAATACCGTCCTGCTGCCCTGATTTAACGCTATAGAACATTACATAGAGCCCGGTTAAATTATCAGCGGTATAATCTGAATCCACCCGGAAATCGATGGTTTCATCAAAGTATTTCACGAACTCATCGTTAAGATCATTCTTAGGTAAGAAGGCAATAATGGCGATACTTAAAGCAGCCATAGTGGGTAACAAAATGCGGCGCTTGGTGATCACAAAATCTGCTAATTTATCCATAGTGCGATTGCCTGCATTATCTTCATTAATGGTGTGTTTAACTGGCAGGATCAACATAATCGCTGGCAAGAAAGTCACCGATAAGAAGAAGGCCCAGGCAACACCTACGGCAACCGTATTACCTAAATCTCTAAGTGGTGGAACTTCACTAAAGTTCATGGTCAAGAAACCAATGATAGTGGTAACACTGGTCAAGAAAATGGGCATCATATTAATGCGTAGCGATTCCACCATGGCGTCGTTTTTGTTCATGCCGCGACGCATATTTTGTAAGAAGGTGACCAATAAATGCACCGAATCCGCCACTGCCATAGTGGCTACAATAGTTGGTACCGAAAAAAGAGGTCCGGTCATATAGATGCCTAACCAACCAGCACCGCCCATCGCTGCTACGATCGAGAAAATAATGACAAAGACGCTGCTAACAGTACCGCTGATACTTCTCAGCATTAAAAACAAGGCAATGGGTATGACTAAGAACAGCATAAGAGGAGTTAATGTCATCATGTCATTTTGCCCGGTTTCGGCAAAAGCATTATTCATCATAATGACCCCGGTCATACGTACTTCGATATTGGGATCACGCTCCATAATGCGTTGTCTTAAATCACGTGCAAAAGCGGTAATTTTTGGAACGGCGGTGAGAATTTCTGCCTGTTTTTCAGCCCTTGCTTTACCTTCCAAACCTTCTAAATCCGGATCGGATGGGATCTGAACGGTGACATTGACCGCGGTAACTGACTTATCAGGATTGATCATACGATTGAGCAGCTGTGGCTCATGGAGGATGATTTCTGATAACTGTTCAATTTGTTGTGGTGTTAGGCTATCGATCATTTGCTCGGTAACACCCTCGTGCTCACACTCGCTATCAATATCTGCAGTTTTGTCAGGGATACACAATAAGGCACCAACCAGCATATAGTCTTCATCTTCTGGAGTGACCCAGGTGTGCTGATAGTTGGTAATGGAATCTACACGAGTTGCATAAGGGGTTTTCCAGCCCTCTTCGGTGATCCAATGAATGGTTTTAAGGGTTTGTTTGGTAAAGACTTTTCCATCTTTGGGGGTTAAAACAAACATTACATTGTCAGCTTTATCGTAGGTATCCTGGATATCTTCGAAAGCTAACATTTGTGGGTTATCCTCAGAGAAGAAAACCCGGTAATCGGTTTTTATTTCCAGAAAGCTGGCACCAAAAGCCGCCAAAAAGCTCAGCGCAATAGAAAGAAATAGAACCAGCCATTTATGATTAACGATAAAGTGACCAAATTTTACGGTCTTGTTATTTTCATGGTGATGATTAGCATTAGTCATTATTAGATCCTTGGACAAACTATTTGGTTTGTATAGAGGTAAAATTTTTTTGAGTCCCATATTTAATAACAAACCAACTGGTCTGTCAATGCTTCAGAGTTCACAAATTGAGAAACATTGATTTTCTAATATTGATAAAAACGATAAATACTAATTATTATAATTAATAAAACAGATGAATAATTAATGCCATTGAATCTAAAACATCAGTTAGGAAGTGAGAACCTTATGCAGAAAATACTAGCCTTTGCTGGCAGTAACAGCTCAAAATCCGTTAATAATCAATTGATTAACTGGATAATTAGACAAGCTCAAGATCGGCCAATTGAGCAAATCGATATTCGTGATTACGAGATGCCATTGTTTGGTGAAGATTTGGAAAGAGAGGCAGGCCATCCCGAAACGGCTATCGCCTTGCGGCAAAAGTTTAGTGAAGTGGATGCCTTTATTATTGCCAGCCCGGAACATAATGGCATGATGCCGGCAGTGTTAAAAAACCTGTTTGATTGGCTATCAAGGATTCCAGTCGATGGTGAGAAAGGTATTTTTGGTAATAAACCCGTATTGCTGCTCAGTGCTTCACCTGGCCCACGTGGCGGCATGACCAATTTGCAGAATATGGCAAATGTGATTCCTTTCTGGGGCGCTGAAGTTAAAGGCCAATACAGTTTAGGCAGTTTTTACGATAACTTTAAAGATGGTCAGCCAAGTAAGTCTCACCAACAAAAATTATTGGAGATAATTAAAGTTTTTCAATCTGATCTATAAAAGCTTTAGCTATATCCATAGATATTTTGCCAAAGTCCCAAAAGCGTTCGGTTTTGCTGTTAATATTAATAGCAATTGCCATCTGATATTTAGGCAAAACCATTAACCAACTTTGGGCTCCACGAGATACACCTCCGTGATTGGCATTCATAATGACCCCATAACCATCTATAGGATAATTGGCTATGCGCCAGCCAATGGCATAGTTTTGTGAATTAGTTTGCCCGTCTGCAAGTTTCTGCGGTTGCCAGAAGGCTTGACGAGTTTTAGGGTTAATAAATTCAGGATTAATAAAGGCAGAGCCAAGTTTTACTAAGTCTGAAGAAGTAGCAGCAAAGCCACCAGCAGGCAAACGATGACTAAGATCCACGGGACGCCATTGACGGAACGAAGTTGATTGGTTATCCCGCTTATAGCTTGTAGCAACACTCGGTGCATCAGAGGAGCTAGAGGGTGCCAAGATTATCGCCTTAATATCAAGCGGCTCAAAAACCAGATCGTTGACCAAGTTAAAGTAATCTTTTTGCTCAACTGATTCCATAACTGCTCCTAGTAGGACAGTACCAAGACTAGAATAAAAAAACTCAGTGCCAGATTCTGACAACAGCTCAGCATCATCGAAAACCTCTAAAGAGTCAATCATACTTTGATAAGACTTGTTTAAAGCTATAGATCTATAAAGCCCATAAATGTCTGTATTTTCCTTATAGTGTGGTAACCCTGAGCTGTGAGAGGCCAGCATGCGAGGAGTAATCTTATTCCAGGCAGAATTAGGCAAGGGCTTAAGATAGTGGTCAATTGTTTTATCCAGTTCAATTTTTTTCGCATCAATCAAACGTGCTAAAGCTATTGAATTAATGGCTTTAGATGTACTGCCAACACGAAATCGACTATCAATAGTTATGGGTTTGTTTTCTGAAATATCTTCCCAACCTGTTGCTGCTGCCCATATGAGCCTTCCTTCAATGGCAACTGCGGCCGAAATGGCAGGGCTAACAATTTTTTCTTTGTGAGCTTGGATTAATTTGAGTGCTTCATCCGATGCAGTTTTAAAATTGGGATCGTGCAGCTTGACGTCACTGGGGGTGTTTTTCGGAATTTCATGCCAACCCCAAAAAGGTAAAGGTAGTTTATCCCTATAAGCATAAAAATGATAAATAGGCGATAACAACCAAAGTAGTAACCCAATAAGAATGGTTAAAATTAAAGTTTTTTTATATTTAAAAGAAGTCATTTAGTTAATCTCTAATTAGAATTGTTGCCGGTATAAGCTGGGAGTTATAGAAAATTTTCTCTCAAAAGCACGTCTAAAACTGTCAGCAGACTTAAAGCCTACCTTCTGGGAAATTTGCTCAATAGTAAACTGCTTGTTGCTAATAAGAATTCGAGCTTGATCTAAACGTAAAGACTCCAAATATTTTGCGGGAGTGGTTTTAAATGTAGCTTTAAAGACACGATTGAATTGTCTGAGACTTAAGCCAAAATGTTTCGCTATATCTACTAAAGTAATGGATTTATGGATATTCTCTAATAACCATTCTGGCAATTTTGCTAAACGACCTTTAGCGCTAAATTGGTGTTTTAAAGGCTCAGAAAATTGATGTTGATCACCCGGACGCTTCATATAGACTACTAGTTGCCTGGCAACTGAATTTGCAATGGCAGTACCGAGGTCTTGTTCAATTAGAGCAAGAGATAAATCAATTCCTGCAGTAACGCCAGCCGACGACCAAATTTTACCTTGTTGAAGGTACAGTGCTTTACAATTAAGCTCTAAGTTTGGATAGCTCTCATTAAATTCATTTTCATGAGCCCAGTGGGTAGTAATACAGAATTCTTCTGGAAGCTTTAGAGCAGCTAATAGAAAAGCGCCAGTACAAATGCTTACAACCCGCTTAGCTCTACAAGCAAGTTTTGAAAGTTGTGCTAAATCTTTGCTGGAAAGTTGTTCTTTTCTTGCCCCGCTACCGCCACATAAAATTAAGGTATCAAGACTAGTCACTTGATATATCGTTTGATCAACATGCAATTTAATACCAGATTCTGATGTTATGATTCCCTTTTTATTACTGCAAAGGGTTAATTGGTATTGATTAGCCGCGGCTTGGTTAGCTGCTGCAAATACCTCGAAAGGGCCGAAAAAATCTAAAGGCTGAAATTCATCGACAACAAAAAAGACGATGTTTTGTGGTTGATTCATAGGTTAGAGTTTGCAAGACTTTCTGCTATTCTAGCAAAACACTACTATGTCATAAATGACATAAAAACGACAAATAACGCCATATGAATGTAGGAAACAAAGTTATAAAAGCCACTCAATATTGGTTGGAAAAAACCGTTATTGGCTTTAATTTTTGCCCTTTTGCCAAACGGGAATTTGTTCGTAACAGCATTGCCTACGAGGTAAGCCATAGCGATAATATCGAAGACGCTTTATATCAATTGCTAGCAATGTTTCAAAAGTTGGATGTTAATTCCAATATCGAAACTGGCTTATTGATATTTAGTGAAGGTTTTGCCAAATTTGAGGATTATCTGGAGTTACTCGATTTAACTAATCAGTTACTGGAAAAAGAAGGTTACGAAGGAATTTACCAAATAGCCAGTTTTCACCCTAATTATTGCTTTGATGGGGTGGAAGAGGATGATGCTAGTAACTATACCAATCGTTCACCCTATCCTATATTACATATTCTGCGTGAAGCCAGTTTAGAAAGAGCACTGGCGAAGATCGAAGATCCAGAAGCAATTCCCGAAAGCAACATTCGGTTGGCAAAAGAACAGGGTGCGGCCATTTTTGAACGGATTTTAGAAAAAGCGTTTCATCAATAAAGTAATCGACTAACTTGAGTTTTTAATTGGGGTAATAGTTCTTTTTCAAACCAGGGATTATTTTTTAACCACCTATTATTGCGTGGGCTGGGGTGAGGTAAAGGAGTAATATCAGGGTAGTAACTTTTCCAGTTACTAACAATCTGAGTCAAGGTTGCTTTTTTTTCAGGCTGGATGTGCCAATCAATAGCGTAGCGGCCAATAGCCAATATTAATTCCAAATCAGGCAAGTTATTAATAAGTTTTTGACGCCAGGTTTCGGCACAAACAGGTTTTGGTGGTAAATCACCATTTTTGGCTGTGCCAGGAAAACAAAATCCCATAGGAATAATGGCAAACTGAGTTTCATCATAAAAAGTTTCCCGATCAACGCCTAACCAATTCCTTAAACGATCACCACTGGGATCATCAAAAGGGCGATTTTTATGATGTGTAATACGGCCAGGAGCTTGCCCGGCAATTAAGATTCTTGCTCGAGGGTTGAATTGCAGGATAGGGTTCGGACCTAAAGGTAAATCCTGGCAAAGGGTACAGGCCCGAACTTGTGTTAGTAATTTCATACCTGGTAGCATTTTTTTTCATTGGTTAAAGGGCAATTAAATATTAAGCGATAAGCGGTTAATTGCAAATCTGGATCGGATATTTTGGCATTGCCATAGAGTCGATCGCCTATAATCGGAAAACCAATGGATGCTAGATGTTTACGGATCTGGTGTTTGCGGCCCGTTTCGATAGTGACTTCTAACAGCGATTGGTTGGTATCTTTATCAAAACGAATTAAACAAACATGGCTAACAGCTTTTTTCTCCTCAATGGGTTGGTTAATGGTTTGGTTTTGTAAAAATTCACCAGCAACTTTTACATGATATATTTTTTCGATCTGGTGCTTAGCAAATAATTGCGACAACTGTTGTGCAGCCTTTTTATTATGTGCAATAAGGATCAAGCCATTGGCGGCTCGATCCAGTCGATGCACCACAAAAGACTGGCGCTGCTTGTGCTGGATTGCAAAATACTGTTCTACCAAACGCCCTATTGAACAATGATCACCCCATTTAGAGCCGTGCGACCAAACGCCATAGGGTTTATGCCAAACTGAATAATCGTTTTCATCAGCGATCAGTAACGGTGGCGCGAATTCTTGTAGCAAGATCTTGGCATTGTAATAAAGATGCAGTTGATTGCCCGCCTTAAGTTTGGCGTTTTTGCGTCGGATAGGTTTGGCGGACTTTGAGTGAGGATTGGTCGAAAGCCATACGGCACCTTTACTCATGGCATCTTTTAGCTTTTGCCTGGATAAATCCGATTGACTTGCCAAAATATCTAAAGCATTAAGTTTTTGCTCAATCTGCTCAGCTTGAATATCAATATGCAACTCAATAATGTTATTCTTGGCGGCAGACGACATAATTATTTATTAATACTTTGAATTTTCAGTTTACTTTTTATCAACCACAAGATGAAATTGCGCCAGTATGGCTGCAATCGTTGGCTGTGGTAAAAGATAAAAATGATTTAGTCGATTATCAGGGTTATTTTGCTTATCAGCAAGTGGCGGGCGAAACTGTTTTAAGTTTTTATGCCGAACTGGACAAGCAGTTGGTTACTATCAATGTTGATCTGGTTGCTGGTCAGGTGGCCTATCGACGTCAACATGGTGGCGGCCGTAAACAGCATATTGCCAAGGCTTGTGGCCTAAAAGCTAATTGGCAACCTAAAGTATTAGATGCTACTGGTGGCTTGGGTCGTGATGCTGCTGAATTACGGAATTTAGGTTGTGAGTTACGCATTATTGAGCGCTCACCTTATGTGGCCAGTTTGTTGCAAGACGGAATCACTCGAGCAGCCTACCACCCACAAACACAACAATTATTTGACCAGAGTTTTGAGCTTTTTCATGGTCAATCTATTGAACTAATCGAAACCTTAGCAAAAACAGAAAAACCCGATATTATCTATCTCGATCCCATGTTCCCACCGCGCAACAAATCTGCCGCAGTGAAAAAAGAAATGCGCTTGGTGAAGTTGTTGGTGGGTGAAGATCCAGATGCGGATAAACTATTACCTGTTGCTCTAGAAAATGTCGCCAAGCGCGTGGTGGTGAAGCGTCCAAATTATGCACCCTATCTAAATAAGCAAAAACCCAATATGAGTATTGAAAGCAAAGGTAATCGGTTTGATATTTATGTGATTTAAAAAACTCCTGGCTTTGTATATTTTTTGAAAATAACCACAGGGGATATTGATGTGGTCAGAGGAATGTTGTCTTCAAGAATGCTTTCGGTGAATTGAATAATGAATTGAAAGCCCTTAAGATACCATTGCTTTTAATAAGTTAAAAAAAGAGAGGATAATAATGAACTTAAAACAACTAATATTTATAGCTGCTACGAGTTTGGCAGTCCAGGCTTGTGCACCAATGACCTATAATATTAAACAGCCTGAACCATCTAGTATTACTTTTAAACAAGTTGATCATAAAGATATAGTGCAATTAGTCTTGAATGATAAGCGTCCAGAGCATGACAAAATTTTTAGTCATGGTGTATTGAAGGCTGATCTTCTAATGAATAATGTTGCTGTTGAACCAATCTCTTTCCTAAAGAAAAACACAGAAGCTGAGTTAGCAGCAAGAAATATGGCTGTTAAATTTGAAGAAGAAGGCATCAGTGTGGATATTAATAAATTTACTATTCGTAACCACAGAACAAATGCTTATACGCCATTTATTACAATGACTATGTTAAGTGCGGATGTTCATACTGAGAATGGTAAGAAAAGAATAGGAGCTTTTATCAAAAGAGGTAAAACACCTGTTTGGAGTTTTCAAGAAATTATCGAACCAACTCTTAACCAGCCTTTAGGTTTGGTGGTAAAAGAATTTGTAGCAAAATTAAACAAATTGCTTTTGAATCAAAAAGTTAGCGACTTGGAAGTAGAGCAGCTTGCTTCAAAATTAGTTAATAATAAAATAAGTGGCACAAGTTATATGGATGTATATCAATTAGGGTTCTCAAATAATCCTTTAGCTATAGATCCGTTAATAAAATTAGCTAAGCATGATGATGAGTATGTAAGAATTGCAGCGATTTCAAGTTTAGGAACTTTACAAGCTGAAAAGGCTATCCCACTTCTTAAAGATATCTATGTAACAGCTAAAACCTGGCAAGATAGAGGTATGGTGTTGAAAGCTATGGGTGATATGGGAACTGAAGAATCGATGGCTTTTTTAAAGAAAGCACAATCTGAATTAAGCTCAAAGAATGAAAAAGAAAGAGCTTGGAGCGGTGAAATCATCAATTTATATTTATAAATAAAACTGCGGCCTTACATATTTTAGTGAAAACTGATATCAGAAGATTTAGTTATCATTTAATAAAAGTGTTGTATAAAAATTAATCTTTTGCCGCGTAAATCCATGCTTGGCGACCAGAAGCGAAGTTGCCAAGCACTCTTTGATAATCATCAACTTCGTACTTATCTGCTTGAGATAATTCTTCTGCAGTGATCTCAAAAATCATACCTGATACCTTATCTTGATAGTTACCGGTTGCTACTATGATCGGGTGATATTTTTCACCACTAATGGCAAGCACATTAGGATCGGTAATTTCTAATTGCTTGATACGGTAGCCAAGCAAACTATCTTTAAAACCAACTAACTCGCGACCAAAGGTTTCTAACTGAACGGTTTTAAGTTGTAAGGTACCATAAGAAAATAGTAGTTCTTTATTATTAGGCTGCATTAAGATTGCTCACTTGGAAGAGTTTATAGAGTAACTGTCCTGCTTTTTTATCTTTTAGTAGTTGCCAATGTTTAGGAATTTCTAATTCCAAACCTTGTTCTGTTTCTAAATAAATTAGAGTTTCCGGTTTAAGCCATTTGGCAGTCGTTAACAAATCGATAACTTTTTGGGCAATGCCTTTATGAAAAGGTGGATCGAGCAACACCAGATCGAATTCATACTGATTATTGCTTATGTATTTAAGGGCGTCGCCAGTAATCAAGCTGGATTGTTTAGTGCCAAGCAATTCCAGGTTATTGGCTAATTGGCCTGCGGCTTTGCTATTTAATTCGACGAATTGCACCCAATCGGCGCCGCGTGACAGCGCTTCAATGCCTAAAGCACCTGAGCCAGCAAATAGATCCAAAACTTTAGTGTCATGAATATCCGCTTGCAGCCAATTAAACAAGGTTTCACGCACTCTATCTAAGCTGGGTCTTAGGCCTTCAACTTCAATAAAAGATAGTTTGCGTCCTTTCCATTGGCCGCCAATAATCCGAAAACCGCCTTTTTTAGTTCGAGTCGGCTTTTTGTTTTTTGCTGGATTGAGTTTATTGCGATTGGCCATATTGTAAGAATAGAAGTAAATTTGCGCTGCTATCGATTTCCAGGCTTACTAGCCTTTGGTGAAAATGATAGGATAACGCCTTTATTGGTTTTCACAAGTGGTGATTTTCACAAGTGGAGCCAGTAAGCTATTTTAAACAATGATGCGCAGCTGTTAATTAAAGAGATTCCATGAGCGAAAAGACAAAAGGTGGCCTGTTCGGCTTTTTCCGAAAAAAAGAATCCGAGCCTGAAATTGAAGAGTCATCATCCATAGAAGAAAAACTTGAAAATCATCAAGATACTGCCAATGTTTCAGAAGAATTATTGCCGCAGGCAGAAGAAGTGGAGAAAGTGGAAGAAGCGCAGGTTGCTGGCACTTCCGAAAATGCTAAACAAGAATTAACGGAAGCGGTCGAGAAGTTAAATCAAGAACTTTCTGATCACGTAAACGTTTCTATTGCAGATGCAGATGTAGAAGTGGCTGATGAAATATCTACAGAATTGGACATTGAGCTTGCACAACCTCAGGCAAAGCCTGAAAAAGTAGGCTTTTTTGCCCGTTTAAAGTCGGGTCTAAGTAAAACCCGTAGTCAATTAACCAGTGGCATTGCTGATCTGGTTTTGGGCTCCAAACAAATTGATGATGATTTGTTGGAAGAAATCGAAACTCAGCTATTGATGGCTGATGTTGGGGTCGAAGCTACGCGTAAGATTATTGACGATCTGACGGATAAAGCTGAGCGCAAAGAATTAAACGATCCGCAAGCTCTGATCGGTCGGTTACAAGAGCTGCTTTCTGAAATCGTAGCGCCCTGCTCCGTGCCATTAGCAATTACTAAAAAACCTTTTGTGATTTTAATGGTTGGTGTGAATGGTGTGGGCAAGACTACCACTATTGGTAAATTGGCGAAAAAATTCCAGGGTGAAGGCAAATCGGTCATGTTGGCGGCGGGCGATACTTTCCGGGCAGCGGCGGTGGAGCAATTACAGGTTTGGGGCGAGCGCAATAATATTCATGTGACGGCGCAACATACCGGTGCCGATTCTGCTTCGGTGGTGTTTGATGCACTGCAGGCAGCACAAGCGCGTGATATTGATGTTTTGATTGCGGATACTGCAGGGCGTTTGCATACCAAATCCAACCTAATGGATGAATTGGAAAAAGTAGTCAGAGTTATGCAGAAACTGGATCCGACGGCACCGCACGAAACCATGCTGGTGGTGGATGCTGGCACTGGGCAAAATGCTTTAAGTCAGGCTGAACATTTTAATAAGGCGGTAGCTTTATCGGGTATTTCCATTACCAAACTTGACGGCACCGCCAAAGGCGGGGTAGTTTTTGCCTTAGCGGATAAATTATCTATTCCGATCCGTTTTATCGGGGTTGGTGAAGGGATTGATGATTTGCGTCCATTTAATAGTCAGGATTTTATTGAAGCGCTTTTTTCCAAAGATATAGAGTAAAATTATTATAAATGATTGAATTTCATCAGGTTTTTAAACGGTATGAAGGTGGCCATGAAGCCCTTAAAGGGGTTAGTTTTGCGCTTCAATCTGGTGAAATGGCCTTTCTTACCGGGCACTCTGGAGCTGGTAAAAGCACTCTTTTAAAGCTGATCGCTTTAATGGAACGCCCTACTCGTGGTCAAGTAATTTTAGATGGACAAAATATCTCTAAAGCTAAAGACCGGCATATTCCTTTGCATCGCCGCAAGATTGGCATGATTTTTCAGGATCACCGCTTGCTTTATGATCGCACGGTATTTGACAATGTCGCCCTACCTTTGATTATTGCTGGTGTTGCCGAGCGCGATATTCCGAAAAGGGTCCGAGCAGCTTTAGATAAGGTGGGTTTGCTCAATAAAGAAAAGCAGTTACCGATCCAGTTATCCGGTGGTGAGCAGCAAAGAGTGGGTATTGCCCGTGCAGTGGTGAATAAGCCGCCGCTATTATTGGCGGATGAGCCAACGGGAAATCTTGATCCAGAACTGTCTGCTGAAATTATGTCACTGTTTGAGCAGTTCAATCAGGTTGGGGTCAGTGTTTTGATCGCTTCGCACGATTTAGGTTTGATTGCACGTTTAAAGCATCCGGTGATCACACTAAAAGATGGTCGCACCATTCGTAATGATTTAACAGAAGAGGTGGTTGCATAATGGCAGGCGCTTCAAAACAGGCAACAACCCATAAGATCAGTATTTTTGACCGTTTCGCAATGGGCTTGAAACTGCACCGAAAAAATGCGGTGACTTGTTTGTTGCAAATCTTAAAACACCCTGCCAACAGTCTTTTAACCATTATGGTGTTAGCCATTGCACTGGCTTTGCCTGGGATTTTTTACATAGTCACCAATAACGCAAAAGCTTTATCTGGCGATTGGGATTCCAGCATGGCCATGTCCTTGTATTTGGAAAAAAGCGCGAACGAAAATAAGGCCCGAGAATTGGTGGCTGATTTGCTGGAAAGTGCTGAATATAAAAGCGTCAGCTTGATGACTAAAGAAGAGGCGTTAGAAGAGTTTAAGCAAAATTCAGGGCAAGCCAATGCTTTGGAAATGCTGGAAGAAAATCCGTTGCCGATGGTCATAACCATAGTACCCGGTGATGAGAATATTAGTCCTGAGCTATTACAAAATCGGGCCGCCGAACTTGAAGCCAATCCATTGGTTGAGTTTGCGATACTGGATACTCAATGGATTTTGCGCTATCAGGAAATTCTTAAGGTTTCGGAAAAAATAGGCAGTTTTATCAGTTTGTTATTGGCTATTGGTGTTTTGTTGATCGTAGGTAACACTATTCGTTTGGCCATTTTAAACCGGCGCGAAGAAATTCAGGTGATTAAACTGGTCGGTGCCACCGATGCCTTTATTCGCCGCCCTTTTCTCTATACTGGTTTTTGGTATGGTTTAATTGCAGGGCTGATTGCTGCCTTGATGATCAGTATTTTAAGTAATCTAATCGGTAGCTCCGCCAGCCGCCTGGCTGAACTTTATCAAAGCAGCTACCAATTATTGGGCTTGTCTGGCACTCAAGTTTTAGCACTAATCGGTATTGGCGCCCTCCTCGGCTTAGTTGGTGCCTGGATCTCCGTTCGCAAGCACCTTAAAGAAATTCAGCCTACTTAATCAAAACCAGTCTTCTAGCTCTTTTTGAAAGTAATCTTTTTGAAATTGATTATCACTTAATTCTATAGCGTAATTCATAGCTTTTTTACTCTGTTCAACTTTCCCAAGTTGTTTTAAACAAAAGGCTTTGGCCACAAATAATAAATGATATTGGCTTAACTGCCCTACTTGTTCCAACCTTTCAATAAGCTTCAAAGCTTCTTCTAATTTATTGGTATAAGCTAATGCGATTGCAGCATTGAGCTGAATAATTGGAGAAGATTGGTATTGAATTAATTTTTGATAAAGACCATAAATTTGTAGCCAGTCGGTTTGCTCAAAGGTTTTAGAGGTTGAATGAACAGCGCTTATGGCTGCTTGTATTTGATAAGGACCTAGTCGCCTTAAAGCAACGGCAGATGCGAGGTAATAATTTCCTTGATCAATCCATTTGGTTTGCCATAAGTTACGATTTTGTTCTTTTAATTTAATACTTCTACCGAACTTATCGATCCGTGCATTAAAACGGGCGTAGTTGAATGCCATAAGCGCTTGTAAACCCAGTAGCTCTGAGCGGTGAGGTAACTGCTGGTCAACCAACTTAGCTAAATGCATAGCTTCTTTTGCCAGGGGCTTTGAACTTAGGTATTGACTGCCTTTCGAGTAATAGGCTTCGTTAAAAATAAGATAAATAACGCCGAGAACACCTGATAAGCGCTGTTCAAGCTGATCTGATTGGGGTATTTGATAGGGAATATTGTTTTTCTTAATTTTTTGTTTAGCGCGAACCAAGCGCTGTGCCATGGTTGGATGCTTGAGCAGAAATGCTTTGGCAATTTCATCAGTACTAAAGCCACAAATGGTATTTAGAGTAAGTGCAACTTGTGAGGCTGTATCCAGTGCTGGATGGCAACAAGTGAAGATTAACTCTAAGCGTCGATCCTGCAATGATTTTTCAATGTCCTCATTATCAAAAGCTCCGTTCCCAATGGCTTCATTAAACTGAGTTAGATTTTGTTGTTTTTTAGTATGCGACTGATTTTTTCTAATTATATCAATGGCTTTACGTTTGGCCGTGATAAATAGCCAGCCCTCTGGATTAGCAATTATGCCCTGCTCTTGCCAACTTCTTATGGCGCTAATAGTTGCTTCTTGTAAGGCTTCTTCTGCTAAATCGAGACTTTTAAAGTGATAAGTTAGTTGCGATAGGATTTTTCCGTAACAGGAACGCACTGCCTTTTCGATTTGAATTTCAATTGGGTCAGTGCGATTCGGTTTTCTCACAAGTAAGCTTTAGCCTGGTAATTGCATAATAGGGCGAACTTCAATGCTGCCATATTTGGCACTAGGAATTTTTGCGGCATATTCAAGGGCTTGATCTAAATTTTCACACTCCAGTAGATAGTAACCACCTAGTACCTCTTTGGTTTCTGCAAAGGGGCCATCAGTCACTAGTGATTCACCATCACGAACTCGAACAGTGGTTGCCGTAGCAACCGGCTCTAATGGCTCGCCACCAATGAAGGCTCCGGCTGCTTTGACCTCTTCAGTGAAGGCTCCATATTCTTGAATTAATTGCATAAATTGGTCGCTACCTGGTGTTGGCTCTGCTGATTCAGCTGCGTAAATCATTAATAAATATTGCATCATAGACTCCTCTTTTAGCTATCAATATAAGGTTTATTCATTAGCAAAGACGGATGGGGTATTCAATTATCGACAAAGTTATAGAATTTTATTTATCTTTTTGCCATAACCAAAGCGATAAACCTATTAATGCGGGCATGGCTTGAGTAATTAAAATACTTGGTTTGGCGGTTATAGCGCCAAAAATACCGGCAATTATCACACAGCTTAGAAAGAAGATTTTTAGATCGCGGCGTCCTGTGATCAGTCCCCAGATAAGCCCAGCTGCCAGAAAGCCGTTATAAAGCCCTTGATTGGCGGCTAAAGTTGCTGAAGCGCTGGAAACCTGTTCGCTCATATTAAATATTTTGCGCCCAATTGGGTGATCCCAATAGAACATTTCCAATACTAAAATACCGATATGCTCGATCGCTACAAGCCCGGTTATAAGGTTTGCAATTTTCTTTAACATCCTGTTTTACCTAATTATTTCCGCAAAATTATTCTGGCATAGCCATATGAAAGAAATTACACTTATTGCCATCAAGATCGCGAAAATAGCCTGCATAAAAACTATCACCGCGAGGACCCGCCGGACCTTCACAGGTGGCACCAAGTTCAATGGCTTTATGGTACATTTTATCCACGATTGTGGGTGATTCCATTTGAAAGGCCACCATAACACCATTGCCAATGCTGGCTTTTTCACCATTAAAAGGTTTGGTTACCGATACCGCAGCACCGTCACCAATACCATTCCAGGCGACGAAAGTATCTGTCTCCATCATGCGGCCAACCCCTAATTCAGCAAATAAGGCGTCGTAAAATGCTGCCGCCCGCTCTAAATCATTGGTTCCAAGAGTCACATAACCAATCATAATTTTCTCCAAATATAATAAATATCAATAAATTATAATGCGTCATAGGTATTTTCCAGTAAAAATTGAAACTTTTTCCTCAGAATTTCCTCTTATTAGTAGCTTTTTAGCACTCTAAACAAAGGAGTGCTAAAAAATTAGCACTCTGGTACAAAGAGTGCTAATATAGATAACAAGTTTTTACAGGAGAAAAGCATGAGCGAAACTTCAATGTCTATGGCGTTAGCCGTACCTACAGGCAGCATCGAGGGTTATATCTCGTCTGTCAATGCGATTCCTGTGCTGTCTTTGGAAGAAGAGCAGGAATTGGCTCATAGTTTCAGAAATGAAGAAAATTTAGACGCAGCGCGTCAGTTAGTGATTGCTCACTTGCGTTTTGTGGCTCATATAGCAAGAAGTTATAATGGCTATGGTCTGCCACAGGCTGACCTTATTCAAGAAGGTAATATTGGCCTGATGAAGGCGGTAAAGCGCTTTGATCCGACAATGGGTGTGCGTTTGGTGTCTTTTGCGGTACATTGGATCAAAGCTGAAATTCACGAATATGTGTTGAAAAACTGGCGTATCGTTAAGGTTGCGACCACTAAAGCACAGCGTAAATTGTTCTTTAACTTGCGCTCTAAAAAGAAGTCATTGAGTTGGCTAAATCAGGCGGAAGTTAAAGCGATCGCGGAAGATTTGAATGTATCACCAGAAGAGGTGGTGCGTATGGAAGGGCGCCTGAACGCGCACGATGCGGCTTTTGATGCTCCAGCTATTGATGATGACACTCAAGCTTATGCACCGGTACATTATTTAGAGTCCAAAAGTCTCGATCCGGCTGTCGAAGTTGAACAAACTGACTGGCAAGATCAGCGTGAAGCACGTTTGATGTCTGCCATGAAAACGCTTGATGAGCGCAGCCAGGATATTTTGCAACAACGCTGGTTAAGTGATCAAAAGGCCACTTTGCATGATTTGGCTGGAAAATACGGCATTTCTGCAGAACGTATTCGGCAGCTGGAGAAAAATGCCATGAATAAGATTAAAAACGCCATTGCCTAATGGCGTTTTTTCTTCTGACTGACAAAAATTGACACTAATTGGCTTTAATTAATAATCCCTCCCAGTTCTCGATAATTTAATATTAACCTTCATAAGCTTTTGATTTAACAAGATTTTTTTAAAATATAGTCGAATTATCAGCTTTTCCTGACATTTCTCTCAACAATTCCATAAACAAGTATAAAATATGATAACTATTTGATTATTAAGGAAATATATTTAATTGTGTCGGATTTTTATACAGTTTTTATTGATCTCGGTCACAACATAATCAATACTTGAATTACATATTTAATAATATTTTCGTTACTTAGGGGAAATCAAATGCGACATATAAAGTACTGGGTGCTGTTGGCATCGTTAGTGCTGGTTGCTTGTAGTGATGAAAAAGGAAACTCTGATCTTCAAGGTTCTAAAGCACAACAGGCATCAAGCTGTACCATCATTTATGGCTGGGAATCAAGAAAGCCTTATCAATTTTATGAAAATAAAAGGATGCAAGGCATTGATATTGATATTATTCAACAAGCCAATGAACAAACGGGCTGTAAACTCGAATTTGTGCAAAAATCCTGGGCTGAATTATTGGACGCCATTGAAAAGGGCAGCATTGACTTGATTGGTGGCGCTACGCCGACCGATGAACGTAAAGCCTTTGCCGATTTTTCAGTGCCGTATCGTGAAGAGGCCTGGGCCTTGTTTATTTCAGCAGATAGTCGATTTAATGGCGATAACCTCAATCAATTTTTAAGTCATGGTAATAAAGTGGGCACTTCAACAGGCTATTATTATGGTGAGGAAGTCGATAATCTAATGAATCACCCTCAATACAGCAGCTCTTTTGTTGGCAGTACCACCAACGAAGCCAGTTTCTTCAATGTGGAATATGGTCGGGTTGATGGGGTTTTAGTGGATCCGATAGAGGGGCGCTATATTATTAAGCGCAAAGGTCTGAGCGCAAAGATGAAGGAGTCCAAGATTGTACTCCCGGCGGATAGTGTGACTTATATGTTCAGTAAAAAAAGTACTAAACAGGATAAGCTGGCGCAAATTAAGGCCGCTGTTGAGCAGCTAGTAGCTAACAATAAGCCGCAAGAGATTATTACTAAATATCAATAGAAAAATAAGTTAAAGGAGCTATTTAGCTCCTTTTTTTATTATTATTTAAAATAACTCATTGAAATCTTGCTTAATATGTAAAATATCTGAATGGATGTTTTCTTTCGCTACACCACGATTCAGTAAATCTTGATACACTGACATAACCATTGGTTCTGAACCTGCGACATAAATATCCATATCAGTCAGATCATCATAATCGAGCATAAAGGCATGATGGACAAAGCCTTTGCGTCCCTGCCAGTCGGGATCAATGCCTGATAGTACCGGTACAAACGTCAGATTTTCAATAGAGTTAGCCCATTCGGTAGGCTCTTCTAGCAAATACAGATCTTTCGATGTTTGGGCGCCCCAGTAAAGGAGCAAGGGGCGCTGATCACCATTCATCAAGGCGGTTTTGATAATCGAATGGAAGGGTGCAAAGCCAGTGCCGCCAGCGATAAAGACCGCAGGTCGCCGTGAGTCTGTTAATAAACAACGACCCAAAGGCATCTGTAAACGCACTTTATTGCGATGTTTTAAATGACTGATAATTTTATCCGCTTCATCATGACCTGGCAGTCGGCGAATATGTAACTCAAGCACATCTTGCAGTGGTGAGCTGGCGATAGAAAAAGGGCATAAAGAACCATCGCCTAGTTCTAACATCAGATATTGACCAGCCGAGTAGGGCGGTATTTGCGCTAAAGGATCCAGTTGTACCCAATAGACATCATTACCCATACGGCGCACCAAACGCACTTCAAAATCATAAAACGTTTCTGTATTTTTATCTTGATTTTCAATCATTTAATTATCTTCTTTGGGTTCTAATCCTAGCGAGCCCCAAATTTCGTCAACCTTATTTTTTACCGCTTGATCCATCACAATAGGTTCGCCCCATTCACGATCCGTCTCACCTGCCCATTTATTGGTGGCGTCAATACCCATTTTTGAACCAAGACCAGAAACAGGCGAGGCAAAATCCAGATAATCAATTGGTGTATTATCGATTAGGGTCGTATCGCGTGTCGGATCGACCCGTGTAGTGAGTGCCCAAATCACATCCTTCCAATCCCGAGTATTAATATCATCATCTACCACGATCACAAACTTGGTATACATAAACTGGCGTAAGAATGACCAGACTCCCAGCATGACTCTTTTGGCATGTCCCGGATATTGTTTTTTCATCGAAACTACTGCTAAACGATATGAACATCCCTCAGGTGGTAGGTAGAAGTCGCTAATTTCAGGAAATTGTTTTTGCAAAATTGGTACAAAAACTTCGTTTAATGCTTCGCCTAAAATAGCTGGTTCATCGGGTGGACGCCCCGTATAGGTGGAATGGTAAATTGGGTTTTCGCGCATGGTGATACGTTCAACGGTAAATACCGGAAAGCTCTCTACTTCATTATAGTAACCGGTATGATCACCATAAGGCCCTTCATCTGCCACCTCATTAGGATCAATATAGCCTTCCAATACAATTTCAGCGGAAGCAGGCACCTGTAAATCATTACCAATGGATTTAATCACTTCAGTTTTTTCGCCGCGCAACAGTCCCGCAAAAGCATATTCGCTTAAAGTATCGGGAACAGGGGTTACAGCACCCAGGATAGTTGCAGGATCGGCACCAAAAGCAACTGAAACTGGGAATGGTTCGCCAGGATTGGCTTCACACCACTCTTTAAAATCTAATGCGCCACCACGATGGGCCAACCAGCGCATAATAAGCTTGTTTTTGCTTAAAAGCTGCTGTCGATAAATACCTAAATTCTGACGTGATTTATTAGGACCACGGGTTACGGTTAAACCCCAGGTCATTAAGGGCGCAGCATCGCCTGGCCAGCAGGTTTGCACAGGAATTTTGCTTAAATCAACATCGTCGCCTTCCAAAACAACTTGCTGGCAAGGTGCTTTTTTAACTTTTTTAGGCGCCATATTTAATACTTGTTTAAAAACTGGAAGTTGTTCCCAAGCATCTTTTAAACCTTCAGGCGGCTTCGGCTCTTTCAAGAAAGCCAATAATTCGCCTAAATTTCGTAAGCCGGATAAGTCTTCTTTTCCCATAGCTAAAGCTACACGGCGAGTGGTACCAAACAAATTACCCAATACCGGAATGGAATGACCTTGCACATTTTCAAATAAAATTGCAGGACCGCCGGCACGTAAAGTACGATCACAAATTTCCGTCATTTCCAAATTGGGATCTACTTCCACAGAAACACGCTTTAACTCGCCTATAGATTCGAGTTTGGTAATAAAATCGCGCAGGTCTTTGTATTGCATAGAGGTTTTGGTTTTTGATATTAGGAGTATTCTAGCAGATTCAGCAGGAAACCCTAATGCAAGAGTCTTTAATATATAATCATTTGACTTTTCTTTAGTTTAGGTGATAGCTGGTTCCAATCTTTTTTTTTGATTGCTATTTCTATTTTTTCCATCAATTCATAGGAGACCTTTAGTTCATCTTCAGTTAATCGATATTGAATCATTTTGAAGGCATCTCCATCATCGAAGCATTTTTCGCCAGTGCACATATTTTCGAGCCAACTAATTGCTTGTTCTCCACTTTTTTTGCATGGCATACCGTATTTGCAAGCCAAAAGAGTCCAAGCTGAAGATTGAATTTCTAAGGGATAGCCCAAATCGATTGGCTGATAAGCTAAATCAAGTAATGAATTAGGCTCCTTTAAGTTTGCAAAAGATACCATTTCTTCGACCAAGGTTTGCGCCGATTTTGTAATAGACTTTGCCTGTTCAGGGTAATATTGCTGATTCTGAAGAATCGTCAGCTTTTCAGAAAGAGTGTGTATGGCCGCCGAAGGATAACCAAAATCAGAAGATTTTTTATACCAATTTTTAGCATCTCCATACTTTTTCTGAATGTTTTCGCCAATAAACCCTTTACAACGTTGGTAAGTATTATTGATATTCTTTTTTGTGGAGTAAGATTCAGAGTGCATAAAATCAGAGTTCATATACTCTTCAAAAAGCTTGGGACTTTGCCATTTAGGGTGTTTTGACCAGCCTTCGCACTCAGATAGTGCTTTAGCAATATAGAATTGTAATTTGGGATCTCCTGCTAAAGCTTTACTTAGATTCTCATTTACAAAGCCGTGAAAGTTAGTACTTGTATAGAATTTTGTTAGAAAAGGTTTTGCCTTTTCTAACGTGACTTCATCAATAGATAAGATTTTATTCTCTTTAACAAGCGAGTTATCAGTTAAATAAGCTTTATTTTGAAAAGTCTTTTGTTTTATAGAATTAGGAGAAGCTTTTCTTATATTTTGAGTTTTGGTAGAGATGTTAGTTTGTATTGTTATTAGAGCAAGTAGGAGAGCCGAAATACCAACGATAGTTGCAATTATTTTTTTTTTCATATTAAAATGAATAAAGGAACTTAAAATAATTCTAACTTAGGATAAATATAATGAAAAGAAAATCTTTATTTACTATATTATTATTTGTATCTATCTGTGTTTACGCAACGACTGTTGCCATTCCCGAAAGTGTTGCTTCAACAGCTAGTCAGTCTTTCCATTCAGGTACTAAAGAAGATATAAATACTCACATACGAGGACGTTTGCCCTGGACGACCCCAACTGGAACTATTGTAACAGCATCTTTTTCTGATGGCTCAACTTCACGCTGGGTTGTTGGAAATATGAGGTCAACTATAGCCGTAACACCTATCGCTGGTTCTGCTACTCCACCAACTAGCAGCAGTGGCGGTAATGGCAATCCAGGAACTGGAGATTTTGGTGGCTCATTGGGAGGATATAACGATCTGGGAAATCCTGTAGATGAGTACGGAAACTCTACCTGTGGAGCTCATAACTCCTTCTGTGATGAAGTGGATGTAAATGGTAATTTCTAATAGGTTGAACTGAAAGTAAGCACTAAAACTAGCGCTTACTTTTAGCACTGAAGTTTATCTCTTCATAGCATCAAAAAATTCATCATTCGACTTCGTTAACGACATCTTGTCGATAAGGAACTCAATGGCATCCAATTCATCCATTGGGTGTAGGATTTTTCGTAATATCCACATTTTTTGTAGCTCATCAGGTGTAGTCAGCAAATCTTCTTTACGTGAACCAGAGCGGTTAAAGTCGATAGCAGGGAAGACACGTTTTTCAGCGATTTTACGCGAAAGGTGCAATTCCATATTACCAGTCCCTTTAAACTCTTCGTAGATAACCTCGTCCATCTTGGAGCCAGTATCAACAAGTGCGGTAGCAATAATGGTTAAGCTACCACCTTCTTCGATATTTCGTGCTGCACCAAAGAAACGCTTTGGACGTTGTAGGGCATTGGCATCAACACCACCAGTAAGAACTTTACCGGAAGAGGGGACTACGGTGTTATAAGCGCGTGCTAATCGGGTAATTGAATCCAGTAAAATCACCACGTCTTTTTTATGCTCAACCAAGCGCTTGGCTTTTTCGATTACCATTTCAGCTACTTGCACGTGACGTGCAGCCGGCTCATCGAAAGTTGAAGCAACCACTTCGCCTTGCACCATACGCTGCATCTCGGTTACTTCTTCAGGACGTTCATCAATTAGCAATACGATGACAATACATTCGGGATGCTGCGTGGTAATTGATTGTGCAATGTTCTGCAACATCATGGTTTTACCAGCTTTTGGTGGTGAAACGATTAAGGCGCGCTGACCTTTGCCTACAGGTGATGCCAGGTCGATAACACGTGCGGTGATATCTTCTGTTGAACCATTGCCACGCTCCATACGCATACGCTCATCAGGATGTAGCGGAGTCAAGTTTTCAAATAAGATCTTGCGGCGTGAATTTTCAGGGCTGTCATAGTTAATTTCAGCAACTTTTAACAGGGCAAAGTAGCGTTCACCATCTTTTGGCGGACGAATTTTACCAGTAATAGTATCACCCGTACGCAGGTTAAAACGGCGAATCTGGCTTGGCGAAACGTAGATATCGTCCGGTCCAGCTAAATAAGAGCCTTCGGCTGATCTTAGAAATCCAAAGCCATCAGGTAAGATTTCTAATACACCGCCACCAAAGATATCTTCCCCAGATTTAGCGTGGTTTTTTAATAAGCCAAAGATAATATCCTGTTTGCGCATCCGCGCCATATGCTCAAGACCAGCGGCTTTGGTTAATTCAGCGAGTTCTTGGGCATTTTTTTTCTTTAATTCAGATAGATTCATAAAGATTTACTAGAAAAGTTGAGAAATGATTGAGATCGAAAGATCTTTCCTGTGTGTTTAAATTTTGAAATTTGGAGTTGCCGTTCCTGTTTTTATTCAAATTAAACTAACGGCTAAAGGTATTGCTGGTTTCAGCAGGTGTCAATTTAGCATTGGGGCAGGGGTTTGTCTAGTGTTTTGAGATATGAGTTAATCTATAGAATGTGCCTTATATGTATTTGAAAACTATTTATCTATAAAAAAGCTTGAGGTTAACTCAAGTTCTTCATAGCAGACTAGATTCCCGCTTTCGCAGGAATGACGATACTTACTGAAATATGACTAATTATTTATAATTCAGCGTTATGATAAACATTCTGCACATCATCCTGGTCATCTAACATCTCCAGGAATTTTTCGAACATTTCCACATCATCAGCTAGAACTTGAGTCATGACTTTTGGTAGGAATTGGATTTCATCAACTTCAAACTCAATTTCACCAAAATTCTCAGTCAAAGCTTGTTTGGCTTTGGCGTATTCGGTGTTTGGTGCAAATACTGACATAATGCCGTCTTCAAGCTCAATATCAGTGACATCCACATCCGCCATCATTAGTGCTTCTAACACCTCTTCTTCGTCATCGTGCGGGAAAACGAAAATAGCGCTATGATCAAACATATGACTGACGCTACCTTCGGTGCCAATTTTGCATTTGGTTTTGGTAAAGCAAAGGCGTACTTCACCAAAAGTACGGTTTGGGTTGTCGGTTAAGCAATCCACAATCACCATCGTATTGCCTGGACCATAGCCTTCATAACGGGCAACTGCAAAATCTTCACCCGCACCTGAAGTGGCTTTATCAATGGCATTTTTAATAACATGAGCAGGTACCTGAGCACGTTTAGCTGCATCAATTAAACTGCGAAGTGCTAAATTACCTTCTGGATCGGCACCACCTTGTTTTGCAACAACATAAATCTGACGACTGAACTTACTGTAAATTCTTGAATTTTGATTCGAGGTTTTTGCCATCGAATCTTTACGGTTTTGATATGCGCGACCCATAATTTCTTACCTCTACTACCTTTCTACACCGAGGGTATTTATTTAATTTTTATTAACCTAACATAGATTTACCACAAGGGTATTTCCTATGGTCACCCGCTTCCGCGGGAATGACAATTATATTTGAATTAAGAAAATTAAGTGAATGGCTTGAGTAGGAGGCAAATGTTGATTTGAAAGCGGAGCTTACCTAATCGGTAAGTGAGCATTTCAAATTAACATTTAACAAAGTAATCGAGTCATTCAATAATTTTATTGGGCTACTACTACTCTTGCAGGACGAATCAACCTACCGTTCAAGGTATAACCTTTTTGGAAAACATCAATAATCGTATTCGACTCATGATCTGGGCTTGGCACCATGGTCATGGCTTCATGCAATTGTGGATCGAAAACTTCTTCTAACGGATTAAGTTGCTCAACACCAAATTTTTCTAATGTTGAAAGCGTCATTTTTAAGGTCAATTCCATGCCTTGTTGAATGTTCTTACCTTCCTCAGTTTCTACTTTCGCTTGCAGACCCTGCTCGATGGAATCCACAACCGCTAATAGTTCACTGGCAAATTTCTCGATGGCATATTTACGCGCATTGGTCACTTCGTTTTCGCTACGACGACGAATATTTTCCGCTTCGGCTTTGGTGCGCAGTGCCAGATCCATATTTTCAGCCGCTTTGGCTTCAGCTTCTTCCAATGCTTTTTCCAGCTCCTCGATACGAGCAGCATCACCAGTCAATTCTTCAGCCTGTTCACCACTAAGATCGGCTACTATTTCTTCTAATTGCTCAGCCGCAGTTTCAACAGTTTCTTCAACTGTTGACTGAGTATCTTCTTGATTTTTAACGTCTTTTTCAGACATTTTAATTCTCCATAACGGAATGGTCATTGCGAGGAGCGTCACGAGATTGCTTCGCCTGATGGCTCGCAATGACGGCCAATAAATTTAAGTTGTACGAAATATAGCGATTATTATTCAGAATTCAAGGCAGAACTAAGTATTTTTGCCGTAATATCCACAATCGGAATCACCTTGTCATAGGCCATGCGGGTAGGTCCTACTACCGCTAAAACACCGACCGCCTGACCATCGATGGAATATGGCGCACCAACGACTGAACACTGATTCAAAACGTCATAACCGGACTCTTCGCCAATAAAGAGTTGTACTCCATCAGCAGATAAACATTTATCAAGCAGTCCCAGCATTTGAGTCTTTTCCGCAAAGGCATTAAACACCGATTGTAGATCGGAAATATCGCCAGTATTAACCCAATTTAATAGCTGGGATTTACCCGAAATCTGAACTTCATCTTCCTGCTTCTCACTGGCAAAACCCTTTTCCGCTACTGACATCATGGACGCCATCATTTCATCCATTTGTGCTTTGTCAGACTTTAACTCTTCAAATAATTCACGACGTACCGTATCAAGTTCTTTGCCAGCATAATGCTGATTCACATAGTTGGCAGCCTGTTGTAATTCCTCGCGACTAATATCAACATCCAATTGGATCACACGATTTTGCACTTCGCCATTATCAAGCACCAGAATAACCAATACTTTCTGTTGTGATAAAGGCACAAATTCTACTTGGCTGACACAAATCACATCACGCCTCGGGACTCGAATCAAACCAGCCATATTAGTCATTTGTGACAACATATTAGTGACACTATTGAGCATTTGTCCGGTTTCGGTGGCCTTATCCAATTGGCGTTTTAATTGTTCCTGATAGTGCTGCTCAACATCCTTAACCGTCAGCAATTGATCAACAAATAAACGAACACCCTGCACAGTAGGAATTCGACCCGCAGAAGTATGTGGCGAAGATAACAAGCCCATATCTTCCAAATCATGCATGACATTGCGTACCGTGGCAGGACTGACGCTTAGCTGCGAACGCTCTAACAAACACTTAGAACCTACTGGCTGACCATTGGAAATATAGGTCTCCACCAGAGTCTTCATTAAGGTTTGTGCACGTTGGTCGAATTTACTCATCTTATTGATTATAAGGAAGCAAGTTATCCCTGTCCTGATATTCTAAGGTTTATTTATCTGCCTATATATTGTTAAATATGGTTCAATAAATCAATTACAAGTCTTTATTGGTACGGAATTCTTTGAATCAGGCTAATCAACTGACATTTTCTACCATTGGCATCATGGGTAAACCGAAACATAACGAAGTCGGCGAAACCATTATGACCCTGTTTAATTTTCTGCAAAAAGAAGATTATTCGCTGCTGGTTGAAGATTCGGTAGCAAAAAATCTCCCCATTGCAACCGAACAACAAGCCAATTGGCAAACGCTCGGCGAACGTTGTGATCTGGTTATTGTGGTGGGTGGTGATGGTTCCATGCTTTACGCTGCCCGTCTAATGAGCGACTATAATATTCCCTTGTTAGGCGTCAATCGTGGTTATCTGGGGTTTTTAACGGATATCCAACCGCAACAAGTATGCGAGAAAGTGGCTGAAGTTTTGGCCGGCGAATATAAACAGGAAAAGCGCTTCTTACTAGAAGCCGAAATAGAAGGCGATAAAGGCTCAGCAAACCCACGCTTTAGTGATGCGGTCAATGATATCGTGTTATATCCCGGTGAAATTTCACGCATGATTGAGTTTGAGGTTTATATCAATGACTCTTTTGTCTATAGCGTACGTGGCGATGGATTAATTATTGCCACCCCTACCGGTTCAACGGCTTATTCACTCTCGGCAGGCGGCCCCATTATGTCACCAGCCATCAATGCCATTTCACTGGTACCCATGTTTCCACACACCTTATCCAGTCGCCCTATTTCTATAGATGCCGAATCCAAAGTGGATATTGTATTTAGTAAAGATAATCAAAACGAAGCGCGTTTAAGTTGTGATGGCCAGGTTCGTTTTCCGGTAATGCCTGGCGAAAAAATCTGTATGCGCAAACGTAAACAGGAAATGTGGCTCCTTCATCCTAAAGACTACGACTATTTCCGCTTGTTAAGAACCAAGCTTGGCTGGGGCTCAAAATTATAATTATCGATGCTTAACAGTATTCACATCAAAGACTTTGCTATTATTGAACAACTTGATTTAGAGCTTAAATCGGGCATGACCGTGATTACTGGTGAAACCGGTGCTGGTAAGTCTATTGTAGTGGATGCGCTGGGCTTTGCGTTAGGCGCCAGAGCCGACTCGGGCATGGTCCGTCATGGTGCTAAACGAGCCGAAATTAGCGCAGTTTTTGATATTGAAAAATTGCCACAAGTTTTAACATGGCTTGAAGAACAGATGCTGGATGATGAGCAGGATTGTATTCTTCGGCGTGTGATAAATCATGATGGTCGCTCCAAAGCTTTTGTTAACGGTCAGCCAGTTAATCTGACTCAACTCTCTGAACTAGGCGATTTTCTGGTAGATATTCATGGCCAACATGAGCATCAATCTTTATTTAAACCACAAACCCATTTACAACTCTTAGATCGCTATGCTGGTCTCTCAGATAACGCTGCTGAGCTGGCAAACCTGGCCAAATCTATTCATAAAACTCAAAACCAGCTGAGTGATTTTAAAACGGCATTAAAAGATAAAAATGATCGTAAAGATTTATTGAATTATCAGTTAGAAGAGTTATCACAAGCACCTATTGACCGAGTGGAGCAAATTGAATCAGAACATAAACGTGCGGCCAACGCCAGCCAACTACTGGGAAAAGGCCAAGCCAACTTAGCTGCATTAAGTGAAGATGAGCAAAGCATCTCATCAATGCTAAATTCAGTAGCTGGACAAATTAGTGAACTCTACTCGATTGATGAAAATCTGAAAAACGCCAACGATTTATTGCAGTCAGTTCTGGTGGAAATTGATGAAGCCAGCTCAGAGCTTAGAAACTATTTGCAATCGATTGAAATCGATCCTGCACAATTTCAGCAACTTGATGAAGAGCTTTCGGTATTGCATGACCTATCACGCAAGCATCAAACTCATATTCAGGCTTTACCTGAAACCTTAGCGTCTCTACAAAATGAGCTGAATCAATTAGCAGGTGATGAAGCCAGCTTTGAGGAGTTAGAAAAAGAACTGGCTGGTTTGCAAACTAAATACCAAAAGCTAGCCACAGGAATTAGCAAGAAACGCCAAACTGCTGCAAAAAGACTCAATAAAGAAATCGTCGAGCTCATGTCTCAACTCGGACTAGGTTCAGGAGTCTTTGAAGTAGCTTTTAACGTTCAACCCCCTGATGGTTTTAAGGCTAACGGGCTTGAAACTGTTGAGTTTATGGTCTCCACCAATCCTGGGCAAAAACCAATGCCATTACGCAAAGTGGCTTCCGGTGGCGAACTTTCCAGAATCAGTTTGGCGCTACAGGTGATTAATGCTCAAACCACTCAACTACCAACCCTGATCTTCGATGAAGTTGATGTCGGCATTGGCGGTGGTACCGCTGAAATTGTAGGCAACTTACTACAATCACTCGGCGAAAAAGCACAAATACTCTGCGTTACTCACCAAGCCCAAGTCGCTGCTCAAGGACGCCAACATTTACTGGTCGCCAAGTCTCAAACTAAGGACTCAACCTCCAATCAAATGATTGAAATTGCAAACGACGACCGTGTTGAAGAAATCGCCAGAATGATAGGTGGAGTGGAAATTACCGAAACAATTAGGAATCATGCGAGAGAACTATTGAATAATGAATAACCAATTAAAAGATTTACCTACAGATAATCTATATAAATTTATTGCGTTATCTGGTGTCACAGTAGCCCTAGCTTCCGCATGGCTATTTGTATCTAAAGCATATGAAGCAAAAGACTTTTTAGGTGAAATCAAAGATGAACTATTATTTATTAGTAACATTACTCAATGGGGCTTTAGTATTGGTATTGTGATGGCCATTACTGGATTTATTCTCTGGTATTATAGAATACAAAAACCAATGGACAGAGAATTAGCTGCCAAATCTGAACTTACAGCCACTCAAGTCCGCCTCAACAATGCAAAGTTAGATTTACGAATTTTTGAAGACATTTATAAAGAGCTCAGCTTAATTCAAGATAATATTAATCAGTGCAACTTATTAATGCTCGGTGAGCTTGGATTTGGTTTAAAATTCGATCCTGCGAAACTTCCAAAAACTAACTTACGCGGTGTAAAAATGAAAGTCACTTTTTATTTGCCTGAATTATTACCAGAACTTGAGAAAATAGAAAATATTTACAAGAATTTTTATAGTGTAATAACTAATTTTATACTTAAAAATAAGCCTGCTGAACAAATTAAAGAAGACTTTATAGTAGAAGGTACTACTTTCAGTAAATCTGCTAACCATGCAATTAATGAACTAAAAGATAGTTTAAGTAAAATTGCAAATGAAAAAGCTAAAGAGTTTAATCTTTCGGATAAAAGCTAGATTTTCTTTTGAGTTCAAGGCAAAAGTCTTTCATAGATGCTTTTACTAACCCCTTTAATTCCCACCGAATAAAGACAAAAATAGCAACTGCCATCTGGATGATGGCAGTAATGAAATCCAGTACAGGGATGTGCTGTATTTCATGGTGCGTTAAGTTTTTGTCTGCAATGAGAGAAGCCGAAGGCTGGGAATTTGGGGCGACTTTCTTTGGTTCGTTTCTTTGTTCGCACAAAGAAATGAACATAAATAAATTATACTAAATTTTTTAGTACCTATTTAATATTACTTAACTTAGACATCTACTACAAAAACCAACAAAACCTAAAAAATAGATCCCCGCCTTCGCGGGGATGACACAAAAAGGAATGATATAAAAAGTTTAAAATTACTTATCCATCTTCGATGACAAATCCCCCCGATAATTATAAATAGTATAAAAACTTCCCTTAAAGCTGCTGGAAAAGCGATCAAACACTTCTTCCGCTTTTTCTTTTGAGCCAAGATGCTTTGCTGCTTTTTCGCTAAAGCTTGGTGATGCTGGACTCATATCTGCAAAGTTTTCGAATGGAAAAACCAGACTCACGGTAGAAGGGCCGGTGACGGAGTAAGACCAACCCCAGCGTTCATCCCAACCCATATCCTTTGCCAGTTTACTGATCTCTTTTATCGAGTCGCTGGCATTGCCGCCCTGTTTGATTTTATAGGTTCTTACGCCAACAAACTGAAAGGCTTTACCATCGTTAGGCCAATTACCATTTTCATGGTCAATCCAGGAATAGTGATGGCTATAACCCTTAGCGAATTTTCCTGGGCCTTTTTGCCAGTCTTTGCCAATTTCCGTATCTTTTGACCATTTGGCATAAGCATCTCTTTCTGGCCATTTAAAACAACAATAGCGAATAAAATAGCTATTCATATTATCGCCAGTATGTGGCGTATAAACATGCCATTGACGAGGATCGCCTTTTTTTGTCCGAACTTGCATGTGCTTTTTAAAGGCTTTTTCAAAATCTTCAGTATTTTTGCCATCAACTATCACTTCCCACATTTCAGCCATTGCTGGCGGTTTTTCTTCAGCGGAAAATAAAGTCAGAGGAAATAATAAGGTTACCAAAAGCGGCCATCGAAGGATTCGATTAAAGCTGTGTTTGTTCATAGTGTTCTCCATTTAACTTAAGGTTAATTCACTATGCACAAGCCCAAGATATAGAAGTCAAGATAACTCCAAAGTGGCGATTATTCTACGCTTTTAGCCAAAAAAGGCAAATAACCAGTCTTTAAAAAAGTATATGATATGGAACTGGTAAATTTAGCCAGCTACAGGATACTGGAAATACAGAAGCAATTCCCAACTGATGAAATCGATAGAAAGGATACTTTTAACTATTTTTTCGGGCGAACGTACAAAACCAAACTATGATCCACGATCTCAACACCATGTTTTTCAGCAATCTTATGCTGTAGCTCTTCAATTTCCTCGCTAAAGAACTCAATCACCTCACCGCTATCCACATTGACCATGTGATCATGGTGCTCACCATCATCCATTTCAAACACTGAATGACCGCCTTCAAAATTATGGCGTGTAACAAGGCCTGCCTGTTCAAATTGAGTCAAAACACGATAAACCGTTGCCAGGCCAACATCATCCCCAGCATCTAATAATTTTTTGTAGACTTCTTCAGCGCTTAAGTGGCGCTCATCGGAACTTTCCAGAATTTGCATAATCTTAACTCTGGGCAGTGTAACCTTTAATCCGGCTTTCTTTAGTTGCTGGTTTTCCAAAATTTAAACTCCGATAGCTTTAAGCGACAAAATGATTATACTATGCCCTGAATTAATGAAAAGCACTTATCCGACTGTTTTAGTCAGGTTAGTACCAAAAAAATCAAAATTAAGGTTAAAAATGAAGCATTTAATTACTTTCGTGTTGTTACTGAGCCTTTTGTCGGTAACCGCTTGTGTTTACAAGCCGAATATTCAGCAAGGTAATGTGCTGGACCAAAAAGAAGTCAATAAAATTCGTCCAGGTATGAGCAAAGATCAGGTTCGATTCGTTTTGGGCAATCCGGTGCTAAATACCAATCTGGATAGCGACACCTGGTATTATTTGTATTATTTAATCCCATCACGCGGAAAAAAAACCGAAAAACGCTTAATTCTAAAATTTAATGGTGATTCTTTAGCTTCGATGGAAGGTACCATCAAACCTGAAGTTGAAGAATAAGCAGTCGATAATCACAAAAGCTACTAAAGTCTTTGATTTTAGTGGCTTTTTTATACTGGATACGAAGCTTTTTATTTCTTAGTCATTATATCCTGATATTCTTTTTGCAGCTTTTCTTCAAGTTCTGCTGGCGGTTCTTGCTTGGGTAGTAAACCAATCATAGCGATAGTTTGCTTAAGCTGCTGAATATAACGTTTGCAGTGAGTACACATAAACAGATGCATTTTATATTTAAAGCGCTGCCATCGACTCATGTCGCCTTCTAAGTATTCACTGCCATTTTCAATTAATTTTTTACAGGTTAACATTTACCAGTCCTCTGAAAATGTGCAACCATTTGTTGCATCTTGTCTCTTGCTCTATGCAACAGTACACGTGCATTGGATGAACTGACCCCCACTATGTTACAGATCTCATCCATCTCCATACCACCCACATCGCGTAGGTTTAATACCTGTTTCTGATTATCTGGTAATAATTCAGTGTGTTTTTTGAAACAATCTTTCAGCTCATTGGCTGACAACAACTCTTCTGGTGAGTCAGAATTCCATTCCGTATTCGATTCATTCCAATGACCACGGTTATCAAAGCGCGGATCCGTGGCCCAGGTTTCATTAACCGCTTCGAGGCTGACTGAACGGGATTCTTTACGCAAACGGGTTTTAGCTTCATTTGCCACAATCCGAATAAGCCAGCTTTTAAGCTTGGAGCGCCCCTCAAATTTTGGCAAGGCGCGAATACCAGAAACCCAGGCTTCCTGCACCACCTCATCGGCAATTGCTTGCCCGGCAATGGCATAAGCCACCGAATACATGGATGGGTAATAAGCCTTAACCACTTTGTTAAATAAGAGCTGGTCATTATTTAACAGGCCTTCGATTAATGCTTCTTCTTCAGGTAAATCTTTTTCGCTCAAGAGTTCATTCCCCTAATGCACAATTCACTTTAGCTTGATCATCAATATCACTTAAACCGATTTCAAGAAGCGAAACCACTAGTGTAGTTTCGCCATAATTCTGTTAATGTTTTGAAATTGCTACTACTTATTCTTTTAAATGAGTTCTCACACTGCAAAAGTATAGGCATATTTAAAGGTTTCGCAACCAATAGAGGATCAAAATGAAGTCATTGGCAATTATGTCATTCGTTAAAACTGCACTGGACTGGATTGGCGCCATTATTGTATTTGCACTGCTATTATTGGTTGTTACCGCGATAGTGCTCTATATCATGGATAAAACCCAGCGAAAACAGACCATTCGCCGTAATTATCCGATTATTGGTCGTTTTCGCTACTTCTTTGAACATTTAGGTGAGTTTTTCCGTCAATATTTCTTTGCTATGGATCGTGAGGAAATGCCCTTTAATCGTGCCGAGCGCAGCTGGGCTTACCGTGCAGCCAAAAATGTCAGCCGCACTATGGCCTTTGGTTCGACCCGCAACTTAAATCCTGCGGGAACCGTTATGTTCTTAAATGATCCTTTCCCCATTTTGGAAAAAGATGCAGCAAAATCCAAACCGATTTTAATTGGCCCTTACTGCAAGCGTCCTTATTCCGCTCCCAGTTTTTTTAATATTTCTGCCATGAGTTATGGGGCACTATCAAAAAAGGCCGTGATTGCACTGGCAAAAGGAGCCAACATGGCGGGTTGCTGGATCAATACCGGTGAAGGCGGTCTGTCACCTTATCATTTAAGTGGCGATGGCGATGTGGTATTCCAGTTTGGTACTGCTAAGTATGGGGTACGCGATGCTGAAGGCGGTTTGGATGATGACAAACTCAAAGCCATTGCTAATGAACCGCAAGTAAAAATGATTGAATTGAAAATGAGCCAGGGTGCCAAGCCGGGTAAAGGAGGTTTATTGCCAGCAGCAAAAGTCACCGCAGAAATTGCCAAAATTCGAGGTATTCCAGCAGGTGAAGCCTCCATTAGCCCCAACGGTCATCCAGAAATCAAGTCGGTTTCAGATCTGCTCGATATGATCAATCATATTCGAGAACTCACTGGTTTACCGGTTGGTTTTAAAGCGGTTATCGGCTCTCATCAATACCTGATTGATTTGATGGAAGAAATTACTTGTCGCGGAATTGAATCGGCACCTGATTTTATTTCTATTGACAGCGCCGATGGTGGTACTGGTGCGGCACCACAGCCATTGTTTGATTATGTGGGCTTGCCATTAAAAGAAAGCTTGCCCCTAACCATTGACTTGCTAAGCCAATATGGTTTGCGTGAGCGAGTCCGAGTGATTTGCGCCGGCAAAATGATTACACCTTCAGGTGTTGCCTGGGCTCTGGCTATTGGTGCAGATATTGTGGTTTCGGCGCGTGGCTTTATGTTTGCGCTGGGCTGCATTCAAGCGCTACAGTGCAATAAGAACAGTTGTCCGACCGGTATCACCACCCATGATGAAGATTTGCAAAAAGGGCTGGTGATTGAAGATAAAAAGGAGCGTGTTTATCACTACCATAAGAATATGATTAAGGCGGTTGAGATGATTGCTCATTCCTGCGGCGTTAAATCACCACACGAATTACAAAGAGAACACGTCCGAGTTGTAACAGAAACCGGTTTATCGACTCCATTAAATAAGTTACATCCGTATCAAGAACATGAAATTAAAACCAAGCAGCTTTAAATAACGTTTAATAAGCTGGTGGGTTAAGGAGAAAATATGCAAGCTTTGATCGCAACTTATTATCGTTTTCACCATTGGTTATTTACCAAGGCTAAGCACCTATCGGGAATACCGCCGCTATTATTCCGAATTTTATTATTCTTTCCGCTATACGAAGCAGGCATCCGTAAATTCGCCAACTTTGAAGATACTGCAGCCTGGTTTGGTAATCCCGAATGGGGACTTGGCCTGCCCTTTCCTGAAGTCATGACGTTCCTGGCGGCCAGTGCCGAAACGGTTGGCGCTGTTTTGATTCTGGTTGGCTTTGCCACTCGTTGGGCAGCAATTCCTTTAATGATTACCATGATCGTCGCCGCAGTTACTGTGCATTGGGATAATGGCTGGTTTGCCATTGCTCAATCGGCTGATCCCGATGTGGCCAGTCGCTTAAATAAAGGCCGCGAATTATTGCAGGAACATGGTAATTACGACTGGCTTACCGGCAAGGGCAGTTTTGTAATTTTGCAAAATGGTATCGAGTTTGCTGCCACCTACTTTATTATGTTGTTTTCGCTATTGATCAGTGGTGGTGGTAAATACTTTTCTATTGACTACTGGCTCAACAAAGCATTCGCCAAACATGAGACTGAACTGAGCTACCAATAAGCCGAATTATCCTGAAATAAATCAAGGGCAGCTCAGTCTGCCCTTTTTTATGTCAAAATAAATCCAGTTTTGTCTGCAACTCCGACCACAAACCTTCTACAATAGGCGTATGATCACGCCTTATTTCTTAAAAAACATAGCAAGACCATGAGCAAATATTTTCAGCAATCTTTAGATATTCACCGCTACCTGCGTGGCAAGTGGGCCATTGAGTCAAAAGTACCGCTACAAAGCCGTGATGATTTATCCGTTGCCTATACTCCAGGAGTGGCTGCGGTTTCCAACCATATTGCTGAAGACGCCAACTCCAGTTATGCCTTGACCATGAAAGGTAATTCAGTGGCTATCGTTTCTGATGGTTCAGCGGTATTGGGTTTGGGCAATATCGGGCCACAAGCAGCCTTACCGGTAATGGAAGGTAAAGCGATCCTGTTTAAAGAATTTGCCGATATTGATGGGGTTCCTCTGGTCATCAATGCTGCCAGTGTGGATGAAATTGTAACTACTGTTAGAACCGTAGCTCCAACTTTTGGCGGTATCAATTTAGAAGATATTGCGGCGCCAAAATGTTTTGAAATTGAAGAAGCTTTGCAGGATATCGGAATTCCGGTTTTCCATGACGATCAGCACGGCACCGCCATTGTATTATTAGCAGCTTTAATCAATGCCTGTAAAGTGACAAACAAACCCATCGAATCTTTAAAAGTAGTCATTAATGGTGCTGGTGCAGCTGGTACCGCCATTGCCCGCCTGTTACGCTGCGTAGGCCACGATGCCAACTCCTGCATTCCGGTTGAAGACGTTTTAGTGTGTGATTCCCAGGGAATTATTTCCAAAAATCGGGACAACTTAAACGACGAGAAACTTAAATTGTTAGGTTATACCAATCGTTTTAATCGTGATGGCAATTTACTGGATGCCTTAAAAGGTGCTGATGTGTTTATTGGTGTTTCTAAGGGTAACTTACTCTCTGGCGATGACATTAAGCTGATGAATGAAGGGCCTATTATTTTAGCAATGGCTAACCCGATTCCTGAGATTATGCCAGACGAAGCTTTAGCCGCTGGTGCTTCAGTAGTGGGTACTGGTCGTAGCGACTTTCCCAATCAAGTAAACAATGTACTGGCTTTTCCTGGAATTTTCCGCGGCGCACTTGATGCCCGTGCCACTCGCATTAGTGAAGGTATGAAAATTGCTGCAGCTCATGCTTTAGCTAATGCGGTCAATCATATTAGCGCATCACACGTTTTACCGGATCCACTCAATAGAAATGTGGCACAAAAAGTTGCCGAAGCGGTTAAAGCCAAAGCGATTGAAGAAAAACTGCAAAGACCTTTATAGAACACTAATTACAATTTTCGATTCGTTCTACAGCCCTTTGGATCAAATGGGGGTGAGTAAAAGTTACCAGATGCTCTTGACTGTCAATTGGCCAGTAAGCACCACAAGGATTTTTACTTGCCATATTAAAAAATTGAGCTTTGCCTTCATCTCGCCATTGAATAATCGAAACTTTGACTTGCTCATTTTTAATGGTTTCTAAATAACCAGTTTCAAAATCAGAATCTAAAATCACTACTGGAATATTTACAGGAACAGGTGAATCCATAGCTATTTTTAAATCTACTTTATAAGCGGTGACTTCTTTAAATTTATTAATTTGATATTCTGGCTTTCTCCTCAAATTTTCAAACCTGGCATATAAGTTCCAATCCATAAATTGCTGTAATTCACCGTTAATAATTTTTGTTAAATGTTTTCTTTCAGCATCAATTTTTTCATTAATCCTTTGTTGGTATTTGCCTGCTTTTATATAGTCTTCCAGTTGCTGCCAGTTTTTCCGATAACCTTCACTTTCACCAGTATAATGTTTGATAGAGTGTTCCGTTAACACATCGGGGTCAATAAAAACAATACCTTTAACCTTTTTCGCTACTTTGGAATCTTGTAACATTATTTGCACGCTTAAGTTTGAAGATGCAAATGCCACTATAATTAAAGGTTGTTTCTGTTGCTTTATATATTGACTTAACCGCTTTGAAAAATCCGTATAAGAAGGTTTTTCAATAATTTCCGAGAAGCCTTGACCTGCTCTTTCCAATCCTATCGTTGGATAAGTTTGTGATAAATAGTTTTGTCCTAAAATCCACCATGCTTGATCCGAATGCCAATTATCAGTTGGCCCTGACAATAACAATAAAAGTGTTTTATTACTCATGCCCTTGTTATTGCTGGCTAATTTAACATTATCCAAATCAATATATTCCTGAGCTTTAGTCGTTGTAAGGAATAAAAGTGCTATTAAAAGCACACTAGTTGTTGTGAATAGTTTTTTCATAAAGACCCTGGATACCAAAGTTATTATCATCACAAATTTTTATTTAGTTATTCGATAAAGTTTGTAACTAAATATTAAGTTTATAGCAAATATTAATGTATATTTTTGTATCAAAAGGGAACTTTTACCGGAAATATGCCATCCTTTATTTTATAGTTTTTCCATTATGCTTAAACTCTGGTATTAAAAATGAATAAAAATCTACTGTTAGGCTCTCTTATTGTCACTTTGAGTCTGTTAGCCAGCCATAAGGTTTTTGCGCACGGTGGTGGCCATCCAATACGCTATATTGCAGAAAACGGTGTGGATCAAGGCGAATGTTCTCGCCCGACCAAACCTTGTAAAACTATTGCTTATGCAGTTAATAAATCCAGCAAAGGCGATAAGATCCGTATGGCAGCTGGAAATTATCATGCTAAAGACATGGATATTTTCTATTTATTAAATGACATGGTAGCCATCTCTGGTGGCTACTCTACTAAAGATGGTTTCCAAAAAAAATCCAGCAGCAATGTTACCACCATCGTTGGTCTGCCTGCTGAATATCGTGAGCAATTATCGGCCAAAGGTTTTAAGTTATTATCCGATACCAAAGGCAATGATGAATATCGCATTAAGCCCGAATACATCAAACTTTTAGCCAAATACAAAGAAATCAATAGCAGCTTTGAAAAGAAGATTGACTGTACTAACGGCGCGGCTGGAAATTACGATTGCAATAATGTCAATCTGCAATCACACCTTCCGCTTAGCCAAATGAGTTCCAGACCTTCCAGCGGTAATGATATCTGGGGCTACCGCGACTTAAATAACGGTCGTGAATATGCCATTATGGGATTATTCAATGGCACCATCGTGGTGGATGTGACCGATCCTGCTGCGCCCAAAGAAGTGGGTACAGTTGCTGGTGTTAACAACAGCTGGCGTGATGTCAAGGTCTATCAGTTTTTTGACCATGTTACCAAAAAGTATAAAGCCTATGCCTACGTTACCACCGAAGGCAATGGTGGTTTTCAGGTGATTGATTTAACCAAAACTCCTGATAGCGTATCTTTAGCCAATACTATTAACGTTTTCCAAACTGCGCACAATGTATATTTAGGTAATATTGATTACTCAACCGGCTTGCCACTAGACGGTCAGGAGGCATACCTATATATTGCTGGTTCCAATAATGGCAATGGTTCCTATCGAATTTTCGATTTAAAAAACCCTACCAACCCTTCTTTGGTGACAACCCCGCCCAGCACAGGTTATGTACACGATGCAACTAATTTAAGCATTACTGACTCGCGCACCAGTCAGTGTGCCAACGGTCATAATCCTTGCGAGCTGTTTATTGATTTTAACGAAACCTCTATGGACATTTGGGATACTACCGATAAAGCTAACCCGGTTAAACTCAGCGCCACCAGCTACAATGGTGTTCGATACACTCACTCCGGCTGGTATTCCCACGATAAAAATTACATCTTCATTCAGGATGAATTAGACGAACAGCGTAATGGTGTTAATACCACTTTATATGTGATGGATATCCGTGATTTAACCCAGCCATCCATAGTGGGTTCTTATGTTGGGCCAACACGCGCCATCGATCATAATGGCTTTACCTTAGGTGATAAATACTATATGTCTAACTATAAACGCGGCTTGACAGTATTAGACGTTAGCAGTCCGGCGATTCCAGCGGAAATAGGCTTTTTTGATACCTTCCCGGTACCCGCAGCTAACGATGCTCAATTTGATGGCGCTTGGGGAGCCTATCCTTATTTACCCAGCGGTAATATTTTAGTGAGTGATATTTCCAATGGTCTTTATATCTTAAAAGACAACTCCGGAACAAAATCCAGTGAGATTGGCTCTATTGAATTTTTATTAGATTCAGCTGCTTTTGATGAAGCCAACTCAAAAGTGACTATTGGAGTTTCCCGTTCTGCCGGTTCGAAAAACAATGTCAGCGTCCAATATGCTTTGCAAAATCAATCTGCCATAGTAGGTGAAGACTTTACTGCCAAAAGCGGTACTTTATTTTGGTCCAATGGAGAATCCGGCGTTAAATATATTGAAATAGATTTACTGGATGACGATATAGAAGAAGCTGAAGAAAATTTCATAATAGTGCTTTCCAACATACAAGGCGGCGCCTCGATAACCAATAACACTTTTAATGTAATTATCAAGCAAAGTGATGCAGCATTAAGAGGACAAATCGGCTTAAATTCTGCCTCTGCTTCGGTTGATGAAGCTGCAACCAATGTTAGTGTCCAAATCGCCAGAACTGGCGGTTCTGATGGAGAAGTGAGCATCAGTTATACCACTCAGGATGGATCAGCAGTTGCTGGACAGGATTATACCGCAACTAATGGCACTCTGACCTGGGCCGATGGTGACGCTGCTGATAAAACTATTCAGGTTTCGATTCTGGATGACTCGACTCAGGAAGAAAACGAAACCTTCAATATAGTTTTATCCAACCCACAAGGCGGCGCCTCTCTCGGTAGCAGTAGTTTTACTGTAACTATTAGCAGAAATGATCAGCCAGCACCTCCAGCGCCACCACCAGCAAGTAACAGCAATGATGGCGGTGGCGGTCCAGTTATGCCATTAACCCTGTTAAGCTTGATTGGCTTATGGTGGTATCGCCGTTCAAAAACCTAACTTCATAATCTTCATAAAAGGATCCTTGTCATCCCCGCACACGACTAACAGGGAAGTTAGGAATTAGAATAATGCAGGAGCAATTATCGGGTGAGGATTCATTTCAGGTTGCCAGTAAAAAATTTACTTTGGCAGGAAGCCCAAATATGGCACCACTCCGGTCAATAGGCACCTTTTTTATAGCCAAGCGTTAGCTATTTATCGCTATTTTTTAACACTAACTGCTATTATCAGGGAAAACCCAGCAGCGAATCTCGTTATGACTAGAAACCGATTAATCGCTTATTGCCTGTTATTGGTTATTGCCAGTGGTCTGGCAGCAACTAAAGCTCTCGATCATTATGGCTACCAATATACCGATCAAGCCCTAAAACGTTCACTGGTTGCTTTTGGCATTGCCCGCGGTCTGAATGGTTTGATTTCCGTAGCGCAGGAAGCAGAAATCGCCATGCAGCCCGCCGGTGTCGGACTAACCCTGTCTCCAGGTGAAATCCTCGATCCGGTCAATGATTTAATCGAACGTTTTTCAGTAGTGATGCTTTTTAGTGCCTCAGCACTTGGCATCCAAAAATTATTACTCGCCATTAGTGCCTGGGGCTATTTCAATTTTATTGCTATCATTTTTTGGCTAGGATTGGTCGGTTGGCTTTTCTATCGACATAAAAAAAATAAAAATATTAATCCCTGGCTGGTAAAAACTGCGCTTTTTTTAGTGCTGGTGCGTTTTGTTACACCGGTTATGGCACTGACCAGCGAAGCCATTTACGATTTGTTTTTAGAGCAAAATTATGTTGCCGCCAGCCAAAGTTTAGAACAAGTCACTGAAACTTTAGAGCAGGAATCGGAAACCATTAACCAAACCGAAAGCGATAACTTTTTAGAGCGCGCACAAAACTTTATTAATAAAACCACCGCGCAACTGGATATCAGACAACAAATCGAGTCTTACAAAGCGGCAGCCGAGCAGGCCAGTAAAGATGTAATCCAGCTGATTACCGTTTTTATTGTGCAAACCATATTATTTCCGTTGTTATTTTTATGGCTGAGTTGGAAGCTGGTGCTCAATCTGACACACAGAAAGTAGCTTTTATAGCCTGAACAACTTATTTTATTCTTAACGGACTCAAAATGCTCTGACATCAAACCGGGATTTTCGTATAATGCGCCAAAACTTCTAAATGGAATGGCATTATGAGACCCAGTGGCCGCAGTAGCAATCAATTAAGACCCGTCACCATTAGCCGCAACTTCACCAAACACGCTGAAGGTTCGGTGCTGATCGAATTTGGCGAAACCAAAGTCTTGTGCAACGCCAGTGTGGAAGAAGGGGTACCACGTTTTTTAAAAGGCAAAGGTCAAGGCTGGATCACTGCCGAATACGGCATGCTGCCCCGCTCAACTCATAGCCGCATGGGACGTGAAGCCGCCCGCGGTAAACAGGGTGGTCGTACTCTAGAAATTCAGCGCTTGATTGGTCGCTCTTTACGTGCTGCAGTCGATATGAGTCAATTGGGTGAAAATACTATTTATATTGATTGCGATGTGATCCAGGCCGATGGTGGTACTCGCACCGCCTCCATTAGTGGCGCTTGTGTTGCATTGCATGATGCGCTTTATCATATGCGCCAAAAAGGTTTAATCAAAACCAACCCTATGAAACATTTTGTCGGCGCCGTTTCTGTTGGTATTTTCAAAGGCACGCCCGTACTGGATTTGGATTACCCCGAAGACTCTGAAGCCGAAACCGATATGAATATTGTGATGGACGAAAACGGTGGCTTTATCGAAATTCAAGGCACCGCCGAAGGCGAACCCTTTTCTGGCAATGAACTAATGACCTTATTGGATTTAGGTAAACAAGGGATTCGTGAGATTTTTGATCTGCAAAAAATGGCAATTAGCTCTTAGCATACTCTAGGAGGTTAACTAATAAAAAGTGTAGCCCTTGCCAGGATTCTTCCTGAAATATTCAAACCAATTCACTTTGTACATTTCTTCCAAATGAATCATTGGTTGGCTAGATTCGGATTTAACGACTTTAGCCAATAATGATTCGTCATTTTTAATTAACTCCACAGCCTTTAATTCCGCTTCTTCTGGAGTATTCGCTTTTACCCATCTTGTTGTAAAAAAGCTACTCTTTTTAGGCCCAAAACCAGAATCAAATAGAAAGTCGGTGCCACTTAATAATACTCTATAAAAAGCCATCACAAAATCCTTATCTACCTTCTCCAAAAATAAGGCGTAAACAATACTAATAAAGTAAAGATTTCCAAACGTCCTAATAACATGGCAAAACTTAAGACGTATTTGGATAAATCAGAAAGGCTATTGTAATTCAGCGCTACGTCACCAAGACCTGGCCCCAAGTTATTCATACAAGCAGCAACGGCTGAGAAAGCAGTGATCTGATCAAGACCATCAGCCAACAAGATCAACATCAAGATTACAAACAAGGCAACGTAAGTGGCAAAGAAACCCCAGACAGACTGCACTACTCGATCGGTTACGGATTCTTTGCCCAACTTAATTAAAAAGACCCCATTGGGATGAATGAGACGTTTAATTTCGCGCAAGCCTTGCTTAAATAGCAACAAAATCCGAATAACTTTCATGCCTCCCGCAGTTGATCCTGCGCAACCACCGGCAAAGCTGGCAAAAATTAATAATACCGGCAGGAAAATTGGCCAGGTGTGAAATTCAGTAGTAGCAAATCCAGTGGTGGTGGTAATCGAAACGGCATGAAAAATACCTTTCACTACAGAATCGCTAAAATCAAAAAGGCCGTAACTAAATAGCACTAATATACAACACAAGGCCACCAGACTCAGGATCAAGAGGTAACTTTTAAATTCAGGATCCCTTAAATAGGGCTTAATGCTTAAACGTTTAAAAGCTACAAAATGCAAGGCAAAATTAATGCCCGCTATTAACATAAAAAAACTGCAAATCAACTCGATAGCATTCGATTGGAAATAGCCAATGCTGGCATCATGTGGCGAAAAGCCGCCAATGGCAATGGTAGAAAAACTATGCGCAATGGCATCGAATGGCTGCATGCCTGCCAACCAATAAACCAGGCCGCAAACTATTGTTAGGCCTAAATAAATAAACCAAAGGGCTTTAGCGGTTCCAGCAATTCTTGGAGTCAACTTATTGTCTTTCATAGGGCCTGGAGTTTCTGCACGATAAAGCTGCATACCACCAATCCCCAACATTGGCAAAATAGCTACGGCTAAAACGATAATCCCCATACCACCCAGCCATTGCAATTGTTGACGGTAAAACAAGATGGCATGTGGTAACTCATCAAGCCCGCTAATAACTGTTGCCCCGGTGGTGGTTAACCCTGAAAAAGATTCAAACACCGCATTGGCTAATGGCAAATTCAAACCATCGGTTAGTAGAAATGGAATGGCGCCAAACAAACTTAATACCGTCCAGAACATCACCACAATCAAAAAGCCATCACGAATTTTTAATTCTGCCCGGGCTTTGCGATTGGGAAGATAGAGCACCAGACCAGTAATTAAAGAAATAATAAAAGTGGTAAAAAAGGCGGTTCCGCCACCATCTTCATAAATAAATGAAACCACCACCGGCGGCATCATGGTCAGGCTGAATAACATCAGCAACAAACCTAAAAAACGGACAATGGTAGCAACTTGCATGGAAGCTCAGTTATCCTTAAAAATAAGTCACATTGACCTGAAACAATCGCTCAACATCGTGGATATAAGCTTTATCCACCATAAAGAGGATCACGTGATCGTGCTCACGAATAATCACATTATCGTGCGCAATCAAAACCCGACCATCACGCACGATAGCGCCGATGGTAGTGCCTGGCGGCAGCACAATTTCGCTAATGGCACGTCCCACAACTAACGAACTTTGCTCATTACCACGCGCCACCGCCTCAATCGCCTCCGCAGCACCGCGGCGCAATGAATAAACATTAGAAACCAGGCCACGGCGAATGTGTTTCAACAAGCTGCCAATAGTCACCTGCTGCGGCGAAATGGCAATATCAATCTCCTGCCCCTGGATCAGATCCACATAAGCCGGACGATTGATCAACACCATAGTTTTTCGAACGCCCATGCGCTTAGCCAACATGGCCGACATAATATTGGCCTCATCATCATTGGTAACGGCTACGAATAGATCAAAATCCTTAATGTTTTCATCACCCAGCAAATCCTGATCGGAAATATCGCCATGCAACACTAAACTATCTTGCAGGGTATCGGCCAAATGCTGCACTCGATCGGCATTACGCTCAATAATTTTAACCTGCATCTCTTTTTCCAGCTTTAACGCAAGGCCCTTGCCAACATTACCACCGCCAGCGATCATGACTCGCTCATAATCTTTTTCCAAGCGTTGCAACTCACTCATTACCGCCCGAATATGCTTTTTATCCGCCAGGAAAAAAACCTCATCATCAGCTTCGATAATGGTGTGTCCGGTAGGTACTATCGGCTTGCCGCGACGAAAAATAGCCGCCACTCGAGTATCTACATTGGGCAAATGATGACGCAGCTCCGACAAAGCATTACCCACCAATGGACCGCCATAATAGGCGCGAACCGCCACCAAACGCACCGCGCCATCGGCAAAATCCAACACCTGAAAAGCACCCGGATTTTCGATTAAGCGAGTTACATAATTGGTCACCAACTGCTCAGGACTGATCACCACATCCACTGGCACATGGTTATCCTCAAAAAGATTGGGGAAGGAATGGTAATTTTGCGAACGGATGCGAGCGATTTTTTTCGGCGTCTGAAATAAGGTATGAGCAATCTGACAAGCCATCATGTTGACTTCATCGCTGGAAGTCACCGCCACCAACATATCCGCATCATCAATACCGGCTTTATAGAGCACATTGGGATGAGCACCATGTCCAGCAATCGTGCGTAAATCCAGATGATCCTGAATATCACGCAAACGCTTATTATCGGTATCGATCAGCGTAATGTCGTTATCTTCGCCTTCCAAATTCAGCGCCAGGCTCATACCCACTTGTCCGGCACCCAAAATTATTATTTTCATAGACTCTTCTTGGTATTGATTACTGAATTAGTGAACCTTTCGTGTCCTTTCAGCGCCCTTTTCAGACAAACCCATTTACCCTATCTCCCTATGCTAACCCTATAAGCCACTGATCTAAAGGCTTTTTTAATAAAATCGAATCTCTATAAATAAAAGAATCTTGGATAAAGTTTGAGTAGATAAAGCCTAATTATATTAGTGAAAGGAAAATTTTATGGAGATGCTTGAATCACAAAACTAATAAATAAGATGCATAAGGGCCACCATATGTACAGAAATGATGGCCCTACAAAGTTTACTAATATTATAGTTATTTTTTTAAATATTACCCCCGCCAGGATTAATGGCATCGCAATATGAATTTCTAGGGCCGCACTCTGACTGGTATATATTTGAATTATGGTGATTACGGATACCTTCAGAAGATATATCTCCATAATGCCAGTTCCCATCTGGCATTGCTTCTAACCTAAGAACCCCAAATCCTAAATTCACTGTTACTCTTTGTCCCGCAGCAGGGGCAGGATAATGAAATTGTGCAGCTTCAGTCGCTCTTCTTCGAGTGATTTCTATTTCGCCAGCCAAGTTACAATCATGACAAACTACGGTTTCCAATGAATTGCTTTGTGAATTACTAAAGGCTTCTTTAGTTATAAACAAGATGATTACAAAGAATATTATTTTTATGCTAAACTTCATGCTAACCTCCTTTCCATTATTAATGGTTGAAAGCCTACAAATAATATGAAAAAAAAAACAAGTACTTTTTATTGTGCCCATAAGTATTCTAGTACTAATTTCTGTATGGGTTTTAAAAACATATACGTATACTAAAACAAACTCTATTAAGAAAAATAATAATGCTACTGATCAGGCCGCTAAGATTGTTAAGGTTAGAGCTAAGCCAAAAGCGGATACAAATAAAAAACCGTCGTCACCCGAACAATTAAACAAAATTGAAGCACCAATTAAAGAGCTAAAATTCGATTATGCTTATAAAACATTACAAGAGGTTCTTAATGACCCTTACTATAAATATTCTTTTAGTGATTTAGAGGCTTTAGCAAAGAATGACGATTTTAGGGCTCAACAAATTTTGGCATTTAGACTCTCCAGTCACCCACCCTTAAATTATAAGGAGCCTTTAAAAACTGCCTTATCTTGGGCAAAAATTGGCGCTTATAAGAGCAGTTATGTATCGCAAGCACTTCTTACTAAAATTTATGCTTTACAAAATGATGATGTAACAGCTCATGCTTTTAATAAATATTTCTCTGAGTTGGGCAACCCTCTTGCAAAATCCCAAATAGAAAATGAGAAAATACATTTAACTCTGGAGCAACAAGAGACTTCAGAGAAGTTATTACAAAGTGGGAAATTACAACAAGAACTAAATAAATATCAGAGCATCTATTCCGAAGATATATGTGGTGAATTAGGGACCTGCCGCTAGATCAATTAGCTTTCTGCAATAAACAATAGTAAAAACCATCCATCTGTTCTTGATTAGGTAAGATTTGGCAGCCAATTTCGGTATTTGATAAAGGCACTAGCTCTTCAGACAGAGGCTCGATAACGGCATCTTTATGTTTTTCCAAGAAAGTCGTTATCTGCTGACTATTTTCTTGTTGCAAAATTGAGCAAGTAGCATAAAGCAGCTTTCCATTTGGTTTTAAAGCAGACCAGGCGGCTTCCAGGATCTGATTCTGAATATTGACCAATTCACCGATATCCGATTCCCGTCTTAACAATTTTATATCCGGATGACGACGAATAACACCGGTAGCGCTACAGGGCACATCCAATAAAATCTGGTCAAATTGAGTATCAACTTCAGCCAAATACTCAATCGCATCATGGCAAATCACCTGAGCATCTAGTTGCAAACGTTCAAGGTTTTCATCAATTCTCTGACAACGTCTATCGTCAATATCTACGGCGATAACCTCAGCCTGGTTATCGCTATACTCCAATAAATGTGCGGTTTTACCACCAGGTGCAGCACAGGCATCTAAAATTTTTATGTCTTTTTGTGGTTTTAGAATCCAACTGGCCAATTGCGCCGCCGCATCCTGTACCGAAACAAAACCTTCACCAAACTTTGGCAATAAAGTCACATTCATTGGTTCGGCTAAAACGATAGCGCTAGGCACAATCGGATGAGCCCTTGCCGAAATACCAGCGTCGTTCAATAAATTTAGATAGGCCTCTCGAGTAATTTTTGACAGATTCACACGCAAAGTCAGCGGTGCTTGCTGGTTGCAGGATTGCAGAATTTGCTCAACTTTATCCTTATAAAAAGGCTTAATCTTATTGATCAACCAATCGGGCAGCGAAAATTTAGTGTCCCAATTGTTATCCAGCGCTTGATTAATGGCTTCTTGTGAGCGTAAATAATTTCGTAAAACCCCATTAATGAATTTTTTGGCCCACGGCTTTTTAAGCTGCTCGCAAGCGGCTACCGTTTCGGAAATAGCCGCATGATCGGGAATCCGGCTGTACTCCAGTTGATAAAGTCCAATAATCAACAAACAACCAATATCCGAATCTTTATTACGCAGATTTTTATTCATTAATTGCTGGGCAGCTTGCTCAAGCCGCAAAAAGTAACGACAAGAGCCTAATACGAGCGACTTAAATAGAGGAGTATCTGCTGGATTTTCAAACTCAATATTGGTTAAAACGTCGTTACTGGAACGTCCCTCATAGGCAATCTGCTGTAGCGCTTTTGCCGCTTGTGATCGAATTTTATCGCTGGAAAAAAGCATGGTCAGGTATTAACTACAAATTGCTTGCCAACCGCAAATAATTCTTGGCGCGCTGGAGCATTTAGTAAGTCAGAAACGAACATGGCTTTAGATCCGGCCATTTGTAATTGGGTCATTAATAATAATTGCTCATCACAGGCCACCAAAATACCGGCTTTATCCGCGCGAATAATGGTTCCTGGCTTTTCATCGCTGATCATATCCACCATTTCTGATTGCCAGACGCGAATGGTCTGCCCCTCAATTTGCGCAGTACAAACTGGCCATGAATTAAAGGCTCTGATTTTTCTTTCGATCTTAGTAGCCGAACAATTCCAGTCAATTTGTGCTTCCTGCTTGCTGAGCTTATGAGCATAAGTGGCTAAACTATTGTCTTGAATTTCAGGCATTAGTTCATCATTGGCAATTTGATCAATGGCTTCCACTAACAATTTAGCCCCTTGCGTGGCTAATTTATCGTGCAAACTGGCACCAGTTTCAGTGTCAGTAATAGGTGTTACGGCCTTAAGCAACATTGGCCCCGTATCCAAACCAGCCTCCATTTGCATAATGGTAATACCCGATTCTTGATCGCCCGCTTCAATCGCTCTTTGGATCGGCGCCGCGCCGCGCCAACGTGGCAACAGAGACCCATGCACATTAATACAACCTAGTTTCGGCGTATCCAAAATTGCTTGCGGCAATAACAAACCATAAGCTACCACCACCATCAGATCTGCATCGTAAGTTGCTAACTGATCTTTATCTTGCTGTTGCTTAAAATTAACCGGCTGCTCCACCGAAATACCAGCTGCTAAAGCCAATTGCTTGACCGGGCTCATACTGATCTTTTTACCTCGGCCCGATTGACGATCCGGCTGAGTATAAACCGCCACAACCTGATGCTCAGTATTTTCACAATGCTCTATCAGGGCTTGCAAACTGGATGCGGCAAAATCAGGAGTTCCGGCAAAAATAATTCTCAAGACTTAAAATCCTTATACATTTATATTTAAAAAGGCAGCGCTAAAAAAAACTGGCCTTAGCCAGCTTTTTGTCGTTTCTTTTGCTGTTTTTCCAGCATGGAACGGATCCGGCGTTGTTTTAACGGCGATAAATAATCCACAAATACTTTACCATTAATGTGGTCATTTTCGTGCTGGATGACAATCGCTAAAAATTCATCGGTATCAATTTCAAAAGGTTCACCATGACGATCCAAAGCTTTAACTTTAATACCTTTGGCACGTTCCACTTTGGCATAAACGCCCGGAAAAGATAAACAACCCTCTTCATTGGTTTCTAAATCACGCTTTTCAAGAATTTCAGGATTGATAAACACCAGCGGCTCAGACTTGTCTTCAGAAATATCGATTACAAATAAGCGTTTATGATAATTAACCTGGGTCGCCGCCAGACCTATGCCAGGCGCTGCATACATGGTTTCAAACATATCGTCGATCTGCTGTTGCAAAGCCTCTGTGAAATCCTCGGGTTGAATTTCTTGGGCTTTGGTGCGCAAGCGCGGATCCGGATATTCTAAAATCTCTAAAATGGCCATTGATTTAATAAAAACAGAACCAATCTTTTATCTAAGGTCTTAATGATAATAAAATGTGGGTATAAAGACTAATGTTTTCAATGGCTCACACGGAATAGCTAAAAAATAACACTATGAAAAAACTACTCACCTATCTTGGCTGCACCATTGGTATTATCCTTATCATCATACTGATGCTGTATCTGACCAAACCGGATACAGAAGCTATTAACGCCCAAATTCTAGAAAAGCCACAAACCAAACCAGAAATGGCCAAAAAGCCGACAAAAAGCATCAGCAAAGCAAAAATCAAGGCATTGGTCACTGCTGAAAAATGCGATAGCAAAGAGCTCAATAAGGCACTGGATAATTTAAAAACCCAACGTGATAAGGAAATTAAAAATTTTGCTGAACAGCATGATGATAAAGCCAAATTACGCCAATTGGTGATTACCCAACTTAAAGATCATGCTTTAGCCAATCAAATTTTTACCATTAATCCAAAGAACGATATTCAAATAAAGCGCCAGGAATTACTTGAAGGTGAGACTGGCCGCAAACTGATAGAAGAGTTAATGATGGCTTCCCTGGCTGGTCAGACTCAGGATTATATGGATAAGTTTCTGGCGGGTGATTTGAGCCCGTTGAATCCCGCCAAGAAAGGGCATAAAGAAATACTGATTAATATGATGACTATGGGTGGCGAAGCAGAAGTTTTAACCGCAATTGAAAAACTCTATACCGACTCTTCACCAATTCCCGTCAACCTATTACCTGCAGTGATTAACAGCGTAAAAAAAAATAACAAGGCACTTGAAAACATTTTACAGCGAGTAGGAGATATCAATCAGGCAGCGGAACAAGGTTTTGGCCTTTTTAGCAGTTACCAGAGAAATCGTCCCATCGAAATCGCTATCGGTCAGAAAAATTACCTTGCTGCTGAGTTACTGTTACAACTAGGGGCTAAACCTGCAGCACAAAATCAACCTGGCACTAGAGCCTTAGATTATATTTATGAGGTAAAAGAGGTTCCTGCCGGACTGATTAGCCGAATGCTGGATAAAGGCTTTACCAACTCCAATTCATCCAAAGCAAAACGTCTGGCCAATGAATTTGCAACCATCAACCCGGAACTTGCCAGCAAATTCCGTGCTTCCTATCAGCAGTTAAAAGATCAGGAAAATCAGTTGCTTATGCAAATGCCTATAGTGCTACAAAACCTTATTCAGGATTACCGCTCAGAACACCAGCAATTGAATCAAAAATACATTCAATGTTTGGCTGAAGAGTCCAAAGCCAGGCCTAAAATTCCTGAATATCAACCCATTAATAAGAAACAAATTGAAGCTGAAATTGATCAATTAGTGGCACAAAAAGTCAAATATGAGCAAATTATTGCCACTTTGGCGGTGCAAAATAAAGAAACGGTGGAACACGGTTATCAATATCTGCGTCAACTACGCCTGAAAAATAATAAGCGTAATATCAATAGTTTAGCAGACATGCCAGCAGAATTTAAAACCCTTATCAGGCTCTATAAAGACAATCAGTGGGATCAAATGGTGGAATTTATGGCCAATAATCAATTTGATCCGGCCTATGAAATCTCGCCTGGCAGCATGCTCCCCGAAATGATCGAAAAAGGTGCGCCCGAATCGGCGATTGCTGCTATGGCCAAAATCAGTGACAAAAATGATATTAAGTTATTACGCCGCGCTCAATTTCAACCTAAATTACTGAACCGAATTGCTGGCTATGGCTTTAATCTTGATGCCACAGACGAATCCAATAAAAACCTTTTTTATCAAGCAGTTAAGCATAATCAAGTGGAACAAATTGATACCCTGATTGGCTATGGTGTTAGTATGGTTTCTGATCCTTATGGCTATGATCCATTGGATTTATTGTTACGCAATCCTAGTCCCAATGAAAAGCTTTTGAGCAAACTGGCTGAGGTTGGATTTCCGTTAACGGCGCAACACCAGGATTATGCACTGTATCTTAAAAGCTACTATCCCCAACGCCACCAGAAGCTAATCACAGCCATGCCAAACCTGCAACTTGAAGGTGAATGGCAGCCAAAAAACTGATAGAAACCGAGTAGACTGTGATTAAGTTGTAGTAATTTCGTAAGATTTGTTGGTAAGATGATGATCCTTAAAGATTTTAATGGTAGCTTTAGCGATTAGTTTTGCAGCAAAAATGCCACTAATAGCTATTTCCTATGGGCTTTTGTTTACGGTATAGTAAGCCATTAGGAATGCACGACTCCTGTTAAATACAGGAAAAAACCAAATAAAAGGAAAGCCATGAAAAAATTACTCGTATCCGTGGTTGCGTCAGCGACACTATTATTGGGGGCCATCGCAAATCAAGCCAATGCGGCGGAATTGCGCGCAGATCATCCAGATACCTATGTGGTCAAAAAAGGCGATACTTTGTGGGATATCTCAGGGCGTTTTTTGAAAAAGCCCTGGCACTGGCCAGAAATCTGGCATGTGAATCCTGAAATTGCCAACCCACACCTGATTTATCCAGGCGATATTTTGAAGCTGGTTTATATTGATGGCAAACCTTACTTGGTTAAAGCCTCTAACGGCACCATTAAATTGCGCCCTCAAGCGCGCGTATTGTCCGAAGGCGATGCTATTTCTACCATTCCACTGGATTTGATTCGCCCTTTCCTGATTGACGAATTGGTAGTTGATCCCTCAGCCTTTGAAAACGCACCTTATGTTTTGGCCCATGACGAAGAAAAAGTATTAAGTGGCGGTTTTGATGATCGTATGTATGTGCGCGGCTTGAATACCGAGCGCGGTGCCGCTTATGGTATCTATCGTAAAGGAAAAGTCTATCGCAGCCCAGGTTCAGAAGAAGTTTTAGGCGTAGAGGCTCGTTATCTGGCTAATGGCCATGTCATGCGTGCTGGCGATCCTGCGACTTTGGATATTAAAAAATCCAAAGTGGAAGTATTAAAAGGTGATGTAGTATTCCCGCGTAATGAAGATCCTTTGCCACCAGTTTATGCTCCACGTGCACCTACTTTTGATGTTAATGCCAATATTATTTCAGTTTACGATGGCGTCAGCCAGATTGGTCAATATAATATAGTAGTGCTTGATAAAGGTACTCGTGACGGTATTGAAGATGGGCATGTTTTATCCATCTATCAGCGTGGCCGTGTGGTTCACGATAAAATTGCTGAAGAACGTGGCGAAGAAGTGACTGAAGTCGTATTACCGGAAGAAAGAGCGGGCGAGCTGATGGTTTTCCGCACCTTTGATAAGGTTAGCCTGGCTCTTATTATGACCGCTACTCGCCCAATCCACCTGTTGGATATCGCGAAAAATCCTTACTAGGCTTATACTTTATTAAGAGATTTCCTACAAACAAATAGGAACTAAAAACGGAGCCAAATGGCTCCGTTTTTGCCATAATGAGCTTATATCAATTAACATCCTATTCAATGGCTTCAACTTTTATTACTCCATCCAATAATCCCCCTAACGAGTCGCTAAAACACTGGCTGGCCTTATCACAGGTCAATCTCAGCGGTAATAAACTGCTAAACTTTTTTGAGCATCATAGCGAACTCAAAACCTTGTTTGGTTTGAGTGAAACCCAATTGCAAAGCTATGGCTTTAGAAAAGGCTTAGCGAATCGTTTAGAAAAAGTCGATTGGCAAAAAGTTGAACAGGATTTGACCTGGTTCGATAGTAATAAAAAACAATTGATCCCAATTAATTCGACGGATTACCCCGCCTTGTTAAAACAAATCAATGGCGCACCACCATTACTTTTTTGTTATGGCGATAAAGCATTGCTTAATCAACATCAGATTGCCATCGTGGGTAGTCGCAATCCCAGTCCGCAAGGCAAAGATAATGCTCGCGAGTTTGCGCAGGTTTTAGCCCAAGCTGGCGCTGTAATCACTAGTGGCATGGCCTTGGGCATTGATGGTTATGCTCATCAGGCGGCGGTTAATTATCAGTTAGCGACTATTGCAGTAATGGGCACTGGTCTTGATCGGATCTACCCAGCACGCCATAAACAACTGGCAGAACAGATTATAGAAAAAGGCGCTTTAATCAGTGACTTTCCATTAGGTACTGGTGTTCGCGCGAGTAATTTCCCTACCCGCAATCGCATTATTACTGGCATGAGTCTGGGTACTTTGGTAGTGGAAGCCGCAGTAAAAAGCGGCTCATTAATCAGTGCGCGACTGGCATCCGAACAAGGACGCGAGGTCTTCGCTATTCCCGGCTCCATTCATAACCCATTGGCACGCGGTTGCCACCAATTGATCAAACAAGGTGCCAAACTGGTGGAAACTGCCGAAGAGATTATTGAAGAATTACAGGCTTTAGCTTTGTGGCAACTTGAATCACAAACAGATCAATCTGATAAAACTCAAGCGGTTAATTTTGAACTGGATGCAGACTATCAATCGCTATTGGAGCAGATTGATTATGACGTAACCAGTATCGAACAAATCATTCAGCGCACGGGACTTGAAATAGCAGTAGTCAGCCATATGTTATTGCTGTTAGAATTGAATAATCATATTGATAGTGTCGCTGGCGGTTATCAAAGAAAGTAGTTCCAGATAGTCTCAGGGAAACTAGTTTCAGCTTCCAGTCAGTATTCGTATGATATATCTAGCTTATTGTTATTCATAACAACCAAAGAGAGCTGAATGAAAGAAGACGTACTCGACGTACTACTTTATATCTTTGAAAACTTTCAAGACGAAGAAAGCAACCACATTTTCGCTAACGATTCTCTAGTTGAAGCCCTTGAAGACGTTGGATTTTCCGACGGTGAAATTAAAGGTGCCATCGACTGGTTAGATGGTTTGGTGGAAGCCACTTCAGACAAGTTTAAACCACATACTGCAACTCAAGGTGCGCTACGCGTATTTTCACCAAAAGAACAGTTGCAGCTTTCAGCGCGTACTCAAGGCGCCATAATGTTCTTTGAACAAATTGGGGTTTTGGATATGCACGCGCGTGAAATGGTCATTGACCGTATGTTGGCACTAGGCCCGCAAGCTGACGAAGAAATCGAGCTGGATCGTCTGCGCTGGGTGGTGATGATGGTCTTGTTCAATATGCCGGATCGGGATGCTGAATTCGCCTGGGTTGAACATTTAGATATGGGTTTAGCGGCACACTAGGGAACCTGCTTAAACCCCAAAGCGGCAATTAGTCGTTCATAATTAAAACTGTGGTATTCTCCACTTAAAGCTTTCTGCCCTTAAAAACTTATGAAAATTATTGCTATTTTCGGCTTATTAATCGTCAACCCGACCCTGCTTGCCAATGATTGCCAACTTGATCAGCTTAAATTCCTACAAGGCCAATGGCTTGATAATTCTGGTAAGAATCTGGTTAGCGAATCCTGGAATCAAGTCAGCAGTAAAACCCTTGAAGGCTTCGGTCAAGTCAAAACTAAACATGGCGAAATTCGTAATCAAGAAGCCTTAATCATCACCGAAATGGATGGACAGCTTTTTTATATTGCCAAGCCCAAACAAAATCAACTAGCGACTGCTTTTGTCTTAATCTCTTGTAATGATAATCGCCTCATCTTTGTCAACGAACAGCACGATTTTCCACAAAGAATTATTTATCAATATCATGCTGCCACAAAAACAACCGATGAATTTATCAATGTTGATGTGCACAATAATCAAGGGCAGGGCTTTAATCTAAAGTTTCACCGCCCTAACTTAAAAGCCATTAAAAACTAGTGTTTATTCAAGGAGTTATCTTAGGGCTGGCCCTTTCAGCCCCCATTGGCATTATTGGACTCTGGTGTATTCAACGCTCTATCAATCAAGGCTTTATTTATGGTTTTGCTACCGGCTTGGGCGCAGTAATTGCTGATATTATCTTTGCCTTATTGGCTGCTTTGGGTTTTACTAAAATTCTCGCGCCTTTGCTCCAAAATAATCCCTGGCCCAGTTTAATTGGGGCAGCAATGGTAGTTTATTTAGGAATAAAGTCCATTATTCAATCGAATTTCAATAATAGAAGCGTATCGATTCAGCAGCAAGGCTCCATCATTCGCGCCTTTATGAGCTCTTTTGTATTGATTTTAACCCACCCTGCAGCAATTCTAGTCTTTCTGGCCATCTTCACTGCGATAGGAATCAACCTGGAAAATGATCAATCATGGCAACAAATCGGCTTATTCCTGTTGGGATTATTACTGGGTGGTATCTGCTGGTGGCTATTCTTGGCCGGAATATCCAGCCTTATCGGAAAGAAAATGACTCCAAATTTGATGTCTAAATTTAATCTGATATCAAGCTTATTAATTATAGGTTTCGGAATTTGGCTAGGCTGGAAAAGCTTCCAATAAATTACCGATAAGCCTATTCAACACCATAGAAAATCTGTAAAATTCGCTCATTATTTGTTCGGCACTGTTTATTTTATTAGAGGTTTGTTATGTCTAACGCTTTTGTTGCGATTTTGATGGGTTCTGATTCAGATTTACCAACCATGCAAAAAACCTACGACACTTTGAAAAGTCTAGGTGTTACTGTTGAAATGAAAATCACTTCAGCTCACCGTACTCCAGCCCAAACTCACGCTTATGTGAAAGATGCTGAAGAACGTGGTTGTAAGGTATTTATCTGCGCTGCGGGTCTTGCAGCTCACTTAGCCGGGGCTGTTGCAGGCCTTACCGTTAAACCAGTAATTGGCGTACCAATGGCTGGCGGTCCATTAAATGGCCAAGACTCGTTACTTTCTACCGTCATGATGCCTGGTGGTGTTCCTGTAGCTACTGTTGCAGTAGGTTCTGCAGGTGCTAAAAATGCAGCCTATTTAGCTGCTCAAATGTTAGCTATTGGTGATGAAACTGTAGCTAAAGCGGTAGCTGATGATCGAGTAGCTAATATGAATGCGGTAGTAGCTAAAGACGCCGCTTTACAAGAAAAATTAGGAGCATAAGTTTCTGATTTAACTGTAAATAGTTATACTAAGGCCAGATTCTTCTGGCCTTTTTTATTGAGATGAGTAACGCCAACTTCCAAATCCGTAGAGCAGCAGAGTGGATTAATTTTCACGATGGGGTTATTGCTTATCCTACGGAAGCAGTTTATGGCCTGGGTTGTCATCCTGAATCCGAAATGGGCTTGATGCGAATCCTACAAATCAAAAATCGTGATTGGCGTAAGGGCATGTTATTAGTAGCCTCTTGTGTGGAACAAGTTATTCCTTACATCACTATTGCAGGATTATCCCAACTCGATTGCTTTAAAGAGGATAGAGGCTATCCGATCACTTGGCTTTTGCCCGTTGAGTCTTATGTTAGCCCCCTGCTAACAGGCACTCATCCGAAAATCGCTATTCGTATTTCAAACCATCCTATAGTTAAAGCTTTATGCGATACCGCCAATAGTCCAATAGTTTCCACCAGTGCCAATCGAGCCGGACAAAAACCCATGACCCAAGCACACCAGGTTCGTGCTCAGATGGGGCTTGATATTGATCAAATAATTGCTGCTTCGGTTGGTAGTTTTAGCCGACCTTCAGCTATAATTGACGCCGAGACTCAAACCGTTTTACGAGCTTACTAATAATGCAACCTGAAAACGCCCAACAGCATATCCAGGCTGTTCAAGAATATTTATTGTCATTACAAGAATCCATTTGCGGCAGTCTGGCAAAAGAAGATGGCATGAAAGATTTTATTGTCGATCAATGGGATCGGGCCGAAATCATCGGCGGCGGTATCACTCGGGTGATGGAAAATGGCGCCGTGGTTGAAAAAGGTGGAGTTAATTATTCTTATGTAGAAGGCACAAACCTACCTGCTTCAGCTACCGCTCATAGACCAGAATTGGTTGGACGAAGCTTTAAGGCTATGGGCGTTTCACTGGTCATTCACCCGAAAAATCCCAATGCCCCTACTTCTCACATGAATGTACGTTTTTTTATCGCAGAAAAAGAAGGTGAAGAACCCATTTGGTGGTTCGGTGGCGGTTTTGATTTAACGCCTTATTATCCACATAAAGAAGATTGCGTTTATTGGCATCAGATTGCAAAACAGGCTTGCGAACCTTTTGGTGATGAAGTTTATCCTAAATACAAAAAATGGTGTGATGACTATTTTTATTTAAAACACCGTAAAGAGCATCGCGGCATTGGTGGTTTATTCTTTGATGATTTAAATAATGACTCCAGCGGTTGGCCATTTGAACAATGTTTTGCCTTTATGCAATCGGTTGGCGATCACTATATCAAGGCTTACCAGCCGATCCTGGCTAGGCGTAAGAATTTACCATTCAGCCAAACGCAAAGAGACTTTCAACTCTATCGCCGTGGTCGTTATGTGGAATTTAATCTGGTCTGGGATCGTGGCACCTTGTTTGGTTTGCAAACTGGTGGCCGCACTGAATCGATTTTAATGTCTTTGCCGAATAAGGTAGCATGGCATTACAATTATCAACCAGCTTCAGGCTCGCCTGAAGCTGAATTGACCGACTATTATTTAAAGCCTAGAGACTGGCTGGCTCTTTCCAAAGCTGAGGAAGCTTAATATGAATAGTGGATTCTATCCTAATCGACGTTTAAGACGTTTACGTGCTAATGCTTTTTCACGGGATCTGGTTCGTGAAAGTACTTTGTCGGCAAAAGATTTAATTTACCCGGTTTTTGTTCTAGAGGGTGAAAATCGCCACGAAAAAGTTGAGTCGATGCCGGGGGTTGAGCGTAAATCTTTGGATTTATTATTGACAGAGTGTCAGGATATTGTCGATTTAGGGATTCCAGCGATTGCACTATTTCCGGTAATTTCTGAAAACAAAAAATCACTCGATGCCGCTGAAGCCTATAATCCTGATGGCCTGGTACCAACAGTGGTGAAAGCGATTAAAGCACAATTTCCACAACTGGGGGTGATTACTGATGTGGCACTCGATCCTTATACTTCACACGGGCAAGATGGGATTCTCGGAACAGAAGGCGATGACAATGGCTATATCCTGAATGAAATCACCAAAGAGGTCTTAGTCAAGCAGGCGCTAACGCATGCCCAGGCAGGCGCAGATATTGTAGCCCCTTCAGATATGATGGATGGCCGTATTGGTGCTATCCGTGAAGCTTTGGAGGCAGCTGAGTTTGTTAATACCATGATCCTTTCTTATGCGGCCAAATATGCCTCAGCTTTTTATGGGCCATTTCGTGATGCAGTAGGCTCCGCTGGTGCTTTAGGTAAAGCCGATAAAAAGACCTATCAAATGGATCCGGCTAATTCTGATGAAGCGCTACACGAAGTGGCGCTGGATATTGAAGAAGGTGCAGATATGGTAATGGTTAAGCCTGGCATGCCTTATCTGGATATTATTCGCCGGGTTAAAGATGAATTTAAAGTTCCCACCTTTGCTTATCAGGTCAGTGGTGAATATGCCATGATAAAAGCGGCTGCAAACAATGGTTGGCTGGAGCATGATGCAACCATGATGGAATCCATTATAGCTTTTAAGCGCGCTGGATCAGATGCCATCCTGACTTATTTTGCTAAGGATATTGCCAGACTATTAAGCAACTAGCTTCCCATAACCATTTGTAAAATTTTATATCAAGCAAAAGCCTGTGACCATTTCACAGGCTTTTTTGCTTTTGGCTGTGCTAGAGTTAGCATCGCACCAATGAATAGGAGTAACCAAATGCGTCTTTTAATTCTGTTCCTCAGTTTAACTCTGGTAAGTTGCAAAACTACCGATCTTGCCCAAGTGCTGGATACCCTAGGCGGCCAGCAAGGGCTTTCGCAACAAACGGTTGCCGCTGGCTTGAAACAAGCGCTACAAGTAGGCACCGAAAAAACCGTATTTAACACTAATCGTAATGGTGGCTTTAGCCAAAATCCTTTAATCAAGATTCTGGTGCCTGAAAAGCTGGACAAGGTCGCTTCAACCGTCCGTAAAATTGGGCTTGGCTCTTACGTGGATACATTTGAGCTGCAAATGAATCGTGCTGCCGAATCTGCCGCAGGCGAGGCCAAAGCAGTATTTTTTGATGCCATTAGTCGTATGAGCTGGCAGGATGCCTGGGGAATTTTGCGTGGCGGTGAAAATGCAGCAACAAACTATTTTAAACAACATACTTCCACTGCTCTTCGCAATCGTTTCGGGCCGATTATCAAAAGCAATATGCAAAAGGTAGGTTTTTATAAGGATTATAATAAGTTGTTAGATACTTATAACGCTATCCCTTTTACTAAAAAACAAGACCTATCCATAGAAACCTATGTCACGGATCAAGCTTTGGATGGTTTATTCACTTTAGTAGCACAAGAAGAAGCCAAAATCCGCCGTGATCCAGTTGCACGCACTACAGAACTACTAAGAAAAGTTTTTGCTGCACAATAGCGACACTTCAATAATCACTGGACTGACCTCTAGCAATTAATTGAAAATTCAGGTATTAATAGCTTATCAATGATTAATGATTGGTAAGCTAATTTGCCCCCCTATCCTTACAATGACATTACCTTTCAGGCAGCTGATGGTTATGAACTCAAAGGCGCCATTTACCCTGCTTTAGATTCAAAGCGCTTTTTAATTATCGGCTCAGCTTTTGGGGTACCTTTTCAATACTATAAACACATTGCCAATTACTTAGCTGAAAATGGTATTAATACGCTGGTATTCGATTATCGTGGCATTAGCCATTCCAAAGAAGGCAATATGGCGACTAATGGTATTTTGATGCAACACTGGGGTGAATTGGACTTAGAAGCAGCCATTCAATTCGTTCAGTCTCAAGAAAACATAAACGAAATTAATTATTTAGGCCATAGCGCTGGCGGCCAGCTATTAGGCTTAGCTAAATCCAGCCCTGCTATCAATAAAATCATTATTGCTGCCAGTGGTGTCGGCACCTGGCGCAAATGGCCTGGGCTACAAAAATATATGCTTGCTATAGTTTGGTATTTAGCTTTTCCGCTGGTCAAACTGTTTCAAAAAGGCGATTATTTTCATTCCAAAATGTTAGGGCCTATTCCAGTGCCCAAACATGCGGTCGATCAATGGCTCACCTGGGCTCGCTCTGAAGATTATTTATTTACCCCAAAACATGGTTTGGATTTATCAGCTTATGCTCAAATCCAGGCAGATATTTTAGGACTGACGATTTCCGATGATTGGTATGCGCCCCAAACAGCGCGTGATGCTTTATTGGAGCATTACCCGCATTGTCAAAAACAAACCTTGCTGATCAAACCTGAACAATTAGCCCTTAAGGCCATTGGTCATTTTGGACTTTTTAAGAAAAAGCAGGAAATTGAACGGGGAATATGGCAACCTATGCTTAATTTTTTAAACGGAACCACCAAATGAGCGACCGACCAAAGAAAAAAGCCGAAGCCATTGAAACCTGGAATTTTGTATTTCCCAATCAAAGCAATCCTTATGGCAATATGTTTGGTGGCGAATTGTTAGCTATTATGGATTCAACCGCTGCAATGGCCGCGATCCGCTATTCAGGTAAAACCGTTTCTACCGCTTCATCCGAACGAGTTATTTTCAAACACCCGATTTTTGTCGGCGATCGCATAAAAACCATTGCTAAAGTGGTTTTAGTGGGCAAAAGCTCTATGATGGTCAGAACCGATGTATTTGTGGATAAAGGTGAATCTGGCGGTGATGACTCAAAAGATATCTTAAGCACTACCGCTCATTTTACATTAGTCGCTTTTGACGAGAAGCGTGTACCAACTGAAGTACCAGAATTAATTATTGAAACCGAAAAAGAACACAAACATCATGAATTGGCTCAGCAAATTAAAAACCACGTGAAAAGACGCGAAGAGCGAATTAAACACGTGGTTGAGAAGTGGGGTTAGATATTATGAGTTACACTTTTTTTTCATCAGTCTGGAACCAGTAACTCTTTTGTCTGATACACAATTTTTCTTCTTTTGTTTTTTTTCTTCCGTTTTTGAATTTTGAATTGAATCAGTTTTAGCTATATTCATTCCTTCTTGTGTAGTCGAACAAGCCGATAGAACTAAAATTGATAATAAAATTAATCTTTTCATTTAACAGACATCCTGGTAATTAGCGAACATAAGGGAGGGATACTAACACTCACACTCAATAATACCAATTAAATAAATGTATCAATACTTATCTCGTTAAAAACTCTCCATCCACTTCGATGGAAATCTTATCGCCAACCAGTCCCAAATAAGCATCAACACCAAAGTCTGAGCGCTTAAAATTAGTAGATGCTTTAAAGCCAAGGGTATATTTACCTGTCAATAAATTATTGGCTCCGCCATTAAAAGTTACCTTTAAATCTATTGGCTTAGTAATACTCTTTAAAGTCAGCTGTCCTTTAATCATAAACTGACCATCAGAAATTCTAGTTACCAAAATCGATTTGAAAAAGGCTTGCGGAAATCTTTTAGTATCTAACCAGCTTGAGCTTGCCAAAGTTTCTTCAAAATCTTGATCATTGACATCAACTGAAGTCATATCAATAGCAGCATCTAACTTCATTTCAAGTGGTGTTTGAGGATCAAAGTCCAGACTGGCATCAAAACCGTTAAAGCGACCCACATAATCGGATAAACCTAAGTGATTAACTCTAAAAATTAAACTGGAATGCTTTGGATCGAGCTGATATTGTCCTGCTCTGAGTTCTATTAATTCTGTTTTAACATTTGGTTTAAGAAGTGTAGTACACGCAACTAACAATAAAAGGCTTATGATACCTAAAACAAACTTTGTCAAAAGTATCATATGTTTCATGTGTTATCTTTTCTGTGGTCTTGGTTTACCACCACGTCTTTGCGCAGGGTGACGGCGTTTCTGCGGTAAAGGTACCGATGGCTTTAGATCTGCCATATAATCGGATTTAATCTCTAACTTTGGTAATTCATGGCCAATATATTGCTCTATCGCTGTTAAATTCATGGCAAAATCTTCACCAGCAAAGCTTACTGCATCGCCTTCTGCCCCGGCTCTTGCTGTACGTCCAATGCGATGCACATAATCCTCTGGATCATCGGGCAAATGGAAGTTAAACACATGAGACACACCATCAATATGCAAACCGCGGGCGGCTACATCAGTACAAACTAAAACGTTAACTTTGTTGTTTTCCAGCTCACCCAATAAACGCAGGCGCTTTTTCTGATGAACATCACCGGTTAACATTTCAACCGCAATATCATTACCTTTTAAACAAGCCCATACATGCTCGGCAGCTCGCTTGGTATTGGTAAACACAATGGAACGCTCAGGTTGCAAACGTTGCATCAAACCTACCAGCAAAGGTAAAGCTTCTTCGCGACTAGGATAAAATAAAGCTTCACTGATTTTCTTAGCGGTAACTTGAGTCGCTTGCACCTGCACATGTTGCGGATTGTGCATATGCTCATAAGCCAACTCCTGAACTCGGTGCGATAAGGTCGCTGAGAATAATAGGTTTAAACGATCATTGGCAGGCGGCATTCTTCTAAACAAATAGCGAATATCCTTGATAAAGCCCAAATCAAACATCCGATCCGCTTCATCCAGTACCACCGAATCAATCGCTTCCAGGCCATAGGCATGCTGTTTGTAATAATCAATCAGTCTTCCTGTGGTGCCAATCAGAATATCAACGCCCTTTTCCAGCGACAGGCGTTGTTTTTCATAATCCTCGCCCCCATATACTACGCGTATCTTGAGTTGTGTATATTTGGCCAGTTGCACTGCATCTTTGGCAATTTGCACTGCCAATTCACGAGTTGGAGCCATGATTAATGATCGTGGCTCATTAGGACGACGACCTTCGATTTCCGGCAAAACGAGTATATCGTTCATAATGCCCAGCAGGAAGGCAATGGTTTTACCGGTACCGGTTTGTCCCTGGCCAGCCACATTTTGGCCTTTTAATAATAGTGGCAAAGTTTTCGCCTGAATCGGCGTACAGCGTTCAAAACCTAAGTCTTTGACCGCTTTTAATAGTTTCGGATGCAGGCCTAACTCGGCGAATGTAACATTTGATAGATGGGAAGTGTCCATATAGTAAATTTTTACCGTGAGCGCTTGCAAATTAGCGCTTGTTTGTTTCAAATAGTGCCATTGTGAGCATCTAATGGCTTAAGCGCAAGCGATAGCAGGAGAATATTTTAATGAGTGACAAAATTGTTTATTTAAGCGACGCAACTTTTGACGCAGAAGTATTAAACGCCGAAGGCCCAGTATTGGTCGATTATTGGGCAGAGTGGTGTGGGCCTTGTAAAATGATAGCCCCAATTCTGGACGAAATCGCCGAAGAATACGAAGGCAAAGTTAAAGTTACCAAGTTAAACATCGACGAAAATAACGAAACACCACCGAAATTTGGTATCCGTGGCATTCCAACTTTGATGCTATTTAAAGGTGGGCAGGTAGAAGCCACTAAAGTTGGCGCTTTATCAAAATCTCAATTAATGGCCTTTATTGATTCGAATCTTTAATCAGTTCATTAATTCTGGATTGAAAAAGAGGCTTTTATGCCTCTTTTTTGTGCCTGAGTTTCGGCTAACTTAGGCATTATCCTCAGATTAGGGAAATTTCAATTAGAAGATTCTGCATCAACTACAGAATGACGAGCTAATAGGGAGTGACGATCCACCAATAACCCCAAAAAAATTAAGTTTTTCTTAAAAAGATCCCTTGATCTCCTAAAGCCAGCCCTTATATAGGTTTCAAGCAAGTTTTAACTGTATTTTTCGGAGTAGAAAAATGGCCAAGATTATTGGTATTGATTTAGGTACAACAAACTCATGTGTTGCTGTATTAGACGGCGACAAAGCTCGTGTTATCGAAAACTCTGAAGGTGGTCGTACGACTCCTTCGATTATCGCTTTTACTGATGGTGAAACTTTAGTAGGTCAATCTGCAAAAAGACAAGCCGTCACCAACCCAGAGAACACTTTATACGCCATCAAACGTTTGATTGGCCGTAAATTCAAAGACAATGTGGTGCAAAAAGACGTTGAAATGGTGCCATATAAAATCGTTGAAGCGGACAATGGTGATGCTTGGGTTGAGGTAAATGGCAAGAAAATGGCTCCACCTCAGGTTTCTGCTGAAGTTTTAAAGAAAATGAAGAAAACTGCGGAAGACTTTTTGGGTGAAGAAGTTAAAGAAGCGGTGATCACGGTTCCTGCATACTTTAATGACTCACAGCGTCAAGCCACTAAAGATGCGGGTAAAATCGCTGGTTTAGATGTTAAGCGTATTATCAACGAGCCAACAGCTGCGGCATTGGCTTATGGTATGGATAAAGAGCGCGGTGATCGTACTATCGCGGTTTATGACTTAGGTGGTGGTACTTTCGATATTTCTATTATTGAAATCGCTGAAGTTGATGGCGAGCATACTTTCGAAGTATTAGCCACTAATGGTGATACTTTCTTAGGTGGTGAAGATTTCGATATGCGCGTTATCGAGTACCTTGCAGAAGAATTCAAGAAAGAGCAAGGTATTGACCTGAAAGGTGATGCACTTGCCATGCAACGCTTAAAAGAAGCGGGTGAAAAAGCGAAGATCGAATTATCTTCGAGCTCACAAACTGATGTGAACTTACCTTACATTACTGCTGATGCGACTGGCCCTAAGCACTTAAACATCAAATTAACCCGTGCCAAGTTAGAAGCATTAGTTGAAGACTTAATTGAGCGTTCAATGGCGCCAGTTAAGCAAGCTTTACAAGACGCTGGTTTATCAACTTCTGAAATCGACGACGTGATTTTAGTGGGTGGTCAAACGCGTATGCCTAAGGTACAAGAAGCGGTAACGGGTTTCTTCGGCAAAGAGCCGCGTAAAGACGTTAATCCTGATGAAGCGGTAGCTATGGGTGCTGCGATTCAAGGTGCGGTATTGGCTGGTGATGTTAAAGATGTATTGCTATTAGACGTAACTCCATTATCTCTGGGTATTGAGACTATGGGTGGCGTGATGACTAACTTAATCGACAAGAATACGACGATTCCTACCAAGGCTTCGCAAGTATTTTCGACAGCAGAAGATAACCAAACTGCGGTAACGGTTCACGTATTACAAGGTGAGCGTAAAATGGCTCAGCAGAATAAATCTCTAGGTCGTTTTGACTTGGCTGATATTCCACCTGCGCCACGCGGTATGCCACAAATCGAAGTAACTTTCGATATTGATGCGAACGGTATCATGCACGTTTCTGCGAAAGATAAGGCTACTGGTAAAGAGCAATCGATTCAGATCAAAGCTTCTTCTGGTTTATCGGATGAAGAGATTGAACAAATGGTTCAAGATGCTGAAGCTCACGCTGAAGAAGATAAGAAGTTCCAAGAGCTGGTTGAAGCGCGTAACCAAGCGGACGGTCTTGTTCACGCTACTCGTAAATCTTTTGATGACGAAAACGTTACTTTTGAAGATGGTGAGAAAGAAGCGATTGAGGCGGCTGCTAACGACTTAGAAGAAGCGATTAAGACTGATGACTTAGAAGACATCAAAGCTAAGACTGAAGCCTTAAGCCAAGCATCTGCTAAGTTAGCTGAGCGTATGTACGCACAAGCTCAACAACAAGCTGAAGCGGGTGCTCAGCCTAGTGGCGAGCAAGCTCAAGCTGGCGGTGACGATGTAGTAGATGCGGAATTCGAAGAAGTAAAGGACGACAAGTCTAACTCGTAATTTTCATCGCTAACTTTGTTGCGATGCTAGCTCCGATGCTCAAGCACTAATGTGCATTCCGCTTCTCGCTACGTATCGCGCCTCGTTATCAAAGAAAATTCCTGACTTAGACAGGTGTGAAATGCAAGCGCAGGATTAAGTTCCTGCGTTTCTAATTTCAAAATTCGATAGAAGATTTTATTTAAAGAAGAAAACATATGTCTAAACGTGATTATTATGAAGTATTAGGTGTGAGTAAAAGCGCTGATAAGGCGGAGCTGAAAAAAGCTTACCGCCGTTTGGCTATGAAAAATCACCCTGATCGTAATCCTGATGACAAAGCGGCGGAAGCGCGTTTTAAAGAAGCGAAAGAGGCCTATGAAGTTTTAAATGATCCACAAAAACGCCAGGCTTACGATCAATTTGGTCATGCCGGTGTTGATCCCAGCATGGGTGGCGGTCAAGGTGGTTTCCACGGTGCTGATATGGGTGACATATTCGGCGATATGTTTGGTGATATTTTCGGTGGTGGCCGCCGCGGTGGTGGTCGGGCTGGCCCGCAACGTGGTTCCGACTTGCAATACAATATGCAGGTGACGCTGGAAGAGGCGGTGAATGGCGTAACCAAAACCATCAAAGTACCAACTTATGTTGATTGTGAAACTTGCAATGGTTCTGGTGCTAAAAAAGGTTCTGAGAAGGTTACTTGTGGCACTTGTCATGGACAAGGTCAGGTACGCATGACGCAAGGTTTCTTCTCGGTGCAGCAAACTTGTCCTGATTGTCAGGGGCAAGGCCAAACTATAAAAGATCCTTGTGGTGATTGTTCTGGTCAAGGGCGTGTCCATAAAACCAAAACACTTTCTGTGAAAATACCAGCAGGGGTGGATACTGGTGATCGTATTCGTTTATCAGGTGAGGGTGAAGCAGGTGGCCCCGGTGCTCCAGCAGGTGATTTATATGTGCAAATCGCAGTTAAAGAGCATGAGATTTTTGTACGTGATGGCGCTAATCTTTATTGTGAAGTTCCAGTCAGTTTTGTGACTGCGGCATTGGGTGGCACTTTGCAAGTACCAACTTTGGAAGGTAAAGTCAGCCTCAAAATTCCAGCAGAAACTCAAACGGGTAAAATGTTCCGCTTAAAAGGCAAAGGTATTAAAGCCTTGCGTCAAAATTATACGGGTGACTTAATGTGCCGTGTGATTTTGGAAACACCGGTTAAATTAAGCAAGGAACAAAAAGAGCTATTAGAGCAGTTCCAGCAAAGCGTTGAAGAATCAGGTGGTAAAAACAGTCCTAGAGAAGCCGGCTGGTTCGATGGCGTGAAAAAATTCTGGGATAATATGACCAGTTAATGTTAGATTGAAAGCCCGCAATTAGCGGGCTTTTTTAATATAAGCAGTCTAATAAATTGTAATAAGGAGAAGTTATGAGAGTTTTTTTATTAGTTATATTATTGTTGACATCAAAAGCCCTCTTTTCTAAAAATATATTTGAATGTGAGAATGAAGATGGAATTGCCGGAATAAGCGATACGGATATAGCGAAATGTATAAACGATATAAGGCTGCAAGGCGGTGGTGAATTATTTTTTCCAGCAGGGCGTTATAATGTTTCAACTCCAATTACGATTGTGTCACCTGGAATTATTTTAAGAGGAGAAGGGAGAGGGACTAAAATTAATTATACCGGGACTGATACTGCAATCTTATTCAGTCCTGTTTCCGGAGGACATAATTCCCAAGGAGGGGTTAAGAATTTAGCTATTTTTGGAGATGCTAGTACTGTACAAGGAACTGCAATCAAAATTCTGAAAAATGATGCGGGAGCAGGTAGCTTCAACATGCAATTAAGTGGCCTATGGGTGAAAAATTTTTCAAGGGGATTGGCTTTAGAGAGAGTTTTCTCTTCAAAGATTGAAAATACTGTTTTTGAAAATGCACCTGTTGAAATGTCGAACGGTGGAGTATCTTTAAGTTTTATTAATGTATGGTTTAGAAAGATAGCAGATGGAAAGTTTGGAGTAAGAACAAAAGCCGATATTAATAATCCAAACCAAACCAGCTCTGGTTCGGGGCAAATGTCTTTGAGTTTTATTGGTTCAAATTTTGATGCGCCGGGTACTTCAGGCCAAGCAATTTATGTTAAGAATACTTGGCCATTAATAATAGAAGGAAGTAATTTTGAAAATTTTTCTGAACCGCCCATCGTATTAAACTCTTGGGGAGATGGAGTAATTAGGAATTCCTCATTTGTTAATGTAGATGGGGCGGCTATTTATGTTGAGAGCCCAGCTAATTCAGGGTCATCTCAAGCTAAGACAATTCAAATCCAAGGATTGAGAGCACCACAATATCAATTATGGATAGATGAAGGTGACAATGTTACAGCATATGGCAGGTTGTTAATTATGGATAATAGTATCGATCTTCAAAAAGATATTGAACCAAATGTCACAGGATTGCAGCCTCCGGTTATAAATAATCAACATGGAATAACAATTGAAGCTACAGGTCTCACTTCCAACAATTATTAAGTAGAAACGTAAAGCTCTGTTAATAAAGTTTTGTAGCGAGTTGGGCACAGTAGTTACGTTCAGCTATTTTTGTAATGATTGGATTGGCAAGCGAGTTAGTGCAGACATTAGTAAAGCAGTATTTGATAAAGTTCTAATATTCAACTCAATAGGCTTTAGTATCCTTTCTTAAAGGAAAGGAGAATGCTAATTTTTAGCCTACTTCAAATCTAGTTTTATATAACATCAAATTTTTGATTGTTTTTCCAACTTTATTTGACACTCGTTACCGAAACCTTTTTTAATAGGGCAATAATTTAAGCTGGAGAAAACAAGTGTCAGAAAATTCTAAAAAGGGCTTGGATGCTAAAGCCTATGTGCCTTTAAAAGAAGGTGAGTCTTATAAGCCCTATATTCCGGCTGAAGAGTCCATCGCTGAATTTACCTTTAAAGCCGTGGGTCTGGGGATTCTATTCGGGATAATTTTTGGTGCAGCCAATGCTTATCTTGGCTTGCGTGCGGGCTTGACTATCAGCACTTCTATTCCTGTCGCAGTGATGGCGGTGGCGGTATTTAAAATACTTTCTAAAGTCGGCATTGGCAGTACTATTCTGGAAACTAATATTGCACAAACTACGGGTTCTGCCTCTAGTTCATTGGCCAGTGGTGTGATCTTTACTTTGCCTGCTTTATTTATGTGGGGTATGGCACCGGATTTATTACAGATGACTATATTAGCGATGAGCGGTGGCGTTATTGGCATTTTATTTATGATCCCATTACGTAAGTACCTGATTGAAAAGGAGCATGGTAAATTACCTTATCCGGAAGGCACCGCTTGCGCTGAAGTATTAGTGGCTAATGAAGTTGGTGGTAATAAAGCCAAATATATTTTTTACGGTATGGGTGCCGCCGCTTTATTTAAAACACTGACCTCCTGGATTAAAGTAATTCCTGATTACGCGGCGGTAAAAATTCCTTTCATTAAGAAAGCAGGGGTTGGTATTGATTTATCGGCAGCCTTGTTTGGAGTCGGTTATATATTGGGGCCGCGTATTGCTTGGATCATGGTTGGCGGTGGCCTGCTGTCTGCTTTGATTATTATCCCGGCCATTGCTTATTGGGGAGATGCACGTACAGTACCGCTATTTCCAGAAACGGTTAATTTGATCAAAGATATGTCATCAGGGCAGATTTGGACCAGATATGTTCGTTACATTGGTGCAGGTGCAGTGGCCACAGCGGGGATTATTACTTTGATCAAAAGTATTCCGGTGATGATTGAAAGCTTTAGAGCGGGTGCTAAAAATATAACAGGCCAATCTGAACAAGTTGCTGGCAATGAAAAAGTGAAGCTTATTAATCCAAGAACTAGCAATGATTTACCCATAAAAGTAGTTGCTATTGGGGTTTTAATGGTGGTTTTGGTTTTGGCACTGGTGCCACAGGCTTTTGGGGCCATTGGTGGTATTGATACACGTTTAATTGCCGCTTTATGTGTGGCTTTATTTGCCTTCTTTTTTGTCACAGTTGCGGCACGTATTGTTGGTTTGGTTGGGGTAACCTCGAACCCTACCAGCGGTATGACTATTGCCGCTTTATTGGGAACTGCGACTATTTTTCTGGCTTTGGGTTGGACCGATACTGCTGGTAAGGCCGGTACCTTGATCGTAGGTTGTGTGGTGGCAATTGCGGCTTCGATTTCTGGTGATACTTCGCAAGATTTAAAATCCGGTTATTTATTAGGCGCCACGCCACGTAAACAGCAAATGGCAGAGCTGATAGGAGTATTAACTTCAGCAACTTTTGTTTGTTTGTCGGTTTTATTGTTAGCAGAAACTTTTGGTTTTGGCAGTAAAGAATTACCAGCGCCACAGGCTACTTTGATGAAGCTGGTAATCGATGGTGTGCTCGATCAAAATCTGCCTTGGGGCTTGGTTGCGATTGGTGTTGGTATTGCCATTGTTTGTGAATTGCTGAAAATTCCCTCATTACCCTTTGCGGTTGGTGTTTATTTACCTCTATCAACCATGACGCCGATTTTAGTGGGTGGTTTGATTCGCCATTGGGTTGAAAAGAAAACCAAAAATAAAAACCAACTGGAGGAACGTCGTGAACGAGGGGTGTTGCTTGGCAGTGGCTTTGTTGGCGGTGAAGGTTTGTTAGGGGTAGGTATTGCGGCGGTAGCTTTCATGCAAAGTCGTAAACCGGATGGTATTGGTACCGATTGGGCTGGCAGTGAACTTCTTGCCACTCTTGCCGGAGCGATAGCTTTTGCATTATTGGTTTACTGGTTCTTCAGAACCATTAAAAAAGCTGGCTGATTTTTAGTGCATGTTTGTGGATAAACTGAGTGCTAAAGTTTACGCTACAATAGTGAAATATTGTTTCGCTATTTTTACCAGTTTTTGGCTGATTGCATGTTCAAGCGATAACCTACTAAAGCCATTAGCACCCAACGCCACCATTTTGGCATTTGGTGATAGCCTGACTGATGGTGTTGGTGTCTCAAGGGCAAATAGTTATCCGACAGTATTAGCAAAGTTGACAGGCCGACGAGTGATTAATGTGGGGATTTCAGGGGAAACTACTGAGCAGGGTTTAGCACGATTTGCGGCTTTGCTCGAACAACATCAGCCAGAACTGGTGATTTTATTAGAAGGTGGTAATGATATTCTTCGTAATTATAATTTAACTCAAACCAAACAAAATCTGGCGACTATGATTGAACAGGCCCGTTCAAGAAATATTCAATTGATTTTACTTGGAGTTCCAGAAAAAAATATATTCTCTGACTCGGCACTCTTGTATCAGGAACTTGCTGAGGAATATAACTTGGTATTTGATGGTGAAATCATTTCGGATTTGATGAAAAGCAAAAAGTATAAATCGGATCCAATCCATTTTAACACTTTGGGTTATCGAAAATTAGCTAAGCGGATCCAGGAAATACTGGAAGATAATGGAGCGCTTTAGCTCGATTGCTTTTTAGGTATGATTAAAAGTCGCTTTTATAAAGGTTCTGATAAGGCTCGGTGTTTAAAGATCTTTCAATCGAATATCGGTTTGTATTTTGCCAAAGAAGAAGTGATTGATTTTGAAAATTTCTTGGATGAGCAAATCAATAATAATCATTATTTGGTGTTCTTTGCAGAATCCGAGCCTGAAAAATTGCTTGCTTGTGGTGGATTTGGTGAGCTAGAGCAAAAAATTTTTTTACGCTGGGGAATGGTCGAGCAAAGTGTCCATAAACAGGGCCTTGGTACTCAGTTATTGAGCCAGCGTTTAGAAGCCATAGAGCAACAATTAGGTAAGGTAGATATTTATATTGATACTTCTCAATATGCGCAGGGCTTTTATGAAAAATATGGTTTTAAAGTTATTTCAACAATTCAAGATGGCTTTGCTCCAAATATCGATAAAGTCAGAATGAGACTGAGCGACATTATCTAAAGCTATACCAAGTGGCCAAATAAGACGGCTAATGATTGATTTGTAGGCTTATTGTTCGGTATGGTGTGCATTGCGTTTTGATCAGCTTTTAGAATGTATGCAAAAATTTATTTTTTTCTTTGTTTTATTCATGGTTGCTGCTAGTGTTTCAGCACAGTTAGTAATTTACCCTGATTTTCAGATCCCACCAGAGTACTCAAAGCAAGGTGACTATAACCCAGCGATCTATTTAGCCAAGTATCCTGTAGCAGATACAACTCAACCGTTGTCAAAAGACAAAAAGCAAAAACTGGCTTGTTTGTTGCTGGCCACCGAGAAAACCAGCCAGGCTAAATTCAAACAGTCCTTTATGGTAGATTTAAAGCAGCCCTTGATTGCTTTGACTATTAATAACTTCCCTGAAATTTTACAGATGGAATGGGGTGGTCGGCGTGATGCCAATGTTAAATATGTGAGTTTAGCGCAAATAGCAAAAGGGGTTGAAAATTCGATTGATAAGCGCCAATGTAAGGTTTAACCTTTTATAAAAATACGTATAGGCTTTATCTTAAAATGAGCATTTCTATAATTATTAATGCAGTCACTGGTCGCATGGGTCAACAATTAGTCAAAACGGTTGTCAGTGACTCTGATGTGGCCATATCTGCTGCTTTGGCTCGTGCAACTCATCCTTTGCAAGGGACTGATATTGGTTATCTGATAGGAGCTAATCCGCATAATAGAGTCATTAGTTCCGATCTGGATGCGGCTTTTGAACAAGGTGACGTCTTTATTGATTTTAGTCTGCCCGAGCATTCGATTGATTGTTTACAAAAGGCCGTTAAAGCTAAGGTTCCAGTAGTTATTGGGACTACAGGTTTTGATGAGCAGCAGCAAGTACAAATTGATGAGGCCAGCAAATCTATTCCGATTGTGTGGGCGGCTAATTATAGTCTGGGTGTCAACAGCTTGATATTGCTGACACGTCAGGCCACGCAGCTATTGGGCGAACAGTCGGATATTGAGATTTTTGAAGCGCATCATAAGCATAAAATAGATGCGCCATCAGGTACTGCACTGGCTATTGGCGAAGTCATTGCTGATGAGAAAAATCAGTCTTTAGCAGATATTGCTGTTTATGATCGTCAAGGCTTACGCAAATCAGGGAATATTGGCTTTTCCGTGATGCGTGCTGGCGAAATTATCGGTACCCATGAAGTGGCTTTTGCTTTAAATGGCGAATTGGTGACTTTGCGCCATGAGGCGCAAACCCGGCAGTGTTTTGCTCAAGGTGCTATTGAAGCCGCCAAGTGGTTGAAACATAAATCTGAACAAGGTGAAAATGGGCTGTTTGATATGCAGGCAGTTTTATCTGATCCCATTTCTAACTTAGATTAGTGTTGTTTTTGTGAGACATTGACCATTCTTATTGTAAGAGATCGACTAAAAAGCACTAAGATATTTACAGTATAAACCACCATCAAATGTTTGAATTCCTTGTAGTTAGGATTATAAATTATTGAAAATAAAGAAATTATTAAGCTTAATGCAAATATGCCTTGTTTGATTAGGCTATTGCAAAAATTATCAATAAGGGTAAATTTATAGGTGTGCAAAGGATGCGCACTTAAGGAAAAATGTAGCCGATGGACATGGTGAAACACGGAAGTCGCAGGGAGCAAACGATCTGGCAAGAGGCCAAATGAAAATGGGCGCGAATTAGCGCCCTTTTTCTTTCTTTACAGTTTTCCTTAAACCAGTTGCAGGTTTTGCATAAAGCCATTGCAAGTAATTTCCCTAAAGAGCCTGGCAATCGAACGAATTTCATTAGACTTAAATCAGGCAATCCCTTAAAATACTGCGAATTTGCCAAAAATCCGTGAAACTTTGCTAGTTACGGACTCATTGATGGATGAGTCTGGATTTTTTGCACATTTTTTTTACACGCGCATTAGCAATTTTCGCAGTCGCTTGAGCATAATGTTTGGAGGTTTCCTTGTCAGCACCGCAACCTTTTCAAGAGCTTCAGCCCGCCATTCTAGTCCTTGAGGATGGTAGTATTTTCCGTGGTACTTCTATTGGTTCAGATGGTTATGCCGTTGGTGAGGTGGTTTTTAATACCGCTATGACCGGTTATCAGGAAATCTTAACTGATCCTTCTTATGCCAAACAAATGGTTACTTTAACTTATCCACATATTGGTAATGTAGGTACTAATACTGAAGATGAAGAGTCGAATGAAGTTTGGGCTGAGGCTTTAATTATTCGTGACTTGCCATTGTTGCAGAGCAATTTCCGCTCAGAAGAAACCTTACCGGACTATTTAAAGCGTCATAACAAGGTGGCGATTGCCAATATTGATACTCGTCGCCTTACTCGAATTTTACGAGACAAAGGTGCGCAAAATGGTTGCCTTATTGCTGGTAAGGAACTGGCCGGTGACCATGTGGAGAATCTAAACGAAGAAAAAGCATTAGAGCTTGCAAAGCAATTCCCGGGTCTGAAAGGTATGGATTTAGCCAAAGAAGTTTGCACCAAACAAATTTACCAATGGGATGCAACCTCTTGGGAGCTTGGTAAAGGTCATGGCAAGCTAAAAGACAAGAAGTTTAAAGTGGTGGCCTATGACTATGGTGTTAAACGCAATATCCTGAGAATGTTGGCGGATCGTGGTTGTGACTTAACCGTAGTTCCTGCACAAACACCAGCCAGCGAAGTGTTAGCTATGAATCCAGATGGGGTTTTCTTATCTAATGGCCCGGGTGATCCCGAGCCTTGTGATTATGCCATCCAAGCGATTCAGGAAATCGTGGAAACTGGCACCCCAACCTTTGGCATTTGTTTAGGTCACCAGTTATTAGCACTGGCCAGTGGCGCTAAAACCATCAAGATGAAATTTGGCCATCATGGCGCGAATCATCCAGTACAGAACCTGGATGATAAGACCGTATTAATTACCAGTCAGAATCATGGTTTTGCTGCGGATGAAGATACTCTGCCAGAAAATTTACGCGCAACCCATCGCTCTTTATTTGACGGTTCATTACAGGGTATTCATCGTATTGATAAGCCAGCATTTAGCTTTCAGGGACATCCTGAAGCTAGTCCTGGGCCGCACGATGCGGCACCTTTATTTGATCACTTTATTGAACTCATGATCCACAAAGCATAGGTAAAATTAAGATGCCAAAACGTACTGACATAAAAAGTATTTTGATTTTAGGTGCTGGCCCGATCATTATTGGCCAGGCCTGTGAGTTTGATTACTCAGGTGCGCAAGCCTGTAAGGCCTTAAGAGAAGAAGGCTATCGGGTAATTCTGGTGAACTCGAATCCAGCAACGATCATGACCGATCCTAATATGGCCGATGCGACTTATATTGAGCCAATTCATTGGGAAGTGGTCGCCAAAATTATCGAGAAGGAAAAACCTGACGCCATTCTGCCCACTATGGGCGGCCAAACCGCATTGAATTGTGCTTTAGACTTAGCTTCTCGCGGCGTATTAGAAATTTATAGTGTAGAAATGATTGGCGCGACTCGCGAAGCGATTGATAAAGCCGAAGATCGTGAACTGTTCGCCAAAGCCATGTCAAAAATTGGTCTGGATCAGCCTAAGCAGGATGTTGCTCACAGTATGGATGATGCCTGGAAAGTACAAAAAGAAGTTGGCTTTCCATGTATTATTCGTCCTTCATTTACTATGGGTGGTACTGGCGGTGGTATTGCTTATAACAAAGAAGAATTTGAGGAAATTTGTGCGCGTGGTCTGGATCTTTCACCAACCAGTGAGCTCTTGATTGATGAATCATTAATTGGTTGGAAAGAATATGAGATGGAAGTGGTGCGTGATAAAAACGATAATTGTATCATCATCTGTTCTATCGAAAACTTTGATCCAATGGGGGTTCATACCGGGGATTCGATTACAGTTGCACCAGCGCAAACTTTAACCGATAAAGAATATCAAATCATGCGTGATGCTTCATTGGCAGTATTACGTGAGATTGGCGTTGAAACGGGTGGTTCAAATGTACAGTTTGCGGTTAATCCAAAAAATGGTCGCATGACCATTATTGAAATGAATCCGCGGGTATCGCGTTCCTCGGCTTTAGCTTCTAAAGCCACAGGCTTTCCGATTGCTAAGGTCGCTGCTAAATTGGCAGTGGGCTATACCCTGGATGAATTGCAAAATGATATTACCGGCGGTGCAACTCCCGCATCATTTGAACCAACCATTGATTATGTAGTGACGAAAATTCCACGCTTTAACTTCGAGAAATTTCCCAATTCGGACGCCACTTTAACTACGCAAATGAAATCCGTCGGTGAGGTAATGGCGATTGGCCGTAATTTCCAAGAATCGATGCAAAAAGCCTTGCGTGGCCTGGAAGTGGGTTCTGCCGGTTTTGAGCCGCAGCTTGAGGTTGATGATGAACATTTAACCGATACCTTACGTCAACGCTTAAGAATTCCTGGTGCTGAGCGTATCTGGTATGTGGCGGATGCTTTCCGTCATGGTTGGTCACTGGAAGAAGTCTTTGAATACACCAACATTGATCGTTGGTTCCTGGTGCAAATTGAAGAATTGATTGCGATTGAAAAGTCACTGGAGGAAATGTCGTTATCTGAGCTTAATGAAAACTTGTTAAGTACCTTAAAACGTAAAGGTTTTTCCGATAAACGTTTGGCTGATATTTTTGCCGCTAGTGAAAAAGAAATTCGCAAGTTACGCAAAAAACTCGGTGTCCTTCCAGTATATAAGCGCGTTGATACTTGTGCCTCTGAATTTGCAACTTCTACTGCCTATATGTATTCAAGCTATGATGAAGAATGCGAAGCACAGCCGTCGGATAAAGACAAGATCATGATCTTGGGTGGTGGTCCAAACCGTATTGGTCAGGGCATTGAGTTTGATTATTGTTGTGTGCATGCGGCTTTTGCTATGCGCGAAGATGGTTATGAAACCATTATGGTGAACTGTAATCCGGAGACAGTTTCAACTGATTATGATACTTCGGATCGCTTGTACTTTGAGCCAGTAACACTGGAAGATGTGCTGGCCATCGTTGAGGTTGAAAAGCCAAAAGGCGTGATTGTGCATTATGGTGGCCAAACGCCGTTAAAATTAGCGCGTGATTTAGAGGCGGCAGGTGTACCGATTATTGGCACTTCGCCTGATGCCATTGATCGCGCTGAAGATCGTGAACGTTTTCAGCGTGCGATTGATCGTTTGAATTTATTACAGCCGCCCAATAGAACTGCGCGTAATCTTGAAGAAGGGGTGCGTCTGGCAGAAGAAATTGGTTATCCATTAGTAGTGCGTCCATCTTATGTACTGGGTGGTCGTGCGATGGAAATTGTGTATAACGAAGATGAATTGCGCCGCTATATGAATGAGGCAGTCAGTGTGTCTAATGAATCGCCAGTGCTTCTGGATCGTTTTCTGGATGATGCAACTGAAGTAGATGTGGATGCAATTTTCGATGGCGAAGAAATTCTGATAGGCGGTATTATGGAGCATATTGAACAAGCGGGAGTTCATTCTGGTGATTCAGCTTGTTCGATTCCACCGTTTAGCTTGAGTCAGGAAGTGCAGAATGAATTGCGTCGCCAAATGTTGGTGATGGCCAAGGAATTGCAGGTGCGTGGTTTAATGAATGCCCAGTTTGCCATTCAGGGCGAGAAAATCTTTATCCTAGAAGTGAATCCACGAGCCTCACGTACCGTGCCATTTGTGTCTAAAGCCACCAGTACGCCATTAGCCAAAGTGGCGGCCAGTGTGATGGCGGGTAAAACGTTAAAAGAAACCGGTTTTACCCAGGAAATTATTCCTCAGTATTATTCGGTGAAAGAGCCGGTATTTCCATTCAATAAATTCCCGGGTTCCGATCCGATTTTGACTCCCGAAATGAAGTCGACTGGTGAAGCCATGGGGGTTGGACAAACCTTTGGTGATGCTTTCTACAAAGCAAAACTTGGGGGTGGTCAGGCGGTTCCTATGTCAGGCCAGGTAATTATCAGTGTACGTGAAGCGGATCGTGCAGGTTTGCCAGCTGTGGCCCGCTCATTGGTCGAGCAAGGTTTTGAATTATTAGCTACTGGCGGTACGGCGCGAACTATTCGTGAGGCAGGAGTTCCCTGTCAGCGTATTAATAAAATGTTTGAAGGTCGCCCCCACATTGTGGATTATATTAAAAATGGCGAAGTGGATTACATCATTAACACTACAGAGGGTAAGCAGGCGATTGCAGATTCTTATTTGATCCGTCGCAGTGCCTTACAACACAAGATCCCATATACCACAACGCTAGCGGGGGCGGTAGCTTCTTGTGCGGCTATGAAAGATCATTCGCGCAGTCAAATTAATTCAGTGCAGGAATTACATCAGCAGGTGGAAAAAGTATGAACAGAGTACCAATGACCGCAAAAGGTGCTGCTGCATTACAGGCAGAGCTTGAAGAGTTAAAAAAAGTAACCCGTCCAAAGATCGTAGCGGCAATTGCAGAAGCACGTGAACACGGTGATCTCAAAGAAAACGCTGAATATCATGCGGCACGTGAGCAACAAGGTTTTGTGGAAGGCCGTATCCAAGATATTGAAGCCAAACTATCCAATGCTCAAGTGATTGATATTACTTCGATTACCAATAACGGCAAAGTGATTTTTGGTGCTACGGTTATTTTAATTAATTTGGATGATAATAATGCTGATGAAACTCAATATCAGATTGTTGGTGATGATGAAGCTGACTTAAAAGCTGGAAAAATTTCGGTAAACTCACCCATTGCTAGAGGATTAATTGGCAAGGAAGAAGGTGATATTGCCAATATTCAAACACCAGGCGGTGCGGTTGAATACGAAATTGCCGAAGTGTTATATATCTAGCAAATAAAAAAGGCCTAAGAGGCCTTTTTTATTATTATGTACTGTAAGGCCGCGCCCTGAATCATGATCATCGATGGACGCGGTGTTTATTGATTATCTCGTGAGTTAATTACGGGGTTACAAAATCATCAGCTAAGACAACATTAAGTGGTGTGCCACCGCCAATATTATCTCTGGCAATGATGGTGTAGATACCGCCATTTGCTAAAGTGATCACTGCAGGGCCTATTGCGGGAGTTTTTGAACCTTGTGCGGTAACAATGACATCATAGTCACCAGCCGCAACCGATAAGATTCCAGTTTCTTGCTTGAAGCCTACACCGCTAAAATTGGGATCAATGGTGGAAATATCGGCTGCTGGAGCAACAAGATATAAATCTACCAAGCCCGCAGAAGGCGAAGCATGGACAATTCTTAATTGAGCTTCAGTAGCGATGGGGCGAACCTGATCAACAATAACCAATGGTTCAATGCTTGCGAGTTCGTTTACGGCTAATATCGAATAATTATTGCCTGCTTCTAAACTTAAATCAGCGTTGATAACAGCTGGAGTGGTAGTTCCTGTTGGTACAACTTTAACATTATAATCATTTGCTGCTACGCTTAAAAAGTTTGAAAAATTAGGGAAAACAACATTTGAAAGCAATGGGGATATAAAGCCATCATTAACCACAATATCTACAGCAGGAGCATCAGGTGACAGATGAAAGACTCGCAGGTTGTTAGTTTGAGCAGTATCTAATAAAGTTAAATTACCATCGCCGGTGGTCGCTATGAGGTTTACTGGATTGGTACCAGGGCCTGTATTGGTAACAGCAACAACGTTGAGTAGCAATCCTTCAGGTAGTGTTATAGTACCACTATCATAGACCACATTTTTACTGCCTGTTGGTGTGATTCGAATTTGATATTCGCCTGCGTTAATATCTGTTGGTGATAAGTTGTCTTTAAAACCAAGAGTTGTTGTTGGTGAAATTGCAGAAATATCATCTCCAGGTGCAGTAAGATAAATATCAACGGTGGGAGCGTTTGATGCGGCGTGAACAACTTGCAAGGTTAATTGACCTGCAGCTGGTGCTATGTTGTTTTGTGATAAAATAAGTGGTTCGATGGAAGTGGTTTCATTTAAGGCGATAACGGTGTATAGCTCATCAGTATCAAGTGCTAAATCAACAGGACCTATTACAGCTACATTACCGTCAGGGGTGATACCATCAACCTGTACAGAGTAGGTTGCAGTATTTAATTCAACTCTTGGTGATGCATTGGCGAAATCTAAGTTGGTAATAGCATTAGAACCATTTACTTGGATGTTAACTAGTGGTGCATCTTGTGATGCATGAACTACTTGGAGTAACGCTTTACCAGGGGTTAGTGTTTCGATGAGACTATTATTGTCATTGCTACAAGCAATGAGGATAACTGTGGTAATACATAATAAAAACATTTTCTTGAATAACATAAGAACCTCCTATAAGTTTCTTTATAGAAAGTCGCATTAGATTGGTGAATAAAAGGTGGAGAAAAAGTGAATTTTTCACGAAGACTTCACGTCAACTTCTCAAAATAAATAACATGCAGAAAATAAAAATTGCAATTAGTTCCTGCTTAATAGGCAACCAAGTTCGTTATGATGGTGGTCATAAACGTTCTAAGTATTGTTTGGATGTGATGTCCGATTGGTTTGAGTATCAACCCATTTGTCCTGAAATGGGTATTGGGATGCCAAGTCCAAGACCTCCCATTCATTTAGTCAGTATCAATGATGATATCAGGGTACAACAAGTAGATGACCATGCCATAGATGTTACTGCTGATTTGAAGGACTATGCTAAACGAACTTTATCCAAAATTAGGGATATATCGGGTTATATAGTAATCCGTAATTCACCAAGTTGTGGTATGGAACGGGTCAGGGTCTATCATGAAAATGGCAACCCGACAAATCTTTCTTCTCAAGGCGCTTATATCGGCGAGTTAATGCAGCTTCGTCCTGAGTTACCAGTTGAAGAAGAAGGACGTTTACAAGATCCAAAGTTGAGGGAAAATTTTATTACACGAGTGTTTGCCTATGATGAATGGAATCGAACTGTGGTAAAACAACCTGAATTAAAAAACTTAGTGGCATTTCATAGTCGCTATAAATATTTAATCATGGCACATAGCTATAAAGCTTACCGGGAATTGGGACAGCTTGTCGCTAACGATGGCTCAAAAAGTATTCCGAAATTAATTAGTGACTATGAAGCATTATTAATGCAAAGCCTTAGAAAGATAGCATCGTCAAAGTCACATACCAATGTGCTTTATCATATTTTTGGATACTTAAAGAAAAATTTAAGTAGCGAAGCCAAACAGGAAATTATTAATGTTATAGAGCAATATCGTAGTGGTATTGTCACCTTAATTACCCCTATCACTTTGGTTAATCATTATCTTAAGCAATTTGGTAGTGATTATATTCAAAATCAAGCTTATCTAAATCCACATCCCATTGAATTAGGGTTAAGGAATTATTTGTGACAATGAATAATACTCAATTGGTTTGGTTTCGGCAGGATCTTAGGCTTGAAGATAATCCTGCACTTTATGCTGCCAGCCAGAAAGGACATGTAATAGCCGTATATCTTGAAGCAACCAAACAACATCAATTACACCATGAGTCACAGGCTAAAATGGGCTTAAGGCTCGATGCAGTAAAAGCGCTTAGACAAGCATTAAACAAATTATCGATACCATTGATTTATCAAGAAGTATCAGTTTTTGACGAAAGTCCACAGGCTTTATTAAATTTAGCCAACCAATTTTCATGCAAATCGCTATACTTTAATAATGAGTATCCGCTTAATGAGGTTATTCGAGATAACAAAGTAGAAAAGCTATTTAATGAAAATAATTTGCATACAATACGTTTCGATGGTGATTTGGTACTCAAACCAAGCAAAGTTAGAAACTTGAAAGATAAGCCTTATAAAGTTTTTTCTGCTTATAAGAAAGCCTGGTTACAGGAGTTTAAAGCTATTCCTCAAGGCGTGTATCCCAAACCCAAAAAGCAGCTATGGGATCTTGCTGAGTGTGAACAGAATGATATTGTAAATCCTTATAACTATCGGGATGATTTGTGGCAGTCAGGAGAAAAGAATATTAATGCAAAACTGAAGCAGTTTTTGCCAAATTTGTTTGGCTATGCTGAAGATAGAAATATTCCTTCAATTCAAGGAACCAGCTGCTTATCACCATATCTGGCGATTGGTACTATTTCAGCAAGGCAATGTATTCAAGGCATTTTTGATGCTTATCAAACAGATATTGAAAAAATCTATCAAGATACCTGGTTATCTGAATTAATCTGGCGTGAATTTTATCGTCAGATATTAATTGATAATTATAAGCGTTTAAGCAAGCATCAACCCTACAAGCAAAAATCAGAATCTTGGCTGAATAATGATATCGCCATAGAACGATTTGAGGCATGGAAAAATGCACAAACCGGCTTCCCGATTGTTGACGCTGCTATGCTTCAACTCAAGCAAACTGGTTGGATGCATAATCGGTTAAGAATGATCAGTGCAATGTTTTTAAATAAACTCTGTTTGGTTGATTGGCGTTGGGGCGAAAAATATTTTATGCAGCATTTAATTGACGGTGATTTCGCTTCTAATAATGGTGGCTGGCAGTGGTGTTCTTCGACTGGCGTTGATTCGGTACCTTATTTCCGTATCATGAACCCGATTACTCAATCCAAGCGATTTGATCCAACAGGTGAGTTCATTAAAAAAATTTTACCGCAATTAGAATCTTTGGACTCAAAACAAATACATTTTCCTGATAATCATGTAAGAAAAACATTAGGCTACCCTGAACCAATTATTGATTATAAGTCAGCACGAGAAACTGCCTTATCATTACTGGCATGAGTAGTAAGATTTTGTAGTAATTTGATAAATCCAGAGTCCATCGTTTTCTTTCCAAACCATATATTCCAGTAAAGATTATCGCAATCAGGATCATCTATGGAGTTGAATTTTTTTCCATTAAGATAAACATCAGTATGAGTTGTAAAGTGAAGTACATCATAGAAATCACCTTTTGAAGCATCTTGGTAGCTATTATTAAGTTTATGATAAGAAGTTAAACACTGTGCTAATTGGGTTTTAGTTAAATTCTTATTTAGATATTCTTCAGCACCATCTGAAAAATCTTTTCCTTTAACTTTTCTTAAATAATGGAATCTTACCAATTTAACTTGATCACTGAATATCGAATCAAATTTATTACAATTTGGACTGTAAAGACCTAGTAGCACTATATCAAAGAACCATGCTTTAGTAATTTTTTGTTGAGAGCATAATTCAAAACCAATATTACTGTATTCGATAGTCGTTGGTAGTTTATGTGAATTATTTGCATTGACGGAAAAAGATATTAATAAAAATATCAAAAAAACTAAAAATCTCATAGCGAATCTCTTATCTTTCTAACTATATATCCGATATAAGGTAAGTGTTGATAAAAGCCTTCAGCGCCATCCCAGTAATCTTGATGTAATATGACTTTACCATTTGTATTAAACCTTAATTGGGTCATGCCTATAGATTTTGAATTAATGACTCTACCTCTAGCCTCAAACCGCATATGCATAATCCATCTTATATAGTAGTCGTTGTCACTAGCTGCTAAATCAAGAATATCGACTGTAGTAATTTCAACTTTTTTAGCAGTTTCTTGCATATAGGAAACTAAAGTGTCAATGTCAGAAATAGTGGTGAAGGTATCATTAAAATAAAATTTGTCAGCATAGAGCTGACGAATATTTTCTTCAGTGGCTCCTTGCTTAAAGTCAGAAAACACTAGATTGAATTTTTCAATCACATCTTGTTGCTTTACTGTTGTTTGGATAGAGTCTAGCTTATTTAAAAAATCATAGACTCTATTATTATAAGAACTGGTATCTTTTGCCATGGAACAACCCTGTATTAATAAAATAACAAGTAAATATACAACTAATTTCATTGGTATAACCATCTAATTTTTTATTAACTTTAACTAATAGCCTGTAAATAAAGTGTGAATTATATTATCTAATTGCTTTCATTTAGTTTTATTCACAACAATTTCACGTTGATTTGCATAAATTGTTCAAAAAATAGCTGAATATACCAATGAAAAATTGGCTTGATAATGCTGAAAATCATATCGGCAGCCAAAGTTCTAACCTAGATCAAGTGGATTGGGGAAGGGTAATCCCTTTCATTTTATTACACCTAGTTTGCTTATTTGGACTTATAACTGGCGTTAGTACTACTGCTATCATAATTTGTATCGTGAGTTACTTGATCAGAATGTTTGCAATAACTGCTTTTTATCACCGGTATTTTTCCCATAAAAGTTTTAAAACTCATAGATTAACTCAATTCCTATTTGCATTTTTGGGTACTACTGCTACTCAGCGAGGCCCATTATGGTGGGCTGCACATCATCGTCATCATCATATACATTCAGATACAGAAGCCGATAGCCATTCGCCTAAAGCCGGTTTTTGGAATAGCCATATGCTATGGTTCTTAAATAAAAGAAACTTTCCTACAAAATGGCAAAGGATAAAAGATTTTGCACAATATAAAGAGTTACGTTGGCTGGACCGCTTTGACATAATTCCGCCGATTCTATTTGCCACAATGATATTCATACTCGGAATATTTATAGAAAATTATTTCCCGGAAGCTGGTGCCAGTCGTTGGCAAATCCTGATATGGGGTTATTTCATTTCAACATTAATGCTGGCTCATGTTACTTATAGCATAAATTCGGTTGCTCATCGCTGGGGCAGTAAACGTTTTGATACTCATGACGAAAGTCGTAATAATTTTTTTCTGGCTATTCTGACTCTTGGTGAAGGTTGGCACAATAATCACCACAAATTTCCTTCTTCAGCGCGACAAGGCATTTATTGGTGGGAATTCGATCTAAGTTATTATTTGCTTTGTTTGATGAAGGCCATGGGGCTAATTTGGGATGTTAAAAAACATGATTTGGCTAAGGTCAATCAAGAACAAGTCACAGAGAACTCTGCATCATGAACATAGCTGTTATTGGAGCTGGAGTTTCGGGTATTACTGCAGCAGAAAGGTTAGCAGAAAATCACCAGGTCACTTTATTTGAAAAAGAATCAAAAGTTGGAGGGCATGCTGATACCCAACATATAGAGGTTGATGGCAAGCTACTAGCAGTAGATACAGGATTTATTGTTTTCAATCCAGAGAATTATCCAACTTTCTTTGAATTGTTAAGGAAGTATAAAGTGCCTTATAAAGATAGTGATATGAGTTTTTCTGTATCCAATCAATTAAATGGGCTTGAATATAATGCTACATCCATCAGACAGTTATTTTGCCAGAAATCAAACTTATTTAAACTTAGCTTTTATCGAATGATATTTGATATCTTTAGGTTTTACCGCGAAGCACCAAGTTTGCTTAATGATGACTTAGAGATAAGCTTAGGTGCTTATCTTAAGAAAAATAAATACAGTGAAAATTTTGTAACCAATCATATTATTCCAATGACTTGTGCTTTATGGTCTGGTGATGCGGCTAGAATTATGGATTTTCCTGCACGATATTTAGTTGCTTTTATGAATAACCACAAAATGCTCCAGGTGTCTAATCGTCCAATATGGAAAACTATTGAAGGAGGCTCAGAAAAATATCTTTCGGCTATATTAGAAAATGCAAAGTTTGAAGTCGAAGCAGGTATTGATATCAAATCTATTGAAAGAAGTGAGCAAAGTGTAAGTGTTAAGTTTGATGATAAAATTGCATATTTTGATAAGATTATTTTTGCTTGTCACTCTGATCAGGCCTTGAATTTATTGGAAGAACCAAGTGATGAAGAACGGTCTGTGCTAGGTTCTATTCAATATCAAGAAAATGAAATCCTGTTGCACTCTGATGAAAATGCTCTACCAAAGAACAAGAGTGCTTGGGCGAGCTGGAATGTATTAATAGATAAAAAAACAACTGAACTTTGTCGTGTAAGTTACTATATGAATTTATTGCAATCATTGGATGTTAAAACACCTATAATTGTTAGTCTTAATATGGCAGATAAAATTGATCCAAAGAAAGTATGGAAAAAAATTAATTATCATCATCCTATATATAATAAAAAAACCATTGCTGCTCAACAAAAGAAAGGCCTGATACAGGGTAAAAAAAATGCCTATTATTGTGGTGCTTATTGGGGGTGGGGCTTTCATGAGGATGGTGCTCTGAGTGGTAAACAAGCAGCTCAGCAGTTATTAAAGGATTCAACAAATGATTAAGCAAGGATTTTATAAGGGACAAATTAGACATAAACGCTATCAACCTAAGATACATCAGTTTAGCTATAAGATGTATTGGAGTTTGTTGGATTTGGATAAGCTGCAACAAACATTTAAACAAAATAAACTTTGGTCGATAGAGCATTGGAATTTGGTATCCTTTTTCCGCAAAGATTTCCACTATCTAGAAAATTTAACCAACAAGCAATCAATTATCGAAACTATTAAAAAACGAACTGGCTATGATTTTATTGGTAAGGTTTATTTGCTCTCACACTTACGTTATTTGGGGTATAACTTCAACTCAGTGACTTTTTATTTTTGTATCGGTGAACGAGGTCTTGAATTTATTATATCTGAGATAACTAATACTCCTTGGGGGGAGCGTTACCCTTATATTCTCGATTGTAGAGAAATTAATGGTGAAAACTATCAGTTTGATTTTAAGAAAGTTTTTCATATATCACCATTTATCAATATGGATATGGATTATCAGTGGGGTTTCTTTTTTTATAACGAAGAGCTCAGAATTCATATGGTAGTAAGGAATCCAGAGCAAGGTAAAATTTTTGACGCTACTTTCACAGGCCATTTCTTACCATTAAATTCGAGCAATATGACTAAGATTGCAATAAGACATCCATTGCAACCTATAAAAATGATTTTTGGTATTTACTGGCAAGCGATGAAAATTTGGTTAAAGCGAATACCAGTTTTTGATCATCCTGGACGTTCTGATAAGCATTGCTGTAATAAATAAGAGGAATATTAAATGGAAGATTTTCAATTAACGGTCGAGATGGAAAAAAATAATATCAGGCCTTCCAGGCTCCAGACATTTATTCGAGCTAAGGTTATTGAACAATTAGCTCAAATAAAACAAGCAACAATATGGGTTGAAGACCCTGTGGGCAATTATGTGGTAGGAGAGAGCTCACAGTTGGAAGTCAGATTAAAAATCAATAACTTAGATTTTTATCAGCGAGTTGCACTACATGGAAGTATTGGTGCGGCAGAATCTTACATGCAACAAGAGTGGCGAGTTGATGATTTAACAAAGTTGATACGAGTCTTTGTGATTAATCGTGATTTACTTGATGGTATGGAATCTGGTTTGGCTGCTTTTAAGAATAACATTCTGAAATTTTGGCATTTTTTGAATCGCAATAATGTTGTTGGCAGTAAAAAGAATATTGCAGCCCACTACGATTTGGGTAATGAATTTTTTAAGTTGTTTTTAGATAAACACCTTATGTACTCTTCAGCAATTTTCACTGATAAGACAAATAATTTAGAACTGGCATCTGAGTTAAAAATTAAGACAGTTTGTGAAAAGCTTGATTTAAAGGAAAGTGACCATTTACTAGAAATAGGAACCGGTTGGGGTGGTATGGCTATTTATGCTGCTAAACACTATGGCTGTCAGGTGACAACCACAACTATTTCAGAGCAACAATATCAATATGTTAAGAAACGAATTAAAGAAGAAAAACTAGAAAGTAAGATCCAATTACTCAAGAAGGATTATCGATTGCTTGAAGGAAGTTTTGATAAGTTAGTATCTATAGAAATGATAGAAGCCGTAGGCCATCATTATCTTGATACTTATATAAATAAATGCAGTGATTTACTAAAAGAAAATGGTTTAGCACTTATTCAAGCAATTACTATAGAAGATCATCGTTATCAGCAGGCTCTTAAGTCAGTTGACTTTATAAAGCGTTATATTTTCCCAGGAAGTTTTATTCCATGTGTTTCTGCTATTCTGCAGTCAGCTGCCAAGGTCAGCCAACTGCGGTTAATTAACCTAGAAGACTTTGGTGAAAGTTATGCCAAAACCTTAAAAGAGTGGCGCTTGAGGTTTATGCAAAAAACGGATCAAGTTAGAGTCCAAGGATTTGATGAAGCTTTTATAAAAATGTGGGAATTCTATTTTTGCTATTGTGAAGGTGGATTTATCGAGAAAGCTATTAGTGATGTGCATTTACTTTTTGCAAAGCCAATCAATAAGAGGCAACAATGGTTAGTCAAAACATATTAAATAAATTGCTTAATTTTGGTTTGTTTCAACTCTTATGGTTCACCATCATACTTGGTGTTGCCAGTGATATGATTTGGCCTGCTTTATTAGCCTTTTTATCGTTTTTAATTATTCACTTTGTAACTAGCTATAATCCAGGTGAGGATGCTAAGTTAATTGTTATTAGTTTAGTACTAGGCTTGATTTTAGATAGCATATGGCAATTAAGTGGTTTAATAGAATATAAACATTCAGCTCTATTTTTTCCATTTGCTCCTTATTGGATTTTATTACTTTGGATAGCTTTTGCTATGACCTTAAAACACTCAATGCAATGGGTATTTCAATATAAAAAACTTGCTATAGTTTTTGCGGCTTTAGGTGGCACCTTATCCTATTTTGCTGCTGAACGGCTCGGTGCTATTGAAATACTTCATCCATTTCTTGCGATGTTTTTTCTTTCTTTTAGTTGGGCCATTGTGATGGCAATCCTCGTAGACTATGAAGTATTCTTTTCTGCGGATTCTTCGAATAAGGAACTTCCTCTTGGCTAGTTATGAATCATTGATAGTCTGTTTATTCTTGTGTATTGGTTTGCAACTGATAGCTTGGCTTTGGCAGATCAAAACCGAGAATACAGATATTGTGGATATTACTTGGTCATTGTTAATGGCTAGCTGTGGATTAATTTATTTCTTTTATAGTGCTAGAACTAATTTTCACCATTATATAATTTTACTCATTCCAGTGATTTGGTATGGACGCTTAACTATTCAGTTAGTATTACGTTATCGAATTAAGCATGAAGATGGCCGTTATCGCCAGTTAAGGGCTCACTGGAAACATAATACTCAAACGAAATATTTGATTTTTTTCTTATTTCAAGCCTTTCTAGCCTTTCTATTTAGCATTTCAGCTTATGGTTTAAGTCAAATTAACTCAGAACCAAATCTTTTAGATTGGATGGCAATAGGGGTTATTTTTATGGCTTTGATTGGAGTAACACAATCGGATTGGCAACTTTATCAATTCAAACGAAATCCTGATAATAAAGACCAGGTCTGTGATCGAGGCTGGTGGCGCTATTCTCGCCATCCAAATTACTTTTTTGAATGGTTGCATTGGCTTGCTTATCCAATGTTAGCTTTTTCTGAAGCAAACTTTTGGTATATGAGTGTTCTTCCATTGTTGATGTTAATTTTTCTGTTGAAACTTACCGGAATCCCTTTTAATGAGGCACAAAATATCAGAAGTAAAGGTGATAAGTATCGCCATTACCAAAATCGAACCAATAAATTCTTCCCATTTATTCCTAAATATTGAGAAACTATTATGTTAGCCCAAGCAATTAAATTGATAGAGAAAGGATTATTACCAGACACTTTAGTACGATCAGGAATTAAACGTCTTTGTGAACAACGCCTAAAAGAGCAGTATGCCAATGATTGTGAGCAACAAGCAGAGCAATATCATCAATTTTGGCAGGGGTTAAAACAAAGTCAGATAGCTATTAAAACACAACAAGCTAATGAGCAGCATTATGAAGTACCAACAGAGTTTTTCAAATATGCACTTGGTAAAAATTTAAAATACAGTAGTTGTTTTTGGGAGCAAAGAATTAGTGATCTAACACAAGCTGAAGAAAAGATGCTTGAGCTTTACTGTGAGCGAGGAAATTTCTCAGATGGCCAAAAGATTCTAGAACTTGGTTGTGGTTGGGGTTCATTAAGCTTATATTTAGCGAAGAAATACCCTAAGAGCCAAATATTAGGTATTTCAAACTCGATAACGCAAGGCCAATATATCACGCAACAAGCTAATTTACTTGGTCTGAATAATTTGAAGATTGTTACTCAGGATATTAATCAATTTGATTCTGTAGAAGAGTTTGATCGAATTATCTCTATTGAAATGTTTGAGCATGTTCGAAATTATCAAGAATTATTTTCAAAAATTAGTTCCTGGCTTAAATCTGATGGCCAATTGTTTTTACATGTCTTTTGTCATCGTTATCTAATGTATCCGTATGAAGAAGAGGGTGAAGATAATTGGATGGGTCGATATTTCTTTAGCGGTGGTCAAATGCCAGCAGCAGATACTTTTTTATTATTTCAGCAGGATCTACAGTTGGATAAACGCTGGCTGATTAATGGTCAACATTATGAAAAAACATCGAACGCTTGGTTAGCGAATATGGATAAGCATAGAGAGGAAATCATGCCAATTTTTGAGAAGACTTATGGTAAGGATTTTGCTCCTGTCTGGTTTCAGCGTTGGCGCATATTCTTTATGGCATGTGCTGAATTGTTCGGCTATGCTAAAGGCAATGAGTGGATGGTTGCTCATTATCGTTTTGTAAAAAGGTAAGTCTGGCTAATGACAAAAAAACCTAAAGGAATACATTATAAGCTATTTAAGGTCATGGGAATCCAATTGGTCTTAATCAGTTTGGTAACTTTATTGGGTGTTTATGTGGCAGGAAAGGTTGTTGAAGACGTTTTAGTTAAGCAAGCTTTAGAAGGTGAAGCAGCTTTTTTTTGGGAACATTACGAAAAGGATGCTGATTTTAATTTACCTAATACTTTAAATTTAACAGGTTATTTCAGTCATACTTCAAGTGTGATGTCTATTCCAAAACATCTTAACTTATTAGAACCTGGATATCATAGAGTCAACTTAGAGAATGGCCGTCCTTTAGTGCATGTTTCTGATAATAATGGTAAACGTTTATATTTGGTATTTGAGGAGGGGCAGGTTTCACGTTTAGCCTTTTATTTTGGTATAGCTCCTTTGGCTTTTGTGTTATTGGTAATTTATTTGCCGGCTTGGGTTAGTTATATGATGTCCAAGCGAGCTATTTCTCCGGTGATTAAATTGGCCAAGAAAATGGATGAAGTTCAAGTATCTGCATCTTCTGATCTGGATTTGGATTTTTCTGATATGGAAAAAAATGCTGATGCAGAAGTCATCTCTTTGTTAGGTGCTTTCAAGCACTATGCTAGCCAAGTTAGAGAATACGTTAAAAGAGAAAAGAATTTTACTCGTTACGCCAGTCATGAATTAAGAACTCCTTTAGCTGTTATGAAAGGCTCGGTAGCCTTGTTAGAAAAGCAATCATTAGAAGCACACTCTCAGAAGGTCTTGAGCCGGATGAAAATGGTAATTTTGGATATGGAACATCTGATAGAATCATTATTAATTTTATCTCGTAATCAATCAATTGTCGTACCAAATGAACTGGTAAATATAAATCAATTGATCGAAAGAGAGGTCGCACAGTTAAAAGAACAGAGTCAGCCGCACTCTGTTTCGATAGAACTCATACAAAAAGAAAAGGCTCATTTAAAAATTCCCGAGCGTTTACTTTCAATTTGTCTAAGTAATATTATTGGTAATGCCATTAATTATTCTCCTGGGGGTCATATAAAAATTATCGTCACCTGTTCAGGAGTTACTGTAAAAGATAATGGTATAGGTATGTCTGAAGAAATTTTAAGCAAAATTTTTGCACCGTTTTATCGGGGTGATAGAGAAGATGAGATAGTTAGAGGGTATGGGCTTGGTATGTCCATAGTCAAGACCATTTGTGACCGCATGAATTGGCAGCTGGATATTAAAAGTCAGTTGGGTAAAGGAACTAGTGTGAAGATTGGTTTATAACTTTCAAGGAGCCTCAATTTTAAGACCTAGACTAGGTAAGGTATGCAGTAATTTTTCTGAAAATGGTTTGTCTATAACTTTCCGTAAATTATAAAGGTGGCTACGTAATACATCACTATTGGGTACTAAATCGCCCCAAAGCTCACGTTCAAGCTCTTGTTTAGTAACAACTTCAGGAGAGCGCCGCATTAATAACTTTAAAATATGCAAGCCCGTAGGTGATAATTTTAAAGTTTGTTGCTGACGTTTAACGGTTAAAGTTTTGAGATTAAAGGTTAAATCATGAATTTCAAGAGTGGCTGCTTCTAAGTCACCCTTAAAGCGTCGAATAATTGCATTCAAACGAGCATCCAACTCTTCAAAATCAAATGGCTTAATTAAATAATCATCTGCACCTGCATCAAACCCTTCAAGTTTATCTTCAAGTTGATCGCGAGCGGTTAACATTAGAATAGGTATATCTGATTGAGACTCATTACGTATTCTTTTACAAATTTCGAAGCCGTCTAAACCAGGAAGCATCACATCAAGTACTAATGCATCATATTGGTTTTCTAAAGCCAATTGTAAACCAGTCTTGCCGTCCATAGCGTAGTCCACTATGTAGCCACAGGCTTCTAGATATTCTCCTGTTGTTGCTGCTAATTCAGCGTGGTCTTCAACTAATAAAATACTGTAAGCCATACTATGGTGTGATTTCTCTATTTCTTTGGCAAAATAATTTTTGGTTCTTTTGCGGTACGATAAAGTACTAGATTATGACCAATAACGTGAATTTTATGTGCATTGGTTTTTTTACATAAATAGTCAATAATTTCGCTTTTATCTTCACGATCTTCGGCACGAACTTTAACTTTGATTAGTTCATGATGATTAAGAGCGCGCTCTAATTCTTCGAGTAAGCTTTCAGTAACACCGTTTCCGCCAACCATTACTACAGGTTTGAGGTTATGAGCTTCACCGCGTAGAAATTTGAGTTGATTTTTGCTTAAGATTTTGTCTGATTGAACCATTTTGTGAGTTAAATAAGAGTAATTGACGGTTATTTTACCCGAAAAAAGGTAGAATAGAGAGAGTTTTAGTAAAAATTGGTCCTACAGTGTTGAGAAAAGGTAGACAATGGGTAAGCATCGCAGTAAAAGCAGTCGCCGTTGGATGAAGGAACATTTTGATGATCAGTATGTCAAGCAGTCGCAAAAAGATGGTTATCGTTCGCGAGCGGTTTATAAGCTGGAGGAGCTGGATAAGAAATATGGCCTGATCAAGCCAGGCCATACGGTAGTCGATTTAGGTGCCGCCCCTGGCGGTTGGTCACAATATGCAACCTTTAAAATTGGCTCCAAAGGCGCTGTTTTTGCTTTGGACATTTTGCCTATAGATGCTTTGGCGGATGTGGACTTTATTCAGGGTGATTTTCGTGAGGAAGCGGTGTTAAATCAATTGCTGGAAAAGATTGGTGATAAAAAAGCGGACCTTGTTTTATCGGATATGGCACCCAATATGAGTGGTGTGGATGCGGTAGATATTCCACGGGCTATGTATTTGACCGAGTTGGCTTTGGAATTGGCACAAACTGTGTTAACAAAAAGTGGAAGTTTTGTGGTTAAGGTATTCCAGGGCGAAGGTTTTGATGAGTATATACGCCAATGCCGCAGCTTGTTTAATAAAGTGATGATCCGCAAGCCTGATGCTTCGCGAGATCGCTCCCGTGAAGTTTATGTATTAGGTCAAGGTTACAAAGGCTAAGGAAAGAACTGTTAGTTTTTGTAAATGGGGCTTTTGTTCTACATTTTGCATGGCATAATGTATGGTTGTAAATTTTCAAGTCGGTTAACCATTAGCCGTCATTGGTAGAGGTTCAAGTTGAACGATTTAGTTAAAAATATCCTGTTTTGGGCGGTTGCTGCCATTATTCTGTTTTTTGTGATTGATACTATCAATCAGAAGCAGCTGGATGACAGTAAGATTCCTTTTAGTGAATTTGTACAGAGAGTGGAAAATAAAGATTTTCAGAAAGTACAAATAAATCCTAATGGTGGCGGTATTGCGGTTGGTATTCCTGACTTGGCTAATGAGAGTAATAAAGTTATTGCGCAAATTCCTTATGGTGGGAGAGAGAAGTTAAACGAGATACTGCTGCAAAATAAAATCGAATATGAGGCCTTGAAACCAGAATCTAATGGTATTGGTACCTTGTTGTTAAGCTTTGGCCCAATTTTATTATTGATTGGCGTTTGGATTTATTTTATGCGCCAAATGCAAGGCGGTGGCAAAGGTGGCGGTGCCTTGTCCTTTGGCAAATCCAAGGCACGTATGTTGTCAGAAGATCAGGTTAAGACCACTTTTGCTGACGTGGCAGGTGTGGAAGAAGCGAAAGAGGAAGTCGGCGAGTTGGTAGATTTCTTGCGCGATCCGCGTAAATATCAAAAGCTTGGTGGCACTATTCCTCGTGGTGTTTTAATGGTGGGTCCACCTGGTACGGGTAAAACTTTATTGGCAAGAGCCATTGCTGGCGAAGCAAAAGTACCATTTTTTACTATTTCTGGTTCTGACTTTGTGGAAATGTTTGTGGGTGTGGGTGCTTCACGGGTGCGTGATATGTTTGATCAGGCGAAAAAGCATGCACCTTGTATTATCTTTATTGATGAGATTGATGCGGTTGGTCGTCATCGTGGCGCTGGCATGGGTGGTGGTCATGATGAGCGTGAGCAAACCTTGAATCAATTGTTGGTGGAAATGGATGGTTTTGAAGGTGGTGAGGGTGTGATTGTGATTGCCGCCACTAACCGACCTGATGTTTTAGATCCTGCCTTATTACGTCCTGGTCGTTTTGATCGACAAGTAGTGGTAGGTTTGCCGGACATCAAGGGGCGTGAAAAAATCCTGCAGGTACACATGCGTAAAGTACCTGCGGCTGATAATGTTGAAGCCAGTGTAATCGCACGTGGTACCCCTGGTTTTTCTGGTGCCGACTTGGCTAATCTAGTCAATGAAGCAGCATTATTTGCAGCACGCGAAAATAAACGCACCGTTGATATGGAGCACTTTGAAAAGGCTAAAGATAAAATCATGATGGGTGCTGAGCGTCGCTCAATGGTGATGACTGAAGAGGAAAAACGTAATACGGCCTACCATGAAGCTGGGCATGCGATTGTTGGCTTAAAAGTACCAAGCCACGATCCGGTTTATAAAGTCAGTATTATCCCGCGTGGTCGTGCTTTGGGTGTAACCATGTATTTACCTGAGCAGGATCGTTATTCCTTGTCGAAAGAGCAGCTGGAATCTCAGTTGTCGTCATTATTTGGTGGTAGAATCGCCGAAGAGATTTTAAATGGTCCTGATCAAATTACTACAGGTGCTTCTAATGATATTGAGCGTGCTACCGAAATTGCCCGTAATATGGTAACTAAATGGGGCTTGTCAGAAAAGCTTGGCCCATTATCTTATGCTCAGGATGAAGGCGAAGTTTTCTTGGGGCGTTCGGTGACTCAGCATAAAAATATTGCTGATGATACAGCCCGAGCTATTGATGAAGAAATCCGAGATTTTATCGATCGTAACTATCGAAGAGCAGAAAAAATCCTGAATGATAATCTGGATAAGCTGCACGCTATGGCAGATGCGTTAATGAAGTATGAAACCATTGATGCTAAGCAGATTGACGAGATCATGAATGGTGATGAGCCAAATCCGCCATCCAATTGGAATAATAAACCGGATGGGCCGACGGAGCCGCCTAAGTCGCCAGACAGTCCTCAAGCGACTCAGGCTGATTCAGGAGAGGATTCTCCGGTTGTGGTTAAGCTGCGTGAAGAATAAAATGAGAAAAGGTCCTTAGGACCTTTTTTCTTGCCTGTGGTATCGGGTAGTTGGTTATTCGGTAACTGTTAGTAATTTTTATAGGTAGCTCTTAAAAAGTGCAAGCAATTTTAAAAATACCTGGTCCATTGGTGATGGGGATCTTAAATGCTACTCCTGATTCTTTTTCCGATGGCGGTCATTTCAATCAGTTAAATGCGGCAATTTGCCATGCAGAGCAAATGATCGCGGAAGGCGTTGATGTGATCGATGTGGGTGGAGAATCGACTCGCCCTGGAGCACAAGCGGTTTCTATTCAGCAAGAGCTGGATAGAGTGATCCCGATAGTTGAGTCAATTGTTGATTTGGGTAAACCAATATCGGTGGATACTTCCAAGCCGCAAGTAATGTGTGAGGCGATTAATGCCGGCGCTCTCATGATTAATGACGTTAGGGCTTTAACTGAGGAAGGGGCATTAGAGGTTATTGCAGATTCACAAGTTGAAGTGTGTTTAATGCATATGCAGGGCGAACCGCGCAGTATGCAGCATGATCCTATTTATGAAGATGTAATAGCAGAGGTCGCTGAGTTTTTAACACAGAGAGTAGGAGCTTGCGAAAAAGCGGGTATTGCCAAGTCGAGAGTTTGTTTGGACCCTGGCATCGGTTTTGGTAAGACATTGGAGCATAATTGTCAGCTATTGAAAGGTCTACAACGATTGTCTATTTTCGAGCTGCCTTTATTAGTGGGCGTATCGAGGAAGAGTATGCTTGGGCAAATACTGAATATTGAGGTATCAGAACGGATGATTGCCAGTGTGGCGGCTGGTTTAATTTCAGTAACAAATGGTGCTAAAATATTGCGAGTGCATGATGTTAAAGCAACACGTCAGGCGATTGATATTTATAAAGCGATTGAAAGTAAATAATTTTAATAACTAAGGATAAGTGCATGAGAAAATATTTTGGTACAGACGGTATTCGCGGAACTGTTGGACAGTTTCCTATTACCCCTGAATTTGTACTTAAACTTGGTTGGGCGGCAGGCAAGGTGCTGGCGCAAAATGGAAATGATCGCGGTAAAGTGGTTATTGGCAAGGATACTCGAATTTCAGGTTATATGTTTGAATCAGTGCTGGAAGCTGGTTTGACAGCAGCTGGTGTTGATAGTTTATTGGTAGGGCCAATGCCAACTCCTGCGGTAGCCTATTTGACCCGAACATTTAGGGCTGATGCGGGAATAGTTATAAGTGCTTCACATAACCCTTTTCATGATAATGGCATTAAGTTTTTCTCTAAAGATGGTACCAAGTTACCTGACGGAGTAGAGTTGGAAATTGAAGCTTTACTGGATCAAGAGATGGAGACTCTGCCTTCAGAGTTATTGGGTAAGGCTTATCGAATAGAAGATGCTGCGGCTCGCTATATTGAATTTTGCAAAGCCAGTGTGCCTAATGATTTTTCATTAAAGGGTATGAAAATTGTGCTGGATTGTGCACATGGAGCGGCTTATCACATAGCGCCTTATGTTTTTAAGGAATTAGGTGCAGAAGTTATGAGCATGGGTACTAGCCCAGATGGCTTGAATATCAATTTAGAAAGGGGCGCTACTCATACTGGGCCATTAGCAGAAAAGGTGATCAAAGAAAATGCGGATCTAGGTATTGCTTTTGATGGTGATGCTGACCGGGTTATGATGATTGATGGTGAAGGAAACTTGGTCAATGGCGATCAATTGATTTTATTAATCGCTCAGGCTGCTAAGAGCTCAGGTGCTTTCAAGGGAGGAGTTGTTGGTACCTTAATGACTAATATGGCGGTAGAAAAAAAATTGAGTAAACTTGATATTCCTTTTGTCAGAGCTAAAGTGGGCGATCGCTATGTCATGGAAGAGTTAAAAGCCAATGGCTGGACATTAGGCGGGGAATCATCGGGCCATGTGATCTGCTTGGAACACAATACTACAGGCGATGGAATCATTGCCGCACTGCAAGTGCTTAAAACTTTGAAATTTAATAAGTTAAGCCTTTTACAATGGACAAAACAAAATACACTATTTCCGCAAACGCTTATTAATGTCAAGGTCAAAGAGGCTAAACCTGTGTTGGAGTCAAATAATTTGAAGGAAAAAGTTACGGAAGTAGAAAATGAATTAAATGATGCAGGTAGGGTTTTAATTCGAGCATCTGGTACAGAGCCGTTGATTCGGGTTATGGTAGAAGCCGATACTTTGGACTTATCAAAGGACAAGGCTGAGAAAATTGCAGCGATAATACGATAAATCAATAAGTTAGTTTGTAAAATAGTTAAAAAATGGTACATATTTTGTACCTAAGTCATTGTTTCATGTATAATAGTTGGCAGATTGTGATAAATTGGAACACTTCTACATATATAAGAGAGGGCAAATCAAATGAAGAAGTTAATTTTAGGAGCATGCCTATTAAGTGCTAGCGCAGTAGGTTTTGCAGGTGATAATGAAGTTAAAGATCGTGAAGGCTTCTATGCCTTTGGTAGTTTGACAGATATGCATTTTGATAAAGCTACCCAGTTGGATAGTAGAGATATGTTAGGCCTAGGTTTGGGTTGGAGCTTTAATAAAAATTGGGGCGTAGAAGGTACATATATTGAAGATGATGTTCGTTATGGCCGAAACCAAATTAATCTAAATAACGGAAGTGATATACTGGCCTATGGTTTGGATTTAGTATATAACTGGACTGCTCTTTCTGGAACTACAACTTTTCCATACTTTAAAGTTGGTGCAGGCAAGTATGATATTCAGCTGGGAACAGATACGCCTCATGCCGATGCTTTAGATGCTGCTGAGGGAGAGGCCTTCTCCAAAGCTGGTGTTGGTTTACAGCATTTTTTTACTGATAATTTCTTTGGTCGAATTGGTGCTGAATGGACTGGTGGTAACCAAGTCCGAGACCACAAAAACTATTATGTGAATTTAGGCTTCTTTTTTGGAGACACTGATCGCGGAGCAGCAGCTTCAGCTCCAGTGAAAGCTCCTGCTAAAGCACCAAAAGATTCAGATGGTGATGGTGTGATTGATGCTAATGATCGTTGTCCTGGAACTCCAGCGGGCGCTAAAGTTGATAGTTATGGTTGTCCAGTAGATTCAGATGGTGATGGCGTATACGATTATCAAGACGCTTGTCCAGGAACTCCAGCTGGTGCCAAAGTTGATGAAAAAGGCTGTCAAGTACAAGAAGCTGAAAAAGTGGTAATTGATATGCGTTTGAACTTCGATAGCAACAAGTATGCAATCAAGCCAGAGATGGTCTCTGAAATTGCTAAAGTTGCTGAGTTTTTGCGTCAGTTCCCAAATGTAAGTGCTGAAATTCAAGGCCACACAGACAGCGTTGGTTCTTCTAGCTATAACCAGGGTTTATCTGAGCGTCGTGCTAACTCTGTAGTTAACTATTTAAGTAGCAACTTTGGTATTGATGCTTCTCGTTTGAGTGGTGTTGGTTATGGTGAAGATCGTCCTATTGCAGACAATGCTACTGCAGAAGGTCGTGCCTTAAACCGTCGTGCAGAAGCTAATTTAGAATCTAAATAATTAGAATCTAAAACCTTTATAACAAGCCCGGCTTCTGCCGGGTTTTGTTTTTTATATCTGTAAAATCTCCCCTCTTCTTTTTTAAAGCTAAATAAGCTATTATCAAATCAATATTAGAAATATTTTAAGCAAAACAATAAGTTAAACTATGAAAAGGAGTCACGCATGCTTAAATCTGTGACGGTAAGAGATTATATGACCTCAGCCATGATTACCGTGGCCCCGGAAACTGATGTGGTGGAAGCTGCTCAAACGATGCTGGAATATCGTTTAACGGGAGCTCCAGTATTGGATGATCATAACCGTTTGATAGGTTATTTATCGGAAAAAGATTGTCTGCATACGGTTCTTAGTGCGATTTATCATGGTGACTTGGGTGATCGTGTGATGGATCGAATGACTAAGGAAGTTAAAACGGTCCACCCTGATGATAGCATTGCTGATGTGGCGGAGCGTTTCTTAAAAGATAGCTGTCGCATGTACCCTGTGGTTGAGAAAAGTCAGCTGGTGGGTATGATTTCACGTCAGAGTATTTTGAAGGCACTGCAATATATCGGAGTTAACTAGAAAAATAGATTCTGCCTAGTCTTCAATAATTTGTACATTTAACCGACGCTCGTTTCTGAGGCGGGCACGTTTTTTAGCACAGGGCTTTTCGCAATCGCAGGCTTTTTCAATACCTAAAGCATCTAAACCACCACAACTGCCGCTAATACGCTTGCGTTGCATTATATAGCCCACAGCCATAATCAGAATAACGCCCGCAAACAGTGAGAAAGCCAAAATAAAAGTGCTCATGAAACTCTCTTTTTAAGATATTAGCCATATTTTAACATAAGGCTTATTGGCTAATATATGCCCTAAATAGATTATTTTGTTGCGCGATGGCCTTACCATTTTTTTGCTGAATGGTGTAAATGGCTAATTGATGGGTATCTGCAAACTTGTAAGCGGCATCGGCTCCCATAACATTAAGCGCAGTTGCATAAGCATCCGCCATCATATTGCTTGGATGCAAGACCGAAATAGAGCTTAAATTGTGACTAATGGGATAACCGGTTTTTGGGTTTATGGTATGTGAAAAACGCTTACCCTTGTGCTCAAAATAGTTTCGGTAGTCACCGGAAGTGGCAATGGATATATCGATTAAATTTACAATAATTGACTGTTGGCGATGAAGGTTCCTGGAGGGTTTTTCTACCGCTATTTTCCAATTCTGATCATTGGATTTAAGTCCTTTAGCCTTAACTTCACCACCAATTTCGATCAGGTAACTGTTAATTCGATAGTCATCTAAAATAGCAGCCAGTTGATCAACCGCATAACCTTTGGCAATAGCAGAAAGGTTAATGGTCATAGAAGGGAAGGCTTTGCTAATACATTGCTGCTGTTCGTTAAATTGAAGCTTATCGGTTCCAGTGCTTGCTAATAGTTGTGTTATCTCTTCGTGAGTAGGAACCTTTTGTTCATATTCTTCGGCACTAAATCCCCAGCGCGATATTAAAGGTCCTAGTGTTATATCAAAAGCACCATCAGTTTCTTCATAGATTTGCTTGGAGGCCAACAACACATGCCAACTTTTATGCGAAAATTTAAAGCAAGAATTATCTGTGAGTTTATTAAATTGATTAATTTCTGAATCGGCAATATAGGTAGACATTAATTGATTAATATCCTTTAACTCAGCTTCGATTTTTTGGTGGATCTGATGAATATCCTGGCCACTAATTTTTGCAATTACGCTATAGTTAGTGCCCATAGTGGAGCCAATAATCTTTTTATAATCAGATTCTTGGTTGCAACCAATGAGAGCCACTAGTGTCAGAAGGAAAAATAAGCGCAGAATAGGCATAATTTCAGGCAAAAAAATAGGCAGCTATAGTTGCTGCCTATTTTAACTGAACTTGGAGCTTTTTGTTAGGTTAGACTTTTCCTTAGCCGCCAAAATCATCCAGTAGAATGTTTTCACGCTCAACACCCAAATCTTCAAGCATTTGGATTACAGCAGCATTCATCATGGGCGGCCCACACATATAGAATTCACAATCTTCTGGCGCCGGATGGTCTTTCAGGTAATTCTCATAAAGCACATTATGAATAAAACCAGTATAACCTTGCCAGTTATCTTCAGGTTGAGGATCGGAAAGTGCTACATGCCACTCAAAGTTTTCATTCTCTTTGGCCAGCATATCAAAATCTTCCACATAGAACATTTCGCGCACCGAACGAGCGCCGTACCAGAAACTGATTTTGCGATCAGTTTTAATACGACGAAGCTGATCGAAAATGTGCGAGCGCATTGGTGCCATACCAGCGCCACCGCCGACAAAGACCATTTCCGATTCAGTTTCCTTCGCAAAGAACTCACCATAAGGCCCAGAAATAGTTACTTTATCACCAGGCTTCAAGTTAAAGATGTAGGATGACATTTTACCAGCGGGCAATGACATATCGCGTGGCGGAGGTGTTGCAATACGCACGTTCAACATGATGATGCCTTCTTCTAGTGGATAGTTGGCCATCGAGTAAGCACGAATGGTTTCGTCTTTAACTTCTGATTCAATATCGAATAACTTAAAGCGATTCCAGTCTTCGTGATATTCTTCTTCAATATCAAATTCAGAGTACTTCAACTTATAAGCTGGGGCTTCAATTTGAATATAACCACCAGCACGGAAAGGAACGCTTTCACCATTAGGAATTTTCAGCTTTAATTCTTTAATGAAAGTTGCCTTGTTTTCATTCGAGATAACTTCACATTCCCATTTCTTCGTGCCAAACACTTCTTCAGGCACTTCGATTTTCATGTCTTGCTTTACTGCAACCTGACAGGATAAACGATAGCCTTCAGCTGCTTCACGTTTGTTGATATGACTTTCTTCGGTAGGCAGAATTGAACCACCGCCTTCAGTTACTTTGCAGACACACTGGCCACAAGTACCACCGCCGCCACAGGCAGATGATACGAAGATGCCTGAGTCTGCTAAAGCGCCAAGTAGTTTACCGCCAGCTTGTACTTTAATGGCTTTGTCAGCATCACCATTGATATCGATAGTCACATCGCCAGTACTGACCAGTTGTTTGCGCGCTACCAAAATAACCAAAACCAGCGCTAGGATAACGGCTGTAAATAAAGTAACGCCTAAAATAATTTCATTCATGAGCTTCCCCTTTACAGCTTAATACCAGTAAATGACATAAAACCAAGCGCCATTAAGCCAACCACGATAAAGGTAATACCTAAACCGCGTAGGCCATCGGGTACATCTGAATATTTCATTTTCTCGCGAATGCCTGCCAAAGCTGCAATCGCCAATGCCCAACCGAAGCCGGAACCTAAACCAAATACTACTGATTCAGAGAAATTATAGTGACGCTCTACCATAAACAATGATCCACCCATAATGGCACAGTTCACTGTGATCAATGGCAGGAAAATCCCCAGTGATTGGTACAGGGCGGGGAAGAACTTATCCAAAGTCATTTCCAGGATTTGGACTACCGCTGCGATAACGCCAATATAAACGATTAAACCCAGAAAGCTTAAATCGGCTTCAGGAAAACCTGCCCAGGCTAAAGCACCTTCTGCCAACAAGTTATGTAGTAGCAAATTGTTTACTGGAACGGTAATCGTTTGCACTACAACCACTGCGATACCCAGGCCAATTGCCGTTTGGATCTTCTTGGACACTGCCAGGAAGGTACACATTCCCAGCAGGAATGATAGCGCCAGGTTTTCAACAAAAACGGCGCGAACAAATAATGAGATATAATGTTCCATTATTCTTTACCCTCCACTTGATCTGTCTTCCAGGTACGTAAAGCCCAGATCAATAAACCGATAATAAAGAATGAGCTCGCTGGTAATAGTAGCAAGCCATTGGTTTGATACCAGCCACCATCAGAAATGCTTTGGAAGATGGTATAACCCCATAGTTTTCCAGAACCAAAGAGTTCACGGAAAAAAGCGACTACGATCAGCAGTACGGAATAACCTAAACCGTTACCGATACCGTCAAGGAAGCTCATAACAGGGCCATTTTTCATGGCATAGGCTTCGGCGCGACCCATTACAATACAGTTGGTAATAATCAAGCCGACGAATACTGAAAGCTGCTTGGAAATATCATAAGCATAGGCTTTTAATATTTGGTCAACCAAAATTACCAATGAGGCGATAATGGTCATTTGTACGATAATACGAATACTGGATGGAATGTGGTTGCGGATCAAACTGATTAACAAGTTTGAAAAAGCCACAACCGCAGTTAAAGCTACACTCATTACAAAAGCTGTTTCCAGCTTAACGGTTACCGCTAAGGCAGAACAGATCCCCAATACCTGTAGGGCGATGGGGTTGTTATTAAAAATCGGTGCAAATAAAACCGATTTAGCTTCTTGTTTATCAAAAGCCATTTTAAATTTCCCCCGCTCTTAACTTGTCAAGGAATGGCCCAAAGCCATTATCACCTAACCAGAAGTGGATCATGTTTTGCACACCATTGGTGGTCCAGGTTGCACCTGAAAGTGCATCAACTTCGTTAGCGCTGTTGGCATCTGATTTAACCAATGTCAAAACTGGTTCGCCATTGGCATCCAGCACTTGTTTGCCAGGCCATTTAGCCAGCCAGTTGCTATTGTCAACTTCACCTCCCAAACCTGGCGTTTCACCATGTTCATAATACTTAATGCCTTTAACGGTTTTTAAATCTTTATCCAAAGCGATAAAGCCGTATAAAGTTGAGAACAGGCCTTTACCATGTATTGGCAAAATGATGCTGTCCAATTGTCCATCTTTTTTCACGATATAAACATGGGCAATTTTCGAGCGAGCACCAATACCGCCTAAATCCTGCTCGGCGGTAAGCGCCACATTCATCGTTGGATCTTTAGCAGCTTTACGTTGATCGAATTTTGCCGGCACTTCGACAAATTCGCCGGTAGTTAAATCAACATACTTGGATTCTATTTGGCTGAAAAGCTCTTCAACGCTGGCAGAAGATTTTTCTTCCATCATGCCAGCGGCAACCAAAATATTACGCTTTTTATCTAACGCCTGATTTTTTTGTTGAATGGGCTTTAGCTTGATAGCCGCGGTTGAAACTACCACCGAGCAAACCAGGCTTAATAACAAAGCAACAATAATAGTTTTAGTAGGACTTTCTTTATTAGACATGACGACGAGCCCTCCTTTTAATATTTGCCTGAACCACGAAATGATCAATCAGTGGCGCGAACAGGTTTGCGAATAGAATCGCCAGCATCATGCCTTCTGGGAAGGCAGGATTGACTACACGAATCAATACCACCATCACTCCAATTAAAGCACCAAAATACCATTTACCTTTATTGGTTAAGGCGGCTGATACGGGGTCGGTTGCCATAAAGAACATGCCAAAAGCAAAACCACCGGTGACCAGATGCCAATACCAGGGCATGGCAAACATAGGATTGGTATCACTCGTGATAAAGTTGAATAGGTAAGAAGTTGCCACCATACCAAGCATCACGCCTAGCACGATACGCCATGAAGCAATACGCGCGGCAATGATAAATAGGCCACCAATTATGACTGCTAAGGTTGAGACTTCACCAATTGAGCCAGGAATAAAACCATAGAAAGCATCCCACCAGCTTTGGTTAATGCTGTAATCGGTGATAGAGCCCGCTGCCGCTGCTGCTAATGGAGTAGCACTTGAGAAGCCATCTACGGCTGCCCAAACTTCAGCACCGGAAATATCTGTCGGGTAAGCAAAGAACAAGAAGGCACGGCCTGCTAAAGCCGGATTCATAAAGTTCTTACCCGTACCACCGAAGATTTCTTTCGCAACCACCACACCGAAACTAATACCTAAGGCTACTTGCCATAGTGGAATTTCAGGCGGCACTATCAATGCGAATAAAATCGAGGTTACAAAAAAGCCTTCGTTGATCTCATGGCCGCGAATACTGGCGAATAGCACTTCCCAGAAACCACCGACGATAAAAGTCGTGGCGTAAATCGGCAGGAAGAAACAGGAGCCATAGAACATTAGACCAAACCAGCCAGTTTCGGCAGTAATGCTGCCACCGAAAAATTCGAAGAAGCCTACTTGCCATACATCTGGCAGGCTTAAACCATTCATTATGCCAAGCTGTGCCTGATAACCGATATTCCACATACCGAAGAACATGGCAGGGAAAGTAGCGAACCAGACCATGATCATAATACGTTTCAAATCGATATTGTCGCGCACGTGTGCACCATTGGTGGTCACGTGGCCAGGAGTGTAGAAGATAGTCGCCGCCGCCTCGTAAAGTGCGTACCACTTCTCCCACTTACCGCCTTTCTCAAAATGCGGTTCGTATTTTTCAATTAATTTCTTTAAACCCATACTAACCTTCCCCTTACCCTTCTTTTTCAATCTTAGTCAGATTTTCACGAAGAATCGGGCCATACTCATATTTGCCTGGGCAAACAAAAGTACATAAAGCTAAATCTTCTTCATCCAGCTCCAGCGCACCAAGTTGCTGGGCTGTATCGGTATCGCCAGTGACTAATGCACGAATTAATTGTGTTGGTAAAATATCCATTGGCATCACGCGCTCATACAAACCTATAGGCATAATGGCACGTTCAGAGCCTCCGGTAGTGGTAGTCATAGCGAATCGTTTCTTTGGCATAAAAGCTGAGATAAATGCACGCGTTAACGAGAATTTATCTGAACCTGGCCTGACCCAACCGAAAAACTCTTTTTCACGACCTTCACGAATCACCGTTACTTGGTTGTGATAACGACCCAGGTAAGCACGTGACTCAATAGCGTGAAAGCCGTTTAATACTGAACCTGACAAATGACGGTTATCAGCATCTTTTTCTTTACCAGCTAATAACTCATCGATATTGGCGCCTACACGAGTACGAACCAGCTGTGGCTTTTTGATCATGGTGCCACCAATGGCTATTACTCGATCCGTATAAAGTTCACCAGTGGTAAATAATTTGGCCAAAGCAATCACGTCTTGATAGCCAATATGCCATACAGCGTTATTCGCTGCCGCCGGGTACAAGAAATGAATATGAGTACCCACATTACCCGCAGGGTGAGGGCCAGCAAAAGATTCATATTGAACTTTGGGGTGCTCAAACTTAGCTAAGTTGCTACCATCTTTAGTCCCAACAAAAACCTTACCAGCCGATAAGCTAGTAAGCAGACTTAGACCCTGATTAAAAGTTTCTTCCTGTTCAGCAATGATGGCCTCTGGATCCGCCGCTAAAGGATTGGTATCCATAGCCGAAACAAAAATGGCTTTGGTCTCGCTATCAATGGTTGGAACTTTTGAATAAGGACGGGTACGCAGGGCAGTCCACAAGCCGGACTCCACCATCTGATCGACAATTGCCTGGCGCTCAAGGTCAGCTAGCTGATCGGCAGAATATTTATTAAACTTAACCACTTCTTCGGCTTCAGCGATTTCAACCACTACAGATAGTAGTTTTCGCTTGGCGCCGCGGTTAATGGCGGTAACGGTGCCTCCAGCAGGAGCTGTATATTTCACTCCGGGAGTTTTTTTATCGTCAAAAATTACCTGACCTTTTTTAACCGAATCACCCACTTGTACACGCATGGTCGGTTTCATGCCAATATAATCTTCGCCGAGAATGGCAACGGTTTTAACCGTAGCACCGTTTGAGATCGTTTGCTCAGGCTGTCCTTCCAGGGGCAGATCTAAGCCTTTTTTAATCTTAATCATAGGTCGCTACTTATTTCTTGGTTAATCAACAAAAACATAAAGTCATTGGGTAGACCAATGAGTGAAAGGAACTTTTAATCAAACTTTAACAAGGCTCTCAGCGTAACTGGCCGATAACACATAGCAAAATGCTGAATGATAGTAAGTTATCACCAGCATAAAACATCAGTATTTTTAGAGTTAAAACCCAAAAGTTCCTTACTAAGACCTGACACTTTATAAACCCCAAGCAAAAGGCCTTAAACGGCGCGTATTATACTTGGATCAAAGGGCTAAAATCCATGATTTTTATGGGGAAATAGCCGCTTTTGCTGTCAGTGCCCGGAAACGCTGCTAAAAAAGCAATATTCTAGAGTTTAGAGCTTGTTTTCAGGCTTGTGCTCGGTTACTATTTGCGCCCTTTTGTAAAAAGGCCGAAATATACCCGAAGCTATAGCGGATGGTTGGCTTAACTAAAAGGAAAGCTTAAGCGAGGAAAGAATGGCAAGACAAACACTGATTGCTGGAAACTGGAAAATGAATGGTACTACTGACTCAATTCATGAGCTGGTAATGGCTATTAATGCCCAATTAGAAAGTGATTGGCAAAGTGAAGTGTTAGTCTGTGCGCCAGCGGTTTATTTGCCTTTAGTGATTGATTTAACTAAAGATTCAGCCATTGAAGTGGGTGCACAAAACCTTTCCGAGCAAGCAGCAGGTGCCTTTACTGGCGAGATCAGTGGCAGCATGTTGGCCGATATTGGCAGCCAATATGTACTGGTAGGCCATTCCGAGCGTCGTAGCCTTTATGGCGAAAGTTCAGAATTGGTGGCTAAAAAATTCCAGGCGGCACTGGATAATGGCTTGATTCCGGTACTTTGTGTGGGTGAAACCCTTGAAGAACGGGAAGCTGATGCCACTATGAAGGTAGTCAGAGCTCAAATTGATACGGTATTAGACTATGGCATCGATGTGCTAGGGCAGGGTGTTATTGCTTATGAACCCGTTTGGGCCATTGGCACTGGTAAAACAGCAACCCCTGAGCAGGCCCAGCAAGTGCATGCGGAGATTAGAGCACATTTAGCTCAGTTAGATGTCGACGTAGCAGCCAAAATCCGAATTTTATACGGTGGTAGTATGAATCCTACTAACGCCGAACAACTTTTAGCGCAAGATGATATCGACGGTGGTCTGATTGGTGGTGCTTCGCTAAAAGCCGAACAATTTATTGCGATATGTAAAGCAGCAGGTTAAAGCAGGATAAAAACATGCAATTATTTTTAATGATCAGTTTATTAGTTGTTGCCCTTTTATTAGTAGGCATCATTTTGATTCAACAAGGTAAAGGTGCCGAAATGGGTGCTTCTTTTGGTGCCGGTGCTTCCAACACCTTATTTGGTGCACCAGGTGCAGGTAACTTTTTAACTAAAAGTACCACTATCCTGGCGATTTTGTTTTTCGTGATCGCTTTGGCCATTACCTTTGTGAAAAACAATACTGCCGAAGAGTCGAATATTCTGGATGACGCAGCACAAGCGGCAGAAACGATTGAAACGTCAACAGACACCGGACTAGAAGCAATTCCAAGCGCTAATCAAGAAGCGGCTACCGAGATCCCAACAGCGGCTAAAGAAACTATAGGTACTGAAATTCCAACTGCCACGGATGTTAAAGATGCCGTCAAAGCTGAAGCGGATAAAGCCGCCGATGCTGCTGAAAAGAAAGTAGAAGAAATCAAGAAAGACACCGAAGCAAAATTTGAAGACATTAAAACTGATGCCGAAAAGAAATTAGAAGAAGCCAAAAAAGAACTTAAGAAAAAAGCTGACGGCGAACAATAAGCTGTCACTAGCTTCGCTCGGGTGGTGGAATTGGTAGACACGCTATCTTGAGGGGGTAGTGGCTGTATGGCCGTGTGGGTTCAAGTCCCACTCCGAGCACCAAATGAAAATTCAAAGACGTCTTAGGGCGTCTTTTTTTGTGCCAAAAATAGTTTAAAAACAGTTGGTTATAGAATTTAGCGTCTAAAGGCGTATTTTAACGTCTTGCTAAATCCAGCGTTTAATGTAACACTGAATGTCACATTTTGATGATAATGTTACATTGACTGGGTTAGGCGGGTGTTACATTGGCAAATACTACAAGGCCACTAACGGACTTGGAAATCAGGAAAGCTCCTATCAAAGAAAAGGAATATAGCCTGGCTGACGGCAAGGGGTTGTTCTTAAGGGTTAAGCCCACAGGCTCAAAGATATGGATATTCAATTACCAAAGACCATTTTCAAAGAAACGCGCCAATATGGGGCTAGGCGTTTATCCAGAAGTTACTTTGACCGAAGCCAGGGCATTGAGGGCTGAGTATCGAAAATTACTAGCTCAAGAGATACCAGAAGATCCTCAGGACTACCGAAAGCAACAGCAGCAAGAGCAAGAAACCGTCCATACCAATACTTTTAAGGCTATCTTTGATCAATGGACTGAGAGCAGACGAAATAGCATAACTGACGATCACCTAAAAAGAGTTTCGAGGTTATTAGAGAAATATGTATTTCCTGCTCTTGGTAACAAGCCAGTCCATTTAATTAAATCAACAGATTTCATTGCCTTGCTTCGTCCGCTGGAAGCGCAAAACAAATTAGAAACGGTTAAAAAGGCAATCCACAATATCAATGGTGTAATGAACTATGCAGTGAATTATGGGCTAATTGATAACAACCCGGCTCATGCAATTAGAGAAGTCTTTAAAAAGCCACAGCGTACCCACATGGCGACTTTAGAGCCTGATCAACTGCCTGAGCTTATGAGCGCATTAAACTTTGCCAATATCAAGCTACAAACTCGCTGCCTGGTGGAGTGGCAATTACACACCATGACCCGCCCCAGCGAAGCCTGTGGCGCAAGATGGGACGAAATAGAGTTAGAGCAAAAACTATGGGTTATCCCTGCTGAAAGGATGAAAGGACGAAAAGGCAAAAAGAAACAGCATATAGTCCCGCTTACTGAACAAACGATTGCTTTACTGGAAGTCATGCGCCCGATTAGCGGACAAAGAGAGCATATATTCCCTAATGACCACGATCCTAAAAAACCTATGAATAGCCAGTCGGTAAACATGGCTTTAAAAAGAATGGGCTTTAAGGGACGTCTTGTCGCGCATGGTTTGAGAGCATTAGCCAGCACCACCCTAAACGAACAAGGCTTTAATCCTGATGTGATTGAGGCGTGTTTAGCTCATGTGGGTGGTGATGAAGTTAGAAAAGCGTACAACCGTACCACCTACCTGGAGCAGAGAATTAAAGTCATGGCCTGGTGGTCAGACTTTATAAAGCAAGCCTCACAAGGCAACTTAAGCCTGAGTGGAGCTAGGAACTTACGAATAGTCAAATAGACAAAGGAGTATGAAATATGAGTTATTCAATTGAAGAAATTCACGGTAACAGAAATCCTTTAATCGGTAATTGCGTAGAAGATACACAATTGAATGTTGAAGCAGTTCTTGCTTACATGCAGTCGATTACATTAGTTGATGGTGGTGGTGAAGTAGATCTAGATGCTCGTCAGCTAACAGGGTTTTTCTATCTAATGGAGTGCACTAGAGCAGCCGTAGCTTACACTGGTTATGGTAAAGAAAATATCAAGGGGGTAGCACAATGAGCCAAAATAGCAATGCAATAGACGTCCTTGATATATTAAACCAGGCTCAAGACAGAGTTTGCCACTTAATGACTACTTTAGAAAATGAATATGAAGGTGATACTGGTGTGCCCATCAAAGATGGAGCAAGGGCTGGTCGTGATTTGATTGTTCATGATATTTATAAAGAACTTGAGCAAGCTATTTCGATACTATATGAAAGTGAAGATAATAATACCCGGCAATAATTTTTAACCCGATTTAACCAGTCTAGGGTAGCTCCCGAAAGCCTAACGCCTATAGGTTGGCTGGTTAATACTTAGGCAGAACATGGAGGCAGTGTTTTGATTGATGATTTTGCTCAAATAGATTTAGATGAGCTCAGAAAACTAACCTCAAATATTGAGGAACATTATCTTGCAGATGAGCTTGAACAGTTGTTTAAAAGAGCATGCGTTCGTTATGCCAAAGCTTCATATAAATATGTAAATATAGATTCTCTATATGAAAATGGTGTTGATCCAACTGAAAGAGGGGCGCTATTTATTGCTATTTATAATGCTCTGAAATACAAAAAAGATAAATTGAACAAACTAACCAAAGTCGAGCTAAAGGATTTATGCAATGACATTTCAGACAAGCTTCTGGAATCAGCAAGGTTTATAGAGCAAATTGGTGCAAATTATATTTTGCTTCCTTTAACACTTGAGATTTGTTGCGATAAAGATTTAGAGGGATTGTTACACCATAGTTTTAAAGATGGACTTGTTTTTGAACACAATGAAGAGTTAACTAATGAAATAAGAAATGCATTGAGAATATATACAAGAAAGGTAAGAGCAAAAAATCAATTAAGAATTACTGAATTATTAACAGCATATTCTGAATTTATCAAAAAAATTCCAAGCAAATATACTAAAATTGTTTTAAAGCCTGGTTCAAAAAATGCAGAATTAACATTTTTTTGTAGAAAAATGAAGCAGTTTTTTATGTGCCAATATAATACTCCAAACCATGAAATAACATCTATATTGGCTAATATGTTTTTTGGAGATGAACATAAAAATTATGATGCAAATGAGATTCGACACATAACCCGTGGCTTTTTTGACGATTCTGAAGAATGTTTTTACGGGGATGTTTTTCTAGAAAAACGCTTAAAAAACTAACTCCATAAAATAAACTTTTTCATCAATACTAATCCTGTATCAACTTAACTTGTTTAACAGGAGCTATTTAGTATGAATAAGATATTACGTTTACCAGAAGTTACTGCACGCACTGGTCTAAGTCGTGCAACCATTTATTTAAAAATCCAGAACAAAGACTTTCCCGAACCAGTTTCTTTAGGTGCTCGCGCTATTGGGTGGAAAGAATCTGACATATCAGAATGGATTGAGTCTTTATCCACCACCAAGCAAAGCGCATAAGGGGGAAGTGATGAAACAAAAAAATACCCCTGCTCAGAACACTAAACAAGGGCATCAAAAGACTAAGTTCTATTCTACAAATGTTAACGCTCAACAGCAAAGGCTTTTAAAGGCTCTTGAAAATGCTGGCCCAGATGGAATTACTACCATTCAAGCCAGGCATGAGTTAGATATTCTTCACCCTGCTGGCCGCGTCTGTGAATTACGGCACGATCACGGCAAGAACATACAAACCATATGGACAGTAGAAACTAACCCTAATGGTGGTGAACATCGAGTAGCCAGGTTTGTGTTATTGCCAGGAAAGTATAAGGCGGTAGCATGATGGACTGGTCACTGTATTTGGTGGCCGATAAAGCTTTAAATTTGCGGGTGGTGAGGTTATTGGCCTATAGCCATACTCATGCCAGGCAAACCATGCAAAGGCTTTATCAGATCCACCCTGAGCGTATTTCAATACTTTGTCATATCCCCCTTGTTGATTGAGTAAGGGGGCTTTATGGGAAAGCACGCTCAAGGGCGACCAGCCAAAAGGCAGGGAATGTGGTTTCCTGATCTTTTGTATGATGATCCAGTCTATATTCAATTATCTTTGAAAGCTAAAGCATTACTATTGGATATGGGCAGGCAGTTTAATGGCCATAACAATGGCAACTTGAAACTAAACTCTACCTACATGGCGAAATATAGAGGTTTTAAGAAAAGTACTGTTGAAAGGGCTAGAGATGAATTGCTAACTGCCAAACTTCTTGAAATCACTTATCAAGGGGGACTGAACATTGGTGCTTCTTGCTATGGATTTACCTGGCTTCCTATTAATGAATGCAAATCAAATATTCATATTCGAGAGGCAAAAACACCTTCTCGGCCACTAAGAAAATTAAATTCACTGACCTCAGGCTGAGTACTGACTGACCTCTCTGTGAGTACAGTGGAAGCTAAAATTAGCCAAAATTGCCCTTTCACTGACCTCAGGCTGAGTACGAGAGAGGCTTTTTTTTGCATTCACTGACCTCTCTCTGAGGTACATTTAATATATAACCATACCCTATACATAAAATAGCGTTTAGGTGATTAGTAATATTAAACACTAATCTAAGAAACTCCATTTCGATGATGACATTTAAATCAATCTAGTTAGAATAGCTTGAAACTCAAACAAGGATAACTGAAGTGATAAGAGTAATAGTTGTAGCATTATTTTTTTTAATTAGCTGTGATGCTAAAAAGCCTAAAATTGATAAAAGTGCATTTGAAGACTTAGATTTATATAAGTGTGTTTTAGAAAATTTGGAGAGAGTCGGCACAGTTTCGTCAGATGCTACAAATAATAAAATCACAAATAAGTTTGATCATCTCAGCTGTACGGATAGTTATGAAAGTTATAAAGGATTAGAGCAACTAGACGATCTGGTAGTGGTAATCCTTTCTCCTTATAAAGCTACGGACTTATCACCATTATCGGGTTTATCTAACTTAAAATCATTAACATTAATGGGGGGTAACATTGAAGATGTTACTCCTCTTGCACAACTTACCGAGCTTAAACATTTAAATATTAATTGGAATAATATTAAAGACATTTCGCCCTTAAGCGCACTTACGAATCTAGAGAGCTTATATTTAGATAAAAATCAAATATCCGATATATCTGCCTTGAGTAATCTTCACAAACTTAAAATATTGCATTTAACTGATAATAATATATCCGAAGTCAAAGCTCTTCGAGGTTTGCTAGCGCTTGAGGAGTTATACTTAAATAGAAATGAAGTTGTAGGCGCGAACCCGATAAAAGATGCGACACCACTTCTTCAGTTAAGTAACCTCAAAAAATTAGGCCTTATTGGCGATACTATAAACTGTGATCACAGAAAGCTTTTGAGAGAAACGTTTTCTAATATTGTTGATATTCCTGGTAATGGCTGCCCTTCTAAGTTTCCCTGCACCGCAATGAAGGATATGCAGGAGCGTCATGGCGATGAATTAAAGTATGACTTTGAAGCTTGCACCGTTACCTTCCCGACCGAGGCAGAGAGCCTAAAACGAAATTAAGAGGTTTTTCCTCACTATAAAAAAGGGTAAGGTTACGGTAAGGTTCAATTCAATTAATATCAGCCAAGTTAGCCCAATAACTACCTTATAAAACAAATACTTATGAGTTTTGCAACCAATACGCGCGCGTGAGTTTTCGGACACGTTAGAAAAAGAGTTTTTGGACACCTTAAAGAAGAGTTTTCGGGTGCCATAAAAGGACTTTCTCTTACACTATAAAAAGACAGGGGGGCTTGCTTCGTAACTTATTGATTTTTATTAAGAAAGAAGTCAACTGGGGGGCATATTTTGTAAGCTATTGATTGTAAAACCAAATCCCGTGATAACGATTAGACATTATAAGACAAGGGTTTTGATCAAAATAAGCCTTACCTATGGTTAGGTATTGCTTAAGGTGAGAAAGTGGCTTAAATGATCAGTTTAGTGTATTTTCAAGCAAATTATTAATATCCAAAAGCGAATGACGACCATATTAAAAGCCAATCGGCTAAAAGGAGAATCTATTGAGTACCAATCAATATCAATGGTTTCATATTTTTTATGTTGGGCAGGAGAATACGCTAAAAAAGCTCTAGAACCTAAGCTTAATGATGAGCAGAAATTAAAATACTCAATTAGTTCAATAATGATGAACAGCTTATCACTAGAAGCTTTTATTAATGAGCGTGCCGAAAATGTCATTTCTGACGAAAACAAAATAAATTTTGATAGATGTAGAAAAGAGTTTGCTAATAAAACTAATTACAGCAATACGGTATGGAAACTAATATTTATATTTAACACTGAGCTTGATACTGATTTACCAAAAGAACTGTTAATAGCACTAGATAACTTAATGCAGTCCAGGCATAAGCTTGTGCATTACAAATGCGAAGAGTCTGCTAGAAAAATTAAACGGAGAGCGCCAAGTACAGATGACATGTTTTCAATCGATTTCTCGTCTGAACCATTAGAAGTTGAGCCTAGTTTAATCGAAAAAAACTTAACACCTACTAAAGCAAAAACTCATTATGAAGCCGTTCTAGAGTTAGCTAGAACCTATATTAGACTCAATGATGGCGACTTGTCAGTCTTGGATGAATATCCTGCACTGAACCCATAATGTAACACTGTTTGTAACATCGGATTAATGTGCTTTATTCTATATTTGTTATAAAACAATTGGTTGCAGAACTATTTCAAGTCCCACTCCGGCACCAAATGAAAAACCGTTAAATGAAGATTTAGCGGTTTTTTATTGTGTCTAGTAAATATAAGATAGTGATCTTGAATATGAAAATCTATCATTATGTTCTTGTTTGATGTATTTATCAGATTTACTGGGCTAGGTTTTTTGCTAATTATGATTTTGGCTCTTTTGATTCAAAAGAAGTTTACACCTAGTTACTTTTTTTTGTTATTTTCTTGTTTTAGTCTATTTTGCTTATTATTGGGTTTTTCCCCTGAATATATACAGTTGCCAAGTAATGTTAGATTTATAGTGAGGTTGTTTGATATACCTCATTTAGTATTTATTTGGCTATTTGCTTTATCCTTGTTTCAGCATAGCTTTCGGCTTAAAGTCTATCATGCTCTTATTATAATCGGTTATTGTTTACCAATTTTAGTAGTGCGTTTAGGGCAATTCGGCTTTTTGCCTGAGGCGCACTATTTTTGGTTCTTATTTTCAAGTTTGTTCTCCATAGGATTAATGATTCATTTAATAACAGTAACTCTTTATGGGAAAAAGGATGATTTAGTTGAAAAAAGAAGACGAGCAAGGAATTACTTTGTAGTTCTTATTGGTTTTATAACTATTGGGGTAGCTATATCAGAAATTTTGTTGGTTAAAGATAACCTTAATCTTTTGTATACAATAAAAGCCATGATTATTTGGGTAGGTATTCTTTGGGCTGCACTATGGTTATTAAAGTTAAACGAATCACCATTTAGTGATGCTATTAACAAAGCAAATCATATCGACTTAACTCAGAGGGACCAGCAATTGATAGAACGGTTAGAAGAGCAGTTTACTGAGCATAAAATTTATTTAGATGCCAAACTTACGCCTGAATTATTAGCTCAAAAAGTAGGGTTGCCCACCTATAAATTAAGAGAATTAATTAATAAAAAATTAGGTCATCAGAATTTTAGCAGTTATGTAAATAGCTATCGTATTGAAGCTGTAAAACGATTACTAAAAAACCCTTCTAAACGTGATATACCTATTTTAAGTTTGGCATTAGAAAGCGGATTCAGTTCTTTATCTCCTTTTAACAAAGCATTTAAGTCTAACGAAGGTATTACCCCTTCAGAATTTAGAAAGAATATAAGTTATTGATATTTGAAGAATTGACTAGCTTTTGATGGTTTTTCGATAAGAGTCCGCTCTTATTTTATCGTAATGTTGTGGCTAGTATAATCTATCGTAAGAGATATAAACTTTATGAGAGCTTTTATAACAATAGCAGCATTACTATGCTTCTTTGCTTATACTCCGGTGAACTTTGCAACAATTAACAAAATCTACGATCCTGAGAGCTATAGAGAAGACATAGATCAATTAGTGACATCGGTTAAGGAAAATCATCCAAGACCGTTTATGTTTATTTCTGAAAAAGAATTTAATCAATTAGTTGATACCAAGAAAAATGAAATAACCAGTAAAACTACTTATGGCCAATTTATATGGGATATGAGTGAGATTTTGGCTTCTATCGGTTGTGGTCATTCGAGCTTTAGATATTACTTTATTCAAGAAGACAATATCCTTCCTACCAATAGTCGTTTTCCAATGGATGTTAAGGTTTTTGGGGATAGATTATATATTACAGATCCTCTGATAAATTCTAAAAATTTGAGTAAGGGGCAAGAGATTTTAACGATTAATGGTAAAGATACTCAGGTGATTTTAAGTGATATTTATACGCATATTTTTGCAGATGCAAACTTAAAAGGTAGTAAACGCTTTAACTTCAATGTATTTGCAAATAGCTATCTTGCCTATTACTTTGACCTCACGAATACTTACTCAGTGAAGGTTAGTGGCAACAAGGATGAAGTTAGGCTAACAATGCTAACGGATTATAAACACAAACCAATGATTTCACCTAAAGATGGTTGCCAAGATCAATTGTGTCTAGAGTTTATTAACAGTAATACCGCCAAGCTTACGGTAAGAACATTTAATTATTACGGTGAACGTAGCAAAATATTTGAAGAATTTATTGATAAAAGCTTTGCTGAGATTAAGGCAAGAAAACCTCAAAACTTGATAGTAGATATTCGTGGAAATGGTGGCGGAAACTCTTTTTCAGCAGCATATTTACTTGCACATATTGCAGATAAAGAGTTCATTTTTTATAAAGAATATGCCCCAGGAGCGGAAAGATTAAAGCAACCCATTGAGCCTTATCCGAATGCTTATCACGGAGATGTTTATGTAATAACTGATGGTAGTGATGGTTCTAGTGCAGGATTCTTTTTGTCTTTAGCTAAAAGTAATAGCTTTGCAGTAATAATTGGAGATGATTCAGGATCTAGTTTTTCAACAAATGCGGGTTATAAAGATCATGAACTTAGAAATACCGGTATTAAGTATCGAGTTTCAACGGTTATTATGGATACTAATGTTGATGGTTTAATTTATGGAAAGCCAATTAAGCCTGATTATAGAGCTGTTCAATCAATAGATGATTACCTAAATAATAAGGATACTATTCTAGACTTCACTATTCAGATGATAAACTCAAAGAATTAATATTAAGCTGCAGCCATACTGTTTTAGCCTCTGGATTGAATCTACAATTTAAATGATTTTAAGTTGCTTTAGCTTGGTTTGAACTTGTTGGAGCAGCTCTTGATCTAGGGACACTTTCTTATACCATTGGGTGGTATCTAGCCAAGTATGAACGTCTTCTAATTCCAACTGATATTGGCTGGCAATCAGTTTGGGAGTAATTTTTGATTTTTTGAGCTGCTTGGCTGTTCTTAACACGGTTTTCATCAGCTGTTTAAGCTGCTTGGGGTGTTTTTCCAGCACGGATTTTCGCACACAAGTGACAAAGCAAGACCAAGGGGTTGGGAAGTCGACAATTCGGCGCATTTCACCATGATCCACAAAGGGTTTGGTCATAAACTTTTCCCACAGGAAAACATAATTACCGCCTTGACGGAACAGTGCGCGGGCACCTTTAAGGTTATCAATGATTTCAAACTGTAAATTATGAATATCCAAACCCAGAGATTCTGCCAATAAATAGGCCATTAGATGCGAACCAGAGCCAAAACGACTAATGGCAAAAGTGGTATTTTTAAGATCTTGTAAACTGTGTAAGTCTGACTGAGTTGGAACATGCACACCCCAGATTAATGGTGTCTTGGTATAAAAAGCATAGAGTTCAAATTGAGCTTTAACTTCCGCCGAGTCGGCCACTGCCTTAATGGCGCCTTCAGTTAATAAAGTCGCTACATCCACTTCATCATTATTCAGCGCTTGCACCATAGCACCCGTGCCGCTATGAAATTCTTTCCACTTGGCATCAATGCCGTGTTTTTTTAAAGCGCCAGAATTAATGGCTAAACGCCAGGGTAGATTAAAGTGTTCGGGTACGCCACCGACTCGTAATTTGATCATGTTGGATTCAGATTTCATGTTGTGATTATAACAATGAGTATAAAAATTTTTATACATTAGTGATTCAGTGTTTTGACAATAAAATCATCAACCCAACTTTGCAATCTGGAATTTTTGATAAAGCCGCAATGACCACCGTATTGGGAGGCATGAATTTTTAAATTGTTAGTTTGGGCAAGAGAAAAAGTGTCTTGATAGCCAATCACCGGATCATCTTTACTCATTAAAATGGTTACAGGTGTGTCCAGGTTTTTAAGATAATCACCACTTAAGGCATAACCATTAAAATAATCATCAGGTGTTGGATAGTCGCCAAACAGTTGCAGCAAATATTCCGTCATTTGACGCATGGATTTCATGGGATAAACGTTATCAAAGTTGTAAGACTCAGGGAAATGAAACTGCTTTTTGCGTAAAGAACGTTTCCATTTTCTGATGAAATAGTTGTGATAAAAACTCAGGCCGGTTTCCAGTTTATGTAAAATATCAATGGGGTTTATGGCAGGGCAAATAGCGATAGTTTGTTTTAAAGCAATGCCATTAGTTGTTGCCCAATTGGCAATACGAGTGGCGAAGTTGCCGCCAAGTGAGAAGCCAATCAGTACCGTTTCTTTAGGGGCTATAAGCTGTTGTGCAGTTTTAACTGCGTTGATCACTTCCTGCAATCGATTTGAATGAAAAATCTCTTCATTCAAATGGTGGCTGGTTCCATGATCCCTCAAATTTAAGCGTAGAACGCTATGGCCTTCTTTGTAGAGTCGATTAGCGGCAGATAATAAATAAAGCGATTCGTGGCTACCTTCCCAGCCATGAATTAAAATGGCCAAAGATTTTTTACTTTGCGGATGTTTGGAATAAAAGCTTTGTAATTGTACCCCATCGCCAGCGTCAAGAATCATTTCTTTATTGGTATTGAGCAGAGCTTTGGATTGTTTTAGCAACAGAGGCCGGCGAAATTTAATGGTAGCTAAGAGTGATTGTACGTGACAATTTCGAGCCCAGACTGGTGGATTAAAATTTTCTTCTATGATGGTTATATTATGCTTATGAGACAATTGGTCAGCTGGATTTGTTATTTGTTGCTATCATAGAAAAGTCTAAATTTGATTACAAGAAATTTGCCTGTCAGAATCGGATTAGGCGGCAATATGTTGTTTAATAAACTGGCTCATTTCAATATTGATTTCTGTATCTGGAACGCTTCTAGCAATACGCAGTACTTGTCCTTTATATTTTTTATCTTTAGCCAGATTAACCGCAATTTTTTGTTTTAATAGTGCTTTATTTTGATCCGCTATGATCTCTATGATGGGGGTGAGTTTACTGTCGGAATTGGCGGCTATTACTATGGCATAGAAGCCATTATTCAGCTGCACAAAGGAGCCAACCGGATAGACTCCAACCATTTTAATAAACTCTTTGACCAGGTATTCGTCATAACGATGTTTAGTTTCTTTGTATAAAATGGCGGTGGTTTTTTCTGGTGGTATGCCTTTTCGATAACAGCGATCACTGGTCATGGCATCATAGCTATCTACAATCGCAATAATGCGATCATAAAGACTAAGATAGGAGGCATCTAACTGGCGAGGGTAGCCATCGCCGATCAGGCTTTCATGGTGATTATAGGCGGCGGCACAGACCTGTTCTTCGATACCGCCATGTTCCTTCAGAAAAACATAGCCTAAGACGGCGTGCTCTTTAACCATGTCAAATTCATCACTGCTCAAAGAGCCTGGCTTGTTGAGAATGGAACTGGGAACCTTCATTTTACCAACGTCATGCAGCATGCCACACAGCCCCAAAAGTTGTAACTCTTCCGGTGGAAGCTGCAAATGGCGACCAAAAGTAATGGCCAAAATGCCTACCCGCAGACAATGCTCCGCCGTATATTCATCTTGATTTTTGATTTTGGTAAGCCAAAACATGGCGCTGGGGTTTCCCAGAATACTGTTAACACAGCTGGCAACCAGCTCTTTGGACTTATCAATATCAATATGACCATTCTGCTGGACTTGTTGCATCACTTGCTGGATATGTTGGTTGGAGTTGTCGAAAGCTTTTTTGGCTTTGGGTAATTCTCGTTTTAGGTCGGCGCTGACTTTTTTAGCGGACTGTTGCTTGAGCTTATAACGGGTTTGGCGGCGCAAAATAGCAATCTGTTGTTCTTTTTGCAGCTTAAAAGATTCCTGGTCAATAAAAACGTACTGGCAGTATTGCTGAATTAACTGGATATCCTTATTATTTTTAATGGTAACTTCTTGAAACATAACTGGTAAATCAGTCCAGGGTCGATCCAATTCCACTATTGTCATGCCTATTTCCAGTTCATGGCTGGAAATTCTTTGCTTAACTACCTCAGAACGAGGCTTAACAGTAGCCTTGACAGCCGTTGGCGGCGCCTTCTTTTGCTTCTTCCTAGTAAAAAGTTTTGATAAAAAGTTCACCCTGATCTCCTAGTTACTATCATAATGATAAATAGATAATTATCAATTACTTAATGTCATTTTTAAGGTTGTGAATAATGACGGATTTCAGGACTAGCCAAAAGACTTGTGTGCTGGTAAGGTTATTGCAAACTAGAATTATATAATTAATAAAGATTGGGGCGCGTACGTCTTAAATGACCAGGTAAGTATGATTGCAGAATATGCACCAATACTCGTTTTTGTTTTAATTGGCCTCTTGTTTGGCGGTGGGCTGCTATTAGCAGGTTATTTTGCAGGCCCCAGCAATCCTTCCGAAGATAAAGAAAAACCCTTTGAATGTGGCTTTGATGCCTTTGAAGACTCGCGAATGAAGTTTGATGTGCGTTTTTATCTGGTGGCTATTCTATTTATTATTTTCGATCTGGAAATCACCTTTTTATTTCCCTGGGCAGTAGTTTTCGATGAAATTGGCTGGTTTGGTATCGCGGCTATGGGCGTTTTTATTTTATTGTTATTAGTGGGTTTTCTCTACGAGTGGCGCAAGGGTGCGCTGGAATGGGAATAAGGGAAATAGGTTTAGGAGACGCTGATGGGGATTGAAGATAAGCTGACAAAAAACGGTTTCTTTACCACCAGTGTGCAGGAATTATTTGATTGGGCGCGTACTGGCTCCATGTGGCCCATGACCTTTGGATTAGCTTGCTGTGCAGTGGAAATGATGCACGCCGGTGCTTCACGCTATGATTTAGATCGCTTTGGAGTGGTGTTTCGCCCCAGTCCACGACAATCGGATGTGATGATTGTGGCTGGCACTCTGACCAATAAAATGGCGCCTGCATTACGTCGAGTTTATGATCAAATGCCGGATCCCAAATGGGTTATATCTATGGGTTCCTGTGCCAATGGCGGCGGTTATTACCATTACTCCTATTCGGTGGTGCGCGGTTGTGATCGCATAGTGCCGGTGGACATTTATGTACCAGGCTGTCCGCCAACCGCTGAGGCTTTGCTCTATGGCATCATCCAGCTGCAAAACAAGATCAAGCGTGGCAAGGTGATTTCGCGTAGTGATTCTGAGGCAATCGTCAAGCGGGATACTCAAAGCAATAAAGAGGTGGCACTTGGCTAAAGACTCTGTTAAATCTCGCCACCAATCTCTATCAGAACTTATCAGCCAGTTGGGTAAGGTTTTTGGCGATCAGTTAATTGCCACTCATGGCGAATTTAGTGAAGTAACCATTGAAGTTGGTAAAGACGATTTATTCACCATTTGCCAGCAATTGCGCGATAACGATTATTTTGCTTTTGAACAGTTGATCGATTTGACAGTGGTGGATTATTTACATTTTGGTCAGGACGAGTGGGCGACTGATGAGGCCTCCGGTTCAGGCTTTAGTCGTGGCCGCAGGGATATTTCCCAAACCAAGCCAAAGTGGAAACGTGAGCGTTTTGCGGTGGTTTATCACTTGTTGTCGATTGCCTATAACCGGCGTTTACGAGTGAAATGTTTTATTGATGAGAATCGCCCGCAGTTGCCATCGGTAATTAATATTTGGAATGGAGTAGATTGGTTTGAGCGTGAAGCCTTTGATTTATTTGGGATTTTATTTGTAGGTCATCCAGATTTACGGCGCCTGCTGACCGATTATGGCTTTGTGGGCCATCCTTTTAGAAAAGATTTTCCTTTGATCGGCAATGTGGAAATGCGCTTTGATGCCAAGCAAAATCGCTGCGTTTATGAGCCAGTTTCCATTCAGCCGAGAGTGTTAGTGCCGAAAGTAATTCGTGCTGAGCAGGACGAAACGGTTTATGTGGCCGATCCTGCTACACTCAAACAGGCACAGCAGGATCCAGCAAAGAATACACAGCGGGATAAAGGTGCTGACAATGGCTGAAATTCGTAACTATACGGTGAATTTTGGCCCGCAACATCCAGCAGCGCATGGGGTTTTACGGCTGATCTTGGAAATGGATGGCGAAACGGTAGTCAGAGCCGATCCGCATATTGGTCTGCTACATCGTGCTACCGAAAAATTAGCGGAATCCAAGCCATTTAATCAGTCCATTGGTTATATGGACAGGCTCGATTATGTCTCCATGATGTGCAACGAGCATGCTTATGTACTGGCGATTGAAAAATTGATGGGTATTAAGCCGCCCAAGCGTGCTCAGTATATTCGTGTCATGTTCGCTGAAATTACCCGAATTTTGAATCATTTAATGTGGCTGGGGGCGCATGGTCTGGATATTGGCGCCATGACAGTCTTTTTATATGCCTTTCGCGAGCGCGAAAGTCTGATGGATGCTTATGAAGCGGTTTCCGGTGCTCGGATGCACGCTACCTATTTTAGGCCCGGCGGCGTCTATCGTGATCTGCCAGATTCGATGCCACAATACAAGGTTTCCAGGTTTTCCAATCAGAAAAAGGTGGATGAGCTCAATGCCAATCGTCAGGGCTCTTTACTGGATTTTTTATGGAATTTTAGCGAGGCTTTTCCGGAGCGGGTGGATGAATATGAAACCCTGCTGACTGATAATCGTATTTGGAAACAGAGAACCGTGGGGGTTGGCGTGGTTTCGCCAGATCGGGCGTTACAACTCGGTTTTTCCGGCCCTATGTTGCGTGGTTCGGGTATTGAATGGGATCTACGTAAAAAGCAACCCTATGAGGTTTATCCCGAGCTGGACTTCGATATTCCGGTTGGCTTAAAGGGCGATTGTTACGATCGCTATTTGGTACGGATCGAGGAAATGCGTCAGTCCAATCGAATTATTCGCCAATGTATTGAGTGGCTGCGTGACAATCCGGGGTCAGTGATGCTGGATAACCATAAGGTAACGCCGCCAAGCCGTGAAGCCATGAAAAATGATATGGAAGCTTTGATCCATCACTTTAAATTATTCACCGAAGGTTATTGTGTACCGCAGGGCGAGGTTTACCAAGCGGTAGAGCACCCGAAAGGTGAGTTTGGCATTTATCTGGTTTCCGATGGCGCCAATAAGCCCTATCGCTTGAAAATCCGGGCGCCAGGGTTTGCCCATTTATCGGCCATGAATGAGATGGTCAAGGGCCATATGCTGGCGGACGTGGTGGCGATTATTGGTACCCAGGATATTGTTTTTGGCGAGATTGATCGTTAAGGGGTTATCAAAAGATGAGCAAAGCGGATTTACCCCAATTATTATCGAGCAAAGCGATTGAGCAGATCAATGACTGGCTCAAAAAGTATCCTGACAATCGCAGACGGGCAGCGGTGATTCCGGCTTTAACCATTGCCCAGGATGAGCTGGGTTATTTGGCACGAGAAACGATGGATGCGGTGGCGGCTTATTTGGAAATTCCAAATATTGCGGCTTATGAAGTGGCAACTTTTTACTCCATGTTTTCGCTGGAGCCAAGAGGTCGCCATGTGGTTTCTTTGTGTACTAATGTTTCTTGTATGCTGGCGGGTAGCGAAGAGTTGAAGCAATGGTTCAAAGATGAATTGGGCATTGCGCCAGGTGAGACCACACAAGATGGTCGTATTACACTGAAAGAAGTGGAGTGTCTGGCCGCTTGTGGTGGTGCGCCGATGCTGGAAGTGGGTAAGCAGTACCACGAAAACTTGAATGTGGAAAAACTTTTCCATTTGATTAAAGAATTGACTTAGGATTTTAGGTATTAATAACTGATGGCAAACGAAGTTTGTTTTAGAACGCTAGATCTTGATAAGCCCTGGACGCTGGCGACTTATGAGTCGGCGGGCGGCTATCATATCTGGCGAAGAATCCTGAAAGAACAGACACCGCCAGAAGAAATTATTGATGAATTAAAATTGTCTTGCTTGCGTGGGCGCGGTGGGGCCGGCTTCCCAACTGGCCTTAAGTGGAGTTTTATGCCGCGTCATTTGGATGGACAAAAGTACGTGGTGTGTAATTCTGATGAAGGTGAGCCGGGAACCTTTAAAGATCGCGATATTTTACGTTACAACCCCCATCAGTTGATCGAAGGCATGGCCATTGGTGGCTATGTGATGGGTGCGACGGTGGGTTATAACTATATTCGTGGCGAGTTTTACGAGCCCATTGAACGTTTTGAACAGGCGCTACAAGAAGCCTATGCCGCAGGTTTGCTAGGTAAAGATATTTTAGGTTCTGGTGTGGATTTTGATTTGTACAGCCATATTGGTGCTGGTGCCTATATTTGTGGTGAAGAAACGGCGTTGATTGAATCGTTAGAGGGCAAGAAAGGTCAACCACGATTCAAGCCACCATTTCCAGCGAATTATGGAGTTTTTGGCAAACCCACCAATGTTAATAACACTGAAAGTTTTGCTTCGGTACCAATGATTTTGGAAAAGGGCGGCCAGTGGTTTTTAGACTTAGGGATTCCGAATAATGGTGGCACCAAAATCTTTTCCGTGTCTGGCCATGTCAATAAACCTGGCAATTATGAAATTGGCTTGGGTACACCATTTTCAGAATTACTGGCAATGGCCGGTGGTGTGAAAGATGATAAAAAGTTAAAGGCAGTGATTCCGGGCGGTTCCAGTGCACCAATCTTACCCGCTGATACCATGATGAAATTGACTATGGACTATGATGCTATTGGCAAGGCCGGTTCCATGCTGGGTTCGGGTGCGGTCATGGTGTTTGCTGAAGATACCGATATGGTTAAGGTACTGGCACGAATTGCTCATTTTTACTATGAAGAGTCCTGCGGTCAATGTACTCCCTGCCGCGAAGGTACTGGCTGGATGTCGCGGGTGATTCACCGCATTGCGGAAGGGCATGGTCGCGCTGATGATTTGGACAAGCTGGATGAAATTGCTGGCAATATTATGGGCAGAACCATTTGTGCTTTAGGCGATGCTGCCGCTATGCCGGTACAAAGCTTTTTAAAACATTTTAGGCATGAATTTGAAGCAAAAATTCCTGAACTTGCTGCTAAAAAGATTCAAAAAGCCAGTTAGAGTAAAATTTAAAAGAGATAAATAGATGGTAACAATTGAAATCAATGGTCAAAAAATAGAAGCCCGGCAGGGCGCTATGATTATTGAAGTGGCCGATGCCCATGGCGTCGAGATTCCCCGTTTTTGTTATCACAAAAAGCTCTCGGTGGCGGCCAATTGCCGTATGTGTTTGGTGGAAGTGGAGGGGCAGCGCAAACCCTTGCCAGCCTGCGCGACGCCAGTTGCCGATGGCATGATTATTAAAACCGAATCGGCTATCGCCAAAGATGCGCAAAAGTCTGTGATGGAGTTTTTACTGATTAATCATCCGTTGGATTGCCCAATTTGTGATCAAGGTGGTGAATGTGAGCTGCAGGACGTAGCGCTGGAATGTGGTAAAGATGTTTCGCGTTTTACGGAAAAAAAGCGAGTGGTGGAAGATAAGGATATTGGGCCCTTAATCGAAACCGAAATGACACGCTGTATTCATTGCACGCGTTGTGTGCGTTTTGGTCGCGAAATCGCGGGAATTCGCGAAATGGGTGCAGTGGGTCGTGGTGAGCATACCGAGATCAGCACCTTTATCGAAAAGTCAGTGGACTCGGAAGTTTCCGGCAACATTATTGATTTATGCCCGGTGGGCGCTTTGACTGCCAAGCCTTCGCGTTATCAGGCACGTGCCTGGGAAATGATTCAGTATGACTCTGTTTCGCCACACGATTGTATTGGTGCCAACTTACATGTACATACCCGCCATAACGAAATTATTCGAGTTGCACCAAAGGAAAATGAAGCCACCAATGAGGTCTGGTTGTCGGATCGTGATCGTTATTCATATGAGGCTTTAACTAAAGGTAAGCGTTTGCTAGCTCCCATGATAAGGCAGGACGGAAACTGGGTTGAAAGTGATTGGGAAACGGCGCTGGAAAAAACCGCCAGTAAGCTCAATGTGGTGGCGCAAACCAATGGTCCGGAGCAGATTGCAGGCCTTGCCAGCCCAATTGCTACTACCGAAGAGCTCTATTTATTGCAGAAAATTATTCGCGGTTTGGGTTCTAACAATGTGGATCATCGCTTGCGAATCAGCGATTTCAGTAATCAATATTATGAGTCTCTCTATCCACAGTTGGGCATTCAGCTTTCCGAGTTGGAAGAACTGGATGCCTGTTTATTGGTGGGAACTAATTTGCGTAAAGAGCAACCGCTGGCGGCTTTAAGAATTCGTAAAGCCACTCGTTATGGTGATATGGCGACCATTAATGCCAGAAAAATTTATAACAACTTTAAGGTAAAACACGAATTAGTTGTGGAGCCAAAAGATTGGGTTGTTGAGTTGGCTGGGGTGGCAAAATATTTATCCCAATTAGAGCAAAATCAGAAAAAACTGGCCAAGCTGGAAGGTTTGGCCGATTTGCTAACTGAGGTCAAAATTAGTGAAAAGCAACAAAAAATTGCCAAAATGTTGCTAAATTCAGAAAACACTAGTGTGGTTTTAGGTGAAACGGCGGTTGAGTTTAGCCAGGCCAGTCAGTTGCGTATTTTGGCTAAAGCTATTGCACGACTTTCCCGTTCGAGCTATGGCTTTTTGTCTCATGGCGGCAATAGTGCTGGTGCCTATCTGGCGGGTGCTATTCCCCATCGCGGTCCAGCGGGGGCGGATGTGGAAGCTGGTGGAGCTAATGCGTATGAAATGCTCAACCAGGGTAAAAAGGCTTTTGTCTTGGTCAAAACTGAGCCTGGCAAAGATTCCATTCTGGGCGAAACTGCTAAACAAGCTGCACACAATGCAGATTTTGTGGTGGCATTGACCTCTTTTGCTGATGATGAAGCTTTTGAATACGCCGATGTGGTTTTGCCCATTGCGGGTTATTTAGAGTCAGCTGGTTCTTACGTGAATGTCAATGGTCGCTGGCAGGACTTTGCTGCCTCTGTGACTGCGCCAGGGCAAGCCAAGCCAGCCTGGAAAGTCTTGCGAGTGCTTGGTAATCTGTTGAATTTAAAGAATTTTGATTATGTATCGGCACAGGATGTGATGCAGGAAGTGAAAGGTCGTATGGGTGCGGTAGGGGATAAAATCAAATCCAAATGGTACTGTCCTGAGGCCCTGGCGGAGAATGGCTTCAGTCCGGATCCTGCCACTATTTACCAAACGGATGCTTATGTCAGACGCGCCAAAGCCTTGCAGCAAACGGCACTGGCCAAAGGTGAGGATGAATTAAAGCGTCCACCGTTAAGTCCCTTCCATAACATTGTCGGAGGGGTTTGATGGATCTGATGCAACTGTTCATTGAAGGCTTTTGGGTTATCATCAAGATTGCGATGATTTTATTGCCTTTGGTGCTTGCTGTTGCCTACACCACTTACGCCGAAAGAAAGCTCATCGGCTATATGCAAATGCGCCTGGGGCCTAATCGGGTAGGGCCTAAAGGCTGGTTGCAACCGATCGCGGATGTGGTCAAATTGCTGATGAAGGAAGTGATTGTCCCTTCTGGTGCTAACAAGACACTGTTTTTACTGGCACCAATCCTGTTTATTGCACCATCTTTAGCAGCTTGGGCGGTAGTACCCTTCGACGCTGAGTTGGTGTTAGCAAATACCAATGCAGGTTTAATTTATTTATTGGCCATGACTTCGATTGCCATTTATGGCGTGATTATCGCTGGTTGGGCTTCCAATTCACGTTATGCTTTGATTGGTTCTTTGCGTTCCGCTTCGCAAATCGTGTCCTATGAAATTGCTATGGGTTTTGCTTTGGTGGCGGTGTTAATGGCCGGCGGTAGCATGAATTTAGGGGATATCGTTGAAGCACAAAGCGGCAGTATTTTGCATTGGTTCTGGATCCCTTTGTTGCCCATTTTGGCGGTTTACTGGATTTCAGGTGTGGCGGAAACCAATCGTGCACCTTTTGATTTGCCCGAAGGCGAATCGGAAATTGTTGCTGGTTTTCACGTGGAATATGCGGGCATGGCTTTTGCACTGTTTTTCCTAGCGGAATACGCCAATATGATTTTGATTTCAGTGCTGACGGCTTTATTCTTTTTTGGTGGTTGGCTTAATCCGTTTCAAGGAGTTCCTTATCTGGAAGCTGCTACCAATTGGGTGCCAGGAACCATCTGGTTATTATTCAAAGCCGCTTTTTTCTTATTCGGCATGATTTGGCTTAGAGCCACTTTTCCCCGTTATCGCTACGATCAAATTATGCGCTTGGGTTGGAAAGTGTTTATTCCGGTTACGGTGATTTGGTTGATTATCCTGACTTTTTGGATCAAGTTTGAATGGGGTTGGTGGTTTGATGGGCGTGGTCTGGTGGCAACGCCGGGAGTGCTTTAATGAGTAAAGTTAAACACTTCTTTAAAACTTATTTCCTGACCGAGTTGCGTGCTGGTTTATGGTTGACCTGGAAGCATTTGTTCAAGCGCAAAGTGACGGTGCAATTTCCGGAAGAACAAACACCACAGTCACCGCGTTTTAGAGGTTTGCATGCTTTGCGTCGTTATCCCAATGGTGAAGAGCGTTGTATTGCTTGTAAATTGTGCGAGGCGGTGTGTCCAGCGGCAGCCATTACCATTGAGGCCGGCCCGCGTGAATCAGATGGTACCCGACGCACTACACGTTATGAAATTGATATGTTTAAGTGTATCTACTGTGGCTTTTGTGAAGAATCCTGTCCGGTCGATTCGATTGTGGAAACCCGAATTTTTGATTACCACTTTGAAAAGCGCGGTGACAATATTTTAACTAAAGAACAGTTATTGGCTATTGGTGATCGTTATGAAGTAATGATTGCTGAAGATAAAGCCGCTGATGCTCAATACCGATGATTGTAAATACTAACAGGAACCCATAAAACGTGAATATAGAAGCTATCGTATTTTACCTTTTTTCAGCAATTACCATTATTGCTGCGATTGGTGTTATTACGGTAAAAAACTCAGTGCAGGCGGTGCTTTGTTTAGTGTTGACTTTCTTCTCGGCATCGGCTTTATGGCTATTGTTGGAAGCGGAATTTTTAGCCATAACACTGGTGCTGGTGTATGTAGGCGCGGTGATGGTGTTGTTCCTGTTTGTGGTGATGATGCTGGACGTGGATTTTGCTGCGCTTAAACAGGGTTTTGCCAAACAGCTACCATTGGGATTGCTTGTTGGTTTTGCTTTATTTGGTGCGGTCTATTGGGTCATTCGTTCGCAAGTATTCGGTACGGATAAAATTCCGGAGCCTGCCAAACATGAGCAAGGCTATTCCAACGTAGAAGAATTGGGTCGCCTGTTGTATGGCGAATATTTTTATCCATTCGAGATTGCAGGAGTAATTTTACTGGTAGCTATTATCGCCGCCATTAGTTTGACTTTTCGTGGCCGTCGCGAACGAAAAGGTCAGTCGGTGCGTGAGCAACATCGAGTGACCAAAGAAGAGCGTTTGAAAATTGTTTCAATGGATAGCGAAGAACAATATGCGGATATGGAAATAACCGATACCAAGCAGGATGAGGAGACCACTTTATGAGCCTAACTCATTATTTAACCGTCAGTGCAGTTTTGTTTGCCATCAGCGTAGTAGGTATCGTCATCAATCGTAAAAACGTGATTACCCTTTTAATGTGTATCGAGTTAATGTTACTGGCGGTGAATACTAACTTTATTGCTTTTTCGCGTTATTTAGATGATTCAGTCGGTCAGGTTTTTGTATTCTTTATTTTAACCGTAGCGGCTGCTGAGGCTGCTATTGGTTTAGCAATTTTAGTGGTGCTATTTAGGACACATCGAGCCATTGATGTAGAACAACTTGAGGAGCTAAAAGGCTAATGGCACTATTTAACCAGCTTATTATTATTGCTTTTGCACCTTTAGTTGGTGCAATCCTAGCTGGTTTCTTTGGCAAAAAACTCGGTAAAAAATGGACCCATAGAATAGCCATTGGGCTGGTGGCTGTATCTTTTGTCTTGTCGCTGAAATTCTTTCTGGCTTTCCTCTATGGTGCTGCTCAACCTATAAACCAAACCTTATATCAATGGGCCAGTTTTGCCGGCATCGATATTCAAGTGGGTTTCCTGGTGGATAGTTTGACTGCCATGATGATGTTGGTGGTGACTTTTGTCAGTTTAATGGTGCATATCTATTCCATCGGCTATATGCATGATGACAACGGTTATCAGCGCTTTTTCAGTTACATTTCACTTTTTACTTTTTCCATGTTGATGTTGGTGATGTCCAACAACTTCCTGCAATTATTCTTTGGTTGGGAAGCGGTGGGGGTAGTGTCCTATTTGCTAATCGGTTTCTGGTTTAAAAAAGAAACTGCCATCTTTGCCAACATGAAAGCCTTTTTAGTCAATCGGGTAGGTGATTTTGGTTTCTTGCTGGGTATTGGCGGCATCTTGTATTTATTTGGTAGTTTCGATTATGCGCCAGTGTTCGACAAGATGGCACAAGCCAGAACGCTACAGGAATCCTTAACCGCTGGAGAGGTATCAGCTTTGTCAGCAGTGGGCTTGGAGAAAACCTTTAGCCCCTGGGGCGGTATTGAGTGGTCAGCCATCAGCTTTATCTGTATCTGTTTATTTATTGGTGCTATGGGTAAATCGGCGCAGGTACCCTTGCACGTTTGGCTGCCCGATTCGATGGAAGGTCCGACGCCTATTTCAGCATTAATTCACGCGGCCACTATGGTTACCGCCGGTGTTTTTATGGTAGCCAGAATGTCGCCATTGTTTGAGTTTTCTGAAACGGCTCTAGCTATGATCACGCTGATTGGCGCTATAACGGCTTTATTTATGGGCTTAATCGGTATCGTACAAAATGATATTAAGCGCATCGTGGCTTATTCCACCTTATCTCAATTGGGCTATATGGTAGTGGCTTTAGGGGTTTCGGCTTATTCGGCTGCTATATTCCATCTGTTCACTCATGCCTTTTTTAAAGCCTTATTATTTTTAGCTGCGGGTTCGGTAATAGTAGCATTACACCATGAGCAGGATCTTCGCAAGATGGGCGGCCTGCGAAAAGCCATGCCGATCACCTATTGGGCTTCTTTAATTGGTACTCTTGCTCTAATTGGCACACCTTTTTTTGCCGGTTTTTATTCCAAAGACGCTATTATTTCGGCGGTGGCAGAAGCGGATGGTTGGGGTTCAAACTTTGCCTATTTTGCGGTAATGGCAGGAGTGGTGGTGACTGCTCTTTACAGCATGCGTATGTTGATTTTAGTGTTCCATGGCGAATCCAGAGTGGAAGAGTCGGCTAAAGCTCATTTGCACGAATCACCTAAAGTGATTACCTATCCGCTGATTTTACTCGCCATTCCCTCTTTGATGATCGGTTGGCTAATGGCAGAACCGATGTTGGTTGGCGACTATTTTAAAGATGCCATAGTGGTGCATCAGGCGCATGATACCCTAGTGTACTTAAGAGAAATTTTTGGCAATGCTTTTGCTTTCGGTTTGCATGGCTTTGTCACCCCAGTATTCTGGTTATTACTAGCGGGTGCTGTAACAGCTTATATCTGCTTTGCCTGGAAGCCGCAGCTAGCACAAATGGCTTCCGGAATTTTTGCACCAATTAAAACCATTTTACAAAACAAGTATTACTTTGATGATTTTAATCAAAAGTTTTTTGCCAAAGGTTCCTTGGGTTTAGGCCGTTTCCTATGGCGTTATGGCGATAAAGCTATTATTGATGATGGTATTGTTAATGGTAGCGCTCGAAGTGTTGCAAAAATAGCGGCAAAGGCGCGTAAATTACAAACTGGTTATTTATATCACTATGCTTTGTTGATGTTAGTTGGTTTATTAATACTAATTGGCTTCTTGCTATTAAGAGGTTGATGAGAAGTTATGGTTTGAGTAAGAAATAATGAAAGAGAATAAAACTTAATGCTGACTCAAATACCAATTTTAAGTTTATTAATTTGGCTGCCATTAATCGGTGGCTTCCTAGTGCTGTTTGGTCCAGGCGATAAGTTGTTAGTTTGGAGTCAAAGAATTAGCTTATTGGTATCAAGTGTTATTTTGCTGCTAACGGGCGTGTTGCTTTATCTCTATAACGGCAACTCAGGTCAAATGGAGCTAATCGAATTTTCCAGCTGGATTCCGTCACTAAACATTAATTATTCACTTGGAGTTGATGGTATTGCGGTGCCTTTGATTGCTTTAACGGGTTTTATTAATTTGTTAGTAGTGATCGGTGCCATTGGCAGTATTAAATTCCGCCGTGCTCAATATTTCTCAGCAGCTCTGATTATGACAGGCTTAATGAATGGGGTTTTCGCAGCACAAGATGCGATCCTGTTTTATATTTTCTGGGAAGCTATGCTGATTCCCATGTTTTTGATGATAGGTGTTTGGGGTGGGCCTAACCGTATTTATGCCACCATTAAATTTTTCTTGTTTACCTTTTTTGGCTCGATTTTTATGTTGGTGGCCTTGATCTATATGGGGCAGGAAATTGGTTCTTTTGCGATTAACGATTTACAAAAAATGCCATTAAGCATGACTGCACAGACCTGGGTTTTTGTGGCTTTTGTGGCAGCCTTTGCGGTAAAAATTCCAATGGTACCAGTACATACCTGGTTACCCGATGCACATGTGGAAGCACCCACCGGTGGTTCGGTGATTTTAGCTGCTATCATGTTGAAAATGGGCGGTTATGGTTTTCTGCGTTTTGCTTTACCCATGACTCCCGATGCTGCCAGTGAATATGCCTGGATTTTAGTGTTGTTTTCCTTAGTGGCGATTGCTTATATTGGTTTTGTGGCACTGGCGCAAGAAGACATGAAAAAGCTGATCGCCTATTCCTCCATTGCTCATATGGGTTTCGTTACTTTAGGTATTTTTATTATTTTCAGTTTGACCGCCAGTCAGGCCAGCTCGATGGCTTTGCAGGGTGCTATGGTGCAAATGATTTCGCACGGTCTGATTTCCGGTGCTTTATTCTTTTCTATCGGTGTACTTTATGATCGGGTGCATAGCCGTAAAATTTCCGATTATGGTGGCGTGATTAATTCGATGCCTGTTTTCGGTGCCTTGTTAATGCTGTTTGTGTTAGCCAATGCTGGTTTGCCCGGAACCTCTGGTTTTATTGGTGAGTTTTTTGTCATCCTGTCTTCATTTCAGGCAGATTGGCGCATAGCGGCAATAGCAGCGACCACTTTAATTCTTGGTGCCGCATACAGTTTATGGCTGTATAAGCGAGTGGTGTTTGGCAAACCTTTGAACGAAACCATTGAGCGTTTGGAAGATATTAATCTGCGGGAAAAATTCGTATTAATCAGTTTAGCCATTTTAATTTTAGCCTTGGGTCTTTACCCGCAGCCGTTAATTGAAATCATGCAACCATCCATTGAGCAACTGCTGGAAACCAGTCAATCAAAAATAGTGGAGGCTGTTGAATGAGCACTTTGTTAGCCAGCTTAACAGCACCAACCATTAGCCATGATTTTTGGCCTTTATTACCGGAATTGTTTTTACTCACAGCGGCATCGATTTTGTTGATTGTCGATGTGTTTTCCACAGATATTGATCGAAAGCTGAGTTATAACCTGGCGCAATTAATTTTGATCTCAACTGGCGTTATTGTTTTATTTCAGTTTCCCACCAGTCAGGACTTTTTATATCATCGTCATTTTATCAACGATCCTCTGTCGGCCACTATTAAAGTGTCGGTGATTGTTCTAGCCAGCATTTCACTCATGTTTGCTCGGCCTTATATATTGCAACGGAAAATACTGCGTGGTGAATACTATTTACTACACCTGTTTGCGGTGCTCGGCATGATGGTATTGGTGAGTGGCGCCAGTTTGTTAAGTCTATATCTCGGTTTAGAGTTAATGTCATTATGTTTGTATGCGCTAGTAGCTATGCGCCGCCGTGAAAAACTCAGCGCCGAAGCTGCAGTCAAATATTTTGTTATGGGCGCTATTGCTAGCGGTTTTATTCTTTACGGTATTTCTTTTGTCTATGGGGTTACTGGAAAAATCCACCTGGCCGATATTGCTGCTTATCTAACAGAGAATGAAGCCAGTCTGACTTTACGTTTTGCATTGGTATTTTTGGTCACAGGACTTGCCTTTAAATTTGGCGCTGTGCCATTTCAAATGTGGGTACCAGATGTTTATCACGGTGCGCCAACTTCGACTACTGTATTTTTAGCCTCAGCACCGAAAGTTGCAGCCTTTGGTTTAGCCATTCGAATTTTGGTTTTTGGTTTTGCTGGAATCTTAGCGGACTGGCAAAGCTTGCTAATGATACTGGCGGTGCTCTCGATGTTAGTGGGTAACCTGGTGGCTTTGGCTCAGACCAATATCAAGCGGCTGTTGGCTTATTCGGCCATTGCTCATATGGGTTATTTCTTGTTGGGCTTAATTGCGGGTAATAGTGAAGGTTATAGTGCTTCTTTCTTCTATATTCTAACTTATGCCATTACCAGTTTAGGCGGTTTTGGTTGTCTGATTTATTTAGCCAAAGGTCAGCAGGAAATTAACCAGATTGATGACTTAAAAGGCCTGGGAATGCGCAACCCTTGGGCAGGTTTATTAATCAGCTTCCTGTTCTTATCTATGGCTGGTCTGCCACCTTTTGTTGGTTTCTGGGCAAAATTGGAAGTCATTAAAGCCGTTTTAAACAGCGGTCATATCTGGTTAGCTATTATCGCTGCCGCTATGTCCATTATTGGTCTTTTCTATTACCTTAAAGTGGTTAAAGTTATTTTCTTCGATAAACCCGAAATTGAAAACCCTATCCGCGCTGAGCGCAGCTTACGCCTTGGTCTGGGAATTACTGGTATTGCAGTTGCTGTTCTGGGTTTATTCCCAGCCCAGCTTATGGATTTGTGCCAAAAAGTATTTCAGTATATTTAGGAAATAGATCTCCCTCTTTGATTCTTTTAAAGAACAAAAAAGAAAGCTTGAAAAGTTGTATGGTAGCGACATAGATGGATGCTTGCTATCACGTGAGAACTATGTGAGGTTAGTGTAGGTGCCAAAACTAAATTAGGTAGAGAAAAAGGTGAAGAATAATATAATGTCAAATCGAAACACGATGGGTAAGCTTTGGTTTGGTAGAGGTATCAAATTGCTACTAATAATTATTTTTGCTCGAATGTTATTAGAGTTTGATGATTTTTATGAAATAGCTATGAACTTTAACTCGAACCCAAGTATATGGGATAACTATAGTATAGCTTGGTTAATACAATTCTCCCTTTTTTTATTTGTTGCATTACTGTTTTTCATAAATTCTAAAAAATACCATAAAGCTTTACACTACTTTTCTTTCGCTTGTTTTTTATTAGGATTATGGGAAGTTTTTTTATTAAATGAAACGTTCAAGATACTTGGTGAAGAAGCTTTCTACTCTATTGGCAAGGTGAAGGCTTTTTTGAGGTACTCACTTCCTTTTTTATGGACTGTTTTATTTTTCTTATGTTTCATGAATACAAAATATTATGAAAAAAGAAAAATATAAAGGACGGTTTGAGCTATCCCCATATAAAATGGGCACGGATTTAAGCAGTACTTTGCTAAAATTCCTCCAGCGCTTGTTAATTTGGCGTCTGATATCAAACTCTAGGAGCTTCTTTGCTGGAGTCGGCCAGCAATTTTAAGTAAACTGCTAAACCTCTAACACTCCTTTGGATTTTGTGAGCACCTATGAAAAATATTGCCTTTTTGTTTTTGTCCCTCTTCCTAATCGCCCAGGCTGCGTTTGCCAATAATGCATCCGTTTTTAAGCCATTGGATGTGTTTGAAATGGAGTGGGTATCTGATCCGCAGATTTCGCCTGATGGTAAACAAATTGTTTTCAAGCGCAATGGTTTCGATATTATGACGGATAAGGCCGTTGCCAGTCTTTGGTTAATTAACAGTGATGGTAGCGGTTTAAGAAAATTAACCTTAAGAGATACCAACGAATCCAGACCACAATGGTCACCGGACAGTTCGCGCATTGCCTTTACCAGTCGAGGAAAAAATGGTTCCGAGATTTTTGTGTATGATCTGGCAAGTCGCTCATTGAACCGTTTGTCTCAACTGGAACGTTCGCCCGGCAATCTCAACTGGTCGCCGGATGGACAGTGGATTGCCTTTACCATGTTGGTGCCGCAAAAAGCCGTTAAGTTAGTCTTGCCACCTCAAAAACCCAAAGGTGCAAAATGGGCGGATACGCCGCGAGTGACAACGCGCCTAAAACATGAAGCCGATGGCAGTGGTTATATAGAGCCTGGCTTTCATCATATTTTTGTGATTCCCGCACAAGGTGGAACTGCACGACAGATTACTTCAGGAAATTTTCATCATCGCTCCATGCCGCAGTGGTCACGTGATGGCAAACAATTAATTTTTTCTGCCAAGCGCCATGCCGACTGGGAATATAAATTCCGTAATTCTGAAATTTATAGTGTCTCTGTTAAGACAGGCGAGATTACTGCACTGACTAATCGCAATGGTCCTGACAATAGTCCGGTTATTTCACCGAATGGCCGCAAAATTGCTTATCTTACTTATGCTGACAAGGTACAGACTTATCAAATCAATGAACTTTATGTCATGGATTTGGACGGTAGCAATAAGCAAAAAGTTGCTATTAAGCTGGATCGAAATATTTCAAATATACGCTGGGATAAAAATGGCAAGGGTTTGTATTTTCAATACGATAATCATGGTAATGGTAAAATCGGTTACACCAGTTTGTCAGGCAAAACCAAACTGATTACACAAAATGTTGGTGGCACTAATATCAGTCGTCCTTATGGCGGCGGTCAATATTCGCTGTCAGGCTCAGGACAGATTGCTTATACTTTATCCAGCCCTTACCATCCTGCTGATCTGGCGCTGATAAAAAAAGGCGGCAAGTCAAAGCGACTGGTGCAACTGAATAATGATATTTTGCCGTTTCGCACTCTGGGAGAGGTTAAAGAAATTTGGTACAACTCTTCTGTTGATAAACGTAAGTTACAAGGTTGGGTTGTTACACCACCGAATTACGATGCCAAAAAGCAATATCCTCTGATCGTTGAAAATCATGGTGGACCTATTGCCAATTATGGTGATCGCTTCTCCGTTGAAATGCAGCTGTACGCAGCAGCTGGCTATATCGTGTTTTATCCCAATCCGCGCGGCAGCACCAGTTATGGCGAAGAATTCGGTAATCTGCTGTATCACAATTATCCTGGTGATGATTATCAGGATGTGATGGATGGTGTCGATGCCTTAATCAAACAAGGCTTGGCCCATGAAGGACAACTTTATGTTACTGGCGGTAGTGCAGGTGGCATTATGAGTGCCTGGATGATCGGTAAAAATAGTCGCTTTAAAGCGGCGGCTGTTGTAAAACCTGTGATGAATTGGTTTAGTAAAACGCTTACCGCGGATAATTATTATGCTTATGCCCATACGCGTTATCCGGGGCAGCCCTGGGAAAACATGGAAACCTATATGAAGTTTTCTCCTATTTCATTGGTTGCCAACATCCAAACGCCTACTTTGGTTATGGTGGGTATGTCGGATTTACGCACACCACTCTCTGAAGCCAAGCAGCTTTATCATGCGTTGAAATTGCGAAAAATTGATACTGCTCTAGTAGAAATTCCAGGCGCTTATCACTTTATTGGCAAACGTCCCAGCCAGCAAATTACCAAGATTGAGCATATTCTGGTTTGGTTTGAGAAATACAGGAAATAGAAAAGATTCCGATGAAAGTGGAGTTATTTGAAGGTGTTTTATAATTATTACAATATAGGATAGGAATGAAATGAGATTTATAGTTTGTGCTCTATTACTTTTTTTAAACACATCGCTAAGCGCTACTGTAAAGGTTGGAGAAATACCTCCTCAAATAGTTGGTATAACCTTAGGAGGTGAGCAGGTTAATCTTGCCAATTATCGCGGAAAAGTGGTAATCCTGACCTACTGGGCAACCTGGTGTCCTTATTGTTTAAAAGAAATGCCTATTTTGGCGAATATTCAGCAAAAGCTAAAAGACTATCCATTTCAAATTATTGCCGTAAATTTTAAAGAAGATAGAAAAATATTTAGAGATGTAGCAAGAAAAACCAAAAAATATGGCATGGTTATGGCCTGGGACAGGAAGGGAAAATACGGAGATGCATATGAAGTTACCGGTTTGCCGTTTCTTGTGATTATTAATAAAGACGGTACGATAGCTTCTAAATATAGAGGTTATGGTGAGAAAACATTGGGTAAGATCATAAACCGGTTAAATGAATTATTAACTCCTGGCTAAAATTGCTTGTCACAACTAGATAAATAAGTATAATTGCCCTTCGTCGATGCGGGGAGGGACAGTTTGATAGTAAGTCGGGCTCCCAATCTGCAAGAGACGAAGGTCGCTACGACCTAAGGCTTTGAGCTTTTACCAGGGGTTCAAAAGCTAAGAAGAATTTAAGTATTGTTGCGGGGTGGAGCAGCCTGGTAGCTCGTCGGGCTCATAACCCGAAGGTCGTCAGTTCAAATCTGGCCCCCGCTACCAAATAAAAAGTTAGTCGATAAAGTGTGGCGATTAACTAAGATATTGTGTTTTAACGGTATCTGATTATAATAACAAGGCCCCTTTTTAAGGGGCTTTGTTTTTTGTAACAAAAACTCAAGGTTTGTTGATTAGACTGGTAAACCTTTGTGGGACAGTGAAGCGTGCTATCTCATTGACCCATCATAAAACTGTGTTATTTGTGATGGGCCTTAGGGGCCTTTTTTTGTTTTTATTACAAGCAGTTAGGTGAATTTGAAGCATCAGGTAAGAGAGATTTATGGCAAGAAATGCTGAATTAGAGAAAATTATTCGCCCAGCGGTAGAAGCGACTGGCTTTGAATTTTGGGGGTTGGAGTATTTGGCTCAGGGTAAGCATTCGGTTTTGCGCGTTTATATCGACCATGAAAAGGGCATTGATGTGGATAATTGTGCAGAAGTCAGCCATCAGATCAGTGGTGTTCTGGATTTGGAAGATCCAATACAGGGCTATTACAACCTGGAGGTTTCTTCGCCTGGTATGGATCGCCCTTTGTTCACTGAGGAGCAGTTTGCAAGTTATCAGGGTGAAGAAGTGGAACTAAGAGTATCGATTCCGATTAATGGTCGGCGTAAGTTTAAAGGCACCATTGAGCAAGTTGAAAATGGTGTGATGCATTTAGAAGCAGATGGTGAAACTTATGAAATCATCTGTCAACAAGTAGAAAAAGCGAATCTTGTCGCTAAGTTTTAATTAAGATTTTGAATAACCACTAGTAAAGGTTAATTGGTAAAAAGCTAATAGGTAAAAGGTTAATCGCTATGAGCAATAAAGAAATTTTGTTAGTAGTTGAAGCTGTTTCAAACGAAAAAGATGTTAATCCAGAAGTGATTTTTGGTGCTTTGGAAGCAGCTTTAGCAACGGCAACGAAAAAGAAACATGGCACTGATATTGATGTGCGTGTGGATATTGACCGTGAAACTGGTGACTATGACACTTTCCGTCGTTGGGAAGTGATTGCAGATGATGCTGAGATGGAAGAACCATTAGGCCAAATTACGCTTTCGGCAGCACAAATTGATGAGCCTGAAATTCAATTGGGCGAATTTGTTGAAGAGCAAATTGAATCGATTGAATTTGGCCGTATTGCGGCGCAGACCGCCAAGCAAGTGATTGTGCAAAAAGTGCGCGAAGCGGAGCGCGCAAAAACCGTTGATGCATTCCGTGATCGAGTTGGCGAGTTAATTACGGGTGTGGTGAAGAAAATTACCCGTGATTATATTTTCCTGGATTTGGGTAGCAATGCAGAAGCGGTGATTAAGCGTGATGAAATGATGCCACGGGAAACGGTTCGCGCAGGGGATCGTATTCGTGGTTTATTATATGAAATTAATGAAGAGCATCGTGGCCCGCAATTGTTTGTCAGCCGTACCAAGCCACAGATGTTGGTGGAATTGTTCCGTATTGAAGTACCGGAAATCGGCGAGCAGGTGATTGAAATTAAAGGTGCTGCTCGTGATCCAGGTTCACGCGCTAAAGTTGCAGTGAAAACCAACGATAAACGTATTGATCCGGTGGGCGCTTGTGTTGGTATGCGCGGTGCGCGTGTGCAGGCGGTAACAGGTGAGTTGAATGGTGAGCGTATCGATATCGTATTATTTGACGATAATCCGGCGCAATTTGTGATTAATGCGATGGCACCAGCAGAAGTCATTTCAATAGTAGTGGATGAAGACAGACAATCCATGGACATTGCGGTTGCTGAAGATCAATTGGCACAAGCCATTGGTCGTAGCGGTCAAAATATTCGTCTGGCCAGTGAGTTAACTGGTTGGGAGCTGAATGTGATGACTGAAGAAGATTTTACTGAAAAAAATCAGTCAGATTCTGATACGGTATTGGCAGCTTTTGTTAAAGATCTGGATGTTGATGAAGAGTTGGCTGAGATTTTAGTACAGGAAGGCTTTACGACTTTAGAGGAAGTGGCTTATGTCCCATCTTCTGAAATGCTGGAAATTGAAGGTTTTGATGAAGGTTTGATTGATGCACTTAAAAACCGCGCTAAAGATGCCTTATTGACTAAAGCGATTGCCAGTGAAGAAAAGCTGGATAAAGCTGAGCCAGCGGACGATTTATTGAATATGGATGGTATGGATCGTCATTTAGCTTTCGTATTAGCAAGTAAAGGTATCGTGACTATGGAAGATTTGGCGGAGCTTGCGATTGATGATTTAGTGGATATCGAAGATATCGACGAAGAACGTGCTGCAGAATTAATTATGACCGCACGCAAACCCTGGTTCGAGGACCAGGAATAAAGAGAGCGGGGTATTTGAATGTCCGATATAACAGTAAAAAAATTAGCAGAAACGGTTAAGACTCCGGTCGAAAAATTATTGGAGCAATTGGCGGCGGCTGGCATAAAAGTTAAAGACGAAAATGCTTCTATTACCGATAAGCAAAAGAAAACTTTACTAGCTTATTTGCAAAAAAGTCATGGTGGTGAAGATGGCTCTACTAAACCACAAAAAATTACTCTGCGCCGTACTCAAAAAAGTACCCTAAGTGTAACCAGCGCTGAAGGTAAGAAAAAATCGGTACAGGTTGCGGTTAAGAAAAAACGTACTTTTGTTAAGCGTTCAGCAGAAGAGCTGGCCAAGCTGGCACAGGAAGAGGAAGAGCGCAAGCAACAAGAAGATGCTCGCCTAAAAGCAGAAGCAGAAGCGATCAAGAAAGCTGAAGAAGCAGCCAAGAAAAAAGCTGAAGAAACGGCTAAAAAGAAAGCTGAAGCGGAAGCCAGGAAAAAATCTGAAGTGGAAGCTAAAAAAGCTGCTGAAGAAAAAGCTGCAGCTGAAGCTCAGAAAAAAGCCGAAGAAGAGTTGCAACGTAAAATTGAAGAGTCCAAGCTTACAGAAGAAGAGAAAGCTAAGCGTGCTGAAGAAGCCAAAAAGAAAATTGAACAACAACTGGAAGAGAAGAAGAAAACTGCTTCTGATAAGCCAGTTGTAGTTAAGGCTGATCCTACTGCTAAAGTTAAGCCTATGTCTTTGGCTGATTTTGAGGAGAAATCGGGGCAGCGTAAAAAGCGTAAAAAGAAAGGTAAGAAAAAAACTTCTGATGCTGATCTGGTAGCTAATGCGGTAGCGGATGCTAATCAAAAAGGTGTAGTCATTGAACAGAAAGTGTATGAAGCCCCATCTGCTATGAAACAACACGGATTTAAAAAGCCTACCACTGAAATTATTCATGAGGTAGCCATTCCAGAAACCATTACTGTAGGTGAGTTGGCTAAGGCCATGACGGTTAAAGCACCGGAATTGATGAAAGCCATGATGAAAGTGGGCGTAATGGCAACGGTAAATCAGTCTATTGATCAGGAAACCGCTTCTTTGATTGTTGAGGAAATGGGCCATAAACCGATCATGGTTAATGAGAATGAGGAAGAAGAAAAGGCTTTATCGGATGCGCTTTCGGAGGAAGGCGAAGTTCAATCTCGTGCGCCAGTAGTGACTATTATGGGCCATGTTGATCACGGTAAAACTTCTTTGCTGGATTACATTCGTGCCAGTCATGTAGCCTCTGGTGAAGCGGGCGGCATTACCCAGCATATTGGTGCTTATCATGTAGAAACTGATAAGGGCATGATTACCTTTTTAGATACCCCTGGTCATGCGGCCTTTACCGCAATGCGCGCTCGTGGTGCTGAAGTGACCGATATCGTGATTTTGATTGTGGCGGCTGATGATGGCGTGATGCCACAAACCATTGAAGCGGTGCAACACGCCAAAGCATCGGGCGTACCTATGATTGTGGCGGTGAATAAAGTTGATAAGCCTGAAGCAGATCCGGATCGTGTTAAGAACGAATTATCACAGCATGATGTGATCCCCGAAGATTGGGGCGGCGATGTGCAGTTTGTCCATGTTTCGGCTAAAACAGGTGAAGGTGTAGATGAATTGCTTGATGCAATTTTATTGCAATCAGAAGTTCTGGAATTAACGGCCGTGGCACAAGGTGCAGCCAAAGGCTTTGTGATTGAAGCACGCCTGGACAAAGGTCGCGGCGCTATTGCTTCGGTTTTGGTACAAAAAGGTGAGCTTAAAAAGGGCGATATCCTGTTGGCTGGTACTCATTATGGTCGGGTGCGTGCCATGCTTGATGAAAATGGTGAAACCATTGATGTGGCAGGCCCTTCGATTCCGGTTGAGATCTTAGGTTTGTCTGGTGTTCCGGTGGCCGGTGATGGAGCAATGGCGGTGGCTGATGAAAGAACAGCACGCGAAATTGCGGCAAAGCGTGAGCAAAAAGAGCGTGAAGATCGTCAGACTCGCCAGCAAAAGGCTAAGCTGGAAAATATGTTTGCCAATATGGGCGATTCCGAAGAAGCGCAACAGTTGAATGTAATTATTAAAGCTGATGTTCAAGGTTCGGTTGAGGCATTGAGTAAATCGTTAGTGGATTTGGCGCATGACGAAGTGGAAGTACGTGTGATTTCTAGTGGTGTCGGTGGTATTAAGGAAACTGACGTAACACTGGCAGCTGCCTCTAACGCTATTATTATTGGTTTTAACGTGCGTGCGGATGGTGCTGCGCGTAAAACCGCTGAACAGGAAGCTGTTGAAATTCGTTATTACAGTATCATTTATGAAGCTATTGACGAAGTCAAAGCAGCACTTAGTGGTATGTTGGCGCCAGAATTCAGACAAGACATTATCGGCCTGGCTGAGGTGCGTGATGTCTTCAAATCGCCAAAACTGGGCGCGATTGCCGGTTGTATGGTGGTTGAAGGTATTATTAAACGTAATAATCCAATCCGTGTATTGCGTGACGATGTGGTTATCTATGAAGGTGAGCTGGAATCACTGCGTCGGTTTAAAGATGACGTTAATGAAGTGCGTAATGGTATGGAATGTGGTATTGGCGTTAAGAATTATAATGACGTCAAAGTCGGCGACCAAATCGAAGTATTTGAAGTGGTTGAAGTAAAGCGTAGTCTTTAATGGTTTGATTTTTAAGGATTTTATTGATGGCTACTAGCTCTCGCGCGGCACGAGTTGCGGATCAGATCCAGCGGGATCTGGCAGTGCTGTTGCAGCGTGAAATGAAAGATCCGCGCTTGGGCATTGTCACCGTTTCGGCGGTGGAAGTGTCCAGCGATCTGCAAAACGCTAAAGTCTTTGTGACTTTTCTTGGCAAAGAAGCAGCAGAAGAGATTGAGGCCGGGGTTGAAGTTTTGACCCATGCGGCAGGTTTTTTGCGCAGCCAATTGGCAAAATCAATTCGGATGCGTAGTGTGCCTAGCTTGAAATTCTTCTACGACAAATCCATTTCAGAAGGCCAAAAAATGTCCTCGCTCATTGAACAGGCCATTTCATCTGACCAAGCTAATCACTCTGAGTCTTAATTCGCTGGAACCTTAAGATGGCAAGACGTAAAAAACGTGGCCGCGACATTAGCGGTATTTTGTTGTTGGATAAACCAACTGGCATAACCTCGAATAAGGCTTTGCAGGATGTGAAATACCTTTATTTTGCAGCTAAAGCAGGTCATACAGGATCGCTTGATCCGATTGCAACTGGGGTTTTACCCATCTGTTTTGGTGAAGCCACTAAATTTTCTCAATTTCTGTTAAATGCTGATAAAAAGTATCAAGTAGTTGCTAAATTAGGTGAAAAGACTACTACGGCGGATAGGGAAGGTGAAGTGATTGAAACACATTCAGTCAATGTGTCGGAAAGTGAATTTGTCACGGTAATGCAACAATTTACAGGTACCATCAGTCAGGTTCCTTCGATGTATTCCGCTTTGAAACATCAAGGGGTACCGCTTCATAAACTGGCTCGACAAGGTATTGAAGTAGAAAGGGAAGCAAGAGAAGTAACCATTTACTCACTAAATTTATTATCGTTCCAGGATAATATGATAGAGATGGATGTGCATTGCTCTAAGGGAACTTATATCAGAAATCTTGTCGAAGATATTGGAGATGCTTTGGGCTGCGGCGCTCACGTTTTAGAGTTAAAACGGACTGCGGTTGGCCAATTTGATTTATCCGAAACCATATCCATGCAACAGCTACGGCAAATGAAATCTGATGATTTGAAGCTGGAAATGGATCAGTTGTTATTGCCAATTGAAAACGCTTTACAAGGCTGGGCACAAATTATCCTTAGTGATAATGAGGCTTATTATTTAAAACAGGGCCAGCCAGTGCAGATTGCTGGCGCTCCATTAGAGGGTATGGTCTGTTTATTGGATAGTGATAAAAAGTTTCAGGGTGTTGGTAAAATTGATGAAGATGGCCGCGTCGCCCCCAGCCGTTTATTGAAACAAGATAATTAGGGATTATTAGTTATCTCATTGAAAAATAAGCAATAAAAAATGAATAAGGACAAAAATTTAGGTTGTGATTATGCAAGAAGTGAAAGTGGTAATTGAACAAAAGCCTTTGGTAATTTTTTCACACGGTAAAGTAACAGGCCCTAACAGCAGTCGCATTAAAGCTTTATCGCAAATTGCTTTGCGTATGGGCTTTGAGGTGGAATCCTTGAATTATCGTCGTCTGCCTACTCATGAACGGGTGGATAAACTCAATCAGTATCTGGATGAACTGAGACGCCCTTATATTCTAGTAGGCACCAGTATGGGTGGCTATGTATCAGCAGTTTCAGCTTTGTCACATGATCCTTTGGGGATCTTCTTGATTTCGCCTGCACTTTATTTAGATGGTTATGCGGAGGCGGAAGTGGAGAAGCTTGCTTGTCCGACTACGGTGGTACATGGCTGGAATGATGACATAGTGCCGGTTGAAAACGTGATCCGTTTTGCTAAATCTGCTGCTGCTAGTTTACATATATTTGCTGGCGGGCATCGTCTTCGCGACAAGTTGTCGGAGACAGAATCTTGTTTTGAGCAATTTTTACGAGAGTGTTTTATCAGCCCCCAAAATAATCCTGAGCTATTGCCGGATTTTGTGGAAAGGCTGGATAAAGCACCCACCCAAGCGATAAATCAGTAACTTCCTCAAAAAACTGATCAATTCTTGCGATTTTCAAGGGGTTAGGGCTTGTTAAGGGCGCTTAACGCAGGTAAAATCGCGACTTCGTTTGATTGGCTGAATTAGTGATTGGCTGATCAGTGGTTAAAACAGACTCTTATATTTAGATAAGAATTGGAGTAGAAATATGTCACTAAGTGCAGAAGCGAAAGCTGATATCGTAAAAGAACATGGTCGCGGTGAAGGCGATACAGGTTCTCCAGAAGTACAAGTTGCTTTATTAACGGCACAAATTAATCATTTGCAAGGCCATTTTAAAGCACACAAACATGATCACCACTCACGTCGTGGTTTGTTGCGCATGGTTAGCCAACGTCGTAAATTGTTGGATTATTTAAAGCGTAAAGACAATTCTCGCTACGCAGATCTGATTAAGAAATTAGGTTTACGTCGCTAAAATCTTAAAAGGGGCTTCAAGCCCCTTTTTTGTTTATGGCATCAAATCCTTGATGCTGTTGGAAAACTTTCAGACGAAATAGGTTCTGAAAGGGTAAATATGTAAAAGGTAAATTATTGTGGATTATATAAAAAAATCTTTTGAATACGGCGGTCGTACCGTCACTATGGAAACTGGTCGAGTAGCTCGTCAGGCATCTGGCGCGGTTATGATTGACTGCGAAGGCACTACTGCTTTTGTAGCCGTGACTGGTAAAAAAGAAGCTAAGGAAGGTCAAGATTTCTTCCCATTAACGGTTAACTATCAAGAAAAAACATACGCCGCGGGCAAAATCCCAGGTGGTTTCTTGAAGCGCGAAGGTCGTCCTGCTGACGAAGAAACTTTAATCGCGCGTTTGATTGACCGTCCGTTACGTCCTTTATTTCCTGACGGGTTCGTAAATGAAGTTCAAGTTATTATCACTATTGTTTCAATTAACCAAGATATCCCAACAGAAGTGATCTCAATGTTAGGTGCTTCTGCGGCATTAGCGATCTCGGGTATTCCTTTTGCTGGTCCAGTAGGTGCAGCACAGGTTGGTTACCTTAATGATGAATACGTTTTAAATCCAACGGTTAGCCAATTAAAAGAGTCAAAATTGGACTTGATGGTTGCGGGTACTAACGATGCGGTATTAATGGTTGAGTCAGAAGCTGACGAATTACCAGAAAACGTTATGTTAGGCGCGGTAATGTATGGCCACGAAGAATCTAAGCGTGCCATCAAAGCAATCTCTGAGTTTGCAGCAGAAGCAGCAAAAGAAGCTTGGGATTGGACAGCTCCAGAAAAAGACATGGCTTTATATGAAGCAGTGAAAGACCATTCTTTTGCCGCTATCGAAGAAGCCTATCAAATTGCAGAAAAAACCGAGCGTTACTCTAAAGTTCATGAACTTTCAGACGCGGCAGTTGAAGCTTTAGCGGGTGACGAGGAAGGTCAACCTTCTGCGGATGACGTTAAAGACATGTTCCACTCAATTGAAAAAGAAGTGGTTCGTTCTCGCATTATCAATGGTAACCCACGTATCGATGGTCGTGAGCCAGATATGGTTCGTGCGTTAGATATCCGTACGGGTGTTTTACCAAGAACTCACGGTAGCGCAATCTTTACTCGTGGTGAAACGCAAGCCTTAGTGGTTGCGACTTTAGGTACTGAGCGTGATGCACAGATCAAAGACAGCATCATGGGTGAATCAAAAGATCACTTTATGTTGCACTACAACTTCCCGCCATACTGTGTAGGCGAAACTGGTTTTATGGGCTCGCCAAAGCGTCGTGAAATTGGTCATGGTCGTTTGGCCAAGCGTGGCGTTGCAGCAATGGCTCCTTCAATTGCAGAATTCCCATACACCATTCGCGTAGTTTCAGAAATCACTGAGTCAAACGGTTCTAGCTCTATGGCTTCGGTTTGCGGTACTTCATTAGCATTAATGGATGCAGGTGTACCAATGAAAGCGCCAGTTGCTGGTATTGCTATGGGTCTTGTAAAAGAAGGCGAGAAGTTCGTGGTTCTTTCTGACATCTTAGGTGATGAAGATCATTTAGGCGATATGGACTTTAAAGTGGCGGGTACTAATGACGGTATTACTGCACTGCAAATGGATATCAAAATTGATGGTATTACTCAAGAAATCATGCAACAAGCATTACACCAAGCAAAAGGTGGTCGTTTGCATATCTTGAGTGTAATGAACCAAGCAATTGATAAGCCGCGTGATGATATTTCTGAGCACGCTCCGCGTATTACGACTATCAAGATCCCAGTAGACAAAATCTCTGAAGTGATTGGTAAGGGTGGTTCTACTATCCGTGCATTAACTGAAGAAACGGGTGCTACCATTGAGATCGAAGACGACGGTACCGTTAAAGTTGCTTCTAGCGATGCTGAAGGTTCAGCCGAAGCGATTAAGCGTATTGAGCTTATCACAATGGAAATCACTGCAGGTATGGAGTTTGAAGGCAAAGTGGTTCGCCTGGCAGATTTCGGCGCATTCGTTCAATTAACGCCTGGTAAAGACGGTCTGGTACATATTTCACAAATCGCTCATGAGCGTGTGAATAAAGTGACTGACTACTTGAAAGAAGGTGATGTAGTTAAGGTAAAAGTACTAGAAGTGGATCGTCAGGGGCGTATCCGCTTAAGTATGAAAGCATTAATTGAACCACCAGTTCAAGAAGAAGCTCCAACTCCTGAAGCTGCTCCACAAGAGTCTGCACCAGAAGCTGACGCTGAATAATCACTTTTTTTAAAAGAGTATGATTATAGAAAAAGGGAGCTTAGGCTCCCTTTGTTATTACTACATCCAGTCATTCCCGAAAAGACAGGCGATCGAAGAAAGCTCCTGCGGTGAATCTATTAAGATAACTTAATTGATGTTTATTTTCTCTCTAAAGAGACTTCCTTTGGTCGTTTGCTTGTCCAAAGAAAACGAACCAAAAGAAAAGATACCCCAGTTGCTTGGTCTGCGGCTACCTTGCGTTTCTCGCAATAATCGGCGCATTTGACAACTCGCTTCGCTCAAACATGCCAAATGCTTTTTCCAATTATTACTGCGATACTCAGCAAGCTTTAAGGGGTAAGTGATGTTAACAAGTAGGTTAGAGTGAACTTGCGAACTCTAACTGTATTAATCATTTTGCTGGAGTTTATAAATTCACTCCAAACTGCTTATACTATTCCGAAATAGTTATTTACAGAGATGATTTCCCCCTTTCAGTTAGCTTTAGTATGCTAAAGCAGTAAAATTTTATGGGGGATTTATGAAGAAAATTATCTTTGTGTTACTAGCAGTAGTTTCAATACAAGCAAATGCTGCGCAACAACCAGTTCCATGTTCAGCTAAAGAGTACCGCCAGTTTGATTTTTGGATTGGTGAGTGGGAGGTTTTTAATCCACAAGGTCAGAAGGTTGGCGAGAACAAAATTGAGAAAATTTTAAATGGTTGCTCTCTAAAAGAATCGTGGCAAAGCACAACCGGCTATCGCGGCCATAGTTTTAATATTTATGACCAAACCAGAAAGAAGTGGCACCAAACTTGGGTTGATATTGGTGGCAGCTTATTGCAACTTGATGGTGGGTTAAAAGATGGTGCTATGGTAATGAGGGGTTTTACTCAAGGACAAAGTGGTAAGGTTCTAAATCGCATTACCTGGACGCCGGTAAAAGATGGTGATAAAACCCATGTGCGCCAAGTTTGGGAAACCACTACTAATTTAGGCAAAACCTGGCAAACCTTATTTGATGGATTATATAAAAAGAAGCAATCATCAAAATAATTTAGAGGAATAACACTATGGGTAAGAAAATCTTAGCAGTAATTATTGGGTTGATCGTTGGTGGCTTGGTTATTATGGGCATCGAGTCGATTAATATATTGCGCTTTCCGTGGCCAGAAGGATTGAATTTGGAAGATAAGGATGCTTTTGCCGAATATGTACAAGGTTTGCCTGTCAGTGCCTTAATTACGGTATTACTAGCTCATATCGCTGGTGCCTTGGTTGCAGGGTTTTTAAGTACTAAAATTGCCGCAGCTAACAATTATACTTTAGCAGTAATTTGTGGAGTGATACTGTTAGCTGGTGCAGTAGTGAACTTATTTATGATTCCACACCCAGTCTGGTTTATGGTCGTTAATGTTTTAACCATTATTCCTGCGGCATTATTAGGTTCAAAACTGGCAATTAAAGAATAAAGAAGTTGAGCTCTCGAGCCAGAAGTTAGGGTATAGCTTGATTTTAGGGGTAACCTTCTGGTCGAGAGTAAAGCGCTAAATCTTTTGCCATTTCAATAAATAAACACATCCTTGTGTTGTTGGGGAAACTATTTTTTTGCTACTAATTCATTTTCATTGTTGGCTTCTATCAAAGGTAGATTCTGTTTTGCTGGAAAACCCATTACGCTGGCATGATAGGGCGAATCATCTACCAACTCATATTTATAATTTACTGATAACTGATCATTCTCAGCTAAGGTTACGGTGGTGTCGGGCATATCATTACTGCTCTGAAAATCCGTGCTTAGTTGAAAATCTAATAAATTACTGTTGTAAGGCAGTGGGAAAAAATATTCGCCATTAATGGTTTGTTGAGAGTTGTTAGTAAAAGACTGGCTAACTTTAACAATTGCTTTGTTTCTAAAGATTTTACTAATGATAGTGGTAGCACTAGCAACTTGTCGTTGATTTGCTCCGCCTTCTGCATAGTTTAAATGTCCAACCTCTTCTATAACGATTTTGTCAGCGGCTTTGCTGGTATTGATTACTAATGTGCTCACCAAAGCCATACTGGTAATTAAAAGATTTGATAATTTCATAGTGTTCTCCAGGTGGTATTCGTTTTGCTTGATGCTATTAAAGCAATTGCTTATGGCTAAAATATCCTGGAAAAATTATGCAAAACTGCTAAATATGGCGAATTATGACTGGTGATTGAAAGTAGCTTTAGAGTGTATTTGTATTGTTCAAAAAATAATCGCTTAAATATGGCGGGAAATTCTGGTTTGAGCTATAATTCGCGCCCTTTTTTAAGATTTTTAACGGTTCTTAGTAAACGAGCGAGAGGCAATGAGCGAGCAACTAGCCAGTCCAGTGACTGAATCAGCGACAAAGAAATTATTTATCAAGACCTGGGGTTGTCAGATGAATGAGTACGATTCGTCTCGTATGTCTGATCTGTTAAATAAAACCCACGGCCTGGAAGCGGCTGCCTCCGCGGAAGAAGCGGATGTGATTTTGCTGAATACCTGCTCGATCCGTGAAAAAGCTCAAGAGAAGGTATTTTCCCAATTGGGTCAGTGGAAAAATCTGAAAAATAACAAACCGGATTTAATTATTGGTGTTGGTGGTTGTGTCGCTTCCCAGGAAGGTCAGTTTATTCGCCAGCGTGCGCCTTTTGTCGATGTGATTTTCGGGCCACAAACTTTGCATCGTTTACCCGAAATGATTAAACAGGCTGCTGGCCAAAAGAAAGTAGTTTTAGATATCAGTTTCCCGGAAATTGAAAAATTTGATCGTTTACCAGAGCCGCGCGCCGAAGGTCCCACCGCTTTTGTTTCAGTGATGGAGGGTTGCTCTAAATACTGTTCATTTTGTGTAGTACCTTATACCCGTGGTGAGGAAGTGAGTCGTCCTTTCGATGATGTATTGGCGGAGTGTGCACAGTTAGCCACTCAAGGGGTACGCGAAATCAATTTATTGGGTCAGAATGTAAATGCCTATCGTGGTGAAACTCACGAAGGCCATAAAGCGGATTTGGCTGAGTTAATTACTTATGTGGCAGCGATTGATGGCATTGATCGTATTCGTTATACCACTTCGCACCCGGTAGAGTTTTCGGAGCGCTTAATCGAGGTTTATGCTGAAGTTCCTGAATTAGTGAGTCATTTGCATTTACCCGTGCAGTCTGGTTCCGATCGTGTATTGGCGATGATGAAACGTGGTCATACGGCGTTAGAATACAAATCGAAGATCCGCAAATTAAGAAAGATCCGTCCAGAAATTTCCATGTCATCAGATTTCATTATTGGCTTCCCAGGTGAAACCAATCAGGACTTTGAAGATACCATGAATCTGATTGCGGATATTGGTTACGATCATTCCTTTAGTTTTATTTATAGCGCCCGTCCGGGAACGCCAGCGTCTGATTTGGTGGACGATACGCCTGAAGAAACCAAAAAACAGCGGTTAAGTTTGTTGCAGCAACGCATTAACCAGCAAGCTTTTTCGATTAGTCGCAATATGGTGGGAACACGTCAAACGATTTTGGTTGAAGGTCCATCGAAAAAGGACCCGATGGAATTGCGTGGTCGTACTGAAAATAACCGCATCGTCAATTTTGTTGCACCACATAACCTGATCGGTAAGTTTGTGGAAGTGAATGTTACCGATGCTTTTCCGAACTCATTGCGTGGCGAATTTATTAGAGATGGTAAAATTTATTAGGCAGCATTCGCCTGAAAAAAGGATCTTATGTCTGATTTAGCTCCTCAAGCTTTTGAATTATTGCCTGCCGATAATGATCGTATCTCGGCGTTGGTCGGTTATCTTGATGAACATTTGAAACACCTTGAGCGTCGTCTTGGAGTGGAAATTAATGTGCGTGAAAATAAAGTGCAGGTGATTGGTGAGTTAAAAAATTCATCTGCTGCGCGTCAAGCTATTGAATCATTGTATGAGCAAACCAAGCGTAATCGTGATTTGGATAGCGCTGACGTACATTTGGCGATTCAGGAAGTCATGGCCGAGCAGGAATTAGCAAATACCACGAGTGATGATGTTAAATTGATCACTAAGCGTGGTTTGATTAAGCCACGTAGCCCTAATCAAAAACATTATATTAAGGCTATTAAACAGCATGATATTAGCTTTGGTATTGGCCCTGCAGGAACTGGTAAAACTTACCTCGCGGTTGCCAGTGCGGTAGATGCTTGGGAAAAGCAACAGGTGCGGCGTATTTTATTGACACGTCCAGCGGTAGAAGCCGGTGAGCGTTTAGGCTTTTTACCCGGCGATTTGGCACAAAAAGTGGACCCTTATTTAAGACCTTTGTATGACGCCTTATATGAAATGTTTGGTTTTGATAAAGTGGCCAAATTAATGGAACGCAATGTTATTGAAGTGGCACCACTGGCTTATATGCGAGGGCGTACTTTAAACGATGCATTTGTGATTTTGGACGAAAGTCAAAATACCACACCTGAGCAGATGAAAATGTTTTTGACCCGGATTGGCTTTAATTCCAAGGCGGTTATTACTGGTGATATTACTCAAGTGGATCTGCCGCGTGGTCAGAAGTCCGGTTTGCGTCATGTGGTTAATGTTTTAAAAGAGGTGGATGCTATCAGTTTCACCTTTTTCCAGGCACAGGATGTAGTGCGTCATCCAGTTGTTCAACGAATTGTTCAGGCTTATGAAAGCTTCGAACAAGATTCATCCGATGATTAGTGCCGAGCAAATAGATTTAGATTATCAGCTAGCCTGTGATTTAGCTGATTTGCCAGCAGCTGGGCAAGTGGTAAACTGGATTGTTATGGCTTTATCTTATGAGGCACAACAACAAGGTTTGGCTAACCAGTTAAATTTACCCATCGAATTGACACTAAGAATTGTGGATAAGCAGGAAAGTCAGCAGCTAAATAGTCTTTATCGGGGTAAAGACAAACCAACCAATGTATTGTCTTTTGTCTTTGAAAATCCTCCAGGTTTGGCCGAATCACTGCCAATTTTGGGTGATTTGGTCATTTGCGCGGAAGTTGTGGCGCAAGAAGCCATTGAACAAAATAAAAATTTAATGGCGCATTGGGCTCATATGATAGTGCATGGTAGCTTGCATTTATTGGGCTACGATCATATAACGGATTCTGAGGCGCAGCAGATGGAGTCTTTGGAAATTGCTATCTTGGAGCAGTTATCAATTTCTAACCCTTATGAAATGTCATAAGATGATGTGACTTGTGTTTACTGCCAGTTAATTAAAAGTAAGAGGCTAAAATAACCCGAAATGAACGACGACAAACCTCCGTCGAGAAGTTTTTTTCAGAAAATCACTCAATTGTTCCAGTCGGAACCTCAAGACCGCCAAGAGCTTGTGGATGTTTTGCGCGGTGCCAAAGATGACGAACTAATCAAGCCGGATTCACTTTCAATGATGGAAGGAGTGTTGCAAGTTGCAGAAATGCAGGTGCGCGACATCATGATCCCGCGCTCACAAATGAGCGTCATCCACGAAGATACCAAGCTCAAAGATATTTTGTCTTTAGTGGCTGAAACCAAGCACTCGCGTTACCCGGTGTTTGGCGAAAATCGTGATGATATTGAAGGTATTATGCTGGCTAAAGAATTGCTGGTTTATACTGCAGCGCATCACACCAATTTTGCAGAAGATGAACACAGTGATTTCGATATCCGCGATGTGCTAAGACCTGCGGTAGTAGTACCTGAAAGTAAAAAACTGGATGTGCTGCTTAAAGAGTTTCGTTTGAATCGTAATCACATGGCGATAGTGGTGGATGAGTATGGTGGCGTCTCCGGTTTGGTGACGATTGAAGATGTGCTTGAGCAAATTGTTGGTGAGATTGAGGATGAGTTTGATATTGATGAAGACGAAGGCAATATCAAAGCTCATGCCAATGGCGAATATATGGTCAAAGCACAAACAGAAATTGAGGATTTTAATGAGGAATTGAATGCCAAATTTTCCAATGATGAGTTTGACACTATTGGTGGTTTGGTGGTGAATCAATTTGGTCATATGCCACAAAGGGATGAGGTTATTGAAATGGGTGGCTTTAATTTTACTGTGCTACATGCCGATCAGCGCCGAGTCCATTTGCTAAAAGTAAAATCCTTAAAATAATTATTAATGAATAGACTGGTTTCTAAACTGCAAGGCAGTGGCACTTATCTTTTTGCTTTAATTGTGGGTGCCATTTACCCTCTAGCTTTCGCACCTTTTGAAAGGTGGCCATTAGCAATTTTATCGGTGAGTGCATTTTGGTGGCTGTTAAAGGGAACTAGTCCTAAAACAGCATTTCGTTTAGGTTTTTGTTATGGGTTAGGCCTTTTTGCTGTAGGTATTTCTTGGGTGTTTGTTTCCATAAATACCTTTGGTAATGCTTCAGTTTCTTTAGCGGTATTTTTGACGATTTTATTTATTGCTTTGTTAGCGTCATTGTTTGGACTATTAGCATGGCTATTTAGAAAATATTTTTCAGAATACTCTTTAGTTAGTCAAATCATTATTTTTTCTTTGTTCTGGCTTGGTATCAATTTATTCCAAGGGTATAGCTTTATCAGTTTTCCCTGGTTGTATTTAGGATATAGCCAAACTGGCGGTATCTTTATGGGGATTGGATCATTGCTTGGAGTGCATGGTATTAGTTTATATTTATTACCACTAGCGATTCTGACAGCAGAAGTGGCAACCGCAAAAACTACTAGCAAAATAGTAGCGCTTGGTAGTTATTTAGTTTTGGGGTTAGGCCTTTCTTGGTGGGGACTAAGTGGTGAGACCAAACAGGAGAGTAGTTTAACTGTAGCTTTAGTCCAGCCAAATACCGATCAGCATAAAAAATGGGATCGCCAGTATTTTGCTGAAATCGTTAACGATATGTTGCAGCAAACGGAAAATTATTGGGGAGCTGATTTGGTGGTATGGCCGGAAGCGGCGATTCCTGCGATGGATTCTCAAGTCAATTGGTTGTTAGAGGATTTATCCAAGCAGGCGACTAACTCAGGTTCGACTTTTATTACCGGAATTCCGTTATTGTCTAATTCACAAGATAGTGATGAATATTATGCCGGCATTAAAATGTTAGGGGCTCAACAGGCCGATTATCGCAAACAACAATTAGTCCCTTTTGGTGAATACTTGCCTTTGGGGTTTTTAAGAGGCTTAATCGAATTTTTTGATTTGCCTATGTCGAGTTTTACTCCTGGGTCTTCCAGACAGACAGGTTTTGATACTGACAAAGCGTATTTGATTCCGGCTATTTGTTATGAAATTGCCTTTTCCAGCTTGATCCAGGACTTATCGGCAAAATCAGAGAGTAAAACCAAACCTAAAGTTATTTTAACTATTAGTAACGATACCTGGTTTGGTCAATCTTGGGGGCCTTTACAACACTTTCAAATGGCACAAATGCGAGCGATTGAAAATGGCTTGCCGGTTATTCGTGGCACCAACAATGGCCTAACCGCGTTAATTGACCATTATGGCCAGGTCATTGACCAGGAAGAACGTTTTGTAAAAGCGGTTTTAGCAGGTGTTGTTCCTTTAACGCAACGCCGTACCTGGTTCAGCCAGTGGGGCTATTGGCCATTGACACTGATCAGTTTGCTATTAGCGCTAGTGGCGATAGGGTTGCGTAAATCCAATAAATCTACCTAAAGCCTTTATTTACAGTTGTTGCAAGCTTTTATACAAGGTATCCTTGCCGCTTGAATTAAAGCTTTTCCAATGTCTGAAAAGCGATTAACCAATTTATGTAAGTTAGTATCCACAAGTATTCAAACAATGCAGATGAACGAACATTATCAACCTTCGGAAATCGAAGGCAAAGTCCAGGAATTTTGGCGTAAAAATAAGACTTTTAAGGCGCTTTCTCCACAAGAAGGGGGAGACACTTCTAAGGAGAAGTATTACTGCTTAAGCATGTTTCCTTATCCCAGTGGTCGCCTGCATATGGGGCATGTGCGCAATTACACCATTGGTGATGTGATTTCGCGCTTCCAGCGTATGTTAGGTAAGAATGTGATGCAGCCGATTGGCTGGGATGCATTTGGTTTGCCGGCAGAAAACGCAGCGGTAAAAAACAATGCTTCTCCCGCCCCCTGGACTTACGAAAATATCGAATATATGAAAGGTCAGCTGCAAATGTTGGGTTTTGCTTACGATTGGGATCGGGAGTTAGCCACCTGTCAGCCGGCATATTACCGTTGGGAGCAGTGGTTTTTTACCAAGTTGTATGAAAAGGGCTTGGTTTACAAAAAGACTTCATCGGTCAACTGGTGTCCGAATGATGAGACGGTGCTGGCTAATGAGCAGGTGGTGGACGGTACTTGTTGGCGCTGTGATACCAAAGTTGAGCAAAAGGAAATTCCACAATGGTTTATTAAGATCACTGCTTATGCTGAAGAATTGCTAAATGATTTGGATACATTGAATGGCTGGCCGGAAATGGTTAAAACCATGCAGCGAAACTGGATCGGTCGCTCGGAAGGGGTTGAAGTTGATTTTGCAGTTAAAGTGGCTGGTTATAATGATGATGCGCTTCGCGTTTATACCACCCGTCCGGATACTTTGTTTGGCGTAACCTATGTCGCAGTGGCTGCAGCGCATCCGTTAGCGACTTTAGCGGCGAAAAATAATCCAGAATTGCAGGCATTTGTGGATGAATGTCGCAATAGCAAGGTTTCTGAAGCCGAAATGGCGACGATGGAAAAGAAAGGGATGGCGACGGGTTTAAGCGTGACTCATCCGCTAACCGGTAAAGAAGTAGCCGTATGGGTAGCTAATTTTGTACTAATGGATTATGGCACTGGCGCGGTGATGGCAGTGCCAGCTCATGATCAGCGTGATTATGAGTTTGCTACTAAATACGCTATTGCTATTGATCCGGTGATTAAGCCCGATGATGACTCTGAGCTGGATATTTCGACAGAAGCCTATACGGAGAAAGGTATTTTATTTAATTCAGCCGAATTTGATGGCATGGAATTTGCCGAAGCGTTTGATGCCATTGCTGATAAATTAGAAGCTGAAAATAAGGGCAATAAGACGATAAATTACCGTTTGCGTGACTGGGGAGTTTCGCGTCAGCGTTATTGGGGTGCGCCAATTCCAATGGTCAATTTGCCTGATGGTTCGGTAATCCCTGCACCAGAAGATCAGTTACCAGTGCGTTTGCCGGAAGATGTAAAAATGGATGGTGTTACCAGCCCATTGATTGCCGATAAAGACTGGCAAAAAACACAAGTTGATGGGGTTGAAGCTATTCGCGAGACGGATACTTTTGATACTTTTATGGAATCCAGCTGGTACTACGCCCGCTATTGTTGTCCGGATTTTGATCAAGGTATTTTGGATCCGGAAAAAGCCAATTATTGGTTACCCGTGGATCAATATATTGGTGGTATTGAACACGCTACTATGCATTTGCTGTATTTCCGTTTCTTCCATAAGTTGCTGCGTGATGCGGGTTTTGTAAATTCTGATGAGCCAGCCAAGCGTTTGCTATGTCAGGGTATGGTATTGGCCGATGCTTTTTATTATGTGGATGATAAAGGTTCTCGCCAGTGGGTTTCGCCATTAGAGGTCGAGGTTATCGAACGCGACGATAAAGGTCATATTACTAAAGCAGTCGATGCGGCTGGTCGTGAGGTGACTCATGCTGGTATGACTAAAATGTCAAAATCTAAAAATAATGGTATTGATCCTCAGTCAATGGTGGACAAGTATGGTGCTGACACCATGCGTCTGTACACTATGTTTGCTTCACCGCCGGATCAAACCCTGGAGTGGCAGGACTCGGCTGTGGAAGGCTCTTTGAAGTTTTTGCGCCGCTTGTGGAAATTGGTTTATAGCCATTTGCAAAAAGACGCTGTGCTGTCGATTGATGCAGCCAGTTTAAATAGTGAGCAAAAGGCATTGCGTCGTAAGACTCATGAAACCATTGCCAAAGTGACCGATGACTATGATCGCCGCCATACCTTCAATACGGCTATTGCAGCGGTAATGGAACTGCTAAATCATGCCGCCAAAGCGGAAGAGTCGAGTGCGCAGGATCGAGCAGTATTGCAGGAAGCGCTAGAAGCGGCAGTTTTATTGTTGTCGCCGATCACACCACATATCTGCTCTGAATTATGGTCAGCGCTGGGTCATGAAACTGAAGTGGTCAATGCGCAGTGGCCTGTGGCCGATAAAGCGGCTATGGTGCAGGATGAAAAACTGATCGTGGTGCAGGTGAATGGTAAGGTGCGCGCCAAAATGATGGTGGCGGCTGCGGCTACTAAAGATGAAATCGAAGCTTTGGCGTTGGATAACGATAATGCGAAGAATTTTATTGATGGCCTAACGGTACGTAAGGTGATTGTAGTTCCTGGCAAGTTGGTTAATATAGTAGCTAATTAATTATTGAATAGACTATTGGGTTGATAATGAAAAAGCTTTGGTTAATTGGACTTTTAATAGCGGGCAGTTTGCTGGTTGTTAGCTGTGGTTTCCAGTTAAGAGGTCAAGGATTTGATTTGCATCAAACCCAGGTTTGGTTATTAACCAATAATCCTCATGCTAATTTTGAGCGTGCTTTGAAGCAGCGTTTAAAAACTCAGGGTGGTCAATGGGTCGATTTGGTTGAAGAGGCCGATCTGCAATTGGCGATTGACGAGTATTTTACCGAAGAAAGAGTCATTGCACGCGACAGTAATGGTCGTCCCAGCGAATTGGAGTTAATTTTCAAGCTAAATTACCGATTAAAATCTAATACAGATACTTCTGAGCAGTCTGATCAAGAGCTAAGCAGTCGGCGTGAATTTGCCTTTGATCGCAACTTAGAAACGGGCCAGGAAATGGAAAAACAGCGTCTGGTGAGTGATATGCAGCAAGAAATCATCAGTCGCTTGCTACTGCAAATGGCCAAACTGGATTAACGGCTGAATTAAGCTTGATAAGGCATTGTATTGAAATTATATCCCGAACAATTAGCACAGAACCTACAAAGTCTGAAGCCAGTCTATTTGGTGGCTGGAGATGAACCATTACAAAAAATGGAAGCTGCGGATAAGATTCGAGTTTTTGCTAAATCCCAGGGTATTTTAGAGCGACAGATTTTAGAAGAATCGACCAATAAAAATCCACTGGCCGATCAGGCCGGAACCTTATCCTTATTTGCTGAAACCCGCCTGCTCGAATGGTATTTCGATAAAAGTATCAAGAAGGCCTTTGGTGAGCAGATCCATGACTTTTTAGAATCAGGCAGTCAGGATATTTTATTGTTAATAACGCCAAAATTGTCTAATGAAAAACGGACCGCTTGGTATAAAGCGGTTGAAAAAGCAGGTATTGTAGTCGAAGCATGGCCGATTCCGGCTGAACGTTTAGCAGGTTGGTTAAACCAAAGAGCTCGCAGTTTAGGCATAAAATTAGATAGTTCGGCGGTACCGGCTTTGATCGAACGCTGTGAAGGTAATTTGCTGGCAGCCCATCAGGATCTGCAAATGCTAGCATTATTGGCTGGCGAACAAACTGTGACCAGCGATAATATTAAGCAGTATGTGGGGCAAAATGCGCGCTATTCCATTTATGAATTGTCCGATGCAGCCTTAATGGGGCAAGCGCCTAGAGCCTTACGCATGCTGAATAGTTTACAGGCCGAAGGTGTTTATCCGCTGCCATTAGTCAATCAACTAACCCGTGAGTGTCAATTGCTAGCCACTTGGTCTGAGCAGGTAGAAGCAGGTTCAAGTCTGACTGAAGTGATGCAAGGTTCTCGGCTTTGGCCTAAGCGGCAAAAACTGCTACAAGCAGCTTTTCAGAAAGGCAGTAAAAAGAAGTGGTATGCCTTATTGCAGCGTTTAAGTTTTATTGATAAATCCGTCAAAGGTCAGGCCAATGGTGATATTTGGCTGGAATTGGCGCAGGTGATTAGTTTGCTGGCTGGAACCAATCCTTTTAAAGCCAAAGCAGCCACTAACGCTACTGCTGGTCAGATCCACTCCATGGCCGATATGAAAAAATCACTGGGTTTATAGGGTTTTTCTTATGTCAGAACAAACCAAACCCATTCATATTATTCTAGGCGGTACTTTTGATCCCTTGCATTTTGGCCATTTGCGTATGGCGCAGGAAATGCTCAATCAATTTCCGCGAGCTAAGGTAGCTTTAATGCCAGCGGCTTATCCGCCGCATCGAGCTCAGCCTGGCGCCAGCCCTGAGCAGCGAATCGAAATGCTGCAGCTGGTATTAAGCGATGTTCCTCAGATCCAAATCGATAGTCGCGAACTGGAACGTGAGGCACCCAGCTATAGTGTGGTTACTTTGCAGGAGATTCGTCGGGAAATCGGTGACGATTGTTTGATATTTCTAATGGGTACGGATGCCTTTTCCAAACTGGATCAATGGTACCAATGGCGTAGTTTGCTGGATTTAACCAATATTTTAGTGATTGGTCGCCCTTCGAGTGGTTTGCCTGCGGAAGGAACCGTTGCCGAACTTTATCAGCAAAAAGCAGTAGAGAATATTAAGCAATTAGCCGAGCATGCTCATGGTCGAGTAGGTTTTTACCAAATGCCACAACTGGATATTTCTTCAACTTATATTCGTGGGCAAATAAAGTGTGGAAAATCACCACGCTTTTTATTACCAAGTGTTATACTGAACTATATAAACCTTAATCATTTGTACCAAGATTAACCTGATGCAGCCTGAGCAATTAAAAGATTTTGTAATAGACCGTTTAGAAGATTTAAAAGCCAAAGACATTAAAATACTGGATGTAAAATCCATCAGTTCGATTACTGATTATATGGTGATCTGTAGTGGTACTTCGAATCGCCATGTAAAATCTATTGCACATAACCTAATTCGTGAAATTAAAGATCAAGGATTGATGCCATTAGGCATTGAGGGTGATGATGTGGCTGAATGGGTTCTGGTGGATTTAGGTGATCTGGTGGCACATATCATGTTGCCGCAAACTCGTGATTTTTACCAGTTGGAAAAATTATGGGATCCTAAATGGCAAGATGCTGCAGAGCCAGAATCATCTGGGCTTTATTCTTAAGTTTTCTTTCAATGCAACTTCGTTTAATTACCGTTGGACAGAAGATGCCCAGTTGGGTGGAGCAGGGCTATCAAGAATACGCCAAGCGTTTTCCGCGTGATTTTAAGTTGGAACTTGTTGAAGTTAACGCTGCCAAAAGAAGCAGAAATGCGGATCTGGAACGAATCAAGCAACAAGAAGGCGTAGCCATTTTAGAAAAAATTAACTCGGCAGATTGGGTCGTGGCGCTTGATGTTAAGGGCAAAAAGTTTACTACGCCACAATTGGCTCAACAGATTGAACATTGGCAGCAACACCATCCGAGTTTAGTCATGATGATTGGTGGCCCGGAAGGTTTATCAGCAGCTTGTCTTGAGCGTGCTAATCAAAAATGGTCTTTGTCCGATTTAACTTTTCCGCATCCGTTGGTGAGAGTTATTCTGGCAGAAACTTTATATAGAGCTTGGTCAGTGACAGTCAACCATCCGTACCATAGAGAGTAAAAACTGAAACTTGATGTATAAGAAGCAAGCGATTAAAGATTATGGGCGTGAAATTTCGATATTTTACGCCCGCTCGGTGATTGCTTTAATTATTGTTGTACTTTTGTTGTTCCTACTTTTATTTCGCCAGTTTAAATTACAGGTTTTAAACTACGAATCCTATCAAACTCAATCGGAAAATAATCGGATCCAGGTAAGACCAGTGGCCCCTATTCGAGGTTTGATTTTTGATCGTAATGGAGAGTTGCTTGCTGAAAATCGGTCAATATTTGCTTTGGAAATTACTCCCGAGCAGATTGGGCGTAAAAAAATGGACGATACTTTATTGCGTTTGAGCCAACTGCTGGATATCGATCAAAAGCAAATTGATGAGTTTAAAGAGCAAATCAAGTTTCGTTCCAAATATAAATCCTATCCTATTAAAAGTAAGCTCACTGAAGAACAGGTAGCGTTATTTTCTGTTAATCGTCATTTATTTCCCGGGGTCAGCGTGGAAGCACGGCTGGAGCGTTATTATCCGCATGGTGAAGATTTAGTACACGCTATTGGGCGTATGGCTGCGATCAATAAACAGGATTTAGAGAAAATGCAGCAAGAGGCTGAAGACACCCAGGATTTCTCTAAGCTCAACAATTATGCCGCCACAAATAAAATAGGTAAGTTAGGGCTTGAGCGTTATTATGAGCAGCAGTTGCACGGCACGGTGGGCCAGGAAAAAGTTGAAACTGACGTTAGAGGCAGGATCGTAAGAGTTTTAACTCGACAGGATCCGGATGCAGGTAAAAATTTGCACTTGTATCTGGATTATAAGTTGCAACAAAAAGCCAATCAAATATTAAAAGAGGCAGGTGCTCGTGGCGCTGTGGTTGCTGTGGACCCCTCTAATGGTGGTGTTTTGGCTATGGTCAGCCAGCCGTCGTACGATCCTAATCTGTTTATTGGAGGTATCTCACAAGCGGATTATTCAGCATTAATTAATTCTGAAGATAGACCTTTATACAACCGAGCGGTGCAAGGCACCTATGCTCCTGCGTCAACCATAAAGCCCCATCTGGCTTGGCTTGGCTTACAACAAGGTGTGATTACCGAGTCTACCCGGATTGCCGACCCCGGATGGTTTTCGCTACCGAATAACAAACATCGTTACCGAGACTGGAAGCCTTGGGGACATGGTGCCAGCATGAATGTATTTGATGCAATTGTTGAGTCCTGCGATACCTATTTTTATGATTTATCGGTACGTCTAGGCATTAACACCATTGCAGAAGGCATGCGTCAGTTTGGTTTTGGCGAAAAAACCGGCTTGGATATTGTTGAAGAAAAACAGGGCATTATGCCTTCACGCGACTGGAAAAAAGTGGTTAGAAAAGAGCCCTGGTATATGGGAGATACGGTCAATATTGGTATTGGTCAAGGCTTTTGGACGGCAACACCATTGCAGCTAGCCAATGCCAGTGCGGTATTAGCGAACGATGGTATCCGCTATAAATTGCAATTGGTTAAAGGATTTTCTGAGAATGATGTAGTGGAAGCCATTATTCCGGAGATGGCTCATGAACAAATAGTTACTGGTGATGGTCGCTGGCTGGATTTAGTTAAGTCATCGATGTACCAAGTCACCCAACCACCTAAAGGTACGGCCAAGAGCGCTTTTGCTGATGCTTCATTTACTGCTGCTGGAAAAACCGGCACCGGACAAGTCAAAAGTATTGCTCAAGACGAAACTTATGATGCAGAAAATGTTGAAGACAAGTTTAAGGATAACGCCTTATTTATTGGTTATGCCCCTTATGAAAAGCCGCAGATTGCGATTGCTGTAGTGATGGAAAATGCTGGTGGTGGAGGTGGTAATGCTGCGCCAATAGCGCGTGAGTTGATGGAATTTTATTTGACCACTAATAATTTTATTCAGTCACAACAAGTCGCTGAACATCAGCCGGAGGCTAACTGATGTTCAAGCCATTGAGTCAACAGCCGACCAGTAACACCCATAAGGCTAGTCAGAGTATTTTGTGGCGACTACATCTTGATGCGCCATTGTTGCTAGGGCTTTTAATGCTAATGGGTTTTGGTTTACTGGTGATTTATAGTGCTGGTGGTGAAAACTTAGGATTGGTAAAACGTCAGCTGGTCAGGTTGGGTTTTGGTCTTGGCGTGATGTTTGTGATTGCGCAAATTCCGCCAAGAATTTTAAAGATGTGGGCGCCACTACTCTATATCGGAGCCATTGGTTTTTTATTAGCGGTGTTGCTGTTTGGTGAGTCCAGCAAAGGTGCACAGCGCTGGATCAATATCGGTATTCGCTTTCAACCTTCAGAAATAATGAAATTGGCTATGCCATTGATGGTTGCCTGGTATTTCGCTGAGAAGCCACTGCCGCCTAACTTTAAGCAATTAATGATGGGGTTAATTCTGGTAGTGGCACCGACGATGATGATTATGTTGCAACCGGATTTAGGCACTTCGTTACTGATTGCTTCATCAGGCCTATTCGTTATTTTCTTTGCCGGGATTCGCTGGCGTTATATAGCTTCGGCAGTGATAGCGATTTTGATTCTCGCGCCGATTATGTGGTTTTTTGTCATGCATGATTATCAAAAAGGACGGGTGCTGACTTTTTTGAATCCTGAGCGCGATCCACTGGGTGCGGGTTATCATATTATTCAATCGCAAATTGCCATTGGCTCTGGAGGAGCTACGGGTAAAGGCTGGCTCAAAGGTACTCAATCACAATTGGAATTTTTGCCGGAACGGCATACCGACTTTATTTTTGCGGTATTGGGCGAAGAGTTTGGTTTGCTTGGTGTGGCTATCTTATTGACTCTGTATTTGTTTGTTATTATTCGGGGTTTGCAAATCAGTTTGCAAGCACAGGATACTTTTAGCCGGTTGTTAGGCGCCGCCATAACCTTAATATTTTTTGTTTATTTATTTGTAAATATCGGCATGGTTAGTGGTTTATTGCCTGTGGTCGGTTTACCATTGCCTTTAATCAGTTATGGCGGCACTTCAATGGTGACCTTGTTGGCAGGTTTTGGTATTTTAATGGCTATCAAAACCCATCGCCGTTTGCACTCACGTTAATTGTTTTATTGATAATGAATTTAAGGAAATACTAGTGGTTAAAACAATCGTTTCTTTTTTAGTAGCGTCAAGTTTGATGGCAAGTCCTGTTTTTGCCGAAAAAAAGGCACCCACTAACGCCAAAGATTTTGCTGTTTATATGGCCAAAAAGCATGGTTTTACTCAGGATTATGTGGCCCAAGCTTTAGAAAAAGCCGAAAAACGTCAAAGTATTCTGGATGCCATGAGTCGTCCGGCAGAAGGTAAAGACTGGTATCAGTATCGTCCAATTTTTATGACAGAAAAGCGCATCAAACAAGGTGCCGATTTTTGGAAAAAATATCAAGCTACCTTAGCAAAAGCGGAACAAAAATTTCAGGTTCCGGCAGAAGTGATCGTTGCTATTATCGGGGTGGAAACTTTTTATGGCAAGATACAAGGTTCCTATCCTGTGATTGAAGCTATCAGTACTCTGGCTTTTCATTATCCAAAACGCGCCAAGTTTTTTGCCAGTGAGCTAGAGCAGTATTTTATTCTTGCCCGTGAACAAGTTTGGTCTTTGGATAAGCCACTAGGTTCTTATGCTGGCGCTATGGGCATGGGACAATTTATTCCTAGTTCGTATCGTCATTATGCGGTAGATTTTGATGGTGATAAAGCAATTGACTTATTTGATAATCCGGTTGATGCCATTGGTAGTGTGGCTAATTATTTCCATAAACATAAATGGATCTTAGGCGAGCCTGTTGCCGAGTTTTTGCCCAAGCTAAAACTACAGCATGCAAAACAGTTTCATAATGATCAGTTAAAGCCTAAATTTTCTACGAGGCAGTTAAAAGCTGCAGGGGTTAAATTTGATAGTCGCATCACCCAGGACAATAAAGCAGGTATTTATCATTTCAAGCAAAAAAACTCAGTAGATCACTGGATTGGCTTTCATAACTTTTATGTCATCACGCGCTATAATCGTAGTCCCATGTATGCTATGGCGGTGCATCAGCTGAGTCAGGAAATTAAAAAAGAGTATCAGGCATTAACTCAGGGAAAAGCCCAGAAAAAAGTTCAAAAAACAGTGACTAAAGAGGTGACTGAGTGAGTATGCTAAAAAAACTGTTAGCTATTTCAGGTTTGGTGGTTATTTCTGCTTGTACTACGACTAACCTTCAAAGCCCAGGCAGCCAAGAGCCGCTTGATCGCAGCATTCCCGACTCGGCTCCTACCGATGATGATCGTTCTTTTAGTCGTGGTACGCCAAGAGAGCCGCGACCAAGAATTGAAGTTAAAAGCCGCTATGGCAATCCACCTTATTATGAGCAGGATGGTAAAGTGTATCATGTGCTTGATAGCGCGGATGGTTATATTGATGTGGGTATTGCCAGTTGGTATGGCAAAAAATTTCATGGCCGTCGTACTTCTTCTGGCGAAATTTATGACATGTATCAATACACTGCTGCGCATAAAACGCTACCTTTACCCAGTTATGCGCGTGTGACCAATCTGGATACTGGCGAAAGTGTGGTTGTAAAAATTAATGATCGTGGTCCCTTTGTTAAAAATCGTTTGATTGATTTATCTTATGCTGCGGCCAAAAAACTGGATTATCACAATACCGGTACTGCGCGAGTTGAGGTGCAGGTTCTGGCATCACCCAGAGCAACAGGTGTTGGTGCGACTTATGAACGCGGTGAGTTAATTATTCCACCGATTAAAGAACAAAGCTCAACCCCAGAGTTATTCGTGCAAGTGGGAGCTTTTAGTGATGCCTTAAGAGCCGATACTTTGGCTGCGCGATTGGGTGAATTTTTTAAACAACCGATACAGGTTACGGCATTTAAAAATGCACAAGGTTTGTCGTTAAATCGGGTAAGGATTGGACCATTAGTCGATGGCAAAATGGCGGAGTCGATTTTACAACAATTGCGTCAATATGATTTGGGAACTACGCCTAAATTAGTAACCGAATAAACTGAGAACTGATCGATGAAGTCCAGCTTAAAAACTTCAATAAAAAATATTTTCTGCATAGCAAGCTTATTCACTGCTTGTGTGAGTTTTGCTGCCAATCAGCCAGCACTACCGAATATCGAAGCTAGGTCATTTTTATTGATGGATTATCAAACGGGTAAAGTTCTGGTCGAGTCCAATGCTGACATGGCATTGCCGCCAGCCAGTTTGACCAAAATCATGACCAGTTATGTTATTTCCGACGAGCTGGCTAAAGGAAACATTGCAACTACCGATAAGGTTTTGATCAGTGAAAATGCCTGGGCACAAAATCCTAAATTAAAAGGTTCTTCCTTGATGTTCGTGGAAGTGAATAAATATGTGTCGGTGGATGATTTACATAAGGGTATTGTCATTCAGTCTGGGAATGATGCCAGTATTGCTATGGCCGAATATATTTCCGGTACCGAAGATGCTTTTGCCGATCTAATGAATGTTCATGCTAAAAATCTGAGTATGGATTCGACTCACTTTGAAAATAGCACTGGTTTGCCTGCGGATGGACATCTTACAACAACGCGTGACTTGGCTAAGTTATCACGCGCACTGATCCGGGACTTTCCTGAAGATTATTCGATTTACGCAGAAAAAGAGTTTACTTATAACCAGATCACCCAGCAAAATCGTAATGATTTACTAAAAGATAAAGGTCTGTTGGTTGATGGTCTGAAAACTGGCCATACTGAAGAAGCGGGTTACTGTTTGGTCTCTTCAGCGTTAAAAGATCAGATGCGTCTGATTGCGGTGGTGATGGGCACTGAGAGTAAGGCCAAAAGAGCTAGCGAGAGCCGCAAACTGCTTAATCATGGTTTCCGTTTTTATACCAATGTAACGCCTTTTAAGGGCGGTAAGACATTAAAAAAGGCGCGCATTTGGAAAGGTCAGGTTAATGAGTTTGCTGTGGGGCTGGCTCAAGATGCGCAGCTGGCAATTTTAAAAAGTGATAAGGAAAAGTTAAAAGCAAATTACATCTTAAACCCTGAAATTATTGCGCCAATCAAAAAAGGGCAAAAGGTCGGCGAGGTCTTTTTTAAGATAAATAATCAGGAAATTCAGCGTATGCCTATGGTCGCTTTACAAGATGTGGAAGAAGCCGGATTTTTAGGTCGTATGTGGGATTCAATTAAATTGTGGTTTTAATGGCCTTAGGTTCTAAATGTCTATTGCTTATTTAAATGGCAACTTTGTTGCTCTGCAAGATGCCAAAGTCTCGATTTTAGATCGAGGCTTTTTGTTTGCGGATGGGGTTTATGAAGTGATCCCTGCTTATGCTGGCCAATATTTTCGTTTTGATGAGCATTTGGAACGATTAAATCGAAGTTTAGCGGCGATCAAGATGGAGCTGGTTCTGAATATTGATGAGTGGCGGCAGATTGCTGAACAGTTGCTTGAGAAAAACCAGCAACTCAATGCTTCGCTTTATTTACAGGTAACTCGAGGGACTTATTCCAGCCGTAGTCATGAGTTGCCGACTCAGTTGCAGCCAACTATTATGGCGATGATTTCACCTTTGCCACAAGTTGCGCAAAATCTTGATTCTAAAGTGGCAGGTATTTCAGCTATTACCGCTCAGGATATTCGTTGGCAGCGTTGTGATATTAAATCCGTAGGTTTGCTGGCCAATTGTTTGTTATTGCAACAGGCGCTTGAATCTGGAGCGGACGACACCATATTAGTGCGTGATGGTATGGCTATTGAAGCTACGGCGAGTAATTTATTTATATTCAAGGATCAAAAGGTGATAACGCCACCTTTAAACCAACAAATCCTGCCTGGAGTGACCCGTGATTTCATTATCATGCTGGTTAAAAAGTTAGGGTTCAGGCTGGAGCAAAGAGCCATTCCGGAGACTGAGCTGTTACAGGCTGATGAAATCTGGTTGACTAGTTCAACTAAGGAAATTCGTCCGGTGGTACGGTTAAATGATGCTAAAATTGCTGATGGCAAAGTTGGTGCTATCTGGCATCAAATCAATGAGCTTTATCAACAATTGAAGAAAGCGCTGTATCAGGGGCAATTAACAAACATAGGTGATATATCCGATGAATCAAAATTATGACCGAGACAAGTTGTGGGAATTTCCTGCAGATATTTGCTTTAAAGTGATGGCGGTTAATCGCGATGGTATTCATTTAGAGGTTCTGGAAGTGGTGCAGCGTCATGTTGTGCATGAAGATTCTCCTGCCAGTCAGTTAAGCCGTAATGGCAATTATGTGTCTTTATCTTTTAATATTCGAGTAGAGTCGAAACAGCAGGTGGATGCTTTGTATAAAGAGGTTTTCACTGTAGATGGCGTTAAAATGATGCTCTAATCAAACCAACATCCGATTGAAAAAGTCATTATGTCAATTGAACAAAACATTATTATCCGTGAACTGGATCGCCAGGATTATGTGCCGGTATGGAAAGCGATGCAACATTTTACCGATGAGCGTGATGAGTCGGTAACTGACGAAATCTGGTTGGTTGAGCATGATCCAGTCTTTACGCAAGGCCAAGCAGGTAAAGCAGAGCATGTTTTATTTCCTGGTGAAATTCCTGTAGTACAGGTGGATCGTGGTGGTCAGGTGACTTATCATGGCCCGGGTCAGCAAGTGGCTTATTTTATGATCGATTTGCGTCGTAAGAATATGGGACCTCGTGATTTAGTCAGTGGTATTGAAAACGCGATTGTTGATATGTTGGTTGGCTATGGTATTGAGGCTGCGCCCAGAGCGGATGCACCAGGGGTTTATACCGATGAACAGAAAATTTGTTCGCTCGGTTTAAGAATTCGTAAGGGTAAGTCTTTTCACGGTTTGGCCTTGAATGTAAATATGGATTTGGAGCCCTTTGCCCGCATTAACCCCTGTGGTTATCAAGGTATGGTCATGACACAAATTGTGGATAAAGGCGGTCCTGATAGTTTGCAGCGGATTCAGCCAGATCTGATTGACCAATTATGTGACAAATTAGGTTATACTAGACGCCTTGAGCAAGCTGGGCTGCCGCAAGCTCTCACTATTGATTAATTAAGAGATATTCATGTCCGATCAAGTTAAAAAAGGACGCGTGACCGGAAAAGTGATTCCGGGACAAAAAATGCGTGCTGAAGATAAGATGGCGCGTATTCCGGTAAAAATTGTACCAACTGAAGAAATGCCGCGTAAGCCGGACTGGATCCGAGTGCGTCTGCCCAATGGTAATCAGATCACCAAGATCAAGGATATGCTACGCAACAAAAAGCTATATACGGTTTGTGAAGAGGCTTCCTGTCCGAATCTGCCGGAATGTTTTGGCCACGGCACTGCGACCTTTATGATTATGGGTGATGTGTGTACCCGGCGTTGTCCTTTCTGCGATGTGGCGCATGGTCGTCCACTGCCTCTGGATCCACAAGAGCCACAAAACTTGGCTAACTCAGTAAAATCCATGGGTTTAAAATATGTGGTCATTACTTCGGTGGATCGTGATGATCTGCGTGATGGCGGTTCGGCACATATTACCGAATGTGTGAGAGTGGCGCGTGAGCACAATCCAGGATTAAAAATCGAAGTGTTAGTGCCAGATTTTCGCGGTCGTATGGATAAGGCATTGGATTTAATGGCTGATGGTTTACCGGATGTGTTTAACCATAATCTGGAAACGGTGCCGCGCCTCTATAAGCAGGCTAGGCCAGGTGCTGATTATCAATGGTCATTGGATTTGTTGAAGCGATTTAAAGCGCGTTATCCAGGCATTCCAACTAAGTCAGGTTTGATGATTGGTTTGGGCGAAACCAATGAAGAAATTATTGAAGTGTTAAAAGATCTACGTGCGCATGGCGTAGATATGTTGACGTTAGGTCAATATTTGCAACCCAGTAAATACCATCATCCGGTAATGCGTTTTATGCCGCCGGAAGAGTTTGATGAACTTGGGCGAATTGCTGAAGAAATGGGCTTTACCAATGTGGCGAGTGGGCCTATGGTGCGGTCATCCTATCACGCAGATCAGCAAGCTGCCGGCAAAAAAATCTCTTAAATAAGTGCTTTTTCACCGATAGCTACGTTGAAATATTTTATTACTTAGTCATGTATTATTTATACACTCCTGGCGTAATAAAATATTTCGTCTTGCTCTCGAAGAAAAACCATCTTATTTAAGTCTGAATGATTAAATATTTATTTAATCCAGTTATTTTAAGATAAATATAAAACCAATGGTTTCTGAGTTTTGCGTTTAGTTAAGAATGAGCTTGCGCCTTGATCATTAGCCGAAACAAACTTAACTAAACGAGAAGATTATGCAAATTGAAAAAGATAAGGTTGCCTTGATTGACTATACGGTCAAAACTACGGAAGGCCAGTTAGTGGATACCTCTGAGGGTAATGAACCGTTAGCGTTTTTGTGCGGTTTTAATAATATTATCCCAGGTTTGGAAAGTGCCTTAATGGGCAAGCAGGCGGGCGATCAGGTTTCTGTGGAAGTGCAACCTGAAGATGCTTATGGTCAACGTCGTGATGAGATGGTTAAAGAAGTGCCTTTAACGGCGTTTCAAGGGGTAGAAAAAATTGAGGCTGGAATGCAGTTTCAAGCGGAGTCTCCTAATGGTCCTCAGTTAATTATGGTTACTCAAGTAGATGGTGATATGGTAACGGTGGATGGGAATCATCCATTGGCAGGCATTGCTTTGAGTTTTGATGTAACGGTTAAAGAGGTGCGTGCAGCTTCTGCTGAAGAACTGGCGCACGGTCACATACACGGTGTTGGTGGCCATCATCATTAAACAAAGCTTTAAGCTGCTTTTTTATTTTGTCTCTGTTGCAATTAAAAACAATTAGCTTTACATTAATTACAAATTGGCAGCGCCAAAATTATTATGAGTAATATTGATCAACCTATTCTAATCAGTTTCAAGTTGTGTCCTTTTGTACAAAGGTCTGTTATTACTTTATTGCATAAGAATGTTGATTATACGATTGAGTATATTAATTTATCCAAGAAGCCGGATTGGTTTTTAAATATTTCTCCATTGGGTAAGGTGCCTTTACTTAGAGTAGGCGATGAAGTTTTATTTGAGTCTGCGGTGATCAATGAATATTTGGATGAAATTTATGGTAAATCCTTGTTGCCAAAAGATCCTTTAAATAAAGCTAAACATAGGGCCTGGATTGAATTTAGTAGTAGTTTAAATAACGCTCAGCATCAGTTAACCCAAGCGCGTCGTGAGCAAACTTTCCGTCAGATCCAGTTGGATTTAGCTAAAAAATTATCTACCTTAGAGCAGCAAGTCGATGCGCATGGTTTTTTTGCAGGAAAAGCATTTTCACTGGTAGATTCGGCTTTTGCACCATTTTTGATGCGTAGTCAGATTTTAGCTGATGAAACCGGTGAAGATTCACTGGAAGATTTTAAAAAGCTAAGCAAATGGCGTGATAATATATTGACGCTGGATGAAGTAAAAAATTCGGTAGTAGAGGATTTTGAAGATTTATATATCGAAGCTTTTTATGAACGAAATGGCTATTTAGTCGATTTGGCCAATTAAAGCTTTACTTATACTGAAAAGCCGAGCAATTGCTCGGCTTTTTGCTATAAAGACTTTTATAGTTTATAAACGGCAATTAGGCCTTTTGCCTTGTGCCCGAGCCTGCTGATAAATACCCATCGCCTGACTCATTTTGGAGTTCAAACGAGCAATTCGCGTTTGGTTTGAGGGGTGGGTGGACATAAATTCAGGTGGTTTACGCCCTTGTGACATACGCGACATATTTTGCCAGACCTGCACACTGGCTCTGGGATCAAAACCAGCACGAGACATCAAAATCAAACCAATATCATCTGCTTCGGATTCATGATCACGGCTAAACTTTAAACCACCCAGTTGAGTAGCGACACCTAATAAACCCAAAACCTGTTGTTTTTGTTGAGTTGGTTCACCGGCTAAAATTGCCCCTACTTGTAATGCAGTATTGCCTAAAAACTGATTCGACATACGTGCATTACCGTGTTTTGCCCAAACGTGACCAATTTCATGACCAATTACCGAAGCTAATTGATCCGGAGTATTAGCGATTTTGAACATACCAGTATGCACACCGATCTTGCCGCCAGGTAAAGCAAAAGCATTTGGGGTTTTTTCCAGGAAAACACTGGTTTCCCATCTAACGTTTTGCATTTTGGCTTGATTGCCATAGACACGGCGATCTTCAATTAATAATTCCGGTAATAAAGCACTTACCAGGCACTGAACGTATTGATTGCTGCGGGGGTTAGTATCCAGTTTTTGGCTCTTTTTCATGGAAGTGAAAGCTGCTGCACCCATTTGGCTCATTTGGCTGTCAGGGAAAATTTTGACGTATTTTTTGCCTGTAGGCGAAGTGGCGCAGGCAGAAACCAATAAGGATAAAATCCCAATAAAAATGATTCGATTCATAATGACTCCATTTGCCTTATTCTAAGGTCGAATCTTCATACTAGCTCTAATTGAAAATGGAAACAATGAAATCGAGCAAGTTTGACAATTGCTTGCAATTTATTTCAAAACGGTCATCTTATTGGTTGAAAAACAACCATAAATCTAGTAGTTTTAAGTTAGCTAAAACCCAATATATGGTAATAATAAGATGAATTTGGATACAAATAAGGGTGCTGGGGGTAGGAGTGTCAAGTTAGATAAGGAAATCATATTAACGGTTTATGGCAATCGCCATGAGTCGATTTTATTGACCATTTCTGAAATTTTATATCGCTTTAAAGGTATTTTTCTGAAAAGTGATTTTAATCGCATTGGGCATCAGTTTTCGGGACTTATGCATATTGCTATTAATCATATGTATCTTAAGCCTTTTATTGCCTGTCTCGACAGTTTGAGCTCCTTTAATGTCAGGTTCGATACTCAAATTTTGCAAAAGCAAGAGTCTCAGGAACTACAGGAGCAAATTCGTTTTAATTTTGAAGTTTGGGGGGAAGAAGACTCTGAATTTCGACTAAAGTTGATGCAGCTGCTAACTCGACATCACTTGGTTATTGAATCGGTAAAAGATTCTATTAAGCTTGATGCTTCCGGGATTGCACAATTTAACAGTCAGATTTCAGTGGCCACCAGTTTTGTGGTGGATGAACAGGAGGTTGAAGAAGATTTACAAGCTTTAACGGAAGGTAAATCCATTACAGTCATGTTATTAAACCAGGAATTAGCCGATGGGGAGCTTGATTTGCAGGAAGCCATCTAGTCAGTGATTGCTTCCAGGTCTTTAGGATTTACTCTTCGGTTTCTTTACCATCTACAATAAAACCGATTTTTCTTTCCGGTACTTCTGCCGCAATTTTCTCAATGTAGCACAGTAGTTGCATATTTGACTGGTGTGTTAAAATCATACAAGGATTTCCTGCTACATGACCTTCAATGCGAATGCCATGAAAAGACTCCTGGGCTAATCGAGAGACGTTGATTTGCATACCGCCAGATAAAATAGCGGTTATAGCAGGTTGTGCATCCGCAGGGGTGTTTTGGCGCCATAAGCGTATGGTATTGGCCAAGCTACGGATCAATTCTCCAGAAGAACGGTAGTCATTAATTTCCTGGTGTGCCATATTAAGTTGATCGATTTCTAATCGAGGTGGTGCAACGTCTGGGTGGATATTCTGAAAAATTTCCACGTCTTGTGGTTGGCGCTGTTGGATAATGGTTTTATATTGATCGTTCATAAACAAAGTTCGTTATCGGGATTGTTAAGAAAGATAAACGACTCATTGCTAATAAGCAAGGATTGACCAAACAAAAGCTATCGACATTTGCAGTAAATTTGTTCATGATGCGGCCATGGAACAGATGGTTGAAAATTTATTAAACTGGATCAGCGCTAATCCGCATTGGGCGGGTTTAGCTGTGTTCTCAATTGCCTTTTTAGAATCTTTGGCTATTGTAGGGTTGGCCGTTCCTGGTTGGTTATTACTGGTGGGTGTGGGTTCTTTAATTGGTGGTGGCCATCTTAATTTTTGGCTAATCAGTTTGGCGAGTTTTACCGGTGCAGCGTTGGGACAAGTCGTTTCTTATTCCGTCGGTTTTTATTTTAAAGATAGAATACACCATTGGCCCTGGGTGCAAAGACATCAAAGTATGTTGAGTAGAGCAGAAGATTTCTTTAAACGACACGGTTTTGCCGGCATTTTGGTGGGGCAGTTTATAGGCCCTATCCGGGCCGTAATTTCTTTAATTGCAGGTATTTTGGCGATGCCAGTCAAACGTTTTGTTATTGCTGTGATTTTAGCAACTTTAATTTGGGCGCCAGCCTATTTAATGCCAGGAGTAGTGGTTGGTGCTGCACTAACTTTCGATAAACAGCAAGTCTGGATTTTGTTGAGTTGTATTATTTTAATGGCCATGAGTTTATGGTTAATGGGGCGATTTTTGATCGATCAGCACAAAGCCAAAAAATCCGAAAAAGAATTGCCGGCTAAACGTCGTTGGGTGTTTATCAGTATGCTGGTATTGTTAGCAAGCATCATAAGTTTTTTAGGGATAACCGATTATGGCGGTTTAATGGTTGAGCTTGGACAGAAGATTTGGGAGTTAATTAGTTGATGCTTAATGAGCTTTTTTCCACCTATTGGCAGGAATTTTTAGTGATTGCCTCAGCGCATATTCTTGCTGTAGCCAGTCCTGGCCCGGATTTTGCGATTGTTATGCGGCAAAGCTTAGTCTTTGGGCGTAAACCAGCCATTATAACCAGTATTGGTATAGGCTTGGCTATTTTCGTACATGTAGCGATCGCCTTGATTGGTGTGGGTGCCTTGATTAAAAGTACCCCCTGGTTATTTACCAGTATTAAGATAGCTGGAGCCTTGTATTTAGGCTATATCGGTTTTCAGGCAATCCGAGCAAAGAAACCTGATGGAGAACAAAAAAGTTTGGAAACTTCTTCGTCTGAAACCATGCCTTTAATCAGAGCTTTTCGACAGGGGTTTATTACCAATGTACTGAACCCTAAAGCAACGCTTTTTTTCTTTTCACTATTTACCAGCCTGGTTAACGTAACCACGCCGCTTAAAATTCAGACCTTATATGGAATCTGGATGGCGTTTGCCACCGGCGCTTGGTTTATCACTTTGTCCTTTCTATTAAGTCATAGAAAGGTACGGCAGTTTTTCGCTAATTTTGGTTATTGGATCGACCGAATTTTGGGCGTGTTTTTAATTGCTCTGGCTTTCATCCTGGTGTTCGCTAAGGTCAATTAATGGTTTAACTGGTTTAAAGGAAGTTGGATGGTTACTTTTAATCCGGTTTTAAGACCGCAATCCTTACCATTGATTGCAGTAATGGTACCGCCATTAGCTTCAATACCCCGTTTGGCAATTGCTAATCCAAGTCCGGTACCGCCAGAACTTCTTTCTCTAGCCTCGGTAGGTCGATAAAAAGGTTCAAAAATTTTATTAATGTGTTTTACATTAACGCCATTACCGTGATCATGAACTTCTATGAGTAAAAAATTAGGAATTCTACTTAAGGTGACAGTGACTGCTGTTCCGGTGGCAGTATGTCGAATGGCATTGCGTAAAATATTTTCAACCGAGCGAGATAAAAGACCATAATAGCCAAAAAATTCAATTTCTTGTTCTGCTTTGAAATTAACTGCTTTATTGTTTGCCTGTGCTTCGAATTGAGCATCCTCAATTAAGACTGACAATAAATGATTGAGCAGAAACTGTGATTTTTCTTCGTAATAATGACCGCGTTCCAAAGCAGCAACTTGCAGCAATTCGCCGATCATTTCATCAAGCCTTTCTATTTCAAGTTCAATCCGCTCCAAATGGTTCTGATTTTCTTCAGTAGCTTTATTAAGAGCTAGGCCTGAGGCGATTTGCATGCGTGTTAATGGTGAACGCAGTTCATGTGAAACATCACTTAACAAACGTTTGTGCGAATGGATCATTTGGTCAATCTTATCCGCCATACGGTCGAAGTCTTCGGCTAAATCGGTAAATTCATCATGGCGTTTGCCCATAAAATCCTGAGCACGAGTATTGAGTTGTCCCGCAGCAAAGGCGCGGGTGGCCTTTTGCAGTTGATGAATTGGGCGAGTGAGGTACCAGGCCAGGCCAAAACAAACTAAAGCACTAATACCAAGAGCAGCTAAAATATTCCAGATAGAGGTAGAGTGATAAATATAAGACAGTACGGTATAAAAATGTTTTTTGCTTTTTTTACTTAAATAAAGTTGGTAGTGCTTCCCTCGATTATAAACAATTTCCGGGCCATAAAAGCTAAAGTTAGCGTCATTAACGGTGGCCAGTTTCTGTGTTCTTTTATTAAAGGCGCGTAATTTATAAAGAGCTTCTGGCACATCACGATCAAATAAATCCTTGCCATATTTATCCAATACATAAGCATTCGATAGAATTTTTCGAACCTTTTTGGTTTGTAGCATTTTTAGTTCTTGGTATTCGTCAATTAAACGCTTTTGTTGAATTAAAATAGCGGTTTTTCTTAACTCGATACGCTCGATTCTTTCGATAGGAACTAGCCGGCTTTCTTTTTCAGAAAAGCTATAAAGAAAAATAATGGTTGCCAGTACCGTTAAGGTAGCAAGCCAGAACCATAAAAAAATCTTCCAAAAAAGATTGGGGCGGGCGACTTTACGAATCGAGAGAGACATATTGATAACCTACGCCACGGACAGTTTTTATTCGTTCTTCACCTTTATCATCTGTACCCAGTTTGCGCCGTAAATTACTGATATGCATATCAATGCTGCGATCATAGGGTTCCAGTTTTCTACCCAAACAGTTTTCCGATAATTGATCGCGATCGACTAATTGACCTGCATGAGACATAAGCAGGTATAAAATGTCAAACTCAGTGGCGGTAAGTTTTATTACCTGGTTGTCCTGTAAAACTTCTCGTGAAGCGGGATTAATATAAACATCCGCAATATGAATTGATTCAAGTTTGCGATTTCTGGCTTTATAAATATTTTCGGTACGGCGTAAAATAGAGCGAATACGTGCGGTTAATTCACGGGGATTACAAGGTTTGCCAATATAATCGTCAGCACCTAATTCCAGTCCCACAATTCGATCAATTTCATCGCCACGCGCCGTCAGCATCAGAATAGGAATTTGTGATTCTTTACGAACTTCTTTTAATACTTCAAAACCATTAAGATTCGGCAACATCACATCCAGAATCATTAAATCAAATTCCTGCGATAAAATCAGTTTGGCAGCAGTGCTGCCATCATGGGCCAAATAAATTTCAAAGCCTTCATTACTCAGGTATTCTTTAAGGAGTTGACAAAGTTCAGTATCATCGTCGGCCAGTAACAGTCGAGCCATAGTTGCTATTTATATTCTTAATAATAAACCCAATACTATCATGAATTTGGCCGATTTTTGTAAAGATTAGTCAGCAGTCTTTACAGGACTTTTACTAAACCTTTACCCAAAATAGATACTTTCCATGACTTAAAAGAGTATAGTGGCTTCTATCACAAAAGATTGTGATTTGATTCTTGCTATTATTACCCTTAGTGAAATGAATCAATTAGCTACTACTTCAGGAGACACAAATGAATAAATTAAAGAAGGTATCAATAGCTGCGGCACTTTTGGCATCTGCTGGCGCTATGTCAATGACCGCAATAGCGGGCCCCGGCCATCATCATGATAAAAAAAATCACTATAAACAAAAGTTATATAAGAAACTTGAATTGACGGAAGCACAAAAGGTGCAAATCAAAGCTAATAAGGAGCAGCGTCATGCGCAAATGAAAGTGACTAAAGAGCGTATGCGCACTCTCAAGAAGCAGATTAATGAAGTGATGCAGCAAGAAAATTTAGATCAGGCACGCTTGCGTAGTTTATTACAACAAGAAGCTGATCTTAAAGCCGAGAAAATGGCACAGAAACATGCAGCAGGTAGAGAATTTAGAGCTATGTTGAGCGATGAGCAAAGGGTTAAGTTGGCCGAATTTAAAGCTCGCATGAAAGAACGCAAAGTAATGCGTAAAGAAAAGCGTGAGGCTCGTCGAGAAGCGCGCAGATCTAGTAAAACAGAATAAGTCATATTTTAACTACCTTAAAATTTCTCCTAAGAAATGAATTTGCCACTGTATTACAGTGGCTTTTTTTTGTTAGCATTAAGCTCTATTTCCATAAATGAGTAACCCCTTGCGATTTTATTCTGATCAAAAGTGGCTGATCGAAAGTCCTGAATTACTGGAATTGGATCAAACAATTAGTGCGCAAGCTTTGATTGAAATGCTGGAGGCCACTCATGGTTTTGATTTTACGAATACGCATCGTATCGGCGTTTATTTCGAGCAGTTATGCCATCATCTGATTCAAGCAAACCCTGATTTTGAATTGTGTTATAAAAATCAGCAATTAATAGTCGATAAGCATACTTATGGTGAATTTGATTCCATTATTTTTGATAAAAAGCAACAGGAAACTATCCACCTTGAATTAGCCGTTAAGTTTTATTTGCAAATTGGCAATGGGGACAAGTTGTCAGACTGGGTTGGCCCCAACTTAAAAGATAGATTTGATCATAAAATAGAAAGATTATTTGAACATCAACTCAAGCTTTCCAAGTTGCCACAGGCCATTGACTGGCTGATAGCAAATCAAATGAGCATAGAACAAATTCGATTAGTCACAAGAGGTCGTTTATTTTATCCGTTTAAATCATTTATGGGAAAAAGGTTTTTATATCCACCGGAAGTTAATAAGTGTCATGCAAAAGGTTTCTGGATTGAGCAGAGTGAATTAGTTGAATTTTTGCAGGCTAATCAGTTTGACTGGTACCAATTGCCCAGATTTTACTGGCTGGCAGAGATTGAAAAAATAGATGAGCAGCTCATGCCAGTAGAGCAGGGCTTTTCAGGTTTTAGTTTACAAAAAATTGTGGCACTGAAAAATGGTAAAGAAGTAATGCGGGGCTTTGTGGTCAATGATGACTGGTTACACAAAGCCCGGCAGCGAATATTGGATTGACTAGAGTTTATTTTTGATTAAATCTTCAACCACTGATGGATCGGCCAGGGTTGAAGTATCCCCCAAATTTTCCAGTTCATTTTCGGCAATTTTGCGCAGGATGCGGCGCATAATTTTTCCTGAGCGGGTTTTAGGCAAGCCTGGTGCCCATTGAATTTTATCCGGCTTGGCGATGGGCCCAATTTCTTTAGCCACATAAGCTACCAGCTCCTGGGTTAATTCCTCTGATGCTGCAACCCCTGTCATTGGTGTGACATAGGCATAAATTCCCTGACCTTTGATGTCGTGTGGGTAGCCTACCACGGCGGCTTCGGCAATGGCGGGATGCAAAACTAAAGCACTTTCAATCTCGGCAGTGCCTAGACGATGTCCTGAAATATTGAGTACATCATCCATGCGGCCAGTGATCCAGTAGTAGCCATCCGCATCGCGGCGCGCACCATCACCAGTAAAATAGTAGCCAGCATATTGCGAGAAATAAGTATCAAAGAAACGTTGTTGATCACCATAAACGCCGCGCATCTGGCCTGGCCATGAGGCTTTCATAACCAAACTGCCACTGGCTTCACCTGCTAGCTCTTGGCCACCTTTATCTAGGATTGCAGGTTGTACACCAAAGAAAGGACGTGTGGCTGAACCAGGTTTTAGCGGTGTTGCGCCAGGCAGAGGAGTGATCAGAATACCACCAGTTTCGGTTTGCCACCAGGTATCGACAATCGGGCAGCGTTCTTCGCCAACCACCTTGTCGTACCATTCCCAGGCTTCGGGATTAATCGGCTCGCCGACGGTGCCGAGTAAGCGTAAAGACTGACGTGAAGTGGATTTAACCGGTTCGTCACCTAGAGCCATCAAAGCGCGAATGGCGGTGGGTGCAGTATAAAAAATATTAACCTGATGCTTATCCACCAACTCCCAAAAGCGCGAGGCTGTTGGATAGTTAGGAACACCTTCAAAGACTAAAGTTGTAGCACCATTAGCAAGAGGGCCATAAAAAATATAAGAATGACCTGTGATCCAACCAGCATCAGCGGTACACCAATAAATATCGCCATCATGATAATCAAATACGTATTTATGAGTCATGGCAGCATAAAGAATGTAGCCGCCGGAAGTATGCAGAACGCCTTTAGGTTGGCCGGTGGAGCCTGAAGTATAGAGAATAAAAAGTGGATCTTCCGCATTCATAATTTCAGGTGTACACTCTGATTCCATCTCCTGCTTTAACTGGTTGTAATCAATATCGCGTTCATGATGCCAGGCAATCTCTTTACTTATACTTGAATTACGATGTTTAACTACGAATACCGAATGCACCTTGGGACAGCCCTCCAAAGCAATATCCGTATTAGTTTTTAGAGGAATGCTTTTGCCACCACGCACACCCTCATCAGCAGTGATTACTACGCGACAGTCACTATCCAAAATACGGGTTTTTAAAGCTTCTGGAGAGAAGCCGCCAAAAACTACTGAATGCACTGCGCCAATACGGGCACAGGCTAACATGGCATAGCCTACTTCAGGGATCATGGGCATATAGATACAAACTCTATCGCCTTTTTTGACGCCGCGACTTTTTAGCGCATTGGCAAAGCGACAAACTTCATCGTGTAATTCTTGATAGGAAATATGCTTTTGCTGATCAGGTTCATCGCCTTCCCAGATAATGGCGGTTTGTTCGGCTTTGTTGGTTAGGTGTCTGTCAATACAGTTATAACTAACATTAAGTTTGGCTCCCTCAAACCATTTGATGGAAGCTTTTTTGTAGTCAATATTTTTGAGGGTATGCCAGGGCTCAAACCAGTCTATAAATTCATTGGCCATGCGTGTCCAGAAACGCTCAGGATTCTCAATCGACTGCTGATACATTCGTTGATAAGTTTCCTCATCAATATGCGGCGTATGCGCAGTAATTGAGCGAATAGGGTAGGTTTTAACCTCGGACACTTGCAATTCTCCATAACGGTATTATTAATATAATATGCAATATAGAAGAAGCTAAGATCAATAACAACCCATGGAGAATTAAAATGAGGCTAGAATATTTCTTAGATGAAGAGTTTAAATCGTTACTTGAATCGAAAGATTCAATTTTCCACTACACAACAAACAAAGTTGCTTTAGAGAATATTCTTTTTAACTCAAAGTTAAGACTCTCTCCATTTAATAGTACAAATGATCCTTATGAGTATAAATATAAAATGTTTGGTGTTATTGGTTGGGGCTGGGATGAAGAGTGCAGATCTAAATTAGGAGAGCTTACATACAAAGCTAATACTCTTGTAAGAGACTCTAAAGTTATTTCATTCTGTCAGAATGAGTTTGATGGAGACTTAATTTCCAGATCAGGATTTTTAAAGTCTCGAGTATGGTCTCAGTATGGAGAAAACCATAAAGGTGTTTGTCTTGTATTTTCTAAAGAAAAAATACTAGGATTAGTAGAGCAGTTGAATTGTGAGCTGAAGTATTTTGATAAAGTCGAATATAAACCATTTAGCAGTCTTGATAGGTCTTTTAATAGTCTAAGGGTAAATAAAAGTGATTTTGAAAGTAATGAAATAGCAAATCTGGTTAAATCCCATATAAATAATAATTATTCTAGTTTGTTCTTTTCAAAAGAAGTTGATTATAAAGATGAAACTGAATTTAGAGTGGTTGTAGTCGATGAGATCGCAGGTTCTTTGTATATAGATATTTCAACCGCTATTACCGCTATTATTTTGGGTGATAATATGCACGAAATTTATTTTGATGCATATCAAAAATTAAGCGATAAATATAATATTCCTTGCAAGAAATTACATTGGGAGTCTACAAGATATCACCTCATAAATTTAAAGTGATATTATCAATCAATCGAACCTTACCCATATAGCAGCCCAGCAAAATCACTAGTTTTTTGTCGTCAGACTTTGCCAGGTCTAAAGTTTCCTGATTAGTAATATTAAAATAATCCGGAGTAAAGCCAAGAGCAGCAAGGTTTTTATTAGCTTCTTCTTCCAGTTTACGGAAATCGCGACGACCAGTTTCAATTTCGGACTTTGCCCACTGCAAGGTTTTGTAGAGATTACTGGCATGATCTTTTTCTGCTGCCGATAAATAACCATTGCGAGAGCTCATGGCAAGGCCGTTGGCCTCCCGCACAATTGGTGCACCAATAATTTCGATAGCAAAATTAAGATCGGTCACCATGCGGCGAATAATAGTGATTTGTTGGAAATCTTTTTCGCCAAATACTGCACAATCGGGATCTACCATATTAAAAAGTTTGGTCACCACAGTGCAGATCCCACCAAAAAATACCGGGCGCGAAGCGCCACAATGCAGCTTATCCAGTTCGGCAACATTGACTGAAGTGATATTAGGCCATTTGGGATACACTTCTTCCATATTAGGCGCGAATACGATATCGGTGCCTCTGGCTTCCAGCATTTTGCAATCCTGATCCAGCGTTCTTGGGTAAGAGTCGAAATCTTCACCGGGCCCAAATTGAGTAGGATTAACAAATAAACTTACCACTACAATATCCGCATGCTCTTTAGCAACATCAACCAGACTTAAGTGGCCTTGATGCAAATTACCCATAGTCGGTACAAAACCAATCTGCTTGCTGTCCTGGCGATGGGCATTTAATTCAATTTGTAATTCTGCAATGGTGTTTATAACGATCATATTTATGTGTTATTCCAAATGTGTCATTGTGAGCGAAGAATGAGCGCGGCAATCTTATTGAACAGATTGATTCGTCATATATTCCTCGTAATGACGATTGAGGTGCTACTCAAATGAATGTTTATCAGTAGGGAAATTCTGCTCTTTCACTTCATTATGATAAAGCGCAATGGCATCCTGAATCGAACCATTGGCATCAGCCATAAAGTTGCGCACAAATTTAGCCTGGAATGGCGAAATGCCAAGCATATCGTGTAACACTAGCACTTGCCCATCCACATCTACGCCGGCACCAATCCCCATCACCGGAATTTGCAAAGATTCAGTAATTAATTTGGCTAATTCACTCGGCACACATTCCAAAACCAGCATCCGAGCACCGGCTTTTTCCAGTGCTTTAGCATCCATTAACATTTTCGAGGCAGTTTTATCATCCCGTCCTTGAACCTTAAAGCCACCTAGCGCATCGACTGACTGCGGCGTTAAACCTAAATGCGCACACACTGGAATACCACGTTCAGTCAATCCAGTAATGGTATCATAGAGCCATTCGCCGCCTTCGAGTTTCACCATTTGCGCACCTGCTTGCATAATGGCTGCGGCAGTATCATAGGCTTGTTCAGGTGTTGAGTAAGACATATAAGGCAGATCGCCCATAATCAAACAATCCGGACTGGCATTGGCCACACAGGCGATATGGTACTCCATATCTTCCAGAGTTACCGGAACCGTGGTTTCCTGACCTTGAATCACATTACCCAGTGAATCACCCACCAAAATTATCTCTATTCCAGCATCCGAAATGATTTCAGCAAAAATTGCATCATAAGCGGTTAGGCAGGAGAATTTCTCGCCCTGTTGCTTTAACTTTTCGATATGATTAATGGTGATCTTCTTCATAAAACAATACCTATTAATACGGCTGGAACCATTAGGCTGGATGGGGATTAAAGTAATTTTTACCACGAGTGGTGCGAGCGATTTGCTCCAGCAGTAGATTGAAATCTGCTTCGTTTTCTACTAAATCCAGGCCTGATGCATTGACAATCAATAAAGGCGACTCATCGTAATAATAGAAAAAGTCAGTATAAGCTTCGCAAATTTTTTGCAGATAATCTTTTGTTATTTGATTTTCTATTGAGCGACCACGCTTTTTGATGCGCTCCATTAAAACATTCACTGGGGCTTGCAGATAAATGGTTAAATCAGGTTTGGGAGAATCAATGGTCAGGTTATCGTAAACCTGTTCATATAAACGCAATTCATCAGAATCTAAAGTTGAACGGGCAAACAAACGATCTTTTTCGATTAAATAATCGGCCACACGAACTGGTGCAAACATGTCCGATTGGCGCACTTCCTGCAGTTGGCGTACTCGTTGGAACAAAAAATACAGCTGAGTGGGCAGAGCTCCAGTTTTAGGATCCTGGTAAAAGCGCTCCAAAAAAGGATTATCTTCTGCCTGCTCTAAAATCAGTTCAGAACCTAACACTTCAGCCAGTTTGCGTGCTAAAGTGGTTTTTCCTACCCCAATGGGTCCCTCCACCGCTATGAAGTTGTGTTTTATCAGGTTTGGGATTTGATGATCAATGCTCACCAATGTCTCTCCATTCGAGTTTTTGTAAATTATAATTTGAGCAATGCTTTAGCCATTCACTGACTTTGCTATCGTCTGGTAGCGTCAAGTCAGGGCTAATTTCCAGCAGTGGTGTTAACACAAAATCACGCTCTTTTAATCCACTATGCGGAACCACTAAACGACCATCGCTCATGTCACTAGTGATGATTGTATGATCGTAGAGCAAGATATCCAAATCTAAAGTGCGTGCTCCCCAGCGTTTTTCACGAATTCTTTGGTGTTTATTTTCAATGGTTTGCAGCTTATTCAGTAATGCTAAAGGCTCTAGTTTGGTCATCAGTTTGGCAACAGCGTTAATATAATCCTGCTGCTGATCGGCATTATCGCCAAGAGTCATAGGGGATGAACGATACAAACTGGAATAGGCTAATAGATAGGAATTGGGAAGCTGATCCAGCTCTAACAAAGCTTGAGTTACCTGGGTTATTGGTTCTTCAAGATTGGAGCCCAGACCAATATAAACAATATGTATGGAGCTATCTTTAGATTTTTCCATCAATTAATGACTCGCTCGGCTTTTACGCTTGCGTGGACGGCGCTTTTGCCCTTTGGGCTTATTCTGATTAATCATTTTAATACGCTGCTCACGGCTGGCTTCCTGAAATTCAGTCCACCAATCGGCGAGTGGCTTTAAGCTTGGGTCAACTTCAGCACGCAATACTAGAAAATCATAGCCAGCTCTAAAGCGTGGGTGATCCAAGACGCTCCAGACACGCTTGCCAAAATTAAATTTCAAGCGCAGCTGTAACGCCCAAATATCCTGCATCACCACTGCATAGCGTTTCATAATGGAAATGGTTTGGCTTTGCTCATTAATAGTCGGGTTGAAGCTCTTATAAAAAGCATCGTTAAAATGCATGCCCTTATTCACCAGCTTGTCAGTACGTTGCATTAATGATTGCCATAGCATCACGGCCAATAAAAAGGCAGGATTGATGGACTTGTCTTCATTAACTCTTCGATCAGTATTTTCCAAAGCCAGTGCAACAAATTCAGCAAAATCATCATTGTGTATAATATGCTTGCTGGTCTGTGGGAATAAATACTCTAATAAACCAAAGGACTTTAACTGGTTAAAGGTTCTTTGTGCACGACCTGCCAGGAACATTTTTTTATATTCTTCCCATAGACGGGCAGCAGGAATGCCTTCTAACAGATACGCCATATCATTAATGGGTTTGGCGGTATTGTCTTCAATGGTTAGATTTAGCTTACAGCCTAAACGCACTGCTCTAAGCATCCGCACAGGATCTTCTTTGTAACGCTCCACCGGATCGCCAATCATTTTTAATTGGCGCTTTGCTAAATCTGCAAGGCCACCACAATAATCATGAATGCTAAAGTCAGCAATATTGTAATAAAGCGCATTCACCGTAAAATCGCGACGAATGGCATCTTCTTCAACCGTGCCATAAACATTATCGCGTACTATCATGCCATCATTACGCTGTTTAATGTTATCGTCACAATGAGCGCGGAAAGTAGCAACCTCAATAATATCGCGACCATACAAAATATGGGCTAAACGAAAGCGCCGGCCAATAATGCGACAATTACGAAATAATTTTTTGACTTCTTCTGGTGTAGCATTGGTGGCAATATCAAAGTCTTTTGGACGCAAACCCAACAAAATATCACGCACGCCACCGCCCACTAAAAAGGCTTGATAACCGTCTTTATGCAGGCGATATAAAACCTTAAGTGCATTCTCGCTAATAAATTCGCGGGAAACCGAATGTTGATCGCGTGGGATAATATGTTGGTTGGGTTTTGGCATTAGAATCTAATCAGATACTGTTAAGTATTTAAATCCGCGAATGGTATTGTAAGTCTGACCATCAAATGAAGCACAGCCATCTGAATACCCTTTGATTTTCTTCTTAGCTGTATAAGCAGATAAAAGTAGAGCGTATGCTTTATCGTAATTAGGGTCTGTATCACGTAGTACCACCGCATGCGACTTAGTACAATTATTCGGGTTTCCCCAGCCATCTGCATATAAAAAGAAGCCTCCTGTTTGGAAAGCGACCATGTCGGCCGTGTCAGTATTTACCCAACCTCCTGCTTTGCTTTGCAATGAAAATAAGAGTGTGGATACTAAAAAAGTAGAAAGAATTGCTTTTTTCATTTTTTGCTCCAGAATTTTTTATAAATATCTTTAGTTTATGAATTGAGATTCTAATATTTTTTTAGGCTTCATTGATTGACTTAGCCAAAAGGTATCATACCCCAAAAACTTCAAAGCCTTAATCAATAGTTTACTAGCATTTTCTGGCTCTATAGCTTTGGCGCCATGTTGTTTGCAGAGTTTATGGCCGTCTTTATCTAACGCTAATGGCAAATGGTAATATTCTGGCGGGGTGGCTTTAAGCGCTTCATATAAACGCAATTGGCGGGGCGTTGAATCGAGTATATCCAGTCCACGAACCACTTGATTAATACCCTGATCGATATCATCGACTACTACCGCCAATTGATAGGCTATGAGTCCATCTTTGCGTTTGATAATAAAATCTTCTTCATAAATAGACTGATCAAAGGTGCATAAACCTTCAATGCCGTCTTTAAATGAGTAGTCGCCATTGCCATGTCGTATTCGCCAGGCAACGTCATGAGTTTTAGGACTATTTAAAGAGCTAGCTAAATTTTTATTGGCGCAAACATTGGTATAGATGCGATCATTACGCTGTTCAAATATTTGTTTACGGGTGCAATCACAAGCGTAAACTAAATCTTGGTGACGTAAGTCATTAAGAATTTCCTGATAGCGATCAAGGCGTGTACTTTGATAAAGCACTTCGCCATCCCATTCAAAGCCAAAGGCTTCGAGCTGTCTTAAAATTTGATCGGCAGCGCCAGGAACCTCACGTGGCGGATCAATGTCTTCAATTCGGACTAGCCATTTTCCACCAACAGCTTTAGCAATAAGGTAAGAACCAACCGCAGCAATTAAAGAACCGAAATGGAGTGGACCCGAAGGTGAGGGTGCGAAGCGACCAACAACTGATTTATTTTGAGTCATTGGTCACCTAATTTAATAACGCTTTGAAATTAACCGTATTGACGCTCTTTAATTTCGTCAAGGGTTTTGCAGTCGATACACATTTCTGCCGTTGGGCGTGCTTCAAGACGGCGAATACCAATCTCAATGCCACAGGATTCGCAGAAACCGTATTCTTCTTCGTCAATTTTAACGATAGATTGAGAAATCTTTTTCAACAACTTGCGCTCACGGTCACGTGTACGTAGTTCTAAAGAAAACTCTTCTTCTTGTGAAGCGCGATCCACTGGATCGGGGAAGTTAGCGGCCTCATCCTGCATGTGATGCACGGTACGATCCACTTCTTCCATCAATTGCTTTTTCCAGGTTTCCAGAATGGTTTTGAAATGCTCATATTGAGCATCATTCATGTATTCTTCGCCTTTCTTCTCGGCGTAAGGCTTGATCCCTAGCTTTTCTAGGGTTGCGTTAGTTGCAGCTTTTTTTCTTGGCATCTAATTCAATGCTCCATAAAAAAATGGTCAAACAATCATTCTTTGCTGGTTTTTTGTCTATTCCAATAGGCAAGACTTAAAACAGCAAACAGGGATAGTATCCCTATGAATGACAATTGAAAAGCACTATTTGTTAAAAAATCGACAATTCTTAGGCTCTTCATCCTAACTCATTGATTTATTTAAGAATAAATGGCAATGAATCTTGCAGAATAATTTCTGCGGGGCTGATATGGGTGCGATAAACCAGGATTTCAACCCCGGAATCAATTGCTTCGGCTAATATTTGTGCATATTTGGGATCGATATGCTCGGCGGGACTCACAGATTCGATACCGGAGTGTTGAACCAAAAAGAATAAAACGGCTCTTTGGCCTGACTTGGCTATGGTCATTAATTCTCGTAAATGCTTTTGGCCGCGAGTAGAAACCGCATCAGGGAAGAAACCACGACCTTTTCCCAGTTCTTTTCTATCAATAGTTTCTTCAAGCAAAGTCACCGTTTTGATTTCAACATAGCAATCTGGCTTGTTATCGGCAGTTAGCAACAAATCAATACGGCTATTCTCTTCACCATATTTTACTTCTTGCTTTATTGAATCATAACCTCGTAGTTCTTTAACCACGTCATATTCAATGGCTTCGATCACCAATTGATTGGCAAGATGAGTATTGAGGCATATCCAGTGCCCGTCTAGGCTATGGCTGGAAATCCAGGTGTATTGATATTTGCGTTTTGGATTTTTAGAATCCAGCAAATATACTGTATCGCCTTCCGACCAGCAGTTTTTCATGGAGCCAGTATTTGGGCAATGAACGGTGAACTCACTTTTTTCTCCATCGGGTTCGGTGTGAGAAACATCAGCCAAAAAGCGTTTATAACGTTTGATTAAGGTTGCTTTTAGTAATGGTGGATTAAATTGCATTATTATTTTGGTAGATAGAGTGTATTGATAGTTTTACTGTGGGCAAAAGATGGTTTTGGAGTGGCAATCCTGGCTTCCTCTACTGAGAATTTAGTTAAATTGTAATAGACATAGGCGGCAATGATTGCAATGATGATTAATGTGATTAGAATTTTAATCCAAATAAATCTTTTCATTTTATAATTCTTACTCTGCTACAAACACTTTGCCGTTTTCGACTTCGAGCGATACATCAGATAGTCGAGCACCAGCACAAGGGCCGGCTACGCACGCACCAGTCTCAGGTTCAAATAGGGCACCATGAGTAAAACACATCAGATAGGCCTGGTCATCGGTCATAAACTGATCTTCCTGCCAGTTGAGATCGGTGCCAGCATGGGGGCACCGATTGATATAACCATACACATTCAAACCGCGGCGAACCACGATTAAAGTACGATCCTGGTTAGGATCCGGGTGTGGATAGGATCTGGCTTGTCCATCTTCAATATCTGTGACCATACAAATGTGTGACATGGCTTTCCTCAAATTGGAGCAGTAAACTTTTTTAATTTTATGGTTAAATGTGCGATAGTCGCGATAAGATTCGATTTTACCAATAAAGCCATAGGACGCAACTTCACCAATGAAGTCCCTGTTAATTATTTTTAGCCTTTTAGTGCTTGTTTACGCCATATATTGTGGCGTTTTTTATGTACTTCAACGCAGTATTCTGTTTCCTGTGAGCCAACTGCCTGCTCATAACGCCGAATTGATTGAGCAAGCTGGTGGGGAATTGGTTCGCCTGGATTTTTCTCAGGGGCAGTTTGAACTGGCCTATTTGCCGGCTTTGGTAAAAAAATCTACACAAGCACCGGTGATTTTATTAGCGCACGGTAATGGCAATATTATGGATTCCTGGGCAAATGTTATGGATTTTATGCGCAACAAAGGTTTTGCGGTGGTGTTGGTTGAATATCCTGGCTATGGTCGCTCTGATGGCCAGCCTTCCTACCAGTCCATAAAAGAAACTATGGCTTTGGCCTATCAATGGCTTTTAGCTCACCCTGATTTGGATAGTGGGAAAATTACTCTGATTGGTCGCTCTATGGGCGGTGGTGCAGTTTTATCGTTGTTTGATGGAACTATTGGTGGAACTGTTGATGAGACCAATCAGCCTTACCGTTTGGTGTTAATGTCCACCTATTCGAGTATTAGCGATTTGGCGAAAGCGCGATGGTTGCCAAGTAGTTTGATCAAAGACCCTTTTGATAATGTTACCCAGTTAGCCAAATATCAAGGCAAGAGTTACTTGATTCATGGTAAAAAAGACAAAACAATTCCTGTTAAATCCTTAAAGAAATTATTGGCGGTGGCTCAGCAGCCTGAATATAGAGTTTATGCTGGTGGCCATAGTGATGTGCCGGATGATTGGCAGGAATTCTGGCGGGATATAGCTGATTTTATTGAGAATTAAGTTTTTCAGAGGCTGTTACTTTATTCGAGCTAGTGTAAAATGACTCCAATTTTAGAGATTTACGATTAATCGATGACGGATAATAGTCGCTTGCAAGCCAGACTTCCCACTGCATTTGCTGAATTCACCATCCATGCTTTGGACTTGGGGGATGGTAAAGAGCATGTAGCTTTAACTTTGGGCGAATGGCGTGAGGCCGATGCAGTTTTAACCCGTATTCATTCTGAATGTTTAACCGGCGATGCATTGTTCAGTTTACGCTGCGATTGTGGTTTTCAGTTGAATGCGGCTTTACAAAAAATTGCTGAAGCGGGCTCCGGTGTTTTATTGTATTTGCGCCAGGAAGGTCGAGGCATTGGTTTAACCAATAAAATCCGTGCCTATTCGCTGCAAGATCAAGGCATGGATACGGTTGAGGCCAATGAGCATTTGGGTTTTGGTGCCGATGAGCGTGATTTTAAGGTAGCAGCAAAAGCACTCAAACAATTAGAGATTGAGCAGATCCGTTTAATGACCAATAATCCGCGTAAGGTGAGCTCCATGTGCGAGGCTGGAATTAATGTGGTGGAGCGAGTTGCCTTGCAGTTTGGCGAGAATCCGCATAATGAAAACTACTTATCCACTAAGCAGTCCAAGTTAGGTCATCTTTTTAACAAATAAATTAACCCTAAGGAATTTTGATGAGTTTACAAGTATTTCTATCAGAACAAGAAGCCGATAATGTATGGCAAGGCAACTTAGTTAGTTATGGTCAAAGCCAGGCGACCATTCACAGTCTCGATCCTGAGTCGATACAAATGGCTGCTCGCAAACTGGTAACTAATGGTGTTTCTGATTTTGAATTACAAGGCGATTGGTCCCTGGAAAATCAGTGGGCCTTCTTTCAGGGTTCTTATGATCCAAAAATTGATGTGCAGCTTGAGTATGCCGAGTTAGCGGATGATGAGGCTCGCGAGTTGGATGCGCGGGTGCAAGTCAGTCGCTGGATCCGCTCGATGGTTAATGAAACACCAGAGATTTTGGCGCCACAAGTATTAGCCCAGGAAGCTGCTGATTTTATTCAAAGCTTAGCACCAGAGAATGTTTCCTACGAGATTGTAGCTGGTGAAGATTTGGAAAAAGCAGGTTATATCGGCACCTGGGAAGTTGGGCGCGGCAGTACCAGGCCACCAGCAATTTTGAAATTGGTGTTTAACCCTACAGAAGAGCCTAATCCTGTACCAGCAGCAGCTTTGGTAGGCAAGGGTATTACCTTTGATAGTGGTGGTTATAGTATTAAACCCAGCGCTGGCATGTTGAATATGAAAGCGGATATGGGCGGCGCAGCAACTATTGCTGGCGCTTTAGGTTTGGCTATCTTGCGAGGTTTGGATAAACCAGTGCACTTGTATCTATGTTGTGCTGAGAACCTGATTAGTGGTCATGCTTATAAGTTAGGAGATATTTTAACCTACCCTAATGGGGTAACGGTTGAAATTAAAAATACTGATGCTGAAGGTCGAGTGGTATTAGCCGATGGTTTATTATTGGCTTCGGAGTCGGGTGCGCCGACAATTATTGATGCTGCTACTTTAACTGGTGCCGCGGTTACCGCTCTTGGTGAAGATTATAATGCAGTATTTGCGTTAGATGATATGGCACGTAGTGAGTATTTAGGGATGACCCAACTGGAAAATGAACGCCATTGGCCATTACCATTAGAGCTATTTCATGCCAATAAATGTGCTTCCAGTTTTGCCGACACGGCTAACAGTCGTCCGGTAAAAGGTGGTGGTCCAGGTGGTGCCTCTAATGCCGCAGGTTTCCTGTCCCGTTTTGTGCGCGATGAAGGTAAAGGTTGGTTGCATATTGATCTTGCAGCTGCCTATAACGAAAGTGCCAGTAGCAAATGGTCAGCAGGTGGTACGGGCATTGGTTTTAGAAGTATTGCCCGTTTGCTTTTAGATTAGTCTAAATAAGTGCACTCTTCTTTTAGCAGAGTATAAAGGGGAGTGTCGTGATATTTGCCATTAAGAAATTGATTTTGCCTTAGTGTTGCTTCACGGATATAGCCAGACTTCTCCATAATTCTAATAGAAGCTTTATTTTCTAGGAATGGAGGCCCCCAAAGTTTATTATATCCAAGCTCTTCGAAAGCGAATTGACTGAGCCGGGTTAAAGCTTCTGTTCCGTATCCTTTTCCATGAAATACAGGTAAGAAAACCATGCCCACTTCCGCTTGCTTGCTTAAATGATTTCGGGTGATAAGTCCACATACACCAATGGCTTGGCCTGATTCTTTTTCTGAAATAACTAAGTTCAAAAAATGTTTAGAGCTGATATTCCACGGTTTTAATTGGGCTTCAAAAAGTTTCTCTGCATAATCATCGGATAGCGGTTTCGCTATAAACTGCATTACTTTAGGGTTTGTGTATAAGCCCACGTAAAGTTGTTTATCGGATAGAGTGATTGGTCTAAAATTAAGGTGTAAGCTGCTAAAGTTGAAGTTCATAAATAATCAAGTTTTATGGCAGTTTCCTTTGAATTTCGGGACAGCCGTGGTAAATTTTGCGGTCATTCTGTAATAAAAATAACTAGATGGCAACTGATAATCACAAAGGTAGTTTGGTTTGCGTGGGAACTGGCATGAAGCTGGGCGCGCACATTAGTCCAATTTCAAGAAGTTATATTGAAAATGCTGATGTAGTTTTTATGGGGGTTTCTTCTGGCTTAGTCGAGCTTTGGATTCAAGAAATGAATGGTGATGTCCGAAGCCTACAACCTTATTATCAAGAAGGGAAATCCAGGCTGAAAACCTATAAAGAAATGGTTAAAGTAATGCTTGATGAAGTTCGTAAAGGCAAAAAGGTTTGCGGTGCTTTTTATGGTCATCCCGGGGTATTTGCCTGGGCTCCGCATAAGGCTATTGAGCAAGCCAAAGCTGAAGGTTTTAAGGCACATATGGAGCCGGGAATATCGGCAGAGGACTGTTTGTATGCAGATTTAGGCATTGATCCTGGCACCTATGGTTGTCAACATTACGAAGCGACGCAGTTTTTATTGTACAAAAAAAGAATAGAATCGACAGCTTACCTTATATTATGGCAAATTGGTTTGACTGGAGATCTGGACTTAACGCAAAATAATGCCAAAAAGGATTATCTTGAAGTCTTGTTGGACTTGTTAGTAAAAGACTATAGACCAGAGCATGAAGTAATTATTTATTCTGCATCATTAACCGCATTAAATAATTTCAGTGAGAGAAAAGTCCCACTTATGTCGCTGCCTAATGAAAAATTGAGTATGAATGATACCCTAGTAATTCCCCCAGCAAAGAAGATGCTGAGAAATGAGTTATTTGTAACAAAGTTAAATGAAATCGTTTAAACTACCAAGGAGTACAATATGTCAAAAGTAATAGAATTAATTGAGAAGCTAGGTCAAGATTCAACTCTTGAAGTTAGTGAAGCCTCATTAAAAGAAATGTCGGAAGTTTTCGAGTTAAGTAGTGAAGAAGAGCAGGCTCTAATTTTGGGTTCTGATGAGCTTGAAAAAATAATGCAAACTAACCCTAATATCATGGCAGTATTTTTTCCTGCGGAAGATGATGATTCAGAGGGTGATGATTCAGAGGGTGATGATTCAGAGGGTGATGATTCAGATGAACAAGGAGAGAATGAAGAATCAAAACTACAGTATTTGCATATAGCTTAAGAGAGTAAATTTTGTGAAAAAATATTCTTTATTCATTTTAGTTCTACTGAGTTTATCGCTATCTAGTTCTTTACTAGGTAGCGATTCAGTATCGAAACAACTAAAAAGAGCTGACTCGATTCGGAGCTCTGATACTAAAGAGTTTTGGATAATCATAAATGAATTAAAGAATAAAGAATTAGGATCCAAATATAATAAAGATTTTTTATTATATTTAGAGGGATATGGGCTAGGTTTTTCTGGCCACTTTGATAAGGCAATAAAAATTCTAGAAGGCTTAAATGACGAGTCCGTAGATAAGACACTGCGATATAGAGCTGGGATTTCAATTGTGAACTCTCTAATAGTTCCTAAAAAATACACAGAGGCATTAGAGGCCTTAGAAAACACTTTAGTGCTATCAGAAGAAATTGATGATACAGACATCAGAAATGGTGGCTATATAATGGCAGCTATTACCTATAATCAAGTGGGGCAATACGAACTTGGTTTATATTTTTCTGATAAGTTACTGTCAGAAGGTGTCGTAGGTAGAGAGAAGTGTTTTTCAGGACAGTTGAAATTAGAGGCCCTACATAAATTAAAAAAAAGCTTGGACGACACTCCGTTGGCAGACGAGATTATTAAGCATTGTATTGACTTAAATGAGTTTGTAGTTGTTGGGTTTATTCGAACGTACTTAGCAAAGCAACTACTTGAAAATGGACAGTATGATCAAAGTAAATTACTATTAGAGCAGACCTTAGAGTTGGCAAAAAATAGTCGTTATCCTCGTTTGATTTCAGAATACTATTCACTTTTAGCAGTAACCTACTGGAATTTAAATGAGCTAGATTTGGCTCGGCAGTTTGCAAGTCAAGCATTAGCTTTAGACCAAACATCTAGGTATGCAGATCCAGCAATACAAGCAAATAGGGTTCTATATCAAGTCAATAAAAGTGAGGGAAATTATTCTGAAGCTTTGGAGTTCCATGAAGAATTTTTAAGTGCACATAAAGCCAGTATGGATGATCTTGCGACAAAGCAGTTAGCTTTTCAAGTTGTGAAGCAGCAAACTTTAGAGAAAAACAAACAAATACAGTTGCTTAATAAGCAAAACGAAGTCTTAAAACTTGAACAGGACCTCGCAAAAAAAGAAGCTGCTAATAATCGTTTGATTGTTTTATTATTGGTCTTCATTTTAGCTTCTGGAGCTTTTTGGTCCTATCGCGTTAAACGTAATCAGGTTAAATTAAAGCACCAATCAGAAACTGATCTTTTAACAGGAGTTTGCTCTCGGCACCATTTTTATTCTTTATCTCGTCAGAATCTGGAGTATGCAAGTAATAATAACCAGGAAGTCAGTTTTATCTTATTTGATATGGATAACTTTAAATCGGTGAATGATAGTTATGGCCACTTAGTTGGGGACTGGGTACTTAAGAAGGCAATTGAAGCTAGTCGTCCTTGTTGGCGTCAGAATGATATTGCAGGTCGTTTGGGTGGTGAAGAATTTGCCATTATGTTGCCTGCTTGCAGTTTAAACAAAGCAACTGAGATTGCTGAAAATTGTCGGAAGGCCATTCAGTCAATTGATACCACAGAATCAGGCCATAAATTTAGTATTTCGGCTAGTTTTGGTATTACTAACAGCAAAGTATCAGGTTATCAATTGCGTGATTTAATCGCTGATGCCGACAGAATCATGTACCAAGCCAAAGCTGCTGGTAAAAACCAAACACTGAAAGTGACCCAAAAAGGTTAGAGCTGCCATTATTTGCCCTATTTTGTCAGTTTACTTCTATAAATTGTAAGCTCGTCTTTGATATGATTGTTACCGTATTCGCATTGCTTGGCTTTACTGAGGAGTAAGCCAGATTAATTATGGCTGCAAAATCATCAAGAAAATCAACTGGAAAAGTAAAATCAGGCTTTTGGCTAAAAGTCCGTAAGGGGGTTTTCAGGCTTGTAATTTTGGGTTTGGCGTTTCTTTTTTTGTTGGTTATTTATTCTGATTCCCAGATAACAAAACAGTTTGAAGGAAAGCGTTGGCAATTGCCGGCAAAAGTTTATGCACAACCACTGGTATTGGCGGAGGGTAAGGCTCTAACACCGACACGGTTAAGGCAAGAACTTCAGCTGTTGGGTTATCGAAAGACGGTTAAAGCCAACCGTGCTGGTGACTATGAAAATTATGGTGACTATTTTTATATCTATATTCGTCCTTTCCAATTTTGGGATGAATCTGTAGCTGCGCAAGAGATAGCGTTTCGTTTAACTAATGGCAAGGTTGCAGAGTTAAAAGATCATGTCAATGGTGAGCCATTACAGTTAGCACGACTTGATCCTTTGCTAATTGGACAAATTTATCCGAATCATCAGGAAGATCGTTTGCTAGTAAAGTTAGAAGATTTGCCTGAGCATTTACAGCAAGCTTTGCTGGTAACTGAAGATAAAGACTTTTATCAGCATCATGGCATTTCTTTAAAAGGAATTGCACGTGCGGTTTGGTACAACATTAATAATGATGGTCGTGCTCACGGCGGTAGCACTATCACCCAACAATTAGTAAAAAATTACTTTTTAACCCGGGAAAGGAGTCTTTGGCGAAAATTTCGTGAAGCTATTATGGCCATAACTTTGGAGGCGCGCTATGAAAAGGATGAGATTTTACAAGCCTATTTTAATGAGGTTTTTTTAGGTCAAGAGGGTAATAGGGCCATTCATGGGGTCGGGCTTGCCAGTCAATATTATTTTGATAAGAATGTTCAAGATCTAACGGCCGCTCAATCAGCTTTATTGGTTGCTATTTTAAAAGGCCCAGCAGCTTTTGATCCCTATCGCAAACCTGAAAATGCTATGAAACGGCGTAATCTGGTGTTGAAACTAATGATGGATAAAGGGGTTTTAACTGAGGCTGAATATCAAAATCAACTAGCAACTACTTTGGCGGTAGTTAAGAAACCTAAAATACGGCTATCCAAAGTGCCTGCTTTTATGGATTTGGTAAAGCGCCAGTTAAAACAAAATTACTCAGAGGAAGAATTAAATTCAGAAGGCCTCAGAATTTTTACTACACTGGATCCAGTGGCGCAGCGTTACATGGAAAAACGTTTAAGCCAGGCCATCAGAAAAGTCGAACAAAGCCATCAGATAGAAGCTGATACTTTACAAACAGCGGTGATTATCACGGAAGCTAAAAGTGGAAAAATTCTGGCTTTGGCGGGCGATAGAAAGGAAGGTTATTCGGGTTTCAATCGAGCGCTGGACGCTAAGCGGCAGATTGGTTCTGTGATTAAGCCTTTTGTCTTAGCAGCGAGCCTCGAAAAATCATCAAGAATAAAACTGAACAAACAGATCTTGGATACTCCAATGGACCTGAAACAACGTGATGGCAGCCATTGGCGACCCAAAAATTATGATGGTAAGTTTCATGGACAAGTAACCTTGTTTGAAGCCTTAAGTAAATCCTACAACATTCCAATGGTTAAGCTGGGTCAAGAAATTGGTAATGAATATATTGCAGGTTTTATTGAAGCTATGGGTGTGGATAAGGTTCGAGCACTGGACGCTTTACCATTAGGTGTTTTGGAATTATCACCATTGGAATTAGCCGAACTGTATCAAGTTTTAGCCAGTGGAGGTTTGAAAATTAAACCATCAGCGATTGAAGCGGTTACCGACAATCAAGGTGGTTTATTAGAGCGTTACCCGATTAATGCACAGAGGGTTATGTCAGATAGTTATAATTACTTAGTCAAAGCCAATATGCTGGATGTGGTGGAGACAGGAACGGCAAAGAAACTAAAGCAGCGAATTCCCTGGACCAAGTTTGCTGGTAAAACAGGAACTACCAATAACTTAAAAGATTCTTGGTTTGCTGGTTTTAGTAATGAACACTTGGGCGTGGTTTGGGTCGGGCGTGATGATAATAAAGCGGCCAGAATTAGTGGTTCAACCGCTGCGCTACCGGTCTTTATTGATATCTTTGAAGGAGTTAATACCGAGTCATTAAAACTGGGCTATCACCCTGAAATCGAATGGCGTTTGATTGATCTAGATTCGGGCAAGTTAGCTAGTGATGGTTGTCAAAGAACCGCTAGTATGCCTTTTACTTACCAAACGGCACCGAAAGAATATGCAGTTTGTAATTAACAAGATTTCTTATGTTTAAACTGGATCCAATTTTAGAAAATGACACCGTATATCTTGGGCAGTTTGCACTATGTCAGGTTTTATTAATGAATGACTGCCAGTACCCGTGGCTGATTTTAGTGCCACAAGTTGCTGACGTATCGGAGATCTATCAATTATCGAAAGCGCAAAGGCAATTATTAGAACAAGAATCTAATTTTGTTGCAAAAACCATGAGCCAATTATTTAACGCAGACAAGATGAATATCGCAGCGCTTGGCAATGTTGTTGCTCAATTACACATACATCATATTGTACGCTTTAAAACTGATACCGCATGGCCAGCGCCGATTTGGGGGAAGTTGCCAGTAAAGCCTTATTCTGAGGAAAAATTGCTGACAATGAAAACAAAGTTGCTGGAAACGTTTCGACAAAATCCAAGTTTCACACAATAAAAAAGCTCCTGCCTGATAAGAGGTTCACCTAATCTGGAGCTTTTTTATCAGGCAATAATTTATGGCCGTGTGAAATTAAACTGTGGATTTTCCAGCCACTCAATTTGAGTATCTTGCGGTAAGCTTTTAATGGCATTGGCGATTGCCAATGAAAAGTCAGTTAAATTATCAAAATCAATAACGCTCATATCATCGCCTACCTGATGATAATGTGGTTGACCTTTCCAAATTGAAATGGCGTGTACGGGGATCCCTTTAATATCAGCTTTTTGGTGTTCCCGAAAAACCTGATTAGCTTTTTCACGCGTCATATCCATTAAAGCAAAAGGTGCATTGTCTGAGCGCATAAAGAGCATCTGTTGCGCAAAAGGGTCTTCGCCAAGCTGCCAACCCTGTTTTGTCATTTGTTTTTTCATTAGCGGATAAAGGGAAGAGTAACTAAATCCAGTCATCCAGGCCGTTTTTTTATCGCTTTTTGAACCGACTAGTTCAAACATAAAGCCGGATTCAATTTTTGATAAGTTCACTAGAGGATTTTCAACAAAATATTTTGAGCCTAATAGTCCTTTTTCCTCCGCATCCCAGGCAGCAATGATGATATGAAAAGGCAGTTTGGGAGTTTTTGACAATTCACGTGCAATTAATAAGGAAGCGACTACACCACTGGCATCATCATCGGCACCATTAAAGATCTGATCGCCCTCTAGTTTTGAATTAACGCCAATATGATCATAGTGAGCGCCAATAATAAAATAGCGATCATTGTCACAGTGACAATCGATATAGCCTATAATGTTAGCAGCTGTAAGCTGACCATTTTTGCCATCGACTTCAAATTCTTGCAGCAGTGATTTGGTTTTTGGCAGAGGCTTAATACCATAGTCATTAAAACGTTGGACTAACCATTTTTGGATAGCCGCCATTGGCACAGAACCGGTTTCACGTCCCAGTTTATCGTCATCGGTTAAATAAGCCATCATTTGTTCAGCAGTTAATTTTACGGGTACTGGTTTAATAATGGATTTCTGTTTGGCGCAAGCAGCAATAGCGATGCTGGCAAATGCTATTAAAAGAATCAGCTTTTTTATCATGGCAAATACTCTGCAGAGATTGGCTCCAATTTAGTAACCAATTGTTGGGCAAGTGGCCAGTTTACCTGATCCAATGACTCAATATCAGCAGATAATTGTTGCAAAATGTTTGCCTGAACCTCACCACGAGACTGTGCCATGGCATAAGGGATATGATGAAACATCACCATCGAATAGCGAGGAATAAACTGTTTTGGGAATTGTTTTTCTAATTCAAAAGCAATGGCTTTCTTTAAATGGAATTTAGAGTCGCGGACGACATCGCGCATTTCTACATAATTTTCTAACGCCATATCGGCAATAGCATTGGCATTATCAATGCGGGCTTTCTCAAATACTGGCATAACTTGTTGCCAATCGTCTTGATAACGGTTGAGTATGGAGTTTAGTTCCGCACAATCTTCAAAACCACAGTTCATACCTTGCCCATGAAAAGGCACCACGGCATGAGCCGCATCACCAAAAATTAATGCATTTTCATGATACCAGTTTTTACTGCGTACTGTGCCTAAGATGCCCGTTGGATTTTCAAAATAAAGATCGGTCAGGTTAGGAATTAAGTCATAGGCGTCTTTAAATTGAGTCTTAAAGAAAGTTGCTACTGATGCTTTATCTTGCAGCTGCTCAAAACTCACTTCACCTGTTTTAGGCATAAACAGGGTGACGGTAAAATCACCTTCCAAGTTTGGAAGCGCAATGAGCATATAGCCACCGCGAGGCCAAATATGCAAGGCCTCCTTTTCGATTAGATGAGCATTATTTCTGCCCGCAGGAATCGTCAGTTCTTTATAGTTATGTTCCAATAATTCAGAAGAAAAATCACCAAAACCACTAGTTTCCATTAAACGTCGGACTTTTGAGCCGGCGCCATCGGTACCGAGTAATATATCGAACTCATGAGTTTTATTCTGATCAGTTTCCCAGGCATTAACCACGATTTGATTATGATTAAAATTAATATCCTCAACTTTATGCTTAAAGTGAAAAGTGACATTGCCAGTAGTTTCTGCTTCATCACGTAATAAACTGACCAATCCAGCGCGAGAAACTGAATAAATAACCTCTTCCGGTTTTTGTCCATAAGACTGGAACTGCAAATTACCTTCAATATCATGCAACATCCGGCCTTTCATGGGAATAAGCAGCTTTTCAACTTTATCCATCATGCCTACTTGTTGTAATGGACGGATACCGCGATTGGCTAAAGCTAAATTAATGGAGCGGCCAGCTGGAATTTTTTCTTTACGAATATCAGGTAGTTTTTCAAAAACAGTTACTTTATAACCGCGCTGTCCCAAATAGATACTCATTAAAGAACCAACCAGGCCGGCTCCAACGATGGTAATATCTTTATTAAGCTTAGCGTTATTCATTATTCAAGCTCCAGGCTGCTTTTTAAAATAGCAACAAATTTATAGCAATCTTCAAAGGAGTTATAAAGTGGTACGGGTGCAACTCGGATCACGTTAGGATGACGGAAATCGCAGGTAACACCAGCCGCTTCGATACGATCGAAAACGGTTTTACTGTCGAGTCCATGCAGATCGACCACTAAGGATAATTGACAGCCAGAGGCTTGTGTTTCTTTTGGAGTTAAAATATTAATGTCTTGTGCAAGTTCTTGCTCTAACAGTTGGCGCAAATAGCCAGTTAATTTAATCGTTTTGGCTCTTAATACTTCAATACCGCCTGCTTGCTTTATGGTATCCAGAGAAGCACGAATAGCGGCTAAAGATAGAATGGGTGGATTGGATAGCTGCCAGGATTCTACCGATTCAATAGGCATAAAATGATTTTCCATACGGAAACGCGATTCTTTGTCGTGCCCCCACCAACCAGCAAAGCGTGGCAATTTATTATTTAAATATAATTCTGATGAGTGGTGTTTTTCATGTATAAAACAACCAGCCACCGATCCTGGTCCTGAGTTTAAATATTTGTAAGAACACCAAGCAGCAAAATCCACATCCCAGTTATGCAATTGCATTGGAATATTGCCAGCTGCATGAGCCAGATCAAAACCGACCTTGCAACCTTTGGCATGGCCTGCTTCAGTAATGGCCTGCATGTCCAAAACCTGCCCGGTGTAATACTGAACACCTGGCAACATAACTAAAGCAATTTCTTCGCCATGTTTTTCAATTAAAGCTAAAAGATCTTCGGTTCTTAAAGTGTCTTCACCATCACGCGGTTTAGCTAATAGCATGGAATCTTTTGGATCAAAGCCGTGATAACGAATTTGTGATTCCACTGCGTAGTGATCCGATGGGAATGCATGATCTTCAATTAAAATTTTATTACGGGCTTTGGTTGGGTGATAAAAAGATACCATCATAAAGTGTAAGTTTGCGGTTAGAGAGTTCATGCAAACCACTTCTGAAGTTTTAGCTCCCACTAATTTCGCCGACTCTTCACTTAAAAACTCATGATAAGGCATCCAGGGGAAGTCACCTGAAAAATGGCCTTTAACCCCAAGTTTTTGCCACTGGCTTAATTCATAATTTAAATATTCCTGGGTGCGTTTAGGCTGTAGACCAAGTGAATTACCGCAAAAATAAATTTCATCTTCACCGTTGGCTTGCTTGGGAATATGAAACTCGTGACACATATGGTTTAAGTTATCCTGAGCATCTAACTGGCGTGCGTGCTCTTGTGAAAATAGTTTGGTTGAAAAAGTATTCATATAAAATGCTATTATTTTATTTCCATTAAAGGGTAGAGTAGTGGGCGGCTGGGCGCTGCGTCCAGCTCGAAAGCAGGCACTTGTAAATTGAGCGCGTAACAACCGTCATTGGCTAAATCTGGTAGATAAATCATTTCGGTTACGGTTCGATCAATCTTTGCTTCAGAATTAAGCTCATGGCTACCAGCTTGCAAATTCCAATAGTTATGGTGATTGCTTAAATGACCTTCATCATACATTTTATCCAGTGAGGGAAAATCCACTAACAGATGCTTGATTGGGCTTTTAGCCAACCATTGCATGGCTTCGAGTGTAAAGAAAGGGGGTTGTGCCTCATCGCTATAGATCACTGAAATTTTATGGGCATGATTTGGTAAAGTCCGGATCGCTAAAGCTTCGATTGAATTTAAATCATTTTGATTAATCTGCGTTTGTAGTTCTGCTAAATCAATCACCCAGTCATGTTCATCAAGCTCTGGAATATAAGAGTCTGAAGTTTCAGTTGCCACTTTGGGGGTTACGCTAATCACCTGGCACAGGCTTAAACTATGAGTATGTATAGCGCCAATAGTTATAGAATCATTAACCAGATGATGAATTGATTCGGTATGGGTACCATTACAATGAGGTACCATCGAGATTTGATCCACATTGCAACTGCCGCCTTGTTTGGTATCACCAATAAAGCCACCGCCTTTTAACGGCTCGCAACTGGCAATGGGTGCGCCAAAATGGTTGGGTTGCTCGCCATTAAATTTTACTGGAATGGCTAAAGAAATTGGATGCTCTGTATCTAATTGATAAGTCTTGCCTTTAAATTCAGTAGTTAATTTCATGGTAAAAAGATTTCCCTATCAAGGTTCAACCACTCCAAAGCAGTGCCATGTAGCAAGCGATCATTAATGGTTTGCTCATAGTTCATGGACTGAATTAGTTTACCGGGTTCCAGCTCACCTAACGGGAATGGATAGTCAGTGCCTAATGCTAATTTTTCTGGGCCCATTAAATCAATTAAGTATTCCAACATACCTTTTTCATGCACTAGTGTATCGAGATAAATTTGTTTAAGGTATTTGCGTGGATTATGTGGATTATCCACTGCGGTAAGATCGGGTCGTACCTGAAAAGCGTGTTCAATACGACCAATTGCCGAAGGAAAGCCGCCACCGCCGTGAGCAAAAGCAATACGCAGTTTTGGCAGTTTTTCCAGGACTCCACCAAAGATCATGGAACAAATAGCCAATGAAGTTTCCGCAGGCATTCCCACTAACCAGGGTAGCCAGTATTGCTCCATCTTTTCTTTACCCACCATATCCCAGGGGTGTACAAAAATTGCCGCTCCAATTTCTTCAGCTGCCTGGAAGATTTCAAATAGATTTGGATCGTTCAGATTCCAGTCATTGATATGAGAACCAATTTGCACCCCGGCTAAACCTAACTCTTTAACACAACGTTCCAGCTCTTGAATTGCTAGTTTTGGTGACTGCATGGGTAGAGTGCCCAAGCCAATAAAGCGCTTTGGATACTGTTTTACAATGCCAGCAATATGATCATTAAGATAACGCGATAAATCTAAAGTATGCTCAGGCTTGGCCCAGTAATTAAACATGACCGGAACTGTCGATAAAACCTGGACATGCACTCCATGCTGATCACACTCATGCATTCGTACTTCTGGTGACCAGCAATTTTCTTCAATTTCGCGGAAAAACTTGCCATCGATCAGCATGCGTGCACAACCGCATTTATGATGATCCAGAGAAACAAATCCACCATAACCATATTTTTCTTTTAAGTCCGGCCAATTTTCCGGCAGGATATGAGTATGAATATCAATTTTTAACGAGCTCATGGATTTGGTCATAGTCACAGCTCCAATTTATTTTCTTTAGGCATTACGGTGCCACATTGATCACAAGTTCGATTTTCTTTACTGCCTAAAAAGCGTTCAAAAACCGGAAAGAAATCTTTTTCCACATTGGTTAAAGGAAACATTTCTTCATACAGCTTGTTATCACAACTTTCACAGAACCACATTAAGCCATCCAGTTCGCCATCCAGACGTTTGCGCTCAACCACCAAGCCAATTGAGCCAGCAAATCGTACCGGTGAATGGGGTACTTTCGGCGGCAATAAAAAAACCTCACCAGCTTTAATCGGATAATCGACTTTTTGACCATTTTGAATAGTTTTTAACAGCATCTCGCCTTCAAGCTGGTAGAAAAACTCAGGACCTTCATCGTAGTGGTAGTCGCGGCGTCCATTAGGCCCACCAACCACCATTACAATAAAGTCATCTTGCTCGAAAACCTGTTTGTTACAAACTGGTGGTTTTAGCAAATGGCGATGCTCATTGATCCACTGCTGGAAGTTAAAAGGTGGCATTGGTTTACTCACTATTTCTGTACTCATAAGTCCTCCAGCAAATTAATCAATAGTTGCGATACATTTTAATTCAATCGCAATAGGCGTTGGTAAGCAATTGATCTCAATAGTCGTGCGGCAGGGCTGGTTATCTGCAAAGTACTCCGCATACACTTTGTTATAAGTCTTAAAGTCGTCTTTCATATTGGTCAGAAATACTTGCACATCGACTAATTGATTCCAGCTGGAGCCTGCATCTTCTAACACCGCACGTACATTATCAAATACACTGCGGCACTGAGTTTCAATACAGTAATCCGTTATATTGCCGTCAGCGTCTAGTGTCACGCCGGGAATATCTTTAGTACCTTTTTGACGGGGGCCAACGCCGGATAGGAATAATAAGTTACCAACACGGCGGGCATGGGGGTATAAACCTACAGGTTCTGGAGCGGTGTTTGATACAATTTTCTCTGACATATATCTTCCTCAAAATGTCTATCTTTCGATGATACTTTGTTATAAGCCTTCTCAATTGTCGTTATTTACTGGAGTGAACGCCTAAATTTCGGCGGCTTATGCCTCGTCTCATCTTTATCTAGCCATTTTGAAACGAGTGCTGTATCTCTATTTGTTTATGTAAATATTAGTTAGTGGATAAAAAGCACTAGGATTTATAGGCGTGCGCAAATATTCACCTATAACAAATTGATGAAATAGGGCGTTAGTTCAGGATCCATTTGCAACCAGAGATGCTGGCAAATATGGAACCTGAAGTTTTTTGATGAGGGAAATAACGCATACTGATCTTATAACTGATTTTGAAACTACTGTAAAGAATCTATAACTGGTAGAGTTCTTTTACGAGATTGACACATCGTTCTCTTGAGCTGTTAGCTCTTTCATGTGGTGCAAAAGGAGAGCTAACTTGATCAAGTAGTTCTACGGCTTTTGATAAGGTTAATTTTTCGGGGTCAGAAATTTCCTTGCGTGTTTGTCTTAACGTGATTTCATCAATGATCGAAATAGCAACTTCTTTAGCTGCAATTTCGGAGGCTAGCCCAGTCACAGTACAAAGGCCATAAATTCCGGAAAGAAAGTGCTTCCACTCTTCTTCTATATGGTTTTCAAGCTGCTCTTTTAATTGAAAAGCGACTAAACCAAACTCTTCGAGTGAGTTCATTTTCTCCTCGTATTCTTTAGCAAAAAATTTTTTTGCATTATTCTGATTGATAGTTTTGTCCTTTATTTTTGTTAACCAACCTATGTATTGGTTAGGATAAAACTGGAGAAAGTTGTTTTCCTGATAGTCTCCAAAAAACGAGAGACACTTTATTTTAGTATCAATAGAGTATGAAGCCTGGGGCATGATTTCGTTTTTTTGAAATTGAACAAGTTCCTGAGATGACACTTTCGCTTGCTCTAGTAGCTCTTGTTCGGTAATAAAATAACGAAATAAATAGCTTAGTAACATTGATTATTAATCTCTAAAGTTCTTAAACTGAAATGGTTGGCCTAGTTCTGCGCCTTTGATTAAAGCAATGGCACTTTGTAGGTCATCACGTTTTTTGCCAGTGACCCGAACTTCATCACCTTGAATGGCGGTTTGCACTTTCATTTTGGACTCTTTAATGGTTTTGACGATCTTTTTCGCCATATCTTTTTCGATGCCTTGCTTAAAAGTTGCAGTTTTATAGAAGGTTTTACCGGAATGAGTGGCTTCTTCGGCAATATCCAAAGCGGCTGTATCAATATTACGTTTAACGCAGCACTTATAGAGCATATCGATCATCTGATCCACCTGGAAATCAGCTTCTGCGGTGATTTTTACAGCATCGCCTGTTAATTCAAAGCTGGCCTCAACGCCGCGAAAATCGAAACGGGTGTTTAATTCGCGATTGGCGTTATCCACCACATTGGTAATCTCGTGTTTGTCCACTTCAGAAACAATATCAAAAGAAGGCATAATTTTTCTCGGTTATAGATTAATTGGCATGATTATATGCCAAAAACAGCTAATGGGTAAAATGGCAACTAGTGAGATGACAAAACTATGCAGATTGGTAATAATCAAGTCACTTTGAATGACCCAATGGTAGAAAAATGACCATAAAGACTATAACTATAGCGATATCAGCGGCTTTATTTTTAATGGCATGTGAGCAAGAGGCAGCCAAACCAAAACAGCCAGTGCAGGTGGTGAAAACTCAAGAAGTTAAGGTGCTTGATGAGGCTAAAATTAAAGCTCAAACAACAGAGAAACAACAATTAGCCAAGCTTGATGCTATTTTCCAAAAAACAACGGTAGCTTTATTAAAAGCACGTCCTTTGAGTGCTACTGCTTTTGGTGTTTCTGAAGTAGATGCTGGCGGTTATTTCAATGACCGCCTGGAGCGCTTTTCACCTAAAGCAGAGGCTGATTTACGTGCTGAACTGGCGGAATATGCAAAACAACTTAAGCAAATGAAGTTTAGTGATCCTAAAGTGGATGAAAACCGCCAAGTGATGGCATCTATAGCTCGTTATTACTCTGGCGAACCCAATTTTGCTATAGGTTATATCGATTCCTGGATGGGGCAGTCGGCTTTCGTGGTCAATCAGATTAACGGTCCGGCAATTGATATTCCCGGAACTTTAGTTAATAACCACGCTATCAATAATCTTAAGGATGCGGAAGACTATTTAACTCGTTTAGCGCAATTTGATCAGGTGATTGGTAGCGTTAATCAAAAGGTTTTGGCGGATGCGGAAAAAAACTGGATACCTCCTAAGGTAATTATTGGTGGAGCTTTAAATTTCTTACAAGGCTTTACCAATGTCAAACCCGCAGAACACAGTTTGGTTTCAGGTTTTAAGGCTAAAGTGGATAAACTTGAGCTAGCTGGCGATAAGAAAGCTATGCTTTTAAATAAGGCTACTCAGTTAGTATCTGAAGTGGTCTATCCGGCTTACCAAGAGTTGACTAAAACTATGCAGTCTCTATCCGATAAAGGCCGTCCTGAATCCGGTATTTGGGCACAGCCTAATGGCGCTGCCTATTATGCCGATGCAGTGCGTCAGCTGGGCGATACGGATATGGCACCAGATCAAATTCATGAGATTGGTTTGACAGAAGTAGCACGAATTACTAAAGAAATGGATGCCATTTTATCCGCTAATGGATACCAAGAGGGCACTGTTGGTGAGCGAATGGCCAGGCTGAATGATGAACCGCGCTTTTTATATGCAGATTCTGATGAAGGACGTCAGCAATTATTGGACGACTTAAATGCACAGATTGCCGAAATTAATGAACGTATGCCTGAGCAGTTTGCTACCAAACCGCCTTATGAGGTAGAAGTTCGCCGTATTCCGGTAGAGCGTCAAGATGGAGCGCCGGGTGGTCAATATACTAATCCGTCATTAGATGGCTCACAACCAGGAGTTTATTGGATCAATTTACGTGATATGAAAGCCAATCCCAAGTTTGATCTTAAGACTTTAACCTATCATGAAGCTAACCCCGGTCATCACTGGCAAATTGCTTTAAATATGGCACAGGATGATTTGCCATTGTTGCGTCGTTTGGCGCCTTACAACGCCTATGTAGAAGGCTGGGCACTGTATTCCGAGTTAGTGGCTTGGGAAATGGGCATGTATGAGAATGATCCTTTTGGTGATTTAGGGCGTTTAAAGGCGGAGTTATTCCGCGCAGTACGTTTGGTAGTGGATACTGGTTTACACGCTAAGAAATGGACTCGCGAAGAGGCGATAAAATATATGGCTGAAACCACTGGTACCGCACAGTCTGATGTAGTTGCGGAAATTGAGCGTTATATGACTTGGCCAGGGCAAGCACTAGGTTATAAATTAGGGATGTTAAATCTTGTGGCGCAAAGGGAAAAAGCCAGAAAAGCGTTTGGTGATAAATTTGATATCAAAGAGTTTCATGATTTGATCTTATTGGGTGGTGCTGTGCCTATGTCGGTGTTAAATAAAAAAATCGATAAGTGGATTGAAAGCAAATAGATTTGTGAAATTACTGTGCTTTTAAATAGAGGGATGCCCGTTTATTTTTAAGCTATTTTGAAAATGGATTCTAGCCTACGCTGAAATATAGGATTTACGAAATCCCAGCGTAGGCTGGGATCCACCCAAAGGATTTAGAGTGAATAAACAAGGATTCGTTTACATTTTAGCTTCTGATTATAATGGCACTTTATATATTGATGCCACTACTGACTTGATAAAAAGAATCTATGAGCATAAAGAAGAGTTAGTAGAGGGCTTCACTAAGAAATATAAGGCCAAAACTCTTGTTTATTATGAAGTGTTTGATAACTACGAAGATGCATTTACTAGAGAGAAACACCTAAAGGCTTGGAAAAGAGAATGGAAGATAAAGCTCATTGAAAAAGCTAATCCACGTTGGGAAGACCTTTATAGCTCATTAATTAGTGGCTAGCTTATTTGGTGGACCCCAGCCTACGCTGGGGTTTCTGATAGCGATAAGTAATAATCTAATACTTTACACAAACATTTTTTGGTTCTGTAAAAAAGCGCATGGCTTCCAGACCACCTTCGCGACCAACCCCCGAAGATTTAACGCCACCAAAAGGGGTACGTAAGTCACGTAATAACCAGCAGTTAATCCAAACGATACCCGCTTCAATCTGCTTGGCAACTCTATGAGCACGCTTTAAGTCATTAGTCCAAACACTGGAAGCTAAACCATATTGAGTACCATTGGCGAGTTTAATGGCTTCTTGTTCGGTATCGAACGGCATAATGGTACACACTGGGCCAAAAATTTCTTCCTGATTGGTATGGCATTGATTAGATAAACCTTCAATGACAGTGGGCTCGATAAAGAAACCATCTTTGCAGCGGCCGTCAAGGGTACGACGCTTGCCACCCGTTAAAATGGTGCCACCTTCTTGTTGCGCCAACTCAATATAAGACAGGATTTTGTTCATATGATCTTCAGATACGGTGGCGCCATGCTGAGTACTTGCTGCAAGCGGATCGCCAATGTTAATCTGCTGAACTTTTTCAATAAATGTGGCTTTAAATTTATCGTAAATAGGGCGCTCAATATAAATTCGAGAACCGCAAAGGCAAATTTGTCCTTGATTGGAAAAAGCTGCTCGCACTACCTCGCTAACGGTTTCATCAAAATCGCAATCGGCAAAAACTACAGTAGGATTTTTACCACCCAGTTCCAAAGAAAGTTTTTTAAACATACCCGCAGTGGCTTTGGTGATATGGGCACCTGTGGCCGAGCCACCAGTAAAACTAACCGCTTTGATTTTTGGATGGGTGGTGATGGGGCCACCTATGGAACCGCCAGTACCATGTAAAATATTTAATACCCCAGCAGGAAGTCCAGCCTCGATACACAGCTTGGAAAATAGGTAAGCGGTCATGGGTGTAACTTCCGATGGCTTGGCTATAACCACATTGCCGCAGGCCAGTGCCGGTGCAATTTTCCAGGTAAACAAATACAGTGGAAAATTCCAGGGTGAAATACAGCCAACAATTCCAATGGGATCACGTAAGGTATAATTAATGGCCAGGTTGCCCATAGCGTGACTTTCACTGGAAAATTGGGTGCCAGCATGGGCAAAAAATCGGATATTGGCTGATGATCGATAAATATCCACGGCTTTGGCAAAAGTAATAGCCTTGCCATTATCAATGGCTTCAGCTTTGGCCAATTCATCCGCATTGATATCAATTAAATCTGCTAAGCGGCATAAAATTTCGGCGCGTTTTTCAAGTGAGGTATTAGCCCAGTTTTCTTTGGCAGCTTCAGCCGCTTGAATGGCTAACTCCAGATCTGACTCAGTGGACTCTGGTACCAGCGAATAGACTCGCCCTGTTGCCGGCTCAACATTATCCAGATAGTTGCCCATTTGCGGAGCAACTAGTTGACCATTAATATAATTTTCAATTTTAATCATGTTTCAAAGCTTACAAACAAGAAGTACGGCCGCCATCCACGGGTAAGTTAATACCAGTAATGTAACTCGCAGCAGGAGAGGCCAAAAAGCCTACGGCATTAGCAAATTCTTCAGGCTCACCAAAGCGCTGCATGGGAATAATGGATTTTTCCTCGGCTTCCATTTCTTCAATAGAAATGCCTTTTTTAGCAGCTTTATTTTGAATAATGGATTCCAGACGAACTGTATTGGTCGCTCCAGGCAATACGTTATTGACCGTGATATTAAACTGTCCCAATTCATTGGCTAAGGTTTTTGCCCAGTTGGCTACTGCGCCACGTACGGTATTAGAAACCCCGAGGCCATTCAAAGGTTGTTTAACTGAGGTCGAAATGACATTGATAATCCGACCATATTGTTCTTGCTGCATACCGGGCAACAATAATTTCATCAATTCATGATTACAGACCAGATGCTGGTTAAAGGCGGCTAAAAAGTTTTCCGTTTCAGCGATATGCGCAGGGCCAGGTGCAGGACCACCAGTATTATTAATTAAGATTTGAATAGTCTTGCCATTCTCAAGATAGTCACCAACGGATGCCTTAACTTGCTCCGGATAAGCAAAATCTGCCAGTAAAATATCGTGCTTCTGACCTTTTGAGTTGTCAAGTTCAGCTCGCACTTCATCCAGACTGGCGCGATTGCGGGCTAACAATACTACATCGGCACCCTGCGCGGCTAATTGAATGGCAATGGCTTTGCCCATCCCTTGACTGGAACCGCATACTAAAGCTCTTCGACCTATCAATTCTAAATTCATCTGTTCATGTATCTTTTAGTCACTAAAGCCTGTATTTAAGCATATTTCAGCGCTAAATTGAAAGTAAGCTTTTTGACAGGCGAAAGGGCAGTTATGCTAAATAATTGACTTGGTTACGACCATTCTTTTTGGATTGGTACAGTGCTTTATCAGCACGTTTGAATAAAGATTCAAATGTATCGTCGGATTGTGAGCTACTGATACCAAAGCTACAGGAAATATTGCTTATGGTATCGAAAGTATAATTATAAATGAGTGCTCGTAATTTTTCGGCCAGGATTTTTGCTGGTCCTGAAGTTGTGGAAGGGCAAAGAATGGCAAATTCCTCTCCGCCCCAACGAGCCAGAACATCAGTTTTACGAATATTTTCGCTGACCAATTTGGCTAATTTTTGTAAAACATAATCACCAGTTAAATGACCATAGTTATCATTGACTCTTTTGAAATGATCTACATCAAGCAATATTAGCGATAATTGTTCATTGTATGCAGTATGATATTGATAAGCATTTTCTAAATACTCACGATTAAAGATGCCCGTGAGCTTATCTTTATGAATTTTAGTTTCCAATAAACTGGTTTTGTTTTCCAGTTGCTTTTTATTATTAAAGCTATAAAACAATAACAATAAAGATGATAAAAGATAAAATAAATAAGGTAGAAAATCAGGAAACCATAATTTGTTATATTCAGGTTCTTTTGGTTTAGGTAAAGGCTCTATTGCAACATTGAGTTTATTAAAGATGCTGGTTGCCGAATAGGTATTGTAAATATCACCGCCATACTCGCCCGGACTGCTTTGATTGAATTGAACGTATTGGATAATGGAATTTTTATCCAGTTGATTGTGCATATCAAGCTTAATAAACATCCAGACTAATAAATGTGTTGCCTTCATAGATGGATGATTTGAATTAATTTTTCGAGAATATACGTTGGTTGTTGTTTGAAACTTTTGTTTGATCGTATTGCTCAGAGCCGTTAGGTTAAGATGATTACTAACAAAGTGTGCTTTGTCAGTGTTGGTTCCATTTTTAAGATACCAAAGTGATATAAAGGCACGAAAAATATTATAGCTATCATTGGCTTTTTTACCGCTTTGAGCACTATAGCTTTGTGTCTCAGGATCCCAGGCAGAACTTATATAGCTGATAACTTTATTAATAAACTCTTCAGAAAACTGTTTATTGGTATGTTCATAGATAGTTCCTAAAGCTCGCATAGCAAAGGAAGTACATTTTAAACAAGAATTTCGTCCATATTCAGGGTAGTGTAAATCCCAAAAACCACCGTCTTTATTTTGATGGCTGATAATAAAATTTTTAATAGCAGTTAAATCAATGCTTTCTGAATCCAGAGCCGATAAGCTTTTTAAGCTTAAAACTGCATCCATAGTTGGGCGAATCCCCAAAGTATCGCCACTTTCTGTAGCAAAACCCGCAACTTTGTTGCCATTCTCATCGTGAGTTTCTTGATAGTGGCTTAATATAAAGTCCCGAGCGGTTGATTTGTTTATAGTATTCAAACCATTTAACTCTGCTAATGTGGATAGCGCATAGCGAGTGGCTCTTAGACTATTAGCATTAAGTTGAGAGGGTTCATTGATGAGATCGGGGTTGATAACAAAGTAACCATTAGTATTTTGACGTCTGGCTAGCCAAGCAATGGTTTTATCAGGCTCATAATAGATATTATTGATTTTATGCTTGGTCAGTGCAGTTTGGTATTGGCTGCTGAGCTTTTGGTTCTTTGATTGAGTGTTTTCACTATAAATATGCAAGCCTATACCTGCCACTAAAGCTATAATGGCTAGTGTCATATAGTAAGTAAAAGCTTGATTTTTATAAGAATTTTCGATCAAATCAGAAAGTCAAAGTCAAATTTGACTTGGATTGTATGAAATTTAGCCTCTTGTTTCTATCGCAAAGTGTAAATTCTTATATTTTATTTGTTCAAAGGAAGCTATATACAACTTTTAAATGCAGTTAGAGTCATTTCCAGTTCTTTGTCACCATGCATTGAAGAAACAAATCCAGCTTCAAAGGCGGAAGGTGCCAAATAAATTTGTTGATTAAGCATGGCGTGGTAGAACTGTTTGAATTGGCCAATATCGCCATTGGCTACTTGTTGGTAGCTGGTGATGGTTTGTTCTTCGGTAAAGAAAAAACCAAACATGGAGCCCACATGATTAGTGCTAAAGGCTACTCCTTTACTATTTGCAATGGCTTGCATTTCGGTTACTAACTGATCGGTATAATCAAACAAGGGTTGGTAGAAACCAGTTTGTGAAAGTTCATTCAGTGCCGCCAGTCCTGCGGCCATTGCAATAGGATTACCCGATAGAGTGCCAGCCTGGTACACAGGGCCAAGCGGTGCCAGGTGCGACATGATTGCTTTTTTACCGCCAAAGGCACCGACTGGCATACCACCGCCAATCACTTTACCCAGACAAGTCATATCCGGTTTAATTTGGTAATAACCTTGAGCGCCATCAACACCCATGCGAAAACCGGTCATCACTTCATCAAAAATCAGGACGGCACCGTATTGATCACACAAATCACGTAAACCTTTTAAGAAACCTGCTATTGGTGGAATACAATTCATATTGCCAGCAATGGGCTCAACGATGATGGAGGAGATGTCTTCCGGGTATTGTGCAAACAGGGCTTTGACGGAGTCGAGGTTATTAAATTCAGCAGTTAGGGTGTGTTTGGCGAAATCAGCAGGCACGCCTGGTGAGGTTGGTTCGCCCAGGGTTAAAGCACCGGAACCGGCTTTAACCAGCAGGCAATCGGCGTGACCATGATAGCAGCCTTCGAATTTGATGAACTTATCGCGACCTGTATAACCACGCGCCAAACGTAGGGCGCTCATAGTAGCTTCGGTACCGGAGTTGACCATACGCACCATTTCCATTGATGGGATCAGCGAGCAGATCTTTTCCGCCATTTCCGCTTCGATTTCGGTGGGTGCGCCATAACTTAAGCCTTTTTCGGCGGCTTTGATTACGGCTTCACGAATGGTCGGATGATTATGTCCTAAAATCATGGGCCCCCAGGAACCAACATAATCTAGATAGCATGTGTCATCGGCAGAAGTAAAATAAGCACCATCGGCGGTTTTAATAAAAATTGGATTGCCACCGACACCATTAAAAGCGCGTACTGGAGAATTTACGCCACCAGGAATGTGTTGCTTGGCGCGAGCAAAAAGTTGTTCGGAAACAGTCATAAGGTTGTCTTTTAAGATTTATTGGAATACCAGGTTACCGGTGCTTCGTATTGGGCCAGTTTATTCTCAACGCCCAGCACTAGGGCAAATAATGCCATTCTAATCTTTACCCCATTATCGCTTTGGCGGAAAATGGCCAGATTAGGATTGCGGTTCAAGTCATCACTCAGCTCATTGGCTTCGGGGCGCGAATCCCTTGGTAGTGGATGCATAATAATAGTGTCAGGATTGCAGTATTGGTCATAAATTGGCTGCGTTAAACGATATTTACCGCGATACAAATTGGCTTCTTCCTGAGTATCAAAACGCTCCTCTTGTACCCTCGTCATATAAACTACGTCCTGGTTTTGCAGGCCGCTTGAAAAATCCTGAGTGATGGAAATACGATGACCAGCATTTTCACAGATCGCCATGATTTTTTCCGGCATGGTCAAGGCATTGGGAGCCACAAAGGTAAATTCCATCTTAGGAAACAGGCTCAGGAGGCGGCTTAAAGAATGCACCGTACGACCATTTTTTAGATCACCCACCAGGGCAACTCTTAGTTTACTAGCGGGCTTGCCGAGTCGTTTCAGTTCGCTAAAAATAGTATAGCTGTCTAATAAGGCTTGAGTCGGATGCTCATTGGCGCCATCGCCACCATTTAATACTGGCACGCGGCTGCCTGCGGCAAACTCTGCAACGGAAAATGCCTCAGAATGGCGCATCACTACCGCATCGGCATAGCCTGAAACTACCTGTGCGGTATCGAATAGTGATTCACCTTTGGATAAGGATGAAATGTCTATGCCGACTGTTTCCATCACTTTGCCGCCTAGCAAATTAAAGGCACTGGCAAAACTGATTCGGGTTCGAGTGCTGGGTTCAAAAAATAAACTGGCCAGAGTGGCGCCTTCGAGCAGGGTGCTGCGCTTTTGACGACTGGTATAAGGAGCCATTTGTTCGGCCACGCGCAGTATATTCTCAACTGCTTCGCGATCAAACTGGTCAATGGATAAAATATGCTGCCCTTGAAATTCCATAAAGTACCCAAACTATTGCTAGTGTTATTAGTAAATAACAAGAATTGGCGCAATTCTAGCACGAACTTCAGCGTTTGTATTAGCTTATACTTCTTTGATGCTGGCAATCTGGTGCCAAATGGCTAGAATAGCGCTGAACAAGGTTTGCAAGATATGAAACTAGAGGTTGCTTGTGGAATTTAAAAAATACCGTTGCCTGGTATGTGATTTTATTTATGACGAAGAAGAAGGTTGGGAAGAGGATGGTATTGCCCCAGGTACTAAGTGGGAAGATATTCCTGACGATTGGTACTGTCCTGATTGCGGGGTTGGCAAAGAAGACTTTGAACTTATGACCGACGAATTTAAAAAGTCACTTTAATAACAGAATGATAAAAATACTGATTGACAAGAAGTTCACTTAACCTGGACTTTTTGTTATTACCGTGTCACTGAAGATCTATTTCGAATTGCTAGCATGTTTATAGTTAAAAAAGCCCTTAAATAAAGGGCTTTAATACTTTTTAACATTTTAAATCAATGGCCTTACATCCTTTGCCAATAAACATTTTTTATAACTTATCCTGGGTTTTTAGCTGAAAGTCTGAAGCATCATGTCGTTCATGTAGCTGCTCGTTTAATTCGCCCCAGGTACGATTTACCATTCGGCCACGTATTACTGCTGGTCGTTTTGCTATTTGTTTAGCCCAGCGCAGTAAATGAGTATATTGTTCAGCTTGTAAAAATTCAGCGGCATTATACACCTGATTCAATACTAAATTGCCGTACCAGGGCCAAATAGCCATATCAGCAATAGTGTATTCATCACCACAGATGTATTGATTATTAGCCAGTTGTTTGTCCAAAACATCCAGTTGACGCTTGGTTTCCATAGTAAAGCGGTCAATACAGTATTCAATTTTCAGTGGCGCATATTGATAGAAATGACCGAATCCACCACCAACATATGGGGCGCTACCAACTTGCCAAAACAGCCAGGATAGAGTTTCTGCCTTTTGGTTTAAATCTGTAGGTAAAAAAGCATTAAATTTTTCGGCTAAATAAGCCAAAATAGCACCTGATTCGAAAATTCTTACAGCTTGAGTACCACTTTGATCAAGCAAAACCGGAATTTTTGAATTAGGATTAAGCTGAGCAAAACCACTACTGAATTGCTCACCTTCACTGATACGAATTAAATGAGCATCATACTCAGCTTCTTTAATACCTAAAGCGAGTAATTCCTCCAACATAATCGTTACTTTAACTCCATTGGGTGTTGCCAATGAATAAAGTTGTAATGGATGTTTACCAACGGCCAGTGATTTTTGATGAGTCGCGCCAGAAACGGGACGGTTAATACTTGCCCATTTACCTCCACTTTCACTGCTCCATTGCCAGATTTTAGGGACTTGATAATTTTTAGGGAAGTTTTCAGAATCAGCCATTGCATCTCCAATTTTAGATATTTTCACATTTTATTAATGAACGGATGGATTAATATTTGAATTATTACAAAAAAAGCACGATTAGGCGCTTTTTTATAGATTGGGACTTAGTTAGATAGTAAATGAGCTGCCACAACCACAGGTTGATTTGGCCATTGGGTTATTGATTAAAAAGCGAGAACCTTGCAATCCTTCGGTATAGTCGATTTCAGAACCCATTAGGTATTGGTAACTTAAGTGATCCACTAAAACTTTAATACCATCTTGCTCAATGAGCATGTCATTCTCTTTCTGGCTTTCGTCAAAGCTAAAACCGTACTGAAAACCCGAGCAACCACCGCCGGTCACAAAAACCCGCAATTTCAACTCAAGGTTTTCCTCTTCTTCGATCAGGTTGCGAACTTTGCCGCTTGCTGCTTCAGTTACCGTAATGGACATAAATCTCGATTCAATTAAATTTAAGTATTTATTATAAAACAATATTGGGATCGACTGCTATGGATTCAAGCTTTTAATAAGGCTTTAAATTCAGTCTAATCAGCACTGATCCCAGCGGTTTTAGCAACATCATAGTCATTGTTGACTTCTTTTTCAGCTTCAGTCGAGTTTGACTGGTGCTCAAGTTTTGCGGTTTCACCTAAAGCTATCATTTTGCCATTAACTTCAGAGCCAGCATTCATTTCAATAACCCGGTAATGTAAATCACCTTCTACCCGTGCGCCTGGCTTGAGTTCCACTTTTTCTGAGGCATGCACGTCGCCTTTAACATGGCCAAAAACCACCACATAAGGCGCATAGATATTGCCCTTCACTATGCCATTAAGGCCAATAGATACTGAAGTTTCCTGGCTATGGTCGCTACGAATATCGCCAAGAATATCACCATCAACAAACAAATTGCCTTTGATATTGAAATTACCTTCAACCTGAGTGCCTTGAGCTATAATGGTGTCAATTTGATTGGTTTGTTTTTTACTTGCCCACATTAGTTGTTATTACCTCCACTGGAATTTTGTGCTTGTTGTGTTGTTTTGTGGCTATCCTCAGCAGTATTTCTTTTGGTATCTAAATTTCTGTCCCAACTAAAATCTTGCAAAATAGATTTCCCTTTTCGTCCAGAGCTGGTGACGATAACTCTAATAAACTTGGGAACAAAGTCATTGGGAATACTGAAGCTGCCATTTCGAGCTTCCATAAATTTAAAGCGGAATTGGCGTTCTTTGGCTGTTACTGCCTCCAATTCGTTAAAATTAATTTCTTTATCCTTACCTGCTTGGGTGCCCACTAAACTTAGCTCATATTTGCCGCTGATATTGGTGGTTTGCTGCTTGGCTTGAATCAGTATCAAACGGTATTGATACTGATTTTCGTTGACGGGTTCCCAGTTAAAACTGGCGATTTGCAAACCGGATTCTACCGAGTCGGGATCAAAAATCCGCTGATAAGCTTGAACTTCTTTATTGCGATTATGCAACTTGAGCTCCAGATCAAAAGTATGAGCCCGCAGTTGCTGATTAATGGCTTTTTCCACCTCGTATTGCTGCTGCCAGCGAATGGCACTGGTATTGGCTTCTTTCAGGCTTTGTTGCAACTGATGATATTGTTGCTCGGCGGTTTCTGAAAAGTCATAGCGTTTTTGGTTCATCCAATAGCCAAGACTGATTGCCGCGACGAGAGCGGCAATTATCAACAAAATCATCGCCCAGTACCACTGACTAGAACGACGTTTTTTGATCACATAATCGGGTTTATGGTCATCTTGGGTCATAAATTCTTGAAAGTATTTGTTCTTACAGCAACATTTACTTATTATGTAACTAATTGAATGTAATGGCTAATTTTTTGACTGAAGCCACTATTTGTAAGTTTGAGGGTTAACTTGCCGCCCATTAGAGCAAAAAATCGAGACGAAGGGAATTGGCTTGGTAACAAGCTGTGACACATGACATTAATTGACCGCTTACGATTAAAACTTGGTGGCTTCGATGCTTTGGCATTGATGGCGGTTATTGGCTTGATTTGCGGCATTCTGGCTGGTGGTTCCAATATCCTTTTTCGCTGGTTTACTGAATCCAGTATTGTCCTGTGGTTTCCTGATCATTTAAGAACTGGTGACGAGAAAGGCGATTTTGAAGCGGTTGGCTGGGTTTTTCGTTTAGCACTGACCACTTTGGGTGGTTTGGCAGTGGGTTTATTGCTACAAAAACTTTCTCCTGCGACTCGTCAAGTTGGTGTTTCGCATGTACTGGAACGTTTGAATTATCATCAGGGACATTTACCTGTTAAAAATGCTGTTGTTCAGTTTTTTATAGGTGGCTTGACCATCGCTTCAGGTCAGTCGGTTGGCCGGGAAGGACCAGGTATTCATTTAGGCTCAACTTCAGGCTCCTGGTTAGGACGCAAGCTGAAACTGCCCAATAACAGTACTCGTATTTTAGTGGGCTGTGGCTGCGCGGCGGCCATTTCTGCCAGCTTTAATACGCCGCTGGCAGGCGTAATTTTCGCTATGGAAATCATTGTGATGGAATATGCGGTTGCCAGTTTTATTCCAATTATTTTAGCTTCGGTGGCAGGTGCTGTTTTAACCCAATGGGCATTTGGAAGTGCGCCTGCTTTTAATGTTCCGGCGCATTTGGATATCCAGTCTCTGTGGGAAATGCCTTACTTTTTATTGATTGGGGTTATTGGCGGAACGGTTGCCAGCCTCTTTATTTATTTAACCCGAAGAGTAACTCACTTTACTAAACAATGGCCAGTTTGGAGTAAAACCACTGCGGCTGGAGCGGCTGTGGGTTTGATTGCGATTGGTATTCCGCAAGTGATGGGGATCGGCTATGACACCGTTAATGGGGCTATTCATGATGAATTTACCTTCAAATTTTTAGTCATATTCTTAATTGGTAAATTTTTTGCAACGGTAATCTGTTCAGGACTCTCTTTGCCTGGCGGGGTGGTTGGCCCAACTCTGTTCATGGGAGCTATGCTGGGTGGGGCTATGGGCAATGCGGGGGCTAATATTTTTCCAGACCATGCCAGCTATGAAGGCTTCTACGCCATTATTGGTATGTGTACTCTAATGAGTGCGGTTTTGCAGGCTCCACTAGCGGCTTTGATCGCTTTGCTTGAACTGACCAACAATCCTAATATTTTATTACCAGGAATGTTTTCAATTGTTGTAGCTAATATGGTGGTAACTCAGGTCTTTAAGCAAAGAGCTTTCTGGGAAACCCAAATGGGTGATCGGGGACTGGAAATTAAAACCAGTCCTATCAAACAGGTGCTGCGCAGTATTGGGGTTGCTGGCGTGATGGAGCGTCAGTTGGTGACTTTAGATCGTCATAATGATGCTTTAGAACTGGAGTTAGCATTAAAAGATAATCCACGCTGGGTTTTGATCAAGGATAATGAGGACATTATTTCTCTGATGGTGGCTAGTGATTTAGCGCGATACTTGCTGGACTTGCCGAAAATGGAACCACCCCCCGAAGAGCAGGAAAATCTGAATAAGGTGGATCTAATGAAAATTCCGGCGAATCGCCAGGATGTTGTCTCGATTAATTTACAGGCAACTTTAGAGGAAACTTTTGATAAGATGGAACAGCGCAAAATTCAGGCGGCTTACGTTTATCGACTCACTCCGGATAATCAAGAACGTATCTATGGTGTCTTAACCCGTGAGATGATTACCGATCAGTATATTTTTGCCAAACGCGATACCAGTCGTTTAGCTACCGATTAACTTAAAAGGTGCTTTAATGCTTTGGATCAAGTCACTACACCTTATTTTTATGGTCAGCTGGTTTGCCGGAATTTTTTACCTGCCTAGAATTTTTGTAAATTTGGCTATGACGGAAGAGGATGCTGCTTTTAATCAACTTAATTTAATGGCCAGAAAACTGTATCGTTTTATTACGCCATTTATGATTTTAACTGTGGTATTTGGTGTATGGCTTATGACTTATAATGGATCTTATTATCAGATGGCGGGCTGGTTTCATGTCAAAATGGTTCTAGTTGTCCTACTCGTAATTTATCATTTTATTTGTGGCCATTTCCAGAAACAATTTGCCGAAGGTCGCTGCCAGAAAAGTCATGTGTTTTTTCGTTGGTTTAACGAATTTCCAGTATTGCTTTTGATTGGCATCATTATTCTGGTTGTGGTTAAACCATTCTAATAGCTTAATAAACCGCTTTAGCGGATCCTTTGCTATCGATTTTCAGGTTTAATGTTTTTGATAGAGTTAGCAAAAGCATTATGCTGCTCAGGTTCTACCGGTTTAAATATTCGTTTATTGCTAATTGGGTATTGCCGCAAACTTACTCCATTACAATATTCTCGTTGTGGTCGAATGGGCCTCTGCCAAAAACCACCACCACAATTTGGACAAACATTCTGCAGAATTTCTTTTACGCAGTCATGGCAAAAAGTACACTCAAAGCTACAAATCATTGCTTCCGTGGAATTGGCTGGCAATGCTTTTGCACATTGTTCGCACGAAGGTCTTAGTTCTAGCATAGGTTAAGTCAAAAGTAGGACTATTAGATCTATAGTATTGGAATTGATTGTTATTGCCTAGTGTTTTGCTGATAAGATTTAATTAGCGAAACCAAAACAAAACTAATAATCATTAATAAAAACCACGAAATAAGCTTGGAGTAGGATACTAATTGCCATGAAGTATTTTGATCGGGATACTTCCAGATATTCACAAAAGTAGCAATATTCTCAGCAATCCAAATGAATAAAGCCACTAGAAACCATCCCAGTAACAATGGCATTTTTCTTGGCGTTTTTATGATTTTAAAGTGAATATCTGTTTTCCAAAAGAAAAAGCTGATAAAGAGCAAGAGTATCCACCTTAGATCATAGAAAAAATGATGGGTAAAAAAGTTAATATATATCGCCAGTGAAAGGATTATAGTCAATTTTACCGGTGGATAATTGCTAAATTGAAATTCAAATATTCTCCATGCTCGTGCTATATAGCTACCAACAGCACTATACATAAAACCTGTGAATAAAGGCACATTGCCAATACCGAACTGATAGCTTTCAGGATAATGCCAAGATTGGATGCTATCGGATGTTTTGAAAAGCTCCATAACAGTCGCCACTAGGTGAAAGAGGATAATCACCAGTGCTTCTTTAGTGGTTTCTAATCGAAAGACTAATAGCAATATTTGAAATAAAACGGCTGACAAGAAAATAAAGTCATAACGGTGTAGGCTGGTAATTGGGTACCAAAAATGGCTACCAATCATGATAAAAAGCAGGAAGCCACCAAAGACGCAAGCTGAAGCTTGCTTTAGCCCAAAAAGCCAGAACTCATACAAATATTTCATTAATCGTTCTTAATTCCTAAGACGGTGATTTTTATGATGTCTGATTGATTGAATACCAATTGATCTTACGCGTCAGGTACATAACTGCTGCCAAGAATAACCAAATTCCGATAGCTCCCATCAGCAGTGATGCTTGCTCGGCACGCACCATGATATAGATAAAGCCGTAGAGTAAAGCAAATAATATACCAGTATAGATGCCGCGTTTTCGTTGTTTTAACACCACTGAGCAATAGCCAGCAATTAGTCCAATGATTGCTAAAGCGGCAAATAAAAAAGCCCAGGCAAAGCGTAAATATTCGGAGAAAGCCAGTAGCAATAAGTAAAATACGGTAAGTGAAAAACCAATTAAAATATATTGAAAAGGGTGTAACTTTAATTGGAAAAACATTTCTGCCAAAAAGAAGCCAGCGAAGGTTAGCAACATGATCAAAAGGCCGTATTTAACGGTGCGCTCATTGACTTGGTAAATATCGGCTGGAATTAATACTTTAACGCCAAAACTTGGTTTATTGTTCACCAGTCCATAATGCTTATCACCTTTGAGCACGCGGCCAAAATTATGGTTAAGCTCATTGACTTGCCAATTTGCCACAAAACCCTCTGGCGATATTTCCCGGTTAGTAGGTAAAAAATTGCCAATAAAGGAGGGTGAAGGCCAATTGGATTGAATTTTTACTTGAGTCTGTCCAGCTAAAGGAATGATATCAAATTGCTCAGAGCCAGAAAGCGTCAGATCGATTTCATAATTTAAACGAGTCTGTTGGGAAAAGTCTTTCAAAGACACATTAAGTCCAGTCAATCCTTCGTATTTATGTTGCTGTTGCGATAATTTAGCGTTTTGTTCATTGATCAAAATTTTGTCAATACTTTTTAAGCCGCGCATTTCTTTAATCGGTAAAAACAGTTGGTTAATTGACCAGCTATCGTGCTTGCCTAAATGTAAATCAGGGTCAATTTCTATAAAGCCAGAAAGTTGGACTTTTACGGTAAAAACAGGAACTTCATAAATGCCTAAATAACGCTTATTGGCATCCAAATCAATTTTTGCTTTGAAATCAGCAGCCAAAACCTGATCTTCATACTGATAGCTAACAATTTTTTCTGTGCCGTCCTTATCTTTTGTTTTTATGTTTTTCTTATACTGTACGGAAAGCATTGGGCTGCCGATGTGTTGTGTTCCACCCCAGCGTTGAGCGATTTCATTTTGTGCTTGTGTCTGCATCGATTGTCTTTCATAAATTAGCCCACTAACGTAAGACATGGGGATTTGTAGTATCAGCAATAAGAAAGCAATAACGATTAGTTTAAGAGAAATACTTTGTGACAGTTTTTCTTTGACGGCCTGAATATTCGCCATGATCCACTCCTGTTGACATTTTTCTAGAGTGGATCTTAAAGAAGGATTATGGCAATTTTTTTAGCAAATTATGGCGAATTATGACTTTGGATTAACCTGGCTTCTTGCTACAAATTCCAATACAGTAGCATTGATACAATATCTTGGCTGACCATTAGGCCCATCATTGAATACATGACCTAAATGAATACCGGAAGACTTGGAGCGAATTTCTGTGCGTACCATGCCGTAACTGGTATCAAGATGCTCAGTTACCGAATTATCTACCGGTTTAGTAAAAGATAACCAACCTGTGCCTGAGTTAAATCGGTCACGGGTATCGAACAAAGCTGCACCACTTAATTTATCGATAAAAAGACCATCCGGCGTATTTTTAAAAATTTCATATTGCTTACAAAAACGACCATCAGTACCTTTTTGGAAAGCAACCTTATAAGCTTCGCTGTCACCTAATTTAAAGGCGCCTAGAACTTTATAAAATTCTTGGCTTGAAAGATAACCTTGATGAGCAAACACTTCTTTACCATCTTCCAAAAACACAATAGTTGGTGTAGCCCAAGTTGGAGTTTTTAATTGGATGTCATCAAGTTGTGAAGCATAGCGAAAGCTCAATGGAATTGAACCTTGATAATCATTGGCAACGTCCTGTTTAAACTTTTCGCAATAAGGACAGTAATTTTCTGAATCGACAATTAAAATTTGTTTGCCTTGTTTCAGTGAAGAATTGTCCACTTTAGCAACTGTCTCATTCGCATCAAATTTAATACCTGTGGAATGATCAGGACAATAGCCATTGGGGGTTTTTTGTAAATAATCCTGATGATATTCTTCCGCTGGATGAAACTTATCCAAAGTCTTGACAGTGGTCGCAATTTTGCCATAGCCGGCTTTACTTAATAGCGGTTGATATTCTTGAATTAAACGATTGGCAATAGCCGTTTGTTCATTGCTATTGGTTAAAATGGTAGAGCGGTATTGAGTGCCAATATCATTGCCCTGGCGATTAACTTGGGTTGGATCGTGAGCTTCAAAATAATCTTTTAATATAACCTCCAGACTGATCTGCTGAGGATTAAAAGTGACTTTTACCACTTCCGCATAATTATCTGGATTATCTTTATGCTTACGTTTGATAATTTCCTGATAGCTGGCAGCATGACCTCGTCCATCGGCATAACCGGAAACTGCATCCACTACGCCAGGCAAAGCTTCCAGGCGCTTTTCTGCGCCCCAAAAACAACCTTCGCCTAACACGATTGAATCCAGTTGTTTGGTTGCCTCCATGTCATCATTTATAGAAGATGGAGTTTGCTTATCAATAAATGGCTGCTTAGAAAGTTTATTACCTTGAGCTTTTAGAATTAAAAGATAGGAAGCACTGGCTATCATAATAGCAATTAATGCAATATAAATTATTCTGGATAACATACTATTATTGATTAATGTGAAAGGACTTATTAGTTAGATGTAAAACAAAAAGAAAGGTTACAAATAAATAGTGCTTTGTTATAGTTAGCCCCATGTCTCTATATAGAGCTTCATTGGAAAAAAGCAGTTATATAAGCTGATACATAAGAGTGAACTCCACATTTAATTAAAATCAAAGGTTTTTTGTTATATGAATTTGTTGCGGGCGCTAGCCAATATATGGGGATACGATCTTGTTAAGAAAAAGAAAAGCCTTTCTATTGAAAACCATACCATTAATCTAATAAAGCAAAACAAAATTAATTTAGTGTTGGATGTTGGCGCAAATATTGGTCAGTTTGCGAAAACTCTACGAGAATCTGGTTATAGGGGTGAAATTCATTCTTTTGAGCCAGTGTTGGAAACGTATCAACTATTAAAAGAAGCTGCCCAACCCGATCCAAAATGGTATCCACACAATTTTGCACTAGGGTCTAAACAGGGTGATTCTGTTATTAATGTGACGAAAGCATCTGACTTTGCCTCAATATTAGAACCAAATAGTTATGGTCAAGAAAGGTTCAAAAATAACATTGTAACTTCCACACAAGAGATTACTATCAGCACTCTTGATATTTTCTTAACAGAGCATATTGCGGATGCGCATAAGAAAAATATTTTCCTAAAAATGGATACACAAGGCTATGATCTAGAAGTCTTTTTTGGATGTAAAGCCTTTCTAAATAATATTAAATGTTTATTGTCAGAACTATCTTTCACTCCTATCTATGAAGGTATGCCGCATTATTTAGAAGCGCTCAAAATATACGAAAGACATGGTTATAAAATCACTAATTTATACCCAATTTCTCATCAGAAAGAAAATCTGTCTTTAATTGAAATGGACTGTATTATGGTTAAAGCTTCTTAAAAAAGTTACCACTTTATGTCTTTAGGTCAATATTAATAGTTAATTCGTCACTAAAGGCGTAACAAATCATTAGTTATTTGGTTTTATATTTCAATACACCCTAATGCTTTTCCAATATAAATGGTATGCATCTGTACATATCAATAACTTTCTATTCTTGATCCTTTTCAAGGACCACAGCAGTCCCAAAAGACAACAGCTCTGCAGCCATTGAGGCTACCATAGAAGTGGAAAAACGCGCTCCGACAACGGCATTGGCCCCCAACATTTTGGCTTCTTCGCACATGCGGTCAATCGCCTGTTCGCGGCTTTCTGCCATTAACTTGGTATATTCCATGACTTCGCCACCAACCAGGTTGCGCAGACCTGCCAATATGTCTTTACCTACATGGCGTGAGCGTACCGAATTGCCACGCACTAGCCCTAAAACTTTGACTACTTTATGATTCGGTACCTGTTCGATGGTGTAGACTTTTACATCATTGCTCATAATTTTACTCCGCGATATTTATCCGTTTTTCTGGCGATTAATCTCTGTCTTAAGACGCTGATAAAAAGCAATAATAAACCAGCCTCAATTAAAAAGACTAACAACTTGATGCCAATAGGTATGCCTGGTTCACTAAAGAAGGTGAATAATTGAAATATCAATAGAGCTGCCATACCAATGATTAACATAATCCAGCCAATAATGGATAAACCTTTGGCGGTGGGTTCATTGAGAGTTTTGTCCATTTTTGCCTCCTCACATTCGGGATATTCCAGCTGCCTGATACTGTTTTTAATGGCTAACAGATCAAGATAGATAGTTTTGCAGGTATCACAATCCTCAAGATGCACTTGCACCATTTGACGCTCTTGCTGAGTCAGCTCTTGATCGATATAACCGCTGATTAATGTTTGAGTTTTATCACACAGATTCATGTTGAACCTCATCTGTCGTTTCGTTAATTTGCTGCTTGGCATTACTTTGTGCAATGTCATTTTGCTCAATAAGAATCAATTTGCGCAATACCATACGAGCCCGGTGCAAACGAGACATCACAGTGCCTTTGGGGATTGATAAAATATCGGCAATCGCTTCATAGCTGGTTTGGTGATAATCACGCAATACGATGATTTCCCGTTGAACGAAAGGCAGCTTGACCAGTGCTCGATTTAAGGCCTGTTGCAGTCTTCGCTGCTCCAACTGACCATCGGGAGTGGTATCTTTGCTCTCTTGATTATCGTCCAGCATTTGATAACGCGCCTGCTGTCGCAATTTATCAATAGCGCCATTGCGTACCACGCGATAGATCCACTTTTGTAAATCCACACCCGATTGCGGTGCACTGGGATGAGAAAGCGCCTTTTCCAGACTGGTTTGCACCAGATCTTCGGCGTCACTCAGATTGCCTAGCATTTGGCGTGCGAAAATCAGTGCCTTATGACTAAATTGGATCAATTCGTCTTGTCTATCAACTGACAAATGATGACTCCTTCTTAATATGAGCTTGCAATGAATTAACGTGGGTTCAGCTTATTTATTCCATAAGATAGCTTAAAATGTCAAAAAACGTCTATTGAATTGAATTTACAACAAAAAAAGGCAGGTCATTGACCTGCCTTTTGTGATTTCTATTAAAATCAGGAGTTAAAAAACTGGCAAAGTGCTAGAAGATGGAGTCTTCTTGTTCTTCTTCATCAATGGCTTCCCCTTTTTTTGTAGGCAAGTCCAAATTTGAGTTTATATCGTCATAAATGGCATCATAATCCGTTTCCACTTCGGCAACTTCAGTGGGCACATTATCATCGCGGAAGTATTCAAAAATACCATTTTGGCCTATGGCTGCCAGCTTACCAGTAACTGGATCTATTTTGGCTGAAACAACCCCTGGTGGCTGGATAATAGCTCTTTCTGAGGTACCGGCTAAAACCTGCTCCATAAATTCTGCCCAAATTGGCAAGGCAGCTTTACCGCCGTATTCGAATTTACCTAAGCTTCGGCGGTGATCGGAAAAGCCAACCCAGGCACTAGCCACCAAACCATCATTAAAGCCTGAAAACCAGGCATCTTTGTAGTCATTGGCGGTTCCGGTTTTGCCCGCTAAATCATTCCGCTTTAATAAAGAGCTCTTGCGACGTTTTAGAGTAGTGGTGGCGGTGCCGCTTTTAATGACGTCCTTCATCATGTCATAAACGATAAAGGCATCGCGCGGATCCATGACCAGTTGCGCAATTTGTTCTTCCGCTACAGGTAGTTCAGGGTAATTACGGATCTCGGGTGACGGTTTGTCGGCGTTTAGCTGCCGATTGATAATCATTTGCTCGCACTCATGACAAACCGTTTTTGGTGTGGCTTGATACAAAATATCGCCTTCTGCGGACTGAATTGTATCTATAAAATAAGGTTCTACCTGATAACCACCGTTGGCCAGTACCGCATAAGCCATGGCCATTTCCAGTGGGGTGAAGCTAGCGGTTCCTAAAGCCAGCGATTGATAAGGGTCCATATGTTCATCAGGTAAACCAATCTTGACTAAATATTCTTCTGCATAATCGGCACCAATGGCGTCAATCAAGCGGGTAGAAATAGTATTAATGGACTTTTTTAAGCCAATCCGCAGGCGAGTGGGGCCATTATATTTCAGATTATCGTTTTGTGGTCGCCAAACCTCATCAATTTCATCGTTAACTTTAATAAAAGGCGCATCATTAACTAGGCTAGCGGGGGTAAATCCTTTGTTAAAAGCCGCGGCATAGATAAATGGTTTGATATTAGAGCCTGGCTGACGACGAGCTTGAGTAACCAGGTTAAATTTATTGGATAAATAGTCAAAGCCACCGACTAAGGCAGTGATGGCACCGTCTTTTGGCTCCAATGCCACAAATCCCGAAACTGCTTCCGGGATTTGGCTTAATTGCCACTGGTGTTCTGCGACAATTTCGCCTTTTTTATCCAGCTTGGGGCCAGCATCAAGAATCCGAATTAGGCTACCAACGGTAGCGACTTTTGATGCTTTTTTAGGACTTGGACCAATACGGGTATCGCTGATAAATTTGGCTGCCCATTTAAGGCCTTCCCAGTCAATGTTAATGATTTGCAGGTTTTTATTGAGTACTTCAATGGATTGTTCATCCACCTTAATGACTATTGCTGGTTCTAAACCACCAATAGTTGGGGTGGACTCTAAGAGCGTAGTAAGTGCTTCCTTATCTTCAGGATTGAAGTCTTCAATAAGTAGCTCTGGGCCTTTATAACCATGACGCCGATCGTAGGCCAGCAGGCCTTTGCGCAGAGCCTTGTTAGCCGCTATTTGCTGTTTTGAATCCAGTGTGGTGTAGATTTCCAAACCTTCGGTATAGGCTTGTTCGCGACCAAAGCGTTCTAAGATATCAAGACGAACCATTTCCGCCACATAAGGTGCCTCCAAGTCCAGATCGGCAGTATGTTTTTTCGCCGTAAGGGGCGTTTCCACAGCTTCAGCAAACTCTTCTTGGGTGATGTAACCCTCTGATAACATTCGGTTTAATACCAAATTACGACGTTTTATCGCTCGCTCGGGATTGGAAATCGGGTTATAAGCAGATTCACCTTTTAGTAGACCTGCCATCATGGCTGCTTGCGGTAGATCGAGTTCGGTTACGTCTTTGCCATAATAAACCTGGGCTGCGGCACCTAAGCCATAAGCTCTGTGACTGAAATGTACCTTATTGGTATAGAGCTCTAAAATTTCATCTTTACTAAGTTCCTGCTCCATACGAATGGCCAGGAACATTTCAACCAGCTTGCGTTTTAAGCTTTTTTCGCGGGTTAAAAACATATTTCTGGCGGTTTGCATGGTTAAAGTACTGGCGCCTTCGGTGGCTTCACCGGTAGTAGCGGCAACCTTTAAAACTCGCATAATGCCTTTAATATCAACTCCTGAGTGTTCCAGAAAGCGCTGATCTTCGGTAGCAATCAAGGCATTAATAAAGTTTTTGGGGACTTGCTCCAGGCTAATAGGCATACGACGTACGTCACCAAATTCACCGATCAGTTTTTTATCCTGGGTAAAAATTCGCATGGGCGTCTGTAACTGAACATTTTTTAGCGAATCTATGGCTGGAATTTGTGGAGCTGAAAATAGGTAGGCTCCCAAAACAATCATAACCCCAAATATTGTGAGTAAACTCACAAAAAAGGCTAATTTTTTCAATATGTTGATGGCAATTTTCATAAAAAGAATTAAGGTAAGCGCTCGAAAGCTATTCTTAAAAACTCGACAAGTATACCTTTTTCAAAAAAAAAGGCTGAATTTTTTTGTAAATCAGTGTAAATATAGTATCTTAGAGACACTAGTTAAGAAAAAAGTTTAACTTTAAATCGATTGAAAAGTTTAATTTTTTAGATGGAAGCGCTACTATAGGCGCATATATGGACGTAGTTGAACCACACAAAAAAGAGGCATAGGATTTATGGTTCTGGGGTTATTTCAAAAAAAACAGGTGCCGGTTGTTGGCATCGATATTAGTTCTACTGCGGTCAAGGTTCTCCAGTTGGGTAAAACCGGTAACCGATACAGAGTTGATCGTTATGCAGTAGAACCTTTGCCACAAGGAGCCGTTGTTGAACGCGATATCAGGGATACTGAAGCGGTTGGCAACGCCATCAAAAAAGCGATTCAAAAAGCCAGAGCAAGCACCAAGTATGCCGCAGTTGCGGTTTCTGGTTCAGCGGTTATCACCCGCTCCATTCAAATGGAGAAAGGGCTGGATGATGAAGAAATGGAAGAACGCATCCGAGTTGAAGCCGATCAATATATTCCTTATCCACTGGAAGAAGTGAATCTCGATTTCGAGGTTTTAGGTGATTCAGCCGCCGCCGATAATATGGTGGACGTCTTATTAGCAGCTTCTCGCAGCACCAATGTGGACTCCCGAGTAGAAGCTCTGGATGATGCCGGTTTGATTCCTAAGATAGTAGATATTGAGGCTTATGCCATTGAACGTGCTTATCAATTGACCAAAAAGAAAACTGTTGACCATATTGAAAACTCGGTGGTGGCAATTATTGATATCGGTGCCACTATCACCAGTTTGAATGTTTTGCAAAATGGTCAGGTAATTTATAACCGTGAACAGCTATTTGGTGGTAACCAATTAACCGAAGAAATCCAAAGTCGTTACGGTTTGTCCTACCAGGAAGCGGGTTTAGCCAAGAAACAAGGTAGCTTGCCAGACGATTATGAAACTGAAATTTTGGTGCCGTTTGCTGAAGTGATTACCCAGCAAGTCGGGCGTGCCTTGCAATTTTTCTTCTCTGCCAGTGAATTTAATGCGGTGAATGAGATTATTCTGGCTGGTGGTTGTGCCTCGATCACTGGTTTGGATATGATGATTCAAGAACATCTGGGTACACCGACCCGGGTGGCTAATCCATTTGCGGAAATGTCGATTTCATCCCATGTCAATACGCAAGCGCTAAGCTCGGATGCGCCAGCGATGATGATTAGTTGCGGACTTGCACTAAGGAGTTTTGACTAATGGCTTTAATTAACTTACTCGACTGGCGTGAAGAAGCACGTCAGCAAAGACAAAAAGAGTTCTTTATTACGCTTGGTCTGATGGCCTTATTTGCGGTCGGTATTATGGCGCTGGTGACTTGGGCGATGGGTAATAAAATCGATGGTCAAGTAGAGCGAAATAACTATTTGCAAAATGAAATTGGTCAATTGGATAGGCAAATCGCTGAAATCAATGAGATCGAAAAGAAGTTGGAAGAACTGGAAAATCAGATGGAAGTTATCCAGAACTTGCAACGTAGCCGTCCCGAGGTGGTGCGTTTATTTGACGAATTGGTTCGTTCGGTGCCGGAAGGTATTCATTTGAATACCTTTGAACGAAAGAATGATAAAGACCTAACTTTCCAGGGACGTGGAGAAACGAATCCTAGAATTTCTGAGTTTATGCGTAAGATGGATTCTTCAGAACGTTTGCGTTATAAGGATCTAAAAGAAGTTGAAAAAGAGCGCAAAGGAATTCCTGCGCAGATATTCGTATTAGATGCACTTCAAGTGATTCCTGGTCTGGATGATAAGGGTGGACAAGGAGGATCTCGCTAATGGCTGATTTTAGTAAATATCAGGATATTAATAATATTGGAAACTGGCCATGGCCAGGGAAGATCGTGGTTATTGCTTTAGTTATGTTAGTGGTATTTGGTTTGGGTTATTATTTCTTTACCAGCGATCAAATCCAGGAACTGGAAGCCAAGCAACGAATTGAGCAAGACAAGTTATCTGAGTTTAGGACCAAATATAAAAAGGCTGCAAATTTGGAGCTTTACAGAGTACAAATGGAGGAAATGCAGGGCATTTTCAATGATTTGTTGGAGCGGCTTCCCAAGAGTACTGAAATTCCAGGCTTATTGGATGAAATTTCCTATGCTGCTTCTGGTGCTGGTGTGGATTTAATTTCCCATTCTTATCAGACTGAAATTCCCAAAGAATTTTATATGGAAAAGCCAATTTCCATTTTGGCAACTGGTAGCTACCATCAGATTGCGGATTTTGTCAGTCGTATCTCTGGCCTTCCCAGAATTGTGACATTGCATGATTTTAAAATTGAACCTGCCAAAGATGCGAAAAGAAGGGCTGGTGATGCTGAAGATATCGAGTTATTAAGTTTTACCGTATTAGCTAAAACTTATCGCTACGAACCAAAGGATCAAGAGGGTGGCTCATAGTATGAATAAGATTAAAATAGCTTTTATCATTAGTATTGCAGCCTTGTTTTTGACTGCTTGTCAGGGCAATGGGATTAGCGAATTGCAGCAGCAGGTTCAAGAAATCAAGGATGCGACCCCTACCGGAATTAAGGAATTGCCACCAGTTATTCCCTATGAACCTTTTGCTTATTCGGCTTATGACTTACGCAGTCCTTTTGCGGAATTGGATCCTGAATTTGAAACCCGTTTGTTGCAGATAGAAGAAGGTTGTGAAACAGAACTACAGCCGGATCCTAATCGTCGCAAATATGATCTCGAACGTTTTGGTTTGGATGCCTTGCAATATGTGGGCTTGATATCCAATAAACGTGAACATAGAGGTTTGGTAAAAATTCAAACCGGTGAAAGTGCTGGAGTTATTCAGCCAGTGTATGTTGGTGAATATATCGGTCTTAATGATGGCAAAATTTTAAAAATTGATAATGACCAAATCACCATAGAAGCAATAGTACCGAATTCAAAAGGATGTTGGGAAAAACGTCCACAGTACCTAGTGATAGGACAGTAGGGGGTAGCAGATGAAACGAATTAATACAAGGAATCCACAGCCATACTTGGGTAAAAATATTATGTTGAAGAGAGCTAAAGGTTATATGAAGAAATTTTCTCTAGCAATGGTGACTTTACTGGCAACTTGGGGTGTGAATGCCAGCCAGTTAGAATCGATTGATTACCAGGTATTACCAGGCGATAAAGTTCAATTACGTCTCGAGTATTCTGATACGCCACCTACACCATTAGAGTTTACTACTATGAGTCCAGCTAGGATCTCGATGGATTTTAATGGCGTCGATTCAGGGTTAAATTATAAAACCAAACAAATCGGTGTTGGTGTGATTAATTCGGTGACCGCTTTAGAGGCTGGTGATCGTACTCGAGTTATTATTAATCTGGATGAGATGGTTTCTTATCATAGCCAGGTACAAGGTAATGCTTATATTGTAACTCTCGGTGGTGTAGATACTTCTTCTGTTGGTAATGTTGCAGCGAGCTTACCTCGTCAATCCACTGCTACAGGCGGTTACGATATTTCCAGTATTGACTTTAGACGTGGTAGCGATGGTACTGGTCGTGTTTTAGTGAATCTTGGAAATCCGAATGTAGCTATTGATTTGCGTCAGGAAGGGCGTAATGTGATTGCTGATTTCTTGGATACGGATATTGACCCAAACTTTATTCGTCGTTTGGATGTGGTGGATTTCGGTACGCCGGCACAAATTGTAGAAACCAGCCGTCGAGGTAATACGGTTCGCTTGGTAGTGCGTGCCAGTGATGCCTTTGAATATCTTGCATATCAAGCTGATGATCAGTATGCATTAGAACTTAAACCATTGACTAAAGCTGAAATTGAGCGCCGCGAAAGAGAAAAACCAAAATGGTCAGGTGATCGCTTAACCCTGCAATTCCAGGATATGGATCTTAAAGCCATTTTGCATACTTTAGGTGACTTTGCTGGCTTGAATATTGTGATCAGTGATGATGTGCAGGGCTCAATGGCGTTGAACCTTGTGAATGTACCGTGGGATCAGGCGCTTGATATTATTTTAAAATCGAAAGGTTTGGGCAAACGCCAGGAAGGTAATGTCATTATGGTAGCTCCAGCTGATGTCATTGCTGCTCGTGAAGAACAGGAGTTAGAAGCGCTTAAACAGGTAGAAGAGTTAGCTCCACTGAGAACTGAGATTATTCAGGTTAATTATGCTAAAGCTATTGAGTTGGCGTCATTACTAAAGCCCTCTAATTTATCTACATCTAATGATACTGGTTCAACTTCTGCCGAACAAGCAGTTGGTATCTTGTCAGACAGAGGTGCTATATCTGTTGATGTGCGCACTAACAGTTTAATTGTTAAAGATATTCCGGCAAAAATAGATGACGCCCGTCGTTTAATAGAGCGATTAGACCGTCCTGTTCAACAGGTTTTAATTGAGGCTAGAATTGTAACTGCGGATGATGGTTTTGCGCGAGACATAGGGGCTCGCTTTGGGATTACAGATAATTTTAATTCTGGGGAAGCCACAACATCAGGAACTATAGCTGGTGTTGAAGAACATAGTCCATTTGTCATCTCAGAAAGAGATACAGCGACTGGTAATGCTTTGCCTTTTACTAATGATCGATTAAATGTAAACTTGCCCGTGTCTAATCCAGCTGGTTCACTGGGATTATCATTCTTTAGATTGGCTGAAGGTTTAATTCTTGACTTGGAAATTTCTGCTCTTGAATCTGAGGATAGAGGTGAGGTAGTTGCAAGTCCTAAAGTGATTACCGCTAATCAGAAAGAAGCTTTTATTAAAGCAGGAGAGGAAATTCCTTTCCAGCAGAGCTCAGGCGGGGCTAGTGGTGCAACGACAATTGAGTTTAAAGAAGCTGTTTTGGAATTAAAAGTTACACCTCAAATTACTCCTGATGGCCGTGTTAATTTAGATTTAAGCATCACCCAAGATACTCGTGGAGAGGTTATTATATTTGATGGTATTACAGGTGCTCCAGCAATCAATACCCAAGAAATAGGTACACAAGTTTTGGTTAATAATGGAGAAACCATCGTTTTAGGTGGAATTTTCCAGCATAGAACAAAATTCTCTACCTCTAAAGTACCTCTTTTAGGTGATATTCCATTTATGGGTTGGCTATTTAGAAATACTCAGCGAGAAGATCAAAAGCAGGAGCTTTTGATCTTCGTTACACCAAAGATTTTAAATCAAGACTTGAAATTATAAGTTTCATACCCAATAAGCTAGAACCCAGGTATAATCCTTATGCTTGGGTTTTGGTTTTTTTGAATAAAGCAATAAGAGTAAAAAAATAACGCATGAAAGGTAAGCGCAACATATTTTTGATTGGTCCTATGGGTGCTGGTAAAACTACCATTGGAAAGCAATTAGCGGAAATATTGAAATTAGAGTTTATTGATAGCGATCAAGAACTTGAAAAACGTACCGGAGCGCCAATCGACTGGATTTTTGATATTGAAGGTGAAGAGGGTTTTCGAGTTCGTGAAGAGAATATTATTGAGGAGTTAACTCAAAATCAAGGCGTTGTATTGGCCACGGGTGGCGGTGCTATTGTCTCTGATAAAAGCCGCAATTTTTTGGCTGCCCGAGGCGTTGTAGTTTATCTGGAAACTTCTATTGAGCAACAACTGGAGCGTACCCGCCGTGATAAACGTCGTCCATTAATTCAGAATGAAAACCCAAAGCAGGTTTTGAAGAAGTTAATGGAAGAGCGTGAAGAACTTTATAAAGAGATTGCAGATTTAACGGTTCCTACCAATATCAGTTCAGTCAAATCTGTAGCCAAGCAAATCGTAGAATTAATGGATCAACCCATTTAACAACATTAAAGGCGATAATATTGAAAAAATTAGCATTATCGCTTGAACGCAAAAGTCACCAGTATGATATTTTGATTGGTGAGGCAGTTTTAAGCAATCCAGTCAGTTTTTCTGCTATTAAGCAAGTCAATAGAATACATATCATTTCCAATGAAACGGTTGCTGATTTATATTTAGAGCAACTTAAAAAGAGCTTATCTTCATACTCCCCCAATTCCAACTTATCGGTTTCCATATTAAAAGATGGTGAAGAGTATAAATCATTAGATAGTTTCAGCATGGTTATCGATGATTTTATTGATAATCAACTAAGACGTAATGATCTAGTGATAGCGCTGGGTGGTGGTGTGGTTGGTGATCTTGCTGGTTTTAGTGCTGCTTGCTATCAAAGGGGAATTGACTTTATTCAAATCCCCACGAGTTTATTAGCAATGGTGGACTCTTCTGTTGGTGGTAAAACAGCAGTAAATCATTTTAAAGGCAAAAATTTAATAGGTGCTTTCCATCAACCACTAAAAGTTATTAGTGATATTTCGGTACTCAAAACTCTACCTCAAGATCAATTTATTGCGGGCATGGCCGAAGTGATTAAAGCCGCCATTATCTACGATAAAGCTTTTTTCCATTGGCTAACACAAAATGCAGATTTAATTCTTCAGCAAGATAGTGTTACTTTAACTGAAATGGTTTACCGAAGCTGCGAAATCAAAGCAGCTATTGTGGCTCAAGATGAAATGGAGCGTGGCACTAGAGCATGGCTGAATTTAGGCCATACTTTTGGTCACGCCATTGAAACCATTATGGGCTATGGCAATATTTTGCATGGTGAGGCTGTGGCTATTGGTATGGTTTTAGCTGCCAAATTTAGTCATCAGCAGAGGCTTTTGTCTAAAGATGATATGAAAATTATGATTAATGGTATTCATCAATTTAAGCTTCCTGCTTCTTTACCTGCTGAGATTGATGTGAGCGCGATGGCAAAAGCCATGATTCTGGACAAGAAAAATCTTGATGGGAATATTCGATTAGTTTTGCCATTAGCTATTGGTAAGGTTACTATTAATCAGGATTATTCCGTCCAGGATATCGAAGCTTTTTTAAGAAAATATGAATAGAAACAATGGTTTATCCGGTTCTCAGCCTGGTTTTCAGGAAAGGCTGCTGATCCATGTTCCCGATTCATGGCAAAGACTCATTGCTGTAATAAAACATCAGGCAAAGGCTGGACAGTTTATTTTTATCGAAGGCTCACATGGTGCAGGAAAATCAACCTTCGGTGAAGTTCTGCGCAAAAAGCTGGTTCTGAATGAAGAACTGGAAACCAGCTATCAAAAGTTGCACCCTTTAAGCAATGTTGATCAAATTTTGGGTACTATTCCGCAGAAAGCTGAGAATCTGTCCGTAGTTATTTTTGATGATGCTAATGAAGTTGATGCTCAGGTTTTAGAAGAGTTGATAGCCATTAATATAGAGTATTTTTGGGTTATATTGGCCGAGCCTGAATTAGTGAATCGAGTTCCTAAATTACAAAACTCACGCTTTACTTTGCCATTATTTAATAAGCAAGACTGTCATAAATTGTTAAACAAGCAGATGCAGGCGGTGGATTTAAGCATCAATGTTCCGATCATGGAAAGCGAGATAGTTTATTATGAAAGTAAAGGTTTTCCTGGCAAGGTATTGCGACTTGGTGAGAAACTGCAGGCCAAACTGACCCGCCAAAGTTCGAGTGTAAAAAGTTTTGATATCGCCAATAAGGGTTTACTTTCATCGATAGTTGTCGGATTTGGGATCCTGATATTTCTTGGTTATTTGTTTTTTTCTGGTGATTCCAAGCCAGTACAAGACAGGCAAATCATTGCAGAAAAACAACTTCAACTGGATAGTCTGCCTGTTCAAACAGAACAAGATGATGAGGCTAAATCAATAGCAAAGGAGCAGTCTTTGGAATTAGAGCTGGAAATCCCAAAGCCACCGCCACCGACTTTTGCCGAGTGGGTAGCGAGTCAAAACCCAGATCATTTTACCATCCAGCTATACTCAAATAAGTCCCGCGAAAGTGCACAAAAGTTTAAAGACGATTTGGATCTAGCTGACTCTTATCTATATCAAGTGAAAGTTAATAATAAGCTTGTTTATCGAGTCGTTTGGGGAAATTACCCCAATCGTGCCAGGGCTCAGTTGGCGATACAATCATTACCGCAAAACATTATTGAACAGAAACCCTGGTTACGATCATTTTCTGCAATAGCAACAGAATTAGCCCAAAATCCCCAGAAAACCTCATTCTAATTTTTCCAGCTCTGTTGCTGCCCTACAATTGGCTTTATAATGGCCGCAAATTTTAAATAAAAACCTGTCCATGTCCCAATTAAAAAATGATCGTTACATTCGAGCCTGTTTGCGCCAGGAAAATGACAGAACTCCTATCTGGATGATGCGCCAGGCAGGGCGTTATTTACCTGAATACCGCCAGCTACGAGCGGAAGCGGGTAGCTTTATGGATCTTTGTACTAATCCCGAATTGGCTTGCGAAGTAACGCTGCAGCCATTGCGTCGTTTTCCACTGGATGCGGCAATTTTATTTTCTGATATCTTGACCATTCCCGATGCTATGGGTCTGGGTTTGTATTTTACCCCCGGCGAAGGCCCTGCCTTTAAAAGGCCAGTACGTACTATGGCAGCAGTTAATGCTCTGCCCATTCCTGATCCAAACCAGGAATTAAAATATGTCACCGATGCAGTCGCTACTATTCGTAGGGAACTTAAAGGTGAGGTGCCATTAATTGGGTTTTCAGGCAGTCCCTGGACTTTGGCGACTTATATGGTGGAAGGTGCCAGCACCAAGAACTTTTCATTGGTGAAAGGCATGATGTATCAAGAGCCAATCACGATGCACGCTTTGTTGGATAAACTGGCGGACTCAATTATTGCTTATTTAAACGCACAAGTTGCAGCAGGTGCGCAAGCCTTGATGATTTTTGATACCTGGGGTGGAGTGTTAACGCCGAGTGATTATCAGGAATTTTCATTGCGCCATATGCAGAAAATTGTCGATGGCTTAAAGCGAGAGCATCAAGGCCAAAAAATTCCGGTTACTCTATTTACCAAGGGTGCAGGTGCTTGGCTGGATATCATGGCTGAAACTGGCTGCGATTGTCTAGGGGTGGACTGGAGCACTAATTTGGCCGATGCTCGTGTGCGAGTTGCTGATAAAGTGGCTTTGCAGGGCAATATGGATCCTTCGATTTTGTACGGCTCTGAGCAGAGAATTCGTGAAGAGGTTAGCAAAATTTTAGCCAGTTATGGACAAGGTCATGGTCATGTGTTTAATTTGGGACATGGTATTCATCAAACCGTTGCTCCTGAGCATGCAGCAGCCTTTATTAAAGCGGTTCATGAATTAAGCCCACAATATCATCAATAATAAGAAAGTTTTTTCATAAAAGTTTTTTTGTAACCTGATAAACAGGCGATTTAGTGCGCAAGGAAAGTGAGTTTAGTCCTCCCTGGTGGTTGAGCAATCGCCACCTGCAAACTTTCTGGGGCCCTTTGGTTCCCAAAATTCCTATACCTGAATTAAAGCGTGAAAGACTCGAACTGGCCGACGGCGATTTTCTCGATTTGGACTGGATGAATCGAGATAAGTTATCACCTACTTTGGTATTGTTGCATGGGCTGGAAGGCAGTCTCGATTCTCCGTATTTACGCCGTATGCTGCATCAGTTGGAAGCTAAAGGCTGGCGTGGTTTACTGGTCTATTGGCGTGGTTGTAGTGAGGAGCCTAATCGGTTAGAGAGCACTTATCATGCTGGGCGGAGTGATGATCTGGAAGCTGTTATGCAGCATCTAAAAATTCAATCCATTGAGCAACCGATATTTATTGCCGGATACTCCTTAGGCGCTAATATCTTATTGAAGTGGCTTGGTGAAAAAGGGCGGCAAAATATAACCCCTAATGTGGATGCTGCCTTTGCGGTTTCTACACCATTTGATCTGGCGCTTTGTGCCGACGCCATTGATAAAGGCTTTTCTAAAATCTATAAGCATTACCTGCTTAATTCTCTTAAGAAAAAGATGATCAGTAAATATGGTACTGAGAAGTTATTAGAGTTACTGAATTTAACGCCCAAAGATATTTTATTAATCAGTAGTATGCGCGAATTCGATGACCGGATCAGCGCCAGGCTTAATGGTTTTGACGGTGCCGATGATTATTATCGACAAAGCTCCAGCAAATACTATTTGAAGGATATTCGTGTACCAACGGTGATATTGCATGCAGAAGACGATCCTTTTATGTCACCAAAAATTATTCCTTCGGAAGCGGAATTGTCCAATTATTTGGAGTTGCGAATTTCCAAAAATGGTGGCCATGTAGGTTTTGTGACTGATCCGGATAAAAAGGGTAATAGTTTTTATCTGGAAAATACCATCCTGGGTTATTTTGAATCGCATTTGGAGAATGTTAAGCCTGAAATTCATATGGAAATTTAGACTTTATTAATGGTAATTCCTGGCCATTTTGCTATGCTGGTTTGACCAGAAATAATCTCCATAAGTTGATGCAACAGGAATTTCAACGTATATACCAAGTCAGCCGCCAAAAGCCTTTTCCACCATTAGCCGAGCGTAAGCAATCGCTGGAACAACTAAAGAAAATGATCCTTGATAATGAGCAGGCGATTATCAAGGCCATCGACCAAGATTTTAGTGGGCGAGCGGAATTTGAGACTCAGCTTGCTGAAATTTATCCTTCTATAAAGGCGATAAAGCACGCCAAGAAGAAAATGTCATCCTGGATGAAGCCAGAAAAGCGTGCTATGAGTCTCTGGTTTCAACCCGCATCGGCTAAAGTCATTTATCAGCCACTGGGGGTTGCTGGCATTATTGTGCCCTGGAATTATCCCTTGTATATGGCGATTGGGCCATTAACTTGCGCACTTTCCGCAGGCAACTGTGTCATGCTCAAAATGTCTGAATTTACCCCTAATTTTAGTCAGTTATTTGCCGATTTGGTGGCCCAGTATTTACCTGAAGGTTTGGTTCGGGTGGTTAATGGCGGCCCTGAAATCGGTGCTGAATTTTTGCAGTTAAACTTTGATCATATTCTGTTCACGGGTTCTAGTCGTGTGGGCAAAATGGTGATGAAAGCTGCCAGTGATAATTTAACTTCAGTAACTTTGGAGCTAGGTGGTAAATCCCCTACCATTATCGATGCAGATTTTCCGATAAAAACTGCCGCTGAAAGAATCATATTTGGTAAGTTACTTAATTCCGGGCAAACCTGCCTGGCGCCGGATTATGTATTTTTGCCAAAAGGTAAGGAGCAAGAGTTTGTCGATGCTTGTAAAACGGTTGCTCAGAAATTTTATCCGCAGTGGAATGCTAAACACTATACCGCTATCAATTCACCAAAACAGTTTGAGCGGCAAGAAGCCATGTTACAAGATGCCATTGATAAAGGTGCAGAAATTGTTTATCTGAATAATTCGGCTAACGAAAAAAATGATGGTCGTAAAATGTCGCCAACAATCGTGTTGCAAACCAGTCAGAATATGCAGCTAAGACAGGATGAAATTTTTGGGCCTGTTTTACCAGTGGTGAGCTATAAAAATTTAGACGAAGTGATTGATTATGTGAATGCCAATCCACGTCCATTAGCTTTATATTTCTTCAGTTATAACAAAAAAAATATCCAACGTATGTTGTCGGAAACCGTGTCTGGTGGCGTTACCATTAACGATGTGATTTTACATGTGAGCCAGGAGACTCTACCCTTTGGTGGTGTTGGTAATAGTGGTATGGGACATTATCATGGTTTTGAAGGCTTTAAGACGTTTTCTAAGGCTAAGAGTGTATTTAAACAAAGTCGCTTTGCTGGAACAAAATTGATGTATCCTCCTTATTCGAATTTGGCGAAAAGGTTGTATAAATTAATGCGGGGGCATTAATGGCAACACGACGCCAGATTTTAAAAGGAACTTTGCTTGGCGGCCTGGTGGTAGTTTCCGGTGTTTCTATTTGGCAATGGAACCTGGAGGAATCACAGACAGTGGTTGAGCAGGATAAATATCCTTATCAATATCTGACGGAAGATGACCGCCTGGTTTTATTTGCTTTGATGCCTGCATTTTTAGGCAAAGCTTTAGATAATTTGGATTCAAAAGAGTTTCGAATCAACCTATTGCAACAACTGGATCAAGCCATAGATTTTATTTCCCAATCCAGTTATGACGAGTTGCGCCAGCTATTGGATCTATTAGCTAATCAATTAGGCCGCGCTTATGTTGCAGGGGTTTGGAGCAGCTGGAGTCGAGCAAAACCTAATGAGCTTGCTGACTTTTTAAATGATTGGCGAACTAGCTTTATAACTTTATTACGCAGTGGTTATTTGGGTTTGCACCAATTAATTTTTGGTGCTTTTTATGCACAAGCAAAATCCTGGCCAGCCATCGATTATCCAGGGCCTCCGAAAATGAAACTTGAAGATAGCTTTTACCAGCAATTCGATCTCCAGCCGTAGATAAATATTCATATGGATAAAAACTCAATTAATGCCACTGAATTTTTTGGCTCTGCGATTGAAGCCGATATTGCTATTATTGGCAGTGGTGCTGGTGGTGGCGTCTCGGCGGAAATTTTAGCTCAAGCAGGATTCAGTGTCTTAATTATTGAAGAAGGCCCTTATTTAACAGGGCGTGATTTCAAGATGCAGGAAAAGGAAGCTTATCCACTTTTATATCATGAATCGGCTGGGCGTAAGACGAGAGACAAGGCTATCAATATCCTGCAAGGACGCTCGGTAGGCGGTTCGACTACCGTTAATTGGACCACCAGTTTTAGGACGCCGGACGAAACTTTGCAACATTGGCAAACAGAACATGGTTTAAAAGATCTGGGCAAAGAGCAGTTAGCGCCCTGGTTTCAGCGCATGGAGCAAAGGCTCAATATTAATCTTTGGCAGGTTCCAGCCAACGCTAATAATGACCTGATTCGACAGGGTGCGGAAAAACTTGGTTGGAGCGCTAAGGTTATTTCACGTAATGTGAAAAACTGTGCCAATTTGGGTTATTGTGGTATGGGCTGTCCTTTGAATGCTAAACAATCCATGCTGGTTACAACGATCCCTGCGGCGAAAAAACTCGGGGCTAAGGTTTTATATCAGGCACGCGTGGATAAGCTGATCATTGACAATGAGCAGGTTAAAGGTTGTTTGGTGACTCCGGTAGGGATTAATTCAAAAGCAGTTTCTGATAAAAAAATTAAAATTCGAGCCAAGCATACGATTTTAAGTGCTGGTGCAATTGGTTCTCCAGCAGTGTTGCTTCGATCACAAGCTCCTGATCCTTATCAGCGAATTGGCAAAAGAACCTTTTTGCATCCAGTAGTGGTCAGTGCTGGGCAAATGCCGCAAAAAGTCAACGGTTTTGCTGGGGCACCACAATCTATTTATTCCGATCAATTCTTATGGCCTAAAAATGCTTCTATGGGTTTTAAAATTGAAGCGGCACCCTTGCATCCGTCTTTAGTTTCTACGGTTCTGACTCAGTTTGGCAATGAGCATTTTGCTATTGCCAAGAATTTTGCTTATCAACAAGGAGCATTGGCGTTATTAAGAGATGGTTTTTCTGAGCAAAGCCAGGGCGGAGAGGTTTTGTTAGATAAATACCAGTATCCTAAGTTAGATTACCCTTTGAATGATTATCTATGGCAAGGTGCCAGAAAAGCGCTATTGGCGATGGCGGAGTTGCAATTTGCAGCAGGCGCGGTTGAAGTTTTGCCAGCGCATTTAGAAGCCAAACCTTATTATTCCTGGCGAGCAGCTAAAAAAGCCATTGCAGCATTACCGATGGCACAATTAAAAACCATGGTCTTTAGTGCGCATGTGATGGGCGGCAGTGCCATGGGGGTTGATGAAAAAGTTAGTGTGGTTGATGAGTCCGGTAAGTTCAGGCATTTAGACGGATTGCATATTTTTGATGGCTCTATTTTTCCTACCAGTATTGGTGCCAACCCACAATTATCCATTTACGGTTTGGTGGCAAAATTAGCTACGGACCTAGCCGCTGATCTTAAAGCTATTTAAGCAAAGATGGTGAATTTTTAGAAATTTCAGTAAGATAGCCAAAGAATATTATTGATAAATGACTGTTATGAGTAAAATCCTTTTATATCCAGGCACTTTCGATCCCATTACCAATGGTCATATTGATTTGGTTAAACGTGCCTGTCGCATGTTTGATAAGGTAGTAATTGCGATTGCCTATAATCCCAATAAAAAGCCTTTGTTTAGTCTTGAAGAAAGGGTCGATCTGGTGAATCAGATCTTTGCTGATAATGCTCAGGTAGAAGTAGAAGGGTTTACCGGATTACTGGTTGAATTTGCCAAACAAAAAGGAGCCATAGGGGTTTTACGTGGTATTCGAGCGGTGTCGGATTTTGAGTTTGAGTTTCAATTGGCCAATATGAATCGTCATCTGGATCCCAACCTGGAGTCTTTATTTTTGACTCCATCTGAACATTATTCCTACATTTCCTCATCATTGGTACGTGAAGTGGCTTCTTTAGGCGGTGATATCAGTGCTTTTGTAGAACCGATGGTAGCTAAAGCGCTGGAGCAAAAGTTTAATCAATAGGCGCTTAATTATTGGCCTTTAAGCATCGAATAAATCTCGAACTTTCTGGATATTTCGGCGATAATAGCGGCGTTTTAATATGACTTAAATGAAAAGAGAAAGACTATGTCATTAAAAATTACTGATGAATGTATCAATTGCGACGTTTGTGAACCGGAATGTCCGAATGAGGCCATTTATCAGGGTGAAGAAATTTACGAAATCGATCCCAATAAGTGCACTGAATGTGTGGGTCATTACGACGAGCCACAGTGTCAGCTGGTGTGTCCGGTCGATTGTATTCCACTGGATGAAGATAATCCGGAAACTAAAGAAGAGTTGGTGGTGAAATACGAAAAGCTCACGGGATTACCCTACGTGGAAGTTTAAATTGAATCATTAAAGCGGCCCAATAGCCGCTTTATTTTTGTCTAAAACACTAAAAATTTTATTCCCATGACCTTAAGAGACTGGCTAAAACAAGAACCTTTTACCCTGACATTATCTTCAGGCTTTTTCGGCTTTTTTGCCCATACTGGAGTGCTAACGGTATTGGAAGAAGAAGGTTTGTTGCCCAAGCGTGTTGTAGGTGCCAGTTCTGGTGCTTTAGCCGGTTCCTGTTGGGCGGCAGGGATTAATTCCATTGATTTGCGGAATATTTTGTTTAGTCTGGAGCGTAAAGATTTTTGGGATCCAGCTTTTGGATTAGGGCTATTAAAAGGACAAAAATTTCGAGACAAGTTGGCGGAAATTTTACCAGTAAAGACGTTTGAAGAATGTCCTATTGCTTTGGCACTTTCTGCCTATGATATGAAAAGCAGAGAAACCATAGTGCTGGATTCAGGCGAACTTATTTCTGCAATTTATGCATCCTGCGCCATTCCTGTTATGTTCCAACCGATTAATCACCAGGGCTATCGATTATTGGATGGTGGGATTAAAGATAGACCCGCATTAGTGCCCACAAAAGAGGGCGAACGGATCTTTTTTCACCATATTGCCGCCAAGTCTTCCTGGCGCAGAAAAGAAGATGCTGCGATTCAAATTCCGCAAAGGGATAATTTGGCTTCTTTGGCCATTTATGATTTACCACGCTCCGGGCCAACTAAACTTGAAATCGGCCAAGAGGCCTATCAGCGAGCTTATTTTGCCACCAAACGTGCTTTGAACATGGAGTTGATAAACAACAATATATCCTTGGCCGGTTAGGCTTATTATTGCTTGTTAATTGGGCAAGTATTGAATCCCAAAAGTTTATACAAAGGACAAAAGCCAATCAGGCCAGTGATTAGTGGAACCAGGCCGATCCAGCCCCAAGCTGTTTGTGGGCCGATAAAAACCAGACTTAATAAAATCGCACCAATCACTACTCTTATCACTCGATCTGCAACACCTTCATTTTTCATGGTTAACACCTCTACTGCCCTATATTAGGTTATTCTAATATAGCTGGGTTAGTCGATGGTTATATTGATCTGGATCAGGATTTGGTCTAACTGCTATAAGAATATAGGAACTTGTCTTAACTTAGATATATCCCATCAGCTCGAATGATAATCTTTCGTTCTTTATAGAGCTTACCAAGCGTACGTTTAAAAATAGCTTTGCTGACACTGAATTGATGATAAATCTCTTGCGGTTTGCTTTTATCGTTGAGTGGTAAGAAACCATTATTTTTTACGAGTTGCTCCAGAATAATGTTGGCGAGTGAGTCTTTTGCCTGGGTAGCCCCTTTGTTTAGCGATAAATTGATTTTCCCATCTTCACGGATCTGCTTGATATAGCCTTTAAGTTCCTGCCCAATTTTTAATGGTTTAACCGTTTGATCCTTAAAGATTAAACCCGAATGGGTAGCATTAACAATACAGAGATAGCCCAAGTCGGTTTTGCGTCTGACTATTAGATCCACCTGTTCACCTTGTGAAAAATGATGTGGACTTTTATCAACAAACCGATCCAATTTACTGGAAGCGACAATACGCTGACTGGCATTATCAATATATAAATAGACTAAATAAGAACGGCCTGTGTGCATGGGTTTAGCCTGCTGACCATAAGGAGCCAATAGATCTTTACTTAATCCCCAATCCAAAAAGGCGCCAACCTGATTGACATCGAGACAACGCAAAAGTTTGAACTGGCCCACTTGCGCCAATGGATTTTCTGTGGTGGCAATTGGCCTGTCTTCTGAGTCCAGATAAACAAATACATCGAGCCAATCGCCTTGTTCCAGCGTTTTGTCAAGATAACGATTTGGTAGTAGTACCCGCTCATCTTCGGTAAAACCAAGTATGAAACCATGCTCATTTGCATCAATTATCTGAAGATGGTTGTATTTTCCAATCTGGATTTTCATGTTTTATCCTGAATGTCTTTATTCGGTAGATTCCATTTCGACAATAATCGGGTGTTTGCCTTGCATAATAATATGTCCTAAATAACGCTTCGATCCAGTGGTTGCAAACTCAAACTGATAGCGCTTTAACAGGCGTAATTTATTTTCCGGTGTGCGATCAAAATATATTTTTCTTAAAGCTACATAGCCATCCAAATATTGTACCCCTGATTCCTGGCAGGCCTTTAATGCTTCACGATATGCTGACTCGCGAACTCGAGAGTTATAAAAATAAAGGCCTATGGCTAAGGCAATTAATAAAATGATTAAAAGGTTGTCCATGCAGTTTTAACTGGCAAAGCTTAAAATAAAAAAGGCGGCTTAAAGCCACCTCCAGGAAAATCAATCAATTACCTTTTACTGACTATTTTTTACCTACCAGCCAGCGTGCTACGGTAATTTTTTCTTTCTTAACGCCAGCATCACGCGCTTGATCAACGGCCGCTAACATGGCTTCGTTATCAGCATCATTATGCACCCGAATCAACACTGGCGAGCGCGGGTCTTCGGCTAATTTGGCCTCGATATTTGCGCCAATACGCTCCTTATCAATTAAACGCTCATCCATAGTGATCTGACTGGTATCATCAATTGATATAGTGATAACTTTGGGTGGATCTTCATTTTTCTCGGTATCTGGTGGTGCGCTGCTTGGACGTTTTAAATCAATACCGGATTCTTTAATAAAAGAGGTGGTAACGATGAAGAAAATCAACATGATAAATACGATGTCTAGCATCGGTGTCATATCGATATTGGTATCGTCGTCTTCTCTAGGTCTTCTTCTCATTCTTTATTCCTACCACTTAAAGCTTTTTACTTTTACCTTTTTACCAGATGCCAAAAGGCTATACTTAAACACATTGTAGTCGACACATTAAAGGGGATCTAGTGAAAAAAGTCCAGTTTTATGAGTAAAAACTGGACCATCTTGTTGAAAAGATGATTATTACCAACGGCTGACGGTAGGACGTGTAATGCCGACTCTCCTGGCTTGATCAATCGCGGTTAAAAGTGCTTCGTTAGTGGCATCATTATGGATTTTAATGAGGAGCCCGGAGTGCGGGTCTTTGGCTAATTTAGCTTGTAAGTTAGCGCTGATAGATTCTGCCGCAATAATGCGTTTATCCATGCTGATAATATTTTCTGAGTCGATAGAAAGCACCACTGGTTTTGGACAGTCCTTTAAACAAGGGTTTGGATTAGTGGTTGGTCTATTGAAATCGAGCCCTTTTTCTTTAACAAAACTGGTGGTTACTACAAAGAAAATCAATAAGATAAAGACGATATCCAGCATGGGAGTCATATCAATATTTCTTTCGTCATGCTGATTACGACGGCGTTTTAAAAATTTACTCAACATTTCAAACTCCTTCTTTTGTCTGTGTCATTTTCAGATTAGCAAGTTGACGCTGGTCTGTCCAGAAGGTTTGCCGTCACTCCCGTGTAGGCGGGAGTCTAAAAAGAAAGTGTGATTTGATTTCTTTTTTCGGGGGTGACCAAAGTGTGTGTACCGAACTGACCATTTCTTGTCATTGCGAGCTTACGTAGTAAGTGTGGCAATCTATCACCTAGAGATTACTTCGCCGCTTAGGCTCCTCTTAATGACAATGAGTTTTACCGCTGGCAGTTGCCACAATAATAACTGGCTCTTTGTCCAATGACTTTGCGCTTGATGATTGCATTACAATTAAAACAATCTTCTCCTTCGCGACCATAAACATTAAGCTGTTGAGCGAAATAACCAGGATTGCCATCAGTTTGAGTAAAATCTTTTAAAGTGGTACCACCTTCGGCAATGGCTTTGGCTAAGACCTGCTTAATGGCATCAACTAACTTAACCAATCTCGCTTTACTGACTTTATTAGCAATGGCAGTGGGTTTTATGCCTGATAAAAATAGAGCTTCAGAAGCATAGATATTACCTACGCCAACCACTACTTGATTAGTCATAATGGCGTTTTTAATAGCGCCTTTGCGTTTTGAAAGTGCTTGTTGCAAATAGTTAGTATTAAAATCATTGGTTAATGGTTCTGGTCCAAGACTCTGCAAAATATCTAAAGTTTCCTCTTTGGCTTGCCATAAAACGGCACCAAAGCGGCGTGGATCATTAAAGCGTAATGCTTTGCCACTAGTAAATATCACTTCAAAGTGATCGTGCTTTTGTAATGGTTCTTTGCTGGAAACAATACGCATAGCTCCCGACATCCCTAAATGCATTACTACAGTGCCATGCTTAAAATGCCATAATAAATATTTAGCTCGACGCTCAATACCAATGCTTTTTAAGCCTTCAATTGAAGTGATTTCTTTAGGGATAGGCCAGCGCAAAGTCTTAAAGTGGATATTCACCGTTTTAACTTTGGAACTAAGAATAAAAGGCTCTAAACCTTTTCTAGTAGTTTCGACTTCTGGTAGTTCAGGCATGGTTACAACTTTATAGTCATTGCGAGCTTACGTAGTAAGCGTGGCAATCTATGAATTTAATGGTAGATTGCCACGTCGCTAGGCTCCTCGCAATGACATTTTTTGTTTTGTAGGTTGGGGGGAGCTTGCGAACCCCAATGGTTAAATTTTATGGTTGGTTATAGATGTTGGGATTTATAAATTCACTTCAATCTACGCTTACTTTGCTAGTTGTTACATAATTCGATGGCTTTGATTTTTCCTTTGATATAACAAATCTTTTCCCGCAACTCTCCATTAGGCCAATACTTTTCTGTTATGCCATGAAGCTTACCATTCTGAAAATATTTTTGATGTTTGAGCTTCCCGCTAAGATAAAACTGATGCAAACCATCTTCTTTACCATTTTTATAATTAGTTTTAAGCTTTAACTCTCCTGTATCATAGTAACGAATATAAGGTCCATTTTGTTTACCATCTATAAAAGTAACTGTTAAGCTCAGCTTTCCGTTACTGTGATATTTAACAAGACGACCTGTATAGGGTATTTGGTTACCTTTTTCGAAAAGGATGCCTTCCTTTTCAATTACTTGATTCGCAGGAATTTCTTTTACCGGAGTAGTTGACAAATTTTTATTTGAACATGCAAATAAAAAAGGGACTATAAAAGCCGTAATATATTTATTCATTTCTTATTGCCTTAGTCTTGTGGGTTGGGGTGAGCTCGCGAACTCCAACGGTTAAATCGTGTGTTGATTATAAATGTTAGCGTTCATAAATTTACGTTAATCTATTTGCTAGGGCCCATAGCCCATAGGTAGGCCATCGAAAATCAACATGAAACAAATTGAAGTGATAATGGCGCCAGAACCTATCATAATTGCTCGAAGAAGAACTTTTTTATCAGTGCTTTTGATTAATGAGGCTGCAATTATCAAAGATAAACATCCAAATACAAAGGAAACAAACAGTGCTATGACATTTCCTAATATCGTGTCACCAATTGCAAAATTAAAATAGAAAAATAGTCCACTAATAATTAGCAAGATTAAAGGCACTTTATGGACAGATGGTTGGGTGTTCACCATATTCTCCAGATATAAAAAGCTATTTGTTAGATCCACTCTAATAAATATACCATTATAGAGTGGGTAAAGTTATTCCTATATACTTTGATTCAAGTAAGAAAAAGCCCAGCAATTGCTGGGCTTTTTAATCTCGCAAAAATTTGCTCCTGCAATTTTTGCATTCCCGCCATCCTGGCGGTCACTGGAGGCTGTAATTTACAGTTTTAAACAATTAATTACTTAATTTTGCCTTCTTTATACATAACGTGCTTGCGTACAACAGGATCAAACTTTTTGATCTCCATTTTACCAGGCATGTTTTTCTTGTTCTTGTCAGTGGTATAGAAGTGACCTGTACCAGCGCTAGAATTTAAACGAATTTTATCACGCATGATATTAGCTCCTTATACCTTTTCGCCATTCTTACGAATGTCAGTTAAAACAGCATCGATACCTTTTTTGTCGATGATGCGCATACCTTTCGCAGAAACGCGTAGTTTCACGAAACGGTTTTCAGATTCAACCCAAAAACGATGGGTGTGTAAATTTGGTAAAAAACGACGCTTGGTGCGGTTTTTTGCGTGTGACACATTGTTACCTGTCACTGGGCGCTTACCAGTTACCTGACAAACTTTAGCCATGATTAGCCTCCAAAAATAACCTTAAATTTCGCCTTAATTGGTATTTTTAAGACGATACTGCAAATTAGGGCGCACTTTATACCAAAATCACTGCTTAGAAGCAATTGTTTTGGCCATAAAAAGCGCTTTTTTGCCTGAATCAGTCGCTTTTTTATAGGATTCCGTGTTCCGCAAAGGAGTAGCACTTTGAGTGAGCAATAATAATATGATCCAGTACTCGAATATCCACTAAATCCAAAGCTTTTGCCAGTTGTTTGGTTAGTTGTCGATCAGCGGTACTGGGTTCCACTAGTCCTGATGGATGGTTATGGGAAAAGATCACAGCAGCGGCTTGATAAGCCAGAGCTTTTTCCACCACAATTCTGGGGTGTACTTCCGAGCTGTTAATAGTACCTTGAAAAATGACTTCAGAATGCAGCAACTGGTGCTGATTATTTAAAAACAGAACCAGAAACTGTTCGCGTTTTTGGTTTGATAACTGGCATTTGAGAAATGACTTTACCTGCTCTGGGTTAGTGAACGCTTGCTCAAGTTCCAGCGATTGCTCCAAATAGCGTTTGGATAATTCTAAAGTTGCTTGCAACTGACAAAATTTGGCAGTTCCCAGTCCAGGATAACGCTTAAAAGTGCTAAAATCAGCTTCAAGCAGGGCTTTTAACCCACCAAAATCGTGTAATAAATAGCGGGCTAAATCCACTACATTAAGTTTACGAGTGCCGGTTCGTAGAAAAATAGCTAATAGCTCGGCATCGGACAAATGGGCGCAACCTTGCGTCAATAGGCGCTCTCGGGGACGTTCTTGTTTTGGCCATTCCATAATCTTCATAAAAATCCTTTTATACCTTTCCATTTTTGTTCAGAATAGCTGTTTTTAGTTGCCAAGTAATTGCTGAAATCTCTATAAATTTCGTGAGTAAAAGCGTAAACTAATGCCATCAATGTGAATTAAATCAACAATTTAGGATGAATCTAAGCCAAAAGAAAATATTGCTCGGCTTAACAGGGGGGATTGCTGCCTATAAAGTAGCGGACCTATGCCGACAGCTGGTAAAAGCGGGTGCTGATGTCAGGGTGGTAATGACCTCAGGAGCTAAAGCTTTTATTAGTCCGCTAACTTTGCAGGCTCTATCAGGTAATGCTGTGCATGACGATTTGCTCGATCCTAATGCTGAAGCGGCAATGGGGCATATTGAGTTGGCGAAATGGCCGGATTTAATTGTCATTGCTCCAGCCAGTGCCGATTTTATTGCCAGAGCGATGGCCGGTATGGCGGATGATCTTTTGGCAACTCTGTATTTAGCCACTGCCAAGCCTATTGCTTTGGTTCCGGCTATGAATCAGCAAATGTGGGCTAATACCGCTACTCAAGACAATATATCACTGGCTAAAAAGCGTGGTTTGCAAATCTGGGGACCGGCTTCAGGAGAGCAGGCTTGTGGTGATGTTGGTTTAGGGCGCATGATTGAGCCTTTTGAAATTGCGCAGAAAGTGGATGAGTTTTTCAATCATAAGCCATTAAAAGGTCAGCATTGGGTATTAACCGCAGGGCCAACGGTAGAAAAGATCGATCCAGTGCGTTATTTGACTAATCGTAGTTCAGGTAAGATGGGTTATGCCATTGCGCAGGCTGCGGCAAATTTGGGAGCTAAAGTGATCCTTATTTCGGGGCCAGTGTCTTTAGCTTGTCCATTGAATGTGGAACGGGTGAGTGTTGAGTCAGCCGAGCAAATGCTGGCGGCAGTCAAAGAGGCTGTTGCTAATGCCGATATTTTTCTGGCTTGTGCCGCGGTGTCGGATTATCGAGCTAAACAAAGCTCGGATAGAAAGATGAAAAAACAAGACGACAACGGTTTGCAACTGGAATTAGTGCAAAATCCGGATATTTTGAAATGGGCCGCGAATGAAGCAGATTGTTATTGCGTAGGCTTTGCAGCAGAAACCGATAATCTGGAAGAATATGCCAAAGCCAAAATGCAACGCAAAGGTATTGAAATGATTTGTGCCAATGATGTCAGTCGAAGTGATATTGGTTTTGGCAGTGATTACAATGAATTAGCAGTATTTTATCAAAATGCAGGACAATTAAAGCAGAAGGCATTAGGCCCGAGCTTAAAATTGGAATTAGCTCATGAACTGGTAATCTTTATCCATTCGATTATCAAGTCTTAAGCAATGAATAAAAACAATTGAGGTAGGAAATTTATGGCTAAGGTTAAAGTAGCAAAAGGTAAAAATTTACTAAGCTTTTTTATACCTGCTTTAGCAATAGGTGCGGTACTAATGTTGTTGGCAGGAGCTGCTTTTTATGCTTTTGGCTATCAAAAACCATTGGAAGAGCAGGCTGCTTTTTACTTGCAGTCATCTGCCGATGAAAAGGCACAGCAGGTTTCAGCTAAACTTAAAGCGCTACAAGCTTCTATCAATAATACGGCGCAAGAGCATGTTAGTGATGCTGAATTATTACAGACATTAAAAGAAAAATTCCCAGGAATTCAATCGGTTACAAGTTACAGCGAAGATGATTTAGCTGTTGATATGGCGGCGACTCCAGCAATAACTCACGTGACTCTAGAATTGTTCAGGCAGGTTTTGTCTGATGCTACGCCTCCACCAGAATTGATCCTAAAGGATGGAGTGGCGGAATACGTGGCTTTTATTACTAAGTCTGGTGCGGACAATCCTCAATTAAGGTTGATAACCGTTGAACCACAACAATTAGCCAATATGTTTGGTTCTGTAACTGGACCAGTAGAGTTACAGCTGCTGCAGCATTTTAATGAAGGTACTCACTTGGTGACTTCAACCAAAAGTCCGGCTTCAGAGAATGTGCTGGCTGAGTCACAAAAATTTGGTGCTAATTGGTCAGTGGCCGTTTCGCAGCAGGATGGCGCTTTTAATCCTGACTTGAGTTTGCCGGTTATTTTATTTTTGGCCGCTATTGGTGCTTTACTAGTCACGGCATTATTACCTTATACGGCATTGAATAAGCAGCTTAAAACTGAAGCAAGACGTTTTATTCAAGGCGTAGTCAATAACCAAGTGCCTTCAAATTACAAGTTGGGTTTCTTTAATGAATTGGCAGCAAGCTATCGTCGCGTTCATGCTACCGAGGAAGAGGAAATCCAAGAAATTCCTGATGCTGTTTCGGCAATTGATGAGGATGAGGAAAGCAAGAAAAAAATGGATGTTGATATGCTGAAAGTTGCACAACAGCTGTCACCGGAGATTTTCAGAGAATATGATATTCGTGGTATAGCAGGAAAAACCTTAACGGATGAAGTGGTTTATACCTTAGGTCGTGCTATTGGTAGTGAAGCTTACGCGCGCGGTGAACAAAAAATAGTGGTTGCCAGAGATGGTCGTATTTCAAGCCCTCGCCTGCATGAGGCACTTGTTCAGGGTTTGATTTCGAGTGGTCGTGATGTGGTTAATTTAGGTATGACGGCAAGTCCAGTCATGTACTATGCTACTGATGCTTTAAAGGTGCGTTCAGGGGTGGTGTTAACTGGTAGCCATAATCCTGCTCAACACAATGGCCTGAAAATAGTCCTGGCTGGTGAAACCCTGTATGGACGTGATATTAAAGCGTTGTATAACCGAATTAAAGATAATGATTTCTTAAGCGGTAAAGGCCAGGCTAAAGAGCTGGAGTTTGATTTCAGTTATATAGAAGGCGTAGTTGCTGATATAGAAGTTGCCAAGCCATTAAAAGTTGCTGTGGATTGTGGTAATGGCGTAACTGGTAATATAGTTCCACATTTGTTGCAGGCGCTTGGCTGTGAAGTTCTGGCTTTGCATACCGAGGTGGATGGTCACTTCCCTAATCACCATCCCGATCCGAATAAAGCTGCCAATCTACAGGATCTGATTGCTATGGTTCGCAAAGAACAGGCGGATATTGGCTTGGCATTTGATGGTGACGGTGATCGACTCGGGGTTGTCGATTCTAGTGGTAAAATAATCTGGACTGATCGAGTGATGATGTTACTGGCTTCGGATGTATTATCACGCAATTTAGGGGCAGAAATTGTATATGACGTAAAATGTAGCCGCTATTTAGCGGATGTGATCCGCCAGAATAATGGTATTCCGGTTATGTGGAAAACCGGCCACTCTTTGATGAAGGCCAAGATGCGTGAAACGGGTGCTTTATTTGGCGGTGAAGGTAGCGGTCATATTTATTACAAAGAGCGCTGGAATGGTTTTGATGATGCAATCTATGCTGCGGCGCGTTTGCTTGAATTGATTGCCAAAGACCCCCGCTCCTCAGAAGCTATTTTTGCGGGCTTCCCGGAAGGCGTAGCTTCGGAAGAAATTAATGTGCCAATATCGGATAAGGTAAAATTTAAATTAATAGATGCCTTATCGAAAAAAGTAAACTTTAAAGGCGCGAACCTTAATACGATTGATGGTGTTCGCGCTGAATATGAGCAAGGCTGGTTCCTGGCCAGAGCATCAAACACTACGCCGAGTATTGTGGTGAAGTTTGAAGCCGATGATGAAGTAGAGTTAGAGCGTTTAAAAAATATCCTGAGACAACAACTGGCTGTTGTTGCACCAAAATTAAAAGTTAATTTTTAAAATAAGAGTTACTGATTAATGACCATGACTAAAAAATCGAGTAAACGTAAAGAGCAGATACTGCAATCGTTGGCCTCAATGTTGGAAAAGGAGCCAGGCGCGCGTATTACCACTTCTAAACTTGCTCAGGAAGTAGGGGTTTCTGAGGCTGCACTTTACCGCCATTTCCCCAGTAAAGCTCGTATGTTTGAGGGGTTAATAGAATTCGCGGAGCAGGAGTTATTTTCCCGTATCAATTTAATATCCAAAGAAAGTGAGGCGCTGGAGTGGCAATGCCAGCAGATTTTAACGTTGCTTTTGACCTTTGCCGGACGCAACCCGGGAATCAGTCGTTTATTAACAGGAGAAGCCTTGACTGGAGAGCATGAACGATTAAGAGGGCGCATTAGCCAATTATTTAATCGAATAGAAACCCACGTTAAGCAATTGTTTCGTCAGGCAGAAATTAGCAGTAATCAAAAATATTTACCGGATGCTTCAAGTCGGGCGAATATACTCATAGCGTTTGCAGAAGGGCGTATTCAACAATATGTGAGAACTAATTTTTTGCAGTCGCCATTAGCTAATTGGGAAGATGAATGGCAACTGCTAAAAAATATTTGTTAATAATTGATTATTAAAGCGCTTAATTATTTTCGGTTAGGTAATCAATAAACTTTTGTTTAATAGCAGCAACCGCACTACCTGCACACCTTTTATTGCCTTCCTGTGAGTCATGACAGTCCACGGCAATTAAAATATTCATGGCTTCTGCTTCATTTTTTTGTGGGACTCTGGTAATGGTTAAAGCAATTTCATCTTCAGCTAAAGGTTTTTGGCTGACAATGAGCGTATTAGTAACGATAGATAGTGGTCTGGAAGCATTTTTGTGGGCAAAAACCTGAGCGTGACTCCAGGCTTTATCGCATTGAATTTGCGTATCACAATTATAAACATCATTAAGCTCCACCAGATTTGGATCGCGCAAAGAATTTCTAACAAATTGTTCGGCTTTTAATTCCTGAAAGCGAATACGATCTTTCTGGAACTGTTCCTCTATATCAGAAATTTGTTTGTTATAACGTTTAACTGAATCACTATTTGCATCGAGTTGATTTTTGATCGCAGCAATTTCATACAAAGTTGCTTCAGGTACTTTTCTGCCTCGACGCTCATAATCCGCAGCACGCTTTTCCTGTTTCTGCAATTTACGTTCAAGGGATTTGGTATGATTATCGACAATTCGAAGGTTGATTCTAAGTGTTGCAGTTTGACTGGTTTTAGTCCGCTCAATATCTTCAACTGATTGGTATTGGCGCATTAAAAGAGTATCTCTTTGCCGTTCTTTGCGACGCTGCTCTGCTTGCGTTGCTAATTGTTCCTGACGCAGCTGCTCTGCTCTGCGTTCTTCACGGGTCATTTCGGGGGCAACTTTTTGAATCAATCTACCAGTATCGCTGATAACTTCATAACCACGTTTGACAGCTTCCGTGGGTAAATAGTCCTTTACCACTACTTTGCCGTCATTATCTTTATAGCGATAATAGTTTTTGGCAAAAACAGTGTGAGAAAAGGCTAGCATTGAAATCAGAAAGATGAATGGTACAGCTGATCTCATATAAATTACACTCCGTAAACTTCTCGATATTGAACTACTCTATCATAAAACTCATTAAGCAATGGGTCCTGTTTCAAATAACTAATGAGATCTGATAGCTTAATAATAGAATAAACTGGTATCTGGTAATCCCGTTCGACTTCCTGAACTGCTGATAGTTCGGCTTGACCTTTTTCCTGGCGGTCAAGAGCAATTAAAACGCCGACAGGGTTGGCTCCGTTCACTTTGATAATGTCAATCGCTTCACGAATGGCGGTTCCTGCAGAGATCACATCATCCAGAATTAATACATCGCCGCTTAAAGTACTCCCGACTATATTACCGCCTTCGCCATGCTCCTTCTTTTCTTTACGGTTAAAGCAGTAAGGCGTGTTGATATTATGTGCATCTGAAAGTGCAATTGCGGCGGCGCTGACAAGAGGAATGCCTTTGTACGCAGGGCCAAATAATACATCAAACTGCAGGCCATGATTGACAATAGTTTGTGCATAACATTTGCCTAATTGTGCCAAATCGTAACCACTGTCAAACAAGCCAGTGTTAAAAAAGTAAGGGCTTAAGCGGCCACTTTTTAAGGTGAACTCACCAAATTTCAACACGTTTTTACTTAAGGCCAGCTCAATAAATTGGTTCTGATAGGGCAATAGTGAGTTTTGCATAAGTCCAGGATAAGAGATGTTAACTGAATATAAGATTAATGATAACCAGTATTTGTTAAAAAACAAACTGTTAGCATAAAATCTACTGCTTTTTAAAAGCATAAAAAAAGGCAGCTATCAAAGCTGCCTTAATTAGTACTTGGTTATAATGTTACTTGAAAGTTAATGTCCAAGAGTCAATATAACCGGTATCACCGCTAGCACTATCTTGTACTTGCAGCTTCCAGGTACCGTTACCGCTATTGTTTACTGCGCTTGCGCCAATAGAGTAAGTTGTGTTGATATCGTCTGCACTACCGCCAGTACGGTTATGCAAGGTTGCAGACTTACCATCTGGAGCGATGATTTTAACGGTTAAGTCACCGATATAAGTATGTTTGATATCTACTTTAATATCGATATCGCCAATACTCGTGCGACCGGATACGTTTACAGAGCTAGAAACCGTTCTATTATCACTGATAGTCACGTTAGTATTGTTAGTGACTGAGTCTGTACCACCGCCTGGAGGAGGTGTGGTTTGCTCAGTGTAATCAGCTACCAGACTAACGCCTGAATATGAACTGTAACCACGCAACATTACATGGTAAGTGCCTGCTTGTGTAGTAGCGTAAGTACAGGACTCAACGTTACCATTCTTATAAGGTCTGCATTGACCGGTTGTACCTGCGGAAACAGTCGGTTCACTACCAAATTTCACATACAGATCAGCATCACCAGTACCGCCTGACATATTAAAGGTCACATTAGTTGCACCTGCAGGAACGTCAAAAGTGAAGCGAGTTTCAGAATCTTTTGCGCCACTTAGTCCTGTTTTAGCAACACCTTTAGTTAAGCTATTGTTGCCTGGAGGTGGAGGAGGTGGATTACCGCCGCCTTGTGCTGCATCTACCGCTGCACGTGCATCAATGATACCTGCACCACAGTTTGAAGTAGAGCAAGTAGACCCTGAAGGGAAAGAACGAGCCGTATCTTTAAGAATCGTCTCAACTTCATCAGGAGTTAAGTTAGGATTAACTGAAAACATTAATGCTGCAACGCCAGCTACGTGAGGAGCTGCCATTGAAGTACCTGCTGAATATGCATAGTTATCAGCGCCTGGAGTTGTGGTACCGGCATTTTTAGTAGAAGCAACGCCGTCAGCACCACCCATGCCGCCTGGAGCTGCTACGTCGATGCTAGCACCAAAGTTTGAATAAGTTGCACGATTACCATTACGATCTGTTGCAGCGATGTTGATAACGCCATTACAACTTGCTGGAGTGAAACCTGATGCATTTGCATTAGAGTTACCAGCAGCAACTACTACCACAGCGCCATTAGCGCGTGCTGAGTTAATGGCGTTTTGAGTAACGCTTGCGCAAGAGCTAGGTCCACCCAAAGACATATTAATAACTTTAGCTGGGTTAGGGTTAGCAGGAATACCTGATACAGAACCACCAGCTGCCCATACGATAGCATCCGCAATATCAGAAGTAGAACCACCGCAACGACCTAATACACGCAATGGAACAACTTTAGCGCCGTATGCAACACCAGCAACACCAGTATTATTGTTAGTTACTGCTGCAACCGTACCTGCTACGTGAGTACCATGCCATGATGAATTTGTAGCTGATGGATTGCCGCAAATGTTTGCTGACTCAATCCAATCACCTTCATCACGAGCATCTGAGTCGCGACCATTACCATCACGAGCTGCAGTTGAGCTTGAAATAAAATCATAACCGCCAACGATGTTCGCTGCTAAATCGACGTGTGGGCGATAACCCGTATCCAATACTGCAACATTTACGCCTGAACCATTGGTAACATCCCAAGCTGCAGGTGCGTTAATACCGCCGGTTGCATCAGAATAGTGCCATTGAACTCCATAGTGGGTATCGTTTGGTGTTAGTAAAGGCTTCATCATACGGTCAACTTCAACTTCATAACCTTGAGCACGTAATTTAGCTGCCATACGCTCTAATTGAGCGACGGACTTCATGCCGTTAAAGTTAAGAACCTGTGCGCCGTTAAACATGAAGCGTTTATGCTTGGCATTAGTGCCCATAATAGCATTTAATTTATTTACTGCTTTAGTGCTGGCCATAGTTTGCATGGCCTTTGTATTAGCTTGTACGCCAGGTTTTCTAACGATTAGACCTGGTGCCATTTCTACTTTTTGTGCAATTGCGCGGAATCTATCCAAGTCAAAGCCAGGCTCATCGCTGTTATCATGGTAATATTGAGATGCTATCACCGGCGTAGCTGCCAATGCGCAAGACACAGCTATAGGTGCCAAAGCCTTATTAAAAGGTTTTTTCATTTATTTAACTCCTAAGATTAGAGACTACCCCATGAGGTTGAAACCTCGTGAATGACGCATGACCAAAACTAATTCCTAATGTAATATTTTTATGGTCTTGATGATGCGATTGCTGGAATATACAGTATTACTAAAAGTTATATGTGAATTAGGTCACACTTATACAAAAGAGAACAAAAATAATTGAGATGAAAGGTGATTTCAGATAAATAAAACTTATTTGAACAAATGCTAAATTAGCACTTACTTATATGCTAGATAAACTCCAGGGCAATAATTTTTTCTTCGATACGGACGACTTTCATATCATGCAGAACCATTTTGCTTTGTTCTTCACCTAAAATTCCATCAATATGCACCTTAACATCACTGCCAATATCCAGGTTGGCATTTTCATTGTTTCTTACCAAAATGCCGCCTTCAGAGAGATCCAGGCTTTCTGTTAGAAAGACCTGGGAGTCCTGTTGCCGAATGGCAACCGGTAAGCTGATATTAACGCGGTTAAAGCGACGTGAATTTTCCATAATTCCTATATTCTGCATTTTCATTGGATATCTAAAGTTTTACTTTCTCCTGAAAATTATCTTAAATCAAGAAATATCCGCTTGTAAAGAAAAATGTGATGAGTTTCTCATTATTATAATTTCAAAGACTTAACCTGTAGTTTTGTTATCTATTAGTTTAATTTTTGCTAATTTTTTGATGGCTTTGACAAAATTTGTCAATTTCGGGATAGATAAAAGTGCTTTAAAGCTTATTTTCGATTAAATTAGTTAGGGTTAAATAATCTTCAACAGTTAAAGTTTCTGGTCGGGCAGAGGGCTCTATTTTTAGTAATTCAAAGTCTGTTTCACAGAGCCAGTGTTTTAAGTTGTTGCGAATGGTTTTTCGTCTTTGATTAAAGCTTTCAGTGACGACTTTCGCCAGTAATTGTTCCTTGACTGGCTTTAATGGTTGAATGGACCGTGGCATTAATCGAACAATGGCTGAATTGACTTTGGGCGCTGGCTGAAAAGCACCGGGCGGTACCGTAAACAGCATTTGTGTCTCACAGTGATATTGACTCATAACGCTTAAACGGCCATAGGCTTTGGTTGATGGCTCGGCGCAAATACGCTCAACCACTTCCCTTTGCAGCATAAAATACATGTCCTGAATATGTGTTTTATATTGCAATAAATGGAAAATGAGTGGAGTGGATATGTTGTAAGGTAAATTACCCACAATTCTTAGTTTCTGTTTATTTTCAGAATTAACCAGACTGGCAAAATCAAATTTCAAAGCATCACAATGATGAATCTGAAAATTGTTTGCGTCAGCAAATTTTGTTTGCAAGCGCGGGATCAGATCCCTATCAAGTTCAACAACGTTTAGTGAAGCAACTTTGTCTAGCAATAATTCGGTGATAGCTCCAAGTCCAGGGCCAATTTCTACCATCTGGTCTTGTGGTTGAGGAGCGATCGAGTCAACGATACGGTTAATATAATAGGGTTCAGCGAGAAAGTTTTGCCCGAAACGTTTGCGCGCCTGGTGTCCTTGTACAATTTTGCTCATTAATCCTTATCTCTTGAAGCGATTAATTCGATGGTAGTTTTTAAGGCATAACGCATACTGCCAATGTCCGCCTGATTTTTGCCTGCAATGTCCAGTCCAGTGCCATGATCCACTGAGGTGCGAATAAAAGGTAACCCCAGAGTCAAATTAATGGCTTCGCCAAAGCCTTTATACTTTAATGCTGGCAAGCCCTGATCATGGTACATGGCCAGTATGCAATCTACCTGTTCGACTAAACTGGGCTTAAAGCCGCTATCCGCAGGAACCGGGCCAATCAGGTCGGCATTTAGTTGATCTTTCAGCTTATTGAGAGTCGGTATTATGATATCCAACTCTTCTCGCCCCAGATGACCATCTTCACCAGCATGAGGGTTGAGTCCCAGGAGCATAATCCTGGGTCTGGCCAAGCCGAATTTGGATTGCATATCGTCCGTTAATATGCGTAAAATTTGGGTTAATAACTCTGGCGTTATTGCTGCTGCAACCTGGCTTAAAGGTAAGTGAGTAGTTGCTAACGCTACTCGTAAACCTTCGGTGGCCAGCATCATTACTACCTTATCTACCTTTGCCTTTTGCGCAAAAAATTCGGTATGACCGGAAAAGGTTAAACCCTTTTTGGAAGTCTGATTTAAAACACCTTTATGTACAGGTCCGGTTAAAATAGCATCAACTACACCCGACAACGCCATATCTGCTGCGGTATTCAGAGTTGCCAGTACATAGTCTGAGTTAGCCGGATTTAGCTGTCCTGGGATCGCGGTTTCTGGCATGAGCTGATCAATAAGCCATAAATGTCCTACCTGGTGCTGACTTGTTTGTCCGGTATAGGAAGTAAGTTTTAGAGGGAGCTTTAACCGAGCCGCCGTTTGCTCTAGTAAATTTTTACTGGCTATAACGATTAGTTGTACTGAACAAGCTTCTTGAGCCAGTTTTACAACAATTTCAGGCCCAATTCCCGCTGGTTCGCCAGCGGTGATCAGGATTTTTGGAGTTTTCATGGAGCAAGCTGAGTAAAGAATTACTTACCCTTCTTCCACAATCTTTTTCACATATGCCTCGTCGCGAATTTCACGCAACCAGGTTTCCATTTCTTCGTTGAATTTTCGACGACGTAACACTTGAGCAGCTTGATTGCGCTTCATTTCCTGGGTTTGATCTTCTTGTCGTTCACCCAATAGCTGTACTATGTGCCACCCAAAGCTACTCTTAAATGGAGCACTGATCTGATTAATGGATAATTTCCCCAGTTCATCCTTAAAAATAGGATCGTAAATATTGGGGCTTTGCCAGCCCAAATCACCACCTAAATTTGCTGAGCCTGGATCTTTCGAATGTTGTTTAGCCAATTCAGCAAAATCTTTTTCACCTGACAATACTTGCTCACGAATTTTTGCCAACAAGTTTTGCGCATCTTGCTCTGAAGTAATAACATCCGGTTGGATTAAAATATGGCGAGAGTGGACCTGATACACCATATGCTGCTCTTCACCTCGTTTGTTTATCAATTTCAGGATATGAAAACCGGAAGGCGAGCGGATCAGGTCGGAAATATCTCCAATGTCCATATAATAAACCACATCCGAGAATAGTGATGGCATGGTACTTTCGGTTTTCCAGCCAAAATCGCCACCCGCAGCAGCGTTAGGGCCTTCTGAGTGGTTAGCGGCAATGACCGAAAAGTCAGAACCCTGTTGGATTTGCTGACGTAAATCTTGCACCTTATCCTGATAATACTGAACGGTTTGATCGTCGGCATCTTCAGGCACTTTAATTAATATATGTCCCAGCTGATACTCTATTTGTTTTTCTGAATCAATTGCTTGCACTATGGATTCAACTTCCTTTTCACTGATCTGAATGCGTTGGTTAACAAAGCCTTCGCGCACCCGACTGGTCATAATTTCGTTGCGAAGATCATTGAGGAAAACTTCGTAACCTAAACCCTCTGAAGCAAGTTTTAACCGAAATTCAGGTAAACTCATGCCATTTTGCTGAGCAATTTGTCCGGCGAAGTGTTGTAGTTCTGCGTCAGAGATTTGTATGCCGGCTCTTTGTGCCATTTGCAGCTGGATATTGTCCAGGATTAAATTATCAAGAATCTCTTTACGCAATACATTGTCTGCTGGTACTTGGCTGCCACGGGCAATTAGCTGGCTTCGAATTTGAGCCATTTTACGATCGAGCTCTGATTGTAGCACTACATCTTCTTCAACTTGCGCTACGATTTTGTCGATGACTTCGGCGTATCCAACTGAAGCAACTGCTAAACCTAAACTGGTTAACAACAATAATTTCTTTAAACTCATAACTTTCTCTAAAATTTTTTCTTAAACTTTATGTAAATTTTCTAACCGCAACAGGTCATTTACCGAGTCTATCCTGGTAACCATAAATACTTTCTTCCAGAAACTCGGTGGTGCTGCCACGTAAGCTTCCAATCCCTTTTAATACAAACTGAACGAAGACACCTGAATTGTGTAGATCGCCTTGACCGGATAACAAGTTGCCTTGATTATCCAGTTGAATATTAAGATAACGGCGGTTGACGAGGCGCACCGCCCAGCAACAAGACTCATATTCTAGACCAAAAAAAGACTCATTGGTTCTATTTTGTGATAAATCTCTGCTATAGCGACTAAGAAAGCGCCAGTTTTCCTTAATTGGCCAGGCAAATGCGACTTCTGCTTCTTCAATTTTACGCCCGAAGTTGCGTCTAAAGCGATGGCCGAGATTTATAATGTGATTATCTGCGGGTTCATAATGCAATAAAAAAGAACCGCTGGTGGTTAAACTCTGTTGATCATCCCAATCAATGGCTCCTTTAATTTCAAGCTGTTCATTCCAGCGCCAATTGAGTTCGGCCAGTAGACCCGATTGGCGAGCAGTCTGGCGAGGTGTCGAGTCGAGCAATTGCACCTTTCTGTCTTGCAGATAAACCGTACGGCCCAAGGTAAAGGAAAGCCGCTCTTTTCCTTGCTGATCGATTAAACGACTGGTAATGGCACCACTGATTTGATTGGCATCACCAATACGATCAATGCCAGCAAAACGATTGCGGTTAAATAGTTGAGTAAAATTAAAACTTGGTAAGCTGGTATCAAATAAACCAATACCCCTTTGATCTTCATAGGGGGTATAAAGGTAAAAGGCTCGTGGTTCAAAGGTATGGGTAAAGTCTTTGCCGCCAAATGACCAGGGGCGCTCAAAGAATAAGCCTGAGTCCAAAGAAACGGTTGGCAGAGCTCGATCAAAGGTTTGTTTATTACCATTTATATCGGTTTGCTGATATTGCGTTAAGGCGTAGCTAAGCTGTGGACGAATAAAGCCATAGAGTCGTTCAAAGTTCCAGCCAACGGTAGGCTCAAGATGATAACGGTAGGCAAAATCTATTTGCGTAGGATTTTTATGCTCAAAGCGAGTGGCTTCGCTACGGATCCTGGCATAGTAGCTATCACCTAAAAAAAAGCGTGTCGCCTCTATTCGAGGAGCTATCTTATAGCGGTGATTGACACTGTTTAGAAGCTGCCAATCCTGATATTGAGTTTTAAAATGCCAATCTTGAGTCAGATATTGCAAATATAAATTTTGCGATAAAGTTGCTTGGTTACTGTTATTAACACCGCCTCCAAAATCCTGGAAATAAGCGTCATCACTGACTTTCTGTGCATCTACATTGGCGCTCCAGGCATCGCTAAATTGATTATGGTGCTTGATCGAATAAGACCAGCGATCAGTATCAAGCTCAGGATTTTCTGCAGCTAAATCATCTTCAGGCAAATAGCTAAAATTTAATTCACCTGCATAAGATGGCATTAGATAACGAAATTCTGTTTCTAATCCGGCACCACGTTTGCTCATGTAACGGGGTACTAAAGTTAAGTCGTAATTAGGTGCCAGGTTAAAATAGTAGGGCATACGGATATCGGCACCATTACGGCTGGAATTACTAAAGGAGGGTGGCAATAAACCTGTTTTGCGGCGGTCATCTACTGGAAACGTCATATAAGGCAAATAAAATACTGGGATATTAGCGACTTTAACCACACTGTTATAAGCCTTTCCCCAGCCTGATTCTTTATCGATAATGATTTTTCCCGACTCAAATGCCCAGCTTCTTTGATCTTCGGGGCAAGTGGAAAAGTCCGTATCCTGTAAAGTTAATAGCTGCTTATTATCAATGGTGATCTGCTCTGCGGTGCCGTTGCCATTATTGCCGTATAAGAAGAATTGGCTGTTTTGAATTTGGCTGGAACCCTCCAACTCTTGATAAACCATACTATCAGCTTTAACAATCACATCTGGACTGCTAAAGATCAGTTCACCTTCCGTCTGATAGGTTTTGGTTTCATTATCCGCAATCAGCTTATCCGCTTTAATGATGTGATCGCCCTGCTGAATAATGACCTTGCCTTCAAGATAAGCTTTATTGGCTTCGCTATAGCTTGTATCGGACCAGGCATGAATATAGCCTTGTTTTAGCTGACGGCTACTAGTGTCAGCAAAAGGATTACTAGCCCCTGTATTTACAGGTTGAGGAGCCAATGAGCAGGATTTGAATTCAGGAAATTTAAAATCGGCAGGCTCCGGCAATTCTTCCGCAGCAGCGTTACTTAGTGAGAAAAAGCCAAGCGACAGGATCGAGATAGCCTGAGCAATAGGGCTCATTTTTGCAGCGATTGTTTGCGGATAAGTATTTTTCGCAAAAAAAAGTTTTACCCTTACGGCTTTCTTGATTACCATCTAACCGTTATTATCCAAGCCAGCTTTAAATAAATTTGCATAAAGGGCTAATGATAAACCCTTAAGACAAAGATTGAAAATCTTATCTTAACTAAAATCAGCCGCTCGCAAGCAGCGGCAATAAGATTCAAATCATGACAGTTGATAAACGCCAAAAATTGCTTAAAAAATGGTCATTGCTCCAGCTCGATTTACTCGAGGCTGACTGGTCTATGGTTTCTGGTGATGCCAGTTTTCGTCGCTATTTTCGCCTGGAAAAAGCAGGGCAAAGCTGGATCTGTGTGGATGCGCCGCTTGAGCATGAAAATTCCGAGCAATTTATCAAGGTGGCCAGAATGCTGGCAAAGGTCAATGCACCAAAAGTTATAGCTTACGACTTAGCGTATGGTTTTATGCTACTTTCCGATTTGGGTGATGAGCTTTATTTACCGATGCTCAACAACCAATCTGCGAATGGCCTCTATAAAGCTGCTATTGATGCCTTAATCGAGATGCAGCGTATTGATTCTGCTGATGAACTATCCGCTTATGATGAGCAGCTATTGAATCTGGAAATGGAGTTATTTCGTGATTGGTTTTTAACGCAACATCTACAAATAACGCTTACAGACGAAGAAAATCAAATGCTCGATCAACTCTTTAAGTGGCTCACTGACAGTGCTTTAGAACAGCCGCAAGTATTCGTACATCGCGATTATCACTCGCGTAATATTATGTACATCGAAAATCAGCCCCCTGGAATAATTGATTTCCAGGATGCGGTGCATGGCCCTATCAGTTACGATCTTTTGTCGCTATTACGTGATTGTTATATTGAATGGCCTGATTACAAGGTGGATGAATGGCTCAGTTATTTTGTTGAACAATCAGATTGGGAACTGGATAAGGAACAGTTTATACAGTGGTTTGACTGGATGGGCTTGCAGCGTCATATCAAGGTTGCAGGGATCTTTGCGCGCTTGAATTATCGTGATGGTAAGTCGAGTTACTTGAAAGACATACCTTTAACCCTTAGATATATAGTTCGACAAGCCGAAAAGTATCCACAACTCGAGGAATTTACTCATTGGATGAAGCAAAGCGTCATGCCAAAAATGGACTCAATGGCTCAGATACAATAAGGAATTTGATTGAATGAGCACTATCAAAAAAGCCATGATTCTGGCTGCAGGTCGCGGCGAGCGAATGCGCCCCTTGACTGATACTTTGCCCAAGCCATTATTAAAAGTCGATGGTAAAGCTTTGATCGAATATCACATTCAGGCGCTTAAAGAAGCGGGGATTAAAGATATTTTGATTAATACTGCCTGGCTTGGCCATATTATCCCTGAATATTTAGGCGATGGCGCCTATTGGGGCGTGAATCTGAGCTTTTCGCATGAAGAAACTGCTTTAGAAACGGCGGGTGGTATTCGCAAGGCTCTGGACTTTTTTGAAAAGGAACCTTTTATTGTGGTTAATGGCGATATCTGGACCGACTTTGATTTTAGCCTACTTAACAAACCTAAAGCCAAAGCACATTTGGTGTTGGTTCCGAATCCTGAGCAGCATCCACAGGGTGATTTTGGTCTGGAAAACGGCAGCGTGCTGGCAGCAAGTGATACTCAATATACCTTTTCGGGTATCGGTGTTTATCAACCGGAGGTATTTGCTGAACTAGAGTTGGATAAGTCAGAACCGCTGGCTCCAATATTGCGTAATTTAATGGCTGGTCAGCAAGTGACTGGTCAGTTATATCAAGGCCATTGGCATGATATTGGCACCCCAGAGCGGTTAGAGGCTTTAAATAAAGAGTTTCAGAAGCCACTAAAAACCATCAATTTTGATCTAAAAGGTGGTGCTGATCCTGGAGAGGTTAGTTAATGGGTTGGCTGGGGAAAATTATTGGCGGCCTGTTAGGTTACTTCTTAACGCGAGGCCCTATTGGTGCCTTGATTGGGGCTTTTTTGGGTCATCAACTTGATAAAAAAACTGAAACAGTCAAAGAGCGAATCGATCCGGCAAACCAGCAAAAAATCCAGGCAGTATTTTTCAATGCGACTTTCTCCATTATGGGCCATATCGCTAAAGCCGATGGCCGCGTCTCTGAGCAGGAAATAGCACATGCGGAAAATGTGATGGCCAGAATGGGGCTTGATCCTGTTGCCCGCAAAATGGCCATTGAGCAATTCAAATTCGGCAAAGAAGCTCACTTTGATTTTGATGGTGTGATGGCGCAATTTAAACAGGTAGTAGGTCGTCAACGAAATCTGCTGCAAATGTTTCTGGAAATTCAGATCAGTATGGCGATGGCGGATGGCCAAGTGGCGCAAGTTGAACAGCATATTTTAAGACAAATTGGCCAGCGCTTAGGCTTTGCTGGCTTTATTATTGATCAGCTGATCAAGATGGTGCAGGCACAACAGCGTTTTTATGAGTATTCGCAGCAATCAGACAGACAAAGAGCGACTGGTCAAGCTGGCTATGGCGCACCGAGTATTGAACAGGCCTATCAAGTGTTGGGTGTTTCAGCTTCCGACGATAAAACGACTGTAAAAAAAGCCTATAAACGCTTAATGTCACAACATCATCCTGATAAACTGGTTTCCAAAGGTTTGCCTGAGTCGATGATTAAGATCGCTACTGAAAAAACACAAGAAATTAAATCGGCTTATGAGCTGATTGAAAAACATCGAAACTGGTAAATTGAGCTATTTAGCTAGAAATTACTTTGTTAAATAATAGTTTTTATGTCCTCATTTAGGGTGACTAAACTCCGGGATAAAAACTATTATTTGCCTCGTACTTTCGTCGCACATAACGCTCAATTGATAAAAAAGTTAAATGAAGAATATTCTTAAATTGGAATAAAAATGACAAATACTGAATTAATGACCAAACAAATCGCAATCATGCTGGAAATGCAAAATGCGATGAATACCAAAGTAAACGATAATTGGTTTGAGCAGGGTTTTGAATGGTACCGCGCTATCTGGATTGAATGTGGCGAAATGTTGGAACACTATGGTTGGAAATGGTGGAAACATCAACAGCCAGACGCGGAGCAGGTAAAAATGGAATTAGTGGATATTTTTCACTTTGGCTTAAGTTCGCGAATCGATGGCCCTGCTTCGGAAGAAAGTATAAGCTATCAAGAAATAGCTGTAGAATTAGCAAGTGAAATGTCTGAGCCATTAGTTAAAGAGGATTTTAAGCAAACCCTGGAAGTTTTGGCAGGTCAGGCGGTAATGTATCAGCACTTTGATGGCTGCAGTTTTGCTGGTTGTATGCAGCAAATGGATATGCCTTTTGACGAATTATATAAAAGTTATGTAGGCAAAAATACATTAAACTTTTTCCGCCAGGATCATGGCTATAAAGAAGGAAGTTATATTAAAGAGTGGAATGGCCGTGAAGATAATGAATATTTAGTGGATATTCTTAATAGTCTTGATTCTGCGGATGAGGCTTTTAAAGAAAAAGTGTATCAGGGTTTAAAAGAAAGTTATCCTGAGTAAAATTAGGTTTGTGTCATTGTTTTAATTGTGGAGCAAGAAATGTCGGAAGTTACTTATAAATTAGTCTTAAAAGGTTATGGTTCAAACAATAAAGGAAAATATTATATTGAGCAGGATTTAGCAGATGTGTTAGCCATGGAACGCAAAGAAGTCAAAACTTTATTGGAAACCTGTCCGCAGACTATCAAAGAAGGTTTATCGAAAGCTGAAGGGGAAAAACTACTAGCTGCGATTGAAGCCGCTGGTGCAAAATGTGATTTGGATGATAGTCGCTTTGATTTTAGTAATTTATCCTTTGAATAAATAATCCGGTCATGGATGACTTGCAAAAACAAAACTTAGAAAAAGTCAAAAAACTTGTTCAAAGTGCTAAACGGGTTTGTATTCTTACCGGCGCTGGTGTTTCTGCCGAGTCTGGCATAGCAACTTTTAGAGGCTACTCTGAAGAAACCGGTGAAAGCCTTTGGTCAAAATATGATCCACAACAATTAGCCAGTATCGATGGCTTCTTGCAAGACCCGGAAATGGTTTGGCAATGGTATCAATGGCGCCGTGAAGTCAATCAAGATAAACAACCCAATCCAGCTCATATTGCTATTGCCCAATGGCAAAAACGAGCAAAACAATCAGGTCAGCAAGACGTTACGTTGGTCACGCAAAATGTTGATGGCTTGCATCAAAAAGCAGGCTCCGATCCAAAGCAATATTCAGTCATCGGCTCTTTAATCGAGCTGCATGGCAACATTTGGCAAAACCATTGCCTGCAATGTAGCAAAGAACATTTAGAAGATGTTACTGGTGTGCAACAAGTACCCAAATGTCAATCTTGTGGCGGTCAAATAAGGCCTTCAGTAGTTTGGTTTGGCGAAGTGTTGGATCAAAATAAATGGCAAGCTGCAGAAACCGCTGCTTATTGTTGCGATCTATTCCTATCTATTGGCACCTCCAGCCAGGTTTATCCCGCCGCAGGACTGATGATGCTGGCTAAAAGCCAGGGCGCAAAAATAGTGGAGATTAATCCAGAGCCAACTCAAAACTCGGTGGTGGATTATCAGATTAAAGGTAAGGCTGGAGAGTTTTTCCCCCAGATAGTAAATAATTAGATAGTTAAAAGGTATGGAAATTTTGCTTTATATATTGCTTGGTGTTGTGGGATTACTTTTCCTTTACTTGAAGGCGTATAGTTCTGAAAAAGGAAAAAATAAAGCTCTTAAAGAAGATATTGGAGATATTGAAAATAAAAAGCAGGAAGTTGTTACAAAACATACTATGAATATAGATTCAAATAAGGCTGAATTAGCATTGAATTCAGAGAAGAGAAATAAGTTATATGATTCTAAGTTTAGAAAGTTTGAGCAATACTTTGAGCTATTAGATATTTTTCATGCGAAAAGCAATAAGATATTTACAACAAAATTCCCTCCTATTTTTTCTTCATTTATGGGGGTAATCATAAAAGATAATTGTTCAGATATAGAGGAAGAGAATGCTTGGCAAACATTTATGAATGGTATGCAGGAATTAATGAATGAATTAAATATGGAGCACTTAAATATTAAAACTAGAATGAATAGCATACGTCTTATATCAAGTAAACAAATGGATTTAAAACTAGATAAGTTGGAGTTGGAGGTAAAAAGAGCTACAGACACTGCAACTGAAATGCTAAAAATCATGTCAACACTAGACTTCCTTAAGAATCAAGAAATCATTAAACCTTTTGAATTAGAGCTTAAAACATGTGATGAGCGAGTAAGGAGTGCAAAAGAAGAAATTCGGCAACAGATGAAATTAGAATTAGATCAAATATAGAAGCAGAAAAAACTGCCTCTATATTTTTATCAAACTAATTAATTAATTTAAATTCATCTTTTAAAATCTGAATAATTTCCGCTTTTGGGTTATCCGATAGATGAATTTTTTCACCAGTAATTTTTTCAGCAATACCCACATAAGTATCAGTGACCATTTGAATAGCGCTTAGTGGCAATTCATTGTCACGAGCTAAAGCTTCACGCTCATCCATACGATCTTTGTTAAGCAGGATATCGGGATCGGGGAAGTGATTTAGTAAGAATTGGCGAAAGCCTTCTTTTGAGTTCTCGACAACTTTACCATTCTCTCTGAAAGACGGGCCATCCCAAATACGTGATGAATCAGGGGTACCAACTTCGTCCATATAGATCAATTTTTCATTGCCTGTTTTATCGGTAACATAACCAAACTCGAATTTAGTATCGATAAACATTTGATCAAGCTTGGCTAGCTCGCCGCTGATCACATCAAAGCCTTCTTTTAACAATCTTTCGTAGCGATCAATATCGTCTTGGGTACGGAAATTAAAAGCTTGGTAATTGTCTTCAATATTTTGGCGAGTAATATTGACGTCGTCTTGCGCTGGAACCCCAGGAATACCTTCTAAAATACCTTTGGTTGACGGGGTGATTAATAGCTCATCCAGCTTTTGATCTTTGGTTAGACCTTCTGGGATACGGATCCCGCAGAATTCGCGTTCGCCTTTGTCATAGGCGCGCCACATTGAGCCAGTGATATATTGACGGGCAATAGCTTCAATCATTACGGGTTTGGCTTTTTGTACAATCCACACGAATGGATGTGGGATTTCCAGGATATGGCTGTCAGCCAGGCCGTTTTCACGGAACAATTTAAACCAGTGATTTGAGATAGCGTTAAGAGCTGCACCTTTGCCAGGTACACCGCGCATATCGCCTTCGCCTTTCCAAATACAATCAAAAGCTGAAATACGGTCACTGATCACCATGATGGCTAATGGTGCATCGGTTGCTACGTCATAATTCCTTTCTTGAATTAGGCGTTTACTATCAGCTTCAGTTAACCAGTAAACTGAGCGAACTTTGCCGCTATGAACTGGTTTATCGGTACGGATGGGAAGGTCGTCATTAACCGCTAAAACTTTATCTGCAAGACTCATGGTAAATAATCCTGGTAATTGCTGGTTGATTTGGTGTCGGCTAATAGGTCTATTCACGCCTATCAGCCCAACAAGAAGCGCGTATTTTACCGTTAAGTGGCATGGGTTTCCACTAGAACCGGGTGGATTAGCTGTGCTTGCTAATAGATAGTTTTACTGGGTATATTGGGTTAATAATTTAAGAAGTTAGGCATTTTTATGGCAAGTCCTGAAGAAATGGCGCAGTCGATGCGTAATAATATTCCTGAGAAGACTGGCAAGAATCAAACTGAGTGGAATAAGATCATAAAAAATAGCGGCTTAGAGAAGCATGGTCAGATTGTTAAGATGCTCAAAACTGAACATGGCGTGACTCATGGTTTTGCTAATTTACTAAGCTCTGATTTTTTAAAAGGTGGGACATCGGATTCGGGAGATGATTTGCTGACCATACAATATGAGAAAAAAGCAGATTTAAAACCGATCTACGATAAGCTGATTAGTGAAATACAGAAATTTGGTTCTGGTCTAGAGATTTCGCCAAAGAAGGCTTATGTCAGTTTACGACATAAAAAGCAGTTTGCTTTGATCCAGCCATCAACCAAAACACGAGTGGATGTGGGGATTAATTTAAAGGATACCAAACCTACTGAGCGACTAGAAAACTCCGGCAGTTTTAACGCTATGGTATCTCACCGCGTTCGAATAACAGATGTCAAGCAGGTGGATAAAGAGTTGCTTGCATGGTTAAAGAGTGCTTTTAATCACGCCGGCTAGCTGCTTTCGACTTTCATAAAACTATCATCTTTTTATGCTAGTCTGATGCCATGAAAATTTTGTATGGTATTCAGACTACTGGCAGTGGTCATTTAAGCCGAGCCTTAAGCGTGGCAAGAGCGCTAGTAGCAGAAGGACATCAAGTAGATGGGTTATTAAGTGGTCCTCAGGCAGCTTCTCATTGGGACCTATCGGTTTTTCATCAGTGTCGAGAATATCCAGGGCTAAGTTTTGTCATGGTTGATGGCAAAGTGAGTAACCTGAGAACATTAAAAAAACTTCAACTCAAGCGTTTTATCAAGGATGTTAAGCAGTTAGATTTGTCTTTCTATGATTTAGTCTTAAACGACTTTGAACCTATTAGTGCCTGGGCGGCAAAGCGGCAAAAAGTTTCAAGCATATCGCTTTCTAATCAAGCCAGTTTTAAATATCCCGTACCACAGGTCTCCGCTGGTATTGCTGATAAGTTTGTTATGAAGTATTTCGCTCCCTGTAAGCATTACATTGGTTTGGGCTGGCATCATTTTGATAGCCCCATATTGCCGCCAATTGTTGATACTCAGGCTTTGGATTTAGAGGTATCTGAGCAACAGCATGTATTAGTTTATCTGCCTTACGACGAAGCCAAAAAGTTGATTCAAAACTTTAATCAGGTTCCAGAAATAGAATTCCGCCTCTATGGCCATTTTGAACAAAAAGACTGGCAGCATAATGTCACTATATGTCCGTTAAGTCGCGATGGTTTCTTAAAAGATTTGGCAAGCTGTAAAGGCTTGATCACAAATGCAGGTTTTGCTGCGGTGAGTGAAGCTTTTTATTTGGGCAAAAAGGTGCTGGTCAATCCTATTGCTGGTCAGTTTGAGCAAGAGTCCAATGCCAAAATCATAGAGCAATTAGGATTAGGGCAGGCAGCTGAAGAGCTTTCGGTTGAGGCCATTATTCATTGGTATCAATCCGCAACTATAAAACCCATGAAATATCCTGATGTAGGGAGTGCTTTTGCACAGTGGCTAAATGATGAAGACTGGCAAAATCCTGAGTCATTAATTCGGCTAGCCCAAAACCTTTGGGTGCAAGTTAAATAAGTTTATGAGCAGAAATTTACACTATAGAACCTTGTGGATTTCTGATCTGCATTTAGGCTCCAAAGGCTGTCAAGCGGAGCTCCTGCTAGAGTTCATTAAACACGTAAAGGCCGAAAAGCTTTATTTAGTCGGTGATATTATTGATTGTTGGCGCCTTAAAAATAAATGGTACTGGCCACAAGAGCATAATGACGTTGTGCAAAAAGTTTTACGTATGGCCAGAAAAGGCACTCAGGTAATTTTTGTTCCGGGCAATCATGATTCTATTATCCGTAATTATACCGGTATGTCTTTTGGTGAAGTGGATATTAAATATGAGGATATTCACGAAACAGTTGATGGTAAACGTTTGTTAGTTTTGCATGGTGATATTTTTGATAACATCATGCGTTTTTCGCCCTGGTTAGCACATATTGGTGATCATCTTTATGAGTTTTTGCTTAAGTTGAATCGGCCTATTAATTGGTTCCGGGAAAAATTTGGTAAAGGTTACTGGTCCTTATCGGCGCATTTAAAACAAAAAGTGAAAAATGCAGTGAGCTATATTTCCCAATTCGAAGAAATCGCTGCTGACCACGCCAAAAAGAAAAATGCTGATGGAATTGTTTGTGGTCATATTCACCATGCAGAAATTCGAGAGTTTCATGGTATCCAATATTATAACGATGGCGATTGGGTCGAATCTTGTACTGCTTTGGCTGAAGACTTTGCGGGAAATATCAGTATTTTAGATTGGTACCAATTAAGAAAAGAGCTGGAGTTAGAATAAAAAATACATAATAAAAAACCCGATTGACTCGGGTTTTTTGTTTAAACTTATGGGTATTAGTGAGTGAATTCTGGCGCTATTCCCATGCCCCAGAAGAGTACGCTGATAGCAATAGAACCAACGGATAACACCATAGCAACCGCTAGAATAGAGTTGGCGAATAAGAAGCCTTTTTCATCATTGACGCCCATCATAATCGGCGTGCCGATAAACAATAAACGCACAGAAAAAGCCAAAGCCGCTAAGGTAATCAGTGAATCCAGCCATAAAATTGGGTAAACGCTAACCACACTGGCCAAAAAGAGCGGTGTCGCCGAATAAACAATGAGTGCAAAGCAGTCCGCAAGGCTACAATCTGAACCATAGGTCTTCGCCATCCAGCGGACAAAGTGAGCAAAGATATAAGCACCGACCAGCATACCAATATAAGCCGCTATGGAAATCATTAGGGCACTTTGAGAAGTTAGTTTAGTCGCACTTTCTGCGCCTACTTTCCAGCCGATATAGACAGTACCAATATAGGCCGCAGCTACTGGAATAATAGCCATAAAAATCAAGAAACGTAAATATACCTGAGGAATGGTGAACTGTTTGGATTTAATGGTTTTCCAGGTTTCCTCTGGGTTATAGAGTAAGTTGAAACGATTTTTCATAATGCCCCCTATGAGTGTATATGACAGCTGGTACCCGCATATTGGCTAAGCTGTGCCATATCTAGAATCGTTACTTCTTTTTGCTTGATTTGTATCAATTCTAGCTTTTGCAATTTCTTTAGCAATCGACTAATGGTTTCGACTGCCATCCCTAAATAATTGGCTATATCTACCTGTGTCATAGGTAGTTGAAAGCAATGAGATGCTAAACCACGATTGGCATAACGCTTTGATAAGTTGATGATAAAAGCTGCAACTCTTTGCTCTGCATTTTTTTTGTTGAGTAGCAAAAAGAGTGTTTTATCTTCCTGTATTTCATGGCTCATTATTTTTAGCAACTGGCTTCTCAGTCCTGGAATTTGACCTGCCAATAAATCCAATTTGTTGTAAGGCAGGGCACAAATCAAAGATGTATCCAATGCTTTTGCAAAACTTTGATGCTTGCCTTCTCCAATGCCATCCAAGCCGATAATTTCGCCAGGCAAATAAAAACCGGTAATTTGCTCTACACCATCTGCGTCAAGCGTATAGGTTTTAAGGCAACCAGAGCGTACTGCATATAGTGATTCCAGTGGCTCTCCATAACGAAACAAGACATCATCTTTATGGTAAGGTTTACGCCTTTTGATGATGCTATCAAGGTGCTCAATTTCTGAATCAGCCAGCATTACTGGCAAACATAACCTACTAATGCTGCAACTCTGGCAGTTTATTTGATTTGAACTCATTGAACTCCGTTGAAATAACATTTATCTGTATCAGATTTTATCAGTAATTACCTGTCAAATCACCTTTGAATAAGCCTGGATCTGAGATAGCTCTTGCAAATAATGATCGAATATCATGCAAATATTTCGGATAAAATAACGTCCGGTTTGATTGACCTTAATAGCTTCTTTATTAACGTTTACCAAGCCATCATGAATAAAGCTTTCAAGTTGCGATAATTCGTGCGCAAAATATTGCGTAAAGTTAATTGCAAACTGTTTTTCAATAGCGCTAATATCAAGTTTAAAGTTACAAATAAGGTTCATTATAACTTCACGTCTTAGTTCATCATCACTATTAAGTTCACAGCCTCTCCAAACAGGTAGAGTAGAACCATCGAGACTCTGATAATAGCTCTTTAAATCGGTTTTGTTTTGGCTATAACAATGTCCAACTTTACTGATCGAGGAGACGCCAAACCCGATTAATTGATAATCCTTATGAGTGGTATAGCCCTGGAAATTTCGATGCAGTTTGCCTTCTTGTTGCGCTCTATTTAAAGGATCATTCGGCAGGGCAAAATGGTCCATACCAATATACACATACCCCGCTTCTGTTAGCTGATTCAAAGTAGCTTCAAAAATAGCAATTTTTTGTTCAGCCGACGGTAAGTCTGCGGCATTAATGCGGCGCTGTGGTTTAAAGCGGTGTGGCAAGTGAGCATAGTTATAAAGTGCAACCCGATCAGGAGTCAGTTGAATAACCTGCTCTATCGTCTTTGCAAAAGATTCCGTACTTTGATGCGGCAAGCCATAAATTAAATCCATATTAATGGACTGATAATGATTATCTTTAGCTTGTGAAAATAAATTGTTGACTAATTCAAAGCTGTGTTCACGATTAACCGCAGCCTGAACCTTAGGATTGAAATCCTGTACCCCAATGGATAGACGATTAATGCCAATGCTTTTGAAAAACTCAAGGCTGGAATCTTTGGCTGTTCTTGGATCAATTTCAATGGATATTTCTGCGCTAGTATTAATTTCAAATAGCTCGGCTAAACTGTCTAGAATAGTTTGAATTTGTTGATTGCTTAAAAATGTTGGAGTACCACCGCCAAAATGAATTTGGCCAACCTTTTTTCCGGGAACTGCTTTTGCCACCAATTCGGCTTCTTTGAGCAAATAATGAATATATTCATTGGCCTTGTTGGTATCTTTAGTGATTACTTTATTACAGGCACAGTAATAGCAAATATTTTGGCAAAAAGGAATATGGATATAGATAGATAAAGTTTGATCATCAAGCTCTTCTAATGCTTTTAGATAACCATTGGAAGTAAATTCCTGGTTGAATTCCAAAGCCGTAGGATACGAGGTGTACCTCGGGCCGGAAGTATTATATTTCTCTATAAGCTTGCTATTGATTTGCATTGATCTTGAGCCAGTAAAACCTGCTTAGGTCATATTAGTCAGCTATTCAAGATAGAAAGTTGATATAAATCAATTTCGAGTCAATGCTTAATCTTGAAATTGTGGATTAATGGTGGTGTTGGTGATGTTGAGAAGTTTGTTCTGAATGATGTTGATGTTGCGCCGATAGTGCTGAATAAATATAGAAAGCTCCCCAGGCGATAAAGATTACTGCTGCTATGCGTATAAAAAGCGGTTTTTTGATGGTTGTCAGGATTTTTTGACTGGCCAGGCCGATAGACATCAGCATGGGTAGAGTTCCCAACCCAAAACACAGCATGGTGACAAAGCCCTCTAAAGGTGAAGCGCTGGTAATTGCTAGTACTAGAGCACTATAAACCAGGCCGCACGGCAGAAATCCCCAGAGTAACCCAATGCTCATAGCTTGTACTCCATTTCTCATGGGCAACAAGGACCTTTGTAAGGGTTGTATCTTTTTCCAGATTTTATGTCCAAATTTCTCCAAGCTTAGTAATGGCCCTCCAATGTTTAGTAGATAAAGCCCTAAAAAAATCATAAAAAGACCACTGAGAATGGTCAGAATAGGCAGTTTAACGTCTGATAATAGATAACCTAAAGAAGCACTGATAGCCCCTAAAATTGAATAGCTGATGATCCGAAAAAATTGGTAAATAAAGGTTAGTTGCAGAGTTTTTTCTTTAGTGACTGCTTGATTGAAAGCAATTGTGATACCACCACACATACCGATGCAATGTAGCGAACCAAACAGTCCCATGCTGAAAGCGGTAATATAAAGGCTATTCATTTTTGTTAGAACCTTCTTTATCAGAGTTTTCGTCTGAAAGTTTATCTTCATCAAACAGGATCTGTTGAGACTCCTTATCTAAATCAGAATATTGATCGCTATTCACTGCCCAGAAAAATATAGCGATTGCTATGCCTAATAGAACCAGTGTCAGCGGAATAAGAAAATAAATAGCATTCATGATATTAAACAGATCTTATTTATCTTTTAAGCGTAACGAATTTATCACTACCACGATAGAGCTTAATGACATCCCAATGGCAGCCAAGTACGGCGGTATCATGCCAGCAATGGCAAAAGGAATCATTATCAAATTATAACCAATTGACCAAGTTAAGTTTTGCTTGATAATAGCATTGGTTTGGGCGGATTTATTAATGGCATATTCAATGTCTTCCAACTTGGCGGATAATAAATAGCTATCGGCGTGAGATTTGGTGAGATCGGAGGCACCAGCCATTGCAATAGTGGTGTCACTAAAAGCCATGATAGGAGCATCATTAACACCATCGCCAACGGTCAAAACATGACGATCTGGATCGAACGATTTTAATTCTTGAATATATTTAAGTTTATCTTCGGGTTGCAAGCCATTCTTCCAATGCTTGATATTCAGGGTCTTTGCTAATTTTTCTACTTGCTCGCTGGGGTCGCCACTAAGTAAATGTAGTTCTTTACCGCTTTGTTGTAGTCGCTGGGTCAGCTGCTGTGCTTTTTCCCGAATGGTATCGGTTAAAAGTACTTTAGCTAGAAGCTGATTATCATCAGCTAAATATAGAGCATTGGTTTCAATAGCGATTTTTAAATGTTCCAGTTTAGCCTGAATAAATTGAGCATTACCAAAGTAATAGTTAGCACCATCGATTTCTGCGCTCACACCAGCAAAAGGATAAATTTTGATTTGATTGGCTGTTACTGATTTTGAAGCAAAGGATGTAAAAGCTTTGGCAATGGGGTGCTCAGATTGTGATTCCATAGCTGCAATCATAGTCAGAATTTGTTCTTTATTGAGCGCTGAAAAAATATCCAGTTTTTCCAGAGTTAATTGGCCTTCAGTTAAAGTACCAGTTTTATCAAAAACGACATCGCTGGTTTTTTCAAGTTTTTGCAGAAAATTTTGATCCTGCACTAAAAAATTCCGCTGATTAAGAGCAGATATGCCGCAGGTTAAAGCAACGGGTGTGGCCAGTGATAGTGCACAAGGGCAACTGACCACTAATACCGATATGGTGATCCACAACGCATGCTCCGGTTCTTTTGACCACCAATAACTAAAGGTTACCGTGGCAATGATCAAAATAACCGCCACAAAATAGCGGGCGACTTTATCTGCGATCATGGTCAGTTGCGGCTTTTCAAGCAAGGCCATTCTTTGCAGTTGTTTTAGCCTGTGAATAAAGCTTTGATCGTTTAAGTGAGTAACCTCGATTTCAATCGCAGTATCACCATTAACACTACCAGCCAGAACTCTGTCATGGGTTTGCTTATTGATAGGCATAAATTCGCCACTAAGCATTGCTTCGTTAATAGACGTCGAGCCTTTTTTAATCACACCATCAAAAGCTATGGTTGCCCCTGGTTTTATCAGCAGTTGATCGCCAATGTTAATTTTCTGAATAGGCAGAGTGAGCAGTTGGTTGGAATTGTCAGGATCGATTTTTTGTACCAGCAGGTTATTAAATTCTTTTTGATTAAATTGTTGCCGAACTTTTTGCCTGGCTCGATATTCCAGGTAGCGTCCGATTAATAAAAAGAATACAAACATAGTGACCGAATCAAAATAGACTTCACCGCCCTGAGTTAAGGTAGCCCATATACTCGATAAATAAGCTAAGGTCAGGGCTAGCGCTATCGGCACATCCATATTCAGTTTGAAACTTTTTAATGCTCGCGAGGCACTTTGGAAAAAAGGGTAGCCGGAGTAGAATAAAACTGGAGTGGCGACTAAAAAACTGACCCAGCGCAAGAAGTTTCTATGGGAAGTATCTATATCATCGAAGGCTCCTATATAAAGAGCTACCGCATACATCATCACTTGCATCATGCCTAAGCCTGCTAGTCCTAGCCTCTTTAACCAGGTTTTATTATTATGCTGTTGAAGTTCCTGGGCCTGATCGGCTTGATAAGGTTTGGCTGGGTAACCGAGTTGATGAAAGCGGATGAGAATTTCGCTTAATTTGCTGGTTTGACTATTCCATTCAAGGTAAATGCTTTGCTCTGAAACATTGGTTATGACTTTTCTCACTGCAGCCAGTTTACCGATATGCTTTTCAATCAACCAGCTACAGGCGCTACATTGCAAATTATCACATAACAACTCTATCGACTGGTAATCAGAATCACTAGTAGCAACGAAACTGTCGAGAACTTCCTGTTCATCGAATATGGCTAATTCTTCAGGTACCAGATCTTCAGCTTTCGGCGCGGTACTGGTTCTAAACTTATAATAGTCATCCAGACCGTTGCTAATAATGGTTTCAGCAATACTGAAGCAGCCCATGCAGCAAAAATAGCGCTCTTTACCGTGATAAGTTAAGCTTTGATTGAAATTAACGGGAACGGGTAAATGGCAATGAAAACAAGCTGAAGCCTTTTGATCCGCCATTTACTGCCCTAGCAATAATGCTGTTTTTGTTGGTAATCGCCAATGGTTTTTTAAATGCCACTGTTCGGAGTAAGGATAAAGGGTGATATACCATTTGCCGTTGATGGCAGTCAGTTGTTCCGGAGTCAGGTAAGAAAAATATTGCCCATTAGTGGTCTGCTGTAATGATAGTGAAAAATCTTTGGATTTAATGGTGGCATGGCTAAATTCCAGCGTCAGACTTTCTGTAATCGGCTGTTCACTGTTCAGATTGAGCATGAATTTATTATCAGTCAAGGTAAGCTCCGCTTTAATTCCAAGAGATTTGGCGCGACGAAGTTTATCAAACTGCTTATTAATGGCTAAACCTTCCTTATAATAATCTTCTTTGACTAAAGTATCGGCACCATCAATAGAAATGATGATCATGCTGATGCCGCCGATAATGGAGGCTAGTGGTATAGAAATTAAAAACCAGGGCCAAAACTGTTTATACCACGGCTGTTTATCTTGCTCTGTCATGCGATTATCGTCTTCGGGTTAAGGCTGGGCCTAAAAATCTTGCAGGTTCGGTGACCTGAATACTGGGGTTGTCCACATCATTTAAATTAATCAATACTTCAATATTGCTCTTTTCCATGTGAATTGGATCAACCGACAATCTGATCGGGAAGGTTTCTACATTACCAGCAGTAACAGTCACTTCTGAAGGGCCTTTATAAACCATTTCAGATAGCGCATCAATCTTAATCTGATAGGTTCGATCTTGTTGTGATTTATTGAGCACTTTTAATTTATAAATGTTCTCTACCAGGCCTTGGCTATTGGTAATATAGAGGCGATTACGATCTTTGATAATATCGAGTTCCAGCGGAGTGCGGAGTGCGATTGATGAAACAAAGGCGCCGGATAATAATAATAGCACCAAACCATAACCAATGGTCTTTGGCCGCAGTAACTTGATGGTTTTGCCTTCTTCCTTATGTTCTGTAGTATAGCGAATCAGGCCTTTAGGATAGTCCATTTTTTCCATCACTTGATCGCAAACATCGATACAGGCGGCACAAGCAATACATTCATATTGTAAGCCATTGCGAATATCAATGCCGGTCGGACAGACATGAACACACTGCATACAATCAATACAATCGCCCAGTCCTTGCTCTTTATAGTTATCAGAGCCTTTCTTGCGAGCGCCACGCGATTCACCACGTTTCTCATCGTAGGAAATGATCAAAGTATCCTTATCGAACATGGAGCTTTGAAAGCGTGCATAAGGACACATATAGATACAAACTTGTTCGCGCAACTTGCCAGCATTACCCCAGGTAGCAAAGCTGTAGAATAAAACCCAAAAAGTTTCCCAGGGGCCTGTACTAAAGGCCAAAATCTCATGGGTTAAGGTTTTGATTGGGGTAAAATAGCCAACAAAGGTGTAACCTGTGAATAAGGCTAAAATTATCCATAGAAAATGTTTGCTAAATTTAATACGGATTTTTTGCAAATTCCACTTTTGTTTGCTGAGTTTGATTTGTTTGTTGCGATCACCTTCAACCAGCCGCTCTACCCACACAAACAGTTGTGTCCAGACGGTTTGCGGACAGGCATAACCACACCATAAACGGCCAGCGACTGAAGTAAAAAAGAACAACGCCAGTGCTGCTATGACCAATAGCAGGGAAAGGAATATAAAATCCTGGGGCCAGAAAGTAATGCCAAACAAACGAAATTGGCGAGCAGGTAAGTCCAGCAAAATTGCTTGCTGACCATTCCAGGTCAGCCAAGGCCCAAGATAGTAGAGGCCAAGTAGCGCCCAAACGGATAAGACCCGAAAATTGTTAAAGAAACCTTTAACTTTTTTGGGTCTTATCTTTACACGTTTTTCATAGAGATCCTTCTCATTACCTACAAGATACGTATCATCTTGAGTGTTCATTGTTAGGCCTCTTGGCTAGTTATCAGCTTTATCCTTATTTTGAGATAAACTATACACATAAGCTGTTACCAGGTGTACTTTTTCAGGGCCTAAAATGTCTTCATGCGCAGGCATATGATTCATACGGCCATTGCGAATGACGTCTTTAACTAAGCCAGGAGAAGCACCATGTAGCCAGACTGAGTCAACCAGGTTTGGTGCACCAAGTGCTTGGTTACCTTTAAGGCTCTGGCCATGACAGGCCGCACAGTTTTTATTGTATACCGCTTCACCTTCAGCAACCAACTCTTTCACAAAAGCACGAGGTTGTTCGTTTTTGCTGCTGATGTAGCTGGATACACTGTCAATTTCCTGTGCACTGAGGATGCTTGACCAGGCTATCATAACACCATTACGACCTTTCATAATTGAGGCCTTGATTTGCTCAGGGCTACCGCCATACAGCCAATCATCATCGGTTAGGTTGGGAAAACCTAATGAACCGCGCGCATCGGCACCATGACAACCAAAACAGGTGTTAGCAAAAATTGCTTGTCCCATTTTGATGGCTTCTGGTTGATTTTGTAAGGCTTTAATACTCATGTCGGCGTATTTTTCATAAAGCGGTAAGTATTTTTCATCGGCCGCTTTTACTTCCTGAGCATATTGATTACTTTGTGACCAGCCTAATACTCCCTGGAATTTACCCAGGCCAGGATAAAGTATCAAGTAAACTACGGAGAAGATAATAGTGATATAAAATAACCACAACCACCAACGGGGTAGCGGGTTATCATATTCTTCGATGCCATCATAAATATGACCGGTGGTTTTAGTCTCTTGACCTGATGGTTTCTTTTTACGAGTAAAGTATAACAGTGCAACACAACCTGCGATATTGATGACTGTAATAGCGATGATATAAATGCTCCAAAAATTACTCATAGCTGCTTGTCCTCATCATTCGAATTTGAATTGGCTTCGGCGTCTAATACCATACGTGAAGCCTTGTCATATTTGTTTTTATTACGTTTGGAGTACACTTGAAAACAGATCACAATAAACAGGACCATTGCAATTAAAGTGATAACACCACGTAAAGTGTTGATATCCATTAGCGTGCTCCTGTTTTGTTAGTGACTTCCAAGCCTTGCGATTGTAAATAGGCAATCAAGGCTTCCATTTCGGTTTTACCTTCGACTTCAGCTGCAGCATTACTGATTTGCTCATCGGTATAGGGCACGCCAAGTTTTTTCATGGCAGTGAGTTTTTTCGGTGTTTGTTCTGAGTTTATTAGGTTTTCAGCCAACCAGGGGTAAGAAGGCATATTAGACTCGGGCACTACATCACGTGGATTAATTAAATGAACGCGATGCCACTCGTCACTGTAACGTCCACCAACTCGTGCCAGGTCAGGGCCAGTACGTTTTGAACCCCATAGGAATGGAAATTCATACACATCTTCACCAGCCACCGAATAAGGGCCAAAACGCTCGGTTTCGGCACGGAAAGGGCGTACCATTTGTGAGTGACATACGTGGCAGCCTTCTTTGATATAGACGTCACGGCCTTCTAGTTGCAAAGCGGTATAAGGTTTTAAACCATCTACCGGCTCGGTAGTATTTTTCACGAAGAACAATGGCACGATTTCGGCCAAGCCACCAAAGCTGATGACAATAACAATCAAAATCCCCATCAAAGCCACATTCTTTTCAACTTTATCATGATTCATGTTGCTGCTCCTTAATGTGCTGGCTCTGGGATACGAGTATCGGCTGCTTCGGGTTTAGAGACAGTTTTTATCACGTTATAGAACATGATGAACATGCCTGTCAGGAACAAGAAGCCGCCTAATAAACGAATACCGTATTGAGGATAAGTGTTTTCTAAAATCTGTACCCAAGTGTAAGTCAAGGTGCCGTCAGGATTAGTGGCGCGAGCCATTAAGCCTTGAGTCAAACCTGCGATCCACATAGATACGATATAAAGTACTACACCGATGGTGGATAACCAGAAGTGTAGATTAATCAATTTAATGCTGTGCATTTGTTTCTTGCCAAACAGGCCAGGGATCAATGAGTAAAGTGCACCAATCGACACCATTGCTACCCATCCTAAAGCGCCTGAGTGAACGTGGCCTACCGTCCAGTCCGTATAATGTGACAAGGCATTTACCGTCTTAATAGCCATCATTGGGCCTTCAAAAGTAGACATGCCGTAGAAAGACAATGAAACGATTAAGAATTTCAAAATGGGATCGGTTCTTAATTTATGCCAGGCGCCGGATAAGGTCATAATACCGTTGATCATGCCGCCCCAGGACGGTGCCAATAAAATCAAGGAGAAAACCATACCTAAAGATTGTGCCCAATCTGGTAATGCAGTGTAGTGCAAGTGATGCGGGCCAGCCCACATATAAACGGCGATTAGAGCCCAAAAGTGTACGATGGATAAACGATAGGAATAAACCGGACGTTCAGCTTGTTTAGGTACAAAGTAGTACATGATACCTAAGAAACCAGCGGTCAGATAAAAGCCTACAGCATTATGGCCGTACCACCATTGCACCATAGCGTCGATAGCGCCTGAATAAGCTGAGTAGGATTTCCAGGTAGTAAAATCAATAGGTAATGCAGCGCTATTAACTAGGTGTAATACAGCAACTGTGATAATAAAGGCTCCAAAGAACCAGTTGGCGACATAAATATGTGAGGTTTTACGCTTAATAATGGTACCGAAGAATAAAATCGCATAGGCCACCCAGACAATGGTGATTAAAATATCAATTGGCCATTCCAGTTCGGCGTATTCTTTAGCTGAAGTTAAGCCCATCGGCAAAGTAATAGCGGCTAAAAGGATAACCAATTGCCAGCCCCAGAATACAAAACTGGCCAGCTTGTCGCTGAATAAGCGCGTGTGACAGGTTCTCTGTACGCAATAGAGTGAGGTGGCCATCAAGACACAGCCACCAAAAGCAAAAATCACTGCGTTGGTGTGTAAGGGCCTTAAGCGACCATAACTTAGCCATGCGGTATCAAAATTTAATGCTGGAATCCATAACTGGGCAGCGATTAACACCCCCACAGCCATACCAACAATACCCCAAACTACAGCCATGATAGAAAATTGTCTAATGACCTTATAGCTGTAGTTATTGTTTGTGTTCTCTCCCATCCCAAATCCACCTATTAGTTGGTTTGTTACAAAATTTCGCAGCTACATTATCTATTACTAACATAGCAACTTCTTGATCTAGATCAATTATCCAGTGGTAGTCGAATACCCTCTGGAATTTTAATAAAAATCAAGCAATTAGGAAGTTATAATATTAACATAGAAAAATTGTTTTCAGGGCGCATTTCCGCGCTAATAATAAAAATATTTATTCCAAAATAACTGACATTTTTATCCGTTATAGTATTGAAGTAAGCAGTGGCAGGGCCTTAAAAATAAATTGCTTGAATTCAAAATTGGTTATTGCGTTTTAGTGTTTTTTTTGCTGAAATTGTAAATTGGTATCGGTGTTCATAAATGGTTCCACTGTTGAACAAGTTAATTTTGAGTATCTTTTTGCTGGTTTTCACAATGGCTTCTATAAGCCAGGCGTTTGCTATGCCAGTAGAAGATTGCTCAAAAATGACAGAAGAAACCAATATGCATATGGAACATGCTATGCATAAGATGGATAAAGAGTCGCACCAAACTGTTGAGGAGACTGATTGTTGTAATTCTGATGGTTCCTGTTCCATGCAACATTGTTTTATCAATATGCCGGCTTTTATCAGTCAGTTAGAGTCTCTTTCAATCAAGCCAGTCCATATTTCAGACAAATATTTCTATGATCAAGGCTATTTAAGTAGAGTTTTTGACAGCCTCTACCGGCCTCCCATTTTCAGTTAATCATTCCTTAATATCCACTTACGGATAACACATTCTACTTTCGGCTAAATATTTAGCTGAATTATTTATTGGTTTACTGTTGTTGGGGGCTATGATGCCTAAATTTATCAATCAGGTGCTTGGATATAGAAGCCTGTTATTTGTTGTCACATTGTTATTTTTTTCGGTAGCGCGAGTTGAAGCGAGTGAAGTTTTGAGCTTGAAAGAAGCCATACGACTGGCTCAAAAGTATGATCCCTGGCTAAGTAAAAGCAAAAATCAGCAAAAAGCTTTATTGGCACAAAGTCTTGCTGTTGATGTTCTGCCCGATCCCAAAGTTTCTGTTAGTCTGGCTAATTTGCCAACGGATACTTTTGAATTTAACCAAGAACCGATGACCCAATTTAAAATCGGATTTTCGCAAAGGTTTCCGAGAGGAAATACGTTAGAGTTGCAATCGAAGCGATTGAAAATTCTTAGCGAACAAGAGCCCTGGTTAAGAGAAGATCGTAAAGCCAAAGTCAGCGTGATAGCAGCAAACCTGTGGTTGGATGCTTACCAGGCTCAAGCCAGCATTGATTTAATAGAGAAAAACAGAAATTTATTTGAGCAGCTGATAGAAATCGCTGAAGCTGGTTACTCTTCAACTTTTAGTAAAGCCCAGCAGCAAGATATTATTCGAGCGGAACTGGAATTAACACGGCTCGAAGACAAGTTGTTTAAATTAAGCCAAAAGCAAAAAATAGCTTTAAAAACACTGAGTGAGTGGATAAGTCAAAACTATCAGAAAGACTTAAACGTAGCAGCTTTGCAGCAGCAAAAGACAAGTATTTTTATCCTTCCTTCACAATTGCCAGTGGTGCAAGCGCTTTATTCTGAGCAGTTGTTCAATTCAGAAATCAGCATCTATAACTCAAAAGAAGTTTTAGACAAAGTCAAACGGCATCCTTTAATCAGAAGTATTGATAAACAAGTAGCAGCTAGTGATACCAACATCGAGTTAGCAAGGCAGTCGTACAAGCCTGAGTGGGGAATTAATGCCAGTTATGCTTATCGGGATGCTTCGCCTTCCGGTATTGATAGAGCAGATTTTTTTAGCATAGGTGTTAGTCTGAATATTCCCTTGTTTACTTCAAGTAAACAGGACAATCAGGTTAAGGCGGCAATTTCCGGTAAAGAAGCTGTAAAAAATAATAAATGGCTTGCGCTTAGAGATTTTTTCTCAGCGATTGAAGTAGAAAGAACAAAGTTGCAAGAATTGAAACAAAGGCATCAGTTGTACCAAAAAACTTTGTTGCCACAAATGCAACAGCAGGCTGAAGCTGCTTTGAATGCTTATACCAATGGAGTCAGTGATTTTGCTGAAGTGGTTAGAGCGCGAATTGCACAACTGGACGCTCAGATTGAAGCTTTATCAATTGACGTGGAGAAACTTAAATCAAATATACAGTTAAATTATTTTTTTATAAAAAATGCAGCACAACTTATTGAAATGAATGCTACTTCAGGAGAGAGCCATGAATAAAAAAATATTAATTTTTATAGGTATTCTTATTGGTGTGGCTTTAACATCAACGCTGTTTTTAATCTTCAAACCGAAAGGTACTGTTGTTGATTACAATGAAGCTTCGGTAGAAAAAAAGGTGCTTTATTGGGTAGCACCGATGGACCCCAATTATCGGCGAAACAAACCAGGAAAATCCCCCATGGGCATGGATTTAATTCCAGTTTATGAAGAGTCTAATGCACTTTCTGATGCAGGGATTGGAACTATTACTATAGCGCCAGAACTTATTAATAATCTTGGTGTTAGAACCGATAAGGTGATTAAAAAGCCAATGATTTCTAACCTTAAGACTGTAGGCTACATTGCTTTTGATGAAGATTTGATGGTGCATATTCATCCCAGAGTGCAGGGCTGGGTCGAAAAATTATTTGTTCGCTCAGAAGGTGAAACGGTTTCACAAGGACAACCACTTTATCAAATATATTCCCCTGAATTGGTCAATGCTCAGGAAGAATATCTATTGGCCTTGAATCGAAACAATCAAAGGCTTGTCAACGCTGCTCAACAAAAATTAAGAGCTTTACAAGTTCCTAAAACAACGATTGTATCGATTAAGCGTACTAGAAAAGTTAATCAGTATCTGACTTTTTATGCACCACAAAGTGGTATTGTGCAATCGCTGAATATTCGTCAAGGACACCATGTCAAACCTGGAACCGAGATCATGTCTATTGGTGCTATCGATAAGGTTTGGGTTGAGGTTGAGATTTTTGAAAAACAATTACCCTGGATCCAGCTTGGAGCCGCAGCAGAAATGCAGGTAGGATTTTTGCCAGGAAGGAAGTGGCTAGGCAGTGTTGATTTTATTTATCCGACACTGGACAGTAAAACCCGTACGGCCAAAGTCAGATTAAAATTTCCTAATCAGGATTTATCTTTAAAACCTAATATGTATGCAACTATTAGTATTGAGTCTATCTTCGACAGAGAGTCATTATTTGTGCCCAAAGAAGCAGTCATCCGGACAGGCGACCAAGACAGAGTGGTGCTGGCTTTGGGGCAAGGACGTTTTAAATCTATAGAAGTGGTTAGCGGAATGCAGAATCAGAATGCAATTGAAATTATCAGTGGCCTTGATGAAGGTGAAGAAGTCGTAGTGTCAGCACAGTTTTTAATTGATTCTGAGTCCAGTAAAACCTCTGACTTTAAAAGAATGCAATCACAGCAAGAACAATCAGATCCATCATCAAATACCGCAATAGTCGATGGTATTATCAATACGATCGATGTTGATAGTCGAATAATCAATATCAGTCGTGGGCCAATAGAAAAATGGAGTCGCCCAGCAGCGACTATGGATTTTATCCTACCGGAAAACATTGATATTCATTTACTCAAGCCCGCTGAAACGATTCGTTTTAAATTTGAAGCCGGTGAAGAATTTATCATTCTTGAGTTGATAGAAAAGTCTGCTCCTACGGATTTGAAACAGCAGCATAATCATATGCATCAACAGTAGGAGATAGAGCATGATACAGTCTATTATTCGCTGGTCTATTGGCAATAGGTTTTTTGTTTTATTGACGACCTTAGTGTTAGTTGGTCTTGGATTATATTCACTCAAACAAACTCCTGTGGATGCGATTCCAGATCTGTCGGATGTGCAGGTTATTATCAAAACTAATTATCCAGGCCAGGCACCGCAAGTGGTTGAAGATCAGGTAACTTATCCGCTAACTACCGCCATGCTGTCAGTTCCTGGTGCTGTCACTGTACGGGGTTATTCTTTTTTTGGTGACTCCTATGTCTATGTGATTTTTGATGAGCAAACAGATTTATACTGGGCTAGAAGCCGCGTTCTGGAGTATTTAAGTCAGGTAGCTCCAACCTTACCAGCAACCGCCCGACCACAACTGGGGCCAGATGCAACCGGCGTGGGTTGGATCTATCTGTATGCACTGATTGATAAAACCGGTCAGCATGACATCAGCCAGTTGCGCAGTATCCAAGATTGGTTTTTAAAATATGAATTACAAACGGTTCCTGGGGTGTCTGAGGTTGCCAGTCTGGGCGGTATGGTTAAGCAGTATCAGGTGACAGTTGATCCTGAAAAGCTAAGAGCTTATGGCATTCCGCTTGCGCATATTCAAATGGCCATTAAACAAGGTAATCAGGAGGTTGGAGCTTCGGTTATCGAGATGGCAGAAGCCGAGTATATGGTTAGAGCTAATGGCTATATTCAACAATCTCAGGATCTTGAGAATATTCCCTTAGGACTGAACAGCAAAGGTATACCTCTTCTGCTCAAGAATGTTGCTGAAATTACTATTGGTCCACAAATGCGCCGAGGTATTGCCGAACTAAATGGAGAAGGTGAAACGGTTGGCGGCATTGTGGTTATGCGATATGGCGAGAATGCGCAAAAAACCATTCAGGGTGTTAAACAAAAACTGGAAGATTTAAAGCAGGGATTACCTGATGGCGTCGAACTAATAACGGTTTATGACCGAAGTGGCTTGATAGAAAGAGCAATTGATAATTTATGGATTAAATTGCTTGAAGAATTTGCGGTAGTCGCTTTGGTGTGTGTGATCTTTTTGTTTCATATCCGATCATCACTGGTGGCCGTTATTAGTTTGCCTGTCGGTATTTTAATTGCTTTTATCGTGATGCATTGGCAGGGGCTTAATGCAAATATCATGTCGTTAGGCGGTATTGCCATTGCCATAGGGGCCATGATAGATGGTGCCATTGTGATGATAGAAAATATGCACAAACATATGGAGAAAACGCCGCTAACCAAAGCTAATCGATGGCAACTGGTCTCGAAATCTGCTTCAGAAGTGGGATCGGCTTTATTTTTCAGTTTGTTGATTATTACTATCAGTTTTGTGCCAGTGTTTACTCTGGAGGCACAAGAAGGCCGGATGTTCTCTCCATTAGCCTTTACTAAAACTTACGCTATGGCTGCCTCTGCAGCTTTGGCGATCACTTTAATACCGGTATTAATGGGATATTTTATTCGTGGCAAAGTATTGCCGGAACATAAAAATCCAGTAAATCGAGCCTTGATCGCTATCTATATGCCTACCTTAAGGAAGGTATTACAATATCCAAAAACAACAGTTGTAACGGCGATTATTGTTTTTGTGATTGGCCTTTGGCCAATTAATAAAATTGGTAGTGAGTTTATTCCGCCTCTTGACGAAGGTGATCTAATGTATATGCCGACCACTTATCCAGGCATATCCATTGGCAAAGCAAGAGAATTGCTACAACAAACCGATAAGCTGATTCGGACTATTCCTGAAGTTGAGACGGTATTTGGTAAAGTAGGGCGCGCTGAAACAGCAACCGATCCGGCTCCTCTTACCATGATTGAAACCTTTATCCAGTTAAAGCCACGAGAGCAATGGCGAGAAGGCGTCACCACTGATAGCTTAATCAAAGAGTTAGATTCCTTGGTGAAATTACCAGGCGTAACCAATGCCTGGGTAATGCCGATTAAAACGCGTATTGATATGTTGGCAACAGGGATTAAGACGCCTGTCGGGATCAAAATTGCCGGTCCGAAACTGAGTGAGATACAAAAAATCGGTCAACACCTGGAGCAAATATTGAAACAGGTTTCTGGTACCGCTTCTGTCTATTCTGAACGGGTAGCAGGTGGCCGCTATATTAAGATTGATATCAAGAGAGAAAATGCTGCACGTTATGGTTTAAACATTACGGATATACAGCAGGTTATTGCGACAGCGATTGGCGGTATGAATGTTTCTCAATCTATAGAAGGTTTAGAACGTTATCCAATTAATGTTCGTTATCCACAGGATTATCGTGATTCACCAGAGCAGCTTGAACTTTTGCCTATGGTGACTTCGACAGGAAAAAAAATCCCTTTGGGTGATGTCGCCAATATTTATATAGAGGATGGGCCACCAGGAATTAAGAGTGAAAATGCGCGGCTGAATGGTTGGGCCTTTGTGGATATAGAGGATATTGATGTTGGGCATTATGTAGAAGTAGCGCAGCAAGTGGTTAAAGAGCAATTAGAACTTCCAGCAGGTTACTCTATTCAATGGTCTGGTCAATACGAATATATGCTCAGAGCAAAGGAAAAATTATCCTACGTAGTACCTTTAACTTTAGCCATTATTGTTATTCTGCTTTTTATGAATTTCAGAAATTTTGCTGAAGTCAGCATTATTATGGGAACTTTACCTTTTGCCATGATAGGAAGTCTCTGGTTGATGTATCTGCAGGGATTTAATTTTTCTGTGGCGGTTGGGGTAGGCTTTATTGCTTTAGCTGGCGTCGCCGTTGAAATTGGGGTTATTATGCTGGTTTATCTGAATCAGGCTTATCAGCGGTTATTAGATAAAAAAATGACTTTGCAGCAAGCTGTAACAAGGCAAGAGTTAAGAACTGTTGTACTTGAGGGTGCTGGTTTGCGGGTGCGCCCAGTTATGATGACGGCCGCCTCTATAGTGATTGGTTTATTACCTATTTTATACGGTACTGGCTCTGGTTCTGAAATTATGAGTAGAATTGCTGCCCCTATGGTGGGCGGTATGCTCAGTGCAATTGTGTTAACGCTATTGGTACTGCCAGCAGTGTATTATTTATGGCGAATTTATTCACAGAATATTCAATAAATTTTAGTGAGATCAGAGGCAGGAAAAGTAAGGGAGTGATTAGAATTTAATTTAACCGGAGAGTCGATCTTCTGAATACAATAATGAATAGACATCTTCCTCTCCAACAGGGCGACTAATATAGTAGCCCTGAGTATTGTCACATTCAGATTTTTTGACTAAGTTGTATTGCTCTTCATTTTCAATTCCTTCGGCAATAACTTCCAGCTTTAAGGAGCGAGCCATATTAACGATTGCTACAAATAATAAATGAGCTTGCTGTGAATGCACTATATTATCTACAAAAGCCTTATCAATTTTTAGTTTATCCACCGGAAGTTGAGATAAATAATAAAAAGAAGAATAGCCAGTACCGAAATCATCAATGGATAATTTAACACCGAGTTCACGTAGGGCGTGCAGAGTGCGCATAATTTTATGGGCACTTTTCATTAAGGTTGTTTCGGTAATTTCTAGCTCCAGGCACGATGCTGGTAAATTATAACTTTTAAGCAGCGATTTAACTTCATCTACAATAGAGTCGCCTTCTAGCTGTTTAACCGATATATTAACAGCAATAGAAAGTGATTGATCAATATTGTTTCGCCAAATACTTAATTGTTCTAAAGCTTTGTCTAAAACCCAACTGCCGATATCTTGTATCATTCCCATTTCTTCAAGAATAGGAATGAACTCATTGGGCGGAATATTGCCAAGAACTTCATGTTTCCATCTAAGTAAGGATTCGAATCCAATAATTTTATTTTCTTTAATTGAAAATTTTGGTTGATATTGCAGGAAAAAACTGTCACTCAAAAATGAACTTTTAACAGAGCTTTCAATAACGTGGCGTCTAATCACGGTTGATTGCAACGTAGGTTCATAATTTCTATAAGTTCCTTTACCCAGGTTTTTAGCGGCATAAAGTGCAGAATCTGCAAACTTCATAAGCTCTATACTATCTGAGCTGTCTTTAGGGCTGTAGCTAATGCCTATGGAAGCATTTAAGTTAAGTTCTATACCATCTACCTCAATGGTTTTATTTAAAGCTTCAAGTAATCTTTCACAAATGATATGAGATTCGCGTTTATCTCCAAGTTCAGGAATAATGATGACAAATTCATCGCCAGCAAATCTATAGCAGGTTGCTAGCTTTGGGGTAGCTTCCTGGATGGCACTAGCGGTATAAATTAATACTTTATCACCAAAATCATGACCCAATGAGTCATTAATGTTTTTAAATCTATCAAGATCAATAATGATGACGGCCAGTAACTTATCTTCAGGGTTTGAATGGAGATAGTTGGGTAAATCTTTATTAAGCTTATTTCTGTTGCCCAGGGACGTTAACGAGTCATAATTAGCCAGTGTATAAAGTTGTTGTTCGTGCTTTTTTCTTGCCAGATTTCTTTTGATATAAAAGTAAGTCAGTATTGAAATTAAGGCGCCAATTATTAATGAGTACAGAATATAGGCTTTAAGAGTACGCCATGGAGAAACCGCGACATCTATAGTTAATTCGGCAATATTTTCATCATTACCTTTTTCTCTGACTTGTAATCTATAGTTACCCGTTGGAATATGGTTATAAACAACGTAGTTACTGTTGTGAACCAAATGCCAATTATCACTCTGACCTAAAAGTCTGTATTCATATTGAATATACTCAGATGCTGCCAGATCAAGTTTTGCATAGGATATTCTAAAATTCGTATTATCATATCCCAGTTTGATTTCAGGGTATTTTTTAGGATATATAAAACTGTAGTTTTTATTGGCTTTTCTATAAGAAGTAAAAATAATAGGAATTTTTCTTTTTGATGCACTAGTTATAAAATCAGGGTTAATCTTTGCTAAGCCCTTCTTTCCTCCAATATAAATATACCCATCCTGGCTATAAATGGAAGATTTAGTGTTGTAAGCACCTCGAGGTAGGCCGTAGCCATAATCATAGAGTTGATTAGCATGGCTGTTAATATCAAATTTTATAACGCCATCATCAGTAGCCAACCAGATAAAATGGTTTGGGTCTTTTATTATCGATGAAATAGAATCATTCTCTAAACTTTCGTGTCTGTCATGATTATGAAAAGTAAATTTATTTTTGTCTTTTAAATCAATGATTAAATGACTAAGTCCAGAGTTGGTCGCTATCCACCAGTTAGTATTGTCAAAAGTTGTTATGTCATTCACTTGGTTATTGGGTAAGCTGGACTTATTCGTTGGATCGTTTTTGAAATGAGTATATTCCCCTTTGCTATTAACCAAATATAAACCAGAATTAACTGTACCTATCCACATAAAGCCATCAAAAGCATCTTCAATAAAGGTAATTTTCTTATCCTGAAATAGATTGCCAAGAGAGTTAAGCTTTAATAAGTTCTGAGGCTTCATTGGATCTGTTAAAAGGAATACACCATTATTTGATGAGAACCAGATATTGTTATCATTATCTTGATGTATATAATCTACATTAAATGGTTGATTCGTTGCTGAGAGTTGTTTTGGTTTTATATATTGGGCAGAAGATTTACCGTTCCAATGAATCAAACCTTCTTTTGCCGCAATCCAGATATCACTATCAGAAAGATATAAATGCCTTTTTACAAACAGATTTTTGCTGTGGGAATTCAGTGCCTTTAAAATTTCAGGAGTAAGATCTTCAAATAATTTCCTGTCTGCTGATAATTTTCTGAAACCAGCCTGACAGACAGAAAAAAATAGCTCTCCTTTAGCATTTTCACTAATATGGCAATAATCATCTCGATTAATGTTGGCATAAGCAAGATCGGATGCAACCAATCGATGAAATCCAGTATTTTTTAAATTTGTACTAAAAACACCATCATTTTGCGATCCAACCCACAATACTTCCTGTTCATTAATAAACAGATCGATCAGATTATTTGATTTTATGGAATAAGCATCATTGAAGTCTGCTTTATGAACATGAATTTTATTTAATTCAAGATCATATTCATACAAACCATTATGTGAGGTTGCTATCCACAAATGGTTATCATGGTTAATCACAGCGTCATTAATCAGTATATTAAGATTTGCCGGAAGAGCGGGATTTATATTAGTAGTTTGTCCAGACGGGTAAGAATAAATATTTTTATTAGTTACATAGTAGTAGCTGCCTTGAGAACTTATCGTTTTAATAAGATATTCATTATTGGGAAATTCAATAAAGCTTGTACAGTTAGTTATGTTTGAGGCTTCACAAAACTTAGTCTTTCCAGAGTCAAAACCTACTAATAATTTATCCGAAGGACTATGTAGGGAAATGCTGGATATTTGATCCGGAAATTCATTTGTTAGAGAAAATAGCGATTCTTCGGTAGAAAAACTATAAAGCTTTTTATTGAAAAAAATCCAAAGTTCACCTTTAGAGCCTGCTATAATATTGCCATTGCTAAAATCTGAACCTTTGGCAAAAGGAATAGCATATCGTTCAAAATAACCATTGGCTAAAAGTTTATGCAGTACTCCATTCGATGTCAGTATCCAGAGTGCCCCCTGAATATACTCAATACTTATAGCATTATCTGAAGATAAACTACTAGGGTCATCAGGATCAAAGGTAAAACTTAGATAATTTTCACCATCAAATCGGGTAACACCTTTATCGCTGGCAATCCAGATAAAACCATACTCATCCTGATCAACATCATAGATAGTTTCGTTTAGAGTGCCTTCATCATTGGTAAGTCTTTTGAAGGATAAGGTGTCATCAGCTATCGCTGACACCGATAGAAATATCGATGCCAGTATAGCAAGCTTGGGAATAGAAAGGTTCACTTACTTTGTTTTGAGCCAAAAGTTACTTCATTTTCTTAAGGTGATACTTGGCTAAAGTTTCAACACTATCATCCAGATATTTGGTTGAAGCTAAAACAATTCTTGGTAAGCTACTGCTTTTAGTGCCTAAATAAAACGGCTTACAGATATCCCAGTATTTGGTTAAGCTGGTTAGAGCTGAGCGCTCATAATTTTGATACTTGAATTTTGATATATCATTGAGCAAATATTCAAATGCTTCAATGTTCAATCTAACTTGATTCAAACTATTTTCGTCAGCAAAGTTTGAACGTACAGCGATATAGTATTTATTGGCTCTTTCTATTAACAGTTCCATCTTTTTCAGCTGAACGTATTTTTTCTCATCTTCGGTATTACTGACCGCATGTTTCTCTACAATAAACTCAGCACTTTCAAGTAATGCCTCACTATAGTCAATGACCAGATTTGCATTTTCTTCATTAAATGGCTGATTAATAGTTTGATATAATTCACTATAAGTTATATCAATAAACTGAATCAAATTCTCTTGAATATCGTCTTCTTTGTAGCCTTTTATTGCTTCTATATTAGCCTTTAAGCTTTCTATACTAGCCTGAAGCTCTTTTTTAGAGCGATGTGCCATGATATTTTGGTTTTTATAAAAATACCATTTGGCTACCTGTTGACTATTGCGTTCTATATTTTCAGCAATTTCCAGTTCTTCAGCATCTTTAGTTTTAGCTAAGCCAGTTGCTGAAAGGCTTAACATGACTAATGATAAAAATGCTATTAAATATTGATTGCGTTTCATTGCATTAAATCCTCTTCTAACTGCAAAGCAAGCATGACGCTCTTCTGAATTTTTGCTGACTTCTTTTGAGCCAAGCTTGGTACGTATCGCTTGCTGTCCGTAACGGCCATGATTTTAAATAGTAAAAAATCTTTATTGACTGAGCGGAGTATGCTTTTTATTTTCTTTGGCACATTTTTATCGCTTTCAGCCATTAACCGTTTGTATTCATCATCAAATCGAGCAATGATTTCTTTTGCTTCTTTATCGTAGCCTTTAAGATCAACTCCCCAGGCTTTTATCAAATACATAGAGGTTAATCTTTGTACATCAATGCCTAGCTCTGAAATCAAAACCAGATCTTCTGCGACTTTAGAGTGCACATCAGTCGCTAGGTGCTCATCAAGTTTTTCGCATTTGATAATAAATTCATCGATTTGTTTTTTGATAAGAACTACATCTTCTTTTTTGGGTTTAGAGGTGATTTTTGGTCTTATCTGACTCCATAACACTTGCAACTCTTTTAACTCTGCGTTGTTTTTAGAGCCGAGATCGTGACTGCTGACATTCTTTAAAAAAGTATCAATACTGGCTACTTTTTCAGCGATGTCTTTCTCTGGATCGTTATTAGTTATACCGATGCCAATCAAAATATAATCTTGAAAGGCGCTTTCGGCATTCATACAAACATGGGTTATTTCTTGTATATCACTTGCTTTAACTTCTGCAGATAGTAATGCACTGTTAAAAATAGCAGCAAGTAAAAAGATTAATATTCTAAAAGAACGCATAAATTTGGCCTCTTAAAAAAGGAAGTTAAGAGCAAGTCCGTACACACGAGAAGTGTGGCCATCAATTTTATCAAGGGCAAATGTTGGGCCAAAGGTCATGCTTTCGTTGATATGAAAATCGTAAGCTAAAGAATATCGGACTAAACTTTCAGAATCATGGCCTTCCGCTTTTTCTCTACCATAGCCAATGCCAAGTCTAAAATTTGAAGTTGGATGGTAATATAAAGATGCTACCGATACCCGAATATCTTCATGAGCACCATTAACGTTTTCTAAAGTGACTCCAAAGCCGTAGTTTTTATCAAACTTATACTCATACTCAAGGGCGTAGGTAAATTCTTTTTCTGAGTTTGCTGAAGTTTCACCAGCAAAGATCCCAAGCTGATGATGTTTGTCAGAGTGATGATTGTCAGAGAAAGCGGCGGCATTCGCGGCCAGAGAAATTAAAGCTAAAAAAGTTAGGATTTTCCTATACATAATATACTCCTAAGTCATATTTGCATTGCAATATACTCTTATAAGTGTTAAGAAAGAGTTAAGAGAATGTGAAAAATTGTTGTTTTGTGATTAGTTCTTTTTTTGTCGGGGTAGTTAGTGTTAAATATTCGACATATTAACTTTACGAATACGTTATGAAGCTATTATTAGTTGAAGATCATAGTGGCCTTGCTTTAAATATATTTGATTATTTTGAGCCTAAAGGTTACCAGATTGATTGGGCTCGAGACGGAGAGCATGGATATGAGCTGGCGGTTAATCAAAATCACGATCTGATCATACTGGATATTATGTTACCCAAAAGTGATGGCTTTGAGGTATGTAAAAAAATAAGGGAATATCGTGATATGGATATTCCTATCATTATGCTAACCGCTCTAGACCATCTGGAAGACCGGATACAGGGTTTGGATTTGGGTGCGGATGATTACTTGAGTAAGCCTTTTGAATTAAGAGAATTGGAGTCTCGAATAAAGTCGGTTATGAGGCGCTATAAAGGATTAAACTACAATAAAATTCTTACCTTCAAAAATTTACAGGTAACCCCAAATACTTATGAAGTCATTCGTGATAACCAGGTTTTAAGTGTTCCACCAATAGCATTTAAAATATTATGTCTATTACTGCGTAATAAGCATCGTATCACTACATTTAAAGAAATCGAAGGTCATATTTGGGGGGACTCACCCCCTGCTAGTAGTTCATTGCGAACTCATATTCATACCTTAAGGACTATTATCGATAAGCCATTTGCGGAGGAGTTAATTATTACTGTGCCTAAAATAGGTTTGAAATTGAATAATGAAAGCAACCTTTAAAAAAAAGGTAACTACAAGTTTTGTAGCTTTAGGTTTTTTTATCGCCATAACGTTTTCACTGATCAGTTATATCGCTATAAATTATGTGGAGTATGATTTAGAACATAACAGCAATTATCAACATGCTTTATTATTAACGGAAATATTTCATAAGCAGAAAAATTTAATTGAATATGATACTGATCGTTTTCTTTTATTCATTTCTGATGATAAAGGTGATTCCCTTCATAAGGTCCCAACAGAAATAAAAGAAATAAGGGATAGCAAGATAGAGCTCACCTATCAAGAACGTGATTATGAATTTATTCGCATTAAAAAAGAAAACCTAACCTATTATTTTTTATTTGATATTGAAAATTTTGAAACTGCGGAAAATTATACTTTCGGTTCACTGCTAGTAAGTCTGGTTTTATGTGTTCTTTTATCTTACTTTTTAGGCAAAAAACTAAGCGCTCAACTGACAAAACCTATAGAAAAATTGGCCTCGGATATTGTAAATCATCAGGCATCATCTGAAGAAGCTTTGCAATTATCACAAAGCCATAACTTAACCTATGAATTGGATGTGCTTTCAAAAGCACTAACGGAGTATAGCGTTAATCTAAACCGCATAATTCAGCGTGAAAAATCCTTTAGTGCACATATTAGCCATGAGTTTAGAACCCCGATTTCAGTAGTTTTAGGAGCTATTGAAATTTTAGAAACTGATAGCAATCAGTTTTCTGAAAGAAATATTGTACTTTTAAAAAGGCTAACCCATGAGATATACCAGTTAAGAGATATAGTGGAAATGATGCTTTTACTCTCCAAGCTGGATGCGGATAGTCAGCATTTAGTACCAATCGAAAAAGTAAATGTTAACGAGATTGTTAAAGCCACCATTTCTTCATTGGTTCATCAATTTAAATTTAAAAAACTCAAGATTAATTTTACAGAAGAGGTGAACGTAGAAATATTTGCGTGGAAAGTTGCATTGGTAGTAATTATACGCAATGTTTTACACAATGCTTACAGTTATACTCTGGAAGGCGAAATAAGTGTTCAACTTGATCAGGATGCTTTAGTGGTAAAAGATACAGGGCCAGGTTTAACATCACAAAAAAATGGAGTTAGTGAAAACTCAGAAAGTGAATTTCATTGTGGAATAGGTCTTAAATTATCGCAGGAGCTTGCAAAATTACAAAAGTTTTCCTTGTCCCTTGAATCGGGTACCAATGGTTTTGGCACAATTGTTACTATCAATTTTAAAGAAATATAAACTATTCATACACTGAAATCTCAATCAGATTGCCATCAGGATCTCGAACATAAATTGAATTAATAGGGCCCAATGCTCCTGTGCGTAAAATAGGCCCTTCAATAATGTTAATTTCATGTTGCTTTAGATGCTTAATGGTATTATCCAGGCTGTCATTGTTTATGAAACAAAGATCGGCACTACCAGCTTTAGCATTTTGGGCATGAGGCTTGAACTCTTTACCCGACTCATGAAGATTGATTTTGCTATCACCAAACTTTAGGGCTATTCGGTTGTTCGCAAAGATGACCTTTTTCATTCCCAGACCTGCCACGTAAAATTTAAGTGTACGTGGTATATCTTTGACAGTTAGTACCAGGTGATCTATTTTTTCAATCTTCATGAGCAATTAACCTATGCAATGATGTTTATTATGGTTAGTCAACCTCGTTAGCAATTGATGGTTGAGAGCTATTGCGGGTATAGAGTGCTTCTAAAGTAGCCGAGCCAATGGCATTGGCATTGATCATATATCCAGCCAAGGCCGCCGAAGCATTTTCTGGAAGTTCCAGTTTTTCTACGGCAAGGGCAAATACCGTAAACTGATAGCGATGAGCACCATCCCCTTTCGGTGGGCAGGCACCGCCAAAACCTTTTGCTCCAAAATCGTTGGTAAGTTGTAAACTACCTTTGGGCGCTAGCTTGCCATCTGTTGAACCAGTACCTGCAGCCAGCATATGAATATCTTTGGGAATATTTACGATTTGCCAGTGCCACCAGCCGCTGCCTGTTGGCGCATCTGGATCATAGGCTGTGATCGCAAAACTTTTAGTGCCTTTAGGCGTATTAGACCAATAAAGCTGCGGCGACTGGTTACCACCTTTGCAGCCAAAGCCCTTAAATTCCTGTGTTTTACTCATGAATTGACCATGAGTCATATCATAACTTTTGAGAGTAAAGTCTTTTGCCAAAGATGAAGTGGAAATGCTGGTTAATAGAGCTAAAATCAGTAATTTGTTCATAGAAAACCTCGTCTGTTTGTATAGAGTAAATATAAATTAAGTTTCTATGTTTTATTCTAATTGGTACAAATCGAGAGATTAGCTCTCAAACGCCATCTTTTCGCCTCATCTGGTCATTTTGTCTTTCTAAGTTCTGTCGGGGTGGTACCAAATCGTTCTTTAAATCTTTCGGTAAAGCGGGACTGGGAATAGTAACCACATTTCTCTGCAATTAAATTAATGGGTTGCTGGGTGGATAGGATTAAATGTAGCCCGTGACCTAGTTTGACTTGATCTTTGATGTGTTGAATGCTGGTACCTTCATTTTTTAGTTTTCTGCGCAGCGTTGATTCACTCATGGCCAGTTGTTTGGATAAAGAGGCGGCACTGTGCTCTTTGCCAATGTCAGCACTGATTATATGATGAACTTTTTGTCCTAAAGTTTGCTGGATAAGGCCAGAAAGTACGTTTTCATAGCCCATATGACATAGTAATTCGATAATTTCTTTACGCCTATGTGTCCACAGTGAAGTTGGTGTTACTTGAGTCCACTCAAGAAATTGTTTTAAACAGAGTTCTAAGTCGGGTGTTATGTTACCGGAGCAGTGCTGTGAAACAGGCGGTTTCTTATTTGGTGGTAGTAGATGATCAAAGTCTGATGGATCGAATTCGATGAGTAAGGCAGTATAGAAGCTGTCTTTAGGAATATTGCGTATTTCGGTGTTCGGGCTGTTCGAGAGAAAAATGAAGTCGCCCGATTTACAGATCTGCTCTGAGTCTCTACCAAGTCTTTTTTCACCTTGCAGCACTGCAATGAAAAGCGGCTTAACGATAGGGACGTCATGGATATGTTGTTTCCGATAAGACGAATAAATGGAGTATGGCAGGCCCTCTTGGTGTTGTGGGATATTTTCAATTAAACTTTTTAATGCTGCCATACTTTAAACATAGTGTTCTTAATTCATTAAGGGCAGGTTACCCACCATTCTGCTGATACATCAAGGCAAAATTCAGAAGCCTGAAAACCCGCTATATCTATACCGCACACATGTTCATAGTCTGGAATGGTGTCCGAATGATAAAAAGTTGTACACTGGCCGCTGCTAGGAGGGGTTGTGCATTCTCTACAGAAATGCGCTGCGATACAGCGGTTGTCGTTAGCGCACTTGGTTTCACATTGATTTCTGTCTTGTACCGCTATGACCTCTGTGTCAGCTATAAAGCCTCCTTGTAAAACCCAATAAGCTTCTCCAGGATAAGAGGTTGAGTCAATTGATAAGGCTCCACCACAAGCGGAATTAGAGCTATCGAAAAGACTTCGGTTCATCTGTGTCAAGGTACCGGTTGGAGTGGCATGGGTGCTGGATGGGCAGCCATCCGGGTATTTGCCTAACTCAGCAAAAGCTTTACAAAATTCATGAAAGTTATGTTCTGCGTCCGGATTTTGGGGAATAGATACGCTTGCAACACAATCAGCAGCTGTCCATGCATTATCGCCGTTGACATCTTCGTCCGTATCATTAACTGAATTTCCATTCAGATCCCAGCAATTGATACCATTTGATCCAGCTGGCCCTGCTGCGCCTTGGGGTCCAGCATCACCCTGGGGTCCGGCCTTGCCTTCGGGCCCTGCAGGTCCTGTTTGTCCATCATCTCCATCGAATGGGCAGCCGGTTAAAATTAAAGAGAAAAATAAGATAGATAGTATTTTTATTTTCATGACAACAGTCCTCGTATCCGTGTTCCTAATTATAAAATTTATATAACGCCTTAACTTAAATAGCACTTTATCATGCTTAAGCCGCGAAATTAATTGCAAATTTGCATTTGAGAATAGAAAAAACCAGTTCCATTAAGTGACGAATTAGTGAAGTTATAAGTAGTGGTTATATAGATATTCACAAGAATTAGTTTTTTTTAGACGTCTATACGGCAATAATTCTAATACTTTCTCTGTCTATGATGATTGGCTGTGACGATAAAAGAAAAAACATCTTCTGACATAGTTTCCAGTATTTTTGAGCCTGAGTTGCTCAAAAAAGTACAGCAATTAGCACCCGCAAAATTGCAATGGCTTAGCGGCTATTGCGCTGGCTTAGCTGAAAATCTGGCAGAACCATTGGCTGCATCCTTTGTTTCACCAGCTACATTATCAGAGCAGCAATCAGATTCTAAAGTTCTGGTTTTATATGCTTCTCAAACCGGCAATGCTGAAACCCTAGCGGCTGAGCTTTCTCAGCGCCTGCAAGCAGAAAATATTCCGGTAACACTCAATTCAACTTTAGATATCAAGTTAAAAACGCTAACAAATTTTTCGAGCATCGTTATTGTAGCTTCAACTCATGGCGAGGGTGAACCGCCAGATGATGCGATTGATTTTCACGAAGCTATTTTCAGTAAAAAAGCACCTAAATTAGCAGGTGTTCAACATGCGGTATTGGGTTTAGGTGATTCCAGTTATGAATTTTTCTGCCAAACGGCGAAAGATTTTGATTCTGTGTTAAGCAAGCTTGGATCTCAAGCTTTATTACAGCGGCAGGATTGTGATGTGGATTACCAGGCTGATGCTCAAAATTGGATCCAACAGTTGATCGAAAAGCTAAAAACTATTCAGCCACAAAAGCAGGAGTTGGCAAGCACGTCCATTATTCCTTTGAATAATAAAAGTGAGCAGCTCTATAGCAAGAATAATCCTTTTAAAGCCGCTATTAACGCTACTCAAAAAATTACTGGTCGAGACTCGGTAAAAGATACTTATCATCTGGAAATTGATCTTGCAGATTCAGGAATCCATTATCAACCTGGTGATGCCTTAGGAGTATGGGCTGATAACAATCAACAACTGGTTGATGAAATTTTGCAACTGCAAGGTTTTACTGCCGAGCAACCGGTGCATCTAAATGGCGAAGATATTTCGATACAGGAAGCTTTAACCAAAAAGCTTGAATTGACCTTGTTAAACAAGCAAAGCTTAAAACAACTGGCGGATATTACTCAATCAGAAGCCTTAACAAAAATCATTGATGAAGCTTATTCTGATTATATTAAAAATCATCAATGGATTGATGTTTTGCATTTGAGCAATGCTCAATTGTCTGCCCAACAATTGGTCGATTTATTAAAGCCAATAAAGCCTCGCTTGTATTCTATTGCTTCAAGTCTGGATGAAACACCCGAAGAGGTTCATATTACTTTAAATCATGTCAGAGCATCTAATGAATATGCGGAGCGTTATGGCCTGGCTTCTCACTATTTAACCCAGGAATTAACTGAATCAGATGAGTTGAATATCTATATAGATCGCAACAAGAATTTTAAACTTCCGGCTGATGATAAGGACTTAATCATGATAGGTCCTGGTACCGGGATAGCGCCATTCAGGGCATTTTTACAGCAAAGAGAGATCAATCAAGCAATTGGTAAAAATTGGTTGTTCTTTGGCAATCCTCATTTTAATACGGATTTTTTATATCAAGTTGAGTTGCAAAAGTTTTTGCACAAAGGCGTACTTAATAAAATTGATTTGGCCTTTTCTCGTGATCAGGAAGAAAAAGTTTATGTGCAGCATAAGCTATTGGAGCAAGCCGATCGGGTTTGGCAATGGCTTGAAGCAGGCGCTTATGTTTATGTTTGTGGTGATATGCAGCGTATGGCAAAAGATGTTGAAAATGCTTTGTTATTGATTATTCAGCAACAGGGACGGAAAACTCCAGAGCAGGCTAAAAATTATTTGAAGCAACTTAAACAAGAATCGCGTTACCAAAGAGATGTTTACTAATGAGCGTGCAAAATAACAAAATCAAACCAAGCCAGTATGATCCTGCAAAGCATACCGATGTGGAAAGAATTAAAGTTGAAAGTAAATATTTACGAGGGTCAATTCAGGAGAGTTTAATCGATCCTATCACTGGCTCAGTGGTGGATGATGATCAGATGTTGATTAAGTTTCATGGTATTTATCAACAGGATGATCGAGATTTGCGCAATGAACGTAGAAAGCAAAAACTGGAACCACTTTATTCTTTTATGATTCGAGCCAGAGTTCCGGCGGGTGTGGCTACGGCAAAACAATATCAGCAGTTGGCTGAACTGGCGCAAAATTATTCCAGTGGCAGTTTACGCCTGACGACACGTCAGGCATTTCAATGGCATGGGGTCTTTAAGCGTAATTTAAAGAAGACTATCGCAGGCATTAATTCGACTTTGCTGGATACCATTGCCGCCTGTGGTGATGTCAATCGTAATGTTATGGCTAATCCTTTGCCTGAAACTTCAGCCATACATCAGGAAGTATATGCGTGGTCAAAAAAGTTAAGCGAACATTTATTACCAAAAACTAATGCCTTCCATGAAATCTGGTTAGACGACAAAAAAGTTGAGACCAGCGAAGAGCCTATTTATGGCCAAACTTATTTGCCTCGAAAGTTTAAAACGGCCATTGCCATACCGCCCTATAATGATGTGGATGTTTATGCCAATGATATGGGCTTTATTGCCATTGTTGAAAATAATCAATTGATTGGTTTTAACATTCTGGTTGGTGGCGGTATGGGCTCAACCCACAACGATGACGAAACTTATCCAAGAGTCGCTGACGTTATTGGTTTTTGTACGCCTGAGCAGCTACTAGAAGTTGCAGAGAATATCGTTAAGGTTCAGCGCGATTATGGTAACCGGCAAGTGCGCAAACTGGCGCGGCTAAAATATACTATTGATCGATTGGGACTGGATAAGTTTAAAGCTATTTTGCATGATTACCTTGGCTGGTCTTTGCCAGAACCGAAAGCCTTTGAATTTATCCATAATGGCGATCGTTATGGCTGGTTACAAACTGAAGATAAGCAGTGGCATCTAACCCTTTATATCCATAGTGGTCGTATTATTGATAATGCTCAAAGTCAATTATTTTCGGGACTGCTGGCTATCGCTAAAATCCATGATGGGGAGTTTCGTATTACCCCTAATCAAAATTTGATTGTCAGTAATATCACCCCTGAAAATAAATCGAATATTGAAACTTTGGTTAAAGAATATGGATTGAGTATTGGTAAGACTGAAACTCCTGCTCGACTGAACTCTTTAGCTTGCGTTGCCTTTCCTACCTGCTCACTGGCAATGGCCGAAGCTGAGCGCTATCTGCCTGATCTAATGAGCAAAATAGAAGCTTTATTGGAAAAATATCAGCTGCTAAACCAGGCTATCAATATTCGTATGACCGGATGTCCCAATGGCTGTGCCAGGCCATTTTTAGCAGAAATCGGTTTGGTAGGTAAAGCTCCTGGAAAATATAACCTTTATCTGGGAGCCAGTTATAAAGGTGACCGCCTGAATAAATTGTATAAAGAGAATATTAATGAAACACAAATTTTAGAAATACTTTCTGTTTTGTTTGCAGACTATTCGCACAACCGCCAGCCAGCGGAATATTTCGGTGACTTTGTGATTCGTCAAGGTCATATTAAGGCAGTCGCTAACGGTTTAGATTTTCATGGATGATGATAATGAGTTTTTTTCGTGACATTTCTGAACTAAGGCAGGTGAATCAGCAGTTAGAACAGAAAACCGCTGTAGAAAGGGTTTATTATGCATTCGAACATTTTCCACAGCATTATGCACTAGCGTCCAGTTTTGGTGCTCAGTCAGCTGTCAGTTTGCATTTGTTAACTCAGATTGATGCTGATATTCCGGTAATTTTGATCGATACCGGACATTTATTCCCAGAGACTTATCAATTTATTGATCGGCTTACAGAACGTTTAAAATTGAATTTAAAAGTCTATCGAGCGGAATTAAGTTCTGCCTGGCAAGAAGCACGTTATGGTCAGGAATGGAAGCAGGATCTTAAGGCGCTTGAGCAGTACAACCAGCGCAATAAAGTTGAGCCAATGGAAAGGGCTTTACAAGAACTCAAGATTGAAACCTGGTTTGCAGGTCTAAGGCGTTCACAGGCAAAATCACGCCAAACCTTGCCTGTAGTTCAAGTGTTTAAAGATCGCATTAAAGTTCATCCAATCATTGACTGGGACAATCAGAAATTACATCGGTATTTAATCCAACACCAATTACCCTACCATCCGCTTTGGGATAAGGGATACGTTTCTATTGGTGATCGCCATAGTACCGTTCCTTTAGTTGAAGGAATGGATGAAGAAGATACGCGCTTTGGTGGTGTCAAACGCGAATGCGGTTTGCATCTTGATACTTTATCAGGGCTTTAGTTATTAATTTTTATTACAGTAGATTTTGTTATGTCATTACCTTTAGATTCAGTTAAGTTAAACCAGTTTGAATACACCCAGCAAGCACACGGCGGTGATTTAAAACCGTTGTTAGCTTCAACCGAAAGATCGCTTGCATTAAAACAAGAGGCTATCGATTTAACCGCTCATGCGCTTACTCAAAAGCAATTATGTGATTTAGAGTTGTTATTAAATGGTGGTTTTAGTCCTTTAAATGGTTTTTTAAATGAGGGCGATTATCTTTCAGTTATCAATTCCATCCGCTTAACTGATGGAACCTTGTGGCCAATTCCGATTAGTTTGGATGTTGATGAATCCTTTGCTGAAAGTCTGCAATTAGGGCAAAAAATTCGCCTGGATGATTCCGAAGGAGTGGCTTTGGCTGTGTTAACTTTGGAATCTATTTATCGGGTGGATAAAGAAAAAGAAGCCGAGTTAGTTTTCGGAACTCAAGATTCTGCTCATCCAGGAGTCGCAGAACTGTATCGGGCAGGTGACTATTATCTTGGCGGCAGCATAGAAGGTATCCAGCTGCCCGAATATTACGATTTTTCTGAATTACGAAAAACACCAACTCAGTTGCGGCAGGAGTTTGCTGACAATGGTTGGAACAAAGTGGTGGCTTTTCAAACCCGCAACCCAATGCATCGTGCCCATAAAGAGTTAACCGTTAGAGCTGCAAATGATTTGGATGTCAAACTGTTAGTTCATCCAGTGGTGGGTAAAACCAAACCTGGTGATATCGATCACTATACTCGGGTTAAATGTTATAAGCACATTATGCAACACTATCCTGAGGGTTTAGCTGATCTATCCTTATTACCTTTAGCAATGCGCATGGCCGGACCAAAAGAAGCCTTATGGCATGCGATTATTCGAAAAAATTATGGTTGTACCCATTTAATTGTGGGACGCGATCACGCCGGCCCAGGCAAAGATAGCCTAGGCAATGATTTTTATGGGCCTTATGAGGCTCAGGAATTGCTGGTTCAGCATCAACAGGAGTTGGGTATCAAAATGGTGCCTTTTCAGATGCTGGTATATCTGGCTAATCGTAAAGGTTATTTTACTTTGGATGAAATTTTAGATAAGGATGAAGTTAAAAATATTTCCGGAACTGAATTGCGCCATTTATTGCAACAAGGCCATTCCATTCCTGAATGGTTTTCCTATCCGGAAGTAATTGCTGAGTTACGTAAGCGAGTACCGTCTTTACCGCAAAGAGGTTTGACGTTATTTTTTACTGGCTTATCGGGTGCGGGCAAGTCCACTATTGCAAAAATTGTTCAATCCAGACTCATGGAAATTACCGATCGGGCAGTGACGCTACTGGATGGCGATGAAGTTCGTAAAACCTTATCGGAAGGTTTGGGTTTTAGTAAAACCGATCGGGATGCCAATGTTTTTCGTATTGGTTATGTTGCGGCAGAAATCAGTCGGCATAGAGGTATTGCTATCTGTGCACCAATTGCACCTTATGCAGAGTTAAGAAAAAAGGTAAGAGGTTTGGTAGAACAAAGTGGAACCTTTGTTGAAGTTCATGTGAGTACGCCACTAGAGATTTGCGAAAAGCGTGATCGAAAAGGGCTTTACGCCAAGGCTCGTCGTGGTGAAATAAAAGCTTTTACTGGAATTAGTGATCCTTATCAAACACCACAAAGTCCAGAATTGACTATTGATACTGGAGAGTACAGTGCTGTCGAATCAGCCCAATTAGTGATTAACTATTTATATGAAAAAGGAATATTAGAAGTTTCTGAACAGCCAATAGTTGAAGTTGCTTGAGGATTAAATAAAAGCAGATAAAGCCAACTGGAATGTTGGCTTTAAATATGCCACATGCGGTGCATAGGAAGCTTTGAATTTTCTTGACTTTCCAACTGATTTACCAGATCAACAGAGGAAAATTTGTTTCTTTGTAAATACTGATTAAACTCTTCTTCAGCAATATGCGGAGCAAAGAGTTTGATGAAATCCTTCATGTACTTTCTTAAAAACAAATTTTTGCTGAAGGCTATCCAGGTTGTACAACGTGGTAAAATGTCCTTTGTTGAATAGCTGATCAAGTCACGATCGAGTTTTGGATCATGTGCCATGCTGGCAATAATCCCCACCCCAAAACCACTGCGCACATAGGTTTTAATGACATTGGCATCTCTGGCGGTTAAAACGATATTGGGATTAAGTTTGGCCTGACGACAAGCCTGTATCAAACTGGACTCACTCTTAGCTTTCATTTCATAAGTCACAATTGGATATTTTACGAGATCCGACAGGCCAATTTTTCGTAAATCACCTAAAGGGTGATCCTGTGGAAATAATAAGGTTCTATCCCATTGATAGCAGGGAATTTTGACAATGTCTGCGCCAAACTCTTCATTTCCCGAGGCAATGGCAAAATCAATTTTTCGGGTTTGCAAAAGCTCGGTGATTTGTGCTGTAGTTCCTTGCTGCAGATCAATTTTAAGCTGTGGGTACTGTTTATGAAAATTCAAAAATACCTGCGGCAATACATATTGCGCTTGAGTCTGAGTGGTTGCAATGGTAAAGCTGCCCGTATCCTCACCCATTACATCGCTGGTTAACTGCTTGATATTATTGACTTCCTGCAGCACGTTACGGGCTTTGCGGATAATTTCTTCACCAATATGAGTCACGCAAGCTAACTGTTTGCCGCTACGTTCAAAAATGGTTACTTTGAGCTCGTCTTCTAACAGCCGTAGCTGTTTACTGATACCAGGCTGGGAAGTGTAAAGGCTTTCTGCTGCCGCAGTAATGCTGAGGTTGTTATCTGCAATGGCTACCAGATACCGTAATTGCTGCAATTTCATTGGATGTTTAGATGTCTATACGTCTTCATATGGATGCTAACATATAACGAAAACTTATAGCAAGCATTTTGCATCACAACTGATCTTAAAGTGATATAGCTTTTTGTTATATTGATACAGCCTTTATTTATTATTATTCTGCCGCTAAAAATGCTCTTATATTTAGCCATCTAAACGTTTAATTAGGTTTCGACGTGGAGTATTTACCGGTAACCGTTCATTTATTGGATCAGCCTTGCTTAATTGTTGGCGGAGGCGAGGTGGCTTATCGCAAATTAAAGCATTTGCTGCGGGCAGGGGCGCAGGTTTCATTGGTTGCCGAAAACTTCAATCAAGAAATTATTAAACTGGCAGAAGAGCAGGGGCTGGAGTTAATTCATTCCAGTTTTAACGCAGAGCTTTTAACTGATCAGTATTTGGTAATAGCTGCAACTGACAATCCAGAAATCAATCAATTAGTAAGTCAAGTGGCCAAACAACGCCATATTTGGGTTAATGTGGTCGATGATCTGGAATTAAGTAATTTATTAATGCCAGCCGTGGTGGATCGTTCGCCTTTATTAGTTGCCATATCCACTGGTGGTGTTTCTCCAGTATTAGCTCGGATCATTCGTGAAAAACTGGAATGGCTGCTACCCAAAAACTTATCGGCTTTACTCGATAAATTAAAAACCTTTCGGCCAAAAGTAAAAAAAAAATACCCTGATCTAAAAACTAAACGTAGTTTTGCAGAATGGTTTATTGAAACTTCCATTGCCGATAAGCTCGAGCTGGATATAGCTTTTGAACAGGCCATTAATCAATTTGAAGATCAGTATCAAGCTAAAGGTAAGGTCTATTTGGTGGGTGCTGGTCCTGGTGCTCCGGATTTGTTGACCGTAAAAGCACTAAAAATCTTACAAAAAGCTGATGTGGTATTGCATGATGCTTTAGTTGGCGAAGACGTTTTAGAGCTGATTCGCAAAGATGCCAAATTAATTAATGTGGGTAAGCGAGCCAATAATCATAGCACGCAGCAAGCAAAAATTAATCAATTATTAGTGACTTATGGTAAACAACATTTAACGGTAGTGCGACTAAAAGGTGGCGATCCTTTTATTTATGGTCGTGGTGGTGAAGAACTTGAAGTTTTGGTGGAACATCAAATTGATTTTGAAGTAGTGCCAGGTATTACGGCGGCATCCGCTTGTGCCAGCTATGCCGGAATTCCGTTAACCCATCGGCAGTATTCACAAACCGTTATGTTTATTACGGCTCACTGCAAAAACTCGGAAGAAACACTGAACTGGAAAAGCATTGCCCGGCAAAATCAAACTTTAGTGGTTTATATGGGATTATTGCGAAATGAAGTGTTAACCCGGCAAATGATTCGCTATGGACGCCATCCTGATACACCTGTAGCCATCGTTGAAAAAGGAACTTCACTACAACAAAGAGTTATCACTGGTACTTTAAATCAACTGCCGGATTTGGTTACAAAGTATCAATTAGTCTCTCCTGCTTTGATTATTATCGGTGAGGTAGCAGCATTAGCTAGCCAGTTAAACTGGTATCCGCACAATACATTTATTCAACACCCAGCAAATTCGACAGAATCTAATTTATTACAAGAGGCAGTTTAGAATGTCACAAATACATAACTCGATTTTAGAGACTATTGGCAATACCCCTATTATTAAAATTAACCGCTTAGGGCCTAAAAGGGTTAATTTATTTGTTAAGGCTGAATTTTTTAATCCATTGGCTTCGGTCAAGGATCGGTTGGCATTTGCCATTATTAATGATGCTGAACAAAAAGGCCTGCTACAGCCAGGACAGACGGTAGTTGAGGCTACTTCTGGCAATACGGGAATTGCTTTAGCCATGGTTTGTGCCGCCAAAGGTTATCCTTTTGTTGCCGTGATGACGGAAACCTTTTCGGTAGAGCGCCGTAAAATTATGCGTGCTTTAGGTGCTAAGGTTGTTTTAACGCCTGCTGCAGAGCGTGGTACTGGCATGGTACGGGTAGCCGCTGAATTGGCAGAAAAGAATGGTTGGTTCTTGGCGAGACAATTTGAAAATCAGGCCAACCCAGAATATCACCGAAATACTACTGCTCCGGAAATTTTAAGAGCCTTTGCTGGTCGACCACTGGATTATTTTGTCAGTGGCTATGGTACGGGTGGCACTATCACCGGTGTCGGGGAAGTATTAAAAGTAGCAAGGCCTGGTATCAAGATTATTGCCACTGAGCCGGAGGGAGCCTCTTTATTACAAGGTAAGGAGTGGCAGCCGCATAAGATTCAGGGGTGGACGCCAGATTTTATTGCCGATGTGATGAATCAAGATATTTATGATGAGGTTTTCTCAATCAATGATGAGCTAGCGCGCGACACTTCTTTGGCTTTAGCTAGTCGGGAAGGAATTTTCTGCGGTATTTCGGCAGGAGCTACTTTTGCTACCGCATTGCAAGTAGCTGAAACTGCACCGGAGGGGGCAAACATTTTGGCTATGTTGCCTGATACCGGAGAGCGTTATTTAAGCACTTTTCTATTTGAAGCTATTGGCGATGGTTCTGATGATGAAATTTTAGCTGCATCATAAAGCACTAACCAATTGGTTTTCATAAATATAAAATTATCCCCGCAGAAGCGGGGATTTTGAAGTTTTATTTTTTGCGTTGCTTTTTTGACTTGGTTTTAGCAAGCATTTCCTGAATGTAATCATTTTTATCTTTGGCCAGATCTTCATCGGTTGGTAGTGGCTGGCCAGTATAAGCATGTAGAAAAGCCTCACACAATAACTCGCTATTGGTGGCGTGTCTTAGGTTTTTTACCTGGCGACGGGTTCTTTCGTCAGTCAGGACTTTCAATACTGAAAAAGGGATTGATACGGTAATTTTTTTTACTTTATCCTTTTTTTCGCCATGTTCTACATAGGGATTAATAAATTCCCCATTCCAGCTCTTGCTCATAAGTACCTCTTTGCTTATTCGATTTGGTTATTATACATAAATTGTAGCCATCTAAACATCTTGACTTGTAAATTATTGTGGATAAAATAAAAAGACGTTTAGACGTCTATATGTCTTTTATGGTTGCTTTAACTGCAAAATACAAGCCTGATTCGAATTTTGCTGATGCTTATATTTCTTTATCAGAAACGAGGTTCGTTGACTTTGCCTTACACTATGGTCAAGTTTTAAAGCAAGTCACAGTTCAATATTTAATTGCTGGAAATCCAACAGGCCCTGTTTTAGTTGTGCAAGGCGGCATTTCTGCTGATAGAAATTTGATCGATACACAAGAGAGCGGTGGTTGGTGGAGCAAATTGGTGGGCTACGAAGGACACATCGATCTGAGCTATTATCAAGTCATCAGCATTAATTATATTGCACCTGAAGCAGATGTTTTGATCGCAAGCCATGATCAGGCAAGGGCGGTAAAGCTGTTATTAGAGCAGTTGTCAATTAGCAAAATTCATGCCTTTATTGGTGCTTCCTATGGTGGTCTGGTGGGACAGGCTTTTGCCAGCCTTTATCCTGAAAGTCTGGATAAGTTTGTTTGTGTTTGTGCTGCGGCAGAAAATAATAATCAAGCTATTGCCCAACGGGCTATTCAAAGAAAAATTATTGAAAGTGTGGCTGATGGCAAAAAAGCCATGCAGCTGGCTCGCTCAATCGCTCTTTTAGGTTATAGGGGAGAAGATGAACTGGCTTATCGTTTTTCAAATCGACCTCTTATCAAAGGACAGGCAGTTAGTTTTGAAGTGATCAATTATCTTGAGCATAACGCCAATAAATTTGCACAAAGCTTTAATAAAAATCGTTATCTCAAGCTGTCTTTATCTATTGATTTGCATCAGGTCAATTTATCGAAGATTCGTTGCCAATGCTTATTTATAGCTTTTGATAGCGATCAGATTGTTTCTGTTAATGCCATCAAAAATACTTCCGATGCAATCAGTCATTCTAATTTAAAAATTATCCACACCCATTACGGTCATGATGCCTTTTTGATCGAATATCAAGAATTGGGTAAGCAAATTACATCATTTTTATGGAATTGAATATGAAAACAATAAATTTAGAAAAACCTCATAGCCATAGCCAAACTTTATCAGTTAGGGCGGGTATTGAAAGTGATAAACAATATGGTGCCGTTACTCCACCTCTGTATTTATCCAGTAATTATACGTTTGAAGATTTGGACAAGCCGAGAACTTACGACTATTCACGTTCGGGTAATCCAACTCGCGACATACTGGGCTCGGCTTTGGCAGAGCTGGAGGCTGGGTTTAATGGGGTGGTGACTTCAAGTGGTATGTCAGCAGTTTATCTGGTTACCCATTTGCTGGATAAAGGCGATCTGATTCTGGCGCCGCATGATTGTTATGGTGGCACCTATCGCTTACTCAATTCCTTGCAGGAAAAAGGGATCTTAAGGGTTGAGTTTGTAGATCAAGGTGATCCCGAAGCACTACAAGCAGCTTTAAAGCAAAACCCCAAGTTGGTTTGGATTGAAACACCGAGTAACCCTTTACTAAGAGTGGTTGATATTAATGCTATTTGTGAGCAAGTTGGCGAACAGGTGTTAAAGGTGGTGGATAATACTTTTTTATCACCAATTTTACAGCAGCCAATCAAGTTGGGTGCTGATCTAGTGGTGCATTCAACCACCAAGTATATCAATGGTCATAGCGATGTGGTCGGCGGTGCGGTAATAGCTAAAGATGAGGCGCTTTATGAACAAATTGCTTGGTGGGCAAATTGCACCGGTCTGACGGGTTCCCCTTTTGATAGTTTTATTACCAGTCGTGGCTTGCGCACTTTAGGCGTAAGAATAAAACAACATGTAGAAAATACCCAACAAGTTGCCGAGTTTTTAAATAAACATCCTTTAGTAAAAGAAGTTTTTTATCCAGGACTAAAGCAACATCCTACCTATGATATTGCTAAAAAGCAGCAAACAGATTTTGGTGCCATGTTGTCATTTACATTGGATACCGATAAGTGCAATCTAAGAAGTTTTGTTAATAGTCTCGGTTATTTTTCTTTGGCCGAGTCATTAGGTGGAGTGGAAAGTCTAATTTGTCATCCGGCGAGTATGACACATGCTGCTATGGACCCAGAAGCAAGACAGATCGCAGGCATTGGTGATGACTTGTTGAGATTGTCTGTGGGCATTGAAAATGTGGAAGATTTAATTTCGGATTTGGATAGCGCCTTCCAGCGATGTCAACTGCAAGTAATCAAGAGGCAAAGACATGTCTAATCAAGCTGCTTTGGCATTAACAAAAACAAATTATAAAAGCTTAAATGTTAGTGTACACAAGTTTGGTGGTTCTAGTTTAAAAACGACTGAACAAATACAAAAGATATCTGATTTTATCAGAACTAAAACACAACCAGGTGATCTGCTTGTATTATCCGCAAATGGTAAGGTGACCGATTGGTTAGTCGCTTTTTCACAGGGGCAAAAACAGTATCTAAATATTGTTAGGGATTATTTGAGTAAATTAGCTGGCTCTTTATTGGGTGAGCAAAGCACTTTTCAGCAAAGTCTTGAGCAGGATTTAATCAGTATTGAAAATACCTGGCCCAATTCATCTTTTTCCTATCATCAATTGATAGCTCATGGTGAAATCTGGTCAGTAAGATTATTAAAAGAAGTTTGTGATAAGCAGTCAATTCCAACTCAAGAACTGGTTCCTGAAAAGCTTCTACAGTTAAAGGATTCCACAGATAATAATCAATTCAGCGAATCATATGCCCAGCAGTATTTTTCTGAAGTGTATGCCAAATTAGATGAGCAGCGTTTGCTGGTTGCTGGTTTTATTGCACAAGATGATAGGCAAAAGCTAATAACTCTGGGCAGAAACGGTAGTGATTATTCGGCGACGGCTATAGCTAAATTGGTGAATGCCAAGTCCGTGACCATTTGGACTGATGTGGATGGCATTTATTCAGCTGATCCAAATTTAGTATCAGATGCTATTCGACTGGATAGTCTTTCATTTTGTGAAGCTCAGGCTTTATCAGAATTAGGTGCTAATGTGTTACACCAAAAAACCGTAACCCCTTTATTAGGATCGGATTTAACCACCTATATTAAAAGTAGCCTTGTTGATAATAGCGTCGGCACAACAGTTTCCAAGCGAGTTAACCAGGAACAAGAAGTTAAAACTATTACTTCAAAAAGCCGGCTGAAACAAATTTTAGTGCCGGATATTAGTGAATTAAGCGCTCGTCACATTCAAAAGCAACTTTTGTCAAAACAGCTTGCCAGTTATGCTAATAGCTATGACAGAAGTTTACATCGATTGACTCTATATGTTGAGGCTGAAGAGGTTTTCAATAGCATCTCGATTATTAAAGCGCATCAATTCTATCCATTGGTTTCTGATCAGAGTGTGACTTTGATTAGTCTGGTAGGGCAGAATATCCGACAAAACCGAAAACTTATTGGTAAGTTCTTATCCAGGTTAGAACAGTATGAAATACAGCATATTCATTATCCAAGCAATTACCATACACTCTGTGTTTTTGTAGAGGATAAAGTTGCTAACGATTTACTGGTGGATCTCCACAATACTTTTTTCTTATTTGAGCCTTCTATCCCTATTGTTGTTCTGGGATATGGCAATATTGGCAAACAGTTTATAGAAATACTAATGACTCATAAGGAAGCCATTGAACAATCCATTAATAAATCTTTATCACTAAAAGCTATTGCTAATAGTCAGTATTACGCATTCAACGAAAAGTGTCTGACCCAGTATGGCCATGAGTGTTTTGTTGGCTTGCAAGATAATCGAGAAAATCAATTATTTGAAGTGCTAAATGATTATCGCGATAAAGAATTAGTCATTGTTGATTTAACCGCTAGTGAAGGAATTTCCAATCGTTATTTGGAGTTTGCAGAAAATCAATGGCATATCATTTCAGCCAATAAAATTGCTGCCTCTAGTTTTGAGTATGCGAATAAAATTTCGGAAAGACTGACAAGGCATAGCCGTCGTTGGTTGACCAATACCACAGTAGGTGCAGGCTTACCGGTACAAACCTCTATCGAAAAATTAAAAGAGTCAGGTGACGAAATAACCCAGATCAGTGGTATTTTTTCAGGTTCTTTATCCTGGCTATTTGCTCAATATGATGGGACTGTTCCTTTTAGTCAGTTATTAAAAGAGGCTAAAGACAATGCCTATACTGAACCGGACCCACGCGAAGATCTATCGGGAAATGATGTTATCCGTAAGATTCGAATTTTAGCTAAAGAGGTTGATTTTGTTCATGCCCGTGAAGATTTTTCTCCAGCGATTGAACCTGGATTTTTAACCGGAACATTAGACGATTTTTGGCAAAAGGAAGAACAGATAGATGAGTACTTTTTGCAACTCTACCAAAAAGCACAGCAACAAAATGCAATTTTACGTTATGTGGCGACTTTGGATAAAGGGCAGTTGCAATTGAAATTAACTTTACTGGGAAAAAATCATGCTTTTGCAAACTTGAATCCTTGTGACAATGTATTCTCAATTCGTAGTAACTGGTATGCAGATAATCCTTTAATTATTCAAGGGCCAGGAGCGGGTCGGGAAGTTACTGCTGCTGGCGTGCTTAATGATCTATGTGATTTATTAAGGAGAGCTCAGTGAGTGTGGTAGCAAATTCTTATCATAATGTTCAGCAATTAGAACGCATTAATCAAAATTTTGCGGAGCTTAATGGTTGTGTCAATATCTCCTTTGAGTTCTTTCCTCCCAATAGTCGTACAATGCAAGATATTTTATGGCGCAGTATCAAACGCCTGGAAGGCCTACAACCTGATTTTGTTTCTGTAACTTATGGTGCGGCAGCTTCGACTAGAAACAGAACCCATGAAGTGATTAAGAGGATTAAAGATGAAACCAGTTTAACACCAGTTCCCCATTTAACCTGCATTGATGCAACAGAAGAAGATATTGAAACCATTGCTAATATGTATTGGCGACTAGGGATCGATCATATTGTAGCTCTTAGAGGCGATATAGATGGTGATAGTAAGGTTGGTGATTTCCAATACGCGACGGATCTGATTGATAAATTAAAAAAACTTCACCCTTTTGAAATTACGGTTGCGGCATATCCTGAAGTGCATCCTGAAGCTCCCAGTGGAAAATTTGATTTGGATAACTTGAAACGTAAATATGATGTCGGAGCAACTCGAGCCATTAGCCAATTCTTTTTTAATATTGAGAATTTTTTAAGATTCAGAGATAAGTGTCAAAGTGCTAATATAGACTTGGAATTAGTCCCTGGGATTTTGCCAGTAACTAACTTCAATCAATTGCTAAAATTCTCAAAGTTTACTCAGGTAGAAATTCCGGGCTGGATGGAGAAGTTATATCAGGGTTTGGATGAGGATCCTTTAACACGACAGTTAATTGCCTCTCATATTGCGATTGAGCAGGTGAAATTGCTGAGTAAAGAGGGCATCGATAAATTTCATTTTTATACCTTAAACAGAGCTGAACTAACCTATGCTATATGCCATAGTTTGGGTAAGCGTCAGCAACTAGTGGTAACTTAAAATAGCGATAAGGCTTAAATCAGCCTTACCGCTCCTTTATCAGCGCTTGATACATGAGCACTGTAGAGTTTTAACGCCGAAGAAATAGGTCTGACTCTATCGGTAGCTTGCCAGCCTTTTGAGTCGAGTTGGTTTTTTCTAGCAGTTAATTCCTGCTCTGAAACTTCAATCGATATTTTCCGTTCAGGAATATTGATTTTGATGGTATCACCATCCTCAATTAGTCCGATATTTCCACAATTGGCCGCTTCCGGTGAAACATGGCCAATGGATAAGCCAGAAGTACCACCTGAAAAACGACCATCGGTAATCAAAGCACAAGAGGTATCTAAACCTTTGGATTTTAGGTAGCTGGTTGGGTAAAGCATCTCTTGCATACCGGGACCACCTTTAGGACCCTCATAACGAATGATAACTGCAGTTTCAGGGGTTATTTGATCGTTCAAAATGGCTTCTACCGCTGCATCCTGACTTTCAAACACTTTAGCTTTACCAGTAAATTGTAATAAAGACTTAGCAACCCCGGCCGTTTTGACAATACAGCCGTTTGGTGCCAGATTGCCATAGAGTACCGCCAGACCACCATCCTGGCTATAGGCGAATTGCTGTTCGCGGATACAACCATTTTCACGATCCAAATCAAGTTCGGGATAAAGACAATTCTGGCTAAAGGCTTTTTGAGTTTTAATACCAGCAGGTCCTGCACGATAAAAATTTTGAACCTCTTTTGACCCAGTCGTTTTAATATCCCATTGCTGCAAAGCTTGCTCTAAAGTTTGGCTATGAACCGTCGTTGCATCCTTATGTAATAAGCCGCTTCGTGACAGCTCACCTAAAATCGCCATAACTCCACCGGCACGGTGAACATCTTCCATGTAATAGTCTTTGCTGGATGGTGCGACTTTACAAAGATGAGGCACTTGTTTCGATAGCCGATCAATATCTTGCATGGTGAAATTAACTTCAGCCTCATGAGCTGCCGCTAATAGATGTAAAACCGTATTGGTTGAACCACCCATTGCTATATCCAGACATATGGCATTTTCAAAAGCCTGAAAATTAGCAATGGATCGAGGTAGTACGCTGGTATCATTTTCTTCATAGTAGGCTTTGGTAATATTAACAATACGCTTGGCAGCTTCTATGAATAACTCTTTGCGCGCAGCGTGAGTTGCCAGTAATGAACCATTGCCAGGCAAGGCAAGCCCTAAAGCTTCGGTTAAGCAGTTCATGGAGTTGGCGGTAAACATTCCTGAGCAAGAGCCACAAGTAGGGCAGGCACTGCGCTCGATTTGTTCACTTTGTTCATTGCTGACTTCAGGGTTGGCTGCAGCAACCATGGCATCAACCAGATCCAGTTTGATAATTTTTTCTGATAACTTGGTTTTGCCTGCCTCCATAGGACCACCTGATACGAAAATGGTTGGGATATTCAATCGCATCGCTGCCATTAACATACCAGGAGTAATTTTGTCACAATTGGAAATGCAGATCATGGCATCAGCACAGTGGGCATTGACCATGTATTCTACTGAATCAGCAATGATTTCACGTGACGGTAAAGAATACAGCATACCGGAATGACCCATAGCAATGCCATCATCAATGGCGATGGTGTTAAACTCTTTTGCAATGGCTCCCGACTCTTCGATCGTCCGGGCAACCAGTTGCCCCAGATCTTTTAAATGAACATGTCCAGGAACGAATTGGGTAAAGGAATTACAAACCGCAATAATCGGCTTGCCAAAATCATCATCCTTTACTCCGGTTGCCCGCCATAAGGCGCGTGCTCCCGCCATATTGCGTCCATGAGTGGAAGTCTTGGAACGATAATCAGGCATAAGCTTTTTCCTCAACAGGCGTTAGCCAGCCCCATTGGTCTTTTGTTTTGCCATTAAATAAGCCAAAGAAATCCTCTTGTAGTTGTTGCGTGATAGGGCCTCGCTTGCCATTATCAATACTAAGACCATCTATTGAGCGTATTGGCACTAACTCAGCTGCTGTTCCGGTCATAAAGGCTTCATCAGCAAGATACAGCGCTTCACGAGTCATGTTTTGCTCTACTACTGTTAACTGTCTTTCCCGCGCTAAAGTCATAACCGTATCACGAGTAATGCCTGGCAAAATTGATGCGGTAAATGGTGGTGTGTATATCACTCCATTTCTAACAACAAAAATATTTTCACCCGAACCTTCAGAAATATAGCCATTGGTATCCAGCGCAATACCTTCGTGATAACCGTGACGAGTTGCTTCTTCGATAACCAATTGTGAAGATAAATAATTACCACCCGCTTTAGCTGCAGTAGGGATGGTGTTTGAAGCTACTCGATTCCAGGAAGAAATTGCAGTATCGACTCCATTATTAAAAGAGTCTTCACCCAGATAGGCTCCCCATGGAAAAGCAGCAATGGAAACAAATACTGGATTGGATTTAGGTTGTACGCCAATACCGCCATAACCAAAAAAAGCGATAGGTCTTAAATAAGCATTACGCAAGTTATTTTCAGTAATTACTTGATGACAGGCTTTTACCAATTCCTCAAAGGTAAAAGGAATTCTCATGCGATAAATTTTTGCTGATTGATATAGCCGTTCAATATGTTCATCCAGGCGAAAAAATGCCGGGCCTTGATGAGTTTTATAGCAGCGAATACCTTCAAAAACAGAAGAACCGTAGTGAATAGCATGACTAAGCACATGCACTTTTGCATCCATCCAGGGAATGATGGCGCCATTATGCCAAATGTATTCAGGCTGTTCGATAGTGGCCATTGTCTTTTACCTCTTGATTAAATTCTGGCTGGTTAAAGCGGATTAAAAATAATTCATAACTGTCTGATAAAGCTTGAGCACTGGCATCGAGAATATTGTCAGAACAGCCAATAGTGCTCCACACCTGATTAAAGGCACTGGCTTCAACCCAAACACGGGTTTTAGCCGCAGCTGCATTCTCCGGATCAATAATGCTAACTTTGTAATCGGTCAAACGAAAATCCGAAACAATCGGGTAAGTTTTTTGCAAAGATTTTTTTAGTGCTGTATTTAAAGCATCTACCGGCCCCTTGGCCTCACTGACTACGTGTTCAGTTTGACCATCGATTAGATTTTTAACAATGGCAGTGCAGTACTTTTCTTCGCTGACCAGATCATTGGTTTGTACATAAATATTTTGTAGTTCGAATGGTGCCGAGTATTGCTGTTGTTTGCGTAACAGCAGCTCGAAAGTGCCTTTTGCATTTTCTAAAGTCAGGCCTTCATTTTCCAGTTGCTTTATTTGTTCTAATACCGATAAGTTGGTTTCATCAAAGGTTAAACCTAATTCCTGGGCTTTTACTTTGATGTTTGATTTGCCAGACAACTCGGAAATGGTCACGTTGCGATGGCTTCCAACCAAAGCCGGATCAATATGTTCATAACTGCGAGCGAGTTTTGCCACGGCTGAAACGTGGATCCCACCTTTATGAGTAAAGGCATTAGGCCCTACATAAGCTGCACTAGGGTTTAAAGGAATATTGGCAATATCGGCTACCTGTTGTGCCAGTTTTGATAAATTCCCCAGCTCAATAGGGCTTTTTATCTGGTGTTCTGTTTTTATTTGAATCGTGGGGATTAATGCAATCAGATTGGCGTTACCACAGCGCTCGCCATAGCCATTAATGGTTCCTTGTAGCAGTTTTGCTCCGGCCATGATGGCCTGCAAGCTATTGGCTACTGCCAGTTCGCAATCATTATGACAATGAATGCCGAAGTTAATATGCGGATATTTTTTAGTTAGCGCCTGAACAATGTTAAAAATTTTATCCGGAGTTTGTCCACCATTAGTATCACATAAGGTAATGTTATCTGCGCCAGCCTCGAATGCAGCTTGAATACATTGATGGGAATACTCAGGATTATCCTGATAGCCATCAAAAAAGTGTTCCGCATCCACAATAACTTCTTTGTTAAGTGATTTCAGATAAGAAACCGTTTCTGAAATCATCTTAAGGTTTTCAGATAACTCGATTCTAAAAATTTCGCTAACATGTAGATCCCAAAACTTCGCTACCAAAGCAATTGCTGACGTTTGTGCATCGACCAGAGCTTTAACTTGTTTATCTAGCTTGACATCAATAAAAGGCTTTTTGGTGGCACCAAAAGCCACCAGTTTTGAGTGCTTTAATGGCTGCTTTTTTATTTGTTCGAAAAAATCCTTATCTTTTGGATTGGAACCTGGCCAGCCGGCTTCTATATAGTCAATTTTAAACTCATCGAGCAGGTGACAAATTTTCAGCTTATCTTTCAGTGAAAAGCTAATGCCAAAAAGTTGCGAACCATCACGCAGAGTTGTGTCGTAAAGTGCTACTGTATTAGCCATAACCTAAGCAGTTCCTTAATTGATATTCATGACTTTGTCTGACTTCAATCACGTCCATTAACTTTTGCAATTGCAACATTAGGTTGCCAAGATCGCGGTCACTTTCCACCACTAATCGGATATTCACGGCGTTAGAATTTTCTTCGCAGTGAGCAGAAACATTATTAAGGATAAAACGGCGATGTCTGACTAAACGCAAAATTCGTTCCAAAATACCAAGACTATTTTTAGCGACAATGGTTAAATCTGACTGAGTTTTCATGAATAACTCCTTTCGATAAATTCTGAATTGCTTTTACCAGGCGGTACTAGCGGCCAAACATTTTCATCGGGATTGATAGAAACGTGTAATAAATAGCTGCTTTTAGAGTTGATAAACTCATCAAGTGCTGATTCGATTTGACTCGGTTGCGAAATACTATTAGAGACCACTCCAAAAGCTTTAGCCACTAACGCAAAATCAGGATTGTCTGATAGATCAACTTCACTAAAACGATTCTTGAAAAACAAGTGTTGCCATTGTCTTACCATCCCTAACCGTTGATTATCCAATAGCAGCAACTTGACGGGTATTTGGTAGCGAATAAGAGTTGCCAGTTCTTGAATGTTCATCATGATGGAGCCATCACCGGAAACATTTATAACTCTATGCTGCGGCATCGCCAGTTGTGCACCAATTGCAGATGGTAAGCCATAGCCCATAGCGCCTAAGCCGCCGCTGCTTAAATGTTCTGAAATCTTATTAAATCCCATATGCTGGGCCACCCACATTTGGTGCTGACCAACATCACAGGTCACAATGGTTGGATGGTTTTGGCACATTTCAGACAAACGCTTTAATAGTGCTGGGGCGAAAATGCCTTCAGTGGCACTGTTATAATTAAATTGGTGCTGGTGCTTTTTATCCTGACAATCTTCAAGCCAATGGTTATTGTGACAAGCATTTATTTTTGCCTGGAATTTAATCAAGTTCTTATTTAAGTCACCCAAAATTCTAGCGTCAGCTTGCCGTAGTTTGCTGATTTCAGCAGCATCACAGTCGAAGTGAATAACTTTAGCTTTAGGTGCAAACTTATTAAGTTGACCTGTGGCACGATCATCAAACCTGGCTCCTATTGCTATCAGCAGATCACAATCCTGTACTGCAAGATTAGCAGCTTTGGTGCCATGCATTCCCAACATGCCCAAGTTATGAGGATCATTGTGTGGCAGGGCACCAATACCTTTTAAAGTAGTAACAGTGGGAGCTTTTGCAGTATTGACCAACTCTCTAAAAGTCGCCTCTGCATTGGCCATGCCTATGCCGCCGCCAGCATAAAACAAAGGCTTTTTCGATTGCGAAAACAACTTGGCAGCTTTTTGCATGCTAGTTTTATCAGCAACTGTCGCTTCCTTGTTTGTGGCGGTTATCGTTACATCGTCTATATTTGCCAATTGAACATCTTTTGCAATATCTAACAACACCGGTCCAGGACGACCTTCCTGAGCAATTTGTATCGCCTGATAAATCGCATCAGGTAATTCTTCAATACTGGTTATCAGGAAACTGTGCTTAACCACGCCAAGCGATAAACCAAAAATATCGACTTCTTGAAAGGCGTCGGTACCAACCAGATTGGAGTTGACCTGACCGGTAATGGCCAGCAAAGGAACTGAATCCATATAGGCATTGGCAATACCGGTTAAAAGATTGGTGGCACCGGGGCCAGATGTTGCTATGCAAACTCCCAGACGACCACTGGCACGAGCATAACCGTCGGCAGCAAAAACAGCACCTTGTTCATGACGACAAAGAATGTGTTTAATACCGCCATCAACCAGAGCATCATAAACTGGCATAATCGCACCGCCAGGGTAACCAAATACCGTATCAACCTGATGCTCTTTAAGTGCTTTTATAAGAAAATCCGCGCCACGCATGTTTATTTCCTTAGTTTAAAGAGCGATCAACAAGAGGCTTTTTCTTAACCCAGGACATCATTTCTCTTAGCTGAGATCCCACTTCTTCTAAAGGATGATCCTGATCTTGCTTGCGCAGTTGCTGTAGTCTGGAGTAATTATTTTTACAGTCATCAACGTATTCTTTGGCAAATTCACCACTTTGAATTTCAGCTAGAATTTTGCGCATTTCAGATTTAGTGGTTTCATTTACCAAGCGTTTGCCACGGGTTAAGTCACCATATTCTGCGGTATTTGAAATGGAGTAGCGCATGGTATTGATACCGCCTTCGTACATCAGATCTACAATCAATTTCAATTCATGCAGACACTCAAAGTAAGCCATTTCAGGGGCATAGCCAGCTTCAACCAAAGTTTCAAATCCGGCTTGTACTAACGCAGCAGTGCCACCACACAATACGGCTTGCTCACCAAACAGATCCGTTTCAGTTTCTTCTTTAAATGAGGTTTCGATAATGCCCGCTCGACCACCGCCAATGGCGCTGGCATAAGCATAAGCTTGTTCTTTGGCATCACCGGTATAATTCTGATGAATAGCAACCAGACAAGGAACACCTGAACCTTCCTGATAAGTAGAACGAACCGTATGGCCAGGTCCTTTAGGAGCAATCATAAAAACATTAAGGTCTGAACGTGGCTCGATTTGATTAAAATGAATGTTAAAACCATGCGCAAATGCTAGGCTGGCACCTGATTTTAAATTAGGTTCAACATAGTCTTTATAAACCTCTGCCTGGTTTTCGTCAGGCAACAGCATCATCACTAAATCTGCGGTTTTTACCGCTTCCTCAAGCTCTTGGTGTTGCAAATTGGCGGCTCTAACTTTTTCCTCGGAAGAAGATCCTTTGCGTAGTGCGACGGTAACATTAAAGCCACTATCTTTCAGGTTATTCGAATGGGCATACCCCTGAGAACCATAGCCAACAACCACTATTTTTTTGTCGGCTAAAAGTTGGCTATTTACGTCTTTATCATATTTTACTTGCATCTTGATTTCCTATGAGTTAATTAAATTCAATTCAAAAAAAAGCCCCCGGACTTTTCAGTGCGGGGGCTTTGTTAAACTTTTTTACTTACGCGTAGACCCCCGTTGCGGTTAATAAAATCACCACAATAATCACTAAGACTAAAATAAGTTGAGGGTTTAAATTATTCATCTATATTCAGTATCCTAAAAAAAGCCCCTGGACTTTTCAGTGCAGGGGCTTTAAATTTTTTGCTCTTACACACAGCCCCGTTGCGGTAATACTTTCACCACAATAATCAGTAATAAAATGTTATTAATAATGCTGTTCATAACAAAGCTGTAATGTTCAATTTTTCAACACATTAACATGGCAATGACTTTTTGCAAATAACTTTTTGGTATAAATCAAGTGATCGGAGCACTTGCATCATTTGGGGTCGTAATTTAGTACCGGAGCCAACCATAATTCAGCTTCCTGTTGAGACCAGTTTTTACGTTTAGCATAATCCTGCACCTGATCTTTTTCGATTTTCCCGGTACCGAAATATTGAGACTGGGGATGAGAAAAGTACCAACCTGAAACTGCCGCAGTAGGGTACATGGCAAAGTGTTCGGTAATATTTAAATCGATGTTTTTATCCGGCTCTAACATCTGCCATAAAGTTTGCTTTTCCGTATGATCCGGGCAGGCAGGGTAGCCAGGTGCCGGTCGTATTCCTTGATATTTTTCAGCGATTAAAGCTTCATTTTCAAAATCTTCGTTAGCAGCATAACCCCAATAGGTTTTTCTGACCAATTCATGCATACGTTCAGCCAGAGCTTCGGCTAATCTGTCGGCTAAGGCTTTGAGCAGGATAGCGCTATAATCGTCATTGTTGGATTCAAATTGTTGCACATAAGTATCAATACCAATTCCGGCAGTAACCGCAAAAGCACCTAAATAGTCCTTAATCTTAGAATCATGGGGAGCGATAAAGTCAGATAGACAATAATTATACTTACCTTCCCGGGTTTGTTTCTGTTGCCTTAAATGGTGCAGAGTATGCATAACCTCTGCACGGGTGTCATCGGCATAAATCAAAATATCATCATCTATGGCATTGGCCGGATAAAAGCCAATTACTGCCCGAGCTGTTAACCACTTTTCAGCAATGATTTTTTCCAACATCAAATTGGCATCACGGTACAATTTACTCGCTTCTTTGCCAATCACTGGATCTTCTAACAACCTGGGGAATTTACCTGCTAGTTGCCAGGAGCGAAAAAATGGAGTCCAGTCAATGCGTTGCACTAAATCAGTTAAAGGGTAGTCTGAAAATACTTTGGTCCCTAGAAAATTAGGCTTAGCCATTGTTGTCGATTGCCAATCGATAGTCGGTTTGAAGCTCCGGGCTTGCTCCAGGGAAGCCAATTTGGTTTTACCCATACGAGCAGCACGTTGCTCGCGCAGCTTTTGATATTCATCGGTAATTTGTTGCACATAAGTTTGTCGATCTTGACCAAGCAGTTGATTAACGACACCGACCACTCTGGAGGCATCGGTAACATAAATGGCACCATGTTCATAATTGGGTTCTATTTTTACTGCGGTGTGAATTCTTGAGGTAGTCGCGCCACCAATTAATAAAGGCAGTTCCAGTTTTAATCGGGTCATTTCTTTGGCGACATAAACCATTTCTTCCAAAGAGGGAGTGATTAGTCCCGATAATCCTATGATATTGCAGTTTTCCTGAATGGCTGTTTGCAGAATTTTTTCGCAAGGTACCATAACGCCTAAGTCAATAACTTCGTAGCCATTGCATTGTAAAACCACACCAACAATATTTTTTCCAATGTCATGTACATCACCTTTAACCGTAGCAAGCACAATTTTCCCTTTGGGTTTATCGGACAAGTTCAGCCGCTTTTTTTCTTCTTCCATAAAAGGTAATAGATAGGCTACTGCTGCCTTCATGACTCGCGCAGATTTGACTACCTGGGGTAAAAACATTTTGCCTGAACCAAATAAATCCCCCACGGTATTCATGCCATCCATCAAAGGGCCTTCTATAACATGTAGTGGTCGTTCACAGTTTTGCCGGGCTTCCTCTACATCATCTTCTATAAACTCAGTAATGCCTTTAACTAGAGCATGTTCCAGTCTTTTATTGACTGACCAGTTGCGCCACTCTTGCTGTTGTTGCGGATTTTTATCGGTGGCATCTTGGCGGTATTTTTCAGCAATGGAAACTAACTCATCAGTAGCATCATCGGTACGATTGAGAACTACCGACTCAACTGCATCTTTGAGTTCTTGCGGAATTTCGCTGTAAACTTCCAGTTGTCCTGCATTAACAATACCCATATCCATACCGGCATTAATTGCATGATAAAGAAAAACCGCATGAATGGCTTCACGGACTTTATTATTACCCCGAAAGGAAAAGGAAACGTTGGAGACACCGCCTGAAACCATAGCGCCGGGTAAGTTATTTTTGATCCAGCGGGTGGCTTCAATAAAATCGACCGCATAATTATTATGTTCTTCGATGCCGGTTGCGATAGCGAAAATGTTTGGATCGAAAATAATATCCCGTGGTTCAAAATCAAGTTGCTCTATCAGTAAATGGTAGGCTCTTTGGCAGATTTCTATTTTTCTTTGATAAGTGTCTGCCTGTCCTGCTTCATCAAACGCCATAATAATAACGGCGGCACCATAGCGTTGAATGAGCTTGGCTTGCTCAAGAAAAATATCTTCGCCTTCTTTCAAGGAAATGGAGTTAACAATACCTTTACCTTGAATGCACTTTAAACCCGCTTCAATAATGTCCCATTTTGAAGAGTCAAGCATAATGGGTACGCGGCTAATTTCGGGTTCGCTGGCGATCAAATTCAAAAAGCGCACCATTGCCTCTTTTGAATCGAGCATGCCTTCATCCATATTGATATCAATAATTTGGGCGCCGCTTTCCACTTGCTGCAAAGCTACTTCAATCGCCGTTTCAAAATCACCTTCTTTGATCAACTTTAAGAATCGTGCCGAGCCAGTAACATTGGTTCTTTCTCCGACATTAATAAACAGGCTGTTGTTATCGATGTTTAAAGGCTCTAGTCCGGATAAGCGGCAATGTTGTTGTTGGTTATACTGTTGACGCGGTTTTTTATTTTTTATCAACTCAGCAAAGCGTTCGATATGTTCTGGCTTGGTGCCACAGCAACCACCTAAAATATTCAACATGCCTTGTTCTATCCAGGGTTCAATTTCCTGTGCCATATCTTCAGGAGTTTCATCGTAACCGCCAAACTCATTGGGCAAGCCAGCATTAGGGTGAGCAGAAACGGCAAACTCGGAAATTTTATGCAGTTCTTCCACATAAGCCTTTAGATCTTTAGGGCCTAAAGCACAATTAAGGCCGATAGAAACAGGGTTGGCGTGGCGCAGGGAATGGTAAAAGGCTTCCGTGGTTTGTCCGGTTAGGGTGCGTCCAGAAGCATCGGTGATAGTACCGGAAATCATGATAGGCAATTCGATACCGTGATCATCGAAATACTTTTTGACTGCATATACCGCGGCTTTGGCATTCAGGGTGTCAAAAATAGTTTCAATCAAAAGGATATCGCTACCGCCTTTAACCAAAGCATCGGTGGATTCGTAATAGGCATCAGCCAATTGATCGAAGTTAATATTACGATATCCAGGATCATTAACATCAGGTGAAATACTGCAGGTACGATTGGTCGGTCCTAAAACACCTGCTACAAAGCGCGGCTTTTCATTGGTTGAATATCGATCGGCTATTTCACGAGCTATACGTGCTGACTGCAGATTAATTTCATAGGATAGATCCTGCATACCGTAATCAGCCATAGCGACTCGGGTGGCATTGAAAGTATTGGTTTCAATAATATCCGAACCAGCTTTTAAGTAAGCTTCATGAATTTCCTGAATAATAGATGGCTGGGTGATGCTTAACAGATCATTATTGCCTTTGAGATCGCTTGGCCAATCGGCAAAACGCTGGCCTCTGTAATCCTGTTCAGATAATTGGTATTGCTGAATCATGGTACCCATGGCGCCATCCAATAAAAGAATACGCTCATTCAACAGGGCCGTTAATTGTTGTTTGGGGCTCATATAATTAACAATTATAAATGGGCGTATGGACGTCCATAAGTATTTTCGGGTATGATACCACTTGCTTGCACTGGGGTGAACCCTTTAGTCTTATTTTATTGGAAGTGCAGGCTTAATTAACCGCGTTTTCTCAGTGTTAAGGTCTTTAGTTAGTTAAACGGGAAATTAGTGTGAATCTAATACTGCCCCCGCAACGGTAATTGAGAGCGTTACTTCTATAACCACTGGATAGCAGTTTATCCGGGAAGGAGAAGTGACTGGATGCTTGTAAGTCCGGAGACCGGCCTTAATATAAGTTCAGCAATACGGCGGGTGTTGGCATGGCTTTGAGTAAACGTAAATTATAATCCCGCTCGTGTTATGCGAGAATTTATTGATGAAAAAATCAACCAGGACTGGCTTGGCTGCTCTTGCCTTGACCACTGGCTTTACTATTGCCGTTTTACCTTTACCAATATCTAAACTAGCCGCTGCTGAATCAACCGATGGAGAAGATGGAGAAAAAGTTATCATAGTAAGCGCTAATCGCTTTGAGCAGGTTTCACTGCAATTACCAACCAACATCACTGTAATTAATAGTGATGAGATAGCGGCGAGCGCTGCTAATGATTTATCGCAGTTACTAAGAAAAATTGCCGGTATTCAATTAAGTAATATTGCCGGAAAAACGGTAGTCAGTATTCGAGGTGTTTCAGCTGAGCAGGCTGGCAGCAATGTATTGATCCAAATCGATGGCAGGCGGCTGAATAATACCGATCTGGCTTCTCCTGATCTGGAATCTATTGCTCTGGCAACTATCGAGAGGATAGAAATTGTTCAAGGCTCTGCGTCCAGCTTGTATGGTGATCAGGCAGTGGCAGGGGTGATCAATATTGTCACTAAAGATTCAAACACTCAAGCTACTACTATTAGTATTGCCGCTGGCAGCTATAACCAACAGGAAACCAATATACATTGGAGCAATCAATTGAGCGAAGCCTGGGCAATACTGGTTTCAGCCAATTATGCGCAAACGGATAATTACCGGCAGCATAATGAGCAAACCAGAAAGCAACTACAGGCAAAGTTGAATTACCAAACAGAAAATACAAACTGGCTTTTTGAGATTAATAATCATCAGGAAGATTTACAGACACCGGGGGCTTTACTGGAATCGGATCTTATTGATCGTAGGCAGTCACGAACAGAATTTGCTAACGATTTTGTCGATACTAAACGCGACACTTACCGTTTATTCGGTCAGCAGCAGTTAAGCTCCGATTGGGAATTTGCACTCGATATCAATCATTCTGAAAGCGATATAGACAGTATTAATAGTTTTATTGGCTTTTCCACTAACAGCATTAACACTACTGAGCGAGAACAATTCAGCATATACCCAAGATTCAAATATTATTTTGCTTTATCTTCCGGGCAGGGAGAGCTGGTATTTGGGATTGATCACGATAACAATGATTATGACTTTTCTTTATTGAATCGCAGCAATGAGCAAACCATTAATAGCTTTTATGTCCAGTCTTATTTGCCGTTAACCCAACAAACTCAGCTCCAACTCGGGGCTCGTTATGCCAGAGTAGAAGATAAATTAATTGATGGCTTTACTTATGCCAATGGTGTTCGTTTAAACAATAACGCTCAGGTTTACGATATAGGGCTTAGCCACCAGATTTCTGAAAAGGTCAATCTTTATAGCCGCTATAGCCAAAATTTTCGTTTTGCAAAAGTGGATGAACAGGCTTATACCTCGCCAGCTGTTACTGGCCTGGATCCACAAAAAGGTTATTCTTTAGAGTTAGGCCTGACTAGCAGTATTAATGATCACCAATTCGATGTTTCAATCTATAAACTTAGGTTGAAAGACGAAATCTTTTTTGACCAAAGTGCTTTACCACCTACCGGTGCTTTTTTCCCAGGTGCTAATGTTAATGGCGGCCTTTCCGAGAGGTTAGGTGGAACTATTGCCTATCAAGTGGCGCTGCAGGAAAACTTCGGGATAGGTGCTAACTATCATTATGTTGATGCTAAATTGATTGGTGCACTAACAGATTCTGAACTTCCAGGAGTATCCAAGCAGACCGCTAATTTATGGTTTGATTGGAAATTAACAGATAACTGGAACTGGTATTTTGAAACCAATTATCGCAGTGATCGTTTTCAGGAAGGCGACCTAACCAATAGTCAGGACAAAATTGAAGGTTATACCCTGGTCAATGCGGCGATCAATTATCAATGGTCACAGTGGAGATTTTCTTTGCGAATTGATAATTTATTTAATAAAAAATATATCGATTACGCACAATTTGCTGGTTATTATCCGGCCAAAGAGCGTAATGGTTATGTTAAATTAAGTTATAGTTTTTAAAGAAACCTGAAATGACCAATCGATTAACTCGAATTACTACCAAAAAAGGCGATTCTGGCATGACCAGTATCGCCAGTGGAGAGCAAAGGCCAAAATCTGATATGAGGATAGAGGCTATTGGTGCTGTTGATGAGCTTAATGCTGTGATAGGGATCCTGGTAGCGAGTTTAAAATCAGCTGAAAATTCAAATGACGAATTAGTAACCAGTTGCCAAAAAATTCAGCATTGGCTTTTTGATGTAGGTGGCGAACTAGCGATGCCAAAAAAATTATTTTTGCCAGAAAATGCTACTAGCTTTTTAGAAAAGCAATTCCAATTGGTGAATCAGCAGTTGCCGCCACTTAAAGAGTTTGTGATCCCAGGAGAAAATGTGCTTTCTGCAATTACCCATTTAGCGCGGTCTGTGGCGCGCAGAGCTGAGCGGTGTATAGTTGCTTTACAGCAGTTGGAGACCAATGTTCCAAAAAATACCCTGGTGTTTATTAATCGGCTTTCAGATTACTTATTTGTATTGAGCCGCCAATTGGCAAGAGCCGATAACAAGCATGAATTACAGTGGCGAGGCAGCCATAAGCAGGAGAAGAATAAATGAAAAAGTTAACCTTAAAAACGATAACCTTAATCGCGATTATATTAGGCTTAGGTTTGTATCGGTTATTACCACATCCCTTTAACTTTACTCCAGTGATGGCAATGGCTTTATTTGCGGGTGCTTATTTCGATAAAAAGTACCTGGCTTTTATAGTGCCACTGATCGCTATGTTGCTATCGGATTTGGTATTAGGTTTGCACAATACTATGCTGTTTGTTTATGGCGCCATAACCTTATCAGTACTGATTGGTTTTTTATTACGAAATTCTGTCTCCCCGCTTAAAGTATTTTTTGCCTCTATTTCTGGTACTTTACTGTTTTTTATTATTACTAACTTTGGCGTTTGGCTAATGAACGATTTTTACACAAAGGATTTGAATGGATTAATAAAATCTTACGTTATGGCATTGCCTTTTTTACAAAGAAGTTTGTTAGGAGACTTATTTTTCAGTGGCGTTTTATTCTTTAGTTATCAGTACTTCTTGGCGCCAAAGTTAGAAGCTAAGCGGGTTTCAAGCAAGCTTTAAGTATTGTTTATTTTAAAATTTGATGTAATTGGTTGGCTTTTTCCATCCAGCAGTATAGTTCGTCATATTTTTCTTCAACAAGATACTCAGTTACCAAATTAAGTTCTTTTTGAAATAGTTCTAAAGCCTGTTGGATATTATGATTGTTCTGTTTAAAAATTTCTGTCCACATAATAGGCGAGCTTTTAGCTATTCGGCTCATATCTTTAAAGCCACCAGCTGCAAGGGATACGATATCTTGTGGACTTTCCTGTTGCATAACACTATTCGCTAAGGCGAAGCTGATGGCGTGTGGCATGTGTGAAATCATGGCTACGTGTTGATCATGCTGCACCATATCCATTTCAATGACTTTCATGCCAATCGAGCTAAACAATCGTTTTGCAAGGCCTTTTTGATGATTGCCACTATCTTCAATATTGCAGAGTACAACGATTTTATCCTGGTATAGACTGCTAATAGCAGCATCAGGGCCTGATTTTTCAGTTCCGGTCATAGGGTGGGCTGCAACCACATTATGGCGAATTGACGATGGTATCGCCTGAATAATTTTTTTCTTGCTACTTCCCAGATCGATGATGGTGGTGGTATCTTCAAGCTGCGAAAATGTTTGCAAAATGGATATAATTTCATCAACCGGCACGGCTAAAACGATTAGATCATAATTCTGTAATGAATCTGGATCCGCAATATTTTGCACCAACCCTTTTTCTAAGGCTATTTTTTGGTGTTGCTTATTTTGATCCAGGCCAGAGACTTGAGTAATAAAACTTAGCTGTTGCAAAGCCAAACCCAGAGAAGAGCCCATTAACCCCAAGCCTATAATAACTACATTCATATCTATTCGAATTGTTAGGTATCCATTTGCATGTATATTAGGGGAGCAATCCACATCTCGTCAAAATATTTTGTTTTAAGGTCACTGGATTTAACTGTAAAATGGGTTGCTTTACCTTGTGGGCATTGTCAATGCTAACTTTAAGGTAGATAAAGCAAAGTAAATAGGATTTAATTCGTAGAAATATAATTGAAGGGATCAAGAAAAGTCTAAAAATAGATTCATTTCTTTTAATTATTAACTGCCCTTTAACTTTTCTTAACAAATAGATGATGTTATAGGATATATTTTTGTTTAAGCTTTTTTTAACAAACTCTATGTTTTACCAAACCGTACGGCTTTGGGTTCTTGCTGTTATTGTTCAAGTATGTGTAGTCCAGCCTGTGCAAGCTGAAGAATTTAGCCATCCTGTATTTCACCGATATAACATTGATGATGGACTTGCTGATTCTGCGGTACATACGGTTCTTCAGGACAATATGGGGTTTATGTGGTTTGGTACGCTCAATGGTCTAAGCCGTTTTGACGGTTACCAGTTTACCAATTTTACCGCTCAAGTAGATCCTGATTCACTCTCACACAATATAATTCATACGCTTGTTGAAGACCGTCAGGGTATTATTTGGGTTGGCACTGCGCATGGCTTAAATCGTTTCAATCCACGTACCGAAAACTTTAAGCGTTATTTTTCTGAAATACAAAACCAACACAGTTTAAATGCGAATCATATTTGGTTTTTACTGGAAGACTCCGATGGTGAGCTTTGGATAGGGACCAATTCTGGTTTAAATCGTTATCGTCCAGCCACTGATGATTTTGAACGGATCGCTTTGTCAGATGGTAAAAAAACTTACGCTATTAAGTCTATTCAGGAAGACCAGCAGGGCCGGTTGTGGCTGGGTACTAATGAATCAGGGATATTAATTTTTGATAAAAACACAAATCATGTACTCCCTCTTAACCTTGATATCGCTAAATATCCATTTGGGGTAAAGGCTATTAGAGGAAGCTGGCTCGATAAACAAAACCGCTTGTGGCTGGCGACTCGTTCCGGCTTGCTTGAGTATCATATTGATAAGGAACAGTCCAAACTTCATTTATACCATCAGCAGGAAATAGGCCTCTACTCAGTATTGGCCAGTACAGAGAATCATCTATGGCTTGGTACTGAAGGTTATGGATTGTGCCGCTTTACAATAGATAGTCGGCAGTGGCGTTGTTTTAATCATAGAATTGATGGTTTTGCTGAACGACAGGTAATTGATGCATACCTTGATCGCCAGGGAACCTTGTGGGCCGCAACCCTGACAGAGGGGGTGATTAGTTTTAAACCGGATAATCCTTTTCGGGTTATAAGTTTCGATAAACCTTATAATAAAATTCACGATATTGAGCAGGATAAAGAAGGCAGGCTTTGGGCTGCTACACAGGCAGGGGTCGTTCGCCTGGATCAAAATAAAAAAGTAAATGTCTATCGCCATCAAGCAGATAATCCGACTGGTTTGGATGCCGATAATATCTATCAAATAGAACAAGATAATCATCAGAGGTTATGGATTGCAAGCGCAAAAGGATTGCACCAGTACGATGAAAGTAGTGATCAAATCCTTGCAGTAAGTTTAGGGGAACAGCAGAGTGCGCTTAACCATCAAGGTATCAGCGGTATTCATCAGATGGATGGTTCAGAAGATTTATATTTGACTTCATCAAGAAATAACGTCTTGGGTAAATGGCAGCCTTCATTGCAACAATTTGAAGCCTTACCTTTTGCAGAAATGACTGCTCAGGGATTAAGAAGTTTACAGCAATTTGCTTCCTTTTATGACTCTAACCAAAGGCTTTGGGTTTTAGGTTATGAATATTTTGGTTATCTGGATGAAACTACAAACAAGGTTGTTGTCACCGAACATTCAAGTGCTACCGGTAAATTCTATTCGAATATGACAGAAAGTGCTGCCGGGCACTTGTGGGTGTTGGGTAGTGATACTCTGCATGAAATCAATCACCAAGGCAAAATTATTCAACAGTTTGGTAAAGATTATTTCGATGCTGGTTTGTTATCGGCTGTGGTCAGTGTCGGTGATGATTTATGGATAAGTGCTAATAATGGTCTATGGCGCTTTAATACGAAAACAAAAACAACAACAAGGTATAATAAACACCATGGCTTGTCGGCAAATGATTTTTCTCCTGCCAAATTTGTCGACGAAAATGACGTTATTTATCTGGGGGGCGTAAACGGGATTACTGTTTTTAATCCCGCTGATTTTGCCAGAATAACCAATCCTGAACTAACACCCAGATTAACTGGTTTACGTATTAATAATGAGCCAGTAGCGATTAATAACTCTGAGGATGCTCTTTTACATCAAGCTATCAGCTATATTCAAAGTTTAGGATTAAGCTATGAGCAGAGCCAGGCTTTTTCACTGGAATTCAGTGCTTTAGACTATTTTTCACCAGAGGCAACCCGTTACGCTTATCGACTAACCGGACTAACTGATAAGTGGAGCTTTACCGATGCTGCAAACCGTCGTGCGGTTTATACTACGTTGCCGGCTGGTAGTTATTTGTTTGAAGTCAAAGCTGCCAGTGTTTGGGGGGGATGGGGTGAAACCCTACAACTGCAATTGGACATATTACCTCCCTGGTGGCAGACCTATTGGGCCTATGCTTTTTATATACTTTCTACGTTTATTTTGCTTGCCCTGTTTATTCGCTATCGGACTTCAAAGATCCGTCAACGTGCCAGCGACCTGGAAAAGGAGGTGAGCTTAAGAACCCGTGAGATTGCAAAACAAAAACAAACCATTGAATCCCTGCTGGAAAAGAAAAACCGGTTGTTTGCCAATGTTTCACATGAACTACGCACACCTTTAACCTTGATCCTTGGCCCGATTTCGCGCTTATTGCATCATGCTAAGGACAGAGATGATAAGCAGGAATTATTGATTCTACAACGAAATGCTGAGCGTTTGACTCATATCGTTGATAAGCTGCTTGACTTTGCCCGTTTGGATTTTTCATCATTGGATGAAACAAAATCACAATCGCTGACAAAAACAGTTGAAGGTTTATACACGGCTATTCAGCCACAGTTTTCCAGTAAACATATCCGCTTTGAGTTGTTGCAGAACAAACAGGTGAGGAATGGTAGTTGGGTGTCTGCCTCACCAGCTGATGCCCTTGAAACCATACTGATTAATTTACTTTCCAATGCCTATAAATATACACCTGAAGGTGGTTTGGTGCGTTTAACTTTAGAGCAACCTAATGCACAGCAGATAATATTGAAAGTTGAAAATAGCGGAGCAACAATTCCTGAAGATAAACTACAGCATTTATTTGAACGTTTTTACCGGATGCCACAGCATGCGCAGAGCGATATTCCTGGTAGTGGTCTAGGACTGGCTTTGGTAAAAGAACTGGTTAGCCTTAATCAAGGAAAAATTACCGTCACTAATACTGCTGAAGGCATGGTTTGTTTTAGCCTGATCTTTCCTTGTATTGAGGTAGCTCAGCCCGTTACTGTTGATACACCTGCAACAAATAGCTGGCGTATTGAAGATAGCGCGTTTGCGCTTGAGCAAAAGCAGCACTTGGCTGATATTGAATCAGAGTCCCCTGAAGTATCAGAAAGTAACGGAATTACTATCGATGATAAGGATGGCAAAAACACGATTCTTGTGATCGATGATACTCGGGATATGTTGGCCTATCTAAAAACAGAGTTAGCTGCTGATTACCATGTTGTTACTGCAATTAATGGTGAAGAGGGCTTAGCCCTAGCGTTGGAGCAATTACCAGACTTGGTGATTTGTGATCTGATGATGCCGGATATGGACGGTTTTGAGGTCTTGCATCAACTCAGAGCTGATATCAATACATCGCACATCCCCTTTATTCTACTGACGGCTAAAGGTGACAGCAAAAGCCGTATTTATGGATTACAGGCCAGCGCTGATGACTATATCACTAAACCTTTTAATACTCAGGTATTGCTGGCCAGGATTGAAGGATTGCTTAATATCAGGCGTTTATTAAGTAAAAATTATCGTAAAAAGTTATTGTCCAGCCAATCACCTACAACACAAAATAGCAGTCAATTAAGTGGTCGAGACCAACAGTTTCTGGATCGTTTTAATGAGTTTATTGTTAAGCAACATCACAATCCTGAATTGAATGTTAAAGATATCCAGCAGGCCTTACACATCAGTGAGCGCTCTTTACAAAAAAAGATAAAAGCCTTACTTGGTTGTACGGTGGTACAACATCTGCGCAATTACCGTCTTGAGCAAGCGGTGCGTTTGTTAAAGGAAGGGCAAATGAATTTATCAAATATTGTAGAAGCCAGCGGTTTCTCTTCACAGCAATATTTTAACCGCTGCTTTAAACAGTACTTCGGTGAGTCTCCTCTAAATTATATCAAACAGGAAGAAATCTGATTCGGGAAACAAGTTTTTCCCACTAGTTTCTGTTAAATGAGCTAAATAGACGGTTTTGTATAAAATCTTGACGGTTTTGTACAAAAGAAGCTTGTCTCTCTTTCCTTACAATAATGAACCTAATAGTTCACCCGTCTGACAATGGGTCAGTTGGGTATTGGTTTATTTATTAAGGGTAGTTTTTTATGTCCATTCGTACACCAATCGACTTGGTTATCCTCAAACGTGTTCTCTTTGGTAGTCTGCTTCTATTACTAAGTGCCTGTGGCAGCGATGGTGATTTGTTGGGTTTGGATATCACAGCACCGACAATTAGCTTAAATGGCACAGAGAATGTCACTGTTGAAGCAGGTAGTGTTTACAATGATGCCGGAGCGACAGCCACGGATGATATGGATGGTGATATTAGTGCGGATATTCTAGTTACCGGCGTTGTAGATACCAGCACTTTGGGAACCTATACCCTGACCTATAGTGTGTCGGATGCGGCGGGTAATGCGGCCACACCAGTGACACGCAATGTTGAAGTGGTCGATACTACCGCCCCAGTGATTAGCTTGAATGGAACTACCCGTCAAAGCGTTGCTTTGGGCAGTACTTATACCGACCCTGGGGCAACTGCTATAGATAACCTGGATGGTGATGTTACGGTGAATATTCTAGTGACTGGTACCGTGGATACCAGCACCTTGGGAACCTATACTCTGACTTACAGTGTTTCCGATAGTATAGGTAATGTGGCAGAAGTTACTCGTAGTGTGACCGTGGCGGATCAGACGGCTCCAGTGATTAGTTTGAATGGCCAGGCATTAATTACCATTGCTCATGGCGCGACTTATACTGATCCAGGTGCGACTGCGATGGATAATCTAGATGGTGATATCAGCGCAGACATCCAATTGAGTGGCAGTGTGGATACTAACCGGTTAGGGACTTATACCTTGACCTATAATGTGTCCGATGCAGCGGGTAACGCGGCCACGCCGGTGACGCGTAGGGTGATGGTGGCGGATCAGACGGCGCCAGTGATTAATTTGAATGGCGCGGCTTTGGTTACGATTGAGGCAGGCAGTATTTATATGGATGCAGGCGCGGTAGCCAGCGATAATGTAGATGAAACGGTGACAGTGAATGTCAGCGGCAATGTTAATAGTGGTCAGCCTGGTAGTTATATCCTGACTTATAGTGCGGTGGATGCGGCGGGTAATGCGGCCACGCCGGTAACGCGTACGGTGGTGGTTATTGATACTATATCGCCAGTGATTAGTCTGACAGGCGATGCCAATCAAAGTGTTGCTCTGGGTTCTAGCTATGCTGATCCGGGTGCCACTGCGATCGATATTGTGGACGGTGACCTGAGCGCCAGTATTGTGGTGACGGGCAGTGTAGATACCAACACGGTCGGCAACTATACCTTGACTTACAATGTCTCAGATACAGCGGGTAATGCAGCCACGCCGGTGACGCGCACGGTGACGGTGGCAGACCAGTCAGCTCCGGTGATCACACTAACGGGCAATGCCAGTGTGACGGTGGCTCATGGCAGTGTGTATACGGATGCAGGGGCGACGGCCAGTGATAATCTGGATGGCGATCTGAGCACGAGTATTGTAGTGACGGGCACGGTGGATACTAACACGGTCGGCAACTATACCTTGACTTACAATGTCTCAGATACAGCGGGTAATGCGGCCACGCCGGTAACACGGACGGTGACGGTGGCAGACCAGTCAGCTCCGGTGATCACGCTAACGGGCAATGCCAGTGTGACGGTGGCTCAAGGTGACACTTACACTGATGCGGGTGCCACCGCGATCGATATTGTGGACGGCGATCTGAGTGCCAGCATTGTAGTGACGGGCAACGTGGATACCAACACAGCTGGCAGCTATACCTTGACTTATAATGTCTCAGATACAGCGGGTAATGCGGCGACGCCGGTAACGCGTACGGTCACGGTGGCTGACTTGACGGCTCCGATGATCACACTAACGGGCAATGCCAGTGTGACGGTGGCTTATGGCAGCGTGTATACGGATGCAGGGGCCACAGCCAGTGATAATCTGGATGGCGATATCACCGCCAGCATTGTAGTGACGGGCACAGTGGATACTAACACGGTCGGCAACTATACCCTGACTTACAATGTGTCGGATGCGGCGGGTAATGCCGCCACATCAGTAACGCGTACGGTGACAGTGGCTGACTTGACGGCGCCGGTGATCACACTAACGGGCAATGCCAGTGTAACGGTGGCTCAAGGTAGCGTCTATACGGATGCAGGGGCGACGGCGACCGATGCTGTGGATGGCGATCTGAGCGCGAGTATTGTGGTGACGGGCACGGTAGATACCAACACAGTCGGCAGTTATACCCTGACTTACAATGTGTCGGATGCAGCGGGCAATGCGGCGACGCCGGTAACACGGACGGTCACGGTGGCCGACCAGACGGCCCCAGTGATTAGCTTGAATGGTGCGGCATTGGTGACGATTGAAGCAGGTAGTAGCTACACGGATGCAGGCGCGACGGCCAGTGATAATGTAGATGGAGATATCAGTACGAGCATTGTGGTGACGGGCAGCGTAGATAGCAACACGGTCGGTAGTTATACCCTGACCTACAATGTCTCAGATGCAGCGGGTAATGCGGCCACGCCAGTGACTCGAACAGTAACGGTGACTGATACCACGGCACCGGTGATCACGCTAACGGGCAGTGCCAGTGTAACGGTGGCGCATGGCAGCGTCTATACGGATACAGGGGCCAGCGCAACGGATAATGCAGATGGCGATCTGAGCACGAGTATTGTAGTGACAGGCACGGTAGATACCAACACAGTTGGCAGTTATACCCTGACTTACAATGTCTCGGATGCAGCGGGTAATGCGGCCACGCCGGTAACGCGCACGGTGACCGTGGCGGATCAAACGCCACCGGTTATACTCTTGATTGGCGGCACCAATCAGACCGTTGCCCAGGGGGGGACTTATACCGATCCGGGCGCGACGGCCAGTGATACGGTGGACGGCGATATCAGTGCGAGTATTGTGGTGACGGGCACGGTGGACACCAGCACAGAGGGGACTTATACCCTGACTTACAATGTCTCGGATGCAGCGGGTAATGCCGCCACGCCGGTAACGCGCAGCGTTGTGGTAGATGGTACGCCGCCGGTGATCACGCTGACAGGTGGAGCGGCGGTGAGCGTTGCTCTAGGCGAAACTTATACTGATGCGGGCGCGACG
>JANQSG010000031.1 GCA_028284185.1 Kangiella sp.
AAGTAATACTAGTCGTACGGGTCAAGCGACCTTCCCTTTGGAGGCGGGTACGAATGAGTTGAAGTGGTATTACTATAAGAATCATTCAGGTACGGCTCAGCCTCATCGTTTTGTGATTGATAACGTTAAGGTGACAGTGTCAGATGGAATTGTTGATAGTGATACGGATGGTATTGATGACAATTGGGAGTTGACTTATTTTGGTAATTTAACGACAGATCTAAGTATTGACCATGATGGTGATAATTTATCCAGTTTCCAGGAATATAATTTAGGTACTAACCCTCAAGATGTTGACTCAGATACTGATGGTATGAGTGATGATTGGGAATATCAGAATCAACTTAATCCAACCAATGCTAGTGATGCTAGTCAAGATCCTGATGGTGATTCATTTATTAATTTAGATGAATTCTGGGGGCAAACAGATCCTAATAATACTAATGAATTCCCTCTAGGCGTTGCTATTAAATTTGAAGGCTCTGAGATTATGCCTTTAAATTGGATAATGGAAGGTTCAGCACCATGGACATTTGACAATACTACTTATTCTGAAGGCTCTCAGTCTTTACGCTCGGGAACCATTGGCCATAGTCAAAGTTCAATCACTAAAGTTGCTGTCAGTGCTTACGATGGTTTTATTCGTTTTGATGCAAAAGTAGATGCTCAAGCTTGTTGTGACATCCTTAAGTTTTATATTGATGATGTTTTAAAACAGACTATTCAATTAACTGAATTTAAAACTTTCTACTTACCCATTTCAGCCGGCCCGCATGAGTTAAAGTGGGAATACACGAAAAATGGTGGAACTTCGACAGGTCAAGATGCTGCTTGGATCGACAATGTCTTTATTACTGCCGCAGAATACTTTGATAATTCCCCACCAGGGCATGTAATTCCAACATTGACTAGAGTAAACACAGGCACCCAAGTTGATATTAATTGGTCAGATTATGATGCAGTAGCTAATGGCGATGATATTGCTTCTTACAGAGTTTATCAATCTAGCACCGAGTTTACTGATATTACTAATGCTACTTTGTTAGCTACGGTAGAAAGCAATATCAGAAATTATCGTGTTAATAATCTTAATCGTGATACTCAATATTATTTTGCGGTTGTTGCAGTCGATCTATTAGGGAATAAATTAACGGCTATTAATTCTCATTCAATAACCACGGTCGATACTTTAGCACCAAGTCAAGTTTATGGCACTTCAGTCGATTCAAAAGATACATCTTTTGTCGCCACATGGCAGCCATCGAACTCTGATGATATCGCTGGATATCAACTCGTTCTAAATGATGAAACACCAGTTGAGGTTTCAACAACTACTTTGTCTTATGAGTTTTCAGGATTAGCAGCTAACTCTCGGTATCAAGTAATTATCAAGGCGGTTGACGCTTCAGGCAATATTAATTCAGGTCGTTACATTAGTGCGGCAACACTGTATGAAAACCCATCAATTACCAATATTGAAGAGTTAAGCGGTAAGGTAACTTTAAATTGGTTGCCAGTAGGTGATGTATCAGGCATTAGCCAATATAAAATTTATGTAAGTCAAACACCGATTACGGATATTACCCATTTAACTCCAGAGGTTTCAATATCTGGTAATGCGGCTTCAGCATCAGTAGCCCGTTTAACCAATGGTGTAGAGTATCACTTTGCGGTTGCTGCCGTTAACATTAATGGTTTTAAAAAATCATTAGTAACAAGCATGACTGCTACGCCTGGCGAGGATACGCAAGGGCCGAATGTAACTTCGGTTAAATTAAACGGCGTGGAATTAGTTGACAATGCTGTGTTATCTTCAGATGGCATCGCTTCGGTTACTGCTCAAGATCAAAGTGGTGTGTCTCGAGTTGAGTTCTATTTAGATGGAAATTTATTTGATACTAAATTCTCTTCTAACGGTACCTATAGCACGACTTTGCAAGTGGCTGATATTACTGATGGCAATCATAATTTATTAGTTAAGGCTTATGATACGTTAGATTTTGCAACAGAAGTTGTACGCGTCATTAATGTTGATTTGCCTGCTCCAGATGCGCCAACTTGGACATCACCAGCGAATAACTCGACAACTAATGAATCAAGAATTGATTTAATAGCTCAAACTGAGGCTAGTGAATATCAAATCAGTAATAACGGTTCAGTTATTCAGGATTGGACTACTTATTCTGGTAATCAATTCCAAGTAAATGTTGAACTTACTGAAGGGGAAAATCGTTTAACCGCTAAAGTGCGCAACCGTGGTGGCGAGAGTTCTGAAAGTTCAGTTTTAATTATAAACTTGGATACGAGTATTCCAGAAGCGCCAACAGGCCTGGTCGCTTCAAGTAAACCAATGGGACAGATACAGCTTTCATGGAATGCCAGCGCTGGAGATAAAGTGGCAGGATATGATGTCTACCGTAGTAATGGTCCATTTGATGACTTAACTGTTGCGACTCGTGTTAACAGTGCTCATCTAAACACGACACGCTTTGATGATATGCCTGAAGACGATGGTACCTATTATTATCGCGTTGTAGCGATTAATGAGCTGGAAACTCCTAGTCAATTATCAAATAGTGTAGAAGCTGTCGCAGATAGTACAGCACCAACGGCTACCCTTAGCTATGAACCTTTAAGTGCTTATGATGCAACAACTGAAACCTATGGGCGCGGTGAAGTTAATGTCACTATTGAAGTTTCCGAACCATTATTAACGGTTCCCTTTGTGGCAATTAAACCAGCTGATGGTGCCATTCAGATGTTGGATTTACAAAAATCTTCGGAAACGGTTTATACGGCTAAATTGCTCATTGACCAAGATAACCAGTCAGGAATGAGTACCGCCACCTTCTCTGCAAAAGATAAAATTGGCAACCAGGGCACTGATATAACGGAAGGCTTAAGTATCAAAATTGACTCAAAAGGTCCGAATGTTATTGCGTTAACTACAGAGCCTGCGCATCCAATTAAGAATGATGAAACGACGCCTGTTACCATTACCGTCAATTTTAGTTTAGACGAAGCCGTTAAACCGGGTACGACTCCAACGCTAAGCTATCGCTTATCAGGTACTGATAGACTTGAGACGGCGATTGATAATGTTGCTGCTGTTGATGGTCAAGAAAACCAATGGAGTGGTAGCTTTGAACTGCCTTCTGATGCTGGTTTAGCTGGAGTTGAATTATTGAGTTTTGTTTACCAAGCTGAAGATGCCTTAAACAACTCATCAACTGAAATTGATAACTCAAACCGTATTCAGGTTTATCAAGGTGATTTACCACCACTGGATACGCCATTTGGATTGAAGGCTGAGGTACAGGCTGGAGGTCAAATTAAGATTTCCTGGTATGAAGTTCCAGAAGCTGCTGATTATCAACTTTATCGTCAAGCACCTGAAGAAACTGAGTTAACAGAGTTTGTTCGGATCGGAGCTGGAGATATTCTAGAGTACCTTGATGCTACTGGTCTTGATGGCGAGTACCGCTATGCAATTGCCAGCGTACGCCAAAGTAATGGCGAAGAAACTTTAAGTGCCATGAGCGAAGTAGTGACGGCATCTGCTGATAGTCAGTTGCCTGAAGCACCAACCAACCTAACGCTTGAATTAACGCCTATTGGTATCCAAGCGAATTGGGTGTTAAGCACTTCGGATGATGTCGCTTCTTATCAGTTGTATCGAGCTGAAACAACGCCTATAAACTCTATTGAAGGCTTAGAAGCTGCTATTGAAGGTATCCCTGCTTCCAGCCCATCAGTGGTTGATCAAAAGCCTGAGCAAACGCTGCCAGCTTATGTCGTAGTTGCCATAGATGAAGCAGGCAATTTATCAGCGCCAAGTAACACAGCTTACTTAAACGTTGAGTTGTTCCCTGTTGCAACCATAGCGGTTGAGCAATCATTGGATCAAAACCCAGTATTAAGTTGGACGCATAAAAATACCGATATCGCAGGTTTTGATTTGTATCTGGGTGATAAAGACACTGGCTTTAAAGTCAATGATGCTTTAATTACTGGACTCGATTTTACCGATTCAGGTTATGCTAATGATAACCGTCAGTACACCATAGTTGCTAAAGATTCCAATGGCGTTGAGAGTTTACCAAGAAGTATCTTCTTGCCTAAGCTTGATATCCAATTAAAAGAAGGTGAGTTATTAAAAACCAACTTAATTAATGAGTTGGAGTTCTTAGTTACCAATCATAATGAACAAAGTTACAATAATAACCGCTTGAAGTTAGTGATTGCAGGTAAAGAACACTTATCTGAAAGTTTCTCGTTAGCAGCTAACTCAACTGAACTTATTAAAGTTGTGGTTGGTGGTTATGAAGAATTATCGACCTTAAGTGATTTTGAGGTCACTTGGGAAAGTAAACCATCAGCAACAGAAACCATCAGCGTTAAACGCAATGATCAAGTCGAAGTCTTGCCTGGTGCTTTAAATGTAGCTCTTGAGACCAAAGACATGATCCGAGGCGGTGCAGGTCAGGTTCGTTTTAGCATCGACAATACTGGTGAAGCCATGATGGAGCTTATAACAGCTTTAAGTCGTGGTAATGCTGATTCACATGATATTCGATTTATCTTAAAAGATTTAGATGGCAATGTTTTAGCCACTCAGAAGTTCAAACAAGCTCTAGGTGATAGCGTATTAACTTTGGCTTCGGGCCAAACGGTTGTGCGTATCCCGGCAGGACAAACTTGGATCTCTAATTGGGTGGACTTTAATATTCCAGTAGCAGCACCAGAACAAGTACAGTTGCAAGTTCAGATTGATAAGATTTATCGAAATGTGGGCTTGCCTGAAGCCGTGTCTCTAAAAGGGACTAACACCAACCGTGATTTATCGCTAATTGATACGCCCTATACAGGAGGCGCTGTTACGATAACACCTGTATCTTCATTTGGCGATCAAGACATTACTATTACTGGTAAAGCGATTGAAAGAGCAACCTTAGCAGCGTTGCCAAATGTAGAGCTTAAACTAGTAATAACGGTTAATGGTTTTGAGAAAGTCTCAACGATTACAACCGATGCTAATGGCGACTTTAGCTATGTCTATACACCGGATAATGATGAGTCAGGTACTTATAAAGTTTCAGTCATTCACCCTGAGTTAACTGAGCGTCCCGATCATGGTCAGTTTGTGATTAATGATGTGGTTATTCGTCCGAATAATTTAACGGTTCGTATTCCTAAGCGTTATACCCAGGAATTGCCAATCTCGGTAACGGGCGGTGATGGAACTAACTTAACCAACGTTCGTTTTGAATTGATCGCAGAAGAGCAGCCTAATGCAACCTTGCCGGCAGATATTAATTTAGTTTTTGCAGAGCCAGTATCTATCGGTTCAAAGCAGCGTAAGAATCTGTATGTGCAAATGACCCCAGGCGATGGCGCCGCAGAGCAAAGCTCTTTTGTGTTAAGCCTTATGTCTGATGAAAGCGGAACAACACCTATCGGCAAGGCTATCGTGAATTATAGTCTGACAGAAGCTCAGCCTGCGCTATATTACTCACCAAGCTTTGTAGAAACCGGGGTTACTCTGGAAGGTGAAGTCAGCGAAACGATTACTTTGGAAAACAAAGGTGTCGATACCATGCGCGATATTAACTTAGAATTATTGCGCCAAGATGGTTTTGCAGCGCCTAACTGGTTATCCATGAATGTAAATGCTAATTTTGGTGATATTGAAGTTGGTCAAAAACGTCAATTAGCCATAACGGCAAGACCGCAAAATCAAGCATCCCCAGGTGTTTATGAATTTAAACTTCGAGTATCTTCCAGTAACCATCCGGTTAGAGATATTCCTGTGTTTGTTTCTTTAACTGAGTCGGGAGTGGGCGGCTATCAGTTTAAAGTCTCGGATATATACACTGCAACTTTAGATCCGAATGGTAATTTAATCCAGGGGTTACAAGGTGCCACTATTCGACTGCAAAACGAAGATGTGCCAAGCATTGAGTTCTCTTTAAGCACCAATCAGTTAGGTGAAGTCTTATTTGATAACTTACCAGCGGGTCGTTACAGCTATTGGACAAGTGCGGATAAGCATTTAGAAAAACATGGCCGTTTGGACGTTCGCCCAGGTGTCATTCGTAATGAAAGTGTTTTCCTTGATTATCAATTAATTACCCTTGAGTGGTCGGTACGTGAAATTACTATTGAAGATCGTTATGAAATTATCTTAACGGCAACCTATGAAGTCGATGTGCCTGCTGCAGTGGTAGTTTTAGCACCTTCTTCAGCGACCATCCCAGATATGCAGACAGGTGATGTTTTCTATGGCGAGCTAACCATTACTAACCATGGTTTAATCCGCGCTGATGAAGTGGTTTATAACTTGCCACAGTCAGATCAGTATTATCAGTTTGAATTCTTAACTTCATCGCTTCCTGAAAGTTTGGAAGCAAAAGAAGTGAAACGAATCTCATACCGTGTTACCGCTTTACAGTCGCTTGAACCTGAAGTGGATGGAACCGGTGGTGGTTGCTATACCTACCGTTCATGTATGGATAGCAAGGCTAGTTATCAATGCGCTAATGGCGATGAATCCAGTAGTTCAAGCACCAGTTGTTGGACAAGAAGCTATGGTGTCTGCGGAGGTGGCTCTGGCGGCGGTGGCGGTTGGTTTGGCGGCGGTGGTGGCTATGGCGGAGGCGGATCCGGAGGCTCAAACTATGATCCTCCAAAACAATCCCCATTGCCGCCATGTGCAGCCGATGGTAAGGATTGTAATGCTGATGGAAATGGTTCGGGAGAACAATGATGGTTAATAATACGAATCAAATTAAGATAATGGCATTAATGAGATATACCTTTAAGGCTTTCACGGCAATAGCGCTTACCTGTTTTATGAGTCATGTTGCTATATCGGCCGCTAGCGGCCGTATCATCAGCCGCGTTGATTACAGTGGTGCGATTTATGAAGAGACGGTCACTGATATGCAGGTTAAAGTGCTTGGTGGCTATGTTTCATTAAAGCGCAAATACAATAAAGATGGATGGACTCTTAATTCGAATTGGCAAAACTTGACCTTCAAAGACCCTGCCAATAGGTCTGTGCGCTACGTCTCTGCCTCTGGGAGCTCAGGCTCAGACACAAGCAGCGAAATTGTTGTTCGTCCTGGCGATCCCGAGCCAGTCATTCGAACGATTATGCGCGGTCGTTTTGAATATAAACCGGTATCCAGTCAAGAGCCGGATCGTTATGTTGATGAGTACAACCCATCGTTGCAAATTGTTCGCACAGAGACCGGTTATCGCTGGAGTAATAAACAAGGCGATTGGATTGACTATAGCGCTACCGGTGCGACAAAGGCTTACGCTAATAAGAATGGGGTAAGCGTTAATTTTGTGCGTGACGCTAATGGACGTATCACCACCGTTAACGACCATTCAGGCAATTCTGTTTTAACTTATGATTATTCAACCGATGGACGATTGGTCGTTACTGATTATGAAGGTCGAACCGTGAAATACCATGGTCATTTTCCATTTATTGATAAGGTAACCGATGTTCGTGGCAATGATTGGCTTTATACCTATCAGTCGATTAAGGGACAACTCTATTTAAGCAGTAAAACAGATCCACAAGGGCGTAAAACTGTCATTGGCCATGAGTTAGTTCCTGGCGGTTTGCAAACCATTAACATAGGTACTGATTCAGTCTGGACGATTGAGGAAATTACCGACCCTGTAACCGGAGAAGTAACGGTTCGGGAGTCTTATAATAGCTCGGGTTCAGGACTGGTAGCCCGCTCTTATATGGTTCCAGCCAAAGTGATGTATACCCACATGATCTATGCTGATGGTGGCAGGGTTGATTACCGCTATTTTTATAATCAAAACACAAAGACTTACTCTTTAGTAGAAAAAAACAGTGATGGTATTGTCAGTGATAAGTGGTATGCCTTAGACGGTAAATTAAAACGCTATTCAGTAGGTGGAAAAATACTGTTTACCCGGGCAGAAGCTTCAAACGGTAGTCAAGCGGTTAAAACGGATATCAAAGGACGTAAAACTAACTTTAACTATAATCAATGGGAAAAAATCTCAAGCATCGTACATCCAGATGGAACTTCTGCTTCCTATAGCTACCATCCAAAATTTGCATTCATTACGGGGTTCACCGATGAAGATGGTCATAAGACGGCTGGTGAATACGATGATTTTGGCAATCTAACCAAAATTACGCGTGCTGCCGGTACGGCTAATCAGCGCGTTACTGAATTTGAATACGATGAATACGGTCAAGTGACTGTCATTAGACAAGTGGGTGATGAACATACCCAAACATCCATTACCGAGTTCAGCTATGATACCAAAGGTAATGTGACTCAAGTCAAAGACCCCGAAGGCTTTATCACCAAATACCAGGATTACAACGCCTTAGGTTTGCCAAAAAAGGTGATTGATACTCGTCAGAAAACTTGGGAGTTTAGTTACGATGCTGCCGGCAATATCACTCAGCAAAAATCACCATTAGGATTCGTCACCAGCTTGACTTACGATAAAGTGGATAACTTAAAATCGCTTACCGATCCCGAACTCAATATCACTCAGTTTGGTTACGATGCACGTGACCGCTTAGTGACCTTAACCAATCCGCTAGAAGATAGCTTCACGCTCAATTACTCTTTGGATGGGCGTCCTTTATCAGCGATTAATGAAGAAGGTCATCAAGCCAACTTTACTTATGATCGCCAAAGGCGCTTGAAAAAGGTTGTGGATGCAGAGGGCTTAGCGACTGATTTTAATTACGAAGATGAAGATAAATCGGCTTTAGCGCGTTTAGATTCGATTTTAACGCCGAATGGAAAGTTAAAATTCTCTTTGGATGAGCGAGGAAGGGTGGTGAGTCAAACCACAGCCAATGCGGATGATAGTATCGCTTTAGCCACGCAATTTGAATATAACAAGCGTAATCTGACGACAAAAGTGACGGATGCTGAAAATAATAATTCAACTTATGAATATAATGCGCACAATGAGCTAGTGAAGGTTACCAATGCTTTAGGTCATATTACTCGCTTTGAGTATGATAGACGCGGTAATTTAACCAAAGTGATTGACCCTAAACAGAGTGCTACCACTTATCAGTATGATCGCCGTAATTTACTCAAAGTTGAAACCAAACCGATGGGACAAACGATGTCCTATGAGTATGATGGTGAAGCGAATCTATTATCGGTCATCGATAGTAAAAACCAGGTGATGGTGTTTACTTACGATGATGATGGTCGTTTAACCAAAGAAGAACATAAAACGACGGTCAGCGCTACAACGACTGAAAAGACGGTAACCTACAATTACAATAAAAATGGTTATCTTACCGCTTATAACGATGGCACCACCTCGGCGACTTATACCTTAGACAAACTCAGCCGCTTGCAATCCAGCACCATTAACTATGGGAGTTTTAGCAAGCGTTTTAGTTATGAATATGCCAAAGACCAACAGGTAGCCAGCTTTACCAATGCCGAAGGGATTAAATCCAGTTATCGGTATGATAAAGCCAATCGCTTAAGCCTGATCCAAATCGCAGGCCAGGGGAGTATCGCCTATACCGAATATGAAGGTTATCTGCCGAAGAAAATCGTTTATCCGGGTGGTGTTAATGTTACCAATAGCTACGATGGGATTGGCAGGTTGCTACAAGAAGCGGTTAAAGACCCTGCTGGCAATAGCCTGCAAGCCACGCATTACCATTATGACAAGGTGGGTAATGTTATAAACAAAACCACTAGCTTAGGTGCTTTTGCTTACGAATACGATGCGATTTATCGGTTAACCAAAGCCGACCAGCTCGCGCCATTGCAAAATCGAATCTATCAATACGATGAAGTAGGCAATCGCACCAGCACCGAAGTGGCAGGACAGAGCTGGCAATACAATGCCAATCATGAATTACTCAGCTATGGCACAACATCAGAACAAACCCGCTTTGATTATGATGCCAATGGCAGTACAGTTACGAAAACGACCACCATGGATGGTGGAAGTGCTGGTAACGCAGGAGCAGTTACCAGTCCCACATCAACAGGTACAGAAACCTATCAATACGATGTGGCGAATCGTTTAAGAGAAGTCCGCAGAAATGGTGATTTAGTTGCCAGTTATTATTATGACCCCTTTGGCAAACGCCTTTCCAAAACGGTGAATGGTGAAACCACTTATTTCCTCTATGCCAATGAAGGCTTGATTGGGGAATATGACGGAACAGGTGCTTTAAAACAAAGCTATCAATATTTACCAGACGCCCTATGGGGTACCGCACAACTGGGGATGATAAAAGGTGGAGAAGCTTATTTTTACCAACATGACCAGATTGGAACACCAAATTTATTGACCAGTAAAACCGGACAAGTCAAATGGAAAGGCACGGTAGATGCTTATGGGCAAATGCACACACAAATCAGCACTATCGACAGCCCTCTAAGATTCGCAGGTCAATACTTTGATAGTGAAACAGGGTATCACCAAAATTATCATCGTGACTATAACCCAAGTACAGGAAGGTATTTACAATCTGACCCGATTGGATTAGCTGGGGGGATAAATATCTATGGGTATGTGCATCAGAATCCGATTATGTTGACAGATCCAACGGGACAGTTTGCCTGTGGTGGTGTTTGTATTGCAGCAATAGCCGGAGGAATTATGGCTGGGCTCGATTATCTGTATCAAACACAAGTTGAAGGAAAATCAAATGAATGTGTTAATTGGTGGGAAGTCGGTGCTTGGGGATTAAGTGGAACTGGTATTGGAATAGTTGCTAGAAGTGCGTTATTTCATGGAGGTTTAGGGACTGCGATAAGACGATTCTTTTGGGATCCGCGTAAATGGAATCAAGTTGGCCGCAAATATTGGGATGCTCGTGGTGGTGCAGGTATGAGTTCAATTGACCACTATATATTTGCACATGCTAGCGCAGTATATAGAGGCGGTTCTCTGCCGGCAGGACTTGTTAATGCGGGTTTCAATTTAGTTCGAATGCCAATTGCTATGAACTCATACTTGGGGGGGATAGGTGTTTCAGGTGGTATGGGAAGTCAGATACTTCTTAATACTGCTCGGTTTGGCGCGTCAGCTTTTGTTGGTTTAACGGCTTTAACCGGTGCTGCAGGTGGTTATATGGTTGGTACTTTAGCGCAAGAAGATAATAGTTCATGCGAATGTAGCCAATAGTAGGGTGGAAGAATATGTTCACGTTATTTAAAAAAGCTAAGGATATCACTATTGATAAGGTAGGCTTACTTCGATTCAGAGATGGCTCTTGGCAAGGTGTTTTGAGAATTGGCGACAATGATGTTGAGCTTTCATTAGATGGAAAAAAAGAAGAACCAAACACTTTTTGCATAGATTATTTAACTGAAAACATAGTAAAGCTAAATATCCTCTGGAGTGAGGCAATTGAATTTTCAAGGTTGAAAATGACAGAAAAAAACTTTGATAAAAAAGTGATTGACTCAAGTTTCCAACTAGTTGCAGTTTCAATTCATAGACAAGGGGTGTTTGATGGAGGTGAACTCGTTTTTTGGTTTGAGATTGAAGCAGATACTAATGGAGGCTATTACGTATCATTTAAGGAGAACGCTCCTATTAACTTTCATCGTGATTAAGAAGCCTGGAATCAATGGGGTAAGACCAGAGTAATTGATTTTCAGTGGGTAGTAATTGGACTCAATAAAGTTCGTGTTTAGCTACTCCATCCATCGAATAAAGGAGATAGATTTATTTTTTTAAGAAATTAGATTCCAAATAATTATTATGAAGTATAAGAATAATATTGAGTACAAAGAATTTGATATCGAAAAATCAGCCGAAGGTAAGAGTCAATACGATAAAGTTAAATTGCAGAATTTGTAATAAATGGGATAGGAAAGTATTACGCGGTCCTGGTAACAATAGTGAAAAGGTTTGAAGGAAAAAAGGCATCGAAACATGCAGGATATAATAAAAAACATGATGAAGAATATAAAATACATTAAAAGTGTTGTACTGCTCAGCTTTTTAATGCTGATTATGGCCACTTCGGTAAAAGCGGAAGATTCGATTTGTGCCGTTGTAAAAATTGAAATTTTGCAGGAATTGACTTTAGAGCGTCAGGGTTTTGAGGCTGAGTTAAAAATTGGCAATGTTTTAGATTCAGGTTCGATTGATAATATATCCATCAATGTTTGGTTTAAGGACGAAAATGAAGAATCTGTATTAGCCACTTCAAATCCTAATGACACAACGGCCAAGTTTTTTATTGATATTCAATCCATGCAGAACATTAATGATGTATCAGGTAACGGCACGATTGCTGCGGGTGAAGAAGCGATTGTTAAATGGTTAATTATTCCTGCGCCTGGTGCTTCCGGTGGGCGTGAACGCGGTACTCTATATTTTGTGGGTGCAGATTTTAATTACACTTTAGAAGGTACAGCAGAAACCATTACCGTTGCGCCTGATACTATCTATGTTAAGCCAATGCCGCTGTTAACTTTGGATTATTTCTTACCAAGAAATGTATATGGCGATGATCCTTTTACGGATGAAGTGGAAGCGTCAGAGCCATTTACTTTAGGTGTGCGTGTTCAAAACAATGGCTATGGCGATGCGCACAAGTTAAAGATTGATTCAGCCCAACCTAAAATTGTTGAAAACGAACAAGGCTTACTGATTAGTTTTGAACTATTATCCAGTTATGTGGGTAACGATCCGGTGAATAACAGTTTACTCCTCGATTTTGGTGATATTGAAGCCAATCAATCCAAAGTGGGCCGCTGGCAAATGCAAGTCAGTTTATCGGGTCGCTTTACTGAGTTTGGCGCAACTTTTACCCATGCTGATGAACTAGGCGGTCAGTTAACTTCTTTGTTAGAAGCGACGAATACTCACTTCTTAATTCATGATGTGGTCAATGATATTGCCGGGCGTGATGATATCCGTGATTTCTTAGCTGAAGGCTTGGCGTCTCCGCGATTATTTGAATCTGACGGTACCACTTCTGACGTTCAAGATATTTCGGCTGATGCCACTTTCGAGTTTGAGCAAAATGCAGGTGAATATGCTCGTTATAAAATGACCCTGCCTCTAAACACGGGCTTAATATACGCTAAGGTTTCAGATCCATTAAATGGAAACAAACAATTAGCCTATGTCACTCGCTCTGATGGTAAAAGCATTCACCAGCAAAATGCCTGGCTTTCAAGAGTGCAGGATAGAGTGACCCATAATTGGAGCCATTATGTGAATTTATTCGATGCTAATGGCACTCAAGAATATTACTTTTATTACCAAGATATCGTTATTCCACCAAAACCACCGGTCATTGCCTTTATTCCACAGCGAATTACCCATGAAACGGCAGATATAGGTTTTGTGGTTAATGCTTCCGATCCCGATGGTAATCCTGTTTCTATTAGTGCTAACCCATTACCACAAGGTGCGAGTTTTACAGATAACGGCGATGGCACTGCAAGCTTTAATTGGACCCCAGCAGTTGGTCAAGCTGGATTATATCCAATCACTTACATTGCCAATGATGGCTCTGCTACTTCCAGTAAAACGGCCACTATCGTTGTTCATCCGCATGATGACATTGACGGTGATGGGTTGAATGATGACTGGGAACGCGAGCATTTTGGTAACTTAGATCAAGATGCTTTTGGTGATTTTGATGGAGACGGTATTAGCAACTTGACTGAATTTGAAAATGGTACTAATCCAGCGGTTCCAGATGGTCCGCCTACACCGACGGTATTTACACCAGCGATTGACGGTGAAGTTACTCAGTTGCCGGTTGAATTAAGTGTCGAAAACGGCATTTATGATGGTCCGCATGAAGTGATTTATCAGTTTGAGCTTTATGCTGATGAGGGCATGACCGAGCGTTTGGATTATTATAACTCGATCGCTTGGGATACCGATGGAGTAAGCTCTTGGACGCCATCTATACAGCTTGACGATAATAAAGGCTACTACTGGCGTGCCAGAGCCTATGACGGCTTTACTTACAGCAGTTGGGCTAATGGACATTTCTTTGTCAATACTGTCAATGATTTACCCTCTATTCCAACTTTATCGGCTCCTGCATTAGGTGCAGAGTTGATCGATACGAATCCAAAACTTGAGGTAGGTAACAGCCAGGATATTGACCGCGATAGCTTGTATTACAATTTTAAGGTGTATTCAGATAGTGATTTGCAAAATTTAGTGGCGGACTCCGGCGTGGTCGAAGAGGGTAGCGATGGCATGACCGCTTGGATGATCGGTTTGTTGTTAAACGATTTGCAAACCTATTATTGGAAAGTCAGTGTTACCGATGAGCATAATGCTTCTGTTGAGACGGATGTCTTTAACTTCGTATGGCGTGTTTCTAACCAGGCGCCTCCAGCTCCAACAATAGTATCACCAATTGATAATGCTGAAGTGACAAGATTAACGCCTGAATTAAAGGCTGGCAAAGTCATTGATCCTAATAATGATCCTGTGGAATATATTTTCCAATTGGATAGGGTGAATACTTTTGATAGTGCTGAATTGGTTGAGCAGCTGGTTACTGTTGATGAAACTCAAGCCAATGTCGTTTGGACTTTATCGGGTTTGAATGACAACAGCACCTACTTCTGGCGTGTCAAAGCCCGCGATCCTAGCTTGGCATCCAGTGATTGGGTATCCGCGAGTTTCTTTGTGAATACCGAAAACGATGTGCCTAGTGTTCCAGTGATTAAAAACCCAGGGCATGAAGCCTGGGTTGATTCAAGAACGCCATTATTAGAGGTGTTTTCAAGCAGTGATTTGGATAATGATCCCATTCGCTATGAATTTGAGGTTTACGCTGATGAGGCTATGAGCGTTAAGGTGATGGGTTTTGTTAGCAATCTACCTGAATGGCAAACATACACTTTAAATGATAATTCCTACTATTACTGGCGCGCTAGAGCTTTGGATAATGAAGATGCCACTAGTAATTGGACTGCACTAAATAGTTTCTATGTTAACGACAATGAGTATGATGATCCGCCGACTTTTACTTGGTTAGCACCATTAGAGACAATTAAGGCAACGCCAAATACTGAAGTGCAGCTAGCATGGCAAGATAAAGATTCTGATAGTTCTGCGGTGATCCGTTTGTATTATTCAGTGAATGAAGATGGTTCAGAACCGATTGTAATTGCTGAGAATATTGCTGAGGATGCTGATGCAGTAGGGGATAGTTATAGCTGGAATATAGGTGAGCTTGAGTTAGGTTTCTACTATATTTTCGGTGAAATTAGCGATGCTAACTCAACGATTACGGCTAAAGCACCAGGTTTATTAGAAGCCATTCCAGAGCCAATTATTCCAGGTAATGTAATTGTCACAACTGAGCCTTTGATTGACTTGTATGAAGTCTATCAAAGCCCGGTTTCTAAGAGCTTTACAGTGCACTTAGATAAAGAGCCTAAAGCGAATGTAATAGTTCCGATTATTAATCCAGAGCCATTAAGATTTACTATTAGTGCTAGTTCGTTGACGTTTAATGCTGATAATTGGAATACACCGCAAAGCGTTATTTTGACACCACTGAATAACTGCTTTGTGGATGGTCATGTTAACTATGAAATTGGTGTGGATTTTGCGACTAGTGATGACAAAGCTTTTGATCAAATCAAAGGCGATAATGTCAAAGTGATGTTGTATAACGATGATCCAAAGCTTTATGCTGAAAATCAAACCAGCCTTAGCGAAAACCTGGCTATCTGTGGTTTAGTTGAAAAGAATCATATTGTTTTAAGTAATAGTACTCACCAATATGAGTATGTGTTTTACCTTAAAAACTTAGCTAATCAAACAATAGAAGAAGTGGAAATTGAGTTGAAGAGTAAGCAAGCTCAGATAAAAACAGTCTCTGATAGCATTGGCTTCCCTGAAATGGCCCCACAAGCGATTAGTAAGTCAGAAGAGCAAGTGATGTTTGTCGTGTATAATGCATTACCAGCTATCAATTGGTTAAATCCAGGCTGGTATGAATTAATTATTGATGAAATGGACTTTGACTAGAGTGATTTGCTAATGATTTATCGCAGTTTTTTTCGCATAATTATTTTATTTTTGATGTCATCCGTTTCTTTTGGAGACGAACTGAAAGAAGTTTTATCAAATAACACGATTAAAGTCTGTAAAACAAGTGATGAAGTTTTTGAATTTGGCTTAAAAAATAAATTTTCTGATAGGCAGTTGAGTTTATATATACCGCCATTTGAGGCCAGCCAAGCCTATCAACAAGGTAAGCTTCTTATAATTGATGTAAGGGATCCGAAAGAATACGCAAAGTTTCGTATTCCTGATTCCATTAATTTACCAGTAAATAGTATCCAGCATAAAAGTATATTCAAGAAAAAACGTTTGTTACTGATTAATAATGGTAAGCACTATAAAGCTTTGGAAGCGGCTGCTCAGTTACTTTTAGAAAAAGGCTTTGTCAGCGTAAAAATTTTAGATGGTGGTATTAAAACCTGGAAAGACACTATTCGTCTAATGGATGGGCAAGCAGGATTAACAAGTAATTTAAAATACTTAGGAGTTCGTGAATTTCTGCCAGAATCACAACATGGTCCCTGGTTAATTGTCGATGTAGGAGATGAGCCGAGCTTTAAAGAAAAAGTAAATGGCGAAATTAAATATTTGAAGCTGGATGAAGCGTTTGCTGCAAACCTGAATTCAATTCTGCGTGAAGAATTAAACCCTTTAATTCGTGTATTGTTCGTTTCTAATCAAGCTGATTTTTCTAATCAGCTTGAACATCAATTAAAGCAAGTCAGTATTGGCCCCTATCATGTGCTTAAGCATACTACGGACTATATTGATGTTTTAAAGCGTCAAAGTTTATTAGCACACAAAAAGAGCACAAGAAATTTGGATGCTTGTGGTTATGAATCGTAATCTTGTTTTAGGAGTATTAGCGATTGTACTCTTGGTTGGAGTAGGTGGGTATTATTATTTCGGTAAAGAGAGTGTAGTAGTAGCTCCCGAATATCCTATAAAAAAACACTTTAAATGGCGCTATAAGCTGACTAATACATCCGATCAAATGCTTGAAAATGTGATTTTTACTACGCAAATCCCACTTGAAAAATCTTCTTTTCAAATTAGAGAAAAGCTTAAAGCCAGCTTACCATACAAATCAGAAACCACTGCCTTTGGTGATACAGTCATATTCACGATTCCGACCTTATCTCCTTATCAATCTAAATTTATCGATTTGAAATCAAATATGGCCTTCAATGTAGTTTCACAAACAGCAAATAATAACGAAAGCTTGGAAAAATATTTATTGACTACAAACTTAATTCAAGTTGATTCCCCTGAAATTAGCGGGTTAGCTAAAAAACTAATAGGCAATAATGATAAAAAAACAGCCAGTAATATTTATCACTGGATTAAAAATAATTTAAAGTATTCTGGCTATATAAAGAAAGATTTAGGTGCGCTATATGCCCTAGAGCAGAAAAAAGGCGACTGTACTGAATACGCAATGCTTATGGCTGCTCTGGCAAGAGCAAGTGGAATTCCTACAAAAGTCATTAGTGGTTTTGTCTATCAAAACAGCTCGGTTATTAAAGCTGAAGATCTTCATAACTGGGTTGAAGTTTACATTGATGGTAAGTGGCAAATCATAGACCCGCAAAAAGAAAGATTTATGGAAAAAGAGCATGAGTATCTTGCTTTTATGATTTATGATGGCAGTGGCAAGAATATTCCTATTTCAAAAGTATTTTCTCCTAACGTATCAATAGGGCTTTAGTTTTTATTTAAAGCTATCAGTTTCGTTAACGGTTATATCACTAAAACCACACTAAATTATTTCTTAAAAACGAAAAAGGTGATTTTCATCACCTTTTTTAAAATTTCATTATCTGTGCAAAATAACGATTGTTGTCAGACTAGTCCCAATTCAGTGCTCCTCCTGTTTGGTACTCAATAACGCGAGTTTCAAAGAAGTTTTTCTCTTTTTTAAGATCCATGATTTCACTCATCCACGGGAATGGATTGGAAACGCCTTTAAATTGCTCTGGCAGGCCTAGTTGAGCCAAGCGGCGGTTACAAATAAATTGCAGATATTCTTCCATCATGTTGGCATTCATGCCGAGTACACCGCGTGGCATGGTGTCACGTGCATATTCGATTTCCAATTGAGTACCTTCCAGGATCATCTGAGTCACTTCTTGTTGGAATTCTTTTGTCCAAAGGTGAGGATTTTCCAGTTTGATCTGGTTGATAATATCAACCCCAAAGTTTAAGTGCATCGATTCATCGCGCAAAATGTATTGGAACTGTTCTGCAACCCCAGTCATCTTGTTGCGACGCCCCATAGACAAGATTTGGGTAAAGCCACAGTAGAAGAAAATACCTTCAGTAACGCAATAGAAACCAACCAGATTACGCAATAACTCCTGATCTGATTCAGGAGTGCCAGTTTGAAAATAAGGATTTGAAATCCCTTTGGTGTGCTCAATACTCCAGGCGGCTTTCTTGGCAATACTAGGTACTTCACGGTACATATTAAAGACTTCTGCTTCATCCATACCTAAAGACTCAACACAATATTGGTAAGCGTGGGTATGAATTGCCTCTTCAAAAGCCTGGCGCAAGATATATTGACGACACTCAGGATTGGTGATCAAGCGGTAAATAGCCAGTACCAGATTGTTAGCCACCAGTGAATCAGCTGTTGAGAAGTAGCCTAATGAGCGCATGACGATTTTGCGTTCGTCTTCGGTCAGGCCATTCGGATCTTTCCAGGTAGCAACATCTTTGGTCATGTTGATTTCCTGTGGCATCCAGTGATTAGCACAACCATCCAGATATTTTTGCCATGCCCAATCGTATTTAAAGGGCACCAGCTGGTTTAGGTCGGCACGGCAGTTGATCATTTTTTTATCATCAACCTGAATACGAGCCGCACCCATTTCTAACTCTTCCAGACCAGGAGCCACATTTAACTTATCCAAACCGGCTTGCGCGCGCTCAGTTGGATTTTCAATACTTGAATAGTTTGCTTTTGGCTCAGTGACTTGTGCTGCTGTAGCTTGAGTTGTATTGGTCGCCGTAGGTGCAGTCGCTTCTACTGGAGAAGCCACATTAGTTTCTGCTTGCGAAACTTTTTCTGAAATTGTTTGAGCTGCCTGAGAAGCTGGTTTTTTCGCTTCTGGCTGCTCGTCTTTATTATAATCGTCCCAATTGAACATAGTTACCTCAATTTATTAACACTTGGTGTTTATCATTTAAAAAGTGGGGGGTAGAAATTGGACAAAACCCCCTGGTTGTTGCTTATGCCCAGGCTCTAGCCCCCTAACTTTTTGTTGTCACTTTTACGTCATGGCGCTTAACTAGCTATTCATGAATAATTAGTCGCGCCTTCTTCTCTTTTGTTTTATGTCTGCCTTTCTTTACCAGCCTAAGCAGACGATTAAGCATGTTTGATCAATTTCCTGTTCAGCGGCTTACGACTATTGACAAGCTTCGCAATCAGGATCATCTATCGAACATGCTTGTGGTGCAGCAGAGCCTACAGGCGCTGCAGCTACGGCGTTTAGTTTGCCATCGCTAATGGTTGATTTTTCAGTACTGGTTGCACCCATAGAGCGCAAATAGTAAGTGGTTTTCAAACCACGGAACCAAGCCATACGATAGACCATATCGAGTTTCTTGCCTGACGGCTCGCTCATATAAAGATTCAATGATTGGGCCTGATCAATCCATTTTTGACGGCGACTCGCTGCTTCGACCAGCCAACGAGGCTCAACCTCAAAAGCAGTTGAGAATAGTTGTTTCACATCATCAGGAATACGGTCAATTTGAGTTAAACTACCTTCGTAGTATTTCAAATCATTAACCATCACTTTATCCCATAAATTACGGGATTTAAGCTCGTTAACCATGTATGGATTTACTACCGTAAACTCGCCCGATAAATTCGATTTTACATACAGGTTCTGGTAAGTGGGTTCAATTGACTGAGAAACACCGGTAATGTTGGAAATCGTTGCGGTTGGTGCTATCGCCATTACATTCGAGTTGCGCATACCAATGGTTTCCACGCGTTTTCTCAAAGCATCCCAATCCATGCTTTCGCTCATGTCCACTTCAATAAAATCATTGCCACGTTCTTCTGCCAGCTTTTGTACAGAGTCAATCGGCAGAATTCCCTGTGACCATAAAGAACCTTCATAAGTTTCATAACAGCCGCGTTCTTGTGCCAACTCGGTTGAGGCCTGAATGGCATAGTAAGAGATCGCTTCCATTGCGCGATCGGCAAACTCAACTGCAGCATCTGAAGCGTAAGGCAACTGCTGCATATAAAGCGCATCTTGGAAGCCCATCATGCCAAGACCGATGGGGCGGTGGCGCATATTAGAGGCACGAGCGGTTTCTACCGGATAGAAATTAATATCGATCACGTTATCCAACATACGCACAGAAGTGGTAATGGTTTGTTCAAGTTGCTCTAAATCCAACTTGCCATCTTTCATATGCTTGGGAAGATTCACGGAACCTAGATTACAGACCGCAATTTCTTCGCGTGCTTTGGTGTTCAGGGTAATTTCAGTACACAAGTTGGAGCTGTGAACTACACCAACATGCTGTTGCGGCGAGCGCACGTTACAAGGATCTTTGAAAGTGATCCAGGGGTGACCAGTTTCGAACAGCATGGAAAGCATTTTGCGCCACAAGTCTTTAGCCTGGATGGTTTTAGCGGTTTTCATTTTACCGTATTTGGCCATCTCTTCGTAATACTCGTAACGTTCTTCGAAGTCTTTACCGTATAGATCGTGCAGATCCGGCACCTCGTGTGGACTGAATAAAGTCCATTCACCATCTTGTGAAACACGTTTTAAAAATAGATCCGGCACCCAGTTGGCAGAATTCATATCGTGAGTACGACGACGATCATCACCAGTATTTTTACGTAGCTCCAAAAACTCTTCAATATCGCTATGCCAGGTTTCCAGATAGGCACAAACCGCACCTTTACGTTTACCGCCTTGATTGACTGCAACGGCAGTATCATTAGCTACTTTTAAGAAAGGTACCACGCCTTGAGATTTACCGTTAGTGCCTTTGATATAAGCGCCTAAACTACGTACTGGTGTCCAATCGTTACCCAAGCCACCAGCAAATTTAGATAATAGGGCATTGTCTTTAATGGCGCTATAAATCCCGTCCAGATCGTCAGGCACATTGGTCAAATAGCAGCTTGAAAGCTGCGGGCGTAAAGTGCCTGAGTTAAATAGCGTCGGGGTTGAGCTCATATAGTGGAAGCTCGATAAATTATCGTAGAACTCAATAGCTCGTGCTTCACGATCATCTTCGTTGACCGCAAGCCCCATACAGACACGCATCCAGAATACTTGTGGCAATTCGATACGGGTTTCATCTTTATGGATAAAGTAGCGATCATATAAGGTTTGGAGGCCAAGATAGGTAAACTGCATATCGCGCTCAGGCTTGATAGCAGCAGCCAGACGCTCCAAATCAAAGGTTAATAACTCAGGACTTAGTAGTTCATTATCCACGCCTACTTGCAAATAGGTTTTAAAGGCTTGCGGATAAATGGTGGCCATTTCCGCCTGAGTGGCGCGTTTGGCAACTCCTAAAGCTTGCAAAGCTTCGGTACGGATAGAATCCATTAGCAAACGAGCGGTAACATAGGTATAGTTCGGCTCATTTTCGATCATGGTACGCGCCGTCATGACCATTGCTTGATAAACGTCTTTAATGGCTACACCATCATACAAATTGCGCATAGTTTCCTTGATAATGGCATCGGGATCAACGTCATCCAGATCCTTACAGGCTTCCAGCACTACTGTGTGCAAACGTTGCACATCCAAAGGGCGTTGCGAGCCATCTTCTACGGTTACCGTATATTGGTGATCACCAACAATGGCATCCAGTTTAGCACTATCACGTTCGGCGCGCTCTTTGGCTCTTTCTTCACGGTATAACACGTAAGCGCGGGCAATTTTTTGCTCGCCATTACGCATTAAGGCTAATTCCACCTGATCTTGAATATCCTCAATGTGGATAATACCGCCAGCAGGCATACGACGTTTAAAGGCTTCGCTGATCATCTGGGTTAACTGTTTAACCGTTTCATGTACACGACTGGAAGCTGCCGCAGCACCACCTTCAACCGCCAAAAAGGCTTTGGTCATGGCCACTTCAATTTTTGAGTCGTCATAGGGCGTTACTTTGCCATTACGACGGATCACGCGAATTTCCCCGGGTTTAGTCGCTTGAATTTCCGGGTGATTAGTATCTTCTGATGTTGTTGCTGCAGCTGTTTGTTTCATGCTTTTGTTGTCAGCTATTTTGCTGGCTTCGGTTTCCATATTCCTCCACAAACCTCACTTTTAGTCGTCATTTAGTTGTGTTCAATATCAATTGTCGGGTTATTTTTTGTATGCTTGATTTAAGAATCATGGATAAAAAGTACAAAAAACAACCAAAAAACCGCGCGTTCACCATAAATCAAAGAGTTAGCGCAGACTCTTTATTGTCAATATATAGTGTTCTATTCGCAGATAGGTACAAGATAGTGCGTTTTTACGGTGTTGGCAAGAGGATAATTAAGCGAATTTATTGTAGATAATTTGTGGGCAAATTGGGGATAAGTCGCAAAGCCTTGAGCTACTTGAGCTAGCGTAAAGTCAAGCAGAAAAAATTTTTTTTCTGCGTCAAAATATTTTACAAATTAATCTTGTTTGGATACACGATCAGGTGCTTTACATCCAGATCCAACCCAATATCTTGAGATAAAGGGTAATCATGATGACTGGCGAATAAAGCTTTCAGGGACTCCTTATTAGCGAGTTCCAGCTCATATTCGATGATTGCCCCTCGAAACACCTTATGCGTCACTCTGGCGCGCAAAGAGGAGCTTGGATTGGGGGTAATATCATCAGGCCGCATCAAAACCAGTACCGGCTCCTGATCCTGAAACTGATCCACCAGATAAGTATTGCCGTTAGCAATGGGAAAATCGCCCAAAACGGTACTGACGTTAGGGGACTGTTCCGGGTTTTGAGGGCGCTGAATGGTGCCGCTGATAAAATGCCCATCACCAATAAAGCTGGCAATTTGCGGATCGGCGGGTTGATGATACAGATTATAAGGGGTATCCCATTGCAATAGGACGCCACGATGCATAACTCCGATATAGTCAGCCATGGCAAAGGCTTCTTGCTGATCGTGGGTCACCAGCAAAGAGGCTATGCCTTGCGCCTGTAATAGTTCTTTAAGCTCGCGTGCTAAGGAGCGTCGCAGGTGAGTGTCCAAGCTGGAAAAGGCTTCATCCAGTAAGATCAGTTGAGGTTTCGGCGCTATGGTTCTGGCCAGGGCCACTCTTTGCTGCTGGCCGCCGGAAATTTGATGTGGAAAGCGCTCGCCTAAACCTGCTAACCCTACCAATTCCAAACATTCTTCAAGGCGCTTATTTTTTTCCTTGCGCGAGAGCTTCCTCAGGCCAAAGGCTACATTGTCGGCAATGGACAAGTGCGGAAAGAGTGCATGATCCTGAAACACCAGACCCAAATGGCGTTTTTCAGGCGGCACGATTTTGTTGGTGCTGGAACAAAGCTGACCATGAATATGGATCTGACCATTATAAATCGGCTCCAAGCCTGCAATAGCTCGCAGTAAAGTAGTCTTACCGCAACCGCTAGGGCCTAATAAACAAGCATTTTCACCAGCCTTGAGTTCAAAGCTAACCTCTTTGACCACCACTTGTTGTGCATGGCGACATTCAATATTCTCAAGGCTGAGGATACTTGACTGGTTCATGAAGAAAGTTTTTACTTGGAGTGAGATTAATTATCATTTGGAACTATTGTAACCAGCTTGGTGAGCCTTGCCTAGTGAGAATTAAGGCTTAATCAATCCCGATTAATTTTTAAGCGCAGTTTTTAATGGTTAGCACTGCCACTTCGCCTTGAAATCCGTATAATAGCGCCCATTAATAGCTTGTTATTTTTATTAAGCCTGTTGAGGAAACCATGAGCGAAAATACCCCAATTAATGAAACGGTTGAGCAAATCAAGCAACAAATTTCTGATAACAAAGTAGTTTTATATATGAAAGGCTCGCCGAAGTTACCCATGTGTGGTTTTTCAGCACAAGCGGTGCAAGCAATCATGCAATGTGGGCATGAATTTGCTTATGTGGACATTTTACAAAACCCTGATATCCGCGCGGAATTACCCAAATATGCTAACTGGCCAACTTTTCCACAACTATGGATTGATGGTGAGTTGCAAGGTGGCTGCGACATTATTTTGGAAATGTACCAGGCGGGTGAATTGCAACAAGTATTGGATGAATCTTACGGTAAACCAGGTCAAGTTTAAGCATCGCTTCATTTGTTCTTTCTATAAAGCCAGTGTCTCACTGGCTTTTTTGTTTTTGAAATCAGCTATATTTTAAATAGGTTACATTCCGGTTACATGGCCTTTTGTATTCTAAGTTTTTCGATAATTTAGGATGTAAAATCATGTTTAAAAAAACAGTTGTAACCTTTCTTATTACCAGCTCTTTACTGGTATCGGCAGCTAGCGCTGAAGAGATGCTAGCCAAAGATATAGAGTCTTATCTAAGCCAAAATCAATTTCCAGGCATGGTGACTCTAGTGTTGAAAAATGATGAGGTGGTACACTTTTCTGCGATTGGCTTTAATAATCTGGAAAAGAAAAGCGCTATCCAAAAAGATCATATTTTTCGTATTTATTCCATGACTAAGCCGATAGTTGCCCTGGCCTTATTGCAATTGGTAGAGGCGGGTAAAGTACACTTAGATGCGGATATTCGGGAATATCTGCCCGCATTAGAACCTTTCGAGTTTGCAGACGAAGAAGTCACTATCACTGTGCATCAATTACTGTCGCATACTGCAGGTCTGGGATATTTTGGTGGCTTTACTAGCTGGAATGACTTTCTTTATCTAGTGCTTGCCCCCAATGACCGTGATAACACTACCGATGAGATGATCAGTGATGTTTCGGGAATTGAATTAAAGCATAAGCCAGGTGCGCAATGGCGTTACAGTATTGCCAGTGATCTACAGGGCGCTATTATTGAAAAGGTTACCGGGCAAAGATTGGAAGTTTATTTGCAGCAACATGTTTTTAAGCCTTTGGGCATGACTGAAACTTCTTTTATCGTGAGTCAGTCAATGGCACCGCGTTTGGTCGATATGTACGAATATGAAGATCAAGAAGTAGATTTAAGTGAACTTGCGGGAAAAAGCGATTATCTTGAAGCGCCTAATTTGCACTCTGGTGGTGGCGGTTTGGTTTCAACTGCAACGGATTATGCAAAATTTGTGCAATTGCTTTTGCATAAAGGTCAGTATCAGAATAAAAGAATTATTGGTGCTAAGTATGTAGAGATGATGTTATCTGAACACACCAAAGGCATGGATACTTGGTTGTTACCCCGGCTTTATATCAACAGTGGTTTTGGCTATGGTATTGGAGTAAAGGTAGGAGAACAGGATGTAAGACCTCAAGGTAGTTTCTTTTGGGCAGGTAAAGGCGGCACCTTCTTTTGGGGCGATCCTAAAAACAATATCGTTGTGGTTGGTATGATTCAACTAGAGGATGGTTGGAGAAAAATGGATCGCTGGTTAACGCCAAAGGTTTATCAATATTATGGGCAACAATAAACAATAAACAACAAACAATTTTAATTGTAGAAGATACCGTAGATCTGGCCGAAGGCCTCGCTGAATTTTTAGAGGCCGACGGTTTTCAAACGGACTTTGCTTATCGTGGAGATACAGCTTTAAGCCTAATGGAAACTAATAATTACGATCTGATTTTGCTGGATATCAATCTACCTGGACTGAATGGAATAGAAGTGTGTAAAAGCCTTACACAAAACCAACTGGCTCCAGTGCCTGTTTTGATGATAACGGCGCAAACTGAGTTGGATGATAAGCTGTCGGGTTTTGAAGCAGGTGCTTGGGATTATTTAACCAAGCCGTTTTCATTTAAAGAGCTCAGAGCCCGAGTTTACTCCTTGTTGGCGCGAAACAATCTGAATTTGCAGCAGGAGATTCAAGCAGGGGGGCTAAAACTCAATTTAAAAACCGATGAAATTTTTTGTCACACTAGACCGGTAAAATTGCAGCGGAATTTGCACTTATTATTAAGAAAGTTGATTGAACAGGCACCTGCTATTGTATCGAATAATGATTTATCCAGATTGCTTTGGGGAGAGCAAATTCCCCAGAGCGAACCACTACGAGCACAAATTTATAAACTGCGTCAAGCCATCAAGGATTTGGATACGGGATGTCAAATAAAAACTACAAAAGGGCGAGGATATTCAATTGAAGCGACTAATTAGTTGGTTTAAAGCGAAAACTCTCAGTCAGGGTATTTTTCGCAGTTATATTTTATTGGGTGCTTTGGTATTTCTGGTTACGGTAGCTACTTCGATCATGATTTTATACTCCATCGAAGATATTTTTTTAGAACGAATGCTTTTGCGAGCAGAACAAGATTATAAAATGCAAAATAATTTATCTGACGCTATTCAGTACTATTCAGAAAAGGCTGCTCCGAGGCCATTAGCGCAATATTCGAAAGACGATGAGACAATTAGAGTTGAATATTTCGATGGTGGTAAAAACTACCATGCACTTAAAGTAAACTTACAGGGAAGTAGGGGATGGTTAGTGTTAGATGCATCAGACCATGTGCTTATCAGTCAAGCCCTACGAGAAATCATTGGTATTTTTTTGCAGGCTTGTTTATTTTTGGCGCTACTTTATTGGCTATTGGCGAAGCAGTTGAGCAAACAAATATTAAAACCGTTTCAAACTTTATTAAAACAAGTAGAAGACCCCAAAGTATCATTATTAGAGGTTCAAGATATAGAATATCTCGATGTGAAAGTGGTTGCTGAGCAATTGATCCATAACTTAGATGAGAAACAGCGATTGTTAGAACAGAACTTTCTTTTTAACAAAGGAGTGAGTCATGAGCTAAGAACGCCATTGCAGGTGATACACAACTCAATTGAAATGATTCGAGCTGATGATAAGGTATCAGCGAATTCAAAAAGTCTCCAACGCTTGCAAAATGCCAGCACACAATTACAACAAATCGTTTTATCGTTTTTATGGCTCAGTAGTTCCGAAGCTTATAACGGCGAAACCGATGTTAAGGCTTGTATTGATAGGTTGATTTTAAGACATGCAAAGGCTGCCAGCAGTTCGGGAATAGAGTTAAAGGTACAACATCACGCTGATTTAAGCTTTAAGGTACCAGTAGAAGTTGTCGAGGTTATTTTAAATAACTTGCTGCAAAATGCCATGAATCATTGCTCAGCTCCTTCGAATATCGATATAAAAGTTGATTCAGAAGGTGTTTGTATTGAAAATGATAGCCGTAAAAAATCTGAACTTAGTGAAAGTTTTGGTCTGGGAATTTCTATTGTAAAAGGTTTAACTGAACGATTTGATTTATTGCTTAATGTTCATGATGCTGGAGATCGATTTGTGGTAAAAATAATGAATAGTAGTCAGGACTAAGGTCTTGTATGTTAATCTTCGGCCATCGTGGTGCTGCAGGTTTAGCGCCAGAAAATACCTTAAAATCTTTTCAAACAGCAATTGATTTAGATGTAGATGGGATCGAGTTTGATGTACGGTTTTGCTGGGATCGGTTGGTGGTATTTCATGATAAAAGGCTTAGTCGATGCACTAATGGTCAGGGAAAACTTAAAAATACTAGCTTTAAGACTTTAAGAAAACTGGACGCTGGGGCAGCGCAACTTATTCCAACGCTGCCGGAAGTTTGTGAATTGGTAGCCAAGCAGGCATCAAGTGATTTTATTATTAATATAGAGCTGAAAAGTAAGAAAACTGCAAAACCTGTGCTGGATTATTTGTTATCAAACGATAATGAAATTCTATTTGAACAATTTATTATTTCCTCTTTTCATTATAAAGAATTAAAGCAAGCCAGGAAGATTAATCCCGATATTAAGATTGGTGTTTTGGCAGATAAACGCTACAAAAAAGCGTTAAAATTTGCTGGCGATATAGGCGCTTATTCCTTTCATCCTTGTATAAAAAGTGTTAAGCAAAAACATTTGCTAGAAGCTCAATCTCTAAGCTTAAAAACCTATGTTTACACCGTTAATCAGGAAAAGGATTTTGTAAAATTAAAGCACTGGAAAGTTGATGGGGTTTTCACCGATTTTCCTGATAGAATCAAAAAATAATTGTTATTTTTTGATTCTTCATTCCTGCCTTCTCGGGCGACCAAAGGAAAAGTCCATGCTGAATGACGGAAATATTTTATTTAGCAGGATTTATAAGTTAACTTCTTTCCACGCTGCCAAGACTTTAGCTTCTTTATCAGGTTTTATACCAGCACGTAATTTTTCTTGACGTTCTTGTGGCAGGGTCACAAACCAGCTGTAAGTATCTTTGATAATGTTTTTTAAAGGCCTTTGTTTTAAGCCATTGGCGTAAGCCTTCTCTGAACTCATGGTGCCTGCGCCAGCAAAATCGCCTTTCGGTGGAAACCAGGCCGGCATTTCCGCCCAGGGTTGCACAGAGTGTTTTTCTAGAAACTCGGTAGGCACCCAAACTAGATTGGTTTTGGGATTAAGCGTCATTTTACAGCTGATCAGCAACTCGCCAATGGTGATATCATTGCCATCGGTTTGCGCATTAAAAATCCCAGTGATCTTTTTATTACCACAATGTACCGTCCATTCCGCCAGATCACGCACATCAATAATTTGAATAAAGTCTTTACCTTCGCTGGGACAAAGTACGTCGCCGCCTTTTGCGATACGCACCGGCCAGTAGGTAAAACGATCAGTTTTATCACCAGGGCCGACAATTAGTCCAGGACGAATAATGGTTGCTTTATCGCCCAAACGATCCAGTGCCGCTTTCTCGCAAAGCGCTTTTAGAGGGCCATAAGTTTGTCCTGTGACTTTTTCCGTAGTTGGATCATCTATGCTGCCAACAGGCGCGGTTTCATCCATGTTTTTCTGTGTCCAGTCGCCATACACCGAGATGGTAGAAATTAAAATATATTGGCCAATGTTTTCACCCACTTGATCGAGCAGCATATTGACTACGCGAGGATAATAACTCGAAGTATCGATCACCAGATCCCATTTGGTGTCTTTTAACTGCTTAATATCGTCAGTCTTACGATCACCTTTAATTAAAGGCAGGGAAGCTAATAGTTCTGGATATAAGGTTGGCTTGGTTTTGCCACGATTAAACAATGTGACCTTATGGCCCGCATCAATCGCTGCTTTTACCGTATGCGGGCCTAAAAATCCGGTACCACCCATAAACAGGATATTTAAAGACTTATTGGTTTTTGGTATGACGCTGGTTGCTTGACAGGCGGTTGCTAAGCCAGCGCTGGCAATCAAGGAGTTTTTAATAAACTGACGACGATTTGGCATAGCCCACTCCATTAAAAAAATTAAACCCGGATAAAGATATCCAACCAACCCTAACAAGAGCTATCGTTATCAGCAAATGTCAAACTGTAACCAAGTGTTGCGTCCTCTAGGCAATTGACTGATATGGCTATAGTATGAAGCTATTGTCAATTATCAAAAATTATATGGCTCAACTTCTAAACCGCCTTAAACAGGTACTGGACAAAAGCATCAAGGTTCACCCCAATGAACTGAAAGCTACTCTGGTGTCATTTGTGATTATTTTTATCTTAATGGCATCTTATTTTATTTTGCGCCCTGTGCGTGATGCGATGGCGAGTGATTGGAGTGATTCTGAAGTGAGCTTTTTATGGAATCTACAGTTTTTTATTAGCGCAGCTATTGTTTCACTCTATGGCTTTATTATTTCCAGGATAAAATTTAAAAATGTGGTGCCATTGGTTTACAGTGCTTTTGCTTTTAGTTTTCTGGCTTTTTATTTTTTAACTCCATTATTTTCTGATCCAACCTTTGTTGAGAAAAGTTTTTATATTTGGGTGAGCGCTTTTAGCTTGTTCCATGTATCAGTGTTTTGGAGTTTTATGGCGGATACTTTTAGCAAAGAACAATCCAAGCGAATTTTCTCAGTAGTAGCTGCAGGAGCCAGTGCTGGTGCCATTTTTGGACCTATGATCCCGACTCTGTTTGCCGAAAAATTAGGTCTGGATACTTTAATGCTATTGGCTGCACTGGGTTTAATTGGTGTGGTTCCTTTGGTGTTTTATATGTATCACCTAAAAGCAAAGGATCTGCATAATGAAGAGCTGCAGGCTGATTTGTCGCAGGCCAAACTTAAAGCCCAATGGTGGACTGGATTTAAGGCAGTTGTTAGCAATAAAACCTTATTGGTTATTAGTGCCTTTATATTGCTTTATGTTTTTATTGGCTCTTTTGTTTATTTTGAGCAAAAGAATTTATTAGCGGATTATTCCAGAGCGGATAGGGCACAAATTCTTGGTGGTATTGATTGGATAACCAATACATTAACATTTATTTTGGCCTTTTTTGTGACTGGGAGATTGACTACCAAACTTGGCATGGCGGCAACTTTAGCTCTGGTGCCTTTTATTATAATGGCAGGAATGTTGGTATTAGCTTTCGCGCCTATCATAGTAGTCTTGCTTGCGCTGCAGGTAACCAGGAGGGCGGGAAACTATGCGGTAACACGCCCCGCACGTGAAATGTTATTTACTGACGTTTCCAAAGATGAGCGATTTAAGGCCAAGCCAGTGATTGATATTGTGGTTTATCGAGGCGGGGATGCGGTTAGTGGCTCGATATTTGCTTTGTTGAGTGAGGGTTTTGGATTAGGGCTTGCTGCTATATCAGTTGTTGGTGCAGCAGTTGCTGCAGGATGGGGTGCTTTAGCGGTTTATCTAGGACGACAATATGATGGTGTAAAGCAGCAATTTTCAGAGATAAAAAAGGAGGCTTAAAGCCCCCCTTTTTTGTATTAATAGTTCCTAGTTTCCATCGTCGTGCATTTTTTCAGCCAGATAATTTTGGATACCAATTTTGTCAATCAGGCCTAACTGAGTTTCCAGCCAGTCCACATGCTCTTCTTCACTTTCAAGAATATCCTGCAATATATCGCGACTAATAAAATCGCGAGCACTTTCACAATAAGCGATACCTGTGCGTAAGTCAGGGATGGCGTCTAATTCCAGCGCCAAATCGCATTCCAGCATTTCTTTAGTGTTTTCGCCAATACGCAGTTTGCCCAGGTCCTGCATATTAGGCAGGCCTTCCAAAAACAAAATACGCTCTACTAAAACATCAGCATGCTTCATCTCATCAATGGATTCTTCATATTCGTGATCGGCAAGCTCCTTTAACCCCCAATCCTTATACATACGTGCATGTAAAAAATACTGGTTAATAGCAATTAGCTCATTGGCCAATACTTTATTTAGAAATTCAATAACCTTGGGATCGCCTTTCATTTTAGGTCCTTTTCATGTGAGTTGTTCAGAATGAATGCTAATACTCGATTCTAACGCCAGCAAGAGGGAATAGCAACAGACTTAGCTGCTAAGTTATTGATATTTAATGATAATTAGAATCGTTCTTGATTGAGAATAAATCCCAAAGGGCAGGGATTTTTAATGTCACTGAGTTAATTTAAGCTGGAATGGCTAAGTCGAAATTAAACGCAGCCTGTTCTTGTTTGTGGGCTTTTAAGATCTGACGAGCATCTTTAGCGCATTTGCCACACTGAGTCGCTACCCCTAACTCTTTATTTAAACAACGCATGGTTTTACAGCCAGTTTCTACTGCCTGGCGGATCTGAGTATCGGTTATAGCTTTACACAAACAAACGTACATAGGGTTAGATTAAAAATATGATTTAACATTTGATAATGCGAATTATAAACAAATGAGAATGATTGTCAATAGCATTGTATATTGATTTTTACCAGTGCTTATAAAGCTATCATAGACAAAATCTATAAGCGTTATAGTCAAGCCTAAAGATCTTAAAAAAGTAAAAGATTTTCCATGGCCAGAGCGTTATAATTCCTCCTCAAAATTTAAATCCCTATTTTAAACTTAATGCAAAAACAATCCATTGGAGGATTATTATGGGCGTATTAGTAAGCCGTAAAGCACCAGACTTCACAGCTCCAGCCGTACTAGGTAGTGGCGAAATCGTTGATAACTATAACTTTGCGGAAGCCACTAAAGGCAAACCAGCGGTAGTTTTCTTTTATCCACTAGATTTCACTTTCGTATGTCCTTCTGAGTTAATCGCTTTTGATAAGCGCTTAGGTGAATTCACAAAGCGTGGTGTTGAAGTTATCGGCGTATCTATCGATTCACACTTCTCGCACAATGCTTGGAGAAATACTGACATCAACAACGGTGGTATTGGTCAAGTAGGTTACACATTAGTTGCTGACATGAAGCACGAAATCTGCCAGGCGTATGATGTTGAGCACCCAGCAGAAGGTGTTGCCTTCCGTGGTTCATTTTTAATTGACAAAGAGGGCGTGGTACGTCATCAGGTAGTTAATGACTTGCCATTAGGTCGTAACGTGGACGAAATGATTCGTATGGTTGATGCGCTTCAATTCCACGAAGAGCACGGTGAAGTTTGCCCAGCAGGCTGGAATCAAGGCGATAAAGGTATGGATGCGTCTCCAGATGGTGTGGCGAAATATTTATCTGAAGAAGCTGATAACCTATAATTTAATGGGCTAGATTGTCCGATTACTGTGTTAGAAGTTGTTGCCTGGTGCTCGATTACCTAATTGGTAACCTGCGCTCCCCCAACAACTTCTGCCTTGTACTCGAAACAATCTATCACCATTAAAAGTTGTCATTCCCGCGAAGGCGGGAATCTATAAAGGCTGCATTAACTTGTGGCTTTTTTTGTGGGTATAATTTGATAAATAATAAAGACTAAAATTGCGACTGGGATTGTTGAAACTAATGCAAAGGTTAAATTGCCTGAGTTAAAAACCAATACCGCTGAAATTGCAAAAGCAATTAAACAAATTATAGATCCAATCAATTTAGTTTTTGGGACTAATAATAAGATGCCACCAAGAATTTGAATAATCCCGAAAATGATTATCAAGTTTAGGCTTAAGCCTTGACTAGTTAAAAACTCTACTTCTTGCGGGGCTTGCATTACTTTGGCTGCTCCAGCAGCAAGGCTAAGCAAAGCGATTGCGATAGTTAATCCTAAAACAACTTTATTCATAATTCATCCATTCCTATATATTTATCTTGTTATTGTATTTGTTTCACCCAAGCATTAATAGCAGATAAACCAAAACAGCCTTCAGGCGCTAGATAACTGATAAGTATAAGCTGATGTAGATAGTGAATAAGTTGGCTATCAAGCAGGAACAAGGTTTAGAATAAACCTTGTTCTGTGATCGTTAGAGTTTTATGACCAGTTTATTATTTGAGTTTTAATTTAGCCTTTTTGTTGGCTTTTAAGTTTCAGCTTGTTCAAATATTCTGGGTCTAAATGATGGTTTGCAAGAAAGTGTTCGAGCATTTCTTTTTGATTTTTTTCGGTATCCAGAATATTTAACAAAAGAGATTCAACGTAAGGTTGATCAGGCCTTACTCGCTTATCCATATCGGTCTTTTTTAATAAATACTTGAATAGCTCAAGATTGCCTTGATCAACGGCAACATCAAGAGGCTTTAATTTCCAATCGCAGTAATTATCAGGATCGGCCCCTTTGTCAATTAATACTTTGACTAATTCCAGGCTTTCACTTTCTGTTACTATATGCAGATAGGTATCTCCAGTAGGTAATATGTTATTGATATTGTTGATTAAATTGATAATTTGTGTGGAATAATCAAATTTTTCATCTACCACGTACAGTATAAATAACCTTAAATGCTTTTTATCGGGTAGGTTGAATGGTTTTATACATGAAATTACATCTTGAAAAGCAGCAAAGTTATCTTGCTTATAGTGTTGGACAAGCTTTTCTTCTAATACGGATAATTCTTTATTGCATGATGTTTTGTTATCTGCTTTTAGAGAAAAAGATGTAAACCCAAACAATAGTAATATTACAAATATAACGCTTTTTTTCATTATTTCATCTCAATATATTGGTTTTGTTGTTTTATTCTTTTTATCCATTCATTTATAGCAGGATAATCGGATAAGTCAAATCCGCCTTCATGGGCTACGTGAGTGTAGGCATAAAGACTAATATCGGCGGTGGTGAATTGATCGCTAACTAAGAATGGTGTTTGCTTGAGTTGTTGCTCCATAACCTTTAATGCTTTATGACCACCTTCCTGTTTAGATTCATACTCAGCTTTTCGATCTTGGGGCAAACCGAGATATTTATTGATAAAGCGTGCGACTGCAATATAAGGCTCATGGCTGTATTGTTCAAAGAATTGCCATTGCTGAATTTTGGCTTTTTGCCAAGCATCGATTGGCATCAGCTTTGAACCATCGGCTAAATAGTTAATAATGGCATTGGATTCCCATAAGGTGCGTCCATCATCCAACTCCAAAGTTGGAGTTTTACCATTGGGATTTTTTGCCAAAAATGCTTCAGTTCTGGCTTCACCTTTGAGTAAATCCATCTTGATCCACTCGTGCTCAATACCAAGCAGAGCACAAGTCAATGCTACTTTATAGCAGTTGCCGGAAATAATATCGCCATAGACTTTCATTAACTTAATTCTCTAGTTGCAGCTGTTTTTGTGAATGATCTTGATAAACTTTAATGGAATCAAATGCTCTTTATCATCGCCTTCCATTGCCGGGCGCTCGGCATATTCGGCTTCTAGTTCCACTAACAGTCTTTGTCCCTCTTGCTCGACCAGGGACGAATATGCAGATTCCAAAGCAATATTATCTGCTTCGAGTGCCACCGGATATGTTTTGCCAGTTACACAATCGGTAAAACTCGCTGCATCAGCGTAATATTGATAAAGACCTATCACTTGATTGGAGCCTAGCTTATCAACAGAACTTTTAGCCACATTAGCGTTGGTCGTTACTGACTCTGATGTTGTTTGCTCTGGCGCTACTGGTTCTGGATTAGCTTGCCCGGCAGGAGCTTGTTGTTTAGGAGCAGTTTGCGGCTGCTTTTCGTTATCGTTAGAGCAGCCACTTAAGACTAATAAGCTAAAACATAGTGGCAGGCAAATTGATTTCATAAAGCTATTTTCTGCTAAGAACATTAGTCTTGATAAATTTTAATAGTTACTTTTCCTTGACTATCAATGCTGGCTCGGTACATGCCCTTAGTATTAAAACTCATCATAATATTACCTTCAGCATCAAGTCCAATTACACCACCATCACCGCCCATTTTTTTAAGTTTGTCATGGATCACTAGATCAGCCGCATCCTGGATAGATAATGATTTGTAATCCACTAAAGCACAAATATCATGGGTAACTGCGGCGCGGATAAAGTACTCGCCATGCCCCGTAGCCGAGACCCCACAATTCTGATTGGCATAGGTGCCAGCGCCAATAATAGGCGAATCACCAACACGGCCATAGCGTTTATTGGTCATACCACCGGTTGAAGTACCAGCACTGATGACGCCATTTTGATCCAAAGCTACTGCGCCAACGGTACCAAATTTAAAATTATTGGCTTCATCCGTAGGGATTTGTGCTTGTTCAGCGTCCTTTTTTAAGGCTTTTTGTAGGGATTTCCAACGTCTTTCAGTATAAAAATATTGGGGATCAACTTGCTCAATATCATTTGCTTTGGCAAAGTTTTCAGCACCTTTTCCAGCCATCATCACATGCACCGAATTAGTTCTAACTTTGTCCGCTAACAAGATGGGGTTTTTAATGGTTTCAACACCAGCAACCGCGCCCGCAGATAGATCCTTACCGACCATAATAGAAGCATCCAGCGAGTTCTTGCCATCATGGGTAAAAACCGCGCCTTTGCCCGCATTAAATAAAGGTGAATTTTCCATAATGCTGATGGTTTTTTTAATGGCGTCAGTGCTGGAACCTTGCTTGATCAGCACCTGATAACCAGCAGTTAGCGCTTCTTTCAGCTTATCCTTATATTGCTGTTCCAGCTCCGGCGTCATGTTCTTTTTCAAAATAGTGCCAGCACCGCCGTGCAATACAATGGCAACAGGGCTGGTGGCTTTTTTATTTGCTGGTTCTGCGATTGAGGGGGTTATACTAAATAACAGAATTAGGGAAGTGATAATAATGATACGCATAGCTAAATCTAAAATTTTTGGTTAATTATTTCCGCATAGCATAATCAGTCTTTTGATCAATGTCATGATTTCGTTCAAAAAAACTTAAATTAGTCTTGCATTATTTTTAAATGAGAATTATTCTCATTTAAAAATAGGTTAGGAGTATAGAAATGTTACTAACGATTAATGCCTGGTTGGATAAGGATAAACCTGAGTTATCAGTAATAGATGCCGAAACTGGAAAAGTGGTTGCTAACTGGAGGGGTAAAGCACTGCGAGACTTGTTTACTAATGGTATTTTAACTTATCAAGAATTGGCTGAAAGCAACAAACTGCGGATCAAACGGCTGGCTAAATTCTTATTGTTGCAACATGCCTGTGAGGAACTGGATAAGGCCAATTAAGGGTTAATCAAGCTATTTTGGTGTTATTGACCAGATAGCAGAAAAGTTCGGCGGTTTTCTTTGCATCATACAAAGCCGAATGAGCATCTTTTTGGCTAAAAGCAATATGCGCCAACTCACAAGCTTGGGCCAGTACCGTATGCCCCAATACCAATGCAGATAAAGAAGCGGTATCAAAACTGGTAAAAGGGTGAAAAGGATTGCGCTTGATATTCGAACGTTCTACTGCCGCATTTAAAAAACTTAAATCAAACCAAGCATTGTGTCCGACTAATACACATCGATTGCAGCCTGAAGCTTTTTGTTCAATACGCAAGCTTTTAAAGATTTCTTGTAAGGCAAATTTTTCATCCACCGCGCCGCGTAGCGGGTTTTTAATATCAATACCGGTAAAATCTAAGGCTTTTTGTTCAATATTGGCTCCAGCAAATGGTTCTACATGGTAATGATAGGAATTGGCGACTTCCAGCCGCCCTTGTTTATCAAAACGGGTGGTGACGGCGGCAATTTCTAGTAGAGCATCGGTTTTTGCTTCAAAACCGCCAGTCTCAACATCCACGATAACGGGGAAGAAACCGCGAAACCGATCTTTCATTTCAAAAGCTGCCACTTGATATCCTTAGACTTTATATAGTCACTCTTTAGAATTAGTTTTGAAGTTTCCATTCGACCATTTCATCGGCTCGAAACGGGATCAATGTTTGGTTGCCAAGATTTAAATGTCGCGGCATTTTCCACTGTTTTTTCACCAGTGTAATGGTTCCCTCATTGCGCGGTAAGCCGTAAAAATCGGGGCCATTAAAACTGGCAAAGGTTTCCAGTTTATCCAGTGCATTGGCTTTATCGAAAGCTTCGGCATACAGTTCAATTGCGGCATAAGCGGTATAAGCACCAGCACAACCACAAGCCGATTCTTTTTTATCCTGCGAATGAGGGGCGCTGTCGGTACCGAGGAAAAACTTTTTTGAGCCAGAAGTTGCCGCCTCAATTAAAGCCACTTGATGTTCCGAGCGTTTTAAAATCGGCAAGCAATAAAGATGCGGACGAATACCGCCGACTAACATATCGTTACGGTTATGCAACAAATGATGGGCGGTAATGGTTGCTGCTACATTATCAGCTTGGCTTTTCACAAACTCTACCGCCTGTCTGGTGGTGATATGTTCAAGCACTAACTTTAAAGTCGGAAATTTTTCCAATAAAGGCTCTAAAATAGTTTCAATAAATTCAGCTTCGCGATCAAAAATATCAATATGCGAATCAGTTACTTCACCATGTACTAATAATGGCAAACCCAGCTCTGCCATTTTTTCAAACACTGGATAGGCGTTTTCGATATTGGTTAAACCTGAATCGGAATTGGTGGTAGCGCCAGCAGGGTAAAGCTTACAGGCGTAGACTTTGTCTGAAGCTACCGCCTCTTCGATATCTTTTACGCTGGTATTATCTGTGAGATACAGAACCATCAATGGCTCAAGGGAAACACCAGAAGGGGTGTAGCGCTTAATCGATTTGTAATAGTCTTCCGCCATTTCAACTGTAGTCACTGGCGGCACTAAATTAGGCATTACAATGGCGCGAGCAAATTGCCGCGCAGCGTCTTGTACTGTGTGTTGTAAAGCCGCGCCTGAGCGTAAATGAATATGCCAATCGTCAGGTTGGGTAATGGTAATGCTTTGCATAGTATTAATTTTGATTGCTTAGCCGTTAGATTCTATTAAGCCCTAATCTAGGTAAACAGTTTTTCAAATGGCAATTGGCAGGCTATTATACGCAAGTCCAATCAATAGTGTAACTGTTTTAAGGTAAGTCTATGCGAATACTGCACACCATGATCCGGGTTGGTGATCTGGATAAATCCATTAAATTTTATGTCGATGTTTTAGGCATGAAGCTGATCCGCAAGCATGATTATGAGTCAGGCCGCTTTACGCTGGCCTTTGTCGGTTATGGGGAAGAAAAGAACTCAACTGTGATTGAGTTGACTCATAACTGGGATATTAAAGAGTACAATTTAGGCAATGGTTTTGGTCATTTAGCCATAGCAGTGGACGATGTTTATGCCGCTTGTGATAAGATTCGGGCCGCTGGTGGCAAGATCACCCGGGAACCTGGGCCAATGAAACACGGCTCGACGATTTTAGCCTTTGTAGAAGATCCCGATGGCTATAAAATTGAATTACTGGAAGATAGACATAATCAATAATAGAGAACCAAAATGCCTAAAAGCGCCAAAACCCTATTAACCATTAATTCCATCATTATGATTGGCTTGTTAATTTTAGCCTTCCAGGTTTATATGAACTGGCAGGCAGAATACTTCTTGGCTTATTTAAGCGCCGCAGTGATTGGTGGCTTGTTTTTATGCCAAATGGTCATTATGTATAGAGGCCGTAAGCTGTGGAATATGCTTAGAGCCATTATCTATGTTTTGGCTTTATTGGTAGCCTTGTTTTTTGTGGCTTCGTTGGCAGATCTGTTTACCCTGGTGGGCTTCTTTAAGTGTTTAGGCTCACTACTGTTAACTTTATACTTAATTGGCTTACGCGGTTATCTTAACTCTAAAGAGTTTTTGGGCTACTTTACTGGCTTGGAACAAACCGAAAGTGAATCTTAGATATGTTATTCCCCTATAGACGGGAATCCTCTATGAAAAAATGCATGAGTTAATTTTAAAGCATTACTATTTCTGAGGGCTTGCTATGTTTTTCTTGTTCATTTTCTCTCTAAAGAGACTTCCTTTGGTCGTTTGCTTGTCCAAAGAAAACGAACCACAAAATTGCCAGGAGCAATTTTGAATGGCGAAGCCAGCCCGTAGGGTGAAATACAAGGATGTATTTCATAAAAGAAAGGACACCCGATATTTAGGTCGCTGTGCGACTGCCCTCAAAAATACGCCTTATTTAACGCACCATGAAAAACAGCACTCGTAGCAAACTATTAAGCTAAAGTCAGCACTTCGCGGACTAACGCATCGGCACCTTTATAAATGTCCGAAACCTTAGCATCCAGCATATAACAAGGAGTTGTCACCACCTTATTAGCCGGATCAATCACTACTTCGCCGTGTCTAGTATTGGAATGGCTTGCGCCTAAAGATTCAAGCGCTTCTGCGACACCAGCATCGTCGCCAATGGTGAGATTTACATTAGGAATTAACTTGGCCAAAATCACTGGCGCAATACATAAGGCACCAATCGGTTTTTTCGCATCATGCGTAGCACGAACCGTATTTTCCACTTCAGGATTAATGGAACAAGCTGGGCCGTCCACTGCAAAGCTGGAGAGGTTCAAAGCAGCACCAAAGCCACCAGGCATTACTAAAGCATCAAAATCATTCACATTAAATTCTGCTAGGGATTTAATATCACCACGCGCAATACGCGCTGATTCCACTAACACATTACGATTTTCTGAAACCTGTTCGCCGGTTAAATGGTTTTGTACTTTAAACTGCTCTACATCGGGTGCAAAACATTGATAATTAGCACCTTGCTGATCCAAAGCCAATAAAGTCATGACTGACTCATGAATTTCAGCGCCATCCTGAAAGCCACATCCTGATAAAATTACCGCTATTTTTTTGTTCATAACCCAATCTTATACATATTTCATTAGAGTAGCCTAGCGTATCATTTTTGTTGGAGTTTATAAATTCACGCCAACCTATCTTTGGTTTTTTACCTTTCTGAAATTGGATCGGTTGGCGTAAATTCCATATTAGCAATTAATGGTCTGGCTTTAGAGATAATTTCACCGACACCATCATCATTTAGTGAAGCCTGATGTTGATCACGACTGGTCCAGACTTCATTGACAAAAATAGTATCAGGGTCTTCGAGTGATTGTTGCACCAGGTAAAGTTTGCAGCCTTTCATTTGGTTTACTTTTTTTGACGCTTCAACTATCAGATCCGCAAGCAAGCTACCTTTGCCCTCGATTGCCGTCATGGTGACCGCTAAGCCATGCAGTTCCTCCGCGTTTATATTCATACTATCCTCAGCTATAGGTTATGGAAATTTATATCTTTTTTTAATCTTAGCAAAAAGCAGCTGTAAACCAGCAGATTTTTGGCCTAAAAGGGCTAAAAATACCGACGAAATGCAATAAAAGCTTGAGTATTAAGACAATTCCGTTTTATGATCCGACTATCTATTGCTCAAGAAGGGGCGGCATTCTTAGTCAGCACCTTTGGCAATCATTACCAAAACTTTATGTAGCCCGTTGGTAGGGGCTATTGAGAACAGAGAGAAAAGAAAATGCCAGTCATTACATTACCTGATGGTAGCAAGCGTGAGTTTGATGGCGCGGTATCGGTTTACGATGTTGCACACAATATTAGCCCTGGTTTAGCCAAAGCTGCTTTGGCGGGGAAAGTCAATGGTGAATTGGTAGATACCAATTTTGTCATGGACCAGGATTCAAGTTTAGCCATTATTACCGATCGTGATGAAGAAGGTTTGGAAGTTATTCGCCATTCAAGTGCCCATCTGTTGGCGCAAGCGGTTCAGCGTCTATATAAAGATGTGCAAGTGACTATTGGGCCAGTAATTGACGATGGTTTTTATTATGATTTTGCTACCGAGCATCCTTTTACTGAAGACGATTTAAAAGCCATTGAAAAGGAAATGGGACGGATCGTCAAAGAGAATATCAAGGTTGAACGTTCAATAATGGATCGCGATGAAGCGATTAAGTTCTTCCGTGATATGGGCGAAGAGTACAAGGCAGAAATCATCGAAGATATTCCCGCTGGAGAAGAACTGTCTTTGTACCGTCAGGGTGACTTTATTGATTTATGCCGCGGTCCTCATGTGCCTTCAACTGCTAAATTAAAAGCCTTTAAACTAATGAAAGTAGCAGGTGCTTATTGGCGCGGTGACTCCAATAATGCCATGCTATCGCGGATTTACGGCACGGCCTGGACAAACAAAAAAGATTTAAAGGATTATTTGCACCGGCTGGAAGAAGCGGAAAAGCGCGATCATCGCAAGATCGGTAAAGCACAAGGATTGTTTCATATCCAGGAAGAAGCGCCGGGTATGATTTTTTGGCACGATAAAGGCTGGACCATTTATAAAACTCTTGAGCAATATATCCGTGATTGTTTGAAAGATCACGATTATGAAGAAGTGAAAACCCCGCAAATTGTGGATCGTACTCTATGGGAAAAATCGGGTCACTGGGATAAATTCGGCGATGATATGTTCACCTTGCACTCTGAGCATCGTGAATATGCGATTAAGCCCATGAATTGTCCATGCCATGTGCAGATTTTTAATGTGGGTTTAAAGTCTTATCGCGATTTGCCGCTACGTATGGCGGAGTTTGGTTCCTGTCATCGTAACGAGCCATCGGGGGCTTTACACGGCATTATGCGCTTGAGAAACTTTGTGCAAGATGATGCCCATATATTCTGTACTGAATCTCAAATCCAACAAGAAGTGTCCAAATTTATTGAATTGTTGTATGAGGTTTATGCTGATTTTGGTTTTACTGAGGTGATTGTCAAATTATCGACTCGTCCAGAGCAGCGTGTAGGATCGGATCAAGTTTGGGATAAAGCTGAAACTGCGCTGGCAGAAGCACTCAAAGCTAATAATATTGAATTTGAATATCAGCCAGGCGAGGGCGCTTTCTATGGCCCCAAAATTGAATTTACTCTCAATGACTGTCTGGGCCGTCATTGGCAGTGCGGTACCATGCAGGTGGATTTTTCCATGCCAGGGCGTCTTGGCGCTGAGTATGTGGCGGAAAATGGTGAAAAAGAAGTCCCAGTGATGCTACATAGAGCCATTTTAGGCTCATTAGAGCGTTTTATCGGTATTTTAATCGAGGAATATGAAGGTAAATTCCCGGCTTGGCTGGCGCCAACTCAGGCGGTAATAATGAATATTACCGACAAACAGGCCGAATTTTGCGAAAAAACCGCCGAAACCTTGAAAAATAAAGGATTTAGGGTCAATTTAGACTTGAGAAATGAGAAGATCGGCTTTAAAATTCGCGGTCAGACTTTGGCACGTGTGCCATATCTCTTGATCGTTGGCGATCGAGAAGTCGAAAATGGTCATGTTGCGGTTAGAACTCGTGAGGGTGAAGACTTGGGCAGCATGAGCATAGAAGCCTTTGCAGAGCTGCTTGAGAAGGCAGTGGCCGCCAAAGGCCGCAAGTAGCGGATAAATAGCGGACGTAAGCAAGGTTAAGTATTTAATTACAGAGGGTAACTACCATTAGAAAACATGACAAGCGCGGCGGTTTTAAAAACAGACAGCGCATAAATGATGATATTACCGCACGTGAAGTGCGATTGATTGACGCCGAAGGTGAAAACGTAGGCGTTGTGGCTTTAGAGGAAGCCTTGCGTTCGGCAGAAGATGCTGGACTGGATCTGGTAGAAATTTCACCAGAAGCAAAGCCACCAGTATGTAAGGTCATGGATTTTGGTAAATATCTTTTTGAGCAGAAAAAAGCCAAAGCTGCAGCCAAAAAGAAACAAAAAGTAACCCATGTAAAAGAAATCAAGTTTCGCCCAGGGACGGACATAGGGGATTATCAGGTAAAACTACGCAACCTGATACGTTTCCTGGAAGACGGGGACAAGGCGAAAATCACAGTTCGCTTCCGTGGTCGTGAGATGGCGCATCAAGAGCTCGGAATGGAGTTATTGAAGCGGGTCGAAAAAGACCTGGAAGAGTACGGTACTGTTGAGAGTCGTCCGTCAATGGAAGGTCGTCAGATGACGATGATGATTGGTCCCAAAAAGAAAAAGTAACTTTTTCGCTATTGCGCTCGTGATTAGGGCGTTAAATGGCACGAAAAATAGCTCATTTACACTTGTAAAATCGCGATTTTTCACACCATTTGCCTGCTAATCACTTCGCTCATGACGCGATACAGGGCTTTGCAAAGAGTTCTTTGAGTTATTTTTTCAATTTAGGTTGGATGGAAAGGGGTTGTAGCCGGAACATCCGTTTTTGTAACTAGTTATGGCTTTTAACGATTGATGATCATGAAAGATTAGAGCAATGGCCATAGCAGGTAACTAATGCGAGTATTTAACTATGCCAAAAATGAAAACTGATAGCGGTGCTCAGAAGCGTTTCAAGAAAACAGCTTCAGGCCGTTACAAGCACAAACAATCGCACTTGCGTCATATCTTGACCAAGAAATCCACTAAGCGTAAGCGTCATTTGCGTCACGGTAAATTGGTAGATGCTGCCGATACCAAGCAAATCGATCGTATGCTTCCTAACGGTTAATAGTGAGGGTTTAAGAGATGCCAAGAGTAAAACGTGGTGTGACCGCACACGCTCGTCACAAGAAAGTATTAAAGCAAGCTAAAGGCTATTACGGTGCTCGTTCACGCGTATATCGTGTAGCGAAACAAGCAGTAATTAAAGCAGGTCAATATGCATACCGTGACCGTCGTCAACGCAAGCGTCAATTCCGTGCCTTATGGATTGCGCGTATCAACGCTGAAGCACGTGTAAACGGTTTGTCTTACAGCAAATTCATCAATGGTTTGAAAAAATCAAACATTGAAGTTGACCGTAAAATGTTAGCTGAATTGGCAGTGTTTGATAAAGTAGCGTTTGCTGCTTTTGCAGAACAAGCAAAATCTGCCCTGGAAGCTTAATCCTAATTTAGTTTTAGTTTTTTAATACTGAAATTTAGGTTCTTATAAAAGGAAGGGCAGTAATGTCCTTCCTTTTTTATTTTTGAAAATTGATAAAGATCGATAAGTATTGATAAAAGATTATCATTTAATAAAACAAATTTGAGAAACATCATGGCCGATCAAGATACCAGCTTAGAAGCAATTATTGAGCAAGCAGAGCAAGAAATTGGTGCTATTGAAAAACTACCTGAACTGGATCAGGTAAAAGCAAAGTTTGTTGGCAAAAAAGGCTTAATTACGGCACAAATGCAACAAATGGCAAAACTGCCAGCAGAAGAGAAACCTAAATTTGGTGCGAAAGTTAACCAAGCCAAACAAGCCGTATTTAAAATTATTGAAGCTAAGCAAAAAGAACTAAAAGATGCACAAATTGCGGCCAAATTAGCACAAGAAACCATTGACGTGACTTTAGCAGGACGTAATGTTTCGCGTGGTGGTGTGCACCCAGTTAATCGCACTTTAGAGCGTATTGAATCCTACTTTTCGCAAATGGGATTTGAAGTGTCAGAAGGCCCGGAAATTGAAGACGACTTCCATAACTTTACCGCTCTGAATATTCCGGATCACCATCCGGCACGCGCCATGCATGATACTTTTTATATTGATTCGGAAAGATTATTGAGAACTCATACTTCACCTGTGCAAATTCGGGTCATGGAACAGCAAAAGCCACCATTAAGAATTATCGCGCCAGGTCGTGTTTATCGTTGTGATTCCGACTTAACACATACCCCAATGTTCCATCAGGTGGAAGGCTTATTAGTGGATGAAAGCACCACTTTTATTGACTTAAAAGGTATTTTGGATGAGTTCTTAAAACAGTTCTTTGAGAAAGATGTAAAGACACGTTTCCGTCCCTCTTATTTCCCATTTACTGAGCCATCAGCAGAGGTGGATGTTGAATGTGTCAGTTGTGGCGGTGATGGTTGCCGAGTGTGCTCGAAGACGGGCTGGCTGGAAGTTTTAGGTTGTGGCATGGTGCATCCAAATGTATTGAAAGCAGTCAACATTGATAGTGAAAAATATACTGGTTTTGCTTTTGGTATGGGTGTTGAGCGTTTAACTATGCTGCGTTATGGCGTGAATGATCTCCGCTTATTTTTTGAAAATGACATCAATTTCTTGCGTCAATTTAATTAATAGCTATTTAGCTAGAAACTGTTTTGTTAAAATCATTTTCAGCTTGCTCGATTACCATAAGGTAACCTCCGCTTCTGAAAATAATTTTGCCTCACATTTTCGTCGCACATAACGCTATTAATATGTGCATAAATGTAAGGCAAAGTATCGAATTTATGATTGGAAATAAACTATGAAATTTAGTGAAAACTGGTTAAGAGAGTGGGTTAATCCGGATATTTCTACGGAAGAATTAGTAGAAAAATTAACCATGGCTGGCTTGGAAGTTGATGCATTTGATTTTTTAGGTGACAACTTTTCGGGAATTGTAGTTGGAGAAATTTTAGAAGCAGAGCAACATCCTGATGCTGATAAGTTGCGTGTTTGTACGGTAAATGTTGGCGACAGATCTGATGAAGATTTGCAAATTATTTGTGGTGCACCAAATGCCCGAAAAGGCATTAAAGTTGCTGTTGCAATGATCGGCGCTATACTTCCTGGTGATTTTAAAATTAAGAAAGCTAAGCTTCGTGGTGTCGCTTCATTTGGTATGTTATGTTCTAGCAAAGAATTAAATTTAGGCGAAGATCATGACGGTATTATGGAGTTGCCAGTGGACGCACCTTTAGGTCAGGATTTTGTCGAGTTTATGCAGTTGAATGACACCGAAATTGAAGTGGACTTGACGCCTAATCGCGGTGACTGTTTAGGTATCCGTGGTATCGCTCGTGAAGTTGGTGTTTTAACGCAAGCTGAAGTTAATGAAGTTCGTGTAAATTCGATTGAAGCTACTATTACAGATGTTTTACCGATTGAATTATCAGCACCACAAGCTTGTCCACGCTATTTAGGTCGAGTGATTCAGGGCATTAATCCATCAGCAAAAACTCCAGACTGGATGGTCAGAAAAATTGAACGCTCAGGCATTCGTTCCATTGATCCAGTAGTTGATATTACCAACTATGTTTTATTGGAGCTTGGTCACCCAATGCACGCTTTTGATTTGAATAATATCGATGGTGGTATTGATGTGCGTATGGCTAAACAGGGTGAAAAACTAACTTTGCTTGATGGTCAGGAAGTTAAGCTTTCCGATGACACCTTAATGATTGCCGATCATAAAAAGCCATTAGCCATTGCTGGTGTTATGGGCGGTGAATTTTCAGGAATTAATGCAGCAACCAAAGATGTCTTTTTAGAATCTGCTTATTTTGATCAGGTGGCGATTGCTGGCCGTGCTCGTCAGTATGGTCTGCACACCGATGCTTCACACCGTTATGAGCGAGGCGTTGATTTTGAATTGCAAGGTACCGCAATGGAGCGTGCAACAGAATTACTGCTAGAGATCGTTGGTGGCGAAGCTGGTGAAATTATTGAAGCGGTTAATACTGAATATTTACCAACAAAACGCAGTTTGGTTTTACGTCGTGCACGGATTGAACGTCTAGTCGGTTTTGCATTTGAGGATGCGCAAGTTGAAGATATCTTAACCCGTTTAGGTTTAGAACTTTCAGCAAACGCAGAAGGTTGGGATGTGATCGTTCCTTCGTTCCGTTTTGATATTGATAATGAAGAATCATTAATTGAAGAGTTGGTGCGTGTGTATGGTTATAACAATTTACCAATGCGTAAGCCTGTTGCTGAAATGACCATGTATCGTCAACCAGAAGATCGCGTTTGGAAAAATCAGATGCGTGAGGTTTTAGTTGATCGTGGTTATCAAGAAGCCATTACTTATTCATTTGTTGAGCCTGAGCTGCAAAAGAAATTACAGCCAGATCAAGAGCCATTGCCATTACTAAATCCGATTTCCAGTGAGTTAGGCGTGATGCGAACTAACTTATTGGCAGGTTTGGTGCAGGCGGCTAAATTCAATCTGAACCGCCAGCAGACTCGAGTACGTTTGTTCGAATTGGGTTTGCGTTTCGATAATTCTGGTGCAGCATTGGCGCAAATTCCGACAATAGCAGGATTAATTGCTGGCAGTCGAGCTGCTGAGCAGTGGAACGCTAGCGCTGACAAAGTGGATTTTTATGATCTTAAAGGGGATTTGGAGTCTGTGTTGTCATTGACTAATATGAGTTATCAGTTTGAACCAACAACAATGGAAATTTTGCATCCTGGTCAAGCGGCTGTGATTAAGGCAGATGACAAAACTGTGGGGTATCTGGGCAAAATTCATCCGAAATTACAGCAAGAGTTGGGCCTCGAAGAGGAATCTTTTGTTTTTCAGTTGGATTTAGAAGCTATTTCTGAGCGCCAATTGCCTGAATTTACACCTTTATCCAAGTTTCCGTCGATTCGCCGAGATATCGCTTTAGTTGTGGATGATTCGATAAAAGGCGGGGAATTGATTGATTTTATTGTAAAAAATGGTGCTGATTTAATGACAGATGTGCGTATTTTTGATATATACAAAGGTGAACATCTTGAGGCTGGCAAGAAAAGTGTGGCTTTGGCTATGACTATGCAGCATCCAGAGAAAACTTTGGAAGATTCAGAAATCAATGCTGTTATGGATACTCTGATCCAGGGTCTGGAAAGCAGATTTGCTGCCAGTTTGAGAAGCTAGCCTTTGAGATCGCTGAAATAATTGCTCATTGGCAGTTAAAGAGGACTTATTATATGGCATTAACCAAAGCGGATATGGCTGAGCGTTTGTATGAAGAGTTAGGTCTTAACAAGCGTGAGTCAAAGGAAATTGTGGAAGCATTTTTTGAAGAGATCCGAGATGCACTCGAAGATGGCTATAATGTCAAGTTATCAGGATTTGGTAATTTTGAATTACGCGATAAAGCATCGCGTCCAGGCCGTAACCCGAAAACTGGTGAAGAAGTTTCTATTAGCGCTCGTCGCGTGGTGACGTTCAAACCAGGGCAGAAATTAAGAGGCAAAGTAACCCATTATGTTGGAACCGACCAATAATAACGAATTACCACCGATTCCAGCCAAACGCTACTTCACTATAGGTGAGGTCAGTGACTTGTGCGCGGTTAAGCCACACGTATTGCGCTATTGGGAACAAGAATTTGAACAGCTCGATCCGGTAAGGCGGGGTAATCGTCGCTATTATCAGCGTGATGATGTATTAGTAGTACGTCAAATTCGTTCGTTACTTTATGAGCATGGCTATACCATTGGCGGTGCGCGTCAGTGTCTGATCGATGCTGAATCAGGCAATAATAATGAGGCTTCAGGCCCTTCCAAAGCTCAAATCGATGAACTGATTGAAGAGCTGGAAAAAATAAAGGAACTTCTCGTCGCTTAATAGCAATCTTTATATTGCAAATCTTTAAAGATGCGGTACCATTGGCACCGCATTTTTAATGCCTTATTGTTATTCAATTAAATGTCGGAGCGTGGCGCAGCTTGGTAGCGCACTTGCATGGGGTGCAAGGGGTCGGAGGTTCAAATCCTCTCGCTCCGACCAATTCATTAGCTTTTTAAGGACTCCAGCTAACTTTTTTCGGTTCAAGTTTTGTAACGGTTTGTATCGGTTTGTTGTGAACCAGTTCTCATTTTGTTTTTGCTAGTGTATAATTATTGTTCAGTGCGTTACGCATTTCTGGTTAGATAGAGTTAATTTTAAGTCGTAACTAACTTATTGATTTATAAGGACTGGTCGGAGCTTTTTGTGAAATACGACACACTTTGTAAAATGTTTGCTGGACAATAATTTGTCTAATTAAGCTAACTTATTGAAACTTAAGCTATTTATGGAATTGATATAATTTTGTATATGAAACAGTTTTGCTAAGTTTATCAATAAGATATAGCAATTAAGTTAAATTAAAATATAATGCAAATATGAATTATCATAATGCAAATATGAATTATTGATGAAAGTGTTGCTAAGCAAATTGCAGTATAGTTGGATTTATAGTTGGATCATAAGTTCATTACAAGGCAGTTACCAGATAAATAATTTCAGGTAATTTTAAGTGGCTAAACTGGGACTGCGGTCTGTTAATATCAGTATGAAGAATTTTGCCTTACGCATTGTGCTAGCGGGAGCTTTTATTACGTCTGGGTTTTTTGCTCATACCGCGATTGCTGCAGATTATCCTGCAAAAATTACTAATAAAGTAACAGTCACTTTACCTACCGACGTTACTGATCCAAATCTTACCAACAATGAAAGCAATACTGCTGCCGGAGGAGTTACACCTGTTGTGGGCCAAGCATGTACTGCAGTGGAGACTGATCTAGATACCGCTTGCGCCACAGATACGAATACTCTAAGTGTAGTCACTCCTCAGCCAACAAAATCTTTTTCACCCACAACAGTAGATGTTGATGATGTTTCTACATTAACTATTACCTTAACCAACACCAATAATTTTGTAGCAACGCTACAGTCTAATTTTGTTGATACTTTCCCTGCTAATTTAGTGTTAGCAACCCCAGCCAACGCTTCAACTACTTGCGGAAGTGCCACTTTGGTTGCCATAGATGGTGGGACATCAATCACTTTAAATGCGGGTGCGACAATTCCTGCTAATGGATCATGCACTATTACCGCAGACGTTACCTCCTCATCAACGGGAACTTACAACAATGTTTCAGGGACGCTAGATACAGGTATGGGGACTAGTGGTACCGCAAATGCAAGCCTGCAAGTTCAATCTGCAACCATTACCATTAACGATGTAGTGCTGGCAGAGGGTAATGCGGGAACGACTAATTTTGTGTTTACGGTGAGTATTACCAATGGCGTAACCACGACTTCGAACATTAG
>JANQSG010000025.1 GCA_028284185.1 Kangiella sp.
TACAAACGTTGGTTTGCCGATGCCAAACTAATTATGGGCCAGCGTGGTTTCGATTTCAACACGGAAGAGGACAGTTTCGCTTACGGAGGGGATATTTACACGAACGAAAACGACCGTCCAAGCGATACAGGTATCACTATAGGGCAAGGCAACAAAACCAATAGCTTCATGTGGGAACAGCAAGTCGGTTATTTGCTCAATCCTGAAACTAACTTAAAGCTGTTTGCTAATATAATTTTTAGGGATTTTAATCCAGATGCTGTCACTGCTTCAACTATGGCATCTAATACCCTTTGGTTTAGCATCGGACTTAGGACGGACTTATTTAACTGGTATAACGATTTTTAGATTTTCTTAGCAGTTATAAAACTTTGGTTTGCGTTGCTCAAAACCTTTTTTCAAACTATCTTTGCACTCGCTATGAAAAAGATAAAGTATGAACGGTTTGAGTAGTACAAAATCTTCAGTGTCAAAAGTTTCTATAATCACCGATTTTAAGGAAATCACCAAAATGGGTCTATCCATTAGTGTGGTGTTTTCTGCCTTAGCAGGATATCTTATTGGTGCTGAGATTATTAACTTGGTTACCTTATTGCTTTTAGCCTTAGGTGGTTATTTTATGGTTGGTGCTTCAAATGCTTACAACCAAATTATAGAACGCGATTTAGATGCTTTGATGGATCGCACCAAAAACAGACCAATACCTGCTGGTAGAATGTCGGTAAATACGGCGTTCATTATAGCAACATCATTTACAATTTTAGGCTTAATAACACTTTATGTTATAAATCCTAAAACAGCGATGTGGGGAGCGATATCCATATTTTTGTATACAAGTATTTATACACCTTTAAAAACGAAGACACCTTTAGCAGTTTTTGTTGGTGCACTTCCAGGCGCAATTCCTTTTATGTTGGGTTGGGTTGCAGCACGTGGCGAATTTGGTATTGAGCCAGGTACTTTGTTTGCGATTCAGTTTTTTTGGCAATTCCCGCACTTTTGGGCTATTGGTTGGTTTTTACATAAAGACTATGAAAAGGGTGGATTCTTTATGTTGCCAACAGGTAAGCCAGACAAAGGAACAGCCGTCCAAATCATTATGTATAGTGTATGGACCGTGATTGCTTCAATTATACCAGTATTCGGATTTACAGGGGATTTAAAATTGTCAATACTAGGAGCGATACTTGTATTTTTATTAGGAATGGTGATGCTGTCCTATGCGCTTAGGTTATTTAAGAAGCGAACTATAAAAGCAGCCAAACAATTAATGTTGTCTAGTGTTTTTTATATCACCATGTTACAGATTATATATGTTGCAGAT